>CAIFEV010000003.1 GCA_903789615.1 uncultured Lachnospiraceae bacterium | reverse complement strand
GGTGGCTATCTGTGTGTTTTTTATTGCCCGCTTCTTTATCGACTATGAGCATTCGCGCCGGATAGCGATAGGTAATCCCTTGAAATTATCTCAGGATTTTCCCCCGCTCCACACCGTGCGTGCGGCTTTCACCGCACACGGCGTTCCATCGAATTCAGTAGTTTTGGGACATGAAGCACACAACTTACACACTTCGTTACAGCATTTCATTCAAAGAATAATGGGTGGCATTTCTGCCAATGCACGAAGCTTATTAAGTTTTACAAGTTGTTTAGGTTCAAGATTAAGGAATTTCAGGAGTCTCTCGACTGTTGGGGCTTGTGTTGCATGGATGATGGTATGCACATCCTTCTTAATCAAAATCAGGTTGGCATATTCATCAGTTCCACCTTTGCTAACAGGCAGCTTATGGTGACAGTGGATGTCATGAGGAGCCATTGTCTCCCCCGTGACAGCACATTTGCCGTACTGCGCCGCATACAGTGAAATCCTGTTATCCGCATACTCTATAGATCGGCCCCGGACAGGATTACGCATCACCCAAAGCATTGTTTCTGTGTCAATTTGAAGATTCTTATGAATCAACTCACGACCTTCCACCGTATACTTATTGACCGCCTTGCGTTTATGCTGGGCGTTCTTGGGCTGTGCAAATCCCACCGGAACCACAGGCCGCTTGTGAAGAAATCTCAGCTGTCTGCTTTCTCCATATTTCCGCTTGATAAACCCATCCTTGAGATATCCTGTTTTGGACAGATCGCCTTTCAGCCTGTTTCTGAGCTGTTTGTTAATACTGAAGGCAAGTTTTCCGAAGTCATGAGATACTTCTGTAGCAATACAGTAGTATTCGTGAAGTCCTGCAACAACAGAATTGTATTTCTGTAACTGCATGAACTGTGCTTCTTCTGACGAATGAGCCAGCTTCTTCACTTCTTCGGATAACTTTTCATGCGCCTTTTTGTACGCCTTATCGCTCATATGAGACCGAATAACATATTTCCTGCCCTTTTTACGAACTTTCAGCTTGAATCCGAGAAATTCAGAATACTGCCGTTTCAGGTTCACGACCTTGGACTTATCAGGACTGATATCCAGCCCCAGTCTGTCCTTCAGCCATAATTCTGTAGCTTTATAGGCCTTGACGGCATCCTCGTGAGAGGAACAGAAGATTTTGAAATCATCTGCGTATCTGACCGCGTGCATTTCTTTCAGTCTGCTTCTGCGCAAAGCTCTGTAAGAATGGCTCTTGATCTTTGTGCCACTCGCATTTTCTCTTATCTTGAATTCTGTTTTGGTTGGCATTTCTTCCCATTGGGAAGCAATCCACCAATCCAGTTCATTCAATACGATATTTGCAAGTAGCGGTGACAGGATTCCTCCCTGCGGTGTTCCCTTGGTCGGATAGACCTTTTCACCGTTTGGCATGATGACCGGCGCTTTCAGCATTTCCTTAATGATGCATATCAGCTTTTTGTCACGGATTCCCAATGCCCAGATCTGACGGATCAGTTTTGTATGGTTGATGTTGTCGAAGAATCCTTTGATGTCAAGATCAACGACATGATACAGGTGTTGTACCTGCACCAGCCGCATACACTGTGCAATCGCTGTTTCAGCAGAGCGATTCGGGCGGAACCCGTTTGAATTCTCACTGAATTTTGCTTCACAGATCGGCTCCATGACCTGTAGAACGCACTGTTGGACAATGCGGTCTATGATCGTGGGGATTCCCAGCGGTCTCATCTTTCCATTGGGCTTTGGTATCTCCACACGCCTTACGGGGCGCGGGTGATAGTTGCTGAATTGATTTCGTATCCGGCGGACGTATTCTTCCTCACTTAATTTCATGAGGCTTTTTATCGTCCGCTTATCCACACCAGCCGTATTACTTCCTGTATTCTTTTTGATCGTCCGATAAGCCAGCTTGATGTTTTCCTCGCTCTCAATGATTTCCATCAGATGATTGAAGGTTTTTCCATTTTTGCTTTCGGCATACAGACGGTCAAAGGTTGACTCCATGTCGTAATACTCTGAATTGCGGATTTTTCTTTGTTTACTTTTCCTTTCTTGCTGCTCCGAAGTGGGCACAGGCATCCTCTCCTTCCAGTTTGGATTTTCTTTGTCATACTCGAAGCTGTGTTTGTTGTGTATTTTATGATTTTTACTGAATTCGACTTGTGGCCGTCCCTCCACCGCTTACTTGTTCACGGCTTCACAGGTACCATGCCACTGCTCTCACTGGAATAAAGAACGGTTATTGCCCTCTCGCGAAGGTATTCCCATCCACCACTTCATCGGTCTGCAACAGCCTCCATGTTCCCAGCTTTCCACGTTCCGATATTCCTATCATTGGATACCTTTAGGTCTTTCCTCTAAGCCTGTATCCGGTCATGCATAACCGCATCGCCTGTAACGATGCATGGACTTTCATAACAACCAGTCTTACTTATCCACGGACACCACCGTAAAAGGTGTACTGCCTTTCGACAGTATCAACGTTTAGACTCGTACATTCAGAAATTCGTCAGATATCTCTATCATCCTGACCATGGGTAACCGAACCCCGGCATATAGGCAGCACCATCCACCGCTGGACAGCTTTCGTGTATCGTCTGAAAATCATACTTACGACTGCTCTCTGCCGACTTCACCGAGCTCTATAACATCTTTGGGGGAAACCTGTTGCATGGTTTCCTGCCATTCGGAGTATTAGGTAGGCGCTTCAGGGCGTTACTCCCTCATTTCACCAATCGGAATATCAGTTCTCCAAAGTTTTCGGGTCAATGCCCTTCGACTTTGTGCGCAAGCTTTTCACTTACGAACGTGTCGCACGGTTGTCATTGCCATACCCTTCCATCAGGTTTACGACACCCCAGATGCCAAGACCTGCGCCGAGTGCGATAACAAGAGTCTGCAGAACGCCAACTGCGCTGTTGAAAAATGCCATAATAAATCCTGAAACCCAAACCCCCGAAACGCTTTGTTTTGTCGTTTCTCCGCATTTCCGACAGAACCCAAGAGGTATATTTCCCTTGTTTTGTCGCTGCTGAATGCGTATCTCAGGAGCCGGGTTTCTCTCCTTTCTTAAGTTTTGTTTTTGTTTTGAGATAAAAAAGAGAGCCTCCGCATAATCCGCCTTTCTCGGCGGAGCAGTTACGATAGACTCTCTGTTAATAGTTCCTTATTCAGTTGTCGCCTGTTTTCTCCTCAATAAGTGGGAGACCGTATCCTCATGTCCATAAATCTCTCCTCTATACGTTTTTCGTGTCTTTCATATCAGTCTTGACTGCTGATGTATTCTTCCGTCACAAAACGGGCATCCGGTACCACGCTGCCGGATCTGGATTGTGCACTGCCAGTGATGACCCCGGTCACAGACCCACCACACTTTCCTTGTAGAAAACGGCCTGATCTGATCCGGTGTAAGCCCCGCATTCCGCTCATAATCCCATTCGGAGGCAAGCTTCGCGCTGACAGTTAACAGATCTGTTTCGCCTGCCTTAACCGGATGCCGGTCTTTGCGGCGAGCGCAGACCGGACATCCTGTCCCGCCGTTCACTCTATGAAATATTTCAGCTTTCCAGGAATGCCCTTTAACACAGATCCACCACACCTTCTTTCGCGACTGGTATGTAACGCAGTCCGGACAAACGTCGCCGTTCTTCTGATAGTCCCATTCCTGAAGGAGTTCCGGATGCATGGAAGCAAAATCATTCTCGCCACGCAGTACCCTGCGGTTGCTGCAATAAGGACAACCATTTCCGTTGCGCCGGTCCGTCAGTTTCGCTTCCCAGAAATGCCCCCTGTCGCATTTCCACCAGATCTCCTTCTGGCTCCCGGCTGTCACCTGTTCCGGAAGTATCTGATTTTTCTCATAATCCCATTCCATCATCAGTTCCGGACAGTTGCTTTTCGCATCATTAAAACCTTCCAGGACCATTCTCCCGGCGCAGTAGGGACAACCATTCCCGTTACTGCGGTTTGCTATCTTTGCTCTCCAGACATGTCCACACACACCGGTCCACCAAACTTTCCGATGACTCATCCCCGTTACCGCCGTCGGAAACAGAGTGCCGTTCTTTTCATAGTTCCATTGAGACGTAAGCTCCGGATTAACAGTCTGAAGATCATTGAAGCCGGGCAGCACCTTTCTTCCTGCACAGTAAGGACAGCCTTTTCCGGCTGTTCTGCTTGAAATAACGGCCTGCCAGCTATGCCCAAGTGAACAGACCCACCATACTTTCTTTCCGGAGGCCGGCTGGACATCCTCCGGCGTAAGATTACCATTTTTGACCTCGTCCCACTGGTCCGCGATATTGGGGAACATTGTCCGGAGATCCGTTTTTCCTTTTATCAGTGAGTACTGGTTCATTCTCCGGCTTGCCTCCTCATTTCATCCAGGAGCTGTTCTGCCTTCGATTTCGGCCCCGCTTTTCCTTTCTGAATTCCATCAAATGGCAGGGGTCGTTTCCCTTCGATCATTTCCGCCATCGCCTCCTTCGTTGCATTTCTGGGACTTTGTGCTGGGAGATGTGCCTCTGACATCAGCTGACGGGCAAGATCCGGATACAGATACTTTTCCATCATCTGCCGGAGATATGCGTTTTCCCGTCGGAGATTCCTGTTCTCTTTTTCTGACTCCTTATGAATCGCTTCAGTGTGTTCTGCTTCCCTGCGCTGCAAGGCCAGCTGTTTCTCTGCGTCTGCTTTTTCTGAAACCAGTACCCGGTTAGCCTCCACAAGCTCTGCGCACTTGCCGTATACGGATCTCCAATAAGAATCGACATCTTCGAGTTTCTTCTTCAGGTCTGCAAGATCCCTGCAGGTCCGCACCAATCCTTCTACGTCAAGACCCTTATAGGCAAGCGGACCTACCTCCGGCTGCTGTTTTTTCGCCGCTTCCCGCAGCTCATCCAGCCTTCTCCGTACGGCGCTGTTCCGCCTGAATTCATACTCTTTCGCATAAACTCCCTGGAGCGCGGCATACTTCTCAAGGTCTGTAAAGCGTATAGCATCGGCATTCCCGCATGCTTCTTCCGCATAGTATTTATCCAGAACGCTGACCAGCATCGTTTCATCTGTTTTCTTTGGCCTTGCCATTCTTTCTCCCTCCCAAATCCCGCTCCAGGACTTTCCTGTATGCGGAGCTGCTGTTCTGCAGCCTCAAAAGTGCAGACATGATATCTTCCTGCGCCCCGTTTCCCCGGCGCACCTGCTCGATCATCTCCATGAGGAACACTCCGTCCTCATCGACTTTCTTCCTGAAATCTTCCCGCATCACGATCCGCAAGCCCGGCTTTTCAGGATAAAAATGATGGCAGTTCCGGCAATCACCGAAATGACCGCCGCCGCGGAAGCTTTTCATGCACTCGGAAATATCGCCTTTCCTGATCCCCGGAAAGTCACAGGTCCCGCCTTCCACCTCGGTAAATACGCCAGGACCGGCGGTACGCAGACGCAGCGTGCCTTCCAGCGAAAGCTCTCCACGGTGTTCCCGGTGTTTCTCATAAACAATGCTCTCCACGACGGTTGAAAGGTTCGCGTAATAGTTAGAACTGATATCAAAGCTCTCATGCCCGGCCAGTTCCCTGCACACAACGGGAGAACCTCCCGAAAGGATCAGGTTGATCATTGCCAGGTGCCTCGTATCCCCGAGATTTACCGGGAAATCCGCCCTCCCCGAAGCCGCCTCACGAAACTCCATGAGTCTTCTGCGCATCTGATCATACGTCAGATATCCCAGGGACGACCTTCTCTCCGGCACGAACAGGGTGTCCCGGGGATGGACGCTGCTTTCCGTACAGTTTTTCTTATACGTCAGGATCTCCGAAGCCATCCATCCGGGAATCTCGTAATCGTGGCATTCGTAGTCCGCATCGATTGTATATCCCACCTTGCGTGTTCCCTTTTTAAGCCTTGTCCTTCGGACGGTCAGAATCCACTTCCCATCCAAGCTTCTGATGCACTTCCTGGGCAGAAGCAGGAACTCCGTTGCCCGGAGAGGCAGGATGCTTGTCAGTTTCCACCAGAGGTACACAGGAAAGAAGTAATCCCTGGCTGAACGGTCTGCGGCCTCCCAGAAGTCATTGACCAACCGGCCAAAGCGGAGATAATAACGGAAATCCGCCAGTTTCCTGGGATGCCTGCGCCATCCGTCCAACGTTCGGTTTTCCTCGATCTTCTCCATGACCGGGCCGACATATCCGGGGGAACCCGGGATCATTCCGAGGAACCGGAGTGCATGGGCCGTATAAACATCCCACATGCATGCCTCCTCAAAGGAAGCACAGCCAAGCCTGATCAGGGCCTTGCTGATTTCTGCGATCGTGTTTACATTCAGGCAGCCCAGCAGCAAAACGGCATAAGACCGGACATAACCGCAGTAGCAGCCCGGTGTGCATCCCGTCCATTCACGGATTTCCCCTTCTGACGGCGAAAAACAGATCCGGCGGTGCCTCACTTCATCGGATACCAGCCAGGCATCATCCATGAAGCTGCCCTCCATGATCACGCCGCGGCCTTTGTATTCCATAAATCTCTGTTCCGCCTGTTCCCGGGTGTCATCGTCAAGCTCCCCGAAAAGGAAGACTTTTGTAAAGCCTTCAAAATCCTGTAAGTCTGCCACCATCTGCATCGCGCATTCCCCTTTCCATCATCTCCAAAAGGATCCCTGTCTCGGCGCCCGGATACAGCAGGGGAAGACTGACAACTATCTCCCTGACTGCTGGCAGGATTCCCTGTAGCAACAGGTCCCTAAGCCTTGATTTTTCTATTCCTTGTGCCTCTTTTTTCAACCTGCTTATCCGGACGTATTCCTTCATAAGCAGGTGGAAGGCTGCTTTCGTATAGATTTCATATCCGCAGCCGATACACCCGCCACGGAGCGGATCCACACAGGACAGGCCGACCGCAACCCTGAGACAGAGAGTCTCTTCCTGCCTTGAAGCAGCCGCCCCGTTTGCGATTCTTTGGAGGGCTGTTCCAAGCCCTTCCTCCGGAATCGCGGTGACAACTGCCCTGGCTTTTTCCAGTGCTGTTTCCACAAGCAGTGTTACTTCCTCGATTTGCAGGGCATCGAGGCCAATACTCCGGATCAGGTCTGTCTGACGGGAGACATCCAGCGTCCTGTACCCGTCGCCCGCATACCTCTCCAGCATCATGGCCGGTATAAAACCGAAAATCCCCCTTTCAAACATCTCCCGGAGGATAAACTCAGGCCGGTATCCGGAAAAGGCGGCATCTTTAAGATAAATATCCGTCATCTCCGGAATCGAGCTGATCCCGCCCTTATGGCTCCGCGCGAGTGCTGCCAGCATATATCCCTTCGGCTTCCCTGGCTCATCCTCCGTCACCAGCTCGATTCCCTGCATATATGCCTTGTTCGCGCGCCTTGTCTGAAAACGCCGGTTCCCAAGTGCTTCCGCAAAAGCTTCCCCGAAAAATCTTTTTCCGCTTATAAGATCCTGTACTGGCTCAACCAGCGCTTCCCCTTCCATGTGGTGTATCAGTCGGACCGACAGGATCCAGCCCAGGGCTGTTTTAAGAGATTCCGGAAGATAAAACTTCAGTTCCGGGATCCCCTGATACCTGGCCGTTTTGGACGGATGCATCGGCAGGTATTTCAGTCTGAGCACAAGCTCCTCTGATACGCCCCGCGCATCTTCATCCCTATACGTTCCGTCCTCTACCATTGTTTTCAGCCGTTCCTTAGAACAGGGCAGCGATGGTACTGGAAACCGAACAAGATCCGACTGCCTGATGGCACCGAAGAAATGGAGTGCCGTAAAGAGCCAGAGATTTGCATTCTTCCTTGATGAAACCGCTTTTTCGACCAAGCGGTTCTCCTTCCAAGAATCCGGGTTAAACACACAGTAAGCCATCACACTGAAATCCCGTAATGAATAGGCATCTTTTTTTAACTCGTTCTGTCGTCTGGAATGGATTGCATAGCGATACTGCCCCTTTCTGATCTCTTCCGTTATGAACTTCGCCAGCAACCTCGCATTGCCCGTCGGGAGCCTCTCTCTCGTTTCCTCCATGATCCGGTCCAGCTCATCCTGACTGTACAGGCACAGTTCCCGGTCACAGGACGAGAGGATAAAATCCAGGATCTTCCACCCACCAGGTCTGTCCGCGATGTCTTCCGTCTCCGCAAAGGTCCGATAAAGAGCACAGGTTTGTGGAAGACGGTACTGATACTGCTTGAGCAGAAGCTCCATTTTTTCCCGCGGCGGTTTCTGATAAGCTTCCAGCCAAAGGCATACCGCACCGCGCATGCCTTCATAATCAGGAACCATGATTTCAAGGCCCGTACCTGCAGGAACCTGTCCAAACCACGCATTCCTGTCAAGGAAACCCAGGAGATCATCACGGCACCGGCAGATGTCACGGTACTTCGATCCTGTCCTTTCCGCATCCCTCAGGATTTCATCAAACAGTACCGTCATCGTCGCCCTCCCATTCAGACATGAGCAGTTCAACAAGTCTGTCGCCGGCTGCCTTCAGCTCTTTTGTCAAATCTCCCTTATTCTGCAGGTACTCAAATGCACTGTCCGGGCTGCTGTCGCCGCGCCAGTACTGGATAGCCCCTATATCCTCGCCGCGAAGGACGAGCTGTACCGTAAACCAATGGCGGAGCGCGTGCGTCCCAAGCTGATTTTCATACAGAAGCTGCCCGTAAAGCCTCAACTCCGGATCGGCATTCTGAATAAGATATGGCCTCAGATGATTATTGATAAGATCGTGAAATCTTATACGGTAGGACTCATACGTCATCGCCTCCCCGTTCCTGTTGATGAACATGGGACAGTAATCCCTTTCAAAGGTGCGGCCGGAAAGGTATTCCTTATGCAGTTCATAAGCCTTGCAGAACGCTCCCAGGAATGCAGGATATACGCACTGCCGGCGTTCCTTCTTGATCATCCCAACCTCCACGTCATCATCGCGGATCCGGATCTCCTGTTCCACATCGATCTCCGCTTTAACGACATGCCCGCCTACCTCTGTGAAAGTGATCCCCTTTCCGAGAGGGCTGTTTTCCTGCCTGACGCTGCAGACCTCCCCGGCACGAAGTCCGGCAAACGCCTGAAGGCAGAGGCCGAAAGCAATGTCCCTGGCATAGCGGAACGCCATTGGTATGAGGATTTCAAAAACCCTGTACGGAATGTCCCGGAAGATCCGCTTCCTTACCGGCATCCCTACAGTCTGGAATACCGGCACAGCTTTGTGGTATCGCCGGCCATTTCTGTCATAGGCGACCTCATCCCAGTAGAGATCCTGCCTGGTGACCTTCATGTATCCCCCGAACTTCCACACAAGGTTCGCCATGAACGCCGTCACGGCACTGATGCATTTGAGGATGCTGTCACGGCCCCTGTAATCGCCATCCGCCTTCCTGCCAGATGCGTAATAATCAAAGTACTCCTGAAGCATCTGGGCAGTGATCCCGAATACATGACGGATGCCGAACCTCTGCCCATGGTCCACCAGGACATAGTTCAGCATCCCGCATACGTAATACAGCTTTTTCTCTGCATTGGATGTGATCGGTTTATACGTCTTGAAGCCGGCATAGTCCTGGAGTCTGGTGAACCTGACGATCACGCCATACCCGTTTCGGACCACAATGAACGATCTGGCATAGACCAAGCCCTCTTTTGTTGCCGTCCGAAAGGTATAGACCCCGTACCGCTGGATCTTTTCCGGACTCGTTTGCAGTTCTCTTAAATCTGTCACTGCTGTTACCTCCTTTCCTCCGCTCTCTGGCGGAACAGGGTAACAGTATAACAGCGAACGACAAAACTTCCGTACCTCGTTCAACGACAAAAACCTTTCTGTCGGACTTTATTCTGTCGTCCGGAGATCATTGCCGACAAAACGCAGAATCTCCTGTCTCTCTGCGGCTTTCGGAAGGTCAGATGGGTTTTGTCGCTGCGGCTTGGGAGAAAATCCTCCTTGTGATTACGATATTGAATGTTGTAATGCTGCAAATTTCCAGAACCGATGCACTTTCGGCTCTGCTCTGGAAAAGAAAAGAGCTGGCCTTTCAGTCAGCTCGTTGAAAAGTTACGATTCTTCTGTTCGGATGCCTTCCCTTATCCCCGTCGGTAGGGGATCTTGCTCTGCATTTCATCTGCTCCCTCGCTTTCTGATATGCATCTGTCAAACTTTGGTTTGGCCGCCTGCTACTTCTCCGGGACAGTCCGCTTGGATCTTGTCTGTTTTTCTGCCTGAGGTGCCTTGGCGGCCTCTCCCTTCTTTTCCTTCAATGCGCCAAGGATCGAACTCCGATCTCTGTTCTTGTACGCCTCCAGCATCGCCTTCAGTTCCGGGTTCGGAATCTCCCGCACATCCCTGCCCCAGATCTTCTTTCCGTCTGGCCCGGTTCCCGTGATCACCGGCTTGCTGATCCTCGTTGTCCCGTCCTCCGGAAGCTTCATCCACACGCCCTTGCCAAACTGGTTCTCATGAATCATCTTTGGCGAAATCACAAAAGATGCCCACGGCGATTTATCCGCCGGATCCACATTTGGAATTTTCACTTCAACGAACGGATGCCCACTCTTTGATGTAAACTGCTCACCGACCAGTCCCTTTCCAAACTTGATCGAAACCTCCTTCTTTTCCTGTGCCACCGGAAAATCACCCGCCTTCATCTGCTCCTCTGCTTCCTTCACCCAATCCGGGATATCTCCCGGCATTAACGTCTGCTCTTCTGCCATCCGTAGTTCCTCCATTTAGGCAAAATAAAACGCCTGTCAGCCCTGACAAGCGCAAAACTTACCGTATTCTTTCTCAAGTCTTATACTCCTTCCGGTCAGATCCGAAACATTTGTCCTTATGCTGCCGAACTGCCAGTTTGCCGGTTTTTCTGCTCAGGGAGCGGTTTCCAATACCTGATACCGCTCATCTCCCCGCAGAGTCATCCGATGGTTCAGGTATTTCTCAACATCAAACCAGTATTTCTTGTCGTAATCCGCAGTGAGTCTGTAGTTCGGATGCTTTGTGAGATCGTACTTATCGGACAGAAACGGCCGCACGCCGCGCACCTGCACGATGCATTTGCTGCCGTCCAGAACCGCCAGTTGATCCACACTCATCAGATCGTGCCCGAGCTTCTGGTAATTCATGTTGTAGGACTGAGAAGTCCCGCGGGACTCCCCGGTGTTGTACATGTCGATGGTTTCCTTGCCCAGGGACTCATTGAGATCCTTCAGCGTCGTCTTCTCCGAACCGCCGAGGAAAATCTGCGAGTCGCAGTTGCCGATGATGGTATCTGCATTGTCCTTGTAGATGGACTTCAGCTGCGACTTTGCCTGCAGCACGAGAACAGCGCTGATCTCACGGGATCGGATCGTTGCCATCAGCTTTTCCAGGTTCGGAATCTGACCGATGTTTGCCATCTCGTCGATGAGGCACCGGACATGCACCGGGAGTCTTCCGCCATAGACATCATCCGCCTTCTCACAGAGCAGGTTGAACATCTGTGTGTAGATCATGCTGATCAGAAAGTTGAATGTGGAGTCTGTATCTGACATGATGAGAAACAGAGCCACCTTCCTGTCTCCCAGTGTGTCCAGCTCCAGCTCGTCATATGCGGTGATCTCCCGCAGTTCTTTGATGTCAAACGGAGCAAGCCTGGCACCGCAGGAAACAAGAATTGATTTCGCGGTCTTGCCCGCCGCCAGTTTGTATTTTTTATACTGACGGACTGCAAAATGATCCGGCTCCTTCTGTTCCAGCTCATCAAAGAGAAGATCCACCGGATTCTTGAACGTTTCGTCATCCTCTCGAACCTCCATGGAGTTGAGCATTTCAAGAAGTGTTGTGAAATTCTGCTCTTCCATCGGTGCCTCATAGTGAATGTAGCCGATCAGTGCCGTGTAAAGCAGTTTTTCCGACTTCTCCCAGAACGGATCCCCACCGTTTCCCTCGCCCTTTGTATTGGCCATCAATGTCGTAACAAGCTTCAGAATGTCCTTTTCATCATGGATGTAGGCAAATGATAGTGATAGGTAACCCTTTGAAATTGTCTCCGGGTTTTCCCCCACTTCACACCGGACATGCGACTTTCACCGCATCCGGCGTTCCATCAAGCATAGTTTCAGCAGTGATACACAATCACTCTTTCACATTGGCTAAGTTTGCTACTTTACCGCCAAGAGCGGCAGTCCTGCGGTAGCGCGCAGTTTGTTCACTTTGGTAATAGCTTTGGCATTCAAAGAGTATTCTTTCACCAATGCCGCTACAGAAGCCATGTCATCCGAGCTGACTATTGCCAATCCCTGCAGCGAAAGAAGCATCAGGTTCTGGTAGCTGTCATTGCCCTTCTTACAATCGTTCACTTTCCTGTAGCAGACACAGGTATACACATCCAGTTCCTTCCCGGTGATCGCACATTTGCCGTCCTGTCCTGCATAAAGGGAGACCCGGTTGTCGTTGTATCTCACCGATTCGGTCGGAATCGGATGCCGCATCAGCCAGAGCATCGAATTCACGTCAATCCTGAGATTATCGTGTATCTCCGCTCTACCTTCAGGCGTATACGGGTTAATCTTTCGACTTTTCCGCATCGGAATCTTGAACTGCACGTAGGCTAATGGAACCAGCGGCGTTTCTCCAACCCATCGCATTTGTTTCGATTTTCCGTACCGTTTCCTCAGATATCTGTTTTTGATTTCGCCCTGTTTCTTGATTCCATCAATACGATGGAGAAGCTGTCCATTGATTGGACGGGCGATATCGCTGAAATTCAAGTTGATCCTTGTCGCAATGCAGTAGTAGTCCTGCACTCCGATCACTTTGGCGTTGTAGTCCCCCACATTCAGGCTTATTTCTTCAGCCGTCTTACTGCTTTGTATCGCCCTTACGGATTCAGCCATTTCCTTGCTGATCCTTTGGGTAGCTTTATCGCAGATATTTGAAGTTATCACCCATGAGTTACCTTTGCGCCGCAGTTTTATGCGAAAACCCAGAAACTCACTGTCACGTTTCCTGAGATTAGTCACTTTCGACTTTTCGTCAGAAACTTCCAGTTTAAGCCGCTTCCACAGCCAGTCCTTGACTGCGTGGTAGGTTTTCTCGGCATCCTCTTTGGTTCTGCAAAATATTTTGAAATCATCCGCGTAGCGGACAATCCGCATCTCCTTGAGGTTGCTTTTCTTCAAGGCTGTATAGCTGTTGCACTTTTTCTCAGCGCCGTTGGGATAATAGGTCACTTTACACGGATGTTTCATGTGCCCCACCATTTCATCCCACTGAGAGGCGATCCACCAATCCAGTTCATTGAGGACAATGTTTGCCAGTAGTGGTGAAAGGATACCGCCTTGCGGCGTTCCTTTTGATGGGAGAACAGTTTCTCCGTTGGGCATTTCGATAGGTGCTTTCAGCATGGCCTTGATGATCTGAATCAACTTGGTGTCCCGTATACCTAAAGTCCATATCTGCCTAAGCAGCTTTTTGTGATCGACGTTATCGAAGAATCCTTTAACGTCCACATCGACTACATAGTGAAGCTTGTTCATCTGAGCGAGCCCGTACGCATAGGAAATCGCGTTTTCTGCGCTCCGACACGGCCTGAACCCATAAGAGTGCTCATAGAACTTTGCTTCGCAGATCGGCTCCATGACCTGCAAGATACATTGCTGTACTATTCGATCAACAATACACGGTATTCCCAGAGGCCTCAGCTTTCCGTTTGGCTTCGGTATTTCTACTCTTCTTACTGCCTTAGGCTCATACCTCCTGAACTGTTTCTGAATGAGCTTTACAAACTTATCCTCTGGCATGACTGCCAATGATTCGATTGTCCGCCCATCCGTGCCTGCGGTATGACTGCCATCATTGCCCTTGATATTTCTGAATGCCAGCTTGATGTTGTTCGGGGCACTGATGATCTCCATCAGGTTCCCGAAGACTTCGCCGTTTTTGCTGTCGGCATACAGATCGTCAAAGGTTTTCTGCATGTCATAGTATTCCGCATGGCGCATCTTGCTTTTCTTCTTAGCTTTCTGTGCCATGTACATCACCCCATTCCTATGAAACCGAGCGACAATTTCTTTTTCTTACTCGACTGCATGAATAGTGGTTGTGTACTGCTGACGTTTTGCCTGACTCGTGGCCATTCCTAACCGTCCTCTTTTTCGCAGACGGTATCATCGGTTCGACCACTGCTTTTCAGCAGGAATTCATCCGCTTATTATTCTTCGTCGGATTATCCAATGGACTTCCTGCCTTTCCTTGTTCCGATAATTCTATCTGTACATACATACCTTTAGGTGTTCCCTCTGGGCCTGACAGCTTGGACACGCCTGTAACGTGCCACGGCGTTTCGTAACAACCATTTCTACTCAACCGCACTGCCTGGGCTTTAACCCACACACCCATTTCTGAGCGTGGCACTTATAGACCTTTACATTCGGGAGTTTCGTCAGACATCTCTGTCATTCTCACCATGGGTATCTTATAGACCCCCGGCATATAGGATGCACCGCCCACCTCTGGACAGCTTTCGTCAGCTTAACCTGTTACGGCATCTCTCTGCCGACTTTACCGAGCTTCATACAGAGTTTGCGCTCTGCATGCCGGAGTATCAGGGGAGGCGTTTCAGGGCGTTACCCCTTCATTCCACCTCTTGAATTATCAGTTCACAGAACTGAATAAAAACAGCGCTGTGCGCCGCTTTTTCGGCGGCGAACAAGTCGCACGATTGTAGTGCATAGACTTATGGAAGTTGATCGTGTTGAAGATCCGGATCTCGTAGCCATTTGCCACCAGGGCGTGGGCGGATTCGTTGACGATACTCCCTTTCGGATCCGTCACCACAAAAGAGACAGGATATTTTTTTGAGCAGCACTGAAGAAGGTTCGGTTTCAGAACGAACCTTGTTTTACCTGATCCCGAGCCACCGACGACAAGAATATTCTTGTTTCTCGAGTACTTCGGGACCGGAGGGCGGCTGCTCATCGTGAGCCGCTCTGTCTGGGACAGAATCACGTTGTTTTCAAAATCCGGATCCTCGAACGGCTCGATGTCGGCATGAGTTCCCCAGCGGGCACTGCCATATTCTTCGTTCTGCCGGAACTTCTTCGCATTCTTGCCTTTCATATACACAGCCAGCCGCAATGCCGCTCCGCAGACAATACCAACGATCAGATCCGACGGATAGAGGCTGGGAAGCAGATTTTGAAATGCCATCTGCAGTGTTCCGCTCTGAAAAACATCCTGTAGTTTCTCCGATGCATTGATACCCTCTGCCAGTCTCCATGCCTCGCCAAGGTTTGTGCAGAGCAGGCTAACGATAATGTAAGGAAGGCAGAGAATCAGCGTTTTCTTCCACTTACTGCCATTCAATCAAAATCCTCCCTTCCTGTAATGCCAGATGTTCACCTGGCAGAGGTGCTTCAGAAAATTCATCGTACTTCCTCCTTCCTCTTCTCGACCTCTTTTCTCGGAGCTGACAGGATCATCGATTTCAACTTCTTCAGAGCCGCAAGAAGGCTCGGCTTTTCTCTGCCGATCTCATTCTTCCGCTTCATGCACTTTGCGGAATACTCATTCATAACTTTTTCAATTGTGTCAGCATCTCTTGCCTTGAAGAAAACCGTGTATTTCGGCGGGTCCAGATATTTGCTCTTTACAACGGCAAAGTCCATGCCGTAGCGCCTTGCGATTGGCTTGAAATCGCCGATGCCAAGCTCCGCGATGTCGATGTTTTTTGCTCCCTCGTCTTTTTTCAGGAGCTCCTTGACGGACATCTCTTTGCCCGGTCCATTCAGCATCTCCACCACTTTCCCCGGCGCTGTTTTCATAAGTTCAATCAGTTTCAGCAGGGCCTTCTCGTCCATCTGCACGGCCCTCCGGATAAAATACTGACCTGCCTGTTTCAACGGTCTAGCCGCAATTTCAACTGTTTCTCTTGCAACCTCTTCATTCATCAATGCGATCACCTCCTTCCCGGCAGCTTCCTTTGCTTCTCTTCAAAGTCTCCATATCCGATGACCCACTGATGCCACTTTCAGGAATCAGCGGCAGCCGCTTACACATAGCCGATCACGCCATTTAGCGTTGTAACGATGACCTTCGCCTTTCTTGCGATGGCGATGTCGTCTCTTACTTCCTCATTCCGCGCATCCCCGCAGATCACAAGAAAACGCGAGCGCCGAAGCATATCCTCCGACATCTCGCGCTTTCTCTTGTGTGCATCCTCCACATCCGCCGGAAAAATCCCGTCAAAAACCAGAATCGGACACAGGGGAAGATATCCTTCCTTGACCAGCGCGGTGCAGTATTTCACCGCATCATCCTTCGCAACCACCGGATTATCATTCCACGCCGCTGTGACATAAGCTCTAGGTATGGTTCTGCTCACTTTTTTGCCTCCTACTCGATTCGCAGTGCATCGAACACTTCATCCCCGTTCCGGAATTCCTCCATTTTTCCAGCCAGGATCATGAACAGCCGTCCAAGATCCCGGTCAGAAAGCGGGAACATGCGCTGCCCTTCCATTTTCATAACCAAAAAGCTGCCCACAAGAAAGATATTTCCGTCCATCCGGAATGTCTTTTCCACATTGTAGACGACAGCAAAATTCTCCTCGCCAACCAACATTGTCGCCGAGCAACCCTGCATGGATTCCATAATGCTCCCGGCTTCCTTCATGGAAACCTTACGATACCGGCCATTCGTTCCAATAATAACGGCATGGCGGCTCAGTCTGTCCAGATCTTCTCTGGTAGAAACCATGCCATCTTTCAGTGGATCCAAATTGGTTTCAAAGTGTATGTCCTTCATCTTGTATTGCCTCCTTTTTATCCTCCGGGTAGGCGAAATCGTGCCTGACCGCCTGTCTGTAGTAGCTGTCAATGGTGCAGGGCGCATTATAGAGAGCGGCAATGATATACTGGCGGATATTTCGGATGTCTGTCGTTGTCTTTTGCAGCTGCTCCATGACATATTCGATATGGTCAAAACGAAGCTTCATAAAACGACTCTTCACAACTCCTGCCGGGAAATTTTCTCCCTGCACTCGGATGGTCTTTTTCCCGCTGCAGACCACATCAAGGATCAGCTCCTCGATCCCGTCCAATGTCTCCCGGTCATAGGGATAGCGCTCTTTCAGATCTTCAATAGCCAGCTTTTCCCGAAAGTACTCCCGATACTGCTCTCTCGAATCGTCATCACATCCCATCCCGGATAAGATTCGATTCGTATCATTCATATCTGTATTATTCTTCTCAGTATTATTCCCCTTTGATATTCGAAGTCCCTGAACTTTGGTTTTGGAAGTTTCGGAACTATGATTTTCAAAGTCCTTGTTCTTTGAGTTCCGAAGCGGTGGAAGAAAGTTCTTCACATAGATCCGGGATGGACGGCCCTGTCCCTGTCTGACGCGCTCAATGAGTCCGTATTTTTCCAGTTCTCCGAGAAGCTTTACCGCCTTTTGTACCGCACATCCGACATCCTCCATTATGCTGTTCAGCGTATAATAGATATAAACTCTGCCTGCCGCGTCCACCCATCGGTTCTTTCTCGACAGAGAGACGCGATCCAGGCAGAGGCCATAGAGAATCTTGGCGTCTCCGGAGAGCCCGTCAAATGCTTTCTCCGTCATAAGCGCCTTCGGGATCCGATAAAACGAGAACTGTTCCGACTGCTCCTCATAAAAGTAGTCGTACGGCAAGGCTTTACAGCTCCTTCCTGTCTTTTCGATGTTCTTCCAGGATCTTCTTCATACATGGAAAGCAAAAGGGGCGTCCATGTCCGTAGCAACAGGGATGGCTGCAGTTCACCGGATATGCTACCGGAGGCAGATATTTCTTCGGCGGGGTTTTCTGTATGGCTTCGATTACAAGCGCCTCATTCATATCGCCTCGCCTCCCCTCATACGGCTGGCTTTGACTGCCGTATCTCTTGCTGGCTGCTTTACTGCAGCTTCTGATTTTTTGTCCTCCAGCTTTGTCAGCACGGATTCTCTTCCATCTTCAGCAGCATGCTCCGGATTTTCTCTCTGCCGCGCCTCGAAGCGCTCGGCGAGTTCAAACGCATGCGCTTTGGTGTCATACCGGTAAGCATGATCAGAAAGTCGTTCCTCCGGCATCACTTCACTTTTGTTGACGCTGGAAATGATATTCTGCAGTTCCTGTGCCTTGATTCCGCCATCATCCCGCATCAGCAGGACTTCATGAATACTGGAGGGAAGAATAAAGAAATCGCCTCCAAGCTTTTCTGCTGCATCGTCCAGAAATCCGGGATACGCCAAGACGCCGGCGCCATAATTCATCCCCTGCACAGTGGCCACATACAATGTGTCCTCTGCTCCCGATCCCATTGGCATCCCCAGCACTTCGGAGATCGGTTTAATTACAGGCTGAAAAAGCTTAGGCGCACTCTCACCGGCATCCGCTCTTAACTGTTCCGGGGAGACACCATAATGTTCAAGCATCTTATCGGTCAACAGTACGGTATTTCTGCCCAGCTCGTTCTCTCCGAGGAAAATACGATAGACCACAGAGAGATCCTCCATCTCCATATGGGGAGCCTTCTCCAGTGTCTCCTTATTTCCGCCTGTCGGAACGATCTCCATGATGAGTCTGTCCTTAATCTGTTCGTAATCACCAAGGGCAGAGAGATCAATCTTCTGCGCCATGCCGATTCTGTCGGCAATTTGATCCGCTGCGCGGGAAACGATATCGTTAAAATTCCCTCCGTTCCTGACTTCTTCCTGCATGTCCGACAGGTTTACATTCACCTGAATACCGGAAGCTCTCTCGTGAATCGATACTTCCGTATGCTCTTCTTCCTGATGACTCACATCGTGTACAGCCATGGAAATGTTGTTGATACCCCGCTCATCCAGACGATCAATCAGTTCATCTGTCACACGGTCCGCAAACTGTTCCATATCCTCTGTCATTATTCCGCTGTTCTCCTTTCCATTGATTCCTTCCAGGAGCTCCTCCGGGGATTTTCCATAGAGGCTCACAAATCCTGGAATTTCCTTAGCAAGCACTTCACGCTTTCCCGCTTCAATCGCGCTCAGCGTAGTTCTTGACATGCCCATCCGCATGGCGGCGATATCCTGCTTCATACCCGCCGCCTGCCTCCATTCCTTCAGCCTTTCTCCAATGGAACACATGAATCTGCCTCCTTTCCAGAAATCCGGGCATGAAAAAAGCGCCAGCCCGCAGATCACTCCGCAGGTTGACGCTCACGTCTATCGTTCCCTATTCTTTTGCAAAAGAAAAATAAATGGCCGCCGGCATTCGCCGTTTCCATTTATCTATCCTAATACTATCACCGGTTTAGAACCGCCTCAATAGACAGCAGATAGACATTTTCTCAACATTCTTGAACATTTCTCACGGCATGACATTTTTCACCAAAAGTGCATTCAGATTTGCCGCAATAAACCCTGAATTCCAGCAATCAGACTTCCGCCGAGGATGTACAGTGCTCGTGGAATAACGGCGGCGAGGACAGCAAAAATCAGTCCCTCCAGGAACGCTGTGTTGGAAACATCGCCACAGATACGGCTGATGACCACGATCAATAAGAAAATGGTTCCAAAAATTTCTCCAATTCTGCAGACGATCTTCCCTACAAATTCCAGAGAAAGATCGAGAAGGCCAAGCAGCGCCCGAACCGGAAGCAGGACGATTTTCAACATCAGTAGCAGCACAAAACCCAAAACGCAGAGCACCTTCATTTTCAACCTCCTGTCCGTCGTCCGCTTTCCTGAATAAATTGCATATACCGGAGCATCGGGAATGATCTCTCACGCCCGGTTCGATCTGTGCGCCGGGGACTACGCCGACTGCAACTGTTATCCGGACTTTGCTTCTACATAAATTATGAAGGAACTCTTTTATGAAATCCACAAGAACCGTGTCAGAATTCCTGACACGGCCCCTGCATTACGTCAACCGAACATCCGCCTGTTCAGGGTCTCTTCTGTCCCCGCTTCCATCGATCCAGAAGATCAAGGATGACTTCTTTCCGCTTGTCCGTTTCCACTGTCTTAGAGAAATATTTGTCCAGCTCCCGCCTCGAAAGCACAACTTTGCCATCGTCTTCCTTTGTTGAAACGGCATCATTTAACACCTGCGTCACGCTGAATTCCGTAAGATTCTCATAATTAAACTTTTTCAGTGCGTCAAGCTGAGTTTTCTTGATCATCCCATTCTTCTGAATATAGGAATACAGACTTCTCTGCAGTTCATTGCTGAAGCGAGATATTTCTACTGCTAATACAATAGAGAGTTTTTTCTGATCAACAAGATTCAGGAGGTCCTCTGTAAGCTCTGTAAGTCGAAGGTATTTTTGCACCTGACGGCCACTTATCCCTGCCTGTTGTCCAACCTCTTCCCGACTCCAAGAGTCCTCCAACTTCTGGAACTCAGTTCCAGAAGTTTTCTCAGTCATCCTTTTCATTGACTCTGATGCCGCATCCTGACTCAAATCCGTTCTTTTCCCCTGTCTGCGCATCGCGTCCATCTTCATCTTCAGGGAAAATGCCCGCTCACTCGGAAGGATCTCCTCCCGCTGCATATTGGAGTCAACCATCGCGATGACGGCTTCATCATCCGTCATCTCCTTGATGATCGCCGGAACAGTGGTCAGACCCGCCAGCTTTGCCGCGTGCATTCTCCGATGACCGGAAATCATTTCAAATCCGTCCTGTTCATCAGGACGCACCAGAACCGGATTCAGGATTCCATTGTCCTTGATGCTCTGAACAAGGTCTTTCATCCGGTCATCATCGAGCACTTTGAAGGGATGATTCCGGAAGGGATGAATCTGACGAATAGAAATCTGCGTCGCTGCACTTTTGTCCTGTGCGTTCATCGTTTTCTCCTTGTCCATCATCTGCCTCCTTCATCAAGCCGGAAGGTCTGAAAGTATGCATCAAATATTTCCAGATTTACAAAGCAGGCTTTGTCTACCTTATAAACCGCTCCGGCAGCATGCGCCATCTGTTGAAACTTGGACAGCCCCATGCTGTATAGTGCCGCTCCTTCCTTGTACCTGACGTAAATCTTTTTTCTCGCTGCCAGCGTTTCCCTCACGGCTTCTTTCCCGGTTTTCTTCTCTTGCGTTTTGCCGTTTCCTGTTCTGCCTCTCCCGGTTTTTCTGCTGATCGGTTTTTCCTCTGATGCCGCATAAGCTGCCGGTTTCATTCCAGGCGCCAGCCTTCGTTCCATTTTAGCCATCGCTTTTTCCTTATCTGCTGCTTTCATCCTTTTCCTCCAATCCCGGTCCTCTTCCGGTTTTCCTGTACTGTTTTCTGAGATATGACTCAAAGAGATCACGCCGGACAAGAACCATCTTTCCGTCAATCTTGTAGATGGCTTCCGCTTCTTTTGCCAGTCGGGTAATCGTCTTCTCTGTCAGTCTGTAGTACGCGATTCCATCTGCATAGCGGAAGAAGCTGTGTCTTGCAAATTCCAAATCCTCATCGTCCAGCTGATCCGAGAACATCCAGAGTTTCCCGCTCATGCCTTTTCCTCCTTTCGCCTCCTCTCTTCTTTGCTCAAACCGCGCTTACCGATTCCCCTGGTCTTCTCATGAAAGTTCTCGAGATAGGCATCGAAAATATCGCGGTTGATCAGCACCGTCCCTTCCATCCTGTACAGTGCTCCCGCCCGATCCGCGAGCTCGATGAGCTTGCGGTGCGAGATGCTGTACACGACCTCCGCTTCCTGATAGCGAAGAAACTTTTTCCGCAGCTTCTTCACCTCTTCCCGGACTTCTCTTGGTCTTGTGATGTCCTGATACTCCTGTTCCATACGTTTCCTCCTTGTGGATTTGTGTGCAGATGCCCGAATAATAAGCATCTGCGTCATCGGACTGCTATTCAAACAGGGATGAAAGGCTTTTCAGCCTCTTTTCCTGCTGTTTGCACGCAAAAAGGCACCCCCTCTCAGATTGATTCTGAAAAGGAGTGCCTTTAATGTTTTTGGAACTGGGACGTACGTCAGACTTTATGCTGTCAACTGTTACGATGTACCGTCATTTGACTTTTTGTTGCACAAATGTTGTAAATCCGGTGTCACTGCAAAAAATCGGCTTGGATTTGTTGTAAAAATCCGCAGATTTTCCGCCCGTGATTTTCCCCGATCAATACAGCTTCGCGCCGGCCGGGATGTGGTTGTCCACCATCAGAAGATGCAGCTCTTCCTCACCGTTTCTCTCGTTCACCGCGGACAGGAGCATGCCACAGGAGTCGATCCCCATCATCGCTCTCGGCGGGAGATTTGTGATGGCAATCAGGGTCTTTCCGACCAGCTCTTCCGGCTCGTAATAGGCGTGAATACCGCTTAAAATCACGCGATCCGTGCCCGTTCCGTCGTCCAGAACGAACTTTAAGAGCTTCTTACTCTTCGGAACAGCCGAGCATTCTTTTACCTTCACCGCCCGGAAATCGGACTTGCTGAAGGTGTCGAAATCGACCTGATCCGCAAACAGCGGCTCGATCTTCACACCGGTAAAATCGATCTTTTCGTTCGGGGTAAAGAACCCGGACTGATCAGAAACAGCCTCGGAAGCCTTCTCTTCACCGGCCTTTTCGTCCGCATGTGCTTCATTGTTTTCAGACTTGAGGGTCTTCATTGTCGGGAAGAGCAGGACGTCGCGGATTGCCGGGCTGTTCGTGAGCAGCATCACGAGACGGTCGATGCCGTAGCCGATACCGCCTGTCGGTGGCATACCGTAGGCGAGGGCGTTCAGGAAGTCCTCGTCTGTGTGGTTGGCTTCCTCGTCGCCGGCCGCTGCCAGCGCGTCCTGCGCCGCGAAGCGCTCCCGCTGGTCAATCGGGTCATTCAGCTCGGAGTACGCATTGCACATCTCCCAGCCGTTGATGTACAGCTCGAAACGCTGAACCTTGCCCGGATCATCCGGATGCTTCTTGGTCAGCGGAGAAATCTCGATCGGGTGATCCATGATAAATGTCGGCTGGATCATCTTCTCTTCGCAGTATGTATCAAAGAACAGGTTCAGGATGTCGCCCTTCTTGTGGCGATCCTCGAACGCAATGCCGCGCTCCTTTGCGAGTGCCTTGGCTTCTTCGTCCGTCTTCACCTGATCAAAGTCAACGCCGGCGAGCTCCCTGACCGCCTCGGTCATCGTCATGCGGCGGAAAGGCTTGCCAAGATCGATCTCGGTGTCGCCGTACTGAATCGTTGTGGAGCCGCATACCTTCTGCGCCAGATCGCGGAACAGCGACTCGGTGAGCTCCATCATGCCGTAGTAATCCGTGTATGCCTGATACAGCTCCATCAGCGTGAATTCCGGATTGTGCTTCGTGTCCACGCCCTCATTGCGGAACACACGGCCGATCTCGTATACACGCTCCATGCCGCCGACGATCAGACGCTTCAGATACAGCTCCAGCGAAATGCGCAGCTTCCGGTCCTCATCGAGCGCGTTATAATGCGTCACGAACGGACGGGCCGCGGCGCCGCCGGCATTTTCCACAAGCATCGGTGTCTCGACTTCCATGAATCCCCTGTCGTCGAGGAACCGTCTGATCTCGCGGATGATCGCGCTTCTCTTGACAAATGTCTCCTTCACATCCTGATTCATCATCAGGTCGACATATCTCTGACGGTACCGCAGGTCGGTATCCTTCAGACCGTGGAACTTCTCCGGCAGAACGCGGAAGCACTTCGCAAGAAGCGTCACCTCGGAGCAGTGGATGGAGATCTCGCCCTTCTGTGTCTTGAAGACGGTGCCCTTCACGCCGACGACGTCGCCGATGTCCAGCTTCTTGAATGCCTTGTACGGCTCATCGCCCAGCGAATCTCTGGAAGCGTAGATCTGGATGTTACCCTTCAGATCGGAGATGTTGCCGAAGGAAGCTTTGCCCATCACGCGCTTCTGCATGAGACGGCCGGCGAGGCTTACTTCCTTGCCTTCCATCGCTTCGAAATTGCTGGTGATGTCGGTTGTGTGATTCGTCACATCATACTTTGTGATCACAAACGGGTCCTTGCCCTCTGCCTGCAGGGCCTTGAACTTCTCCACACGGTTGCGGATCTGTTCGTTTTCATCTGCCTGCTTCTTGTCGTTTCTGTTCTGCTCTGCCATAATTTCCTCACATGTAACCGGAATTGCTTTCCGGATTTTTATAAGCATTTAAAAAGGCAGCATCTCTTGGATCGGAAGCTGCCTTTAAGTTTAAACTCTGACCCTTATTACTCGTTCACTACAGCAAGAATCTTGTACGGAAGCTGTCCTGCCGGAGCGTCCACGATGACGGTATCGCCAGCCTTGTGTCCGAGAATTGCAGCCCCAAGCGGCGACTCGTTGGAGATCAGATTGTTCATGATATCCGCCTCTGCGGAGCCGACCAGCGTGTAGTCCAGTTCCTCGTCAAGCTCGACATCCAGAATCTGAACGCGACTCTGCATGTGAACCGTCTTCTTGCCGGTGCGGGTATCTTCTTTGATGACCACGCTGTTGGCGAGTTCTTCTTCCAGCTGTGCGATCATCGCCTCGTTGTCGCGCTGTTCGTCCTTGGCGGCATCGTACTCGGCGTTCTCGGAAAGGTCTCCCTGCTCTCTGGCTTCCTTCAGTTTATTGGCAATTTCCTTGCGGTATTCGACTTTGCGCCACTCCAGCTCTTTCTGTTTCTTGTCGTAGCCGGCTTGTGTCAGCATATGCTTTTCGGTTTGATTCTCTTCCATGCCTTTTCTTCCTCCGTACCGCATGAACGGTTAATCCGTGCATACGGGTATTTACCGGTATTACCGGGCATAAACACCCATATTTATGAGATTCTACAGCAAAAGAGGCATCCTGTCAATCGGCCGCACCGGACTGCAGCCGGTTTACCAGATTCTCCATCTGTTCCAGGGTTTCCAGTCCGTTCGCCTCGGCGCGCAGATGGGATGCGCCGCGAATTCCGGCGGTGTACCATCCGAAATGTTTTCGCATCTCCCGAATCCCGATGTACTCTCCCTTTTCCTCTGTCAGCATCCTGGCATGTTCCAGCATCATGCGGCAGCGCTCCTGCAGGGAAGGTTTCGGAATCTGTCTGCCTGTCTTTAGGTATTCCAGGATCTCCCGGAAGATCCAGGGATTGCCCCGGGCAGCCCGGGCAACGAGAATTCCGTCGCATCCGGACTCCTCAAGAAGCCTTGCAGCTGACGGACCGTCCGTCACGTCTCCGTTACCGAATACCGGGATGTTCACACGTTCCTTCACCCGGCGGATCACCTCATAATCCGCTTTTCCGGCGTAGTACTGTTCGCGCGTCCGGCCGTGCACGGCTACCGCCGCTGCCCCGGACTCCTGTGCCGCGTAGGCGACTTCCGGCGCGTTGAGACACTCCGGAGAAAAACCGGCGCGGATTTTGACAGTCACCGGAACCTTCACGGCGCCGGCCATTGCCTCCACAATTTTCCCGACAAGAACCGGATCCTTCATCAACGCGGAGCCTTCGCCATTTTTCACGATTTTGGGGACCGGGCAGCCCATGTTGACATCGATGAAGGAGAAACCTTCTGCCTCCATTCGTTTTGCGATTTCCGCAAGGATCTGCGGATCCCTGCCGAAGAGCTGTACGCCCAGCGGCTGCTCCTCCCGCCGGAAGGCAATCAGGGCATCGGTGCCGCGGTTTCCGTACAGAACCGCCTTCGCGCTCACCATCTCCGTGTACAGAAAACCGCAGCCCTGCCGGCGGCAGAGCCGGCGGAACACTGAGTCCGTCACTCCCGCCATCGGTCCGAGGCCGATCGGAACGTCAATCTTCAGACTGCCGATGAAAACCGGCTTCAACTGTCGACCTCCTGATGCAGGAAGAACACCTTGTAGTACAGCTCCAGTTCCTCCAGCAGTTCCCGGCTCTCCCGCTGAATCTTTGACACGTACAGTCCTGCGCTGATTTCGTCAAACATGATGTCTCCCTCGTCAGCTTCCGTGCGGATGAGCAGCCTGCCTTCCGGGTCAAACTCCATCAGAAGAATGCCGCCGCTCTCCGTCGTGGCGATCACGCAGACCGCCTTGAGTTCCTGCTTCACCTTCTTCGGGAGATTGTCAAAATTCGGATTCAGATAAAATTTTTTCTCGTAGGAGTTGGAGACGCACAGCACGACATACTCTCTGCCGTCGATGATCTCGCTCCCCGCTTTTTCGTCAAACATATCCGTAAATTCCTCTGACGGAAACCTCACCGGAGCGCACCGCGCGCAGGCTTCCGTCCTCTGTTCTGACCAGGAGTTCTCCGTCTTCATTGATGCCGAGAGCCGTTCCCGTCAGCTTGTCCTGTGTCCCTTCGATCCGCACCTTCCGGCCGCGGTTCACCAGCATCCGGTCATAATCTGCGATAATGTCCGAAAGACTGCCTTCCTGTTCATACGCTTTGTAGAATTTCAAAAAGCTCTTCCCGAAAAGCTCCGTCAGCCTGTCACGGTCAAATGTTTTTCCCGTCGCAAGTGCCAGCGACGTCGCACGGTCCGCAAGCTCCGGCGCAAATTCCGTCGTGTTCACATTGATGCCCATGCCGATGATGACATAGTACGAGCCGTCCGGATGAGAATGCATCTCCGTTAAAATGCCGCAGATCTTCTTGTCTCCGATCAGAACGTCATTCGGCCACTTGATCAGACAGGCAGGGGCGCTGTCTCCACACTGCTCCCGCAGGATTTTCTGCACACTTTCCGCGATCGCCATCGCCGCCAGCAGCGTCATCTGCGACGCCTTTTCCGCGGCAAATGCCGGACGCAGCAGAAGCGACATCGTGATCGCAGAGCCTTTCTTCACCACCCACGAGCGGCCGCGCCGTCCCTTTCCGGCTGTCTGCAGCTGTGCCGTAAACAGCGTGCCGGACGGTTCGCCTTTCTCTGCCGCCGCTGCCGCTCTTATGTTGGTGGAATCGGTCTCGTCAAAGCGCACAATGCGCCGGATTATCGTATCTTCAGCCATATTCTGCCTCTGCGTCCCTGTTCAGATCCATCCGCCGCCGCGAAAGAAGCCGATGGAGAGAAACGCCATCAGTACAAAAACGGCTGCTGTCAGGAATGTCCACAGAGAAAACCGTCCGTTTTCATCGATCATCGAGTGAATGCCTGCCAGGGCATTTTCCAGCGCGCCAAGACCGAAGACCGCCGTGAACAGCAGACCGACAGATCCCCTGGTCGCGATGATGGCGATGAACCCGGCGACAATCAGCAGCATCAGGCTTATCCGGACGATGGAGAATGTCCGGACAAGCCTGCGGTATTTTCTTGAATTGTAATACGTATTCCTGCTCATAATCCGTGCTTATCTGCGGTCCGGATATACGCCGAGCGTGGCGGCCATGACTGCCTTGATGGTGTGCATACGGTTCTCCGCCTCATCAAACACAACTGAGCGGGGGTCCGTAAACGCCTCGTCTGTGACTTCCATCTCACTGATGCCGAACTTCTCGTACATCTCCTCGCCGATCTTCGTGTGACGGTCGTGGAATGCCGGCAGGCAGTGCATGAAGATCGCGTCAGATGCGGATGCGTCGAGCATCTCCTTCGTCACCTGGTACGGCTTCAGGTCGTGAATCCGTTCCGCCCAGATTTCATCCGGTTCCCCCATGGAAACCCACACATCGGTGTACAGAACGTCGCAGTCCTTCACGGCCTCCGATACACTCTCGGTCAGCCGGATGGAACCGCCGCTCATCCTTGCCCAGTTCTCGCACTTCTTCACGAGAGCCGGATCCGGGAAATATTTCTTCGGCGCGCACGCCGTGAAATTCAGGCCCATCTTCGAGGCAGCGACCATCCAGGAATTGCCCATGTTATAGCGGGCGTCACCAAAATATGTTACGTTCACGCCCGCGAGGCGTCCCAGTTTCTCCCGGATCGTCAGCATATCCGCCAGCAGCTGGGTCGGATGAAACTCATTGGTCAGACCGTTCCAGACCGGAACCGTCGCGTACTTCGCCAGTTCCTCTACGATCTCCTGACCGTAGCCGCGGTACTCGATTCCGTCAAACATCGTCGTCAGCACGCAGGCCGTGTCGGCGATGGACTCTTTTTTTCCGATCTGCGAGGTTCCCGCCAGATACGTCGTCGCCATGCCCATGTCATGCGCAGCCACTTCAAAGGAACAGCGGGTGCGTGTGCTGGTCTTCTCAAAAATCAGGGCAGCGTTTCGGCCGATGAGCGGCTGCCAGATCTCCCCTTTTTTCTTCATACTCTTAAGTTTCGCCGAAAAGTCCAGGAGATACGCAATCTCTTCCTGCGTAAAATCCTGCAGTGTCAAAAAGTCCCTTCCCTTAAGGTCAACCATACCGCCGTCCTCCTTATGATTCGGAATATAACAAATATAAGTCATTTTCTCAGGAAAGTAAACGCTGTCTCGCCGCCTCATACGCGAGAACCGTTGCTGCGACAGCCGCGTTCAGCGACTCCACGCCGCCCTGCATCGGGATCCGGATCCTTAAGTCCGCCGCGTCAGCCGTCTCTTTTCTGAGGCCGTTCCCCTCATTTCCTATGATAAATGCCGTCGCCTTCCGGTAATCCGGTTCCGTATACGAGACGCTTCCCGGAAGCCAGGCGGCGCAGGTCTGCACGCCGAGTCTGTTCAGTTCCCGGACGGTTTCCGCCACGTCAGACGTCTCGGCACTTTTCACCCGGTAGACGGCTCCCATGGTCGCCCGCACGGTCTTGGGGCTGTAGAGATCCGCCGTGTTCCGGCTGACGATGACGCCCGTCACCCCCGCCGCCTCGGACATTCTCAGGATCGTCCCGACATTCCCCGGATCCTGCAGATCCTCAAGAACCAGAAACAGCGGCGGCTTGTCAAAGGAAACCTGAAGCAGTTCCTTCACCGACGAGCGCCGGATCTTCACCAGTGCGAGAATCCCCTGCGGAGTCTGTGTATCTGCCATCTTCCGGAATACCTCCGGGCTTACTTCCTGCAGCGCATCCGGCCGCACGCCTTTTTTTACCAGCGCTTCCGCCGTATCGCCTGCCGCCGCCGTGAAGTAGACTTCTTCAATGCGCGGAACCGGGGCTTCCAGGACTTCCTTGCGGCCTTCCGCGACGAACAGGCCGTTTTCTCTTCTGGCTTTCGCCTGACGGTTCAGTTTTTCCACAAGGCGGACTTGTCTGCCGCTTGCCGAGGAGATCATGAAGGCTCCTTTCATAAAAAAAGGGAATCCAGTCGATACGCCGGATTCCCTGAACACTGCGTTTCCTGCTTCCCGTCACTGGGAGAGAACTTTGCTGATCTCGAACATGTACTCGTCGATGGTCTTGGTCATGGCGAGTGCCTCGTCGATGTCATAATCGACGATCTTGCCTTCCTTAAAGCCGACGACACGGTCGGTCACGCCCTGAAGGAGTCTGTCGACCGCAAAGGCACCCATCATGGACGCACGGACTCTGTCAAGACAGGTCGGCGAGCCGCCGCGCTGCATGTAGCCCAGGATCGTGGCGCGGGTCTCGATGCCGGTCGCCGCTTCGATTCTTCTTGCCATGCCGCTGGAGTGGCCGATACCCTCGGCGTTGATGATCAGGTGATGCTTCTTTCCGCGCTTTCTGCCCTCGATGATGTGATCGATGAGTTCCTGCTCGTTGTTGTCATACTTCTCCGGAAGGAGGATGTCCTCCGCACCGGACGCGAGGCCGCACCAGAGTGCGATGTAGCCGGCATTGCGGCCCATAACCTCGATGATGGAACAGCGCTCATGAGACGTTGAGGTATCGCGGATCTTGTCGACAGCCTGAAGCGCCGTGTTGACGGCTGTATCAAAGCCGATGGTATAGTCGGTGCAGGCAATGTCCAGATCGATGGTTCCCGGAAGTCCGATGGTGTTGATTCCGTAGTGCGACAGCTTCTGGGCGCCGCGGAAAGATCCGTCGCCGCCGATGACGATCATGCCGTCGATGCCTTCCTTGTGGCAGACATCCGCAGCCTTCTTCTGACCTTCCTCCGTCATGAATTCCATGCTGCGCGCTGTATACAGAATGGTACCGCCGCGCTGGATGATATCCGACACATCGCTGCGCTCCATGTCGCGGATTTCATCATTGATCAGGCCGTTATAGCCCTGAAGAATACCCTTGACTTTGAGGCCTCTGGCGATGCCGGTCCGCACAACCGCGCGGATCGCCGCGTTCATTCCCGGCGCATCACCGCCGCTTGTCAGTACCCCGATCGTTTTTATCGTTTTCGCCATAATCAGACCGCCTTCCAAAGCTCTAATTTCTGCGTCTTTATGATTTTATTACAGTTCCTGACGGCTTTCAAGAGCCTGATAATTTTTTCACAGGCAGCTTACGTGTATTTTACATTTTCTTCGCCGTACCGCGCCGAAAGGCTCGCGATGAGCGCCGGTGTGATATCGGTTTTCGCGCTGTCCGGCCATTTTACCGTGTGCTTTTCAAGACGGCAGTAGATGCGGACACTGTCCCGGCTGCCCGGCGGGATCATACCGGAAATTGTCTCTTTTTCCTTTCGGTACGCAGCCTCGCCGGGCAGCTGGATCCAGAGCACCTTCGGGACTTTTTCAAACGGAACCGCACGGGAAAGGCGCAGTTTCGCCTCTCCGTCCGCATTCAGCGACACGCTGCCCTCCACAAACAGCTTGTCTGCCGTGTCGATGATGCTGCGGTATCTTGCGTAGTCTCTGGAGAAGACGATCACCTCGGCCGTCCCGACCAGGTCTTCAATGGTCAGATAGCACATCTGCGTGTTGTTCTTCGTCAGCTTGACCGTTCGCCCCGTCACCATGCCGCCGATTACAACGCGCTGCCCGTCGGAGAGCACCGGATCCTCGCCCTCCCTTGGCGCCGCAAAATCCGTCGTCTTCGCCGTGATGTGTTTCTTCCACATGAGTGCGTCTTCATCCAGCGGATGACCGGAGACATAGACGCCGAGGACTTCCTTCTCGTGAGCCAGCAGCTCCGCCTTCGGATACTCAGCCCCCTTGCTGTAATCCTCCTCAAATTCACTGCGGTCGATGCTGTCCATGTCAAAAAGACTCATCTGTCCGTCGACAGCGTCTTTTTCCTTGCGCGCCGCACTGTCAAATATGACGGCGCAGCCGCGGATCATCTGCTCTCTCCTGCCTCCCAGACTGTCAAACGCGCCGGCAAAGATCATATTTTCCAGTGTCCGCCGGTTGATCTGCCGCACCATCCGGTCCACGAAGTCCTGCAGGGAGCGGAACGGTCCGCGCAGCTGTCTTTCCTTTATCAGCGAACGGATCGTGGGCCGACCCATTCCGCGGATCGCCGAAAAGCCGAAGCGGATTGCCTCTCCTTCCGGAATAAAGCCGTATTCCGAGTGGTTTACGTCCGGAGCCAGAAGCCGGATGTTCATCTGCCGGCAGGCGTAGATATACCCGGCCGTCTTTCCCGTATTTTCCACGACGCTTGTCATCTGCGCCGCCCAGAATTCAACCGGATAATGGGTCTTGAGCCACGCGGTCCGGTACGTGACGACAGCGTAGCAGGCCGCGTGCGACTTGTTGAAGGCGTAGTTCGCGAAATCGCTCATCTCGTCGAAGATCTGCCCGGCGGTTTCCTCGCTGATGCCATTTGCCATGCATCCGGCCACGCCTTCATCCGGGTTGCCGTAGATGAAGTTTTTCCTCTCCTTCTGCATGACCTCGTGCTTCTTTTTGCTCATGGCGCGCCGCACCAGGTCCGAACGGCCCCAGGAGTATCCGGCCAGATCGCGCACGATCTGCATGACCTGCTCCTGGTAGACGATACAGCCGTAAGTAGGCTTCAGGATCGGCTCCAGCTGCGGCGTCCGGTATGTGATCGCCTCCGGGTGGGTCTTGCCCTCGATGTACTTCGGAATAAAGTCCATCGGGCCCGGCCGGTAAAGCGAAATCCCGGCGATCAGATCTTCGAGGCAGCTGGCCTTAAGCTCCCGCATGAATCCCTGCATGCCCTGATTCTCGAGCTGGAAGATTCCTTCATCCCGCCCCGTCGCAATCAGTGCATAGGTTTCCGGATCGGTGTAACTGATCTTATCCATGGAAAATGAAGGATCCTTCCGCCTTGCGAACCGCTCCGCATCCTGGATGACCGTCAGGGTCCGAAGCCCCAGAAAATCCATCTTTAGAAGTCCCAGGCGCTCCAGCGTCGTCGCCTCAAACTGCGCGACCGTCTCCCCGTCCGCTCCGACTGCAAGCGGTACGTAATTCTCGACCGGCTTGTCGCAGATGAGAATGCCCGCCGCGTGAATGGAGGCGTGGCGCGGCAGTCCCTCGAGTCTCCGGCAGCGGTCGATGAGCGTGTGCACTTCCGGCTGTTCGTCATACGCCCGCTTGAAATCCGGATTCTGGTCCATTGCCTTCTGTATCGTCATCTTCGGCAGGCCGGGGACCATCTTGGCGATTGCATCAACCTTGCTGTAAGGCATGTCCATGACACGGCCTACGTCCTTGATCACTGCCCTGGCTGCGAGCGTCCCGAATGTGATGATCTGGGAGACCCGGTCTTTCCCGTATTTGCCGACGACATAGTCGATGACTTCCTGGCGCCTCTCGTACTCGAAATCCACGTCGATATCCGGCATGGACACACGCTCCGGATTTAAAAAGCGCTCGAAGATGAGGCTGTACTTCAGCGGATCGATATCCGTAATGCCGAGGCAGTACGCGACGATGCTTCCCGCCGCGCTGCCGCGTCCCGGCCCCACCGAGATGCCGTGCGTTTTGGCGAAGTTGATGTAATCCCAGACGATGAGGAAGTAATCGACATACCCCATCTTCTGTATCACTGATATTTCGTACTCAAAACGGTCGCGTACCTCCTGAGCGGCATCAGGATACCGCTTTTCAAGGCCCGCAAGGCAAAGGCTGCGCAGATAGGCGCACGAATCGGCAAACTGCGGCGGATACGCATAGCGCGGCACCTTCGTGTGGCCGAAGTCGATTGTCACATTGCAGCGCTGCGCAATCCGCACGGTGTTGTCCAGGGCCTCCGGCGCGTACGAGAACAGTTCCCGCATCTCTTCTTCAGATTTCAGGTAGTACTGTCCGCCCTCATAACGCAGCCGGTCCGCATCCGAAAGTTTCTTTCCCGTCTGAATGCAGAGCAGAATGTCGTGCGCGGCCGCATCCTCGCGGTAGATGTAGTGGACATCATTGGTCGCGACAAGTCCGATGCCGGTTTCCCGCGACAGACGGACCATCTGCTGATTCACGCCCTTCTGCTCCGTCATGCCGTGGTCCTGCAGTTCCAGGAAAAAATTATCCTTTCCGAAGATTTCCTCATAGCGGTAAGCCGCTGCCTTTGCCCCTTCAAAGTCCCGCACAGAAAGGCGGCGGCTCACCTCGCCCGCCAGGCACGCGGACGTCGCGATGAGTCCTTCATGATACTGTTTCAGAAGTTCCAGATCCACACGCGGCTTATAGTAATAGCCTTCCGTGAAGCCTCTGGACACAATTTTCATCAGGTTTTCATACCCCTGATTGTTTTCCGCCAGAAGCACCAGATGGAAATACCGCGCTTCGTTATCCCCCGGTTTCTTGTCAAAGCGGGAGCCCGGGGCCACATAGACTTCACAGCCCAGAATCGGCTTTATCCCTTCTTTCCGGCACGCCTCATAGAACTCAATAACACCGTACATGACGCCGTGATCCGTGACGGCAAGAGACGTAAAGCCCAGCTCCTTTGCGCGCTTTGCCAGCTCTTCCGGCCGGCACGCGCCGTCCAGAAGAGAGTAAGCCGTGTGTACATGAAGATGCGTAAACGCCATTTCCCTGGTTTTCCTTTCACAAGTCCTGTCTGTATGATACCAGAAAAAAGCACCGGGAAACGAATGTTCGCTTCCCGGCGCAAAGATTTTGTCCAAAAATCGGTATACGGTTTGTGCGATGCAGTGTGAGGCTTCCTCAGTCGGAAGGCTGATTGTCGTCTCCTCTTCCTGACGGCTGCTGTCCTTCCTGCGGATCGCTATCCGCCGCATCCCGGCTTTCCACGGCGTCTTCCCGCTGTGCTGCGGCGTCTTTTTCTTTTTCCTCTGCCTCAATGGCAGCTTCCGCGGCCTGTGCCCTCTCGGTCTCCACCAGATGCAGGATATTCATGAACTCCTCGCCGGTAATGGTCTCCTTCTCGTACAGGTACTCGGCGATCTTGTCCAGAATGTCGCGGTTCTCGGAGAGAATCCGCTTTGCCTCGTCATACGCCTGCTTCAGGACGGTCTTCACTTCCTCATCGATCTGCGCGGCCGTAGCGTCCGAGCAGTTCATGACGGTCCGTCCGGAGAGGTACTGGTCTTCCACCGTCTCAAGTGCCATGAGACCGAACTTCTCGCTCATGCCGTACTGCGTGATCATGGCTCTCGCCACCCTGGTGGCCTGCTCGATGTCGTTGCTGGCACCGGTCGTCACCGTGTTAAACACGATCTCCTCCGCCGCACGGCCGCCCATGAATGTGACAAGCCGTGTGAGAAGTTCATCCTTGCTCAGCAGGTACCGCTCTTCCTCCGGCGTCTGCAGGACATACCCGAGCGCGCCCATGGTTCTCGGAACGATAGTGATCTTCTGAACCGGCTCGGAATGTTTCTTAAGAGCCGCGATCAGGGCGTGGCCGACCTCGTGGTACGCGACGGTCCGCTTTTCCTGATCGTTCATGATGCGGTCCTTCTTTTCCTTGCCCGCAATCACGACTTCGACGGCATCCATCAGATCCTTCTGACTGACGGCTCTGCGGCCAGCCTCGACTGCTGCGATGGCGCCCTCGTTGATGATGTTGGCGAGATCCGATCCGACCGCGCCGCTTGTCGCCAGCGCGATGGCGTTCAGATCGACCGTGTCGTCCATGCGCACATCCTTGGCGTGCACCTTCAGGATCGCCACGCGGCCCTTCAGATCCGGCTTGTCTACAATGATCCGGCGGTCAAAACGGCCCGGACGCAGAAGCGCCTTATCCAGAATCTCCGGGCGGTTTGTCGCCGCCAGAATAAAGAGGCCCTTGGAGGAATCGAAGCCGTCCATCTCGGCGAGCAGCTGATTCAGTGTCTGCTCTCTCTCGTCGTTTCCGCCGTAGCGGGAATCGCGGGACTTACCGATGGCATCGATCTCATCGATGAAGATGATTGCCGGCGCCATCTTCTGGGCTTCCTTGAACAGATCGCGGACACGGGAAGCGCCGACGCCCACGAACATCTCCACGAAATCAGAACCTGCAAGGGAAAAGAACGGCACTTTCGCCTCGCCGGCAACAGCCTTGGCAAGGAGCGTCTTACCGGTACCCGGAGGTCCGACAAGAAGCGCGCCCTTCGGAAGCTTGGCGCCGATCTGCTGATACTTGCCCGGATTGTGCAGGAAATCGACGATCTGCATCAGGGATTCCTTGGCCTCGTCCTCGCCGGCCACATCCTTGAACGTGACGCCGGTATCCTTCTGCACGTAGACCTTGGCCGTGCTCTTGCCGACACCCATTCCCATGATGTCGCCGCCCGACTTGGCCATCCGGCGGTAGATGAGGGCAAATACAACGTAAATCAGGATCATCGGCAGTACCCAGATCACGAAGAACTCGAGAATCGAGTTGCTCTGGCTGGGGATATAGCCGACGATATTGACGTTATTGGCCTTCAGCGTCGGAATCAGGTCTTCGTCATTTACCTGTCCTGTATAATAAGTAAGCTTCAGGCCGGAAATGTTGCTCTCCGTGTCGCTCTTGAGCGTATAGGTGATGCGGTCCGACGTGAAGTCCACCTCATCGACCAGTCCCGCCTCCACATCCGCAAGGAATTCCGTGTAGGACTTTTCCTTGTACGTGGCGCCGCGGATCATACTGCTCATGCCGCTTATCGCAGCGAACATCAGTACAGCTGCGATGATGGCAATAATGATCGCGTTGATCTTCGGTCCCTTGGGGCCGCCGTTTCCGCCTCCGCCCTGACCTCCGCCCTGGCCGTGATGATCGTTGTTGTAATAATTGTTATCCATACAGACTGTCCCCGGAGAATGCAGGAACCTTCCGCCTTCTCCGTCCTTTCTTCGGCATAGTTGTATTATACCCACGGGAAAATGCGCGTGCAAGGTGCCCTCCTGGCAGTTCATGCAAGTTTAAGAATCTTTCGTATTCTGACATTTTCCATGGGAATGTCAGGGAGGAGACCGGTCAGGAATAACGATAGACTTTAACGGAAAACAGGGTATAATATGATAGATAATTTATGGCAGACGTACTGTTCAGGAGGGAATCTATGCCAGTTAAGTATATTTTCGTCACAGGCGGTGTTGTTTCCGGTCTCGGAAAGGGCATCACAGCCGCGTCGCTGGGAAGACTGCTGAAGGCCCGCGGGTATTCTGTGACGATGCAGAAGTTCGACCCGTACATCAATATCGACCCGGGAACGATGAATCCGATCCAGCACGGCGAGGTTTTCGTCACGGACGATGGCTGTGAGACCGACCTGGACCTGGGCCATTATGAGCGTTTTATCGATGAGAGTCTGACCCGCAATTCCAACGTCACAACCGGCAAGGTGTACTGGTCGGTTCTGCAGAAGGAGCGCCGCGGCGATTACGGCGGACACACCGTGCAGGTTATCCCGCACATCACCAATGAGATCAAGAGCCGCTTCTACCGGGATGACTCTGCAAAGGATACCAAGATCTGCATCATCGAGGTCGGCGGCACAGTCGGCGACATCGAGTCCCAGCCGTTCCTCGAGGCGATCCGCCAGTTTCAGCAGGAAGTCGGCCGTGAGAACGCGATGCTCCTGCAGGTCACGCTGATCCCGTATCTGCGCGCTTCCGGCGAGATGAAAACCAAGCCGACGCAGAATGCAGTGAAGGAACTGCAGAGCATGGGCATCCAGCCGGATATGATCGTGTGCCGCACGGAGTATCCGCTGCCGCAGGATATGCGCGAGAAGATCGCTCTGTTCTGCAATGTTCCGGAGACGCACATCATCCAGAACCTGGATGTCGGCATCCTCTACGAGGCGCCGCTGGCACTGGAGAAGGAGCACATCGCGCAGGTGGCCTGCGAGTGCCTGCACCTTCCGTGCCCGGAGCCGGACCTCACCGAATGGACCGACATGATCGACCGCTGGAAGAATCTCAGGGATACCGTCGAGGTGGCTCTCGTCGGTAAGTACACGCAGCTGCATGACGCGTATATCAGCGTCGTGGAAGCCCTGAAGCACGGCGGTGTCTACAATGATGTGAACGTGAAGATCCGCTGGGTGGATTCCGAGCAGGTCACAAAAGACAATGTGGCCGGACAGCTTGCCGGTGTATCCGGAATCATCGTTCCGGGCGGCTTCGGCGACCGCGGCATCGAGGGAATGATCGACGCGATTGAATACGCGCGCGTGAATAAAATCCCGTTCCTTGGTCTTTGCCTCGGCATGCAGCTCTCTCTCGTGGAATTTGCAAGAAATGTTCTGGGATACAAAGACGCCAACAGCGTCGAATTTGACGAGAATACAACCCACCCGATCATCCATCTCATGCCGGATCAGGAGGATATCGACAACATCGGCGGAACCCTCCGCCTCGGTGCATATCCGTGCGTGCTCGATCCGGATTCCACAGCCTTCCGTCTGTACGGCAAGCAGCGCATCAGTGAGCGCCACCGCCACAGATATGAGGTGAACAACGATTACCGCGAAGTTATGATGGAAAATGGCATGGACCTCTCCGGCATCTCCCCGGACGGCCGCATCGTCGAGATGATCGAGCTGAAAGACCATCCGTTCTTCCTCGCGACGCAGGCACATCCGGAATTCAAGTCCCGTCCGAACCGCCCGCATCCGCTTTTCCGCGGCTTCATCGGCGCGGCAAAGGAGTATGGGGAAAAGAACCGCTGATGGTTCTCTCACCGGAATCCGGCATAATTTTAAAAACACCGGGATCTGCTTAAAGCAAGCAGGTTCCGGTGTTTTTGCATCTGCCATCAGATTTTAAGCAGTGCCTTGGCCACGTTCAGATAAATCAGCAGAGAAGCCGCATCGACGATGGTTGTGATAAGCGGTGAGGCCATCAGAGCCGGATCCATCTTCAGCTTCGTCGCGATGAGCGGCAGCACGCCGCCGATCGCCTTCGCCATCATGACGGTGAAGAACATGGCAACTGCCACCGTTACCGCCACCATCTGCTGTCCCGGGTACTGAATGCTGAGACGGACGTAGTTGAACGCCGCCAGGATCGAACCGCAGATGATCGCCACGCGGAATTCCTTCCAGAGTACCCGCGGCAGGTCGCGGACATAGATCTCATGCAGTGCCAGGCCGCGGATCACCAGCGTCGAGGACTGGCTGCCGGCGTTTCCGCCCGTATCGGTCAGCATCGGGATAAAGGTGATGAGGACCGGCAGCGCTGTGAGCGCATCCTCGAAGGAGCCGAGGATGCCTCCGGAAATCATGTCGGAGATCATGAGAACCAGCAGCCAGACAATGCGGTTCCCCGCCATCTTCCATGCAGGTGTCTTAAGATAGGGTTCCTCGGAAGGCGTGGTGCCGGCGATCTTCTGGAAATCCTCGGTGGTCTCCTGCTGCAGGACGTCGATGGCATCATCTACGGTTATGATGCCGACCAGCCGTCCCTCTCCGTCCACGACCGGCAGAGAGTTCAGATCGTAGCGGGCCAGCTGCTGAGCCGCCAGCTCCCGGTCGTCCGTCGTCTTCACCGAGATGATGTTGTCCTCCATCAGCTCGGACACATACGCGTCGCGCTTGCACAAAAGCATCTCGCGGACCGTCAGCACGCCGTTCAGCTTCCGGTTGGCATCCGTCACATAACAGGTGTACACATCCTCCCGGTCATCGCCGTGCGCCCGGATCCAGCGCAGTGCCTCCGAGATCGTCATCGTCGCCTTCAGGCTCACAAATTCCGTGGTCATAACCGCGCCGGCCGACCCTTCCGGGTACTTGAGCAGCGCATTGATGTCTGCCCTCGTGTCCGGCGTTGCCTTCGCGAGTACCCGCTTTACAAAGCCCGCCGGCATCTCCTCCAGCATGTCCACGGCGTCATCGGTGTACATCTCGTTCAGGACATTCTTCACTTCCTGATCGGTGAAATTGGTGAGCAGCTGTTCCTGCTCATCATGATCCATCTCGGCAAATGTGTCCGCCGCCAGGTCCTTCGGCAGAATCCTGAACAGGACCAGCCTCGTCTCCTCCGGCACCTGCTCGAAAATATCAGCCAGATCGACCGGCTGAATGTCCGACAGCATCGTCCGCAGCGCCGTCAGGTCATGGTTTTTAAGGAGCCTCTCCAGCTCCTCGATGATTCTTTCCTTTTCCATTGGTTTTCTCCTTCTAGCCGGTGTTTTTTAAAAAACACCTCGTGTACCGCTAAAAAGGAGGCAGTTATCCAGTCTCTGAAAAGAGCCGGCTCACTTTAAAAGCACACAAAGAAAAAGGTGGCAGTGCCAAGCTTCTTCCGTGTCTGCTCTTCCGGCCCAAAAGCAGGTCGGCCGCAACTGTCTCCGTCGCTCATCACTTGTCACCCCCTTGTTCAGAATAAAACGCAGGCACATCTCCCTGCGCACTGCATATAGATGGTACGCGCACCCCCGGCAAATGTCAACGCAAAAAAGCAAGCGATATGAAGTGTCCCTTTACTTCTTCCGTAAGGATGAGATTTCCTGCTGTCTTCTGCTTTCTGGCGCGCAGGCCGCCGATGCCCTCACCCGTGAGTTTCACCTCCGCCTCCGCCCGGGTAAACAGCAGGACCGTCCTGCGCATCCGTGCGGGGCCGGAAAGTCCTTCCAGCTCTCCCAGTTCCGCATCTGTAAAGATCTTCTCCAGCATTCTGGTCGTCTTGCGGTTTCTGTCCTCCATATCGATGCCGCAGCATCTGTCCGATACGGCACACACGACCGCGGATTTGGAATGCGCAATGGAAAAATGTACGGCGCCTTCCGCATCCATCGGCTTTCCGTTGATCCCTTCCCGTATCGGCGGAAAGCTCTCACCGGCGGCCCGGCGGGCCGTGATGCGCCGGACAAGCTCCCAGGGCGTGAGAAAGAAATTATCGCTGTCCTCTGTGTTTCCGCCAAGAAAACGGCTCCGGAGTTCTTCATACAGAAGCCGCCCCGCGACAGACAGCACCCTGTCAGACAGTTTCCTGATCCCGGCGGCCCGGCGGCGCTCTTCCGGAGACAGCAGCACTTCAAAACGGCCCAGGACCTGCCGAAGCTGCTCTTCATCCTGCACGCGCGGGATCTGCATCCCGGCCGCTGCAAACCGGGGCATGCCGGCTGTGCGCTCAAGCTGCTCCCGCGCAAGCACGGCCGTGAGCCTGTGCCGTCCGTAGCGGACACTTCCCGAAAGCAGGCGGCTGTAATGGCGGAAATTCACGTAGGAATGCTCGAACTGCCGCGACCACAGATGCTGCAGGTCGACCCTCGCCGAAAAAGGAAGATCTCCGTGAGCAAAGTAGTACCCTGCATACATCCGCTGTGTCACAAGATACGTAAACACGGCGATCTTGCGCCGGCACAGCTCATTCCCGGTGTAAACGGCCGGCAGAAGATACCGGTACACGTCGTAGGCGGCGATCTGCCGCGCCTCTGCGTCAAGAGCAGGAGTGCCGCGGTACATTGAGCGCAGAAGTCTCCCCCACTCGCCGGCAGGCGACTCCTGCAGATGTTCTTTCAGCTTCCGCTCCCGCTGCAGTACGAGATTCCAGTCCGGGTTGATGATCTCCATTCCGGCAAATGCATCCAGAAGATGCTCTTCCGTATTCCGGTACGTCTCCCCTCCGGCTGCCGTGATGTCATCCGACGGAATATCTTCTCCTGTTCCCCCGCAGAGGCAGAACAGCAGTGCACCGGTGATATCCGAAGCCGTATCGTTGATCTTTGCAAGCATGTTCTTCCGTATCTTTTTAAGGCGGAAAAATTCCTGCGGATCGATGTCATTTTCCTCCGGGGACCTTCCGTTCTCCCCGCCGCTCACAAGTGTAAAGGGCAGAGGCGAAGAGAGCATGATCTGTCCCGCCGTAATACAAGAGGGCGCCAGGCCGGTCTCCAGCCGGTTTCCGTACGCGGTTTTAAACCGCGGGAAGTCGGCGCAGGTCTCACAGAGAGCCTCTTCTCCTTTCTGCGTTATCAGGTCGCAGAGGTTTTCTTCGTTCAGAAACGGACAGCGCAAATCTTTTCCAAGCCGGAACGTGCACCCGCCGTCCTCATCCGGCACGCATACCTCTTTGAGCCGGCAGGCAATCGGTGTGTTTTCGTTTTCGATTATTTTTTTATACCGGCCATACGCGGCCGCATCCACGTCGACATCCCACCCCGCGCAGCACGTATCCGTGCACGCGCCCGCTATACACCGGAACTTCGGGTAATACCCCGGAACTGTGATCTTCACAGTTACTCCTTTCGCCGGAAATGCACCGCGCAGTGCATTCACCTGATTTCGTGATAGAATATACCCCAAGTGTACCATGTTTTCATGCACCGCGCACAGTTTCGCGCAGGAGGGACAAAACCTTGGAAACGAAACAGAATGTTCTGACCGGCTGGCCCTGTGTTCTTGTCTTTGCACTGGCCGCGAATTTTCTCTGGGGAAGCGCGTTTCCAGGAATCAAGGCAGGGTACGCCCTTCTGGCTGTCACATCAGATGACACCGCTGCGCAGCTTGTATTTGCCGGCATGCGCTTTACCCTGGCCGGATTAATGCTTCTTTTCTTTATTTTTGTAAGCGGTGCGATGAAACATCCGGCCCCCGGCACGCCGTATGCAGTGCCAGAAAGCAGGGAAGCGGTCAGCAGACTGAAATCGCTGTTCCCGGGGCATGGCGCCTTTGTGCCTGTCATCGTCCTCGCCCTGTTTCAGACCGCCATCCAGTACTTCTTCTTTTACATCGGACTGGCCCGCACTCCCGGTGTGCGTGGAAGCATTATTGAAGGAACCAGCCCGTTCTTTGCAATTCTCATCTCTTCGCTCATCTTCCGCCAGGAGCGCCTGACACCCCGGAAAATCGCCGGAATTCTCATCGGTTTCTCCGGAATCATCGTGATCAACATCCCGGCCCTGCTCGCTTCTTCCGCTTCCGGCGCCAGTCCGGCAGGTGATATCCTGGTCATGCTCTCAACCGTATCCGCTGCCTTCTCGCAGGTTTTCATGAAGGAATTCTCACGGCGCTTCAGTCCCGTCCTGCTCTCTGCCTGGCAGTTTGCCGCAGGCGGGCTGATGCTTCTTGCTGCCGGGATTCTTTCCGGCGGTCATCTGGGTATCTTCCCGGCTGCCGGCGTCCTGCTTCTTTTCTATCTCGCATTGGTCAGCGCCGCGGCCTACTCGCTCTGGAGTCTGCTGCTCAAATACAACCCGGTATCCCGCGTCACGGCCTTTTCTCTCCTGACGCCGGTATTCGGCGTGCTGCTCTCCTTTCTCATTCTGCACGAACAGACTGCAAGTCCCGCCCTGCTGCTTACAGCTCTGGCACTCGTGTGCAGCGGCATTTTCATCGTGACCAGAAACCGTGCGTGAGCTGCCTGGCGACAGCTTTATACAACAAACAGAGCTGCAGCGCTTCCGGAAAAGTGCTGCAGCTCTGTTTGTTTTCGATAGTATCAGTCCCGGATCAGTTTGCCGAGATGTACTTGTCGATGATCTTCTGAACGGTTCCGTCCGCCTTAAGCTCTTTGAGTGCGTTGTTGACCGCCTCGCGAAGCTGCGGATTGTTCTTGGACACGCAGATCGCGTAGTCCTCATCGGCAAATGCAGTGTCAAGAATCTTGGTTCCCGGATTGGACTTTACATATTCCTTGGCCGGCTGCTCATCGATGACAACGGCGTCAACCTTGCCGGACAGAAGCGCCTGCACGGCGATGATTCCGTTGTTATAGGCGATCACGTGATCCTCACCGTATCCGCCGTTTTCGGTTGTGTCCGAGCAGAGGATATATCCGGTCGTACCCTCCTGGCATCCGATCTTTTCAGCCTTGGAAAGATCATCCGGTGTCTTGATATCGGAGTCTTCCGTGACAATGATAACCTGCTTGGAGTTCGCGTACGTATCCGTGAAGTCAACGCTCTTCTTGCGCTCGTCGGTGATGCTCATGCCGGCCATACCGACGTCGGACTTGCCGCCGGAAACGGCCGCCACAATGGATCCGAAGTCCATGTTGTCGATCGTCACGGTCAGTCCAAGCTTTTCAGCGATGGCATTAGCCAGGTCAATGTCGATGCCGGTGAAGCCGCCATCATCTGTGGTGGACTCGTACGGCGGGAACGTCGCATTGGTCGCAACATGCAGAACGCCTTTTTCGGCTGTCGTGAAGCTGCCGGAAGTGCTCCCGGAAGCCGCTGCTGTCGTGGCGCCGGCTGCCGCTGTCGTTGCCTGGGCGCTGCCGGATGTCGCCGCAGTATTGCCGGAAGTGCTGCCGCAGGCAGCAAGTCCGAATCCCATGACAGCCGTGAGGGCTGCCGCTGCAATTTTCTTTAATTTCATGTTTTCCTCCTCCTTCCGGATCTGTCCTTTCTTCCCGAAACCCGGAATGTTTCCCATGATGGTATCATCTGACAAGCCGGTGCGTCAAGAATATAATGCAGATTTCGTGAATAATTATACAGAAGAATCCGGCGCAGCCCCTCTCCGTCCGGTAATTCTGGCCTGTGCTTTCCCGGTAACCGGCTCATGCGTGTACGTCTCCCAGGAAAGAACCCGTCGGCGCATACCATCGATATCCAGCACTCCCTGCGCGAAACTTTTCCGCACGAGGTCAGCCGGCACAAAGACGTCGTACTTTTCAAAGACCGGGACTTCCGTCTTATAGACGAGATCTTTCGCAGGAAAGTCTGTTTTTGCCGCGTCAACAAGAGTCCGGAAGAACTCTTCCGGTGCTGCTGCCATGGTGAACTGCATATAGTACGGCCTTGACGCCTCAAGCCCTTTGATGCCAAGCAGCGGCGCACACTTGATTTTTATAAGCCTCTCCAGCGCGAGAAACGCATAGGTCCCGAGCCACGGGAACAGAGCCCACATGCTGCCGCCCAGGTTAATGAGCGGACATTTAAGGAAGCCCGCCTCCGCCGCCAGGCTTCTGCCCTCCTGCAGCCGCAGCCGGGCGTGATTCTGCAGATACGGATACATCCGGTCTTCGCTCAGCACCTGCTTCATCCGCTCGAGGATCCGTGTGTTGATGTCTCCCGGGCACTGGCCGAAATATGCCGGAATATTTCCCTTTGTCTGCGTGCAGTAGACAACATGACGCTTGACGTCAACTTCATCGACCACCCAGACATGTCCCGCGATGGCGATTTTCTCGCCCGCCGGCGGAGGCGCCACGATGGTGCCGAGTTCCTGTGAGTCCGATCGCACCGTGAACTCCTCATTTTCCTGAAAGACTGCGTAGAACTTGAAGCTGTTTGTGATCTTCTCCCCTTCCAGTCCCACAATAAGGCCACCGCTCTCTGTCTGCTCAATCTGGTCATCTTTGATCAGTTCTCTGAGCAGTACCCTGTAATCGTCCCTGCTCACCATGGCAAATGGCGCAAGACTCAGCACTTTTCCGGCGAGCTGCGCCGGACTCATCTCGCCTTCCGAGGCCAGTGTCGCCATTGTCTGGTGATACAGAAGGCTGTAGGGCAGCGGGTTGAGTCTGGGAGGCTCCACCCAGCGTTCCTCCAGATACAGCTGGATGAGGGCACAGGCCTGAATCAGGCTCCACGGGACACAGGCAGGCGCCATGTCACGGGCCTGCTGCATCTGCTCCCGTATGACGATCCGCATCTGTGGCGGTTCTCCGCGCCGTCCGGAGCGTCCCATCCTTTGAAGGAAGGACGACACCGTGAAGGGCGCGTTGATCTGGAACACCTGTTCCAGCTGTCCGATATCGATTCCCAGCTCCAGCGTTGAAGTCGTCACCGTGGCGAAATTCGCGCTTTCGTCCCGCATGATTTCCTCGGCCGACTGACGGTAGGACGCCGACAGGTTTCCGTGATGAATGAGAAAACGGTCCGGCTCATGACGGGCTTCGCAGTACTGCCGCAGCGTCGTGGTGACGCCTTCAGCCTCCTCCCGGGAGTTGCAGAATATCAGAGACTTTTTCCCGCGCGTGTGTTCAAAAATATAGGCAAGCCCCGCGTCCGCTGCCGCCGGCGCCCGGTCCGTCTTTACACTGGCTGCCGCAGACGGCGCCGTGCCGTCTTTATCAAGTGCTATGCCGGATATCACCTCCGCGTCCTCAGCCGTCTCCTGGCGTTTCGTTTTATCCGCTGCTCCCGTTTTATCCGTTCCCGCTTCCCGCATCGGGTCCGGAATCCAGAACTGATCCACCGAGAGACGCATCGTCTGTCCCCTGGCGGAAATCCTCGGGATCACGCAGTCCCTTCCGGTTCCGGCTGAGAGAAACTTTCCTGTCATCTCCGGATCGCCGATCGTAGCCGAAAGTCCGATTCGCCGCGGATTGACACCGGCCATACGGGAAAGCCTCTCCATCAGGCAGAGACACTGCTCGCCTCTTGCGCCCCGCATCAGAGAATGCACCTCATCAATGACGATAAACCGAAGATCCCCGAACAGTTTCGGGATATATCCGTGTTTGTGCAGAAGCAGCGCTTCCAGTGACTCCGGCGTTATCTGCAGAATGCCGGACGGATTTTTTAGAAGCTTCGCCTTGTGCGCGGCGGAGACATCTCCGTGCCAGTGCCACACCGGAACACCTGCCTCTGCGCACAGATCACTCAGGCGGCTGAACTGGTCATTGATCAGCGCCTTGAGCGGGCCGATGTATATGACCCCCACTGACGAGGAGGGATTTTCGGACAGCAGTGTCAGGATCGGAAAAAATGCCGCCTCCGTTTTCCCGGAAGCTGTCGAAGCCAGCAGAAGCACATTGTCATCCGTGTCAAAGATGGCATCCGCTGCCGCTGCCTGCACGGCGCGCAGGCTTCTCCACCCGCAGCGGTAGATGTAATCCTGTATAAACGGCGCATAGCGCTCAAAAGCATTCATAGCGTGAACTCCGCAAAATCTTTCCCGCCCTCACTCAAATCGTCTCCGCTGCCGTCTTCTGATCCTTCTGCGTCCGGCCCGGCAAAGTGAAAATCTTCTGACCCCAGCAGGTCCTGCAGTGACAGCTCCGGTTTCTGATACAGGATGTCCAGAATTCCGATGAAATCCCGGATGATTTCGCGGGGCGTAATGTGAGAATCCGCCCCTACCCGGCCATACTCAATCCGGATAAAATCGGCCAGATCTTCATCGCACATCCGACTTTCGTACCCGTAGAGCTGACTGTGAATATCCGACAGCCTCCCGGCAAGCACCAGCATCTCCTCCGGCGTCAGCGGATTCAGCCGGATAACCGGTGCCATAAGGTCCTGCGCACCGTCTTTTGAGAAATGTCCCTCAGCCAGTCTGGAGCGCAGAGCCTCATAACTGTAAATTCCCCTTCTCCTGTCTTCCAGACACTGCGGCGTCCCGCTCATGAGTATCCCGATGTACTGTGCCTTGCCCTGAAGACAGTCATTGTACATGGTCAGGATTTTTTCATAATTATACTGGCGGGAGATGGGATTGGGGATTTTGTAGAGATTCACCAGTTCATCCAGCATGATCATCAGGCCCTTGTACCCGGCTTCCTTCAGGAACCACGCAAAGATCTTCAGGTATTCATACCAGTCGTCATCCGTGATGATAATCGGAACGCCCAGTTCTTCCTTCGCCTCTTTTTTCGTGGTGTACTCTCCCCGGAACCATTTCAAAACCTTTGCCTTGAGCTCTTCGTTCTGGGTGATATACGCCTGATAATACAGCGAGAGAAGCCTGGCAAAATCAAACCCGTGCACAAGCACATTCACCCGGCGCGCCACATCCATGATCCGGCTCTCCACCTCCGGAAGAAATGCGGGATTGTCCGGCGTCAGACCGGTCTCCTGCAGGGTCTGCGCCTGCACGGAACTGATCCAGCGGTCCAGAATCAGCATCAGCGCGCCGCCCTCCGGCCGTGTTTTCGTTGACATGTTGCGCAGAAGTTCCCGGTATGTGGCAAGCCCCTGGCCGTGAGTTCCCTGAAGGCGCCTCTCCGGCGAGAGATCTGCGTCAACTACGACAAATCCCCTGTCCATCATGTGATTCCGGATCGTCTGCAGAAGAAAACTCTTTCCGCTTCCGTAGCGGCCGACAATAAAGCGAAACGATGCGCCGCCCTCTTCGACAATTTCAGCGTCGCGCAGCAGCGCCGCGATCTCATTTTTGCGCCCTACCGTGATGTACGGAAGACCGATTCTGGGCACAACGCCGCCTTTCAGGGAATTGATCAGAGCCGAAGCGATCCGCTTCGGCACTTTTGTATTCTGATTCTCCATAAGTTTTCTCCGGAATAAAAGTCAGACCGTCTGTCAGCCAAACGCCTGTTCGATTTTGATTATACACCGGGAGAATGCCGCCGTAAATCCTCTTGCCCGACGCAAAAAAAGAACCCAGAAACCAGCATGAACACTGATTTCCGGTTCCCGGTGCCTTTATGGAGACGACGGGATTCGAACCCGCGACCTTTGCGTTGCGAACGCAACGCTCTCCCAGCTGAGCTACGTCCCCGCGACTTCTCAAGTATACCTCGAAGCCATCAGGACTTCAAGAAATTTTTTGCCATTCTTATCGGAATACGCCGACAGTGCAGGGATGAAATTGTAAATATTATATGAAGTCGGAAATAGATATTGACACGGCTCATGATTCTGCTATACTGCAAGTAGTTTTAAATACTACTTATTGCGTTTTTTCATATCGTTTTTGCCCGTTAAAACAGAGTCAGGAGGTGGCTGTTATGAATTCAAAGGAACTGGGACAATTTTTCAAGGACCATCTGGTTCCGTCCAGGCTGTATGATCTCAGAAGAAATCATAAAGGCCGCATCTGCATGGAGAAGTCTGCTTCCGGCTGGTCTGTATATTTTTCGGACAAGAAGCAAAAGGTCGGAACACTCCACTACAAGGACGAGGCCTCTGCCTGCACGGCCATGAAGAATGAAGTACGCAAGCTGATGGAGGGCCTGTACGGCGTGACCTGGTCCGCAAAACCGGTCGCGTGAACCGCTGCATGCATGCCCCCCGGACGGCTGCAGTTCCGTAAAGAACGGAACCGCAGCCGTCTTTTTGTCCGCCTCCGGTACAAAACGCTCTGCTTCCGCCGCGATACGAAGAAAAATGCATGAATTTGCCATGAGGCGCATAATTATAAGTGCCAAACAGGGATTTCTATGCTAGTATAAGGTAATCAATTTCTGCGTTATTTCCGCAGAAGAAAGCAGGTGCTCGTTTGCAGGCATTTTTCTCATCGCTGTCCTCGCAGTTCTATATCAGCTTCGTCGATCAGAACCGCTGGCAGAGCTATATCAAGGGTCTTGGCGTATCCTTTCTCGTGACAATCGGCGCCCTGGCCATCGGCATTGTGATCGGCATTCTGGTCGCAATCTGCCGAACGGCGCATGACCAGAAAAAGGGAAGGATTAATCCTCTTCTCTCCGTCATCAACAGAATATGCATTATTTATACAACGGTTATCCGCGGGACGCCTATGATGGTTCAGCTTCTCATCAACGGATTTGTTGTATTTGTCTCGAGCCGCAACCTGATCGGGATCGCTATCCTGACACTCGGCATCAACTCGGGCGCTTATGTCTCTGAGATCATCCGCAGCGGCATCATGTCCATTGATCCGGGCCAGATGGAGGCCGGGCGCTCGCTCGGACTTCCGTACCGGACCGTCATGAGCAAAATCATCATTCCGCAGGCCATCAAGAATGTTTTCCCTGCACTGGGCAATGAGCTGATCACGCTGTTCAAGGACACTTCGCTGGTCACCGTAATCGGACTGACTGATCTCACAAAGGCCGCCATGCAGATCCAGGCGCGCACCTATCAGGCATTCATGCCGTATCTGTGCATCGCAGGCCTGTATCTTGTCTGTGTCCTGATCATGACCAAAATACTTGGAACCGTCGAGGGGAGAATGAGAAAAAGTGAACGCAGATAATGAACTGATCCGTATTGAACATCTTCAGAAGCGCTTTGGCGGAAATCTGGTCCTGAAAGACGTCAATGAGCATATCCTGGAAGGCGAGAAGGTCGTCATCATCGGCCCGTCGGGCTCCGGCAAGTCTACGCTGCTGCGCTGCCTCAACCTTCTGGAGACACCTACATCCGGCCATATTTACTTTGAAGGCAAAGACATAACGGCAAAGAAGACCGATATTAACGCCGTGCGCTGCCAGATGGGCATGGTGTTTCAGCATTTCAATCTGTTTCCGCACATAACCGTCCGGGAGAACATTACGCTGGCGCCGGTAGAAACACACCACATGAATAAGGAAGAGGCCAATGAAGAGGCCTCGAAGCTTCTGACCCGCGTGGGACTTCTCGACAAGGCGGATGCCTATCCGTCTTCCCTATCCGGCGGACAGCAGCAGCGGATTGCGATCGTGCGGGCGCTCGCCATGCACCCGAGAGTAATGCTCTTTGACGAGCCGACTTCCGCACTCGACCCGGAGATGGTCGGCGAGGTTCTGGAAGTCATGAAAGAGCTGGCCGATTCCGGTATGACTATGGCTGTCGTGACGCATGAGATGGGGTTTGCCAGAGAAGTGGCCGACCGCGTCCTCTTCTGTGCAGACGGCGGGATTCAGGAAGAAGGAAGTGCTGAGGAAATCTTCTCGCATCCTAAGAATCCGCGTCTGCGGGATTTCCTGTCCAAAATCATCTGACCGATGTAACAGCCTGATATACGAAGAGCACGTGGGGAACCGCTTTGGATTCCTCACGTGCTTTTCATTTGCCAGAAACTATTTCTATCACAGAGCGGTCCTCATACTTCCGCCGCCCTGTCTTCCTGCGGATGGAGGCGATGCTGCCGGATCATCAGAAGAACGCCGGCTGCCAGCATGAAAATCGAGATAAACTGGGAGGTACTCAGGACTCCGACACTGCCGCGCGGATCGCCGCGCAGAATTTCGACCAGAAAGCGGCCTACCGCATAGAAATCCATGTAGAGAAATCCAATGTCGCCCTTGCGCCTCCAGGGCTTCCCGGCACTCTTTCTGTCAATGAGAAGCAGCGCCAGGCAGATCAGGAAATCCCCAGCAGACGAAATCAGCTCGGTCGGAATGACTTTGACGGTGCTTCCGGGTCCTAAGGAATTGTCCGGGAAATATACGCCAAACACAGAGTCCGTCGGCCTTCCGTAACAGCATCCGGCGAGGAAACAGCCTATCCGGCCGAACCCCTGCGCCAGAGCCACTTCCGGAACCAGCGCATCAAAATAATCCATAAAGACAAATTTCTTGTGATGACAGTACAGCATGATCGCAAGTACACTCGTGATAATGCCGCCGTACACGACAAATCCGGATGAACCTAGAAGCTCGAGCGGGTGTTCCAGAAAGCTCTTCCACTCCACGATGATGTAGAAAAGCTTTCCTCCGCCGAATCCGACAAGTCCGCAGATAAGCACAATATCCACGACGGCGTCCGGATCCAGATTTTTTTTCCTGAACCGGTAAAATCCCATCAGCATGGCCATCACAAAACCGATGCCGATCATCAGGCCATAACCATGGATGGTAATTGGTCCGATTTTGAACAGATCAACAGCCATGTTTCAAACTCCTTCCAGTCCGTCCCCGGCCTGATTGCACCGGATTGAAAACTGTCTGTAAAAGCGCGCCTCGTCGGCGATCCATCTGCGCTCATAGAAGTTGCGCAGAAGATACAGAGACAGGGCAGACCGCTGCTGATCCGTCTCAAGAAGCGCCATTTTCCTGCGCATTTTCACAAGCAGACCGTGCCAGCGCTCATGAAATATCCGGTCATCTTCCACTTTTTCTTTTGTAGTCAGGCCGAGCCACTTGTTGACCTCAACCTTACTCTTTCCGGGACGCACACATGCGTCTTTCTGCAAAATATAGCGGAAGGTTCCGTCTTCATTCCAGACTCTGCCGAGCGGAAACAGGCGGCACAAATCGGGCCTGTACGCGTGAATTCCGCATCGCCCTTCTTCCGTCAGCCACGGACATCCGCCTTCTCCTCCGGACGGCGTCTCTTTCATCCGGATATGCGGGAGTATCAGTCCGTCTGTAACGGAAAGCTGTATCCTGTCTGCTTCCAGAAGTTCAAGAAAACTGCTTCCGGAAGCCTTTTCCAGACGCATCACATCGAGCGGATCCAGGATGATCGTGTCCGATGTAAAATGACAGCAGGCCGAACAGCCGCTGCATCCGGCGCTCGCGCACCGCACCAGATCAGAACCGCTGTAATACCTGCCGTCCCATATCGCGTCCAGTCCTTCTTCCCGGATCACGTCAGTTTTCTCCTTCCGGAACTTCCATGGCCGCCAGCTTCAGCGCGCCCATGATCCCCGGATTGTCGCCCAGAGCCGGGGCGACGATGTAGTTTTTCATGCCTTCCGGCGTGAATGTTTCCTGTGCGAAATACCCGTGCAGAAATTCAAGAGTTTTCTCGCGGACAAGACCGAACATCTGCGGCTGATGCATGACACCGCCCCAGAGAATAATCTTCTCCGGCGAATATGTGCAGATATAATCGGCAATCGCCTGTCCCAGATAATAACTCTCCAGTTCCCAGACTTCCGGCTTGTCGGAAAGTTCTGCGCCTTTCTTCCCCCAGCGCAGCTCGATCGCGCGGCCTGCCGCCAGGCCTTCCGCGCAACTTGTGTGGAACGGGCAGCCTCCGGCAAATGCCTTGTCATCCGGATGCCTCGAAAGCAGAATGTGCCCTGCCTCCGGATGCATCAGGCCGTGGAGCAGCCCGCCGTTTGCGTACACGCCGACGCCGATTCCGGTGCCGACCGTGATATAGATTGCACAGTTACAGCCCTTCGCCGCGCCCCAGGTCACTTCGCCCAGAATCGCGCCGTTTACGTCCGTGTCAAATCCGACGGGAACACCCAGCTCTTTTCGAAACGCGCCTGCAAAATCGTAGCCTTCCCAGCCGGGCTTCGGTGTCTTCAGGATGTGGCCGAATGTCGGAGATTTCCGGTTCAGATCTGCCGGGCCGAACGTTGCGAGTCCCAGCGCCCGGATGCCGCGCCCGCGGAAATAGCGGATCATCTCCGGAACACATTTTTCCGGTTCTCTGGTCGGGATGGACACCCTGTCTGTCAGATTTCCGTTTTCATCGCCGAGCGCACACACCATTTTGGTTCCGCCCGCTTCAATTCCGCCCAGCAGCATCTTTTTACCTCCCGGCCTGCTCCTCTGCCTCTGTGAGGGCTTCGGCCTTCATCTCTTCTTCTGCGTACTCTTCTTCACGCTCTTTGTAATGGTGCGCGTTCTCAAGCATCATATCCTTGACCTTCATGAGACGCGCCTGCGTGCTTCTTTCGTTTTCATCCAGCTTCATCGTTATATAGCGGATGTTCTCTTCCATCTCCGGGATCATGACATGTTCCAGAGCGTTTACGCGGCGTCTGGTCTTCTCGATCTCGGAAGCCATCAGCTGACAGGATTTCTCCACTTCCGCCAGCCGGACCATATCCGGCATGACTTCCGCAAGCTCCCGGACCGCGTCATCCAGATCCCCGCTTGTGAATGCCAGACCATATGAATAGATATCATTCTTGTCCGGCGTCCGTGTTTTCAGTGTATAGACGGGGATCTCGACACTCATGATGTTCCGGTCCCCTTCCGCCAGCTGAACCTCCTGCCGGGGCGCCATGAACGCCACGCGCACCGCTTCCTCTGACATGGACGACTTGCTCATGGCAAACTGCCGGTTGGCGGCCGTAATCCCGGCCTCCACCTTCCGGCGCAGCTCCATGTTCTCCCGCACCATAATCAGAAACTGGCGCATTAGCTCATCACGCTTGTCCTTCAGGAGTTTATGTCCGCGTCTGGCGGTATTCAGTTTGTTTTTGAGCCTTGTCAGCTCCATCCGGGTCGGATTGACCGTTGTACCTGCCACCGCCATTCACCTTACTTTCTGTCGTAATACTCGTCAAGGTATTCTTCCTTGATACGCTTCAGCTCTGTTCTCGGCAGAATCCGCAGCAGTTTCCAGCCGGTATCCAGCGTTTCCTCGATACTGCGGTCTGTGCGGTATCCCTGCGACACATATTCCTGTTCAAACGCATCAGCGAACTTCGCGTACAGTTTGTCAACATCGGTCAGGGCAGCCTCGCCGAGGATTGTCATCAGTTCCTTTGCGTCCTTGCCCCGCGCATATGCGGCAAACAGCTGGTTCATCGTATCCGCATGATCTTCGCGGGTCTTGCCCTTGCCGATGCCCTTGTCCTTCAGACGCGACAGCGACGGCAAAACGTCGATCGGCGGTTCGATGCCCTTGCGGTACAGATCTCTCGAGAGAATAATCTGTCCTTCAGTGATGTATCCGGTCAGATCGGGAATCGGGTGCGTCTTATCATCTTCCGGCATTGTCAGGATCGGAATCAGGGTGATAGATCCCTTCTTTCCTTTCTGACGTCCAGCTCTTTCATAGAGCGATGCCAGGTCTGTGTACATGTATCCCGGATAACCGCGGCGGCCCGGAACTTCCTTGCGGGCTGCGGAAATTTCACGGAGCGCATCGGCGTAGTTCGTGATATCCGTCATGATGACAAGAACGTGCATGTCCTTTTCAAACGCCAGATACTCGGCTGCCGTCAGGGCCATTCGCGGTGTCGCGATACGCTCGACAGCCGGGTCATTGGCGAGGTTCATGAAAAGAACCGCCCTGTCAAGAGCGCCCGTCTCCCGGAACGAATTCTTGAAATACTCGGCTTCCTCGAACGTAATACCCATTGCGGCGAAAACAACGGCAAACGGCTCATCTGTACCGACCACCTTGGCCTGTCTTGCGATCTGGGCCGCCAGCTGTGCATGCGGCAGACCGGAAGCCGAGAAAATCGGCAGCTTCTGTCCGCGGACCAGCGTGTTCAGTCCGTCGATCGCGGAGATGCCGGTCTGAATAAATTCTTCCGGATATGCACGGGCAGCCGGATTCATCGGCAGTCCGTTGATATCCTTCCGCTCGTCCGGCAGGATCTCCGGTCCGCCGTCAATCGGATTGCCAAGTCCATCGAATACTCTGGAGAGCATGTCCTCCGAAACTCCCAGCTGCATGCCTCTTCCGAGAAACCGGACCTTTGAAGTCTTCAGATTTATGCCGGCCGAATTCTCAAACAACTGTACCAGCGCGTTTCCGCCGTCAATTTCCAGGACTCTGCATCTGCGGCGTTCGCCATCTGCAAGTTCGATTTCTCCAAGTTCATCGTACGCGACGCCTTCGACGCCGCGGACAAGCATCAGAGGTCCTGCAATTTCCTGAATGGTTCTGTATTCCCTGGCCATCAGAGCGCCTCCTTCTCATCTTCCGCGTCCGCCATTTCCTTGTCGAGCTCCCTGCTTATGGTTTCATACTGCTCGTCCGTCTCTTTCTCAGCCACATACTTGAAACGTCCGATTTCCTCGCGGACGGGCATCGAGATGAGCTTGTCGGCAGATGCGCCGTGTTTCAGGGCTTCCTCGGCATCGTCATACCACTTCAGAATCAGAAGCATAAGCTTGTGCTGCTTGTGCAGAGACGTATAGGTATCGGTTTCATGGAATGCATTCTGATGCAGATAATCCTCGCGGATGGATCTCGCCGCTTCCATGGTGATGCGATCCGGGGCGGAAAGTGCATCCATGCCGACCATCTGTACCATCTCATTGAGCCGGGATTCCTCGTGCAGGATGAGCATCAGGCGTCCGCGCAGTTTCATCCACTCGCCGCCGGTCCGCTCGTCAAACCATCTGCCGAGGGATTCGAGGTACAGCGAATAGGACGTCAGCCAGTTAATCGCCGGGAAATGGCGCTTATAGGCGAGCTGCGAATCCAGACTCCAGAATACCTTGACAATACGCAGTGTCGCCTGCGTGACCGGCTCGGAGATATCACCGCCGGCCGGTGAAACAGCGCCGATAACCGAGAGGGCACCCTCCTGCGGGTGGCTTCCCAGCGTCTGAACACGGCCCGCGCGTTCGTAGAACTGCGCCAGACGGGACGAGAGGTAAGCCGGATAGCCTTCCTCGCCGGGCATCTCTTCCAAACGTCCGGACATCTCGCGCAGAGCCTCGGCCCAGCGGGATGTGGAATCCGCCATAAGTGCCACGGAATATCCCATGTCGCGGAAATACTCCGCAATTGTGATACCTGTGTAAATGGAGGCCTCACGGGCAGCAACGGGCATATCTGATGTATTGGCAATCAGTACGGTTCTTTCCATCAGAGAATGTCCCGTCTTCGGATCCTTCAGAGCCGGAAATTCATTCAGTACATCGGTCATCTCATTGCCGCGCTCGCCGCAGCCGATGTAGACGACGATATCCGCGTCCGCCCATTTCGCGAGCTGATGCTGCACAACTGTCTTGCCGGATCCGAACGGTCCCGGGACGGCTGCCACACCGCCCTTGGCGATCGGAAACAGGGTGTCGATTACACGCTGTCCGGTGATGAGCGGCTGATCCGGCGAAAGTTTGCTCCTGTACGGACGCTCTCTGCGGACCGGCCAGCGCTGCAGCATCGTCAGCTCGTGAACCTCTCCGTCCTCATCCGTGAGCTTTGCGACGACATCGGTCACATGAAAATCGCCTTCCTGAATTTCCGTCACGGTTCCTTTCAGAAGTGGCGGAACCATGATCTTCTGAACGACAATCGCCGTCTCCTGAACCGTCCCGAGACAGTCACCGCCCGTGACCGCATCGCCTGCTTTGACAGCCGGCGTGAAATGCCACAGCGGGTCCCGCTTCAGAGCCGGAACGGACACGCCCCGCTCCAGAAGGTTATTCCCCGTCACTTTCATGATGTCATCCAGCGGTCTCTGAATGCCGTCATAAATACTGCCGATCAGGCCGGGGCCCAGTTCCACGCTCATCGGTTCACCGGTAGACTCTACCGGTTCGCCCGGTGCCAGTCCGGCCGTCTCTTCATAAACCTGAATCGACGCTTCATCTCCATGCATTTCGATTATTTCGCCGATAAGGTGCTGCCTGCTGACCCGGACAACATCGTACATGTTCGCACCGCCCATGTCTTTGGCGACAACCAGCGGTCCGGCGACTTTCTTAATTACTCCGGTTACTCCCATGCCTATCCTCTCTCGTTATCTGTCATCGTTCCCATTGTCACTGCCGCCAAACAGGATATCCGATCCAACAGCCTGTTCAACAGTCCTTTTGACGTTCCGGATCCCGTCGCCTGTATTGCCGGAAATTCCGGGGATCAGAACAACGGTTTTTCCCGGCACAGACCGGCAGCTCTCGATTTCCCTCGGGATTCTTTCCGCAAGCCACTCCGTGATATACACAACACCATATCCGCTGTGAAAAAGCTGCTCAAGCTGTTTCCCGGCCGTCTGTGCGTTCATCTCGTCAAAGCGGAACGTATCCATTCCCAGGGCGCCGAAGCCGTAAATACTGTCCCAGTCGCCCATGACTGCCACTTTAAGCATACGTCAGCCTGATCCTTTCCCGGATATACTCTTCCGGAAAATGATTTCTCTTCCCGGAAAGTATGATCCGAACGCTCCGGATTTCCGTCTCTGTCGCCAGAATATACGCAGCCAGCGGCCCGAGGCCGAAGGAATTGTGCCGCTGCGGACGGATTGCCTCGATCAGACGGTCATCACAGCGCCGCTCAAACTGAGCCATGCTCTTCTTCAGGATATCGACATCCGCATGGTACGGTGTCCGGTTCAGAACATCATAGACTGCGTCCACGCCCCTTGCCGCCGCCTCGCCCAGTTCCTTCACATCCAGTGTGTCACACGGGACCAGTGCCATCTTCATGAAATCGGGCGATTTTCCGATCCGTGCGGCTCTCACGGCAATCTTGATGTCCGATGATGCCACCGTCAGTTCTCCGTACTGCTTCAGAATTTCGCTCTCTGACTCCTGCCCTGCCTTTTTGATCGCACGAAGCGCTCCGGCGTCAACGATGATGTCGCAAAGCTGTCCGTCCCGGGTCGAGAGCAGCGTATCCGTTGCTTCTTTTGCAACGGCGCGCATCGATTCCGGCAGATCGCCAAACCGGCGCCCGTCAATCTTCTCCTGAATCCACTTCGGATCCAGCGTACCCCGCGCCGCGAAAATCCCCGGATGTGCCCCGGCGATACAGGACTCTTTAATCGCCGCCTTCAGGTTGTGAAAGTCATTTTTGTAAAAGAACACATTGAAAACCGAGATATCGCCGAGCAGTTCCCGCATGAACGCCCACATCTCGTCTTCTTTGCGGCTGAAGATCTCCTCCGCCTTCATGCCTTCGGAGCCCCAGCCATGCTCATGGAGCATTTTCAGGGCCGAGCGCTCGTCCTTAGCCGCCGCCAGCTGCTCCAGAAATCCGGCGTCAAGAAGCTCCTTCTCATGCGTGCGCACTCTGGCGACAGCGTATATATATTTCGTATCCGCCATAGAGTCACGCTTCCTCTCTGAACAGAATCTCCCTGCAGATGTCCCGGAATTCCGATTCCCGTTCCGCAAAAACCGCGTCAAACGTACAGTCTTCTTCGACCCCGCCGTAATCCAGGACAAATCCGCTGCCGATCTTTCTCTGGCATTCATCCAGAGTCAGCGACGCTCCTTCCGGAAGGGCTCTCTTCAGCCGGTCCATGAAATCCGGCGGCATTCTGTCCAGATCTCTGTGTCCGAACAGAATCCGGCCACTCCGCTTTTCGGCGGCACCTGCTGCCATTAAAAGACAGAGGTCAAAATATTCCTTTTCCGGCAGTTGTCCGGCACTTTTCTTTGCTCTCTCAAGTGCATCGTTCAGGATATCCTGTTTTGCCGCGAGCATCATCTGCCGTCTTGCCAGTGCCTGTGCCGAAGCCTGTCTTCTGGCAAGATCCTCCGTCTGCCGTTTTGTCTCTGCCCGGATCTGCCGCACCGCTTCATCGGCATCTCTCCTGGCATCCGCCAGGATCTGGTCAGCCTTCTTCTGTGCAGCATCCGTTTTACTCCCTGCTGCCGTCCGGGCTTCTTCCTCTATGTCAGCAAGGATTTTCTCAAGGCCCGCCATGGATTAAGCCGCCACAGAAGCAAGCCCGAAGATCGCAAGGATGCTGATGAGAAGCGCCAGGATGGCGTAGGTCTCAACCATGGCCGGGAAGATCATGGACTTACCGAACTGATCCGGGCTCTTGCTGATCATGTTGATGGAGGCTACTGCCGCATTAGCCTGCTGAATAGCGGAGATGAGGCCGACAAGCGCCATCGGAAGGCAGGCAGCGAAATACATGAGGCCCTTCGCTGTCGAAAGTTCTGCGGCATTGCCGCCCATTACACCGATCTGGCTCAGTGTGATGAAACCGATCAGAAGTCCGTAGATACCCTGTGTGCCCGGGAGAAGCTGAAGTACCAGTACGCGGCCGAAGAGATCCGGCTGATCCGTTGTGACACCGGCAGCTGCCTGTCCGGCCCTGCCTACGCCGATAGCCGATCCGATCCCGGAAAACAGTGCTGCGCAGACAGCGCCCAGAATTGCGAAAAACAGTCCCATGATTAAACATCCTCCTTAATCGTGAAATACTTTGTTTCATCAGAAAACGGCGTGAACTTTTTTCCGCCGCCTTCATAAAACTTACCGAAGAACTCGACATACTGCAGACGGTTGGTGTGCACATAAGCGCCCAGGGCATTGATCAGGATGTTCAGGGTATGTCCGACGACAAATACAACGATGAACACAATCGCTCCGCCAACGCCGCCTCCCAGCATACTGCCCATCTTATTGAACACGCTGGCGATAACGCCCGTCGCGAGTCCCAGAGCCAGCAGACGCGAATAGCTGAGAATGTCGCTCAGCCAGCTTGTGATACCGTAAAGAGAATACAGTCCCTTCAGGATTCTCTTGAACCAGTTTCTGGATTCTCTTCCGCCGGTCAGGATAATGCCGACGGCCCCGATGATGGCGATGATCTCTGCCGGTGTCCTAAACGCCGCCGGAAGCGGGGCAGAGAGTCCGAGCATGACCGTGACCATCGATGCCGTCAGAAGAAGTACGACAACGCCGCCCACCAGCATGTACCAGAACACGGCATCAAAGATTGCGCCTTTCACATCCTTAGTGCGGATACAGTTGTAAAGTTTTGCCCCCAGTCCGACGAACAGATGAATGAGTCCCACGCCAAAGCAGAAGCCCATCATGCGGATCGGATTGTCAAGCGGCGCAAACCAGATCGGGTTCAGGGCAATGTCCGGTCTGTTGAAGAACGTCGTCGCGATCACGTTGACGGCATCGCCGAAAAAGGATCCCTGCATGAAGCCCCAGAATGTCGTGGAGATTCCGCAGTAAAAGAACATCTGGAAGAACTTTTTAGTCCCTTCCGGCGGATTCTTCATCTTTTTGAGCGCCACCGCGCTGAGTACCGTCATGATAATGCCGTATGCTGCATCCGAGAGCATCAGACCGAAGAGCACATAGTAGAACAGTGCCACCAGCTTGCTCGGGTCAAAGTCATTTTTCCCCGGAAGAGAATAGCTCTCGACCACCGGCTCCACGGCTCCGAAAAACGAGCCCTTGTTGTGCAGACGCACCGGCGGATCCTCCTTTTCTTCCGGATCCCGGAATTCGCAGACACAATCGAAATTATCCGAGAGCTCCTTTTCGAGTGCCGGAGCGTCCTGAGCTGCTGTCCATCCTTCCAGAAGGAAAGTCTTCCCGGACTGGGCAAGCTCAGATATGACATCATACTTGTCCGCGCGCACGTGATAATAGTCGACTGCAAATTTCAGCTCTGTCTTCTTATCCGCAAACGCGGCGATCTGACTCCGGATTCCGGCGATTCTCTGCCGCTTTTCTTCTTCCTGCCTGTCCAGTTTTTTCATCTCGGAAGCCGGGATATCCACGCTGTCCGGAGCCTTCGAGAAGCCGTCCGCTCTCAGCTGCCCCATCACAGCTTCCGAATCTTTTTTCTCGCAGACGACTGTCACGCATGTCTGCTGCTGCGTCGATGACAGAATCCGGATATCCGCCGGAGCCTTCAGCCTTTCCGCCACGGCCTTTACATCCACCCGCGCAGGAAAAGTCCCGGCAAAAAAGTTTGTAGTCCGTGTCCCCCGGAAATTCAGCGGAACATCCAGTTCCTTCCACGGATCCAGTGCAATCCGGCGCGCCTCGATCTTCGGGATGTCCGCCTCGCATTCGGCCTTTTCCCGCACGAGATCAAGTATCCGGTTCACCATGGCCATAATCTCATCCCGGTGTCCGATCAGTTCCCGGAACCGGTCCGCCGGCATGTCTTCCCTGCCGGCCATCAGCGATTCCAGCATTCCCTTTGTTTCCGGAACCTCTTTTAAAACCGCGCTCAGAGCATCGGAAGCCTTTTTGGAATACTGTCTGAACCCGAGGGAAGCCGACGTACGGTCTTCCGTGTGAAAATAGTCTCCCTCCTTCACGTCGCCCGGTTCAACCTGAACCGTGCCATGCAGCTGGAGAGTCTCCAGGATCGCTTTTCTGTCCTTTTTCAACGCGCAGATGAAGACATGCTTCATCGCTACTTTAGCCATACTTCTCCTTTCCGCATCCGAATCGGCAGACACATCTTTCCCGGCTGTGTCAGCCGCCCATCGCCTTAAGGACCGCGCTCACCGCTTCCTGCATGCGGTCTTCCGCGGCTTTCCGCATCTCTTCCGCCTCTCCGGCCGCCTCCTCTTTCGTCCGGGAAAGCTCCTGGTCCATCCGCTTTTTCTCCGCGTCCAGGCTCTCCCGGCGCTCGTTTTCCGCCTTCTCCTTCTCTTTCTTCAGCAGTCCGGCCGCTTCTTTCTCAGCATCTGAGATGATTTTCTGGGCCTTCGCCGCCGCTTCCGTCTCCAGCGCCTCCGCCTTCTGCTCGGCGCTTCGGATCTGCTCGATAACCTCTTTCTGCATTTAAGCACCTCTGCTGTCATACGTATTTAGCATTGATTATATCATATTCCCCGTCCGGATTACGAACAGAATCTGTGACAAATGCATCCATTTGTCATATGTCACGAAATCTGTTCCCCGCCGTCCTCTTCCTCCGGGCTGTCCGGATACTCCGTCACTTCGCCGGTGCCGGGATTCACGGAGATTCCGTTGACGCTCAGATTTTCATCGATGCGGATGACCAGATACACCTCCCCGTCGATCTCGCGTGTCTGCAAAAGATCGCTGTCCTCCGGTTTCACGTGCACGACGACGGAAGATGTCCTGACAACCAGATCTTTGGCTTTCGTCAGGTTCGTCATGGCAAGCTTCTGTCCTTCTCCGGCCTGCATCTCAAACTGTTCCTCGAATGTCTCCAGCTTTTCTTCCGGAACACCGCTTTTTTCAAGGACCTCCCTGGCCTCTTTCCGGTCGATGGACGGCACTTTTTCCCTGTTTTCCGCCTTCTGTTCATTCTGGAGTTCACGGAGATTGTCGTCTATCTTCTTGGCCACTTCAAAGTCAATGTCGTCTCCGACCGCCGTCTTCACAATATCGCAGAAGACACTTTTCTGCTCTGATGCTCCCAGCGTCCTCCGGCACGAAAGAACATTCTCAAGAAAGCCGCATTGAAGATCATCGGCGTTTTTGGAGTAAAACTGAAGACTGTCCTCGTCGCTGGTTCTGTCGTTAAATGCCGGAAACAGGAATCCGCACACGGGCGGATTCACGACCATCGAAAGGTTCAGATCACGAAAGCGCTGCAGCTCACTGTCAAAAGCCAGTCCTCCCTTTTCCGGACTTACCGGGCATACAGCGCAGATGATATAGCGGAATACTTCATCTGAATTTTCGGAATCGCGGATTCCGTCCTCCGTGATGACCGGAAGGTCATAGGCATGCCAGGCGAGCAGAATCAGGAAATTGCCTTTCATCGAAAGACTGGAGGCGGTTTTCTGAAAAAAATCCTGCAGGGCATCCTCATCTTTAAGTTCACTGTCCCGCAGTTTTAGAAGCATCGCCCGTCCGCCGTCCGGTGCATAAGCATCATCGGAAAAGCCCGGATTTATCTGATTCTTTCCGGGCGTTCCGGAGAGCACTTTCCGGAAGATTTCAAAATACTTGAGCCGTTCCGCCACTCTCAGACTTTCCAGGTCTTCCTTTGCGCTGACAATTTCCTTTCCCTCTCCGTCAAAATACGCCCCGGCGATCTGGCGGATGCTCATGCCGTTCTCGCAGTTATCCGGCTCAAAATTAGCCTTTATTTCATTCAGTTCCCGTCTGTTCATGCCTTCCCTTTCTTAAAAAGGCCGGTGAAAAGAAAACTTCACCGGCCCGCCTGAGCACCTGTGCACCTGGCATCAGAATTCCCTGACGCAGCAGGATTCACCCGTCTCAGTTTTATTATTGTATTCGAAGCGGTCGATTCCAAGAAGCCCCGGCCCCGTGTGGATCGCCATTGTCGCAGTGATCTGCTTGCGGATGATGATGTTGGCCGCCGGGTACTTCTCGTAGATTCTCTTGATCGCCTGATCGGCGAGCTTCTCGCCGTCACCGGTCATGACGCTTATCCAGTACTTTGAGATATCCAGACCGTCCGGGAGAACCAGGTCGACCAGACGGCTCACACCCTTGGCCTGCCCGCGGATCTTGGCGACCGGATAATACACGCCTTCCTTGTCACAGGCGATGATCGGCTTTAGATGAAGAACCTTGCCAACAAGCGCCACGGCCGGTGTGATGCGCCCGCCTTTTGCCAGATAATCCAGCCCGTCCATGTAAAAGTTCAGAACGCTGGCTCCTTCTTCCTGTTTCTTTTTGAGTGCCGCAACCGTCTCGTCAAAAGACGCGCCCTGTTCCAGCAGATACGCAGCGTAGTACGCGTAGATCCCGGATCCGATGGAGATGTTCTTTGAGTCCATCGCGAAGGCTTTCATGCCCTCTTCTTCAAAAGCGGACCGGACGACTCCATATGTGCCGCTCAGATGGCAGGAAATCATGACAGCGATGATGTTTTCATACCCTTGTGCTTTGATCTCGTCAACGACATCCATGACCTCCGCCATGTTCGGAGTCGAAGTCTTCGGAATCTCCTCCCGGAAATGCTCATAGATGTACATCGGGTCAATTTCCCCGTCTTCGTACATGCGGTCATGATAGATGACTTTCATCCGGACTGTAAAAATGTGATATTTTTCTTTTATCTCATCCGGCAGATCCGCTGCCGAATCTGTAAGAACCGCGGTCTTTGACGCATTCATAGTCTGTAGTATCCTCTCCTGGCCGCGGGAAAACCGCCTGCCATACACTCAAACAGGATTTTTTGATTCATCCAGCTAAAATAATAAGTGGAAAGAGGCATCTTTTCAACTCGAATCCCGGAAAATTTGTATAAACTTATCGTCTGCGTTCCGTACGTGTGCCCCGGACCATAAGCAGAAGGGAAATCAACAGGACAGCACCTCCGCACACTGTAAAAGCAAGCCGGCCTCTGCCTCCCGTATACAGAATCGCGGCCTTGTCATTGTGCACGGTGCAGCGCGCGGTTCCGTCCGTCACTGCCAGACTGTTTCTCTGTCCGCCGGTGACAAGTTCTGCCGCCTTCAGTCTCCCGTCCGCCGGGTCATTTCCGGAGAACACGATATCGAACGGTTCTTTCAGAAGAGACCATCCTGTTTCCGTTTCCGTCTCGGTAAATGTATACGTTTTGCTGTCAAATCCCTTCAGAAGCAGTTTTCCCGCCTTGTCCGGATGCACCTGATTTTCGCCGGTCTCTGACGCCGTTATATCCGTCACGTGATACACGCCGTCACTCTCTCTGGTAAAGGTAATCGGCGTGTCTGCCTGCGCCACGGTAAAGGCGGCGAGACTCCCGTCTGACAGGCCTGTTTTCGTGAGTTCGAGCGCATACGTGTACAGGACGGGTGTATTGCCCCGCACGCTTGAACGGACAGTGTCCTTTGTCTGAAACGTAAGCTCCGGGGTATTGGCTGTTTTCTCACCCGTCCCCGCCGGCGCGGCGCCGTTAAGGCGGCCGGTAAACGTAATGAGAAGCTGACTCTCTGTTTTCACGGAATTCAGCGCCGCAAGTCCGGTCTGCGAGAGGATGACGCGAAACGACTGACTTCCCGGAGTCCCCTCGACGATATAGTCGTCTTTCTCCAGTTCCCGGAAACCGGAAAAACTGCTCATTCCTTTCGGATCAGCCACAAAGCTGCCGAGTTTCACGCTGTCCACACTGACAAATGAAAGCCCGGCGTCCATCGTATCGGTGACTATGTACGTCTCATACGCCTGATTTTCTCTGACGGCCGGAACCCGCGGTGCAAGAATCTGAACCGCATCCTGTCCGATGGCCCTGTCGTCGGCTGTCAGGAGTGCCTCACCGCCCTCATCGACAATGTATTTCGGAATGGAGACCGTGGCATTCTTCGGATAGACGTGGACCTCATACTGCCACTGCGTGCCTGCCGGGCGCCCGGAAATCTCTGTCTGACTTGTCATGGGAAGCGTAACAAGGAACGGCTCCGATCCCGCCAGAACGCTTGTCAGGGCTTCCGCTCCCTCTCTCTGGTGCAGACCGGATGTGTCCGTTTCCGCCACCAGATAGACGCCCTGCTCCAGGTCCGTCAACTGCAGCGTTCCGTCTGCCCCGGTTTTCCCCGATGCTTCCCTGTGTTCCCGAACAAAGTCCATTAAAAGCACTGCCCCGGGAATTTCACCGGCGGCGGCATTCGCCCGCTGCAGCGCGCTTTGCGTGTCTTCCGGAAGAAAAACAGAAACGCCTCCGACGGTCCGGGACGTAAGTTCTGCGCCTTCATCAGACAGAAGTTTTAGGAAATCTGCCGGAAGGTCCGTGAAATAGGAACCGGCTTCGCTTTCATCACCGGCTGCCGTCCAGCTGCCGATCCGGCACACGGAATACTCAATCCCCTCCATCGGTGTGCCCGGTACAGTCTGAACATAACCATTCCCGATGACCTGATATGCGTCATTGTTCTCATACTTGTGAATCGTAAGGCTTACCGGCGCGGATGTATCGATGACAGGCTGCCCCGTGACATCAGCGTATGCGCACGGCGCATGAAAAATACTCATGCCGGCAAGACAGCATGCGGCCAGAAGGCCAGAAATATGCAGTTTCATAGAAAACTCCTTTTCGGATCGCGAGAAAAAATCTTATTTGAAAACAAACAGAAAAAAAGCAGGAATAATAAGTACCAGCACCAGCAGAGAGACTGCGCGTGCCTGCGCTTCACCGGACTGTCGGTGAAGAACTTCCTCTCCGGTATCCTGCGTCCCGGAAGTTCCCTCTTCTCCCGCCTCTTCAGACAAAAGATCCCGCGTGCAGCGGACCAGAAGCCTGTGATCATTGATCCCGGGCGGCGTACAGGTATAGAGTGTGACCCGGTCTGCTTCATCTGCCATCAGCCAGGGCGCTTCCTCCCCCTGCGGCACCGTGAGCACCTCTTCCACCCGGTAGCAGTGCTTCTCACCGAGTACGTAGATATAAACACGGTCTCCCTGCTGAATATGCACCAGCTCCGTGAAAAGGCTGGCATTTGGAAGTCCCGTGTGCGCCGCGATACACGCGTTGCATCCCGGTCCGCCCACCGGCAGCGATGTCCCGTACATGTGGCCGGCCGCCGTCTGCAGTTCCTCCGGGTGCGTTCCGTGCATCACCGGCAGCAGAATATCAAGAGTCGGCACCGAGACTACAGCCATAACGCCGCTCTCATCTTCTGCGAGGAGTGCATGATACACCGTGTCTCCATCATCTGCCAGGTCTCCGTAATACCCCGCATACCCGGTCTGCTGCTGCCTTCGGATGTCCCGGTTATAAGCAAGCGCTTCCTGAAGCTGTTCTTTCTCCTCCAAGTCTTCCTGCAAGGCGGTCCGGTTACTTAGAAGCTCCGTTTCCGCCATCCGGGCCTGACGGATCCTACTGATGCTGTCGCTGAATGCCGGAAACGCCAGAAGAGCAACGGCAGCTGTGAGCAGCAGGCATTCTCTTACCCTGATTTCCCCTCCTTTCCCGCGTTAAAACAAAAAGGGAGACCGGGCAGTTTTCTGCCGGATCTCCCTGAATGAATTGTCGCGCTTTCCGCCGGCTGACCGGGCCGGAAGAAATATAGTTTTATGATTCAAAGTATATGGAATGAGGAAGCATCTGTCAAGAGATATCGGTTATGAAAAACGGATTATTCGGATCAAAGTGCTTCGGGATCCGCTCATCCTCCGGCGGGAGCTTCATGTAATCGCCGAACATCGACGTGAGGACTTTGTCGTAGCCGGCCGGCCCCATAAATTTATGGCCTTCATATTCCAGATCCACCGTGCTGTCAAACCATGCTTTCGAATAGATGATTCCGAGCTCCTCGAACATGTAGTCCGGCGAATACAGGAATCCCGTGCCCTTTCCGTCGTAGCGGGTGCCAAGCCTGTAAAACTTTTCCCGCAGCCGGCTCTGATTCTGCCGCCGCCCGAGAGCGCAGAGCATTTTTATTCCGGCTTTTTGAAGTCTGGTGTACTTTTCCTTTTCCATTGAGTAGCGGTATGTCCAGGACAGACCATAGCGGAACCTGAGCTTCGCAACCTGAATTTTCTGTCCCAGCCTGGAGTCCGTGATCTCATCCATGACAAATATGTCAAGCAGAATATGATTCAGAAGGCCCTTGTAATATATCATCTCCGGGTCCTTCGGATCGGCCACCTGTGAATGCACATAGGCGATGTGCGACACATAGTCATAAAAACAGTTTTCGCCGTAGTCCGCCGGCCGGATGAACTGATACCCCTCAGCCAGATCCGGAACAGCTTCTTTGATGAAGCGCTCATAATCGCTGCGCTTCATCGTGACATCCACGTCGTCATCCCACGGAATAGCTCCGTGATGGCGCACAGCACCGATGAGCGTACCGCCGTCCATGTAATACCGGATCCCGTGCAGCCGGCAGACTCTGTCAAGCTCCGCAAGAAGCTTCGTGTTGATCACATGCAGTTCCTGAAACTTATCCATATCGGAATTCCTTCTTCTGTTTGCATTCGGATTTTCATTCTACCACGATTTACAGCCGCGACACAAGAAACGCCGCGAATGCACACTGCATCCGCGGCGTCAGCCGGTATATATTTTCCGTCTTTACTGCAGGTGGAATGCCAGCGTGAGAATCCGGATGATAAAGAGCGCGAAAATGCCCCACATAACCGGAGATACTTCCTTTACCTTCTTCGTGCAGACTTTGACGATGACCCAGGACAGCATCGCGAACATGATGCCGTTGGCGATGGAATAGGTCAGAGGCATCATGGCGATGGCCATGAAGCCGCCGATCGCGTCAGCCGGATCCTTGTCAAAGCTCATCTTCGTGACACTCATGATCATCATCATACCGACATAGATGAGCGCCGGGCTCGTAGCAAAGCTCGGGATTGCGAGGAATACCGGCGCGAACAGCAGCGATACCAGGAAAAGGCACGCTGTCGTAAACGACGTGAGACCGGTCTTTCCGCCCTCCGCAACGCCTGCGGAAGATTCCACAAAGCTGGTGATGGTTGACGTTCCGAGGCATGCGCCCACGCAGGTTCCGATGGCGTCGGAAAGGAGAACCCTTCCGGCTCTCGGCAGTTTGCCGTTCTCATCGAGCAGGTGTGCTTTGTCCGCAACACCGACCACGGTGCCGACGGTATCAAAAAGGTCTACGAACAGGAAGCTGAAGACAATCGCAGCGAACTCAGCCACATGTGCACCCGCCCAGGCGAAATTGAACTTGAACGCGGTGTTGCTGATGCCTGAGAGATTGATTCCCGCCGAGAAATCCGGGAACACGTCGGAAGCCGTGTACCATCCGCCCACCTGGGCGATCATGCCGAGAACCCACGTGATGAGGATTCCGATCAGGATGGAACCTTTGACGTGATACGCCGAGAGAACAACCATGATCATCAGACCGATGAGGCAGAGAACGACATCTGCCTGGCTGAAATCGCCGAGCCCGAGAAGTGTGGACTCATTCGCGACAACAATGTTGGCACCCTTCAGGCCGATCATCGTGATGAACAGGCCGATGCCGGCCGTAATTCCGTACTTCAGGTTCATCGGGATTCCGTTGACGATCGCCTCGCGCACCTTGAAAAGCGAAAGAAGGATGAAAATGATACCTTCCACCAGAACGGCTGTCAGCGCGATGGTGAATGCATTCGGAACATCCTTCAGATCTCCGAGGCACACGGTAAACGCGAAATACGCGTTCAGACCCATGCCCGCGGAAAGAGCCACCGGATAGTTCGCAAGAAACGCCATGACAAATGTGGCGATGGCGGAGGACAGAGCGGTTGCGACAAATACGCCGTTTGCGTCCATGACATTGCCGAGAATCGAAGGATTGACGGCCAGGATGTACGCCATGGCGAGGAATGTCGTAAGACCGGCTACAACCTCCGTGCGTACGTCGGTACCGTACTCCTTCAGTTTAAAAACCTTCTCAAACATATTCCCTCTCCTTTTGGAAAAGCTTTTTGCGGCGGACCCCTCCGCCGTTTATATTTATTTTACAAATTTCATACAGGATTGGCAACACCGGAAAGTCTTACAGTGCGCCCCGGATGGCAGCAAGAAGTTCATCATACTCGGTATATGCCGGAATATCCGGATAATCTGCCCGGATCTTATCAGTGGTGCGGAAGAGGAAACCGGCTTTCGATGCCTGGATCATTCCCAGATCGTTATAACTGTCACCGCTGGCGATCGTTTCAAAACCGATGGACTGAAGCGCTCTCACCGTCTCCAGTTTCGTGCTGTGCGGCCGCAGGCGGAAATCCGAGATCATTCCGTTATCATCCACGGCCAGTTCATGGCAGAACAGCGTCGGGTATCCGAGCTTCTTCATGATCGGCGCAGCAAATTCTCTGAACGTGTCGCTGACAATGATGACCTGTGTCCCTTTCCGGAGGCTGTCCAGAAATTCTTTTGCGCCCTCAAACGGAATAATACTGTCCGCCGCTTTCTGAATCTGTACAAGGCCCAGGCCGTGTTCTCTCAGAATGCCGAGTCTCCAGTGCATCAGCTTTTCATAATCCGGCTCATCCCTGGTTGTCCTGTGAAGCTCCGGAATCCCGACCGCATCCGCAAATGCGATCCATATTTCCGGCACCAGCACACCTTCCAGATCCAGACATACAATGTTCATTTTCCTATCCTCCGAGATCAAATCTTCAAACATATGTATCATACCATAAACCGGACTCCCGGAAACGCGTTTTATACTTGTAATCGGCCGCGCAGTGTTATATAGTGAGTTTAGATATTTTTCTCAGGATGTATTTCCTGTCCGCCGGCTTCCGGCATTCATCCCTTTTTCATTTTTTCGCAAGGAGGTTTCTTTATGCGCACTTTTTCTGCCCGCGGGCGCGCCCGCCATGCGGCGGCGCTCACTCTTGCCGCCATGATCCTTCCCTTCTTTCCGGCACTCCGTGTGGCTGCGTCCGAACGCACGGCTGCGGATTTCCGGGATCCCGTCACAGTCGTCAGCGGATATCCGGATGAACTCGGCGGCAAGGACGGTCCGTATCCTTTCGGTCCGTACGGGACAAGTGCGCCGCAGCTTTCCGCCGGCATGGGTGTGACATTTGCGCCGGATGAAAAGTACGGGCCGTTTGAAGATCTGTATGCGCACTACATCGGAAGCGGCGACGGATTCAACCCGGCCATTCCGGCTTACTGTGTCCAGTTTGACATTCTGCTGGACGGAGGCGCCAGAAAGACCCCCGGCACATCCTTTGACAGCCTGACCAAGCAGCAGCAGCGTGCCATCACACTCGCGCTCGCCTTCTCTCCGGACCTTACCATTCCGGACTACAGCGCGGACAATGCAATGTCGATTCCAAAGGAAACGTATCTTTCCTGGCTCGGTGTCCAGCAGCTTGTCTGGAACATAGCCGGGTCTGATGAGAACAGATACACACCGATCGGAAGCAGCCGTAAAACGGCCTCCGGAGAAGACACAGACGCGGCGGATTTTCCGCTGCTTTCAGGACAGGCGCTTGAGAATGCAAAGCTTCTGAGCCGGGAAACCGGGAGCTACGATACGGACGGTATCATGACCGAAACGTACCGGAGCGTTGCCGGAAAGGTAATAAGCGCCGCCTCCTACGCGTCACACGCTGCCGTCCTTGATGGTTCTTCTCTGGCGCTTAAGCAGGCATCCGGCTACAGCGCGGAAATCTATATCGGAAAAAATATCGATCCGGCTCTTCTGCAGATCTCCTGCCCCAGACCTGAGGTTTCCCTTTCCTACAGTCCCGGAAGCGGTATGCTCCGGCTTTCCGTACCGCTTGAGAAGGCATCTGATGCCAGTACGACCGTCACACTGAGCCATCTTCTTCCGGAGAATGGTGATTCGGCCGTGTATTTCAGCGGCGGCGGCCAGATTGTCACCGCCCACCGCCCGAAGACGGTTCTGAACTCTGTATCCATTCATCTCACAATCGAAAAACCAAAGCCTTCCATTACGCCTTTTTCTCTTCTGATCCGCAAGCAGTCAGCCTCCGGCACTCCCCTTACAGACGCAGTCTTTTCCGTGACCTACCGGCCTGCGAATGAAAGCACAACCGATTCAGACGGAAACAAGGCCACACAGAGAACCTGGTATCTGAAAACCGGTCCTGACGGAACTGCCACATTTTCCACGCTTGACCCGGGGCGCACCAGTTCTTTGCTTTACCCGTCTTTTCTGTCTGGATACCGGATTCCTGCCGGAACTCTTTGCGTGCGGGAAATTCAGGCACCTGCCGGCTATGAAAAAGACCCGGACGAAAAGTGCATCTCTTCAGACGGCGACGGTTTCACCTCCCCGGTAGTCTTTGACGCCGGTCCGCTTGTCTTTACCGATGCACCGGCAGCGCTTACAGAGTATAAAACCAGCGCGTCCTGGTATATTTCCGGTTCTGAAGACGCAGGAAAAGAAATTTCCGCGGACACCCTTCGCCAGGCTGAGCGTGCCGGCGCTTCTGTTTCAATACAGGACGCCGTCTCCTGGAAAGGTGCCTCTATACAGGAGACATATCAGGTACACACCGAACTTTTCAATCCGAACAGTCCGGATGTAACCGCAAAGACCTGGGACACGGAATACCGTTTTCCAGAGACAGACGGCAGCGGTGTGATGAATTTTCCTCTCACGTTTGAAGAACTCGCCGCTCTCGGCGGGAACGGTACATGGCAGCTTCGCCAGACTCTTTTCGTGAACGGCCAGAAGACAGCAGAAGACACCGGGCTTCAGGAGCAGGTTCACATCACGCAGCCCTCTCTTGAAAAAAACACAGGACAGCCGAGTCATTCCGCGGATGAAATCTACTCTTACTCTGTCACCTTTACCGTTCCAGGAGATCCTTCGTATCCCTGTCTTGACGCTTCTCTTATCGATACGCTTCCCGCCGGTGTGCGGCTTGTTTCCGGTACTGCCGTGCTCTCTGAGAACGGCAGTGCGCTTGACCCTGACCTCTACACCGTCACAGAAGAAACCGGGAATTCCGACCGGATTCTGATTTCGCTCTCAGACGATGCTCTGTCCCGTTGCTCCGGCCGGCAGCTCACCCTGGTCTACGGCGCAAAGATTCTGGGGAGTGCCGAAGCTGCGACACCCCTGACCAACCATGTCACGTACACATCCTCCACGCCCGCTTTCATCCGGTCTCTGACCGATGAAGTTTCCGTGTACACCGGATCGGCCACACTCACCAAACAGAACGGCAGCGGAATAGCTGCTGCCGGTGCCGTATTCCGGCTGCTTCAGGAGGACGGATCCGCCTACCTGCTTCACCGGGACGGTGCACCGGACGGAAGCGAATACACCGCCGTCTCCGGAGCTGACGGCAGTTTCACGTTCACCGGCCTGTCCGACGGAACGTACAGAATTCAGGAAGTACGTGCCCCGGAGGGCTTCAGTCTGCTCACTTCTGACTTTACCATCCGGATTCAGGACGGTGCGCTTACAGGGGACTCTCCGGAAATTATAAAAAACCCGGAATCGCTGACACTGCATGCCGGCGGTCCGGGTATCACACCTTTGCTTTTTGTCACGGCTATGCTGATCGCGGCCTCTGCCGTCAGCCTGATGAAGCGGCAGAAAAAGCACTGAGTGCTTCCGCTCCTTTGCCGTATCAATTCTTTTCCGGAAGTTTCACGACGATCTCAAGATCTTTTCTGCCGGTAAGCTTTTCGCTGCGGCTGCCGGGAGCCTGCAGTCCGACGAAAATTTCAGCCTGTGAACCGTCGTACACCCGTTTCCCCTCTTCATTTACCACCTGGAACATCTCATACGGGATGACAATCCGGATATCCATACTTTCGTTACGTCTCAGATGGAATCTTGAGAAATCTGTCAGCGACGGATTGGGCGGCGCGAGCGGGCTGTCCGGCTTTACATACACCTGGAGCACATCATCGGTCTCCCCTCCGCGGTTCATAGCGAAGGCGGACAGAACATACGTCCGATGCTCCCTGTCATCTTCAACAAAGCGCAGCCCCTTGAGCTCGATGTCGCCGTATGTAAGTCCGTATCCGAACGGATACGCCGGCTCCTTCTGCATGTACCGGTAGGTTCTGCCCTTCATCGAATAATCGGTAAACGGCGGCAGATCCTCCAGACTCTTCGGGAAGGTGACCGGAAGTTTTCCGCCCGGCGATACTTTTCCAAACAGGATATCGCCGATGGCGCGTCCGCCCTGAGCACCCGGGTACCAGCACTGCAGGATGGCCGAGACACCCGGTTCAAATTCCGAAAAGTCCATCGGGCTTCCGGAAAAGTTCAGGATAATGATGGGCTTTCCGACTTCAACAAGAGCACGCAGCAGCCTCTGCTGGGATTTCGGGAGTTCAAGGCTGACGCGGTCTCCGTCGTCAGACACTCCGCCCGCAAGATAGCTGTCATTTCCGACGTCCTTCTGTTCCCCTTCGATTGTCTCGTCGAGACCTGTGCACACAATGACTACCTGTGCCTGCTCAGCCCTGATCACGGCTTCCGTGATCTTGTCATCCGGAGCGGCACAGCTCTCCACGCTGTCCTTGTATAGATGTGCGCCTAAACAATAGTATACTTTTGCTGCCGGATTTGCTGCCTCCCGGATTCCCTGCAGAACAGTCACGTATTCCGACGACGTGCCGTGGTAATTTCCGGCGAGCGCTTCACGGCTGTCGGCATTCGGGCCGACCACTGCAATCTTCATCGTCTTGACACGGGACAGCGGAAGGATCCCGTTGTTCTTGAGAAGGACGATCGATTCCTCGGCCATTTTGCGCGACGTGGCGATATTTCTTGCGGATTCGATTTCCGATACAGGCACATCATCGTACGGCGTATGCTCAAACATTCCCAGGAGAAAGCGCGTTGTGAACAGATGCACCGCTGCCCGGCGGACTTCCTCATCCGTCACAAGGTGTTTCCGGTACGCCTCCTTCAGAGAGAGATATGTACAGCCGCAGTTCAGGTCGCACCCGGCTTTGAGCGCCATGGCCGCTGCCTGCTCCGGCGTCTTTGTAACTCTGTGAGACTCATAAAAATCGCGGATCGCCCAGCAGTCCGATGTAAAGTATCCCTCAAAACGCCAGTCTGTCCGCAGAATCCGCATCAGGGCACGGGATGCACACGCCGGCTCGCCGTTCACGCGGTTATAGGCTCCCATGAAGCCCTCCACGCCTGCATCTGCAAGCGCCTTGAAAGCAGGAAGATATGTCTCGGCCATGTCTTTCTTTGAGGCCTCGGCATTAAATTCGTGCCGCAACTTCTCCGGGCCGGAGTGCACCGCGAAATGCTTTGCGCAGGCTGCTGCCTGGAGGTACTTTCCTTCTCCCTGCAGCCCCCTGACAAAGGCAGCTCCGAGCTTTCCGGACAGAACCGGATCCTCCCCGTATGTCTCCTGTCCGCGTCCCCATCTCGGATCACGGAAGATGTTGACATTCGGACTCCAGAACGTGAGACCTTTGTAAATCCCTCTGTCGCCGTGTGAGCGGTAGGCATTGTACATGGCACGGCCTTCCCGTCCGATCACGGCGCCGGTCTTCTCCATCAGGTCTTCATCAAAGGAAGCAGCCATGCCGATTGCCTGCGGAAACATCGTCGCGCAGCCGCTCCTGGCCACTCCGTGCAGTCCCTCATTCCACCAGTTGTATTCCGGCACATGCAGTCTGGGAATTGCCGGGGAATTATACATCAGCTGTCCGATGGCCTCATCGGTTGTCATGCGCCTCACGAGAGCCACTGCCTGTTTGACAGCCCACGACCGGTCTCTCTTTTCCATTGCTTCTCTCCTGTTCTGGTGTGCTTGTCTAAAAAGTTGTTCAGCAGATCCTCGGAAGCCCCTCGCCCTGCAGCACATCCAGTCTGCGCAGGCCTCCGATATCGGTTTCCATCAGCAGTTCACCCGGCTTGTCGGCCGTCACGCGCCCGATAATGGCCGCTCCGGAACCGTACCGGGATTTCCGGATAATCTGAAGTGCTTCCTGCGCTTCACTCTCCGGCAGGATCACGGCCATCTTTCCCTCGTTGCCCATATAGACAGGGTCCAGCCCCAGAAGACCCGCAAAGCTTTTCACCTTCGGATTCACCGGCACAGCCGATTCCCGTATGGTAAATGTCTTCCCGGAAGCCTTCGCGAGTTCTCTGAGCACTGTCGCAAGGCCGCCGCGGGTCACATCCCGCATCGTGTGAATGTGCAGGCCGCTCTTCAGCAGATTCCTGACCATGTCGACAAGCGGCGCATTGTCACTCTCGATATCCGTCTCAATTTCCATGCGCTCCGAGAGGATCGCGGCGTGGTGATCCCCCATCGTCCCGGATACGAGGATCGCATCCCCCTCCCGGGCCCCGGACGCGCAGATTCCGGCGGTCACTCCGCTCGTCTCCTCCGGAAAGATTCCGACACCCGCCGTGTTGATGTACATACCGCCGTGGCCTTCCACGACCTTTGTGTCGCCGGCCGCAATCCTGATTCCGGCCTCTTTTGCCGTAGCTGCCATGGACGCCGTGAGCTCTTTCAAAAGGCCGATATCGAGTCCCTCTTCCAGAATAAAGCCGCAGGTGAGCCATGCCGGCACAGCTCCCCGCATGAGCAGATCGTTGACTGTCCCGCACACACAGAGTCTCCCGATGTCACCTCCACGGAATTTCAGCGGCGTCACGACAAAGCTGTCCGTCGTCAGGGCAATCTTTCCCGTCACCGGAACAACGGCCGAATCCTCCATCGCGTCAAGCACCGGATTGTCGAATTCTTTTGCAAATATCGTATCAATCAGCTCATCGGTGGATTTTCCTCCGCTCCCGTGAGCCATTGTGATTTTCTCAGCCATAAACCAGAAATACTCCTGAAATGCAGTTTTACTCTCTCCCGCCGGCCAGCCAGGACAGACAGGCGCCTTCCGTGGACACCATGCAGGCTCCCTGAGGATTCACCGGTGTGCACGCCTTTCCGAACAGAGGACACTGTCTGGGCGTGATTCTGCCCGTCAGAACCTCATCGCAGTGACAGGCACTGTTTTTCTTCCGGTCCTCGTCAAGCCCGCGGCTACCGGCATCAAAGAAGGAATACTCCGGCTTAAGTACTCTCCCGGACCCGGCGATTTTCCCCATGCCTCTCCAGACTACGTCCGCCTTTTCAAAATACCGGTCTACTTTTTCCTGTGCCATCCGGTTCCCCTCCGGTGTCACCACACGGGGGTAATAATTTTTCACGACACCTCTGCCGTAGTTTCTGACAATGCCGGCTATCGCCGCAAGAAGCTCCGGTCCTTCAAAGCCGGCCACGCCAAACGGTATGGAATATTTTTGCGCCAGTGGCTTCCAGATATCCGATCCCGTCACGACCGAGACGTGACCCGGGGCGATAAATCCCTGCACATCAGCGCCGGAACGCATGAGCCAGTCAATCACCTCCGGCATGGTCTTAAGCGCTGTCAGAAGCCGCACGTTGCGGATATCCTCCCGGATCAGCTCCTCCATGAGCGCTGCGTAAACCGGCGTCGTTGTCTCAAAGCCGACCGCTGCAAAACACCAGATCCTGTCCGGCTCTTTTTTCGCCAGCGGAAGGATGTCCAGAGGGGAATACACCATCTTTACCCTCGCGCCTTCGCCCTTCGCGAGAGCCAGACTCTTCTCCGACCCCGGAACCCGGATGAGATCGCCAAAAGTCACCACGCAGGTATCCGGGCGCATGGCCAGTTCGATCAGCCGGTCTATATACGCAGACGGCGTGACACACACCGGACACCCTGGCCCGGAGAGCAGGCGGATTTTGTCCGAAAGCATCCCGGGAATCCCGTTTTTTGAGACCGCTCCGGTATGGCTTCCGCAGACTTCCATGATCCGCATCGCAGGCCCGTCATACATTTTCAGCCAGGCTTTGACGTCGTCAAGTGTCTTCATGCAAATTCTTCTCCGATTTCCCGGAAGATTTCTTCCATGTCATCCGCCTCATCTGCGGCGAGCTTCTGAAGGATACAGCCGGCATGAACAAGCACCCTGTCGCCCGGCTTCACTTTCACCAGCCCCGCCAGAGCTCTCACTTCATTGCCCGCAAAATCCACCTGCGCATACTCTCCGTCAACGGAAACAACTCTTCCCGGAAGTGCTACACACATAATTTTAACACCACTTTCTGTAAACGAAAAGAAAGACCACCGTCTATTGCAGGCCGCGGTCTTTCCATATAATCCGGATTTCCAGGCTCAGTTTTCAGCCGGAGCCGGCGCAGCTTCCGCAGCTTTTCCGGCTGCTGCCGCCGCCTCTGCTTCCTTTTTGGCTTTCAGAGCAGCTGCCTTCTTTGCAGCCATCTCTTTGGCAAGCGCCGCCTGTTTCGCGCGCTTTTCAGCCTCTGCCTTGAGAACTTCCGGCGACTTCTGATACGTCTGAGCCGTCTTCTCTCTCTCCGGCACCTGATACCCCGGCACAATGCTCAGGCACTTCACCGGGCACTTCAGGACACAATATCCGCATTGAACGCAGTCAAAACGGTTGATTGTCCACGTCCCCTTCATGCGGTCGACCGAGAGTGTGCCGGTCGGGCAGCTTCTCACACACATGCCGCAGGAGATACATCTGTCAATCTGGATCTCGATGTGGCCGCGGTCCCCTTCCGGATACTGAATCGGAACAGCCGGATACTGACGTGTCACCGGTTTTGAGAAGAGATTCTTCAGAATAACCGGTGCAAATTTCATGACTCTGCTCACTTTCAGTCCCCTCCTTTACCGCTCTGTGCAGGAGATGCACGGATCAATCGTAAGAATCAGAATCGGAACATCCGCGTACTCGGCACCTTTAAGCGTCTCGCAAAGGGCCTGGAGATTGGCAAATGTCGGCGTGCGCAGACGGAAACGGTCAAGCGCCGGCTTGCCGTGTCCTTCCGAATAGAAAATTGCCTCGCCTCTGGGCTGTTCAATTCTTGCAAAATACTCGCCGTCTGGATTTCCCTTGACGGTGACGGCAAGATCGCCTTCCTTCGGCATGCGTTCAAATGCTCTGCGCACCAGCTCAATTGAGGCAAAAATCTCATTGATACGGACTTCACATCTGGCATAGCTGTCACCGTCCTGTGAAACAACCGGTTCGAACCCGAGATCCGCATATGCCTCATATCCGCGCATGCGCATGTCACAGACGATGCCGCTCGCTCTGGCCATCGGACCGCAGGCGCCGACGTCGTGAGCCTGCTGCTTCGTGAGTACACCGACACCCACAAGACGTGTCTTGACGGAATAATCGTCCAGGAACGTCCTCGTCATCTCGCGTGTTTCTTTTTCGATCTCGTTCAGGTCATCCAGAATCTTCTTCTGCATATCCGGCGTGATGTCCTTAAGAACACCGCCGACCTTCAGGACCGAGTAGATCAGCCGGCCGCCGGTCGTCATCTCCATCAGATCCAGGACCTTCTCACGGATCCTCCACGCCTCATAGAAAAGAGACTCGAATCCGAAAGCGTCGGCCGTGAAACCGAGCCACATCAGGTGACTGGTCATTCGGGCCATCTCCGCCCACACAACACGCAGATATTTTGCTCTCTCCGGAACCTCGACATTCATGATTCCTTCGATGGATTCCACATACCCGAGACCATGCCCGAAAGAACAGATTCCGCAGGTTCTCTCGACAACATACAGATATTTCTGGAAATCGCGGTCCGGGGCAAGTCCCTCAAGGCCTCTGTGGATGAAGCCGATATTCGGAATCGCCTCAACGATTCTCTCGTCTTCCACGACAAGATCCAGATGAATCGGTTCCGGAAGGACCGGATGCTGCGGTCCGAACGGAATTACACTTTTCTTCCCCATCAGTTGGCATCCTCCTTCTTCCCTGCTTCTGCAACATCCGGCGATTTTTCTGCTGCCGGTCCGGATGTGACCTCCCGCTGATCCTCCGGAAGAAACGGTGCCTTTGTCTTGATCCTGTAGAGCCGGTTGTGATAGTCCAGATTGATATACCGGATCTTCAGGCCAAACAGTTCTTCCATCTCATTCTCATAGAAGGCGGCATACGGATAAATTTCCGATATACTGGTGATTTCATCCGTGCGTCCCGCGAGGATGCGGAGCGTCGTATAGTCCAGCGTCTCATCATCCGCAAAGGAATAACTTATCTCGTACTGATTGTTCACCCATGAGCAGCAGGCCTGGGAAAGGCGGAGGCCCTTTTTCTTCATCTCCACTGCCTTTTGTACAAGCTCCTCGGCCTGAATCGGCACGATCACGCTTTTGCCGGAAAGTCCGGCAGTTTTCTTATCGGCTGCTTCTTCAGACATCTGCCGCTCCCTTCATTTCTTTCATTCTCACCTTGTCGCGGGCCGTATTTATGTTCGGATCTACCGGACCGGCCTCTCCTTTGTGCTCTTTCTCATACCGGTCATGCTCGTCCGAACGCTTCTGGAAGAGCTCCACCGCTTTCATGATGCCGTCCATGATGGACTCCGGACGGGCCGCACATCCCGGAACATAGATGTCAATTGGGATTGTGGAATCCGCACCGCCCAGCATGTTGTAGCATTCGCGGAACACGCCGCCCGAGCAGGCACAGGTTCCAACAGCCACGACAACCTTGGGTCTGGGCATCTGATCATACAGCTGCTTCACAACCGGTGCATTCTGCTGATTGATGCCGCCGGTGATCATCAGAATATCCGCCTGAAGCGGATCTCCGGTGTTGACGACACCGAACCGCTCCGCGTCATACACGGGTGTCAGCGTCGCAAGGACTTCAATATCACAGCCGTTGCAGCTGGAGCCGTCATAATGCAGCAGCCACGGCGATTTTTTAACTTTTCCCATCTGTTATCCCTCAATTTCTTCTGTCAGCGGATCATCATCAGAATCAGCAGGTTCACACCGGAGCACAGTCCCGTGACAGCCCAGCTCAGTCCGAGCATGTTCTCCCACTTCACACGGGCATTTGTGTTGTCAATCAGCACGAAGCAGAAGAAAACGGCCAGGTCAACCAGTACAGCCGCCAGGATGCTCACCGGCGAGCTGTTCAGAATGAATATCGCCACAACGCCGTACAGGAACACCATCTCATACCACTCGGCCAGCTTGAAGAGCGCCAGGTTTCTGGCACCCATCTCGGTTGTGACACCCTGAACGAGTTCCTGATGCGCATGATGCGAAGTGGAAACATCAAACGGCGAAATTCTCAGCTTGATGATCATCGCAAACAGGTAGGCCGCGAGGAACCCCGGAAGGAACATAACCAGGCTCGTGTTCTGAGTGAACACCGCTCTTGCGTTGAACGTACCCGTGGCAAGATAAAAGCCCACGGAGAGCAGAAGCACAGCCGGTTCATAGCAGACTTCCTGGATCAGCTCCCGGCTGGCCGCCATCGAGGAATAAGGGCTCGAAGGAACGATAGCCGCGAAGTACAGGAAGGTACCGGTTGTCGACAGCACAAAGAACGTCATCAGGAGGTCGTTGCCGGAGAAGAACATGGCACCGGACATGACCATCAGAACCAGATAGGACATCAGGATGAAGAACTGTGCCCGGTCAACGGTCACGACCTGCTTGTTCAGAAGCTTGATAAAGTCATACCACGGCTGCAGAACCGGCGGTCCGATTCTCCCCTGCATCCTCGCCGAAAGCTTTCTTTCCACGCCGTCCATCAGGCAGCCCAGAAACGGAGCTCCCACTATATAGAGAACCGCTCCGATCACATAAAGAATTGTATGGTTCATCAGAGTGCGCCTCCTATGATCATGCTCATCATCACCAGAAGAACCGCCGTCGTCAGGATCTGACTGAAGATACGCAGCTGATGCGGGTGAATGAAGGAACGGAAATAATAGTTGGACAGCCACAGCCTCTTCGGCTCGCCAAGCGAATCCACAAACATCGTGTTGTCACCGGTATTGATACCGCTCATATAGGTGAGCTTCACGTTCGCGCGCATCTTGCGCCCGATGAAATAGCTGAATATCGGGACAAGGAAGACAAATGCGATGACGACGATCATGGTGTACAGAACACCCATCGGAAGCACATCCTCGTATTTGCCGAACATTTCGATCAGCAGCGGATCCACGTATACCTTGGAGATAAACGGAACCAGGATGCACAGCAGGATCATCAGAGCCGCATGAACCGTGAGAGACACTACTTCATTTCTCTTCGTGATATCTTTCAGTCTGTCGCCGGTTTCATGGCTTCTGGAGATCAGCTTGCCCATCCACTTGGTCCAGTAGAAGGACGTCGTGGCAGAACCGAATACAATGAAGAGAACCAGAAGGATGTTAGACTCATCGACAGCCGCCCGCAGAGCCGACCACTTGGAAATCAGCATGCCGAACGGAGCCAGGAACATACCCGCGATACCGATGAACATGAATGTTGCCAGTCTGGGCAGGCGGTACAGAAGGCCGTGCATATCCTCGATGTCGCGGCTGCCGATCGCATTTTCCGTGGCACCGACATCCTGGAAGAGCAGCGACTTGGAAACCGCATGGAAGATCATCAGCAGGACGCCGGCCCAGACGGTTTCAGGCGCACCGACACCGGCACAGGCCACCATCAGTCCCAGGTTGCTGATCGTGGAGAAGGCGAGCACTCTCTTGCCGTCGCTCTGGCCGATCGCGATGATCGAAGCGACGAAGAAGGTGAAGCCTCCGATAAATGTGATCATGGTACCCGTCAGAGTCCCGGCCATTGCCGGAGCCAGGCGCAGAAGCACATAGATCCCGGCCTTGACCATCGTGGCTGAGTGGAGCAGGGCGCTCGACGGAGTCGGGGCGACCATGGCTCCGATGAGCCATGTGGAGAACGGATACTGTGCCGCCTTGGTCAGCGCGGCAAAGGCGATCAGCGCGACAGGAAGCACGCAGTACGCCATGTGCATCTGTGTCGAGAGATCGATAAGATCGTGAAAAGCAACTGTGTGAGACTGATAGCCGAAATAGATAATGCCGACTGCCAGAGCCACACCGCCGGCCAGGTTCATCCACAGCGCGCGGAACGAGTTGTGAACAGCCTCGTCCGTTCTCGTGTAACCGATCAACAGGAACGAGCACACGCTGGTCGTCTCCCAGAACAGATCAATCCACAGCAGCGACTCCGACATGACAAATCCGAACATCGCGCTGAGGAAGAAAAACAGAAGACCCAAAAAATAATTGCGGCGGTCCTCAAACTCCGGATGATGATGCGCATAGCCGTCCATATAGCCGACCGCGTACACAATGATCATGCCGCCGATAATACCGACGATCAGGCACATGAGCATCGACAGATGGTCAATGTATACATGCGGGATCTTGTGAAGCTCCGGGCCGGCAAGTTCGAAATACGCCAGCATAAGCGTCGGCACAATCGACAGAATGCTGATCCAGTACTTGTGGTACTTGAAGCACAGGTACGTCACGACCAGCATCAGGACGATCTCACCCGTCAGGATGAAATGGTCCGCCGTCTCCGTGTCATAGAACATTTTGATCGGAACCCGTCCATTGATGAGCCACTGGACAAAAAGAACTCCGACGGCGGCGATGATGGTCCCCGAACCGATGTAGGCAGCAATTCCGCGCACTTTGTTGTCCCGGATCGCGAAGATCACGAACGCCCAGATGAGCGGAAACAAAATTAAAAATACTGTTACCGGCATCTTTCCCTTCCCTCTCTTTCCCGATGCTCATTCTGAAGCACCGGCAATTTTTTTCTTTATTTCAGCAGTCCGGCCACAACTTTGCTTATTGTCTTTCCTTCCGCTTTTCCTTTAAGAGCCGGCATTACGGTCTTCATGATCTGACCTTTGTTCTTTGTCGCGATCAGATCGGAAAACTGCGCCATAAGTACTTCGCGGATCTCATCTTCGCTCATCATCTTCGGCGCGTACTCTTCGATCACCTTATAGCGGAAAATATACTGCTCCTTCAGATCCGGTCTCGTGGCCGGGCAGGTGTCGATCTCTTCCTTCACTGCGTTCAGTTCCTTCAGAATCGCCTTGTCGGCGAGCTCTTCCGGAATGCTTTCTCTCTCTCCCGCGTCAATTCCTGCCTTCTTCACAGCCGACACAAGAGAGGAAAGCGCCATTTTGCGGTCCTTGTCGTGTGCCTTCATGGCCGCAATCATGTCTTTCTGAAGTGTTTCAAGCTTCATCTCATACTCCCTCACTTTCTATAACATTGTTATACACCTTTTCCGGGAACTTTGACGTTCTTTTATCAATACACGGAAGTGTAAGGAAAAGATCGCTGCTACAGCTTCACAGCCCTCTCTGGTTCATTTCTTCAAGAAAACTGTCGTCCGTCTGCGGTATCGCGCCGAATTTCAGGCAGGTGAGCCGCACAAGATTGTCATCCGTCACCACGGTAATTCTGTACCGGCCCGCCGCATCATGGACATATTTTTCGATAAATGCATCCGCCGGCTCATCGGTCCTTGTGTAGATGACTTCAAGCTCCCCATCGCGGGCGACGCTGCCCTGACTTTCCTTTTTCCGGTATGCGTCGAAGACAACGACCACCCGGCATCCGATCCATCCCTGCCAGGCAGACAGCATGCTGCAGAGTTTCTCGGCAGCTGCGTTCAGGTTCACCTCGCGAAGGGCTGCGAGTTCCTCCGTTTTATAGAGAAGATTATACCCGTCGATCAGGTACATCTTCGGGCGCTCTGCCGCTGCCCCGGAGTGCCCGGTTCTGCCGTACGTGCGGACGGTTGTATGGCCCCAGCCTTTCACGCCGCCTCTCCCGTGCTCGCGCCTAGCCATCTCGGCCATGATCTCGTTCAGGTCGGCTTCCTCTTTCTCCTCGGCGAGCCGGTCTCTTGTGCGCCTCTCTTTGTCGGAGACAGGCTTTTGCCCGGAGCCGCTGCAAGCCGTGTTTACGTCCGTTTTCGTCTCTTCCGGTCCTTCCGGATGAAACGCCCTCTCTACGTGCATATAATATGGAACTTCATTCCACGGGACCGGATATCCGGCGCCGTTTGCACAGAACACCGAGCCGGTCGGCTGTAGGAGATCTGCCTCCGGGTCATACCCGGCCGCAGCGATGACCTCATCCGGATTATGGCAGACGTCGTAGCCGTCATATTCCAGCCGGATCTCTCCATTTCCCTTCGTCACCGCTCTCAGCTGCTGCGCATATCCGTCCAGGACTGCTGCCGGAGCGCGGCCCGTCAGAACCGCATGTGCACCTGTCCCGTCTTCCTGTATCTGCGGCGCATCCGTGTGAATTCCACGCGCTTCCAGATCCGTCATCACGCGGCCGATCGCCTGCTGCGGAAATTGTGCGGTAAACGCCTCATACGGTTCCAGAAGGGTACAGCGCGTGCTCATAAGTCCCTGCCTTACAGCCCTGTATGCCGCCTCGCGGAAATCCCCTCCGCCGGTGTGTTTCACACTCGCCCGCCCAGTGAGCAGCGTGATCCGTACGTCCGTGAGAAGCGCACCGGTCAGGGCGCCATGAAACCCGCGTCCGGGTGCGCACTTCTGTCTCAGGCTTCCCAGAATCATCTTCTGCCAGCGCATGGGCAGGACATCAACCGGGCAGACACTGTCAACCGTCACGCCGCTGCCCCGCGGCGCCGGTGAGAGAAGAACGTGAACCTCAGCGTAATGGCGGAGTGGTTCAAAATGGCCGATTCCTTCGACCGCTTCCTCCACCGTCTCCCGGTATACAACCTTCCCCGGCCCGAAGGAAATGTCCTCACCGAAGCGCTCCATCACCTTCGTCTTCAGGACTTCCGCCTGGACGTGACCCATCAGACGGACCTGGATTTCTCTGGTGCGCTCATTCCATGTGAATCCGAGAAGCGGATCTTCTGCTTCGATGCTTTTCAGCTTCTGATACAGGATAAAAGGATCCTCGCCCTCCGGCGGGATCACGCCAAAGCTCATCACCGGTGTAAGAAGCGGCGGGCGAACCCCGGGATTGGCGCCGAGTCCCTGGCCGGCTGACAGCGCTGTGAGCCCTGTCACGGCCACGAAGCTTCCCGCAGCCGCCTCCGGGAGCTGCTCGAAATTCTCGCCCGAATAGCTGCGGATCTGATCGATCTTCTCCCGGATTTCCTCTCCGTTTTCCGTCTCGTATCCGACCGTCTGACGGGCTTTCAGCACGCCGCCGGTCACTTTGAGAAACGTCAGCCTGTGCCCGGCCGCATCACGCCCGATCTTGACTGCGCAGGCCCCGAACACATCCGGGTATTTTTTCGGAACCGTAAAGATTTCCAGTCCCCGCACCAGGTCATCCACGCCTTCCAGATGAAGCGCCGAACCGGAAAAAACCGGGAAGAACTGCCGGCGCGCGGCTGCTCCTGCCGCCGCGTCCCGCGCAATCTTCCCGGATTCAAGATACGAATCAAGCAGCTCTTCATCGGTGAGTGACAGTTCTTCCTCCGCCCGGGAAGATAATCCCTCAAGCGTCCCGTCCGCGGCCGCCCGTACGCCCCGCACGTCAATGCAGTCTTTTGAAAACTCCCGGCGAAGCTGACCGTACACGCGCTCAAAATCCGCGTTCGGCAGATCGGTTTTGTTGATAAATATATAAGTAGGAATGTGGTATCCCGCAAGCAGGCGCCAGATCGTCCGTGTGTGGGCCTGAATGCCGTCTGCCGCGCTGACCACAAGGACCGCCTGGTCCATGGCGGCAAGCGCGCGCTCGGTCTCGCCTGAAAAATCCACGTGTCCCGGTGTGTCCAGAAGTACCGCATCCAGCCCCTGTGTGCGGATCCGGGCACTCTTTGCAAAGATCGTAATGCCGCGCCGGCGCTCCGTCACATCCTGATCCAGATGCGCATCACCGTGATCCACGCGGCCGGCTTTCCGGATCATACCTGTCGTGTACAGGAGCGCCTCGGAAAGCGTCGTCTTGCCGGCGTCTACGTGAGCCACCATTCCTATAACTGCCTGTTTGATCATGTTTCTTTTCTTATCGTTTCAAAAGTGTATTCAGCAGACCGCGTCCGATGCTGGCTCCCACATTGCCGCCCAGAGTTTTCCCGAACGACCCGAAATTCTTCCCGAGATTCTTTCCGACTTCCCGGCCGACTGTGCCGGCCAGTGTGCTTCCCACCTGGCTGATCGCCTGTTTTCTCTTTCTCTCGGCGGCTTCCTGTTCCTTCTGCCTTGCCTTTTCTTCTGCAGCCGCCTGTTTTTCCCTTGCCTTTTCTTCAGCAGCCTGCTGCTTTTCCAGCGCCTTTGCCTGCGCCGCTTCTGCAGCTTTCTGTAACTTCTCCTGCCTGGCTGCGGCCGTCTCTTCCTCTTCCTGCCGCTTCTCCTGCTCCGACTGCTGCGCCAGCCTTTCGTACGCAGATTCCGGATCGACAGCCTGCGCATATTTGCTGTAGAGAAGGCTGCCCTTGACACACCGGTCAACGTCGCTTTCCGGCGCGGCGCTCATCAGGCACTGCGGAGGAAGGATCGTCACCTTCTGCGCCATGCCCGGCACACCGTTTTCATCCGGAAGAGACACCACCGCTTCGCCGGTGCCCAGCCCCAGGATCGTCTCATACGTGTCAAATGCCGGATTCACGCGGAACGAATCTGCCGCAGCCCGAACTCCCTTCTGGTCGGCCGGCGTGTACGCTCTGAGACCGTGCTCAATCCGCGTCTGAAGCTGTGAGAGAACGCCGTCCGGAATATCGCGCGGATTCTGTGTGCAGAAAAAGATTCCGACGCCTTTGGAGCGGATCAGCTTCACGACCTGCTCAATCTTGTCCTGCAGAGCCTTCGGCGTGTCCACAAACAGCAGGTGCGCTTCATCAAAGAAAAAGACCATCTTCGGCAGTTCACAGTCGCCCACCTCCGGCAGGTTTTCAAACAGCTCGCTCACAAGCCAGAGAAGAAACGTGGAGTACAGAACCGGATTTCCGATAAGGCTGCGGCTGTCAAGCAGACTGATGCTGCCGCGCCCGTCCGGAGTTCTGGTGAGCCAGTCTGTTACAGACAGTGCCGGCTCGCCAAAGAATGTCTCCCCGCCGGCAATCTCAAGGGCAACAACAGCCCGCGTGATGGCTCCGATTGAAGCCTGGGAGATTCTCCCGTACTGTGCCTCAAAATCCTTCGCGTGATCGCCGACATACGCAAGCATCGATTTCAGATCTTTGGTGTCGATGAGAAGCAGGCGGTTCGTATCGGCGATTCGAAACACGATCGACAGAATATCGCTCTGCAGGTCATTCAGTCCGAGAATCCTGGAAAGCAGCATCGGCCCCATGTCCGAAATAGTCGTGCGCAGCGGGATTCCGGTCTTCCCGAAGAGATCCCATACCGTCACCGGACAACCCTCAAACGTGAAACCGGCTTCATCCAGTCCGAACTGTTTTCTTCTTTCGGCCACCTTCGGACTGTCCTGACCCGGCTCCATGATCCCGGTCACATCGCCCTTCACGTCTGCCATGAACACCGGGACGCCCAGCTTTGAGAATGACTCCGCGAGCACCTTCAGTGTTACGGTTTTTCCGGTCCCTGTCGCGCCGGCTACCAGCCCGTGCCGGTTGGCCATGCCGGGGATCAGCAGAGCCTGCGTTCCGTCCGCGGCCGATCCCAGCCAGATTTTTCCGTCTTTAACCATTTGCCACCCCTTTCGCGCATCCGTGCGCCTCACACCTTTTCGGCCAGTATATAGCGAGGTCTCCCCTTGACCTCCTCATAAATCTTCGCGAGATAATACCCGATGATACCGAGGCTGATCATGATGATGCTCCCCGTGAAGCAAAGGAGAATGATCACCGTCGTGAATCCGCCCAGCGCAACGCCCATGATCTTCTGGACAAGAGCCGTGACGCCCAGAACGATCGCGACAATAAGCATGATAACGCCCAGCACCGTCACCACCTGCATGGGAAATGTGGTAAAAGACGTAATGTTCGTCAGCGCGTAGCTTATCAGCTTTCTGGTCGACCACTTGGATGTTCCCGCCTGCCGCTCCTGTACGTCGTACTCCACTTTCGCCGTTTTAAAACCGATCCAGGAAGAGAGTGCCCTGAAAAAAGCGTTTTTTTCCGGCATATTCACGAGTACCGTCACGGCCTTGCGGTCAAGCAGCTTGAAGTCCGAGGCATTCGACATGTCGATGCCTGTCGCGCGGCTTATGATGCGGTAAAAAGTCTTCGCAGCCGCCTTGTGGCCGCCCGACTCCTCGCCGCGGCTTCTCTTCACGCCCTCGATGATCTCATACCCCTTTTCCCAGAGCCGGTACATCTCAACCAGCTTCTCCGGCGGGTGCTGCAGGTCGCAGTCGATCACCGCCGTGCAGTCGCCGCGCGATTCCCGAAGTCCCGCAAAAATCGCCGATTCTTTTCCGAAATTCCTCGAAAAGCAAAGGCCGTGAATATTCGGATTTTCTGCCGCTTCCTCCCGGATCAGCTCCCAGGTCCTGTCCGCGGATCCGTCGTTGACAAAAAGCAGCTCATACGGAATCTTCTCCCGCTCCAGGATTCTGCTGATCGTATCCGCAGCTCTCCGGATGTTTTCCTCCTCATTATATGCAGGAATGACGACTGATACCATTTATTCCCCTTCTTCTTCGTCCGCCTCAAGCCCCTTTCGCACCCAGGAATTGTACCGGGCATTGTAATACTGCGCTTCTTTTTTCGCCGTCCACGCTTCCCGGTCCGACAGGATGGCCATCATCTCGTCGGCGATCTCCTCTGCGGACCTGGGATGCGCTTCCCTCAGATACCCGCACATGCGCCCCAGGGCCTTTTCCGTCCGCAGATTCAAAGCGAGAACCTCGGCAAATTCAGCCGGATACCCCATCCGGACAATCGTGCCCGTCAGTTCCTGCCTGAGTCTCTTCCTCTCTGCCTTCCGGTACTCCTCCATACTGTCTCTTTACCTCGTCCCGGATATCTCTCACCGGTCTCCCGGTGCTTACGGCCGCCGCCATCAGGTCATCGGCCTCCGCCTTGACCCGCCGGCAGCCGTACCCTTCGCTCACTTTCACGCGCACACTTCCGGCACTCGTGTCGCATATTTCCTCCCGCCGCCGCAGAACAGCCCGCTCCTTCAGCGTCTCACGGATGCCGATCGTCGTCGTCAGGGCAAAGATCCGCCTCTCAAATTCCGCTATTCTTTCCGGATCGCACAGGACCGTCAGTACCGTCCCCGGTCTGCCCTTCTTCATGCCCGCAGGTATAGTGAAAACATCCCGTGCCCCGGCAGAAAACAGCCTCTTCACGGCAAATGCGATCTCCTCTCCGCTCATGTCGTCGAGGTTGCACGAAAGTTCTCCGATGCGGTCCCTGTCCTGCGACTGAGTCAGGCTGCCCCCGTGTACCGCGCCGCACTCATCCGTTCCGGCATCCGGAGCTGCCTCTGCGCCGGCTGTCTCTGTATCCGCTGCCTTCTCCTCTTTTCCGGTCTGCTGCATTCCCATCCGGTTGATGCGGCTGGCCGAAAAGGCCGCGCCGAATCCGTTGTCAATGTTGACGACCGTCACCCCGGAGGCACAGGAATTCATCATGGCCAGCATCGCGGCAAGCCCCTGAAACGAAGCGCCGTATCCGACGCTGGTCGGCACCGCGATGACGGGACAGGACACCAGTCCGCCAACGACACTCGCGAGCGCGCCTTCCATTCCCGCCACGGTGATGACAACCGAGGCGCGCACCAGCTCGTCCAGATGCGACAGCAGCCGTGTGAGTCCGGCGACTCCCACATCGTAGAGCCGCAGCACTTTGTTTCCGTAAAACTGCGCAGTCAGGGCCGCCTCCTCCGCCACCGGAAGGTCGCTTGTCCCGGCGCTAACAACCGCAATCGTCCCAGACGGCCGCGGGAAAGACGCCTCCGGTTCCAGCCCGCCATACACGCCAAGCCGGGCCGTCTTATAATACGTAAAACCGCCGTCTGTCTTAAGATCTCCGGCCTTTCCGCTATCCAGTCTGGTCACGAGAATATGTCCCTGGCCGTGGTCTCTGAGCGTTCCGGCGATCCCCCGGATCTGCTGTGCGGTTTTCCCTTCACCATAAATAACCTCCGTCGCCCCCTGACGGGTATGACGATGGAGGTCAACTTTGGCATATCCAAGATCTTCGAACGGTTTTTCCTTCAGAGAGATGGCCGCCTCCTCAGCCGTCATCTCTCCTCTCTCAACCTTTTTTAAAATTTCAAATTCATCCATACAGGCCGCAGCCTCAATTCCTGTTCATAACCTGCGTCACGCCGCCGAAGATCATGCCGATCCCCAGAACACGGATGAGAAGTGTGACGGTGCTGAACGGATTGGCCATGATCAGAATGCCGATGATGAGCTCGATAACCGCCATGACAAGTCTTCCGGTCTGAATGCCGCCGTCCGCCTTCAGCGCACCGAAAATTTCAACGGCGCTGTAGACGACCATCAGAATACCGAGGACAAATGGCAGAATCGCCACGATCGCGCCGGAAAACGCAATCAGGAGGATTCCGACGATCACTGCAATGACGTTACCCGCGAAATTTCCGACAGCCGCCGGATCTTTTCTCTTGCCGGCGAGCCCTTCCGCCACGCCGACGATTCCGGCGATCAGCACGGCAGCGCCGACGATCTTACAGACGATGTCCAGTGTACTGCCCGGCCAGATCAGAAGAACGATTCCGAAGATGATCAGGATCAGTCCGGTCACCACATGGTTTTGTGTGAAGGATTTCATGTACTCCTACCTTTCCCCGTGCCGGCAGGTTCTGCACGGCTGTCACGTTTACTTCCTCATGTTTCACTCTCAAGGTATGCGATTGCAGCGGCAAGCTGTGTATCCGTCTCCGGATTGGAATCTTCCGTTCCTCCGTCAGCCGTTTCTACCACGATGTCCGGCGTCACGCCGACCTGATGAATGTCCCGTCCGGCCGGTGTGAAATATTTCTCAACCGTGTACTTGATGCCGCTCCCGTCCGGGAACTGCCGGATCGTCTGGGCGATGCCCTTGCCGAAGGTCTGGGTCCCGACGATAACTCCGACTCCGTAATCCTGAACAGCGGCAGAGAAAAGTTCCGATGCGGAAGCTGTCTGTCCATTTACCAGGACGGCGAGCGGAATTTCAATCTGATCCGGGTTGCTCCCGGCTGTCACTTCTTCGTTACCGGCCTTATCCCGCACCGAGACGATGGTCCCGTCCGGGAGCAGTTCATCCAGGATGTCCGTGTCCACATCCAGAAGACCTCCCGGATTGCCCCGCAGATCAATGATGAGAGACGACACACCTTTTTCCTGCGTCAGTTCATGATATGCGTCGAGGAACTGTTGCTTTGCACTGGCGTCAAACTCCGCCAGATACAGATATCCGATGTTTCCGTCAAGAACTCTGTAACTCACAAGCGGGATGTCATACTGTCCGCGGGTCACCGCGATTTCAAGTGTCTGATCCCCCCGCAGAATCGCAAGCGTCACATCCGTCCCTTCTCCACCCTTGATTCTCTCGACCGTGTCCTGGATATCCTCTCCGGCGACCGGCTGCCCGTCAACCGCCGTAATGAGATCCCCCGCCTGAAGTCCGGCTGTCTCGGCCGGTCCGCCGGAGATCACCCGGCTGATGAGAAGTGAACCCTCATCCGTCTTGCCCACAATGACGCCGATGCCGTATGATACACCGCTGCTGCTCTGCATGAAGGATGCGAACTCTTCCGGCGTGTAATACACGGTGTACGGATCATCATAACTGTCCACATACGCTTTGGCGACCGACTCGATCGATGTATCCGGATCCGGCTTGTCAAAGTAGAAATCTTCCAGCGTGCTCTCCAGCTGGTTCAGTTTGTACATCGACTGAACGCCGATACTCCCGGAGTCTCTGCCGATATACAGCCGGCCGATCCGGATGGAGATCAGGTTGCTGCGGAATGCGGCGATCAGGAGAAGCAGAACCGCAATCGCAACCGTATAGAGAATGATGGCCCGCGGCGTGCGTCTGTGTTTCGCAGGCGTCTGCTCCGTACCCGTATCCTGCCCGGTCTTCTCCCCGTCTTTCCTTTCGATATCCTGCAGACTGTCCGGCTGTCTGTCATTATCCATATCTGTCTCCAACGGCTGTATCAGACATTTGTATGTCTGCGCACAGCGAAGAATGTTCCCAGAAGACCGATGACAACTCCCAGCAGCAGCGCCACCGGAAGCAGCACGCGGAAGAGCTGGGCCGTTGACATGAAGCGGAGAATGTTGTTGAGCATCGCAAACTTGTCGCGGACAAAATCAACCGCTCCGTTATAAATGAAGTACTCGATGATCATCGGAATGATGGAGCCGATGACGCCGATCGTGATACCCTCCACAAAGAACGGCGCATTGACAAATCCATCCGTGGCACCGATGTACTTCATGATCGAAATTTCTTCCTTTCGCACGGTGATGCCGATGATGATCGTGTTCATGATCAGGAAGATTGACACCGCCAGAAGAACGATGATGACTGCCACAGAGATGTAGCCGACGAGTCTTGCCGCGCCGGACAGGCTTGCCGCTGCGTCTTCCGAGCGGTTCACCTGGCGCACACCGTCCAGGGAGCTGATGTAATCAACAAGCTCCTGCTGCTGACTCGCGTCCTTCAGATAGACCTCATAGGAAGCCGAGTTGGCAAGCGGGTTATCCGAAAAACCGTCCGCCAGATACTCATACTCGCCCAGATACTCGGTCTTGAAATTCTCCCAGGCTTCCTCCGCCGATGTGAAGTGAATTCTGTCCACCTCCGGCCTTGCCTGAATCTTGTCGCCGATCGACTGGATCGTCGCGTCATCCGCGTCATCATTAAAGAAAACCGTCACAGCCAGGTTCGTCTGCGCGTCTTTGAGCGTGTACTGGAAATTGGCGACCAGGCTGTAGAAAATACCGAATATAAATATACTTGCCGCAATCGTGGCTATCGACGCCAGCGAGAAGAGGCGGTTTCTGTGAATATTCAGAAACCCCTGCTTCAGCTGGTAAAAAAACGAATTAATCTTCATAGAAATAACCGCCCTTCTCCATATCGCTGATGATGCGGCCCTCGCTCATGGTGATCGTGCGCTTCTTCATCTGCTGCACGATATCCATGTTGTGGGTCACGACCAGCACAGTGGTTCCGCGCTTGTTCGCCTTGTCGATGATCTTCATGACCTCAGCGGAGTTGATCGGATCCAGATTGCCGGTAGGCTCGTCGCAGAGCAGAATATCCGGGTGATTCACCAGCGCACGCGCAATGGCAACACGCTGCTGCTCGCCTCCGGACAGCTCGCTCGGGTATGCCTTGTATTTGTCGACGAGGCCGACCATGGACAGCATCTCCAGCACGTTGGTGCGGATCTTGCGCTGCGGCGCCTCAATGACCTTCTGGGCAAATGCGATGTTTTCAAACACCGTGCGGTCCTGAAGAAGCCGGAAGTCCTGGAACACGACGCCGATGTCGCGGCGCAGATACGGAAGCTGGCGGCGGTGCATTTTATTCAGATACTTTTTGTTGATGTAAATCCGGCCGGACGTCGGCTCAATCTCCTTCAGCAGGAGCTTGATCAGCGTCGACTTTCCGGAGCCGCTCTTTCCGACGACGAACACGAATTCGCCCTTGGAAACATGCAGATTGATATTCTGCAGAGCCGCGATCTCCGGCGTGTAATTCTTTGTCACATTCTCAAGAATAATCATACGTATTCAAAATCCTCTTCTTCCCGCATCTTTCGGACGGATGCGGATGCATCAGTACTTGTCGCGGCTCTCCATATACCGCATGTACTTCACGACCATCAGGGCAATCTTGAACGTGATGGCATCGCCGAAGTTGGTCAGGTCCAGTCCGAGCGTGGCCTTCAGCTTGTCAAGGCGGTACACGAGCGTGTTGCGGTGAATGTAGAGCTCACGGGAGGTCTCCGACACATTCAGATTGTGTTCGAAGAACTTGTTGACCGTCACAAGAGTCTCGTCGTCGAGCTCCTCCGGGTTGTGCTCTCCGAATACTTCTTTGATGTACATCTGGCAGAGAGACATCGGAAGCTGGTAGATCAGGCGTCCGATGCCGAGCTTGCTGTAGCCGATGACACTCTTCTCGCTGTAGAAGATCTTTCCGACCGACATGGCCATCTTTGCTTCCTTGTATGACCGGGAGAGATCGCGCAGGTCGCGGACGATCGTGCCGAAGGACGCCCTGGCTGCCGTCATGGCCTCGGTGTTGAGCATATCCACAATGGTGCTGGCCTCCTGAAGGAGCTCCTCATACTCCTCCGTGCCCTCCACCTGGCGGATCAGAACGATACTCTTCTCGTCAACGGCCGTGATGTATCCCTTTGTCTTGCCCTGATAGAGATTTCGGATGGTCTCAAGTGCCGAAGAATCCTTTCCGTGGCGCGTCTCGATGATGTAGACGATTCTCGGGACATTCGCCTTGATGCCGAGCTTGTCGGCTCTGGTGAAAATATCGACCTTCAGGATGTTGTCAAGAAGAAGGTTCTTGACGAAATTGTCCTTGTCGTAATGCTCCCGGTACGCATACAGAAGCTGCTGGATCTGGAACACCGCCATCCGGCCGACCATGTAGTTTTCATCCGAGCTTCCCTGCAGAACAAGCACATAGCTGACGTGCTCCCCCTCAGAGATCCGGAAGAACTGATAGTCATTGACAACCTGATTGATGGCCGGGGAATCGGAGAACTCCCTGGCGGCCGTCAGGCACTCCGGCGTCACTTCAAATGTACCGGCGCAGACACGCCCGTCCGTATCAACCGCTGCCATATTCACGCGGGTTATTGAGCGAAGGCCCTCAAGAGTCTCCTGTAATACCTGATTTGAAAGCATATCGTACCTCTTTTGATGATTGCGGCGCATTTGCTGGCGGCTGAAGCCGCGATAATCGATAACATTATATCAATATCAGACAATAAATACAAACAAAGAAGCGGCGGGAAACCTGCGTTTCCCTGCCGCTTCCGGGCGTTTATGCTTTTTTCAGAATTCCGGTCAGTGTGTGATAACCTGCTCGGTCTCCTTGTCGAAGATGTGCATTCTCGTGTGATCAGCGGAAAGCTTTACTACGCTGCCCGGCTTGATCGCGTTGTGAGCGCTGACCTTGGCTGTGCAGGTTGTGCCGTTGATATCGAAGTGAAGGTTTGCTTCGCCGCCGAGGAGCTCGTATACGTTGATCTTCGCATCGAAGATGCCTTCCGGATGCTTTGCGATGAATTCCGGATCATCGCTGATATCCTCCGGACGGATGCCGACAACAACGGTCTTGCCTACGTAGCCGCCGTCGATAACTTTCTTCGCTTTCTCGCCGCCGACTTCGATCGTAATCTTGTCATCCAGCTTCAGGCCGATCTTGTCGCCGTTCTGGGAAACAACTGCGTCTACAAGGTTCATCTGCGGAGAGCCGATGAATCCGGCAACGAAGAGATTATCCGGCTTGTAGTAGAGGTTCTGCGGCGTATCTACCTGCTGGATGATACCATCCTTCAGAACGACGATACGGGTACCGAGCGTCATAGCCTCTACCTGGTCATGGGTTACGTAGATGATGGTTGCATTGAGTCTCTGATGAAGCTTGGAGATCTCAACACGCATCTGAACACGCAGCTTCGCATCCAGGTTGGAGAGCGGCTCGTCCATCAGGAATACCTTCGGGTGACGAACGATGGCACGGCCCATGGCAACACGCTGTCTCTGACCACCGGAAAGAGCCTTCGGCTTACGGTCGAGAAGATGCTCGATGTCAAGGATCTTGGCTGCTTCATGAACAGCCTTGTCGATGTCTGCCTTCGGAACCTTGCGGAGCTTCAGGCCGAATGCCATGTTGTCGTACACGGTCATATGCGGATACAGAGCGTAGTTCTGGAATACCATGGCGATATCACGGTCCTTCGGCTCTACATCGTTCATGAGCTTGTCGCCGATCCAGAGTTCGCCGGAAGAAATCTCTTCAAGTCCTGCGATCATACGAAGAGTCGTAGACTTTCCGCAGCCGGACGGGCCTACGAAAATGATGAATTCCTGGTCTGCAACTTCAAGGTTGAAGTTCTTTACCGCAACAAATCCATTGGGATAAACTTTTGTTACGTTCTTAAGAGATAAGCTTGCCATTCCATTCCTCCTGATTAAGTGCCGCCCGAAGACTCATGCTGCCTCCCGGCCGGCTTTAACTATGCTCATGATACCTGAATTCCGGAGGTAATACCATATTTCAATTTACTGAAATATCCTGATGATTTTTGTACCTTTTTTTGATTTTCGATATCCGGACAGAATGTTTATGAATTTTTCACAAGTCTGTGAAAGTGCTTTCGTCACATTTGCAGCATCTGCCATCAGGTATTCTTTATCTCGTACGGTCCGACCGTAATTTTCCCTTCCTTCAGAAGATGACCGGCCGCCCGCTTGAACTCTGCCTTGCTCATGGAGAATACCTCGCGGATTTTCACCGGGTCGGACTTGTCGCCGTACGGAAGGCGGCCGCCGTTTGCACCAAGAAGCTGCAGGATCTTTTCGGAATCCCGGCTCATCGCCTGCCAGGCTTTCTCGCGGACGGCGATAACCAGCTTGCCGTCCTCCCGCACCCGGGCAACACGGCCGTGCACGGTGTCGCCGGGGGCGTACTTCTGTGTCACCTCCTGAATCGGGATCATGCCGTAATACCGGCCGTCAACCGCCAGAAAGACCCCCATCTGCGGATTAATCTGTATGACAGTCCCCTCGACCGTCCGGTCCTTTTCGTACCCGGGCGCTTCGGTGAGATACCGGTAGACGTGCATGGTCGCTGCAAGACGGTCGGACTTGTCAATATACAGGACAACCGGGACCGTCTGCCCTTCGTGAAGCTTCTCCGTCTGTTCCTTATAAGGAAGAAGCAGATCCTTGTCGAGCCCCCAGTCCAGGAATGCACCGATCCGGGTTATCTGCTTCACTTTCAGGACAGCCATCTCCCCGAGGCGCACAAGCGGCGTCTTCACGGTGGCAATGAGCCTGTCGTCCGAATCCCGGTAGACAAATACGCTGAGGGACTCACCCGTTTTCGCACCTTCCAGCACTTCCTTCCGCGGCAGGAGCACATGCTCGCGCTCATCTCCCAGATAGACGCCGAAGGACACGGTTTTATAAATCGCAAGTTCCTGCGTCTCTCCCAGTTTTATCATTTTCTTCTCCCTTTTTTGTATACAACACCCTGGCGAAGACCTGTCCGTCGCCACGCCGCATTTCCACTTCAAACTGCGCTCCGGTTTCTTTCGTGAACACGTGCACCGTGTCCCCGAGTCTTGCCGACAGCCGGTATTCCACCTGCAGACGGAACGTATCAAATCCATCCGGCAGATAGTCGTCCGCATAGGACACATACCGCGCGTTGTTCATGTGCCCGTACGCATCGGTGTCATGTTTCCTCACGGCAAATGTTCCCGCTTTATCTCCACCCGCCACCGGCGGCAGCTTGCGGCTGCAGGGTGTAACCGTCTGTAAAGCCGAGCTTACCGCGTACCCGGTGCCAAGTTCCCCTTCCACCTTCGTCGGGTGCATCGTCAGGAGATTCATAAACACATACAGCGCGCGGCACTCCGCATATACCTCTCCGGTTGTCTCATCGGTTATCTGCATACAGCGGTCCCCGTATATCCCGGTATAGCTGACCGCCCAGGTCCAGACGCGGATGTGCTGATTCGCCGGCATCTTCCGGTAAATCTGAATATTCCAGGCGATGACAAACCATCCCCTGCCGGCCGCCAGGAGTCTGTCTGTGCCGATCCCCAGAGAATCCGACTGCATGGCGCTGCAGTCCTGCATGAAATTCACGATCGCAGCTTCCCGTGCAAGCCCGCTTTTTCCGCAGTCCGAAAACCGGACGATGGCCGGATAGGAAAACTTCATCCGAGTCTGCCTCCTTTGAACCACAGCCTTCACAAAAAAGCTTCCGCAGGAGAAACCCCTACGGAAGCTTCCGGTACGGAGACGAAGGGATTCGAACCCTTGTGGCAGTTACCCGCCAAACGCATTTCGAGTGCGCCCCGTTATGACCGCTTCGATACGTCTCCAGTTTTAAAAAAATCCTCCACACAGTGTAAGGTGGAGGATCAGCTGGGCTTGAGGGACTCGAACCCCCAGATGCTGGAATCAGAATCCAGTGCCTTACCATTTGGCGAAAGCCCAATAAACAAGCCTTTCGAATTGCCGCCGCTCATCACGACAGAAGATATTATAATCAGCCCTCACAGAAAAAGCAAGCACTTTTTTAAAAAATCCGATCCGTCCGGAAATCCGTCCCCGGGCAGCATCCTTCTGACGCTGCCCGTATTTCTGTGCCTGTTTTCATGCGCCCGGGCAGGGGGTTTACTCCTTACGTTTCGTCAGAAGTCGGGTTTGTTTCATCCTCCGCCGTATCGTCACCATCCGAAGGTACTGCTTTCTCCTCTTTTCTGCGGATCGCATCCTGGATCGTCACCGGCATGCTCTCGGCCTCATAATTCAGCTGTTCCTCGACCGCCAGGTCATACTCCGCCTTCTCTTCTTTGGAAAGCTTCGTGTACGGGCGCCCTGCCAGAATAACCTCCGGGCGGCGGTGTCCGCTCGGCAGCGTGTCCGGCAGATCCTCCTTCGCTTTCATCTGTGACGCGTCCAGAACCTGCTCTCCGTCGGCCAGCGCCACATTGTGCTCATCCTCATACTCATCGATCACCTGCTCAATGATCTTTGACATACGGGCAGCCGAAAAATACAGGAAAATCGGGAGTCCGATGAACAGCACCAGCGGATTCCACGTAAAGGTAAAGTAGAGAATTACCAGCAGCGAAAGCGCCATGATGATCGTTGTCGGGATGTGCCGTGAAGACACAATCAGCGCGTTGCGAAGCGTCTCGCGGACGGTGTTATAAAACTTGGACAGAAGTGGGAACACATACAGGCTGATGGAGAAGAACACAAACGCCAGGCCGATGATCACGAACATAATCATCTGATAGCCGATCGTCCCGTTCACCTTCCAGATCTGATACGCCCAGTAGATATCCAGCCCCATGAAAAGATCGACAGCTGCGATGATCAGCGTCAGCACCAGGCCCTGCTTGAAATTTTCCTTAAAGGATTTCCAGAACCCTTTCCAGACATACCCCTCCTCATCTCTGACCTCGCGCATCGCCACGTAATACGCGCCGCAGATCGCCGGCCCCGCCGTCACAACCGGCAGGCACAGCAGCTCAACCAGAATCGAGAGAATAATAAAGTCCGTGATCTTGGAAAATGTGGTGTAAAACTTGCCGTTAATATCAAAAAAGCCGTTCATCCGATACCCCTGTCATTTCGTCTCCCGCCGGAACAGTCTCCTTAAAAGCGGCGGGCAGTTTCGTTTGTATTAGAACAAGTATACAAACGCAGCTGTCAAATTTCAATTAAGCATACATGAAAAATGCCTTAACTCTCCTGCCGCATCACCAGCAGCAGTCTGCATTTCCCCTGAAAGTAGCCGTCCGGCTGAAAGCCGCATGAGGAGGCGAGTGCCAGGCTCGCCGCGTTGTCCGGATCAATGAGCGCGCACAGCTTTTCAACCCCCAGCTGCCGCGCGTAGTGTATGAGCGCCGTCAGGCACTCCCGGCCGTAGCCTTTCCTCTGTTCGCGCCGGACAATTTCATAGGAAACCATCACGTCCGCACTGCCAAAATCTCCCTGGTTAAATCCCGCGCGCCCGATGAGCTGCCCGTCCGATTTCCGGAAGACCAGATACAGACCCATTTCCAGCATCCCGTAAGCCCATTGCCGGTAGCTTCGGAATTTTTCGCGCCGTTTTCTGACGTCAAGGCCGTGATACTCATTGACCGCCGCAAACGGACTGTCCACAGCCGCGTCCAGCCCGTCCAGAAGCTCAGTCTCCTCTTCCCGCATCTCCCGCAGGCACAGACGCTCCGTCACGGCAATCGTAACCGGCAGTCCCGCATAGCGCCTGGCAGCCGTGTCCAGCAGCTTCGGTGTTATCTGTTCCTCCGACTCAACGACCAATGCCGCCTGCCCGGAAAAATCCAGCCCGACGCCGATGACGGCCATACCGGGAGAGTCCGGCAGTGTTTTGCCGGTTATAAGAACGGGGCCGGAAGGTGTGTGTACAATACGTCTCACGTGTCTGCTCTTTTCAAAAAGTTAACTGTTTCTGGCAGCCTCCCCGTGTTATCATCACTACATATATTCAGGAGGTTATCTGCTATGGAAACAAAAAATCCGATTGTAACAATCACCATGGAAGACGGCGGCATCATGAAGGCGGAGCTGTATCCGGACATCGCCCCCAACACGGTGAACAATTTTATCAGTCTCGTGAAAAAAGGCTTCTATGACGGTCTTATCTTCCATCGGGTCATCGAAAATTTCATGATTCAGGGCGGTGATCCGGAGGGCAGCGGTATGGGCGGCCCGGGCTACAGCATCCGGGGTGAGTTCTCGTCCAACGGATTTGCCAACAATCTGAAGCACACCGCCGGCGTGCTGTCCATGGCACGTGCGATGGATCCGGACTCCGCCGGTTCCCAGTTCTTCATCATGCACAAGGATTCGCCGTTCCTGGACGGGCAGTATGCCGCGTTCGGAAAGCTCACGGAAGGATTTGACGTTCTGGAGCGCATCGCGACGACCTCAACGGACTACAATGACCGCCCGAAAACTCCGCAGGTCATGAAGTCTGTAACCGTCGAGACATTCGGAAAAGACTTTGACGAGCCGCAGACCTGCTGACTTAGAATCTTCCGGACGAACTGCCGAAATTCCCGCCGCCTCCACCGGTGAAGGATCCCGAACCGCGCGATCCTCCGCCGGTGTTTTTTGGTGCCTGTCTGTGGACGACACCGGTCCGAAGGTAGATATCCTGTGAGCGTTTCAGATGCATGGAGCCGCGGTCGGCGTAGTCGGCCGCTCCGGCTTCCATGTGGGATTTCTGCATACTAAAGAGAATCACCATGACAATCCCCGTAATAACGGCTGCGATTACAAGATCTGCAGCCCAGTGTCTGGTAAGCCGGTAGTAGACAGAGTGGTTCAGATAGTACTCGCTGCGCTTTGCAAACGCCCGGAAAGCATCCGCAAATGCCTCGTGGTCACTCCGGGCGGCACCGGCGATTTCGTCCTCTGCCCTCTCCCGTATAGAATCCAGCTCACTTGACCCAAGCTGCTCATATACGCTCCCGCCGCTCACCACCGAGTCGCACCGCCCGCTGATGTCGATGCCGTATACAATGCCGTCCGGCGAGTTTCCGCTCTCCGTATTCTCCGCAAATTTCGCACTCAGAATGTCATCTGCCAGATATTCGCGGAGCGCATATTCGTCCATTCCGCGGTCTGTTGTCACGCAGATGACGGGAAGTCTGCACCGCTGCGACACGCCTTTAAGCAGGGTCTCAATCTCCTGCTTTTCCCCGTCTGTCAGCAGATCCGCGTCGTCATACAGATAAACAGCCCCGGACACGCCTCCCGCATCTGTCAGAAAGTCGGACGTCCCGCCTGTGTCCGCTGCCGCCGGTGCAGAAAAGAACACCGCAGCCATCACCGTTACCAGGAAGACGGCATATAATGCCGGGACGCGAAGAATTTTCCGCAGCCTTCTCACAGCAGCATCCCTCCCAGCATCAGAGCGGCAAAGGCACCGGCAAAAACCACGGCGCCTGTACCGGCGGCACGTCCTGCGCTAACCGGCCGGTCCGCCACGATCCGGCCCGTCTGCCCGTTCATCACGAAGCTGAACGGCTTCCCCCTGTATGTGCAGTTCATCATCCACACCGGAAAAAGCGCGTAGCGGCGGGAGAGCAGAGAAAGATTAACACGACTGTCAAGCGGCACCACGGAGCTGTAGCCGGCGATCGTGCCCATGGCCATGGAAAGAATATAGCTCTTTGCTCTTTCCTGAGCCCGGCTGCTCACCTCCTCTCCGGTCTGATCATAGCGCTGCGCCAGGTACCCGCTCAGATATTCCGGAGCGAATTCCTTCACACCCTGCATATTAAAGGGCTCCAGTCTGTCCATCCGGGTATCATCCATGTTCCGGGCAGCATCGGCCGGGATCCCCCGGAAATCCGCACTCAGCTCGCGCACGGCCAGAAAATAATCCGTATAAATATCCTCTCCGTCCGGCCGCGGGATCACTCTCGTACGCGTGGTATTGGCCGTCACCCGCCCCTCGGCGTGATAGTCATAGAGCCAGAACGGCACATATATGCCCGTCATGCGCTCCGTGACGGTTCTGGCCTTCAGTTCCCGCGGCGTCAGCGGTCCCTTCCCGGTCCATTGCTCGTAGCTTTCCATCGCCTTTTCCTTTGAAATGGCAAAGGGAATGATCAGATCCGGCCGGTACCGCCCCTCGATCCGGTCTGAAATAAGGGTCGGATTTCCGCAGTAAGCGCAGCGGGTGGCCACGGTGTCCGGATCTGTCTCCAGCACCGCGCCGCAGGAAGAGCAGTGATAGATCTTCATATCCATCGTGCCGCGCTGGCGGCTGTCCGTATCCGCCTGCTCCGTTTTCTGCGATTCTGTCCGGGATGCTTCCGGCTGCGTCTCCCCGGTCTGTGTCTGTTCATAGTGCCGGTAAGCATCGACCGTCATCTGCGTCCCGCACTGTCTGCAGGCAAGCATCTGGCGGTCTGCCGAATATTCAAGAGCCGCCCCGCAGTTCGGGCAGCGAAGAATTTTCTCCATTTCGTTTCCTCCGTCCCGTCTGTCTGCGCACCGGCGCCAAACAGACAGGTGTCATCACGCACTGTCATCCTTATTATATCGAAGACGCCCTGTCTTGTCCCTTCCAATTTGCAGGGCAGGTGTGTATAATCAGATTGTAACTTGTTTAGCTTTTAACAGGTAAATACAGGAGGGATTTTCCATGTTGGTTTCAGCTGAAGAAATGCTGATCAAAGCCAGAGACGGGCACTACGGTGTTCCGCAGTTCAACATCAACAATCTTGAGTGGACGAAGGCAATCTTAAACGCATGTGAAGAAATGAAGTCGCCTGTCATCCTGGGCGTATCCATGGGTGCGGGCAAATACATGACCGGCTTCAAGACCGTCTCCGCGATGGTCAAAGCTATGGTTGATTCGCTCGGCATCACCGTTCCGGTGTGCCTGCATCTGGACCACGGCACATATGACGGCGCAAAGGCCTGCATCGAAGCCGGCTTCTCTTCCATCATGTTCGACGGCTCCAGTCTTCCGATCGATGAGAACATCGCAAAGACGACCGAGCTGGTCTCCATCGCGAAGGAAAAAGGCATCTCCGTTGAGGCGGAGGTAGGCGCCATCGGCGGCGAAGAAGACGGCGTTGTCGGCATGGGCGAGTGCGCGGATCCGGATCAGTGCGCAAAGATCGCTTCTCTGGGCGTGACAATGCTGGCTGCCGGCATCGGCAATATTCACGGCGTATATCCGGAGAACTGGCCGGGCCTGCGCTTCGACGTTCTGGAGGCTGTCCGCGCGAAGACCGGCAACATTCCGCTCGTTCTTCACGGCGGTTCCGGGATTCCGGATGATCAGGTCCGCAAAGCGATCTCCATGGGCGTTGCCAAGGTTAACGTAAACACCGAGCTGCAGCTTTCCTTCGCCAAGGCGACCAGAGAGTACATCGAGGCCGGCAAGGACAAGATCGGCAAGGGGTATGATCCGAGAAAGCTCCTGCTTCCGGGATACAACGCCATGATCGAGACCTGCAAGGACAGAATCCGGTGCTTTGGTTCTGACGGCAAGGCCTGAGGCGGCGTTTGAAAAGCCACAGAGTTTCAGATAACAGACGGAAAAACACCTCCGCCGCAAAAGGCAGAGGTGTTGTCCGTCTGTTTGTTTTTATTGTGGCCGTAATCGTCCTCGTCGTCTCCCTTTATAAGCTCGCCGGCATCTGGATGCAGCGGCGCCGGACGGAGGAGTACAATCAGAAAATCGCAGACGCGGTTCTTACTGTACCTGAAAGCAGCGCCCCGGCAGACGGTTCTCTTCCCTTTTCGTTTAACGCAGAAGCGGCGGCAGCTCTCAGCCCGGACTTCAAGGGATATCTGTACATTCCGTCTGTTGACATCCGGCAGCCCGTCGCGCAGGGAAAGGACGACGACGAGTATCTTCACAAAGAGCTGGACGGTACACCGAGCGACTCCGGAACACCGTTCATCGAGTCCGTGGTGACGGAGGGCCTTCGCGGATCCCACGTGATGATCTTCGGTCACAACTGCTACGGCGTCTTTGACAACCTGATCCGATACTATGAGAGCGAATCCTTCGCAACAGATCCGGACAATGCCGTATTCTATCTGTATCACGGCGACCGGGTGTCCAAGTACCGGATTTTTTCCCTGCTGACAACAGAACCTGTCTCCGACTGTTTCACCTTCAATTTCTCATCGGTGGAGAGCCTGCGCTCCTTCGCGCAGGAGATGAAGTCCCGCAGCATGTATTCCTTTGATACGGACATATCAGACCTCACGCAGGTCATGTCCATCACCTGCTGCCAGTACGACGACATCAGCCGGCGCATGATTCACTTCGCGTCCTATGTCGGGGACGTGGGGAACGAAACGGTCAGCGGTTCTGTTTTTACGCCGGGCGGGACGGCAGACTGAAATTTCATCGTCCGAGCCGGCCTTTAAAATCCTGATATCCGAACGTCTTCACCTTCACGAGAGTACCGTCTGTCTTCCGGCTGAAAATCGCCGGCAGCGGCATCCCGTTGAAGGTGTTTGTCTTACAGGTGGTGTAAATCGCCATGTCCCCGAATAAAAGCAGTCTGCCGGGAACAAGTTCTCTGTCGAAACTGTAGTCTCCGATCACGTCGCCTGCCAGGCATGTCGGTCCGGCGAGCCGGTACGTATATGCCTTTTCACCCGGTTCTCCGGCGCCAAAAAGAGGCGGTCGGTACGGCATCTCCAGCACGTCCGGCATGTGACAGGCAGCACTTGCGTCAAGAACGGCTGACCGTATGCCGCTGTTTTCCGTGACGTCAAGGACCCGGCACGCAAGGTACCCCGCGTTAAGCGCCCAGGCCTCCCCCGGCTCCAGGTACACACTCACGCCCCAGGCATCCTGTGCTTTCCGGATGCATTCCCGCAGAATACCGGTGTGATACCCCGGCCTCGTGATGTGATGGCCGCCGCCGAAATTCAGCCACTTCATCCGCGCAAGCACATCCCCGAATTTCTCTTCCACCGCCGCAAGTGTCACGGCGAGCGGCCCGGCGTCCTGCTCGCAGAGCGTGTGAAAATGCAGACCGTCAAGCAGGCTCACGAGCTCCGGTGTCATCTGTGCATCCCACTGCGCTCTCGTCGTGCCCAGCCGGCTCCCCGGAGCACACGGATCATAAATCGCATGCTCTTCCTGTGTGGACTTTTCCGGGTTGATGCGTAGCCCGATGCTCTTTCCCGCTGCTTTTGCTTTCTTTGCGAATCGGGCGAGCTGTCCCGGGGAATTGAACACGATGTGGTCTGCATACGAGAGCAGCTCGTCAAACTCGTCATCCCGGTACGCGGCACTAAACACATGGCACTCTGCCCCGGGGAGCGTCTCGCGCCCGAGTCTCGCCTCATACAGGCCGCTCGCCTCCGTGCCGGCAAGCGCGTCTGCAAAGACAGGATAAAAATCGTAATTGGAAAATGCCTTCTGCGCGAGCAGCACCCGGCATCCGGTCTCTTTTGCGAGCTGTCCCAGCACGTGCGCGTTGCGCGCAAGAGCTGCCTCATCGATGATAAAGGCAGGCGTCACAAGGCCCTCCGGAAACTCTGCCGCCCCTTTCGGGATGCATGAGAACGGCGGACGGGTGTCGCAGGCCCCTGGCACAGGCCGCATCATGGCACAAGCACCGGCGTGCGGGATTCTTTTTTCGGAAGTCCGTACCGGTCAAGCGCCGCAAGGAACGGATCCGGATCGAATTCCTCAACGGTGTGCACGCCGGTTTTGCTCCATTTGCCGCTGAGCAGCATCAGCGCGCCGCACATGGCCGGAACGCCGGTTGTGTAGGACACCGCCTGGCTGCCCACCTCGCGGCAGCACGCCTGATGGTCGCAGACATTATAAATATAGTAGGTTTTGTCCTTCCCGTCCTTTTTGCCGGTGAAAATGCAGCCGATGTTGGTCTTGCCCTTCGTACGGGGCCCCAGCGTGGACGGATCCGGCAGCAGCGCCTTCAGAAACTTTATCGGCACGATCTCATGCCCTTCAAAGAGCACCGGTGTGGTGGAAAGCATGCCGACGTCCTCCAGACAGCGCATGTGGTCCAGATAACTCTGTCCGAACGTCATGAAGAAACGGATGCGCTTTACCTCCGGGATATTCTGCGCCAGCGACTCGATCTCCTCGTGGTGCAGCAGGTACATGTCCTTCTGTCCGACCTCATCGAAATTGTACTCCCGCCTGATGCTCATGGCCGGGATTTCCACCCAGTGCCCGTCCTCCCAGTAGCTTCCGGGAGCCGACACCTCGCGCAGATTCACCTCCGGATTGAAATTCGTGGCAAATGCGTACCCGTGGTCACCGCCGTTGCAGTCCAGGATATCGATGGTGTCAATCGTGTCAAATTCGTGCTTCTTTGCATATGCGCAGTAGCTCTGCGTAACCCCGGGGTCAAAGCCGCAGCCCAGCAGCGCCGTGAGGCCGGCATCCTCAAACTTTTTTCTGTATGCCCACTGCCAGCTGTAGTCAAAATATGCAGAGAAGCCTTTCTCACGGCAGCGCTTCTCGTAAATCTCCCGCCACGCCGGATCATCCGTGTCCTCCGGCTCGTAGTTGGCCGTATCCATGTAATTCACGCCGCAGGCCAGGCACGCGTCCATAATCGTCAGATCCTGATAGGGAAGCGCGATGTTCATAACCAGCTCCGGTTTGTAGGAACGGATCAGATCGATAACCTGGTTTACATCATCCGCGTCGACCTGCGCCGTCGTGATCTTCGTGCGCGTCTTCCCGGAAAGCTCTCCTGCCAGTCTGTCACACTTCTCTTTTGTGCGGCTCGCGATGCACAGTTCCGTGAAGATATCATCTGCCTGCGCACACTTGTGAATCGCCACGGACGCGACACCGCCGCAGCCGATAACCAGTACTCTGCTCATATTGGGTACTCCTCTCTGATTTCTGATTTATATTGTATATTTTCAGTTCCCGCCGGATTCCCTTCCGGTCACATGCCGGCCGCCTTTTTCTCTTCCGGAGCCAGTGCCAGCAGCAGCTCCCGCACGACTTTGCACGCGACGGCCGTGGAAGCACCGGAGGCGTCGAGCATCGGCGCCAGTTCATTTACGTCTGCCGCCACGACATTAAGAGCGGCGCACTGCCGGATCGCGTGAAGAAGCGCCGTAAAGGTGACACCGCCGGCCTCCGGCGTCCCGGTCCCCGGGAATACAGACGGGTCCAGGCAGTCAAGGTCGATCGTGAGATAGACCGGTGTGCGGCTTTCCGCAAGCTCATGCACAGTATCTTCCAGACCTTCAAAGCCGAACGGGTGCAGGTCGGTGTGCCCGGCGGCGGCAAAGGCAAATTCGCTCCTGTCCCCGCTGCGGATGCAGAACTGGTGGATCCTCCCGTCCCCGGTCAGATCATGGCAGCGCCGCAGCACGCAGGCGTGACTGTACGGCTCGCCGAGGTACTCGTCTCTAAGATCGCAGTGCGCGTCGAAGTGGATAACATGAATATCCGGAAATTTCCGGAACGCAGCCCGGAAAGCCCCGAGCGTCACCAGATGCTCCCCGCCGGTCATGACCGGAAGCTTTCCCGCCGCCAGAATTTCCGTCCCCCGCTCCTCGATGCATACGAGCGCTTTCTGACTGTTTCCGAAGCACAGCTCAAGGTCTCCGGCGTCAAAGACACGGATGTCCGTGAGGTCGCGGTCCTGATACGGGCTGTACGTCTCCAGTCCAAAGCTCTCGTGCCGGATTGAGGGCGGACCGAATCTGGCCCCCGGCCGGTAGCTTGTCGTCGAGTCAAACGGCGCCCCGAAGAGAACGATGTCTGCGTCCTCAAAGCGGCTGTCACAGCCGATGAATGTCTCCACATTGGGATGTAACATCACTCCTCCACCTCCTGCAGCATCTCCTCCAGGAACGCCGGGAGCCAGAACGCTCCCACGTGAAGCCTTGTCGTGTAGTAGCGGGTGTGCAGGTTCAGCGCCTTCCAGCTCTCCGGGTCAAAATCGTCCACCGGGTGATACTTCTTGCTCGCGAAGCCAAAGAGCCAGTACCCGGCCGCGTATGTCGGAATATGAGCCTGATACACCTTGCTGATGGGGAAGGTGCTGGCGATCCTCTTGTGCGAGCGCTGCATGGCCCGGGCATCCTCCTCGTAGAACGGACTCCCCTGCTGGTTGACCATGATTCCGTCTTCCTTCAGGGCATTGTAGCAGCTCCCGTAAAACTCCTTCGTGAACAGCCCTTCGGACGGCCCGAACGGATCGGTTGAATCCACGATGATAAGATCGTACTTCTCCTCACTGCGCCGGATGAACTTCAGCGCATTTTCAAAATAGATGTGCACGCGCCTGTCATCCAGCCGGCACGCATTGCCCGGCAGATACATCCGGCATGCCTCCAGCACCTGCGGGTCCATCTCAACCAGGTCGATGTTCTTCACCCGGTCATAGCGCGTCAGCTCCCGCACCACGCCGCCGTCTCCGGCACCGATGACCAGAATGTTCCGGATCCCCTGATGCACGGCCATCGGGACGTGTGTGATCATCTCGTCGTAGATGAACTCGTCCCGCTCCGTCAGCATGATGTTGCCGTCAAGCGTGAGGACACGCCCGAATTCCGGCGTGTCAAAAATATCGATCTGCTGAAAATCACTCTGTTTCTGGTACAGATGCTTCTTCACCCGCATCGCCAGCTTGACGTCCGGCGTGTGATACTCGCTGAACCACATCTCCATATCCCGCTTCTCCTTTCCGTTACTGCACCACGTTGATCCGCTCAATGTCCGGATCCTCCGGCCCCGTCATGCTTGCGCCCTTTTCCTTTGCATACTGAATGTGCTCCAGAACCTCTTCCGTGATCCGCTCACCCGGCGCCAGAAGCGGAATTCCCGGCGGATAACACATGACAAATTCACTCGCAACCCGCCCTGTGCTCTCCGACAGCGGAAGACTGACTTTCTGTGCGTAAAACGCCTCCTGGGGGCTTATCACCACCTGCGGCTCCACGTACTCCTGCGTCAGAAGTCCCGCCGGGTCCTTCTGATACCGCCGGCGGATTTCCGCCAGGGCGCTCACCAGCCGTTCCATCTCCTGCGGTCTGTCGCCCATGGAAAGATATGCGAGAATGTTGCCGATGTCGCCGAACTCAATCTGAATATCGTATTCGTCCCGGAGAATATCGTACACCTCAATGCCGGCAAGCCCGATGTCCAGCGTGTGGACGCTGAGCTTGGTCGTGTCGAAGTCAAACACGGCGTTGCCGTCGCGCAGTTCGCGGCCGAATGCGTAGTATCCTCCCACCGCGTTGATCTCCTGTCTCGCGTACTCCCCCATGTCCGAAACCCGGTGGAACACGTCCCGGCCCCGCAGCGCGAGATTGCGGCGGCTGATGTCCAGACTCACCATCAGCAGATAGCTTCCGGAAGTTGTCTGCGTCAGGTTGATGATCTGTCTGGCGTATCCTGCCTGAATCCCGGGACCGCACAGCAGCAGACTGCTCTGCGTCAGACTCCCGCCGCTCTTGTGCATTGAAACGGCCGCCATGTCCGCGCCGGCCTCCATCGCCGACACCGGCAGGCCGCCCCCGAAATAAAAGTGCGTGCCGTGTGCCTCGTCCGCCAGACAGTACATGCCCGCGTCGTGCGCCATCTTCACGATCGCGCGCAGGTCCGAACAGATCCCGTAGTATGTCGGGTTGTTCACCAGAACTGCCACCGCGTTCGGATGCTCCCGGATCGCCTTCGCCACGGCCTCCCGCTTCATGCCGAGTGAAATGCCAAGAGACGCGTTCACCTCCGGGTTCACATACACCGGAACCGCGCCGCACAGAACCAGCGCATTGATCACGCTGCGGTGCACATTCCGGGGAAGGATGATCTCGTCGCCCCGCTTGCAGACCGTAAGGATCATGCTCTGCACAGCGCTTGTGGTTCCGCCCACCATGAGAAAGGCGTGCGCCGCCCCGAACGCATCGGCCGCCAGGTCCTCCGCCTCCTTTATGACGGAGACCGGATGGCACAGATTGTCCAGCGGCTTCATGCTGTTCACATCCACACCGACGCACTTTTCGCCGAGACACGCCGTGAGCTCCGGATTGCCGCGCCCCCTCTTGTGCCCCGGCACGTCAAACGGAACGATCCGCATCTTGCGGAACTCTTCAAGCGCCTCATAGATCGGCGCTTTTGTCTGATCGAGATGATATCTGCTGTTCATGGTCTTCCGTGTTTCCTTTCCGAAGCCGGAAGATGCATGCGGCAGACAGATAAATACGCCAAAAGATTATCGGAAAATGCAGGGCAGAAAAGCCCCGACTGTACGAAAAGACGGACAAATTGCAGAAACTGCCTGCGGCTGCCGCTTAAACGTCCTGGAATCTTATTGACGGTTTCACAAGTCTGCGTCTTCCGACGCACATAGGTTTGTAAGTAACCAACTTATAAAATCTGGGCTTTTAACCCAGTCAATAAGCAGCGTTAAGCTGCCGTTCGGCAGTGGACCCGGCTGTCCGTATGGCCTGCCTCCGCCCGCCTGTCTGAAGGCAGAACCGGAGTGATCCTGAAATTCACTGCGCCCGGAAAGGCGCTCCGGTATTTTGTATCATAGCAGGGACCGGCGTGTCAAGAATCTTTTTAAAGGCTGCATTTTTGATGAGAAATGAAAAAGAACTTGCATTTGTCCGGTGTATGCGATAGACTTTTTAAAGTCAGAAGCAAATACTGAAGCGAAGAACAATGGCGTTCCGGAACCTTGGCTTGATGCCAACGTTCGGGGGCGCTTTTTCTTTTTCAGCAGCTTCGGCCTGATAATGAACCTGTCATCACAAGAAGGGAGCATGTAAAAGATGAGCGAAAAGACTGATGTATCTGCAATCTTCGGCGAAAACGTCTTCAATGACTCTGTCATGAGAGCCCGTCTTCCGAAGAACACCTACAAAAATTTCCACGCCGCCATCGACGGAATCCGCGAGCTGACGATGGAAGACGCCGACGTGATCGCACACGAGATGAAGGAGTGGGCGATTGAAAAAGGCGCCACCCATTACACGCACTGGTTCCAGCCGCTGACCGGATCCACCGCCGAGAAGCACGATGCATTCATTTCCGCGCCGCTGCCGAGCGGCAAGGTACTGCAGCAGTTCTCCGGCAAGGAGCTGATCGAGAGCGAGCCGGATGCCTCTTCGTTCCCGTCCGGCGGCCTGCGCGCCACCTTTGAGGCCCGCGGCTACACAGCATGGGATCTGACGAGCCCGGCATTTGTCAGGGACAGCGCGACGGGCCCGATCCTCTGCATCCCGACGGCTTTCTGCTCCTACACAGGCGAGGCGCTTGACCAGAAGACACCGCTGCTGCGCTCCATGGAAGCGCTGGACAAGCAGGCACTCCGTATCCTGAGACTGTTCGGCAACGATCACTCCAGAAAGGTCACGCCGTCTGTCGGCGCCGAGCAGGAATATTTCCTGGTTGACAGAGAGAAATATCTGCAGAGAAAGGATCTGGTCTACACCGGAAGGACGCTGTTCGGCGCCATGCCGCCGAAGGGCCAGGAACTTGACGACCACTATTTCGGCGTTATCCGCGAGCGCATCGGTTCATTCATGAAGGATCTCAACGAGGAGCTCTGGAAACTCGGTGTTTCCGCCAAGACGCAGCACAACGAGGTTGCACCGGCGCAGCACGAGCTGGCTCCGATTTACGCGGAGGTCAACATCGCAACCGACAACAACCAGCTGACCATGGAAGTCATGAAGAAAGTGGCGTACCGTCATGGTCTGGCGTGCCTGCTCCACGAGAAGCCGTTTGCGGGTGTAAACGGTTCCGGCAAGCACAACAACTGGTCTCTCACCACGGATGACGGCATCAATCTTCTGGATCCGGGCAAGACACCGCACGAGAACATTCAGTTCCTGCTGATCCTGGCCGGCATCCTCAAGGCTGTGGATGTTCACGCAGATCTGCTGCGCGAGTCCGCCTCCTGCGTCGGAAACGACCAGCGCCTGGGCGCAAACGAAGCGCCGCCGGCCATCATCTCCGTATTCCTGGGCGACCAGCTCGAGGACGTCGTGCGCCAGCTGATCGACACCGGCAGCGCGACGAGCTCTCTTCCGAGCGGCACGCTTAGAACAAGCACATCGGCTCTTCCGAATATCCGCAAGGATGCTACGGACCGCAACCGCACGTCGCCCTTCGCCTTCACGGGCAACAAGTTCGAGTTCCGCATGGTCGGCTCTTCCGATTCCATTGCGCCGCCGAACGTCGTTCTCAATACCATCGTCGCCGAGAGCTTCTGCGAGATCGCAGACGAGCTGGAGAAGGCTTCCGATTTTGACCTGGCCTGCCACGACCTGATCAAGAAGCTTCTCACCGAGCACCAGAGAATCATCTTCAACGGCAACGGCTACACGAAGGAATGGGAGGAAGAGGCAAAGCGCCGCGGACTTCCGAACATCAACTGCATGGCATATGCGGTTGACATGCTCCGCAGCGACAAGGCCATCGACCTTTTCGGCAGGTTCGGCGTGTTCTCAAAGACAGAGCTTCTCTCCCGCGCGGACATCAAGTACGAAGCGTACTCGAAGCAGACCGCGATCGAGGCGAAGACGATGATCAACATGTCCGGCAAGCAGATCATTCCGGCCGTCATGTCCTACGAAGGCGATGTTGCCGCCAGTGCGGCCGCCGTCAAGGAACTCGGCGAGGAGCCGTCCGTTCAGACCGAAATCCTGAAGGAGACCAATTCAGACCTGAAGGCTATGCAGGCGGCCCGCACCGCTCTGATACAGGATCTAAAGAAGGCGGAGGAGATCACCGACGACAGCGTGAAGGCAAAGTACTATCACGACACCATTACCGTCGACATGGCAGCGCTCCGCGCACCGGCCGACAGGCTCGAGATGGTTGTCGACAAGGAGTACTGGCCGTTCCCGTCCTACGGCGACCTGCTGTTTGAAGTCTGAGAAACTGACCGAAAACTGAAAAAACGGAACAATAAAAAGCACGTGGGGAACCCGAAATCATCGGATTTCTCACGTGCTTTTTTATTGTCTCAAGCCGCCGTCCGGCAGAAAGATTACCGGCACGCCGGAATCTCATTCCGGATAAACCAGCTGCTGAGGCTTCGGGTCGGTGAGAACCCGGTCCTTGTACTCCTTCACATAGAGTTTGGCGAGTGTCAGATTGTTGTCCAGATAATTTCCGCAGTCGCGGGGCGAATATCCCGGGATTTCGCCCTCGTAGGAAAGCGTCCACTCCGAGGCGGCAAGGAGAAGCGGCAGGATGTCGCGCGGCTCCAGCTGTCCCTCGAGGATCAGATAAAACCCGGTCCGGCAGCCCATTGGCCCGAAGTACACGGTTCGTCTTCCCCACATCGGATGGTTGCGGAAAAACGTCGCCCACATGTGCTCGATTGTGTGGACACCTGCCGTGTCAAGCGGCGCCTCGACATTGGGGCGCGTGAAACGCAGATCGAATGTCGTCAGCACGGTGTTTCCGAAAACGTCCCGGCGCGAAACATACACGCCCGGGAGCAGTTTCTCATGATTTACAGTAAAACTAGCAATCTTGTCCATCCTCTTCACCTCAGAAATCCCTTTTCACAGGAAAGTGCTGCTTATCAGACCGCCTGGTGCTTCACCACCTGGTACTCGTCTCCGGCACAAAAGAACGGGCACCCTTTTGTCTGCCGGCCCTCGGCAAGACGGGCAAAGTCATCCTCATCCATATCCACGCTGCAGCTGTACGCGTCCAGATCTTCATCGTACACGAAATTGCTGCAGTACTCGCATCCGTATGTACTCACGCCTCCTGTGCTCCGTTTCTTGCCACCACGTTCTTGTGGTTCTCATCTACGTCCACGATGTCAACCTGAGGGAGTGCGGACATAAACTTCCCCAGCGTCGCATAACCGAATTCCTTGACCTTGAACTTCGGGAACTGCTTGTGCAGCTTCTGCCCGAGCGAGCTCAGGTCCACACCGTTCTCCCCGCCGCTCCTTGCCGTCTTCACGATGTAATTTATCAGTTCCCGGCGCGTGGAATCATCTTCCTTCATCTCGACGATAAACGTCGAATTGCGCTTCTGGAGCTGGAAACTGTTCATATCGCCGATGAACGTAGACAGGGAACTGTAGCCGTAATTGCGGACGTCGAAGTCCGAGTACTTTTTCTGCAGGCGGCTCCCGATCTCGCCGAGCGCCGTGGAGCGCCCGCGGTTGTCATTTTCCGTGATGATTTCAATGATAGCGTTCTCGATCCGGCTCTGCTTCACCACGTTTCGCTTGCGCGCGTTTCCGGTGGACAGGTTCACGCCTGCATTGTCACTTCCCGAGTCGTACAGGATCTCAAGATCGGTGAAAACCGAGCAGGCGGCGCGGAAGGACCGGGGCGTCTTGCTCTCGCCCATGCCGATCACGTCCATGCCGGACTCCCTGAGCCTCCCGGCAAGACGGGTGAAGTCGCCGTCACTGGACACGATGCAGAACCCATCCACCCGGTCCGAGTAGAGGATGTCCATTGCATCGATGATAAGCGTCGAATCGGTCGCGTTCTTGCCGACCGTGTTCCGGAACTGCTGGATGGGCGTGAAGGAGTTCTCGAGGAGCTCCTCCCGCCACTTCGCGTTCTGCGGGCTGGTCCAGTCGCCGTAGACCCGCTTGTAGGTCACGGTCCCGTACTTTGTCATCTCATCGATGATGCAGGGCAGATAGCGGGACGAAATATTGTCCGAATCCACCAGAACCGCGTATTTTCTGTCATCTGTATTCATGTGTTTCTTTTTCTTTCCCCCGGTCCTCAAAACCGGTGTGTGTCAGTGCCAGACGGCCCAGATGAAGATATATCCCACCATCACGGCTGTCAGCGTGAAGGGAATGCCGATTCTGGCAAAATCTTTAAAGGAGACGGAATATCCCTCTTTCCGGAGGATACCGCCTGCAGCGATGTTGGCCGATGCGCCAAATGGCGTCAGGTTGCCGCCGAGTGTCGCACCGGAGAGCAGGCCGAAATACAGCAGATACGGCTCAATGCCGAGATTCCCCGTGATTCCGGCGATAACCGGAAGCATTGTCGCCACATAGGGGATATTGTCGACAAATGCGGAAATCAGGACCGAACCCCAGACGATAATCGTGTAGAGCAGGAACATGTTGCTTCCGCCAAGCCGCGCGATAAGTTCCGCCGCGTCATCAATCAGCCCGACGGCGCTCACACCGCCGATGACAAGGAACAGCCCGAAGAGCATCAGAAGAGTTTCAAAATCGATACTTGCGAGCGCATGCAGCAGCTTGTCCGCACGGCGGGAACGCAGGAATTCGTACACACCGACAACCGCGGCGAATACACAGCAGATCAGACCATTTGTGATGTCCGGCTTTTCCGGCACAAAGGAAACAGCGATCAGCGCCGCCACGAGACCGACAAGTGCCACGGTCGGAACATAGTCACTCACAACCGTTTTTTCATTAGCCTCTACCGGCTGTTTTTCTTTGCGGAACAGCCACTTCATGATCGGAATCGTCGCAAGACAACCGAGTTCTACGGCAAAGAAAATACCAAGGCGTCCGTTCATCCAGAAGAAGTTCGTGAAGTCCATGTTCGCGTAGGCGCCGAGCATGATGGACGTGGTGTCGCCGACCAGCGTCGCCGCGCCCTGCAGGTTGCTGGAGACCGCGATGCACAGGATCATGCCCACCGGATTAATCTTGAGCTTTTTACAGATCGCAAGTCCGACCGGGGCGACCATCACGACGGTGGCCACGTTGTCGATGAACGCCGAGATAATACCCGCGAAGAGGGACATGGCGATGATGACCGAAGCGACGTTTTTGCATCTGTCCAGGATGATGTCGGCCATGCGGTTGGGCATCTTCGAGTCGATGAAGAAGTCGACCAGGACCATGGTGCCGGCCATCATGAGAAGGACATTCCAGTTGATGGCGCCGGCGACATCCTTCACCGGAAGGATTCCGGTCACGAGGAAAAGCGCCGCAGCAGCCAGTACAATCCCGGTGCGGACTTTCATGTGCTTCATGAAGATGATCATGAGCACATACATGGCAACAAACACAATCAAAGCTGCAGGTTTCATATGCAATGCCTTTCTGAATATGAGGATTTCAAACAATGCGCATCCGCGCAGACACTTTTCTCACACTCCAAAAAGGCAGTCATCCCTTGCAAGGCCGTACCCGGCCAGAAGAATGCCGCGGAAGGCGAGTACCGATTTTGTACGCGTATTCAGTTTTTCAACAAGCTCTGCGGTGCTCAAAAGCCTTCCTCCTTTCTTCCTCTGTTCAGCCTGTACAGGTTATGATACCACGTTGTCCCGATATTTTTCCAGCAGTCCCACATATTTCTGGGCGATGGGCGAGAGCGGCATGCGGGCGATCTTTATATACCCGATCGTCATGGTCTCGTCCGTATCAAGCGGGATCGCCGTGTACTCCTCACCGTTGAGCTCCTCGCAGATGAGTCCGGAACACAGCGTGTAGGCGTTCAGCCCGACCATGAAATTCAGGAATGTCGCCCGGTCGTCGGCTTTGAGCATCTTCTTGTAGTCGTACGTGGACATGACTTCCTCCGAAAAATAGAAGGAATTGTTGTCCCCCTGCTCAAAGGAGCAGCACGGGTAATCCTCCAGCTGCTCCATCCGGATCTTCTTCTGTCCCGCCAGCGGATGATTTTTCGTCAGAAATACGCAGATGTGGCAGTCAAACAGCGGAACAAATTCCAGCTCGTCCCTCCGGAAAATTTTCTCCAGCACCGCGCGGTTGAAGTCGTTCTCATAGAGCACTCCCACCTCACTCTTCAGCGTCTTTACGTTGTCGATCACTTCGCCCGTCTTCGTCTCATGCATGGCAAATTCATACTTGCCGAACCCGTACTCGCGCACCAGCTTGATGAACGCCTCCACGGCAAAAGAATAGTGCTGTGCCGAGACGGAGAACTTTTCCTTTGAATCCGACTTGCTCACAAACCGGTCCGTGATGAGCCGGTAGTGCTCCATCATCTGCCTGGCGTAACCTAAGAATTCCTCCCCTTCCGGCGTCAGGGTAACACCACGGTTGGAGCGGATGAAAATCTCAATTCCAAGCTCGTTTTCAAGTTCCCGGATCGAGTTGGACAGGCTCGGCTGCGTGATGAACAGTTTCTCTGCCGCTTTGTTCATGGAGTGCTGGTCCGCCACCATGATCGCATATCGAAGCTGCTGCAGTGTCATGTATTTTCTCCTTTTCCGGCTGGCGCCGCTCCCCGGCCCAAAGCATTGTCATAATCATCCAGGAAGGAGTGCGTCACGCCGTCCTTTTTGTACGCCAGAACGGTGGAGAGGTTTACATTGGTCATGGAATTGAAGATGTTGCTCTCGACAAACGGGTTGCCCTTCTTCATCTGGCGGATGAGTTTCTTGGTCGCAAGCCGCGCGGAGTTGGTCGTCCCGTCGGAGGCGCAGGTCGTGCAGGTTTCGGTGAAATGGCAGGCGCACTGCAGGAAATGCAGGTTGTTTTCGTCACGCCACCGCTTGATAGCGTCCTCGCGCACCAGATACAGCGGCCGGATGAGCTCCATGCCCGGGAAATTCGTGCTGTGAAGCTTGGGCATCATCGTCTGGATCTGCGCCCCGTAGAGCATCCCCATCAGCGTCGTCTCGATCACGTCGTCGTAGTGGTGGCCGAGTGCGATCTTGTTACAGCCGAGCTCCCGCGCCTTGCTGTACAGATATCCCCGGCGCATCCGCGCGCACAGATAACACGGCGATTTAGACACCACATCCACGGTATCAAAAATGTCCGACTTGAAAAATGTGATCGGGATCCCGAGAATTTTCGCGTTCTGTTCGATGATGTGCCGGTTCGCCGCGTTATATCCGGGGTCCATGCACAGATACAGCACATTAAAGTCGAATTTGTTCTGGCGCTTCAGCTCCTGAAAACACTTCGCCATCAGCATCGAGTCCTTGCCGCCCGAGATGCACACCGCTATGGTATCGCCCGGTTTCACCAGCTCATACTGGCGCACCGCCTTCGTGAATTTTGAGAGAATGGGCTTGTGAAACTCCTTGCGGATGCTCTGCTCGATCTCCTTCGTGCGCCGCTCTCTGGCCTCCTCACTGTGCTGCTCTTCCGTCGCCAGCGCATGGATCACCCACGCGTCATATCCGCCTTCCATGTCGTAAACGGTCAGACCGCCTTTTTCGCGCAGCCACCCGGCGGCAGCTCCCGATCTCACACCGGACTTGCAGAACACGCAGACCGGGCGCCCGGACGCTGCGTGGATCACCTTGTCGAGGATCCGCGCTTCCTGCTCTTCATTATCCTCATATCCGCCCGCCGCAATCGGGAAATGACTCTGGGGCTCATGGTACGCCTCCGGCACGACGCCGTAGTGCAGTTGATCGTCCTCGCGGATATCCAGCAATATATAGGAAGTCTCCGGCACCCGGTCAAGCTGTTCCCAGGTTCTCGTAAAGCGGTTATCCGAAATTTCCGTCAGTTCCATCCAAACGTCTCTCTTCCAAGCTTTTCTGCTCTGTCCGCACAGTCTGCGGCACATGCTCCGGCCACTTCTGCAAACATTATCGCGACTATACTACAGATATTCCGTTTGTTCAAGTTACACGCTATAGCAACTGTAAGAGGGAACAGCAAACCGCCCGGGCACTTCTTAAGCACCCGGGCGGCATCCCCCCTTGTATATCAAGCAAATCACAATGTAAAGAACAGTCCCATTTTTCTGAACGGCTTGCGCAATGCCATGTACAGAACCACGACGATGACAGCAGACACAACGGAGTTGATGACCGTCACGCCGAAATTAATGGCAAAGGACACGTCGGCCGCCGGCTTCCCAAGAATTGCGATCTTGTACACATAGCGCAGGGACGGATCGACGAAGACGTTGAAGAGAAGTCCCACGACAGTGGAGAGAATGACCCACTTCAGAATTCCCTTCGTGTCGGTGCGCTTCGTTATGTGGCCTGCCTTGTGCGCGATCAGGCCGACGATGACGCCCATCAGGAATTTCACGAGGAACGTGACCGGTGCCTCGACAATGTAGACCGGGTCGATCAGATCGGCGATCGTAAGGCCGATGGCGCCGCCGAGCCCGCCGTACACGCTTCCCAGGAACAGAGCGCCAAGAACGACGAACGCATTCCCGAGATGCACGGAAACCTGGCCGCCGCCCGGTGTCGGAATCCGGATGGAAAGGAAGGTAAATACCACATACGTGATTGCCGCGAAGACAGCCGCGAACGCAAGTTTTTTGATGTGGTCCGGTCTTGTCTGTGCCTTTTCCGCATTTGCTGTTACAGTTGCCATACTCAAATCCTCTCTTTTCTCAAGATTTCTGCTTCCGCAGATCCTTGAACCAAAGTATAGCCGGATTTGGTACTATAGCAATTGCCAGTTTCTGGTTATTTTATATGACCAATTTGCTTTTTTCCGGACACAGCCCTCATTTGTCATCCCTTAACGGCACCGAGAGCAACACCGCCAACGATGTAACGGGAAAGAATGATGTACACGATAATTACCGGGAAGATCGAAAAGGCAATCATCATGTAAACCTGTCCCATGTCGAACTTCAGCCAGTCGGCCGCGCGCAGCTGGGCGATCAGAATCGGCAGCGTCTTCATCTTGTCATCGTGAAGAATCAGGGCCGGAGTGAAGTAGTTGTTCCAGCTCCCGACAAAGGCGAAGATCATCTGGACCGCGATGGCCGGCTTCATGATCGGCAGCACAATGCTGTTGAACGTGCGGAATTCCGACGCGCCGTCAATCCGGGAAGCCTCGACCAGAGACATCGGCAGGGTGCTTTCCATGTACTGTTTCATGTAGTAGAACACGGCAGGCGCCGCGATGGCCGGGATGATCAGCGGGATAAAGTTGTCCTCCAGCCCCATCCTGTCGACGAGCCGTACAAATCCAAGCGCCGTAACCTGTGTCGGGATCATCATGACACTCAGGATAAAGGTGAACATGAACCTCTTCAGTTTAAAATCATACACGTGAATCGCATAGGCGGTCATCGAGGAGAAATACACCGTCAGGACCGACGAGGTGATCGCGATGAAGAAACTGTTGAACAAACCGTTGAAGACCGGCAGGGTCCCGTGGATCAGATTATTCCAGTTTTCAACAAAATGCGTGCTGGGGATCGGCGAGAAGCCGCGTCCCAGCTCACCGTTGGAACGGGTCGCGTTGATGAACAGGATGTAGAACCACACCAGGCAAAGGATCGACATGATGACAAGCACGATGTACGCAACCACCTGGCGCGCGTGCACAGGATGCCTGTTACTTTTCATTTTCTTCTGTTCCATGACCATCATCTCCTTTTTGCTTTTCTGACGGATTTAGCCGGCTTTCCATAACTGTCATCCCCCGTGCCGCCGATCATGCGGTAAACGAGAAGGCTCAGAAGCCCGGTGATAATGAACAGAATAACGGAAAGCGCGCCCGCCAGACCATAGTTCTTGCTGTACAGATGATTGTTCAGGTACATGATCATCGTCATGGACGCGCGGTTCGGATCGCCCGTGCCACCGGTCAGTATCTGCGGAACATCGAACATCTGCAGGCCGCCGATGAGCGACGTGATCACTACATAAAGGAGGATCGGCTTGAGAAGCGGCAGTGTGATCTTCCAGAACACCTGCGATGATGTGGCGCCGTCTACCTGCGCGGCCTCGTACAGCGACGTGTCGATCCCCATCATACCGGCCATCAGCAGGATTGTCGTGTTGCCGAACCACATAATGAAGTTCATGAAAGCGACCAGCCCGCGGGTACTCCCGACATGGGAGAAGAACGAATACGGTTCCTTCAGGATTCCCGCGCCGACAAGAATCGAATTGATCGGTCCGGAATCCGAAAACAGTGTAAAGAACAACATGGCAAATGCCGCTGCCATGATCAGATTCGGGAGATAGATAACCGTCTTAAAAAACCTCTGACCCTTGAGGCGCAGCGACGGATCGGAAAACCAGTACGCCAGAATAAGGGAAATCACGATCTGCGGGACGAATCCCATCACCCACATGATCATGGTATTCGCGAAATACGTCGGAAGATCGCCTGTCTGGAACAACTTCAAATAATTGGCGAACCCCACAAAATTCGGTCCGATCTGTTTGAGACCCGACCGGTAATTTTCAAAGAAACTGTTGTAGATGGTATCAATCAGCGGAATCAGCTGAAAGATCACATACACGATCACAAAAGGCAGCAGGAAGATATAGCCCCATTTGTTATACCTCGCGGTTCCTGCCCTTTTTTTCTTTTTGTTCATGCAAGGCCTCCTGCTGCACGATTCTCGAAAATGAAAAGGAAAAAGCCTGCCCGGTTTTTCGCCGGACAGGCCTTTCTGTACTCAGATGCCGTCTTGTTTCCGGCTTACCTGTACGGATATCAGGAATCAGTCTGCCTGAACATCCGGATATTTCTCGTTTACGGCCTTTTTGAACTGCGTCAGGGCATCGTCGTAGGAAGCGTTGCCGTCAAAGTAGTTCTTCATTGCCTTCTGGAATTCCTCGTTGCAGCCCTGGTCGTAGTCGGAGATGTTGCTCATGTCAACCTTCTCGGCGCCTTCGGAGAGTTCCTTGTACGGATTCTGTCCGCCGAGAATGTAGGTGATGTTGCCCGGCTTCATCTTGCCGTCATCACCTTCCGCCGGAGCAACCGGATCAATGGTCTCTTTCGCCAGCTCGGCATTGACGCTCTTGCTGTTGACACAGTCGGCATCCTTCACGGAGATATCCTTCAGAATACTCTTGTCTGTGGTCATCTTCAGCATGATGTCCTTGACAAGCGTCGGGTTGTCGGTTCCGGCTGCCGCTGCGATCCAGGTGCCGCCCCAGTAGAAGGACTGCGGTCCTGCGCAGAAGCCCCAGCCGCCCTGTCCGGCGATCGAAGAGGTGTCATCACCCTTCATGGAGAAATTGATAAGCCATGCCGGTCCGAAGTAGCAGAACACCTTGCCATCCGGGTAGAATCCCTTGCTCCAGTCGTCACTCCACAGATCCTGCGTTCCGGTCTCGCCGGCATCTACCAGCGCCTTGGAGTCATCGACCCACTTCTTAATGTTGTCATCCACCGTAAGTTTTCCGTCCTTCACCCACGGAGTTTTCACGTTGTTGGAATATACGCGGTAGGTATCATTGGTCGTGGCGGTGATGTTATATCCGGCCTCTTTGAGCTTGCCGGCTGTATCGGAAAATGCACTCCAGTCCTTAACGGCTTCCTGCACCGTGGCCGGATCGTCAGACCCGAGAACCTCCTTCGCCGCCGCGCGGTTGTAGATCAGACCGGCAGAGCATGCCTGCCATGCCAGGCCTTTAAGGTTTCCGCTCTTGTCCTTTACGATGTCCTGCGTGTACTTGTACTGATCGCTTATGTCACTGTCGGAGATTCCAAGATCCTTCAGAGACATCGTCACATCCGCGTTGACATACTTCAGCGCGTAGTCGGCTTCCATCAGGAAGATATCGACCTTGTCGTCTGCGGATGCCTTCTCATTGTCCGGGAGAACCTTGTCGAGCTGATTCTGGTACGCATTGTCCTTGCTCGGCGTGATCGTCCACTTGACGGTAACATCCCCGATCTTGCCGGTCGTCGCGTCGACCTTCTCATACCCCGGGTAGTGGTCTTCCATTCTGGACTTGAACTCTTCGTTCCAGGCCTGGATGTTGAGAACCTTGCCCTCGCTGCCGGACGCCGCCGCCTTGGTCGTGGTCTTTTCGGCCGCCTTGGTCGTGGTCTGCGCTGCCTTCGTTGTCGTCTGTCCGGCGGCTGCCGTCGTAGTTGTCGTTCCGCCTCCGGAGGAGCCGCATCCCGTGATCAGAGATGCCGCAAACGCCGCAGCCATCGCTGCACTTACCAGTCTCTTTTTACTCATCGCAATTTCTCCCTTCATAGATATTGCTTTTTTCAGCTGGTTTATATTTTTCTGACGGTGCTCCCTTTCCAGAGTGCACCTTCAATGGTTATCCGTTTCAGATACGTAGTCTTTGGATGCTCAATCGAGGCGATCAGTTCTTTTGCCGCCTCCTGTCCCATTCTTTCGGCGTTCTGCCAGTAGGTCGTAAGCGGCGGCAGGAGCATCTGTGAAAATTCCGAGCCGTCATACCCGGTGACAGAGACATCCTCCGGAACCCGGATCCCGACACTCCGCAGATATTCAATCCCCCCGAAGGCGGTCATATCGTCCGGGTACATGATACAGGTCGGCGGATGCGGAAGCTCCATCAGCCGCTTCGTGCAGACCGCAGCGTCCTTCGAGTGCAGATATTTGCTCTCCACCAGGTACTCATCCGGGATGGTTATGTCGTTTTCCTCCAGCGCCGTGTAGAATGCGGCGACTCTGCGCTTCGTGACCTCGGTTTCTCCCTCGCCGTGAATATAGGCGATCCGGGAATGTCCCTCCGAGCACACATAGGAAGTCAGTGTGTGCATTCCCCTGACATTGTCCGATTCGACGGACGTCCTCGTGTTGCAGACATAATCGATCGTCACGCACGGGAACGATGTTGCGTTCAGGAGCTTGCGCACCTCCGGATCATCGAAATCCTTGTTTACGATGACGGCTCCGTCCAGCCCCCTGTACCGGCAGTTCTCGAGGAATCCCATCTGCCGGTTGACATTGCGCAGAAACGTGATGTCATATCCGAGCGTCTCGGCCTCGTTTTTGAAGCCCTGCAGTACCCGTGAGAAATACTCATGCGTCAGTCCGCTGCCGGCCGCATCTTCGAGAAGTACGCCGATGGTGTAGGAGCGTCTGGTCTTGAGCATCCGTGCCGCCGAGTTCGGAAGGTAGTCCATTTTTTCCGCAGTCCGGCGCACCAGCTCTCTGGTTGCCGGGCTGATGTCCTCTCTGCCGTTCAGCGCCTTGCTGACGGTAGCGACTGACATTCCGCACTCCTTCGCAATGTCTTTAAGCGACACCCCACTCATCCGTCTCACCTCTGTACCGGTCTCTTTCCGGCATGTCTCACGATTACTTAATCGTTTTCGTGATTACAATATAGCACCCGTCATATGGCATTTCAACCATGATTTGATACCTGTTTTTCACAATTTAGCCAGTCACAAATTGTGCATTTTGTACATTTAAAGTTTTTATTTCCACCTGCCATTGAATAATTTGTCATTTCGAAATATACTGAATCCTGTAAATGCGAAATCGTTTAAGTAAAATCTGTTCTTATATATTACTTTCAGAAAAAGGGGGTTCTCATGAAGTTCGGCTATTTCGATGACGATTCAAAAGAGTACGTGATCACAACACCGGAAACACCGCTCCCATGGATCAACTATCTGGGATGTCAGGATTTCTTCCGGCTCATCAGCAACACCGGCGGCGGATACTGCTTCTACAAAGACGCGCGCCTTCTGCGGCTGACGCGCTACCGCTACAACAACACACCGCTGGACAACAACGGCCATTATTTCTATATCCGGGAAGGCGATACAATCTGGAACCCCGGCTGGCAGCCCACACAGACGCCGCTTGATCGTTACGAGTGCCGTCACGGTCTGGGAAAAACCAGGATAACCGGAAAAAAGAACGGCCTTGAGGCCGTCATCACCACGCTGGTCCCGATCGGCGGAAACTGTGAGCTTTCCAAAGTAACCCTGACCAACACGACTGATGCCAAAAAAGATTTCACCCTCTACTCCTATGTGGAGTTCTGCCTCTGGGACGCCGTCGATGACTGCAACAACTTCCAGCGCAATCTGTCAACCGGAGAGGTCGAGACAGGGATTCGAAACGGCCGCTCCGCCATCTTCCACAAAACGGAATACCGCGAGAGAAGACGGCACTTTGCCGCTGTCTACACAAGTGAGCAGGCAGACGGATTTGATACGGACCTCGCCACCTTCATGGGTTTGTACGGATCGCCCGCCTCTCCGGCCATGGTCCGCAAAGGAACATCCGGAAACGAGACCGCAAGCGGCTGGTCGCCCATCGCCTCGTTCCGCTTTGATCTGAGCCTCGCACCCGGACAGAAAAAAGACCTTGTGTTCATGCTGGGGTTCATCGAAAACGATTCAGACGACAAATGGGAATCCAAAGGCGTCATCAACAAAACGAAGGCAGACGCCATGGCGCAGCGCTTCTGCGGCGTCAGCCAGTTTGACGAAGCGGAAAAAACTTTAGCAGCATACTGGGACGAACTGCTCGGGAAATATCACCTGGAGTGCGATGATCCGGCCTTAAGCCGCATGGTCAACATCTGGAATCAGTACCAGTGCATGGTAACCTTTAATATGTCCCGCTCCGCCTCTTACTTTGAGACCGGGACGGGCCGGGGCATGGGATTTCGGGATTCCTGCCAGGACCTGCTGGGCTTTGTTCACATAATCCCGGAGCGCGCGAGGCAGCGGATTCTGGACATCGCCGCGACGCAGTTTCCGGACGGTGGCGCCTATCATCAGTATCAGCCGCTGACCAAAAAGGGCAACGCAGCCATCGGGTCCGGATTCAACGACGATCCGCTCTGGCTCATCGCCGCGGTCAGCGCCTATATCCGCGAAACCGGAGACTACAGCATTCTGGATGAGCCGGTGCCCTTTGACAACGACAGCAGCACAGCCGTCCCTCTGATGGAACACCTGCGCCGCTCAAAAAACCACGTGGTGAACAATCTCGGTCCGCACGGTCTGCCGCTCATCGGCCGCGCCGACTGGAACGACTGTCTGAATCTGAACTGCTTCTCCAGCGAGCCGGGTGAATCCTTCCAGACGACCGGTCCCAGCGAAGGACCGGTCGCGGAGTCCGTCTTCATCGGCGGCATGTTCATGAAATACGGCGCAGAGTATGGCGACCTGTGCCGTGAAACAGGGCTTGAAGAGGAAGCCGCCGGTGTACAGAAAGAGCTTGACGCGATGAATACCGCGCTTCTCACGTCCGGATGGGACGGAAAGTGGTTTTTGCGCGCGTATGACGCAAACGGCAAAGCAGTCGGCTCGCACGAATGCAAAGAAGGCCAAATCTACATCGAGCCGCAGGGCTTCTGCGTCCTGGCCGGCGTCGGAAGTAAGACCGGCGAAGCAGAGGCCGCGCTGGAATCCGTAAAAGAACGGCTTGACACGAAATACGGCACAAGAATCCTGGCGCCGTCCTACACACAGTATCATCTGAATCTCGGCGAGATCTCCTCCTATCCGCCGGGGTACAAGGAGAACGGCGCCATCTTCTGTCACAACAACCCGTGGATCTCCATCGCCGAGGCGGTGATGGGGCACGGGGACAGGGCTTTTGAAGTCTACCGCCGCATCTGTCCGGCCTACCTGCAGGACGTGTCGGAAATTCACCGCACCGAGCCGTATGTGTACTCACAGATGGTTGCCGGCCCGGACGCTCCTCATTTCGGCGAAGCCAAGAACAGCTGGCTGACCGGCACGGCCGCCTGGACATTTGTCGATGTGTCCCAGTATATTCTGGGCGTGAAGCCGACGCTTTCAGGCCTGAAAATCGACCCGTGCATTCCGGAGAGCTGGCGCGGATTTACCGTGACAAGACGTTTCCGCGGCGCCACATTTGTGATCCGGGTGGAGAATCCGGACGGGCACTGCAGCGGCGTCAGGAGTTTACTCGTTAACGGAAAGGAAATCAGCGGAAACGATATCCCCGTCACAAAAGATGACGCGGGAAAAGTATTTCACGTGACGGCGCGGATTTAAACGCGCCGGAAACAAAAAAACAGGCAGTGGAGCGTGCAGTTTCTGCAGATTTCCATTGCCCGTTTTTTTGCACTTAAGGGTCCTTGTTTTTCTTATCTCACGCCTTGGATTTCTTCGTGAATTTCATATTGTCTTTATTCCAGAGATTCTCATAGGCAATCCCGGTGACGCGCTCGCAGATTTTTCTTTCTTCTTCCGTCACTTCGGAGGAATCCTCGCCTCTGCGGCGGGCGATGTCCTTCTGGACAACTTCAAACTCGCGGCGCTGGATCGGGAAGCGCAGGCCGAGGGCGAAAAGTCCGGCAACCAGGATGACCGGGACGAAGATGTAGATCAGAGCGATGCCGCGCTGCGTGAAGACCGACTGACGCAGCCCCTGCGCGGCAAGTCCGGAATCATACCCGACTGCTGCGATGAGCCAGCCGATGCAGGCCGCGGACAATCCCGAGGAAATCTTTCTGGCAAATGTCGCCATGCCCGACACGGTTCCCGGCCGGCGGACCGAAGTGACGAGCTCGTCGACATCCGCCATATCCGCCATGATCGCGAAAATACTCGTGAGTGTCGCCGCGTTGCCCAGTCCCACGAAGAACGTCAGGATGAGCACCGGAACGATATCCGCCCCTTCATAGGAGAAGAACAAAAGCCCCAGCATCGCCACGATCCGGATAGGTGCGCCGATGAGGATTGTCGTGCGCTTTGAAGTCCTGGCCATGACCGGTCCGAAGATCAGCATGCCGATCAGCTGCGCGACGAGAATAATGGCCATCAGATACACCAGATAATTTTTCGAATACCCGTTCAGAACGTCATCCACATAGTAGACGGCCATGCCGGAAACAAAATCCATGCCGCACTGGCCGGTCAGATAGATGCCGACGAAGATGCGGAAGGAACGGCTCTTGAAAACGCTGGCCGCCTGAACGAAGCTCTCGCTCATGCTGGTCTTCACCGGCTCTTTCTGCTTCTCCCAGGTGCCGGCAAAGGTACCGACCGAGGTGATGCCGTACAGAACCGCGAACAGAATCGCCACGCGCAGATACGAGGAGGCATCGGTGTTGTCCCTGATCATGAGGGACGGCACCAGCCCCGACACCATGGAACCGAACGTCGACCAGAGCATGCGCACATTCGAGAACTTCGAGCGCATAGCATAGTCGTCGATCATATCCGGCAGCAGGCCGTTGTACGGAACCATGATGATGGTGAAGGCCGTCGAGAACAGCACATACATCAGCACATAGAACACGAACTGCACCGCGACGCTGCTTGTCGGAATCGTCAGCCACAGCAGCACGAATGCCAGAGATGTGAGCAGTCCGCCCACCAGAATGTAAAACCGTTTCGGACCGAACCGCGATTTTGACCGGTCCACGATGTTGCCCATGATCGGGTCTGTGATGGCATCCCACACATGACCGATCAGCGGGATGAATGCCGCCAGCGCTGCCGGCATTCCCAGCGCCTTGGTCATGAAGACAGTGAAGAATGTGTTGATGATGACAAATGCACCGCCGCCCGAAAACTCCGCCATGCCATACATCAGCTGGGCTCCCAGCTTCGTGGACGGCTTTCTGCCACTGATTTCCCGCATACCTGCCTCTCTCTTCTCTTTTTTCACGTTTCCTTCAAAGTGTGGAAACCCACAGCCCCGGTGTGGGTTTTTCATTTGCCATTATTATACGGCAGCGGATCTGTGAAAGGAAGTCATTCTGCCAGATTTTACCGTCCCCGGACACTATACTTTACAGCAAATTTACATATCCTGATGGTATAATGACTGTAGTACGACCTGTCATCAGGAAATGTTCAAAGGAGGCTTTACTTGAAAGCAAACAGGTACCCGAAGGTCGCCGCGCTGATCGACATAGGCAGCAGCGAGACCCGAATGCAGATCGCCCAGGTACGTAAGGGAAAGATGGACCGGATCGAGGCGCTCTCCTACCCGGTTGCGCTCGGCCGTGACGTGTATTCAACCGGCTGTGTCAGCCAGGCGACGGTCCGTGAATTGATAAAGGCACTGGAAGGATTCTTAAATGTCATCCGGGAATATGCGGTGAAAGACGTGACTGCCGTGACGACAAACGCGCTGCGGCGCGCAAAGAACCGCGCCTTCGTGCTGGATCAGATTAAGATCCGCACCGGGCTTGACGTCGTGGTGCTGGAGGACAACGAGGAAAAATCCCTTATTTATTATGAAATGATCCGGACTCTGCGCGAGTCCTCGGCACTTCCGAAGGACACGACGCTCTTCTCCTTTGTCGGAGCCGGAAGTGTCGGAATCGCCTTTTACAACGGCCAGACCATGTATGATTCCATGACAGTTCCGACCGGAGCCCTGCAGCTGGGCGAAATGTTCCGCAGTATCCAGCAGACAACCGATGATTTCGGACATGTCATCGCGGACTACATCCATTCTATGCTCACCTATGACAATCTCGAGGTCGACTGCCGCAATATCCGGAATGTCGTGTTCACGGGAAGCATGATCAGCGTCATTGCAGCCATGACAGACTGCCCCTTCACGGGAGGAATGTACCGGATTCCGGTGGAAAAGATGCGCGCGCTGTACGACGAAATCCGGGCACAGAGGCCGGAGTCCATCGCGATCCGCTACAAGCTTGGCACCCGCACGGCGGAAATGCTGTACCTGTCGCTGGCGCTGTATCTGTCCCTCGTCTCCTTCACGCAGGCTGACCTGGTTTTATCTCCCCGCTCGGACATGAGCGACTGCCTGATCCGCAGCGTTCTTTTCCCAGCGGAACTGGAGTCATACAAGGACTACCTGCACGACATTATCCTGTCCTGCGCCGCCACCACGGCCGACTTCTACCACTGCAACAAGGGTCATTCGGAATACATCCGGAATATCAGCCTGAAGATGTTTGACCGTCTCGCATCCCAGCACAGTTTTTCACATCGCGACCGCGCGGTTCTGGAGCTGGCCTGCGTTCTGCACGAGTGCGGACACGCGGTTTCGGCAAGACATCACCTGCAGTCCGGGTATGAGGTCATCCGTCACACAGATCTCATTGGCGCGACAAAAAGCGACATGCTGCTTGCCGCCACGATCGCACGCTACAACGAGCTGGAGGAGCCGGACATGTCCGACCGGGAGTTTACCTCTCTGCCGGAAGATATCCGGACAAAAGCCGCGAAGCTCACGGCCATCTTCCGCGCTGCCAACGCCCTGGACAATACCCACACGGAGAAGCTCTCGGACATCACAGTGCGGATGCGGGAGGATACCATGGAGATATCCGGGAGGACGAATGCCAACATGTACCTGGAGAGCTACGCCTTTGAGCAGTGTGCCGCGTATTTTCTGGACGTGTTCGGAACCGGCATCCGGCTCCGGGTAAAAAGTGCAATAAAATAACCACAGAGAATCACGAGGAGAGTAGAAACTATGCCTGACGATAAAGAAAAATTTGAAAAGAAAAAAGGCACCGGCAGAACCGGCGATGTGCAGAGTCCTTCGATGGAGAATCTCAACGAATCCATCCCCGGTGCCGCTTTCCCGACCGCCAAGAAAGATGTCATCGCAGCCGGTGTAAAACCGCTTGCGCAGCCGGAGAATCCGTACCCCTACTACAACCGCGAGCTCTCGTGGGTGGACTTTGACGCCCGGGTGCTGGACGAGGCGTATGAGGCAGAGAATCCGGTGCTGGAGCGCTGCAGATTCTTAGGGATAACGGGGAGCAACCTGGACGAGTTCTTCATGGTCCGCGTGGCCGGTGTACAGGTTCAGGTCGACCACAAATACAGCAAACGGGATGTGTCCGGCCTCACGCCGGAACAGCTATACGGACTTCTTTCCGAAAAAATTCACGATTTCTCCGAGAAGCAGTACTCCTGCCTGCGGCGCTCGATTCTGCCGACCCTGAAACATGAGGGGATTGAATTCATCCGTCCCGGAAAGATGAACGAAGAGCAGCTCTCCTTCATCCGCTCCTATTTTGACAGAGTGCTGTTCCCGGTTCTCACACCGCTTGCCATAGACAACTCCCGCCCGTTCCCGTTTCTTGCCAACAAGAGCCTGAATATCTGCGTGCGGCTTGCTGTGGGCGATCCGGCGGACTACGAGCGCAAGGCAAAAGACAAAAAGAAAAAAGAGAAGAAGCCGCAGGAAGCATTTGCCGTGGTTCAGGTTCCCGGCATCCTGCAGCGTTTCCTGGAAATTCCGGGGCAGGCCGAGCACACCTACTGCCTGCTGGAAGATATCATCATCTGCTTCATGGACAGACTGTTTGAGGGAAGTGAGATCCTCTCCTGCAGTCCGTTCCGCCTGACGAGAAATTCAGACCTGGAAATCGACGAGGACGCGGAGGATCTGCTGATCGAAATCCGCGAGTCAATCAAGAAGCGCAAGCGGGGCAAGCCGGTGCGGCTCGAACTGATGAGCGGCTGCGATCCGGCCACGGCGAAATTCCTCGCCGGACAGCTCGATGTGCGCAAGGAAGCCATCTACGTGGAAAATGGCCCCCTCGACCTGACGCTTTTCTCGAAGTTCGCAAATATCGAGGGTGAAGATGCCCTTCGCTATCCGAAACTCACACCGGTCAATCCGCCAGCTGACTTTTGGGGATACAGCGACATCTTCCAGGCTATCCGGGACAAGGACCGCATGGTGCATCATCCGTATGAGAGTTTTGATGCCGTTGTCAATTTCGTGCGGCAGGCCGCCGACGATCCGGATGTACTGGCCATCAAAGAGACTCTGTACCGCGTATCCGGCCACTCTCCCATCATCGCCGCGCTCATCCGCGCCGCCGAGAACGGCAAGCAGGTGACCGTGCTGGTCGAGCTGAAGGCGCGCTTCGACGAGGAGAACAACATCAACTGGGCCCTGAAGCTCGAGCAGGCAGGCTGCCACGTAATCTACGGCCTGGTAGGCCTGAAGACGCACTGCAAGATCACACTGGTTGTGCGCCGCGAGGAAGACGGAATCCGCCGCTATCTGCACATGGGCACCGGAAACTACAACGACTCCACCGCAAAACTGTACACGGATATCGGCATGTTCACCTGCCGCGAGCCGTTTGGCGTGGATGCGTCGGGACTTTTCAACTTCCTGTCCGGTTACTCGCGCCCGCCGATCTTCGGCAAGATGATCGTGGCACCGCACGGCATGCGCGATGCCTTTGAGGCGCTCATCCGCCGTGAGACGGACAATGCGAAAAAAGGCCTTCCGTCCGGCATCACCGCGAAGGTGAATTCGCTTGTCGACCCGGAGATTATCAATCTGCTGTATGACGCAAGCCGGGCCGGCGTGAAAATCCGTCTGATCGTGCGCGGCATCTGCTGCCTCATCCCGGGTCTTGCCGGTGTGTCGGAAAATATTACCGTCATCTCTATCGTCGGACAGCTGCTCGAGCACAGCCGGATCTTCCGCTTTGAAAATGGTGGGAATCCGCGGATCTTCATGGGTTCCGCCGACTGGATGCCCAGGAACCTTGACCGCCGCGTGGAACTGGTATTCCCGATTCTGGACGAGGATCTGAAGGAACGGGCATTTGCCATTCTGGAGACGATGTGGTCGGACAACGTGAACGCGCGGCAGATGATGTCGAATAAGGAGTATGTTCATATTGAACACAGGGGCAGACCTGCGGTAAACTCTCAGCAGGAGTTCATCCGCATCGCGCGGGAGAAATTCGAGAGACAGAAAGCCGCGGAGAGCGCGAGCCCGGCTCACCCGAAGGAGACACCGCGGTCCGCGGACGAAGACGAAATCTGATGATTACAGAAGGAGGAATTACATGCTTCGAGTTGGGATTCTTACCAGCGGCGGCGACTGTCAGGGACTGAACGCCGCGATCCGTGCCGTCGGAAAGGCGCTGTATCTGGAATTCGGCAAGGATGTCGAGATTTACGGCCTGCGTGACGGATACAAAGGACTGATCACGGGTGACTGCTGGAAGATGACGCCGAACGATTTTTCCGGCATTATCAACCTGGGCGGCACGATTCTGGGCACAAGCCGTGAGCCGTACAAGCTGCTGATCTCCGGAACGTCGGAAGCCAAAGAAAAAATCGAGGGCATGAAGTCCACCTACAAAAAGCTGAAGCTGGACTGCCTGGTGATCCTGGGCGGCAACGGCACACACAAGACCGCCAATCTTCTCTCGGAGCTGGGCATGCACGTGGTCACACTCCCGAAGACGATCGACAACGATCTATGGGGAACGGATGTCACATTCGGATTCCAGTCCGCCGTGGCCGTCGCGGCCAATGTCCTCGACTCGATTCACACCACGGCCACCAGTCACGGCCGCGTGTTCATCGTCGAAATTATGGGGCACAAGGTCGGCTGGCTGACGCTTTTCGCCGGCATCGCCGGATCCGCCAACGCGATCCTGCTGCCGGAGATCCCGTATGATCCGAAAGTTCTGGCGCGCATGATCGACCGGCGCAGCAAAAACGGGAAGCGCTTCTCCATCATCGCCATCGCCGAGGGCGCCATGACCAAAGACGAGGCGAAGCTGAACAAGCGGGAATTCCGCAGCCGGCGCGAGCAGCAGGCGTATCCGTCTGTCGCGTACCAGCTGGCGGACGACCTCGGCAGCCTCACCGGACACGAAGTCCGCGTCGCCGTCCCGGGCCACATCCAGCGCGGCGGCAGCCCGTGCCCGTACGACCGGGTTCTGGCAACGCGCTTTGGCACCGCAGCTGCGCGGCTCATCCGCGACAAGAACTGGGGCAACATGGTCGGCATGCGCGACGGCGTCATCGTGCCGGTCCCGCTCAAAGAAGTGGCCGGAAAGCTTAAAACTGTTCCGCTTGGCAATGACGTGATCCAGACCGCCAGAGACATCGGCATCTCGTTCGGTGACAAATGATAAACCCCGGGGTGAGGAAAAAATTTTCCCTCATCCCGGGGTTTTTGTACTCCCCACATCCGGACGCTTTTTCTTTTTTGTCTGTCTCCCGGAATCACTCCAGCCCCAGGCCCTTCGCCACATTTACGACGAAATCCTGCGCGTTGGTCACAATGCCATGCGCGGAGAGCGACCCGCGGTCCGTCAGCTTGTTGACGGTGAATTCCGAGATGTCGACGCAGTAGAAGTACACCTGCCGGACGCTTCCGTCCGCCAGAACGCGGTAAGACGGCGTCATGTTGCCCGTCGCGATGGTGTGAAGCATCGTCGCCATGCAGATGACCGTGGTCGCTTTGCGAACCTGCGCGCGCATGGCGTCCTGCGCCTCGTAGACGTTCCCGTAAACCGGCGGAAGCGGGCCGTCATCCCGGATCGAACCGGCAAGCACATACGGCACGTGACATTTCTCACAGGTATAGATGATGCCGTTGTCGATGTGCTCCCGGCGGATGAACTCCGGAATCGAGCCGTAATACTTCACGCGGTTGATCGTGTCAAGATGATTGTAATGACCGTTCGGCACATTTTCCTGCGTATAAATATTCTGGCCCAGCGCCGTGTGCAGATAGGCGCCCTCCAGGTCGTGCGTGGCAAGCGCGTTGCCGGCCATAATGGCATCGGCATATCCCGCCTCAATAATCCGTGAAAATGCCTTGCGGGCATCGTGATCGAAGGCAAATGCCGGTCCCATGACCCACACGACATACCCGTGTTCCCGCTCGTATTTCAGAAGTTCATAGAGCTCGTCATAGTCCCGTGAAAAAGCCGTTTCTCTTGATCTGCCCTGCCGGAACGCAAAAGTCTGCCGTATGCCCTCTTCCTCCCGGAACCCGTCCGGATATACGAAAATCCCCTCGCTTGCGTCTTCCGTGCGGCCGGTCACAACCAGATCGCCCTCTTTAAGCAGCCGGAACTCCCGGACGATGATCCTGCCATTCTCGTAAACCGGGACGCAGTCCATCCGGCTGTCTTCCGCCAGGAGCCATCTGCCGCCGATTTTGAAGTACTCCGGGTAGATGCTCATGGCGTGATACCTTTCAGGCGCCACCGCGTCTTTCGGCGCTTCCTCAAGCACCGCGTCCGGCGCCTCTTCAAACCGTTTTTCCCGGAAATCCGGCGGCGTATACTCTCTGAGTTTAAATGCCATGTCACTTCTCCTCTCTTTTCATCTGAAAAGGACGGACAGGAAGCCCTTTAAAGGCTTCTGCCCGTCCTCTCTGACAAATCTAGCAGAATGTTCCGTTTTCTACTTCTTCAAAGAACTTCTCACCTTCGCGCTCATAGAGCTCCTTGTCGGTCAGGTAGGAAGCGGCGTGCGCGGCCCCCTGCACCCAGACAATGCGCTTGGGCGCGCTGCAGGCAATGTAATTCCGTTCCCCGTTCTCCGGCAGGACAAATGTATCCGCCGTCCCGTGAATAAACAGCACCGGCAGCTTCCGGTTCTCCCGCAGGGCACCCGCCGCGTCGGCGTCGGCAAAGGAAAAGCCGGCTCTCAGGCGGCACTTGAGCTCCTCGATCCAAAGAAGCGGGTAAGGCGGAAGGTGCAGCACACGTCTCGCCTGATCCGCGAAGATATCGCGCACGGAGCTGTAGCCGCAGTCCGCGATGACGCCTTTGACGCTTGATGGCATCGGAAGCGCGGAGGCCATCTCGACACTCGCGCCGCCAAGCGATACGCCAAAGAGATAGATCGGAAGACTGCCGCCCTCGTGATTATCAAGCCATACGGCCCAACGGGCGATGTCTCTCTTCTCCAGAGCGCCGTACGTGATGTATTCACCGCCGCTCATGTTTGTTCCTCTCTCATCGATCAGCAGAACATCGCAGCCGATCCGGTGGAGCCAGCGGACCTGGCCGCCGAAGTCCCAGAAACCGCTCACGCGGTATCCGTGCGCGCAGAGCACGGCGCGCTTCGGGCCGTCTCCTCCTGCCCCGTCCCCGGATCCCGCCGGGAAGAACTTCGCGTGAAGTTTCACACCGTCATCTGCTGTGATCCACACATCCTTCATCGGCTGTGCCTCGCACCAGGCCACGCCCATCTTCTTGCCGCGGGAGTAGTCGGTCTCTCGCTCTCCTGATCCCTTGCCTGTGAAACGGGCCAGAGGACCGTGAAGCGTCAGGCTCTCCCGTGTCAGTGCCATGCGGAACAGCACCTCACAGGCACCGCCGTAGACAGCCGCTCCCAGCAGCGCACCGGCTGCCAGCGCCCTTTTCTTTTTTTTACCCATCTTTATTCCTCTCCTGCAGGATCTCTTTTCACGCCAAGGTATCCGCGATCTCCCGGATCAGCTTTTCTGTGTCGTCCCAGCCGAGGCACGGGTCCGTGATGGACTTTCCGTAGATACCTTCGCCGATCTTCTGGCAGTCCGGCTCGATGTAGCTCTCGATCATCAGCCCCTTAACCATTTCCCTGAGCTCCCGGCTCTGCTTCATGCTGTGCAGAACTTCCTTCGCGATCCGGATCTGCTGCATATACTGCTTTCCGGAATTGCTGTGATTGCAGTCCACGATCACGGCCCGGTTCTTCACGTCCGTTTTCTGATACATATCATACAGGCGGATCAGATCCTCATAGTGATAATTCGGAACCGCAGACCCGTGCTTGCTGATCGCGCCGCGCAGAATCGCGTGGGCATACGGGTTGCCCTTGGAATGCACTTCGTAATTCCTGTAAATAAAGGTCTGCGGCGCCTGCGCTGCCACGATCGCGTTGAGCATTACGGAAAAGTCGCCGGATGTCGGATTCTTCATACCGCACGGAATGTCCACCGCACTCGCAACCATCCGGTGCTGCTGGTTCTCGACCGATCTCGCACCGACCGCCACATAGGAAAGAACATCATCCAGGAAGCTGTGATTTTCCGGATACAGCATCTCATCAGCCGTCGTAAAGCCCGTCTGAAGACACACGTCAAGGTGCATCTTCCGGATTGCGATGAGTCCCGCCAGCATGTCGGACTTGCCTTCCGGGTCCGGCTGGTGCAGCATGCCCTTGTACCCGGTTCCCTTCGTGCGCGGCTTGTTGGTGTAAACCCGCGGCACGATGAAGATCCGGTCCTTCACCTCTTCGGCGACCTTCCACAGCCGCGTGCAGTAGTCAAGAACCGCCTCTTCATTGTCAGCCGAGCAGGGACCGACAACAAGGATAAACTTGTCCTCTTTTCCGGAGAGAATGTCTTTCAGTTCTCTGTCGCGCTGCGCCTTGTTTGCCTGAATTTCCGGCGTCACGGGATACATCTCCCGGATGACTTCCGGATCCGGCATCAGCCTCTCGTATGTGATGTTCATGTATTCAAAATCCCCTCTGAAAATAAAAAAGCCCCCGGCGGCCTCGCATTCCATCCGTCGTCTTATATGTTTGCACTGGATGCAGGCCAGGCACCCTCAGGCACCCTCATCCCGAACCGGTGGGCTTTCCAGTATTATACCGCCTTTCCGCATTTATACAAACCATTTCCGGGCGGGAAACGTGCGCCAGAAGTCATATTCCGCGCCGCTGACGCGTCGCTTCATGCTCATACCTGTTGTGGTCGCTAACGCCAGGCCGGATATGCGCGCAAGCGCGCATCCGGCCCTGCGTTGCGACCGACTTATACAGTACTTTAAGTTTCCCGGATTTTGTTTTATACTGAACCGGCAGAGAATTTATTCAGGCGGCAGCCGGCTTATATCCGGCCAGGAAGGAAGCTATGAAAGAGTACAGCCCCATCAAAGAAGGCAAGGTGCGTGAGATCTATGACATCGGCGATGCGCTGGTCATGGTTGCAACGGACCGCATTTCCGCGTTTGACGTCATCCTGAAGAACAAGGTCACAAAAAAAGGCACCGTTCTGACCCAGATGTCAAGGTTCTGGTTTGATTACACGAAGGACATCATGCCGAACCACATGATCAGCACAGATGTGAACGACATGCCGGAGTTTTTCCGCAAACCGGAGTTCACCGGCAACAGCATGCTCTGCCGGAAGCTGACGATGATCCCGATCGAGTGCATCGTTCGCGGCTACATCACAGGCAGCGGCTGGGCCAGCTATCAGAAGAACGGCACCGTCTGCGGCATTCCGCTTCCGGAAGGTCTGAAAGAGTGCCAGAAGCTGCCGGAGCCGATCTATACGCCGTCTACAAAGGCCGAGATCGGCGATCACGATGAAAACATCAGCTATGAGAAGAGCATCGACGTTCTCGAGAAGAAGTTCCCGGGCCACGGAAAAGAATATGCAACAAAAATCCGCGACTGTACCATTGCGCTGTACAAGAAGTGCGCCGACTACGCACTCTCCCGCGGCATCATCATCGCCGATACGAAGTTCGAGTTCGGCCTTGACGAAAACGGAGAAGTCGTGCTGGGCGACGAGATGCTCACACCGGACAGCAGCCGTTTCTGGCCGCTGGAGGGGTACGAAGCCGGCCACAGCCAGCCGTCCTTTGACAAGCAGTTCGTACGCGACTGGCTCAAGGCGCATCCGGACAGCGACTACAACCTTCCGCAGGATATCATCGACAAGACCATCGCCAAGTACAAAGAAGCCTATAAGCTTCTGACCGGCAAAGATCTGGACTGATTTTTCCGGTGCGGGCAGGTATACATTTCCCAGGATTTATCCCCGGCGGACCTTTTGGGCCGCCGGGGTTTTTCTTGCCTATTTCCCAGTAATATGATATGAATAAACCGTATCGGAAATCAATCGTAAATCGCTCAAAAGGAGAAGAGAAATCTGATGGACTACGCAAAAGAATCTCTCCGGCTTCACGCCGAATGGAAAGGAAAACTGGAAGTTACACCGCGCGTCCCGGTGAGCAGCAGAGACGATCTGTCGCTGGCCTACACGCCCGGCGTCGCGGCTCCCTGTCTTGAAATTCAGAAAGATAAAAACAAGAGCTTTGAACTCACCCGCCGCTGGAACACCGTGGCTGTCGTGACCGACGGCACCGCGGTTCTGGGGCTTGGCGACATCGGCCCGGAGGCCGGCATGCCCGTCATGGAAGGCAAATGTGTACTCTTCAAAGCCTTCGGAGGCGTGGACGCCATCCCGCTTTGCATCCGCAGCAAGAATGTCGATGACATCGTCAACACCGTAGCGCTGCTCGCCGGGTCCTTTGGCGGCGTCAACCTGGAGGACATATCCGCGCCGCGCTGCTTTGAAATCGAACAGCGCCTGAAGGAGCGCTGCGACATCCCGGTGTTCCACGATGACCAGCACGGCACGGCCGTCATCACGCTGGCCGGCCTTATGAATGCCCTGAAGCTGACCGGAAAGAAACTTACAGACGCACGCATCATTGTGAACGGCGCCGGCGCCGCTGCCATCTCCATCAGCCGTCTCCTGATTTCAGCCGGTGCAAAAGATATCACGCTCGTTGACCGCCGCGGCGCCATCTTTGAAGGCCGCGACAACCTGAATCCGGTCAAGACCGAAATGGCCCGCATCACCAACCGCAGGAAGCGTTCCGGATCTCTTGCCGACGTGATCAAAGGCGCGGACGTGTTCATCGGTGTGTCGGCTCCCGGCGTCCTGAGCACAGACATGGTCCGGACCATGAACAAAGATGCCATCATCTTCGCCTGCGCCAACCCGACGCCGGAGATCTTCCCGGATGACGCGAAAGCCGGCGGAGCTGCCGTAATCGCGACCGGGCGCAGTGATTTCCCGAACCAGATCAACAACGTTCTGGCGTTTCCGGGGATCTTCCGCGGGGCGCTTGACGCGCGCGCCTCGGACATCAACGACACCATGCTGATCGCAGCCGCGGACGCACTTGCCTCTCTTGTGGGCGACAAACTGTCCGCCGATTACATCATCCCGGAAGCATTTGACCCGAGAGTTGCCGGGGCCGTGTCCGCAGCCGTGAACAAAGCCGCACACGAGTCCGGTGCCGCAAGGATCTGACCCGGATCACACGTCCTCCCGGTATATCCCGGTCGACAGGTACTTGAACGCATTGTCAGCACACACACATACGATGGTTTTGCCGGACGCCTCAGGGCGTTCGGCAATTTTTCTTGCCGCAAGAACCGCTGCCGCCGCCGACTGCCCCAGAAACAAACCGTCGCTTCTGACCAGATCCCGCCCGGTCTCGTATGCCTCGTCAGCGTCAAGATCCAGCACCTCGTCACAGTGTATTTGAAACTCCTCGAAAAAGTGCGGAACCGCGTCTTCATCGACACCCTCAAACGCCGTGACGCCGTCGATGGTATCCCGCTCCGGATACGCGCTGTCCTTGCGAGAAGTGGGAGAAGGCTGGGCACCGATCACCTTCAGGTCCGGATTTTTCTCCTTCAGGAACTTCCCGCAGCCGGCAATTGTTCCGCCCGTCCCGGCCAGCGCCGTGAAGAAATCCACATGTCCCTCCGTGGCCGCCCAGATCTCCGGCCCCGTTCCGAAGTAGTGCGCCTGCACATTCGCCTGGTTCGTGCCCTGGTTGATGAAAAAGTATCCATGCTCATCGGCGTATTTCTGAAGAAGTACATAGAACTTTCCGAAGTTCAGCCCCTCCGAGCGGATCATCTCCGAAACACCCGGAATGTCCTTAAATTCCAGGAATATACTCCCGTATGCCTTCAGGATCTGCGTACGCTCCTTTGAAACGCCTGGCTGCAGCACCGCCGCGAACCGGTATCCGAGCGCATTGCAGTACGCCGCCAGCGCGATCCCCGTGTTTCCGCTCGTGAAATCAAGGATCACGTCTCCCTTCCGGATCTTCCCCTCTCTTTCCGCGGCGCGGATCATCCAGAACGCCGCGCGGTCCTTCACCGACCCCGACGGTTCAAAATACTCCAGCTTGGCAAGGATCCGGGCTGTCAGCCCGTGCTCCTTTTCAAATCCCGTAAGTTCCACGAGCGGCGTGTGCCCCACCAGCTCTCCGATCGACGAATACAGCCTGTCTTCCATGGTATCCTCCCTTTCTTCTGCTTCGCTACACTATACCACGGATTGCCGCCCCGCCTGCATTGGCAAATGTTACCGCTGCTGAAAGTCTGAAGCTATAACGCCCGTCAGTTCTGGCTTCTTCAGCTATAGAACGCTTTCAGCCGGCTGTACTCTTCCTGCGTGATGGGAAGAATCGTTCCGTGCTTGAAGCCGTACGGGAACGTGCACTCCTTTCCAGCCGGTCGGAAAGCACCGCTCTTCAGGCTGTCTGCGATGAACGGAACATAGCCCTGCCTCGCGGGACTCGCGTAGCAGTCCAGAAACAGAATCCACCGCCCGTCCGGCGTGCGGCAGGCAGTCGGCGCCTCATACTTTCCTTCTTCCAGCGAATACGCCGTGTCGTGGAACCCGGGTACAGTCTCCCAGGGCCCCGTCACCTTTTCGGAAGAAAGAAGGACAATCCGTCCCGGATTTCTTTCGCATTTCACAAACAGATAATATCTCCCGTCTTCCCGGTAGATGGCGGAATCGATGTAGGAATGCCCTTTCTCCTCAAACAGGACTTCCGCTTTGCCAAACGATTCAAAATCCTTCGTTTCCGCGCACAAAATCCGCATCTGTCCGTATCCGGACGCAGGATCCGGCGCCGACCAGTGCAGAATATATCTGTCATTCTGTTCGTCGCGTATAATGTCCGGAGCCCAGCGGCATCCGGTGTGGCAACTGTCCGGATCCGGATTTATGAGACGGGCCGGGCTCCAGCTGATAAGATCCTTCGAGCGCCAGAGCACCAGATACGGGCTTCCCTTTTCACTGACATTTTTCCAGCTTCCGCCATACCGGCTCTCAAAGCCATTTGCCAGAGACAGATCCGTTGAAAGGATTATGAAACTCCCGTCAGACAGGCGCGCAATCGTGTGGTCACGGACTCCTTTTTCCCCGACATCCGACATCAGGACGGGCTTTCCGCCGCCAAGCGCCTCCCAATGGAATGCATCACGGCTCACCGCAAAGTACACCTGCTCGCCGTCCGGCGTCTTCTTTTCTCTGAAATGAACAAATAAATAACCGGTCATGCCAACCTCTCCGACAGATCCAGAAACCTCATCTCAAGCGGAGCGAGCGTCAGGGATATACTGCTTTCATTTCCACTGCGGGACACGCGGATCTGCGTGCGCTGTTCTTCCTGCGAATTGTTGACGACGGCAAGCACCTCTGAAGCCGGATAGTACGCGCACTCACACCACGGATTGTCCGGCAGGAAACTGCGGTCCAGCCCGTGTCCTGCAGCTTTCAGGATGATGTTCAAAAGCATCCTGGCATTCGGATACGTGAATTCAAAGGACGAAAGATACACACCCATGCCCTCGCCAAACGGGTGCATCGTAAGAGCGGGCTCCGGATCAGGGTATCCGGCGGTGGTAAGGGTCTGTGCCATCAAAACGTCCGTGTGGGCGCCGTCCGTGAGGATCCGACCCTTGCGCGCCCGGATGAACGCGTCCGCCGGGATAAGCCCCGGAACCGTCTTCGCGGCAAATGCATACCGTCCCTCGCATACCCGTGCCCCGGTGTCCTCATCGACTCCGAGCACATGGGCCATGCGGAAGTACGACATCGCCCCGCCGGCAGCAGACGGCTCATTGACTCCCAAAAACACACCGCCCTCCTGCGTCCACTTCGTGAGAGCCGACACCACTTCCGGATCGTTCCAGGCATCACCGCCGCTCCAGGCGCTTCCCGCGCGTCCCGCGTTGATCACGACATCCACACCGGAAAGCGCCCCGCGCTTCACGTCATCAAAATTTACAAAGGAGACCTGCAGCGGGAGGCCGGAAAGTGCCTCGTTTATATGGATCAGATCCTGCATGTAGGTCTCATGGAAATGCCCGGAGAGTGTCCAGGAGCGCAGCTTTCCCCAGGCATGCAGCACCGCCACACGGATCGGCAGGGTGTAGACCTCCCCCTCTTTCTGCAGCTGCTGAATGCGCCGGAACTCGTCTGCAATCTTCCCGATACAGTCGACAAATTCCGGATACCCCTGCACCAGGTGAAGATATCCGCCGAGCCCGATCCGATCGACGCACTGCCGCAGAAGCGCCCGGCGGATATGTGCCCAGTAGAGCATCGCGTCACGCTCCGGATGCCCGCCCGCAGAAAACGTCGGCGCGCCGCCCAGTCCCGTCGGGAACAGGTACGGGTGAAGCCGGATCTCGTGAATCTTCGCCGGGACATTTGCGCAGAGCCGGACTTCATACCCGGAGAATACGCATTTGATGATGCCGTCAAAGTTCATGTCCGGAAAATACCGGCTGTACGGCTCCGTCCCCACCCAGCTGTCATCGTAGAACAGCAGAGCCTTCTTTCCGTGCGCGTGAACGATATCAACAAGCTTTCGCCCGAACTGAGTGACGAAGCGGGTGGTGAATTCCATGTAATCAAGCAGCTTCTTATCCGGCGGCATATGTGTTGCGTGCCGTTTGCCCTGATGGATAAAGTCTTCCGAAGTAAGGGCATATCCATACTGCTTTTCAAAACCGGCAAGCGCCAGCGGACTCACGGTGAAATCATAGGATCCCCAGTCCGTAAACCGGTTCTGCCGTTTTCTGTCACTGCCCCAGATCCAGACAAAATTGTAAAAAAGCGACGTAAAGCGGACCGTGTCGGTGTCCGGATGCTCATTACACCACTCTTCCATCCAGGAGAGGAGATATTCCTGCGCCGCGCGGCTCCTCGGGTCAATCGGCATCAGATGCTCTTGCGTCCAGCCGTTGGTGATGTGATTGTACATGGAAATCTCTTCCCAGATGCGGTATGCGAGAAAATTGACGGTATACTGGTGATACGGTACGGTGCCCGTGATCACGACATTCCCCGCCTCCGCCTCGTACTGCCACTGCGGGTCCGGAACCTGTACCTGTGCGGTCCGGTCAAAGACCTGCCAGAGTTTTACACTTTCCGGGCTGTCGTTGACCTTAAACTGTTCCGTGAGATAACCGTCCGTCAGATGAATGCTGACAGACGCATCCTGCGCGATGACGGGATCAGACATCAGAAATGTCTGCTGAAGATCTTCCGGATGCTTCACCGCCCAGGCATTGTGTCCGCGGATGCAGCAGATCGTGGAATAAATCTCATATCCTGCATCCAGAAGTTTCCCGGACAGACTCGTCCCGTCGCTGTCGCGGATTACATCCGCGCCCCATTCTTCTGCCAGCTTCAGTGTCAGATCTTCGTATCCGGATTCTCCCGGAAGTGTGAAATTACCGCGTTTCATGCGTTTTTCTCCTCATTTTCCATCTGTTTAAATGATGCTACAATAAACGATAACAATCAGAACCGTATGTACCGGAGTTTTATATGAATACCTCGCATATCAAATCTGTTGAATACCGCCCGTATGAGCTGAACAGTGATTTTCCCGTGCTCGCGCTTCAGGGCGATTCCTGGCGGCTGTCGGATGTGCGCTCTCCGAGGCTGCACTTTCACAATTGCCTGGAGATCGGATTCTGCCGGGAAGGAAATGCCCGCATGATCCTGGGCGATGAAGAAGTGACCATACAGGAAGGCGACATCACCTGCGTGGGCAGTGAAGTGGTCCACACCACCTGGTCAGAGCCCGGTAGCAGAAGCCTGTGGAGTTACATTTTCGTGGACCTCGGACAGCTTCTGCAGCGCGTGGGCGGCCTCCCCGAACTGCAGGGGCAGGATATCTTCTACAACATGCAGCATCTGTACAGTGCCGTTTTCCCGGGCGGTGAACACCCGGGGATCCGGGACCTTATTAATACAATTCTGCACGAATTTGTGTGGAACTGCGACAATTTCGAGTACGCTGTGTGCGGATACTTCCTTGCCTTCACCGTTCATGTCATGAATTTCTACCGCCGCCAGTTCTTCATCGGGAGCCCTCTTGTTCATACCCACCAGGACACGGCACCTCTTATGCCGGCCCTTGACTATATGCGCCGGCACAGTGCGGAAGATTTTTCCGTCGACTCTCTTTCTGCCCTGTGCCACATGAGCCCCGCAAGTTTCCGCCGGACCTTCTCTTCCGTGATGGGAACAAGCCCGCTCAGCTACCTGATTCAGCTTCGGATCCACAATGCCGTCAGCCTTCTTGGCACAACAGACATGTCCATACTGGATATATCGGAAGCCGTCGGCTTTCACTCGATCTCCAGCTTTAACCGCAACTTCTACGCCGTCATGCAGAAAAAACCGAGCGAATGCAGAAAAACGCCCGGCCCCGCAGCAGTGAAAAAGCAGGTGAAGACCCTGGCCGGCTGGATGGAGCCGGAATCTCCTCGCGGCGTTCCCGACGCCCCGAGTCAGCCGCAGCAGAAGCGTTCATAAGATGCATTTTCAAAGTATGACAGCTTCGGTACTTTTGATATATTATACCTTTCAAACGGTTTTCTTCTTTTCAGATTTTTATCCGGACTGCGCAGTTTCAATCAAAAAACGGAGATCCCTGTTTCCAGGAGTCTCCGTTATCTTCTGTTTCAAAGTTTCCTCTGTCACGCGCCGGTTTCCGGGAAAAGCAGATACCCGGCCGTTTCTCAGAGCTGTCTGTTTTTGGACGTTTTTTTCACGTGTCCGCCCTGCCCCATGGTGCGCACACGCGGCAGAAGCACCTGATACACAGCCTTTAACAGGATAAAGTATACGATGGTGTCAACCGGAAGCTGAATCAGGTTTGAGACAATCCGGGCCGGAAGGATCACTGAAAACGCCTTGCCGTAGAGCATATTCAGCCAGAGCGTGTTCAGCCCCACGTTTACGACAAGTTTTACCAGAAACTGGGAGAAGAAAAACCGGACAAGGGTCAGCTTCTTTTTGTACAGAATCAGACCGTAAATGACAGCCGCCACCGCAGCGCTCACTGTAAATCCCGGAAAAAACGCTCCGTCCGGACGGATCATGTACTTCAGCGTGTTCATCAGCGCACCGAAGACGCTGCCCACGGCCGGCCCGAAGAATGCGTCCACGATGATGTTCGGGATGGCGCTGAAGCCGATCTTGATCGTCGGCCCCACCGAAATGCTGGCAAATGTTCCGAGGACAATGGACAGCGCGCCCATCATACCGCAGAAGACAATGACAGGAAGCTTCCTGAATTCCTCTGCCGAGTCTCTGAAACTGCCGATGATGCGTTTAAACCACATAAAAACACCTCCTCTGCAGTATCTCGTACCACATAAAGAGGTGTAATGCCCTGTATGCAGCAGCGGGATGCGGATCCGACACGGCGAATCTTTTTCGCGGCTTTTGCCACGCCTGGAGATCCTTCGTTCTGCCGGCAACTCTCCGTCCGTCAGACACTTGACCCGTCGAAACCTACTCTGCTTATCTCAAACTGCGCAGCCGCCTGTGGCTGCTACGAGCTAAACAATAGACTATCTCCGCCGGAATTTCAAGAACTTCCTGGCATCCGGACCATTTTCCATCAGTCATCTCCTTTGACACATCTTCCATCAGTCTTTCAGCCTGCGGACCATTTTCAGGACTCTCGCGGCATTCCGCTCAAGTTCTCCCCGGCTGACACTTCCTCTGGAAAGTCCTCTGAGAAGTCTTTTATAATCACCGGCGGATCCCGGCATATACAGGTCATTTCCGGACGCCGCCACTCTGGCAGGGTCCGGAACGGGGTACTTTGCCCCGCGCCTCTTCATGCCGGGGACGAGCCAGTCCGTCATCACTACCCCGTTAAATCCGAACTCACCCCTGAGAATTCCTTCGAGCAGTTCTCTGTTTTCCGATGTGTGCACGCCGTTCACCAGATTGTACGACGTCATCAGAGCCGCGGGGTGTGACTCCCGGATGCAGACTGCAAAACTGCGCAGATAAATCTCCCGCAGGCCGCGTTCACTTACATGGCTGTTTGCCGTGTAACGGCCGGTCTCCTGATTGTTCGCCGTGAAATGTTTGATCACGGCGCCGCAGCCTCCGCCCTGCTGCACGCCGCGCACCAGGGCAGCCGCCATCCGGCCGGACAAAAGCGGGTCCTCGGAAAAATACTCGTAATTTCGTCCGCAGAAGACACTGCGCTGAATATTCAGCGCCGGCGCGAGCCACAGATCCACGCCGAAGCGTTTCATCTCGTCTGCCACCATGCGCCCGAGCGTTTCGGAAAGCTTTATGTCAAAGCTCTGTGCGACGCACGTCCCTGCCGGGATCGGCGTGCAGTACTGGTGGCGGATTTCCGCCCCTTCAGGCGCCTTTCCGCCCGTCAGGCGCTTTAAAATCCGGCGCAGCACCCCGGGCAGAAGCCAGGTGGCCGACTCCGGCAGTCCGTCTGACACGGCCCGTGCCGCGCCTCTCCTGTCCCGGTACCAGTCCCTGGAAAGACGCAGGCCCGCCGGACCGTCCGCCATGACAAGTCCCGGTACGCCGCGGGATTCAAGGAAATCCGCCGTCTCTCCGGCAGCGCCCGCCACCTTCCGGGATGCATTTCCAATCACCGACAAAATCCCGCCCTTGTCATCAAACCTGCCCATATTCAGTCTGGCAAGATCCGCGTCGTCAAGCTCTTTCAGCTGTTTCTGCGTGCGCGGATCCTCTTTGCTTTCTTCCGTTTCTGCCGGAAAGACAAGCTCTTCCGGATTCAGCGTCAGCTCCCGGAAACACGGCGCCCTGTGCCCCGTCTCCCAAGTCCCGGCTGTTTCCTTTTGCTCAGGATGCCAGTCGGAAAAGCCCGGCTCTCCCGTTTTTACCGCCGTTTTTCGCACGATCACCGTCTCCTGCAGATTCAGCGCCGCCGCCTGCTGCGTGTTCCGGCTGTCCGTGCCGATCCGCAGAATGTACCGCCCCCGCTCCAGAACATACGCGAGACGTCTCTTGTCAAACGAGGCCAGAAGCGCCGGGGCAGCCGTCAGCGTGAGCTCCTGCTCTTCCCCGGGCGCCAGTTCCCCCGTCTTGGCAAATGCCGCCAGCACCTGAAACGGCTGGTCCAGCTGCCCTTGCGGAAACGACAGGTAGGCCTGCACCACCTCCCGGCCAGGAAACGCACCGGTATTCCTGACGCGCACCCGGACCGAAACATTCTGCAAAGCTTTTCTGTCTTTGCCGCCTGAGAGCTCTGCCGTTTCGGAAAGCCAGACATCTTCAACCTCCGTCTCAAAATCCGTCCAGCCAAGTCCAAATCCAAAGGGAAAAAGCGGTCTCACGCCGGCTGTGTCAAAGTACCGGTAACCGACATAAATTCCCTCGCGGTAATACGTGTCATCCGGATCGCCAAATGTTCCGGGTTCCGGAAGGTCTTTCGCGGCGCACCAGCTCGCCGTGAGCTTTCCGGACGGATACGCTTTTCCAAGCAGCAGGTCGGCAAAGACCTCTCCCGCCTGCGCGCCGGGCTGTGAGAGCAGAAGGATGTTTTTCACGTCCGTGACTTCCGAGAGATCCACCGGGCCGCCCGTGTTCAGCACCAGCATAAATTTCGGGTACAGGCGGTTCAGTTTCCGGATGTCCCGCATCTCCGTTCCGGTGAGTCTGAAATCCCCGGGGATGTCCCTGCGGTCCGCTCCTTCTCCGGACATCCGCGCGAGCACGTAAAGCGCCGTGTCACATTTTCCGGACATACCCGGCCCGGTCAGCGGGATATCGTATTCCGGCTCCGGCATGACAGCTCCCATGCCGTACACCACCGGGATCTGACCTGCTGCAAGCGCCTCGCGGATGATCTTTCTTCGAAAGTCCTTTATTGCGCGCGCCCGCACCTCGTCATATGCCTGAAGCCACCCATCCGTCGTAACGGTAAACCCGGCTTCTTTCAAGCCTTCTTCTATGGAAATGCACCTTCTGGCATTCACTTCGCCCGACCCGCTTCCTCCGAAGACGGTGTACCGCGCTCCGCTGCCAAAAAGCGCGATCTCTCCCGGCGCTTCAAGCGGAAACCGGCTGTCCCGTCTCAGCAGAAGCATGCCGCCGGGTGCCAGACGCCGGACAAGCAGACTGTGCTCCTTTTCATATGTTGATTGTGTTTCACCCATATCAGTATTTTTGCCTGTTTTCCACGACCTTGCCGATGATATGTACCGGCAGAGAACGAATATCCGCGTTTGTATAATATTCCGGCTTGTCACTGTTTTAAACGAATTGATAAAGTCCTCATTTGTTCTATAGGGAGATTCACCTGTCAGAAACTCCAGTCTGACACCGAAATAATCTGCTATTTTTTGCAATTTATCCCGCTTCGGTATGTATTCCCCCTGTTTCCATTTTGTCAATGCCGATGTAGCAATACCGGTTGCCTTGCTGACTTTACAGGAAGTCCGTTTTTGCTCAGACAACAGCTTCTCATAGATTTCATATGCACTCACGGCTCTGTATTTCTCTCTTATCCCTGGTTTTCCTGCCATTTCAGCACATAATGTAAATAAATCCGTCAGCCGTACGGTAACCCTTCCGGCCTGGCTGAATGCAGCGGCTCAGGAGCGCCATATCAACTTTTCACAGGTGCTGCTTCAGAAAGCACTTATGGAAACGCCGGGATAAAGCAAAAAGGCCCGAAAAACCGCACATTTACGGTCCTCCGGGTCTTGTTCATGGAGCATACGGGACTTGAACCCGTGACCTCCTCCATGCCATGGAGACGCGCTCCCAACTGCGCTAATGCCCCTTGTCCGTCTATTGTACAGGGCATCGCCAAAACTTGCAATCACTTTTTTACAAACACCGCCGTCCGCGGAGGAAGATTTCCATATCCTTCCAGAAAATGCGGATAGGAGGAGTGGCTGACTACGACGGTCCCGTTCTCAAATTCTCCTGTCTCAATATCCGGGGCGGCGTACCGGAAAGCGGCCCGTGGACAAGAACCCCTCCGCGCCTTACAAAGCTCACGAGCGCTTCTTCCAGTCTCCGGTCCGGGTCAAGCGCGCAGGCGTCATCAGCCGGAAGAATGATAAGTTTCACGCCTCTCGGCACACCGTCCTGCGGCACAGCCCCGGAAACAATCTCCTCTCTTTCATATCTTCTGTCATCCTTCCGCTTTGGATACGCATCTGCCTCAAGCGTATCCGAAAGCGGAAGAAAACGGACGCGTATTTTAAAGTCCGTTGTGCAGATATTATAGAAAAAGACCGCTCATTCTTCCCGCAGGGAGAACCGGAACAGTCTGGCGGCGGCCTTTTGCGGCATCTTCACCGTAAGGCGGCCGTCCTGAAGAGAAAAACGGCAGTTTCCTTCTGAAGGGTACAGAACTTCAACAGATTTTATCTTTCCGCCGTCAAAGTTCATCGGGATCTCAGCTGTATCGGTGCCGGGCGTGAAGACTGACAGATACACCGTGTCCTTCGTTTTCAGGCCGTATGCCAGCACACTGTCATGAATGGTTCCAAAGCCGAGCGGCCAGAACGGAACGGCATTCCGGACATCTTTCCGGATCTGTTTGTAGAGCGCAATTCCCTCCCGCAGAAGCCGCATGGAATTCTCCCCGAGCTTCCACACCATACCGCTTATGTAAGGGCGGAGAAGGAGACCATTTACCATGTTGTAGATGACATGCTCAGCGTCATCCTCATACGGGTAAACCCACATGCCGGCCTGTTCGGGCGTAACCGCGCTGGCCACATCCGCCGCAATAAAGGAGTTGTAGAGATAATCGGTCTGATCCGATGTTGACTGCAGGCTCAGGAGCCGGAGCATTCCGTAATCCATGCGCTGGCCTCCGGAACCGCAGTTCTCAATCACAAGATCCGGATGGCGCCGGAAGATTTCTTCATACCAGCGGTAAAGAGCCTCGTAGTGTCCCAGCATCGCACCGGCACAGCTGTCCGTGTGAAGATCCGAGCCGATTCCCTGTGTGACATTGTAATCCACCTTGAAGTATCCGACGCCGTAATCCCGGATCAGCCGCTCAACAACGTCCATGCAGTACCGGTAAACTTCCGGATTCCGGAAATCAAGAAGATAGCGGCCGTTGTCAATGTGACGGTGTCCGTGGCGGCAGATGAACCAGTCATCCGGAAGTTTGTCCGCAAGGCGGCATGCCGTGCCCATGACCTCAATTTCAAGCCAGAGCCCCATGACCATCCCTTTGCTTTTCGCGTAGTCACACACGGCCTTCATACCGTGCGGAAACCGTTCGGAAGATTCCATCCACTCGCCGACGCGGTCCCACCAGAAGCCCTTGTCATACCAGCCGCAGTCCATGCAGTAGTACTCGCAGCCAAGATCCGCCGCCATGTCGATGATCGCTTTTTCCTTTTCTTCCGTCGGATCGCCGGACAGGCAGTTCATATAGTCATTAAAAACGACGTTCAGCTTTTCGTCATCCGCGCTGGGACGCCGCATCGCGCGCCGGTAGAGAGTCATGGCCCCCACTGCGTCGCTGACATCTCCCTTTACGACACCGAATGCCGCAGGAACTGTCGTGAAGGCTGTCCCAGGTTTGAGATTCACCCACCAGCCGTGCTCCTGCTCCGTCGGACCGGAAAGGCAGACAGCCAGACGTCTTCCGATCTCCGAATCGTATTCGATATTCCACTGGCCGGAGCTTTCCACCTGAAAGATGTATGTCTCATTCATTTCCCGGTCATGGCAGATACCCATCGGCAGATACTCCACAGACGACCAGGAACTGTGTCCCGTGTAGGCAAAACGGTTGTTCCCGAATCCCGGAGTTGAAAAACCGTCCACCATCATACCGGACAGATTGATATCTGCCAGATCCTTTTTGTCCCAGTGCGCTTCGCAGCACCAGCTGTTGTACGGGATATATACATCTGTCTTCCGGTAATACGGAAGCGTTCCTTCACCGCATACATTCTGATATATAAAGGATGAGACAAATTCGACCGGAATCTCTTCCGCCCCTCTGTTCACCAGCTCTGTCCGGACACGGGCAACCGGAACCGCATCGTAAAAACGCATGTGGTAATACGCCCAAACACCGTAATCCGTCGCAAGCGTTATGATCAGCTCTTTTCCGTCAGACTTTTCCAGAATCTCATGGCTCTGATAGCGGAAATCCAGGGATGCACTCCCGGAGTTGTGTTTGTAACCGTGCATTCCCCGCGTTGACTTTCCGGTTATATTGACTTCCAGAATGGGGAAAATTTCATTTTCCGTGTCTGCATTTTCGCTCCGGTTCCCGGCCTTCTGCATTCCGGCCGGAACAAAGCGGCTCAGTTCCACGATACCATCCGAAGATACCGCGAAACAGACGGAAAGGTTCCGGTTCTGGAATGTGATTGTTTTTACCGCATTTTTCATTGGCTCCCCCTGTTCACTGGCTGCTGCGGCGTTCTGATTTTACAACATACATTTCTTTGTCTGCGTTCTCAATGAATTCGCCAGGCTCATCTTTGCCATTCCATTCCGATACACCGGCGCTGAATGTGACTGGACACGGCATATGTCTTTCCTTCACGAGTACTTCAATCTGCGTCAGCACGTCTCTAAGGTAGCGCCGGATCTCCATCCTGTCATCTGAAGACAAGATGACCGCAAATTCATCTCCCCCATAGCGGCAGAGATTCAGACGGTTTCTGTGACTGTCCGCGCTCTGCCTCATGGGGTCCGCCACGATCACAAGTGCACTGTCTCCTGCATTGTGTCCGTACGTATCATTGATCGATTTGAAATTATTGAGATCAATCATCGCGAAGTACAATTTTTCATCGGCGCGCTGATTTTTCATCATTGTGACAAGCTCTCGTGTAAAACTTCTCCGGTTGTCAAGACTCGTCAGCGGGTCTGTATAAATGAGCTGTTCCATGGCATCAATATAAATCAATATTGAAAAAATCGTCATAGCCGGACAAAGAACCGGGATATTCGAGAAGGAATACTGAAACACCCCGGCAATACCGGGCACAACAGGAAACACACCGAGGAGTATGAAATACCCTCTGTCCGCGTAATTTTCTTTCCGAAACGCATCGGCAAACGACCGCACGGAAATAACGGCGGCATAGAAATAACAGAGAACATAGGTGATATTAAATGCAGGTCCACGCTGATACAAGCCCTCGTCATTCACCTCGAACAGGAATTTTCCGTAAAGATTGAGGATCACCAGGGCGATGTAGAAATACAGCGGAATACTGCTGAAAGTTTTGAAGCGGCATCTGTGGGACAACGCGGAATCCCGGCAGCACTCAAAATAAGAAAAACACGCGCAGGACGATGCGACACAAGATATAAAGTATACACTCTTGGCAATCATGACCAGTGAATCTGTAAAATCCGCCCTGTAATCCTGCGTGATTCTGGACATAGCCTCCGACATAAAAAGGATAACTTCCCAGATCAGGAGTCTTCTGAACTCTCTCTGTCCCCTGATGCGGCTGTCAACGATCAGCCGGAAGATCAGGACCAGAATAATCACCGATCCGAACATATCCACTTCCACGTAAAGAGGATAAAATATTTCCAATATCTCCGGTGTCAAACGATGCCCCCTTTCATCTGTTTACGAAACTGTACTTTCTGCATCTCTTCAGCGTCCCTGTTTCCCGTACTCACGAATAATCGCCTCGAGTGAATCCGGTTTATACAGATAAAATCCCTGGATGAAATCGCATCCGGCTTCTTTGACAAATGTGTACTGATCTTTTGTTTCAATTTCTTCACAAAGTATGCGGATTCCCAACTTATGAGACGTTTCTATGATCGCACGGATAACCATCTTGTTCTTACCGTCATTTTCTCCCAGGTTTCTGATCAGTTCCTGATCCAGTTTGATCAGATCAATTCGCTGATAGTAAACCTGAATAAACTCCTTCTTTGCATCATTTTCAAACGTATCAATCAGGCGTTTCTGCCTGAAATACGTTCTGTCCAGTTCCGGAGTAAAGTACGCGATGTAGGAATTCATGTCCGTCCCGAATGTCTTGAATGCATGAAGCGCATGATCCATCGCCGTAAACGCCGTGTCAGACGGATCAAGCAGACAGACACTCACCTTCACACCGGCCGTATTGCCGCGCGAATTCTGAATAACTCGGTCACGAACCAGCCGAATCGCATCTTCTCCTCCGCCTTTCTCTGTGAGCACCAGGAAACGGTCATCGGCCCCTCGTATAACCAACGCATCCGGATAACTCTCACGCAGGATTCCGGCCGTCATCTTCAGAAGTGCATTTCCCGCCACATATCCGTACTGATTGTTGTAACTCTGCAGGTCAATGATATCAAAATACAAGAGCACCGGCCGTCCCCCGTGCATCCGGATCGCATTGATCTTTTCATCTCCAAATTTGTGAAAGTAATTCAGATTCGGAAGTTCTGTCAATGAGTCGATGAAGAAAAAATCTTTCTGGCGTTCAAGATATCGTTTTGAGTACGATTCAATCTGTTCCTCACTTTTGGAAAGATTCAGATAATAGCAGAAAGCCAGTTCCGTTCCATCCGGCATGTTCTGCCAGTACCCGATCGCATGAATCCAGTGGATGTTTCCATCCTCATCGCAGGCCCGGAAGATGTTGTTATACGGCTTCTGATGTCTGGCGAATTCCTCACCGAGCATCGCCAGTTTTCCCGCATCCTCCGGATAAATCCGCTCGAACATACTGTCATCAAGTGCTCTGGCCAGATGCTCCCGCATATCTTTGCGGGCTCTGCAGAATCCGTCGGATACCAGTACTGTCATGACCTTACCGTCAATAACCTGGTAAATGGCCATGGAAATGTTCAATCTCTCATATGCTTCCCGAACTTCTCTGCTGAATTGATACATGTAAATATCCGCCTGTGTTTCTTCTGTATTGTACCGGGAAAATCAATCTGTCCGCGGATATAAACCGGAAACAGCCTACGTACGCAGATGGCTCTGGCTGTTACCCACGGACACCACTTGTAGTTCAAACACGGTTTTTGTTTTACTGATACTAGTACATAAAGCGTACATTTTCAACTTTCCCGCTTTTATCCCGGAATATTCTGGCTGTAAGATCCGGGAAGACACAAAAAAAGCCGGTCCTCCGAAGAGAACCAGCCCATAATTTTATTTTCCGTACAGTCAGCCCTGGCGGGTTTTCTGCGCTGTTATCAGAACTTTCCAGCCTTCGCTGCTTCCTCAACGGAAACCGCAACGGCTACCGTTGCGCCGACCATCGGGTTATTGCCCATGCCGATGAGACCCATCATCTCAACGTGAGCCGGGACGGACGAAGAACCCGCGAACTGCGCGTCGGAGTGCATGCGGCCCATCGTGTCGGTCATGCCGTAAGAAGCCGGGCCGGCAGCCATGTTGTCCGGGTGAAGGGTACGGCCTGTACCGCCGCCGGATGCCACGGAGAAGTACTTCTTGCCTGCCTCGAGGCGCTCCTTCTTGTACGTGCCGGCTACCGGATGCTGGAAGCGGGTCGGGTTGGTGGAGTTGCCGGTGATGGATACATCGACATTCTCATGCCACATGATCGCAACGCCTTCCTGAACATCATTGGCGCCATAGCACTTAACCTTTGCTCTCGGGCCGTTCGGGTCCTTGCTGTAGCAGTGCTCGGAGACGATCTTCAGCTCGCCGGTGTGGTAATCATAATCTGTCTCGACAAATGTAAATCCGTTGACACGGGAGATAATCTGCGCGGCGTCCTTGCCGAGGCCGTTCAGGATTACGCGCAGCGGCTTCTGGCGAACCTTGTTCGCCATGGTTGCGATACCGATCGCGCCTTCTGCAGCCGCGAAAGACTCGTGACCTGCCAGGAAGCAGAAGCACTCCGTTTCTTCCTCAAGAAGTCTCTTGCCCAGATTGCCGTGGCCGATACCAACCTTGCGGCGGTCTGCTACAGAGCCCGGGATACAGAAGGACTGAAGTCCCTCGCCGATTGCAGCAGCTGCATCGGTCGCCTTGCGGCATCCCTTCTTGATGGCGATCGCGGCGCCGACAGTGTATGCCCACTTCGCGTTCTCGAAGCAGATCGGCTGAATGCCTTCTACCATGTGATAAACATCAAGGCCGGCTGCCTTTGTGATGTCTGCAGCTTCCTGGATGGATCCGATTCCGTACTCGGCGAGTTTGTCAAGAATCTGCTTCTCTCTTCTGTCATATGATTCAAATAATTCTTCCATTATTTTTGCCTCCGTCGGTTGTGCTTCTCACTGCTTGCGGGGATCGATGAACTTGACTGCGTCAGCGCAGCGGCCGTACTGACCGGATGCCTTCTTCAGTGCCGTGTTCGCATCGTCACCGGCCTTGATGAAGTCCATCATCTTGCCGAAGTTGACGTACTTGTAGCCGATGATCTCATCGTTCTCATCAAGAGCCAGATCGGTGATGTAACCGTCTGTCAGTTCAAGATACCGCGGTCCCTTCTCAAGTGTGCCGTATGTCGTCCCGACCATGGAGCGGTGGCCCTTTCCAAGGTCCTCGAGGCCGGCGCCGATCGCGAGGCCGTCTTCAGAGAATGCACTCTGGGAACGTCCGTAAACGATCTGAAGGAAGAGCTCGCGCATAGCGGTGTTGATCGCATCACAAACGAGGTCTGTGTTCAGGGCTTCCAGAATGGTGAGCCCCGGAAGAATTTCCGCTGCCATCGCCGCGGAATGCGTCATGCCGGAGCAGCCGACCGTCTCAACGAGGGCTTCCTGAATCACGCCGTTCTTCACGTTCAGAGACAGTTTGCAGGCACCCTGCTGCGGAGCGCACCAGCCTACACCATGAGTATAGCCGGAGATGTCCTTGATTTCCCGGGCCTTCACCCACTTTGCCTCTTCCGGGATCGGAGCGGCGCCGTGATGTACTGCCTGGGTTACAGGGCACATTTCCTTGACCTCTGCTGAATAAATCATGTTTAACCTCCTTGCATTTTAACCGGGAACCCATATCCCGCATGCTTTCCAAACCAATTCATTTTAGCATGGCCGGATAGTTGTTGCAACACCGGTCAGGCCTTCTCTTTCCCGCATTTCCGGCTCATACCGCCGGTTTCAGGCCGGGGGTCAGGCTCCCAGAATCAGACGGATCAGCGGCTTGTCAAGGCGCATTGTCCGGTTCCAGGGATTAAGTATCAGCCCTGAGATGCCGTCCATTGTGAGGACCTTCGTCAGAACTTCCCGCATGTCCGCCAGAAACGCTGACACCAGTTCTGTCTTTCCCTTCTCCTGCTCCTCAAACCCGGTATAGGCGACGGCCCAGCGGCTTCCGTCCGGAAGCTGCAGAATCTGTGCCTCCAGCCCTCTGTCTGCCTTCGGACTCACCGCAATGACCAATTGTCCGCCTGCCTTCATGCGTCTGCGGACAGCAGAGAGTGTCACTGCCAGCATCTCCTGTGTCGGCTCCTGCTGGAGATATCCGATATATTCCTCGATCTTCTCATTTCCTCTGAGTCCGGGATCCGGATTCCAGTCGTTCTTCCGGCCGTTATTGCCGCTTTCTGCCATATTGTCCTTCCGCGTGCTCCTTACATTCCCTGAAAAATATTTGTCATATATTCTGTGATATGGTACCATGTACATGTATTATACGTGATTATTTTAACATATATCAAAGGAGGTTCTGTACTATGTCTTTCAGAAACGTCACAGTTGCCGGCGGCGGCGTACTCGGCTCACAGATCGCGTATCAGGCAGCTTTCTGCGGTTTTAACGTAACGATCTGGCTTCGCACGGACGCATCGATCGGCCGCTGCCAGCCAAAGCTTGACCGGCTGCACGGAATCTACATGAACACGCTGGAAGCCATGAAAACCAATCCGGCAGCTTACTGCCGCGGCTTCACGAGCGAAAAGCATCTGACGGACGAGCAGATCGATGAGCTCAAAAAGCGCGCGGATGATGCCTACAAGGGACTGAAGCTGACGACCAGCTACGAGGAAGCCGGAAAAGACGCGGATCTTGTCATCGAGGCAATCGCCGAGAGCATTGAGCAGAAGGAAGCCTTCTACACGGAGCTGCAGAAGCATCTCCCGGAGAAAACCGTCATCTGCACCAACTCGTCAACGCTTCTTCCGAGCACGTTCGCGCATTTCACAGGACGCCCGGATAAGTTCCTGGCGCTGCACTTTGCCAATGACATCTACCGGATGAACACTGCCGAAATCATGGGTCACGCCGGCACCGATCCGAAGTACATCGATGAGGTTGTTGAATTTGCAAAGCAGATCAACATGATTCCACTTCTTGTGAAAAAGGAGCAGCCGGGCTACATTCTGAATTCCATGCTGGTTCCGTTCCTCTCCGCCGCAGAGGCACTCGCAGCAAACGGCGTCGCAGATCCGGAAACCATCGACAAGACCTGGATGCTGGCGACAGGCGCGCCGCTTGGGCCGTTCCGCATTCTCGATGTGGTCGGCCTCACAACCGCATATAACATCGTCATCATGAATCCGCAGGCAAAGAATACGGACACCACGCCGGGGCGTATTGCCGCCATGCTCAAGGGCATGATTGATGCGGGCAAAACAGGCGTAAATGCGGGAGAAGGATTCTACAAGTATAAAAAGTGATGGATTCATTAATCAGTCAGAAATGGCGGGAACTATCGCCGGAGATGGATCCTCTGCGGCTTGGGAGCGGCTGGACAAAAGAGGACCTCGGCAAGCCGCAGATTTTTATTGAAAGCACATTCGGCGATTCGCACCCGGGATCGGCACATCTGGACCGCCTGGTCGCGGCGTCCCGGGAGGGCATCACAGAGGCCGGCGGACACGGCGCCCGGTACTTTACGACAGACATCTGCGACGGAGAAAGCCAGGGGACGGACGGGATCAACTACTCTCTCGCTTCACGGGAGATGATCGCGAACATGATCGAAATTCAGGCGAAGGCAACTCCGTTTGACGCCGGCTTATTTATCGCCTCCTGCGACAAGGGGCTGCCGGGGAATCTGATCGGCCTGGCCCGCGTCAACATTCCTTCGGTTGTCATTCCCGGAGGCACCATGGCGGCCGGACCGCAGATGCTCACGCTCAATGAGCTGGGCGTTTACAGCGCAAAATATCAGCGAAAAGAAATCAGCAGGGAAAAGCTGGAGTGGGCCAAGGAAAATGCATGTCCCTCCTGCGGAGCCTGCTCCTTCATCGGAACTGCCAGCACCATGCAGATCATGGCAGAGGCGCTGGGGCTGGCTCTTCCCGGATCTGCACTTCTGCCGGCGCAGAGTCCGGATCTGGTGCGCTGTGCAAAAGAAGCGGGAAAGCTCGCGGTAAAACTCGCCGGAAATCCGGATGCACGCCCCTCCGATATCCTGACGGCAGAAAGTTTTGAAAATGCCATTCTGGTCCATGCGGCCATCTCCGGTTCTACCAATGCCCTGCTGCACCTACCTGCCATCGCGCATGAGCTGGGAATTGAAATCACCGGTGATGACTTTGACAGGCTTCACCGGAACGCACGCTATCTCCTGAACATCCGCCCATCCGGCACCTATCCGGCGGAATTCTTTTACTACGCCGGCGGTGTTCCTGCTGTCATGGAGGAAATCCGCCCGATGCTGCACATGAGTGCGCGGACCGTGACAGGAAAGACACTGGGTGAAAACCTTGAAGATCTGAAGCGCAGCGGCTTTTATGAGCACTGTGAAAGTCTCCTTCAGGAAGCCAACCGGGTGAGAGGCACCCGAATCACAAAAGAGGACATCATCCGCCCCTTTGACCGGCCGATTGACACGAACGGTTCCATCGCGATCCTGAAAGGAAATCTTGCGCCGGAAGGGGCTGTGATCAAGCACACAGCCTGCCCGCGCGAGATGTTTTCCGTCACGCTGAAAGCCAGGCCCTTTGACTCCGAGGAAGAATGTCTCGCGGCTGTTTTAGGGCATAAGGTCCATCCGGGCGACGCGGTGCTGATTCGCTATGAAGGCCCGAAGGGCAGCGGTATGCCGGAAATGTTCTACACATCAGAAGCCATCTCTTCCGACCCGCAGCTTGGCCGGAGCATCGCACTGATCACCGACGGCCGTTTTTCCGGTGCATCCACCGGTCCGGTTATCGGACACTGCAGCCCGGAGGCCGCCGACGGCGGTCCGATTGCTCTGATAGAAGAAGGCGATCTGATCCACATCGACATTCCTGCCCGCATACTGGAAATCACAGGGGTCAGGGGTGAAAAAAAGACGCCTGAAGAAATCCGGGCCATTCTGGATGAGAGAAGGAAAAAATGGAAGCCGCGCAAACCGAAGTATCCAGACGGTGTCCTGGCGCTGTACCGCCTGCTGGCGGCTTCGCCGATGAAAGGGGCGTATCTGGATTACAGCCGGTTTTCCGGCAGCTGGCAGGACTGAGGGCCTGCCGGTATTTTTATGCTCTTGCATTTCCTCTCTCGCAGCCCTATAATCATACCATCATTAATATTTCATTTCTTTTATTTCACTGCCGTTAGAATATCATGAAGAAAAAATTTTATACCCTCACACTGCTTTGTATCTGTTCCGTCAGTCTCAGTCTGGCCCTCACGTCCTGCGGCACCGCAAATCAGACAGCTGCTGCAGCAGGCACGACAGCTTCTGCCGCGTCCACAACCGGAACGCCATCCTCAGGTTCGCGTTCTGCCGCAGCGGGTGCTGCTTCAGAGACCACATCCAAAGCTGCATCTGCTGAAACCACGGGAGAAACTGCCATAACGGAAGCCGGCGATGCGTCAGAAAATCCGGAGGAAAGCATCGCCGCTGCCGCAGATTCAGCGGCAGATGAAAGCACCTCCCGGGATTCATCCGATATCACGCCAGAGGCAGGTACTGCCGCTGCCGTCATCTCAGATGTCCCTGCCGCCCCCGCAGCGGTCTCTCAGGAGACCGCCGGCAACAGGACGCAGGCATCTGTTTCCGCTCCGGAGACTGCCGCCGCAGATTCAGAGAAGGCAGCTGCTGAATCCGGGACGGCCGGCGTTTCAGAAGCGCCGGAAACCGTGCCCACTGCGTACAACACAGTACTGTATGATGCCGGACAGGACCGGTATCTCGTTTACGGGTCTGACGGAAGTGCCGCACCTCTCGGAAAAATCGTGCTGCCTGTCAGCAGCTATATCGACCAGGTTGCAGAAGGAGCCCCGATGGGCTGCGAAGGTGCGTCTCTTCTCATGGCGCTGTGGTCAAAAGGGTACTGCACGGATATGTCGTATCAGCAGTTTCTCACCACAATGCCGTATGCGTCCGACGCCAATCCGAATCACGGATTTGTCGGAACACCATATGCCAATGACGGGAATTTTGACGGCATCAATATGCCGGCTGTCGCTTCCTGGGGTACAAGGTATGCGTCCACAGCCGATATCACGGGATGCAGTGAGGAAGATCTGATCTATCAGCTGTATCTCGGGCATCCGGTCGTTGTGTGGACTTCTTACAAGTTCGGGCCGACCGAACCGGAAGATTACTGGTGGGGCAGCTACAAGACCAATGCGCATGTCATGCTTCTGTGCGGATTTAATCCGGACACCCGCGAGTTTTACATCGCAGACCCGGCACCGGGAGGTTCTTCCTCCGGAATGGTGTGGGTTTCCTGGGATACCTTCACAAGCAGTTTTGACGTCATGCGCGGCGCCGTGGCGGTGTGGTAAAGGAAAAGCTCCAAACTACGTTCATATCAGATCTGACCGGGATAACAACCCTATGGTTTCCACCCCCGTCGTCGAAGGGAAGAGATCGACGCAGCACACCTTTTCAAGCCGGTATCCAGCATCCTGGATTGCTGACAGATCTCTCATAAGGGAAGTCGGTTTGCAGGATACATAGATGATATGCTGCACCCCGTAATTCAGGATGTGCTGCAGTGCCTTCGGGTGCACACCGTCGCGGGGCGGATCCAGTATGATGCTGTCCGGACGCTGGGCGATCCCATCGAGGACCTTGAGCACGTCACCGGTCAGGAACGTACAGTTGGTGAGTCCGTTTCTGGCCGCGTTGTCCTTTGCCGCCCGCACAGCCTCCGGAACGATCTCAACACTGACCACTTCCTTTGCTACCGGTGCCAGGATCTGCGCGATGGTGCCGGTCCCGGAGTACAGGTCAAACAGAACCTGCCCGTCAACACTCCCCGCATACTCCCGCACCTTGCTGTAGAGGACTTCGGCTCCCGCCGTGTTGGTCTGGAAAAACGAGAACGGCGTTATGGTAAAGGTAAGGCCGAGGACGGTCTCTGTGATCTCCGGCCGCCCGTAGAGAACCTCCGTGGCCTCGTCGGTCACCTTGTCCGCAGTTGAGTCGTTGGTCGTGTGCAGGATCCCGCTCACATGTCCCTCCATCTGCGGCCCGCACGCAAGGATCGCGTCGACAAAAGGCCTCAGATCGTGCTGCTCCTGTCCGGAAGTCACGATGTCCGCCATGATGCCGCCGGTCGTATGCGAGCGGCGTACCAGCAGATGCCGCAGATATCCGGTAAATGTCTTCTTCTGGTAAAAGGACAGACCGAGTTTTTTTGCCGTGTCCGTCACTGCCTGCAGAATCAGGCTGACGTCCGGGCTCACCAGGCGGCACCCGTCAGCCGGAATCACGTCATACATGCTGTTTGCCCGGTGAAGTCCCAGCACCAGCGGGCCATCCTTGACAGAATCGCCGAACGTGAATTCCATCTTGTTGCGGTAGAATTCCGGCTCCGGGGATGGCAGAATGCCTTCAAACCTGCAGGGAGTGCGCACCGCGCCGTCCAGCAGCTTTTTCACCTGATTTCTTTTGAGTTCGAGCTGTTTCTCATATCCGACCGTCTGATACAGGCAGCCGCCGCAGTCTCCGAAATGCGGACAGGGCGTCTGTGTCTCAAGCGGAGAGCGCTCAAGCACCTCTCTGCAGATGCCGGACGGATTGTCTCTGCGGTTCTTGTTCAGCAGAAACCGGATCTTCCGGCCGGGTATTACATTTTTCACGGTGACGGTCCGGCCGACATCCTCCGGGTCTTCACTTTCTGTCACCTTTACGGCGGTCCGGTTCGGGTACGCCACTTCACCGGCGATGCCGGTATAAAAGTTTCCCTTTTTCATCCGTTCATCCTTCCGGTATCACATCGGTGCGGTCTGCCTTGCAAGCTGCGTGCGCTCGTCTTCCGTCAGTCTGGGCGCGAGAGTTTCGTAAACCTGCCTGTGATAGGCATTCAGTCTGGCAAGGTCCTCCGCGCGCAGGAAGCGTGTATCGATCAGGTCTCTGTCGATCGGAACCATCGTAAGAAAACGGAACTTAAGCCATGTCCCGTATTCATTGGTCAGATCCTTCTCACACAGCATCAGATTTTCGATGCGGATTCCGTACTTTCCGTCCACATATACGCCCGGCTCATCGGAAGTAACCATACCCGGTTCCTGAACAGCCAGCTCGTTCACGCCGCGGATGCGGTGCCAGCGGAAGCCGTTGGGGGCCTCATGAACGTTAAGGCAGAAACCAACGCCGTGACCCGTTCCGCAGCGGTAATCCACGTGTTCGTTCCAAAGCGGTGCCCGGGCTAAAATATCCAGCCCGTAGCCGTCGACGCCTTTCAGAAAGTGTGCGTCGCCAAGCGCCAGCATTCCGGCAAGCGTCAGAGTGAAATGGCGCTTCATATCCTCGCTCACCGGCCCGAGAGCCCACGTGCGGGTGATGTCCGTCGTGCCGCGGCTGTACTGTCCGCCGGAATCGATGAGAAGCATGCCTTCCGGATACAGCCGGGCGCAGTTTTCTCTGGTCGGCGCATAGTGCAGCTGGGCGCCGTTGACACCGTATGCCGAGATCGTCGGAAAACTCAGCTCTATGAAATCCGGAATCTGTGCGCGAAGAGAGTCAAGCTTTTCTGCCGCGTCAAGCTCCGTGATACGGATATCCTCTCCGGCAGCCATCCGCCTCATCTGGTCTTTGAGCCACAGCGAAAAGCGGAACACCGCCACGCCGTCGTCCGCGTGAATGTCCTTAAGGCAGGCGATTTCCGTCTCATTCTTGACCGCTTTCATCATCACCGACGGGTTTTCGGCCTGGTACACGCCGCACTCACCGGCTATGATCGAGAACAGCCGGAAATTCGTACGCCGCGGGTCAAGCAGCACGCATTGCTCCTTTTCCGCCAGTTTCCGGATCTCCTCATAGGCAGCCTCATAGGGCCTGAGTGTAACACCGTCTGCTGCCAGTTCCCGGCGGATTTCCGGTGAAAAAGCCGCTTCACTTGCAAACAGAACGGAAGTTTCTTTCCCGATCCACAGATACCCCATGAATACCGGGTTGCACGCGACGTCATCGCCCCGCAGATTCAGTGTCCACGCGATGTCATCCAGCGAGGCGATAAGTGTCGCGCCGCATCCGTCCTGTAACAGCGCGGACCGGAGACGGGAGAGCTTCGCGCTTCTGCTCTCACCCGTAAAGCGTTCAGAAAGTTCATAGACCGCGCTGTCCGGGAACGACGGGCGGTCTTCCCAGAGTCCCCTGACCGGATCGAAATCCTCCCGGACACGTCCGTTAAAGATCTCCGCCATGCGCGCGCCCATGCGGTAAGCGACTGTTCTGCCGTCAAATCCGATACATGCGTCTCCTCCGCTTTTTCCCGCCAGATACTGCATGATATCCGGAACACCTTCCTGTCCCATCTTCATGAGTGTGATTCCGGTGTCTTTGATCTGAAGAGCCGCCTGGAGAAAATACCGGCCATCCGTGAACAGCGCCGCGTCATCCTTCCCCAGCACAAGTGTTCCGGCCGAGCCGGTGAAGCCGGTCAGGTACCGCCTCGTCTGAAAGTACGCTCCCGAATACTCTGACTGGTGAAAGTCATCGGTTGTGACAACACACACGTCGACGCCCGCCTGGCGCATATTTTCACGGACTGCCGCAAGGCGTCCCCGAATGATTTCCGGATCTGTGATTACAGGCATTCTTACACTTCCTTTTCTTTTTCTTCGAAATCCCCTGTGCTTTTGCGCCGCAGGATGTCCCACGGTGCCGCCGGCACATCAAGCTGCACATGGAGTATCTGCTTCGGATGCGGAGCATCTGCCATCGCGTTCCCGTCATCGTCCCATATCCCGGCGACGTGCGCCGTGAGGTTCCGGCCGTCCGGCTTCATGAGCTCCAGCGTCTCTCCGACCGCAAACTTGTTCTTCTGTGGGAAAACGACGCGCCCGGCTCCGTCCGTTTTCTGAACCGTGCCGATGTACACATAGTTGTGCAGATACGGAACATCCTCATAGACCTGCGTCTGGCTCGTCGGTTTTCCGAACATGAACCCGGTGGTATACGGGCGGTACGTGCACTTCCGGATTTCCTCATGATAGAACGGAAGATTTTTCCTGTACTCTTCCGGGTCGCGCCGCGCCGCATCGATGGCCATGCGATATGTGCGTACCACTGTCGCCACATAGAGCGCCGTCTTCATGCGTCCCTCGATCTTGAACGAGTCGATTCCCGCGTCCATCATCTCCGGAATGTGCTCGATCATGCACAGGTCCTTGGAGTTAAAGATGAATGTCCCCCGGTCCGTCTCGTCCACATCCATGTACTGTCCCGGCCTCGTCTCCTCCTGAACCCGGTACTTCCAGCGGCAGGGATGCGTGCACTCGCCGCGGTTCGCGTCGCGTCCCGTCAGAAAATTGGAGAGCAGACACCTCCCGGAATACGAAATGCACATCGCCCCGTGGACAAATGCTTCAATCTCCCGGTCCTCAGGGATGTGCTCCCGGATTTCCCGGATTTCCGCCAGAGAGAGTTCCCGGGCTGCCACCACACGCGTCGCGCCGAGGCCGAACCAGAAATTATATGTCCCGTAGTTGGTATTGTTGGCCTGCGTGCTGATGTGGATCGGCACGTCCGGCATCTCCTCCTTTGCGATGAGGAAAAGCCCCGGGTCCGAGATAAGCGCCGCGTCCGGGCGCAGCGCCTCCAGCTGCCGGAAATACTCCCTCGCCGGCTCCAGATCCGCGTTGTGCGCCAGGATATTGGCCGTCACATAGACCTTTGCGCCGTGCTCATGGGCAAACCGGATGCCCTCCCGCATTTCTTCCATTGAGAAATTTTTGGCATTTGCCCTCAGGCCGAAGGCCTCGCCGCCGATGTACACCGCGTCCGCGCCGTAGATAACTGCCGTTTTCAGCACATCCAGGCTTCCGGCCGGAGCCAGAAGTTCTACATTTCTTTTCATGGTTTTCTTTTGTCCTTTTTTACACTCACCGTCATGCCGTCGCCCACCGCCAGAAGGCAGCTCGTAAGATCTGCGTCGTGCATGACGGCCTGGTTATACTCCCGCACGCGCTCGTAAATCGTCCGGTCCCGTCTTTCAATCAGGCACCGGGCGTCAGTGATTGTGCCGTCCTGCAGCACATTGTCCGTCACCAGCACGCCGCTGTTTTCAAGCATTTCCTTGAGCACCGGGAGGAGCCGGATGTACTGTCCCTTTGCCGCGTCAAGAAAGATAAAATCATACTTCTTTCCTTTTTCTGCAAGACCGGGGAGAATCTGCGCGCTGTCCCCCTCAAGGACCGTGATCTGCGCCTGCTTTCCGGCAGCAAGGATATGCTCCCTGGCTTCCGCCGCTCTGTCCCGGTCCAGTTCCATTGTCGTAATGGATGATTCCGGGAGCTGGCCTGCCATAAAAAGCGAGGAATAACCGATCGCCGTTCCCACCTCGAGGATGCGCTGCGGCCGCTTCATCTGAAGCACAACCGCGAGAAATTTCTGCGCCTGCCGCCGGATGATGGGAACACCGCGCCGGTTGGCATCTGCCCGAAGATCTTCCAGAAATTCATCTTCGCCCGCATCCAGCGAATCTATGTATGCGTGCAGTCTCCCGTCAAGTATCACAATGTTCCTCCCGCCGCATGCGCACAAGGAAAGGCCGCCGGCAGCTTTTCCTACTGTGCGCTGTCTGCGGCCACCTTTTCTGATTTACGGCACTCACTGTTCCAGAAACGACGTATCAAAATTCAGATCCCGCACCAGATTGCGGCATACCTGCTGAATCAGCCGGGAAAGCCGTACCTCGGCATTCCGGTAGCGGGCTGCCGGTCTCTGCTGGAAAAGATCCTCGTACTTCTGATTGATCTTTTCCGGCGAGTCTCCGTCATCCGAATTCTGAGCCTTAAAAAGCTCCCGGCGCGCGGCGTCTACCTGCCGGCGCAGATCCGGCGTTTTGTCCAGTTCCCGTCCGGTCTGCTGGAATTCTCTGTATTCACTGCTGTTCATAATCGCGCGCTTGAGTTCCTCTACGATCTCATCGATCGGGCGCGTGTTTTCTTCCTCTCCGTCCACTGTATCAGCCATGCTCTTCCATAATAATCGGCAGAATCACCGGATGTCTGTGCATCTTCTTCCAGAAATACTCACTCAGGTCGTCCTTGATCAGATTCTTGATCTTGCTCCAGTCGCTGATGCGGCGCACCAGGCACTCGTCAACGGTCTTCTCGACCACCGAGTGGGCCTCGTCAAGCAGATCTTCTGCCTCGCGGACATAGACAAATCCGCGGGATATGATATCCGGCCCCGCCACGAGATTTCCGGTGTACTTCTGCAGCGTCATCACGACGATGACAATGCCGTTCTCTGCCAGGTTCTGTCGGTCGCGCAGAACGATGTTTCCGACATCGCCGACGCCCAGGCCGTCGACCATGATGCGGCCCGCCTGAACGTGGTCGACGATCTTCGCCGACTCATCCGTGAGTTCCACCACATCGCCGGATTTGGCCATGATGATGTGATCCTCGTCGTACCCGAGGAGTTTCGCCAGATCATGCTGTCCCTGCAGGTGCCGGTATTCGCCGTGAACCGGGAACGCATACTTCGGCTTCACCAAGGTGTAGATCATCTTGATCTCCTCCTGGCAGGCGTGTCCGGATACATGCGTATCCTGGAAGATAACCTTCGCGCCCTTCATGCCCAGTTCATTGATAACCTTGGCAACAGACTTCTCGTTGCCCGGGATCGGGTTGGACGAGAATACGACCACATCGCCCGGGTTGATCTGTACCTTGCGGTGCAGATCGGCCGCCATGCGGGAGAGCGCCGCCATCGTCTCGCCCTGGGATCCGGTCGTGATCAGCACGATCTCCCGCGGGCGGTAATTGATCATCTCCTCGGTCTGAATCAGCACGCCGTCCGGGATCCGCAGATATCCGAGTTCCTGCGCGACGTTGATGATGTTGACCATGCTGCGGCCTTCCACGCAGACCTTGCGGTGATACTGCACCGCCGTGTTGATGATCTGCTGCACGCGGTCCACATTGCTGGCAAATGTCGCGATGATCAGCCGGCTCTCCTGATTCTCGGCGAAAATCTTCTCAAAGACCTTGCCGATTGTCTTCTCCGAACTCGTGAATCCCGGGCGCAGCACATTGGTCGAATCGCACAGCAGGGCCAGGACGCCCTGATGGCCGAGCTCGCCGAAACGCTGCAGGTTGATCGGATCGCCGTAAACCGGCGTGAAGTCCACCTTGAAGTCGCCCGTGTGCACAATGACACCCGCCGGGCAGGAGATGGCCAGCGCCGCCGAGTCGGAAATCGAGTGATTCGTGCGGATAAATTCCACCCTGAAGTCACCCAGCGTCACGATATCGCCGTACTGCACGACATGGCGCGTTACCGTGTTCATCATGTTGTGTTCCGTCAGCTTGCTCTCGATGAGGCCCATGGTGAGCCGCGTCGCGTAAATCGGCACATTGACCTTCTTCAGGACATACGGGATCGCGCCGATGTGGTCCTCATGTCCGTGTGTGATGACAAATCCCTTCACCTTCTTCAGGTTTTCTTCCAGGAATGTCGTGTCCGGCAGCACCAGGTCGACGCCGAGCATATCGTCTTCCGGGAACGCCAGCCCGCAGTCAACTACGATGATCGAGTCACCGTACTCAAATGCGGTCATATTCATACCGATCTGCTCAAGTCCTCCAAGCGGTATGATTCGCACTGGCAGATGTTCGTTTTTCGTGCTCTTCACCTTCGCCTTTCTGGCGGCGCCGCGGCGCACCGGTGCCGGCTTTATGTCATCCGCCGTCCCGGGTGCCCCTGCTGCCGTCTCAGCCTTTTCTTCCTTCACACCGGCTCCCGCCGATTCCGTTTTCTTTCTGACTCTTCTCTTTCTCTTCGGCTTTTCGTCCGCCTGTTTCTCCCCTTCCGCTTCCGGAAGCTTATCTGCAGCAGCCCCGGCCGCCGGCTGCCCCGCACTCTTTCCCGGCGCGCTGCTTTTTCTGGCGGGCTTCACCGCTTTTCCGGCGCTCTTCTTTTCTTCCGCCGGCTTTATCTGCGGCTCCCTGTCCTTTCCGCTTTCGGTTCTGATTTCGTTCCTGCTTTCGCTCTCTGTCTTTGCGACTGTCTCTGTCTCGTTTTCGTTTTCTCTGCTCATTGTATTGTTATCCCGTGTTCTTTCAGTATCTCACTAAAAATCTGTCCGGCACCCGCCAGCTCGTCCGGATCCTCAACCGGACAGAAATCCGCCTCCGGATCTCCGTCTGACGATTCATCCTTCAGAATCATGGCTTCACCGTCACCATCCTCACTGTCTGTCACAAGAAGATAGGTCTTTCCCCCGAGTCTCGTCTCGTCAAGTACGTACCAGCTCTCCATGTTCCCGTCATCATCTGTAAATTCCAGTTTCTCCATGCAAGTCTGATTCCTCACGCAAGCTATTTGTCTCTGTGTGCCGGACAGTTGTCCGCCTGTGGGAGCCGTTTGAGGCAAAAACCATTCCCCGGCCTGCCTCTTAACAAGCCGGGGAACACTCTTCTGTTCACACATGCTTATTCCGGCGGTTGTTCTCATCCAGAAAATCCTGGAGGATCACCGAAGCGGCAAGCTGATCAATGACAGCCTTGTGGTCTTTCCGCTTAACACCGCCGCGGATCAGAGACTCCTCCGCCTCAACCGTCGAGAGCCTCTCGTCCCACATTGTGACAGGAAGCCCTGTCCGGCGCGCCACATCCTCTGCAAACTTCCGGCAGGCAGCGGCTCTGAAGCCTTCCGTCCCGTCCATGTTGCGGGGAAGTCCCACGACGATCGCCTCTGCTCCGTTCTCTCTGACCAGTTCTTCAATCCGCGCGTACGTTCTGCGCAGCTTGTTGTCTTCCTTCCGGACGATGGTCTCCAGGGGAAGCGCGTAACTTCCCTTCCGGTCGCTCACCGCGACCCCCACCGTCTTTGTCCCCTCATCCAGTCCGATATATACCAAATCAAAGGTCCTTGTTCTCAATGAAATAGCGAACCAGATACTCCACCAGTTCGTCCCGGTCCGCCTTCATGATCAGGCTTCTGGCATTATTGTGACTGGTGATATACGTCGGATCGCCCGACATGATATATCCGACGATCTGATTCACCGGATTGTATCCCTTTTCCTTCAGCGCCTGGTACACCTGCTCAAGAATCTGTTCAACGGATACCGAGCGTTCCGGCTGCTTTCTGAAATATTGTGTGTTGTTGTCAATCATCTTTATCCTCACGCTCCTTTTCCATTTGGAACAATTTTATAACAAAGCCCCGGCAAATGCAAGACAGCTTGCCTTTGCCGGGGCCGGGAAAGCGCGGATTTGTCACATTTGCACGAATTTACAGGCTCGTATTCAGGCTATCCGTGGAATCACCCAAATCCGAAAGTACCACCGGCAGGTTTCCGTTGCGGGTGCGAAGCGCATCGAGGAACTTTTTCTCCTGCGTGCCGTCCTTGAGCTTCACCGAGTAGGTGTTTTCAAACATCGTGCCCATGTGGGTCGTGCGGACCTTCTTCAGCTGTACGTTCTTTGTGTATGTGGTGAACACACTTTCAAACGCCTCGCTGAAATTTAAATCGTCCGGACAGGTCACTTTCAGAAGCTTTACGCCGCTGCGGCTGTCCGCGAACGGAGTGAGCGAGATGAGCAGAAACACGGCCGCGATGAGAAGTGCGAAAAGTCCCGCAAAGAACAGGTACCCGAGTCCGCAGGCCAGACCGACAGCCATGCTGAAGAACACGACGGATATGTCTCTGGCAGAGCCCGGAGCACTCCGGAAGCGAACCAGCGCAAAGGCGCCGCCCATGGAGAGCGCTTTGGCTATATCGCTTCCGATCATCAGAATAACGCCGGCGACCACCGCCGGGATGATGATGAGTCCGATGATGAAGTCCTTGGAATACCCGCGCGTCTTCATCGAGCGCATATATACAAGTCCGATGAGAAAGCCGTAGAGAAGCGCCACGGCCACGGCAATAAGACCATTTGTCACGTCAAACGTGGATGTGGTTGAAAATATAGATTCGGTCATAGCAGCCCTCCCTTTCAGACACAGTCCCGGAGCACTCCCGGTTCCCGCGTGATATATTCCTGTGCATATTTGGAAAATGTCACCGGCCAGATCTTCATCTGAGCCATCGCTTTCGCCAGCCACATGGGCACGGATACTTCCGCTTTCAGCTCAAAAAGGACTTTGCCTCTTTCAAGAAGCGGCCGGCCGCCGGGGCCTGCCCCCAGGTGCAGCTCGTCCTCCCGGGCCAGGATATTGCGGTCAAAGGTCAGGCGCAGCCCCGGGTCATCCGCCGAAAACCACGCCTGGCGCTCATACGTGATCATGGTCTTCGGGACCAGATCCCGGTTATTTCTCAGATAGTCAATCTCTTCCAGCACCAGCGCGTTTATGCCGGGTGTATCCGGATCCGGCAGCTTTCCGTCTTCCAGATACGTTTCCGCCATCTTAAGGCTCATGCCGGTGCGTCGTTTGTTGCCGATGCCCTCATATTTTTTCTTGATTTCCAGGAATACGGTCGTCTCAGGGGCTGGGATACCATAACTGCGAAGCCGCAGTTTCTGCCGGAAGATGTTCTTCTCGATGGCGCGGCTGATGAGAGCATCGTCTGCCGTGTCAAAATAGATATTTTCCACGAGATAGGTCTTCCCGTCCCGGCAGTAGGGATCCGGTGTGAGGCGGTTTCCGGCCGCCTCCAGAAGTCTTACCGCCTGCCGTCTGGTCAGCAGATATTTTTCTTCCGTCCGGTTAAAAATCTCGATTGCCATGTCGCTCACCTCCTTCTTGTATGTAAAGGAAGTGTAAAGGCAGAATGTGACCAAACGGGGTGCAAGTTGTGAACGGCGCGTGAAAAAAGCCGCCCCGTGACGGAGCAGCTTCACACAAACCTTTATTGTTTTGATGTATCCGGCTGCACGTGCACATCCAGCTGCGGGAAGGGGATGCTGATTCCCTCCTTGTCGAGTTCCTCTTTGAACTTCTCCTGCAGATCCCAGCGCACACTGTAATAGTCGTCCGATGCCACCGTGCAGTGCGCCTGCAGGATTATGGCGCTGTTGCCGAATTCCTTCAGGACCACCTCGATGGGCGCGTCCCTGCGGATCCGGGGCTCTGAGCGCATCACGGATAAAAGCAGGTCGCGCACCCGCTTCACATTGACATCGTAGGGAATGCTCATGTCAATGTCAGCCCGCCGGATGCCCTGCTCTGTCAGATTGAGAATGTTGCTGTTCATCAGGCTCCCGTTCGGGAGATTGATGGTCACGTGATCGTATGTGATCAGCTTCGTGTACAGAAGGCCGATGGAATCCACCGTTCCCGTAAGATTTCCGCTTGTGATCATGTCGCCCTTGCGGAACGGCTTGAAGATGAGAAGCAGCACACCTCCCGCGAAATTTGAGAGTGCGCCCTGCAGGCCAAGACCGATGGCCAGGGCCGCCGAACCAAGCAGCGTGACAAATGAGGTCGTGTTGATCCCGAGAATATTCATGATCTCCAGGATCAGCAGGATGTACAGAAGAATCCGCGAGGCACTCGTCGCAAACTTGTCGACGTCCGGGTCCGCTTTTGTTTTCCGGAGAAACCGCGGGAGAGCCTTGTCGGTGAGATAGCGGATCAGTTTCCGGCCGATCCACCAGACAACCAGCGAGAGAATTATTTTCCCCGCCATTGATACGGCCCACTCCGAGAGATTTCCGCCGGTATTCATAAAGAAATTCCGGACGTCCTCACTCCAGGAGTTCGCGAGATTTTGTGCTGCCTCTGTGGTGCCTGTATCCATGTCTTACGCTTCATCTTCCTTTCTGCCGGCGGGACGCTTCCCGTCTCCGGCTGCCTTTCCGGCACTCTCCTGAAGTTTTTTCAGATCTTCGAGTTCTTTTCTCTCGATCTCCCGGATCTGCTGCGCGGCTTTTTCCGCAGCCGCCGCGGTTTCCTCAGCCCGCTTTTCTGCCTCCGCGGCGGTTTCCTTTGCCTGTTTCACGGCCGCCTCTGCCTCAATCCGGGTCTGCCGTTCCCGCTTCCTTGCCTCCGCGGCCGCTGCCTCGGCCTGTCTCTGGCGTTCTTTCGCCGCCTCAGCCGCCGCAAGGGCCTGCTTTCTGGCCTTGTCCGCCCCGGCGCGGATCCGGAAGTTCTCCAGTTCGTACTTCGTGTACGGAATGTATTCAAAAACCGTGCAGGAAAGTCCCGGAAGCGTTACGGAAAGCGAATAGTCTGCTCCGCCGCAGGCTTCAAATCCGGTGTCGTACGTCTCACCCGTGTGATCTTTTTCACCGCCGTAGCGCGTGTCGTCCGTTGAGAAAATCACCCGGAAATGGCCGCATCTCCCGATCCCGAACCGGTAGTCCCGGCGCGCAACCGGCGTGAAATTGCAAGCGGCAAGCAGGGTCCTGCCGCGCCTGTCCCGCCTCTCATAGATCAGGACGGTCTGTTCCCCGTCATCTGCCTGAACCCAGGAAAATCCCTTCTCGTCCTGATCCAGTTCATAAAGCGCAGGCGTGTTCCGGTACAGTTTCAGGAAATCGGACGTCAAAGTTTCCCATCCCGCACCGGAAGCAGGGCCCGGGAAATACGGCACGCACTTGGTGCCTGGCATCGTCATGAAAAAGCCAAACAGTGCGCGAAGATCCGCCTCGCGCTGCCCCGGCTCTTTCTCCGGGAACGCCGAAAGCGGAAGATCATCACTGCCAGAGACAAGCGCCGGGAACGGCAGCTCGAAATCTTCCATGTAATGATACAGCATCGTCTCGGACAGACGGTCATACTTTCCTTTCCGAAACAGCGGGTCTGTCCCCGCAAAATCCTGCAGAATCCCCGTGAAATCCCGGTTTTCCTTGTAGTCAAACCCTAGCGAATCCTCTGTCTGCCCGGTCGAACTTCTCCAGGCGCTCGTATCTTCATCGACAGTCAGGAATCCGTCTATTTCATGCAGCCGCCCGTTCAGTTCCTTCAGAAATGCGGCTGCATTCATATTCTCATTTCCGCCGTACAGGTTCGGCTGCCACTCCCCCGGCTCCTTGCCGTAATCCAGATACAACATGGACGCGACATCGCCGATGCGCAGACCGTCCAGATGATATTCCTGTACCAGGTACAGCGCCGCATTCGTAAGAAAGCTGCGCACCTGCGGCCGGCTGTAGTCAAACGTGAACAGCGGAACTCCCGGATAGGCGTCAATCCGCGTCCGGAACGCCTCAAAAAGCGGTGCACCGGTGAAGTTCACAAGTCCTTCCGTATCGTCCGGCATAAATGCCGCAGGGAAGCTGGCGATCACACCGATTCCCTCCGCATGGAATGCGTCCACCATTGCCTTCATCTGCCGGTCATCTCCCCAGCCCGGGTGCAGGGCAAACCACGAAATGCACCCAACACTGTCTCTCGCGTGCTGGGTGAGCACCGGAAACTGTACATAGCTGTATCCGGCCTCTTTCACCTTTCCGACAAGTTTCTTTGTAATCGTCTCAAACGCCGGCTTCTCAAAATCATCCGGATTGACGGAAAGAACGGCCACCGGCTTCCCCTCTCCGTGCAGCTTCGCCCGCCCGGCAGAAAACGCCGGCACTTTCCAGCTGTAGGAAGATGGCTTTCCGACAAGCGACAGCGGATCCGGAAGCCCCGCGCTCTCCCGGGCGAACGGATCGGCCTTGCGGATTCTCCTGCCGCCGCGCATGGAAATCTCATATCCGTATTTCCCGCCGCTCTTTACACCCGGGATGAACAGCGCGAATACATCTGTCTCCCCCAGACGCTCCATCTGGCTTATGCGCCTGTCATAATGGTTGAAATCACCAACGACACTCACGCCGATCGCTCCGGGAGCCCACACGGCAAATGTGACACCTCTGTGCCCGCCGACAACACTCATGCGGTTTCCGAGAATCTCCCACATAGTCTCGCAGTTTCCGGCCGCGAGACTTCCGAGCTGCTCATTGGTGATCTTCGGGGTGTATGCATACGGATCTTCATATTCCGTCTGCTTTCCGTTTCTGTCCTCCCGGACAAGCGAATACGCCGCAGCCTTTTTCCCCGGGAGTAGTGCCGCAAACCAGCCGGCCTCATCTGTCTTCTCCATCCTGATGACATTGCCGCCCGTCTTCACATGCATGCTCACGGCGTCGGGCCGGAAAGCCTGGATCAGGTATCCGCTGCGCGTCATGTGTCCGCCCAGCAGTTTCTCAGGATTTTTGCACTCCGCATATTCAACAGCCTCAATTTCCGGCCAGTTCATCAGTTCATAGAGCTTTCTGTCCATGGCACTCCTTTCCGACGGGCATACCGCGCCGCAGCGCCGCATCAATCAGATCATGTGATTTACCCAGTTTGCGAACAGATCCGGCCAGACAGCCGCCTGCTCATCGGTCATTCTGCCGCTTCTGTCATTGGTCTCTTCCGTCGCGAGCGCCATTCCGTGGCACCCATGCGGGAAGATGTGAAGTTCACAGGACACACCTGCTTTCCGCAGCGCCTGCGCAAACAGAAGAGAATTCTCGACCGGCACGGCCTCATCCTCCCAGGTGTGCCACAGGAATGTCTTCGGTGTGTCGGCATCCACCCGGGTCTCCAGGGAGACACTGCCGAGAAGCTCGTCATACCGGCTACCCAGCAGATTCTCAAAGGAACCTCTGTGTGCATGCTCTCCGGACGTGATGACCGGATATCCGAGCATCAGACCGTCCGGCCGCAGTTCCTGCGCTTCACGTTTCAGGTAGTTCCGACTGTAGGAAGCCATCTCCGGCTCATCAAACAATGTGCCCAGCGAAGCCGCCACATGCGCCCCGGCCGAGAATCCGGCCGCCACAATGCGGTGCGCGCCGATATCAAGCTCCGCCGCATGGTCCCGCAGCCAGTCGATCGTCCAGGCCGCCTCATACAGAGCGCAGGGAAATGTGTTGGGTGCGAGACTGTAGTGCAGAACAACCGCGTTGAATCCTCTCTTCATCATCTCCAGCGCAACCGGCTCTCCCTCCCGCGGAGAGAGATGGGTATAGCCGCCGCCCGGGCAGATCAGGATGCACGGGCGGTTAAAGGGGCTGTGAATCTCCGGATTTATGGCGTGCACATAGGTCACAAAATACGCCTTTTCACCCGTGTGACGGATCCCGAGTGCCTCATAGTCTACTTCTGTTTCCACTTTCCGGTAAATCAAGGGATGTACCTCCTCACGATGTTTCTGCTATAGATTATAACACATTTACAGCAGGTGGACCGCCGTGATGAGTCCCGCAAAGACGATGGAAACCATCGATGTGAGTTTGATCAGAATGTTTATGGACGGTCCGGAAGTGTCCTTGAACGGATCGCCCACCGTGTCGCCCACGACAGCCGCCTTGTGCTCCTCAGAACCTTTGCCGCCGTTGTGGCCCGCCTCAATGTACTTCTTGGCGTTGTCCCAGGCGCCGCCGGAGTTGGACATCATGACTGCCAGCACGAAACCGGTGACCGTGTTGCCGGCCAGAAGTCCTGCCACGCCCTGCGGCCCGAGAATCAGACCGACGGCAATCGGGATGATAACGGCAATCAGCGCCGGAGCCAGCATCAGGCGCTGTGCGCTCCTCGCGCACATATCGACACATTTCTCATAGTCAGGCTCCGCTTTTCCCTCCAAAAGCCCTTTGATTTCCTTAAATTGCCGGCGGACCTCAATCACAATGGACTGGGCTGCCGTCCCCACGGCTTTCATCGTGAGGGACGCGAACAGGAACGGAAGGCTCCCGCCGATAAACAGACCGATCAGTACAGTCGGATTGGTTATGGAGAGATCCAGTTTCGCGGCCGGATCGATAGTACGCACCTTGTCCAGATAGGACGCGATCAGCGCCAGAGCCGTCAGCGCCGCCGATCCGATGGCAAATCCCTTGCCAGTCGCGGCTGTCGTGTTGCCCAGCGAATCCAGTGCGTCCGTGCGCTCCCGCACCTCTTCCGGCAGTCCGGTCATCTCGGCAATGCCGCCCGCGTTGTCGGCCACCGGTCCGTACGCGTCCGTCGCCAAAGTGATGCCGAGCGTCGAGAGCATTCCGACAGCCGAGACACCGATCCCGTACAGGCCGCTGTTAAAGTTTCCGGCACCGCCCGCGGCGAAATAGCTGACGAGCACGGAAACCGACACGATCACGACCGGGGCAACCGTGGAGAGCATGCCGAGCGACAGGCCGTTTATGATAACCGTCGCCGCCCCGGTCTTTGCAGCCGCCGAGAGCTCACGCGTCGGCTTGTACGTATCGGACGTGTAGTACTCGGTCGTCCCGCCGATCAGCACGCCGGCCAGAAGTCCCGAGAGGATCGCGGCGTACACACCGGTATTTCCCGGAAGAAGAAAACGCACGACAAGAAACCCTGCCACGACGATGAGCAGTGAACTCACGAGCGTCCCGCGCCGCAGTGCCGTCAGCAGATTTTTCTGGGAAGCCCCTTCCTTCGTTTTGATGAAAAATGTTCCGATGAGCGAGCAGAGCACGCCCGCAGCTGCCAGCAGCATCGGTACGGCCACGCCGTTCATGCCGAGTCCCGCGGCAACTGCCAGGGCGGAGCTGGACACGATCGAGCCCACATAGGACTCGTACAGGTCCGCGCCCATGCCGGCGACGTCTCCCACGTTGTCGCCCACGTTGTCCGCGATGACCGCCGGATTTCTCGGGTCATCCTCCGGAATTCCGGCCTCAACCTTGCCAACCAGATCGGCGCCCACATCGGCCGCCTTGGTGAAGATGCCGCCGCCCACACGGGCGAACAGGGCCATTGAGGACGCGCCCATGCCGAACGTCAGCATATTGGCCGTGATCTGCGCGATCCGCTCTGCCTCCGCCAGATCCCGGAACGCGAAGCTCAGGATGAAGAACCACACCGTCAGATCCAGAAGGCCGAGTCCCACGACCGTGAACCCCATGACAGAGCCGGCCGAGAACGCCACTTTAAGACCTTTGTTCAGACTGTCCCTCGCGCCCTGCGCCGTCCGGCAATTGGCCATGGTTGCCGTCCGCATGCCGATGAAGCCGGACAGACCGGAGAAAATGCCACCGGTCAGGAACGCAAACGGCGTGAAAAACGTCAGATACCCCGCCGCTGCCATCACCAGCAGAATCACGAACAAAACGGCGAAGAACACGGCAACGCCCTTATACTGCCGGATGAGATACGCATTAGCCCCCTTTCGGACAGCCCGTGAGATCCGCATCATCGATTCACTGCCCTCCGGCTCCTTCTTCACGCGCCGGAAATTGACCAGTGCGAAGAAAAGAGCCAGAAGGGAACCGATACCAACAAGATACATAGCCTGCATACCTGGTACCTCCTATTTAGTTTTATTGGTTTTATTATAGTTTACTTTTCCTTCTTTGTCACGTGCGTCTCTGTATGAATCCGGCTGCTGTTCTCTTGTGTCATTGTCAATAAAAAAAGACCGCCGCCGCGCATATAAACGCAGGCAGCAGTCTTTGTTGTTTTAAGATTTTCCTGTCCGGTGTGCCTTATTTCACCACGCGCACCCGGATGATGTCCTTGCGGGACTCAATCGTTTTGATGACCTCTTCCGGAGCCGGAACATCCAGGTCCAGCAGCGTATAGGCATAGGCGCCCTTGCTCTGATTGGACATGTTGGCGATGTTGCAGCCCGCGTCGCCGAACGCATCTGTGATCCGGCTGATCATGGACGGCACGTTGCGGTGGAGAACTGCCACGCGGGATGCGGTGTGGCACACACCCATCGTGCAGGACGGGAAATTGACCGAGTTGACGATGTTGCCGTTTTCAACATAGTCGCGCAGCTGCCTCACGGCCATCTTCGCGCAGTTCTCCTCGGCTTCCTCGGTGGAGGCACCAAGGTGCGGGAAGATGATGGTGTGCGGAAGCTCTGTGATGCCCGGCGTCGCGAAGTCGGTGATGTAATGCGCGACTCTGCCGGTCTTCACGGCGTCGATGAGCGCCGGCTCATCGACCAGCGTGTCTCTCGCACAGTTGATGAGCACCACACCTTCCTTCATCAGATCGAAGGCTTCCCGGCCGATCATGCCCTTCGTGGAATCCATCGCCGGCACATGAATCGTGATGTAGTCGCACTGGCGGTAGATGTCATTCACATTCTCAATGTGCTCAACCTTGCTGGAGAGATTCCAGGCGGCGTTCACAGAGAGATACGGATCATATCCGAACACTTCCATGCCAAGCGACACCGCCGCATTGCAGACAAGCTGACCGATTGCGCCGAGGCCGATGACGCCCAGCTTCTTCCCCATGATCTCGCGGCCGGCGAACGCCTTCTTGGCCTTCTCCGCATCCTTGGCGATGTTGGCGTCCTCTTTGTTGTCCTCGACCCACTTCATCGCGTCCACGTAATCTCTGGAGCCCAGAAGCAGGGCGGCGATAACCTCCTCCTTCACCGCGTTGGCATTGGCGCCCGGCGTGTTGAACACAACGATGCCGGCTTCAGCACACGCATCAAGAGGGATGTTGTTGACCCCCGCCCCGGCGCGGCCGATGGCAAGCAGCTTTTCCGGAAGCGTAAGGTCATGCATCTTCGCCGAGCGGACGAGAACCAGATCCGCGTCGGCCAGTTCCGCTTTCGTGTTGTATCCGCTCGTGAAGAGGGCAAGGCCCTTTTCCGAGATATTATTCAGGCAGGCGACATTTATCATCACGCATTCTCCTTCTCGAACTTGTCCATGAACGCAACCAGCGCTTTTACGCCCTCTTCCGGCATGGCGTTGTAGATCGACGCCCGCATGCCGCCGACGGTGCGGTGTCCCTTGACGTTCACGAGTCCGTGCTCTGCGGCCTCTGCCACGAATTTCGCGTCCATCTCCTTGTCGCCGGTGACAAATGGCACGTTCATAAGCGAACGGTACGGAGGCTGAACCGTCGGGTGGAACAGACGGCTCTGGTCCAGATAATCGTAGAGAATGGCTGCCTTGTGCTCATTCCTCTCCTTCATGGAGGCAAGGCCGCCCTGCTTTAAGAGCCACTTGAACACCAGACCACAGATGTAGATGCCCCAGCAGTTCGGCGTGTTGTAAAGCGACCCCTTGTCATCTTCCGTCTTCCACTTCAGCATGGTCGGTGTCTCCGGACACACGTCATCGCGGATCAGGTCCCTGCGGATGATGTCGATCACGACGCCGGCCGGGCCCACGTTCTTCTGAACGCCGCCGTACACCACGCCGTACTTTGTGACGTCGATCGGCTCGGACAGGAACATGGATGAAACGTCCGAGACAAGAATCTTCCCCTTTGTATTGGGAAGTTCGGGATAGCGGGTGCCGTAGATCGTGTTGTTCTGGCAGATGTAGACATAATCCATGTCGTCCGTTATCGGAAGATCCCGGCAGTCCGGAATATAGGTATAGTTTTTGTCCTTGCTGGAGGCAAGCTCAACAGCCTTTCCGTAGCGCGCCGCCTCCTGTCTGGCTTTGTTGGCCCAGTTTCCGGTGTTGATGTAACCGGCCTTGCGGTTTTTATAGAGATTCAGCGGAACTGCCGAGAACTGCTGCGAACCGCCGCCCTGCAGGAAAAGAACAGAATAGTTGTCCGGTACACCGACAAGCTTTCTGAAATCAGCTTCCGCCTCTTTGATGATGTCGTCGAACACCTTAGATCGATGACTCATCTCCATGACGGACTGGCCTGAGCCCTTGTAATCCAGCATGTCAGCCTGTGCTTCCTCAAGCACCTCAAGCGGCAGCATTGCGGGACCCGCACTGAAGTTGTATACCCGACCCATATTCTGTTCCTCCCGTTAAAAAGATTTTTACTATTATAGCGCAAACAAAGGTGATTTAGTTTTCTTTTTTCTTCCTGCCGTCCTTCTTTGGAATTTTCCCGTCGTTATCTTCGAGATCCTTCCTGTCAAATGCCTCCGAAATCGCAGCGCCCGGGCTCACCATCGGGAACACCTTGTCATCTTTTCCGATGACGGCGTCAATAACACAGGGAATGTCAAGACGCACCGCCTCGGACAGCGCCTCCTCAAACTCCGGGAGCGTGCTCACGCGGTATCCCTTTACACCCATGCCTTCCGCGATCTTCACATAGTCGGCATTCTGTTCCAGAACCGTCTGGGAATAGCGCTTCCCGTAGAACAGATCCTGCCACTGGCGGACCATGCCGAGCACCTGGTTGTCAAAGACCACCTCAATCACCGGAATGTTGTAGTGCGCCATTGTCATGACTTCGATCATGTTCATGCGGAAGCATCCGTCGCCGCCGCAGTTGATGACAACCTTGTCCTTCCGGCCGACCTTTGCGCCGATCGCGGCGCCCAGGCCGTACCCCATCGTTCCGAGGCCGCCGCTGGTGAGCAGCTGCCCCGGGCGGCTGAAGCGGTAATGCTGCGCGGCCCACATCTGATGCTGCCCCACGTCGGTGGAGATGATCGCATCTCCGCCGGTGATCCTGTACATCGCCTCGACCATGGAGGGGCCGTTCAGGCCGGTCCTGTCCCAGGCGAGCGGATATTTTTCCTTATCCCCGCTGATGTGACGCATCCACTCCTCGTGGTGAAGCTGCGGAAGCTTTGCGTTCAGCCGCTGCAGGATTTCCTTCACATCGCCCACGACGCTCGCGTCGGTCTGCACGTTTTTGTTGATTTCCGCCGGGTCGATGTCAAACTGCAGGATCTTTGCGTGCTGGGCGAACTTCCTGGCGTTGCCCGTCACGCGGTCGGCAAATCTGGCGCCGACGGCAATGAGCAGGTCACACTCGCTGGCCGCGAAGTTGCTGGTCTTCGTCCCGTGCATGCCGATCATGCCGGTGTAGTGCGGATCGTTTCCGTCAATACACCCTTTTCCCATGAGGGAATCACCGGCCGGCGCGTCAATCCGGCTGACAAATTCACGGAGCTCCCTGTATCCGCCGCTTCGCACAACACCGCCGCCCACGTAGACAAACGGCTTCTTTGCCGCCTGGATCATCGCCAGTGCTCTTTCAAGGTTTTCTTCCCGGATTGTGTCCGTCACGGGTGGAATTTCCTGTGCCTTTTCCGGCTCATACTCACAGGGCGACGAGGTGACATTTTTCGTGATGTCCACCAGGACAGGACCCGGGCGGCCGCTCTTCGCGATCGCAAAGGCCCGGCGGACGGTGTCCGCCAGATCCTTCACATCTTTCACGATAAAATTGTGCTTGGTGATCGGCAGCGTCACCCCGGTGATATCAATCTCCTGAAAGGAGTCCTTGCCGAGCAGACTGATGCCGACATTGCAGGTGATCGCCACGATCGGGACGGAGTCCATGTAGGCCGTGGCGATCCCGGTCACCAGATTGGTGGCTCCCGGTCCGCTCGTGGCAAAGCACACGCCGACCTTTCCGGTGGCACGCGCGTACCCGTCCGCCGCATGGGCGGCTCCCTGTTCATGGCTCATAAGATAATGGGTGATCTCATCACTGTGCCTGTAGAGCGCGTCGTATACATCCAGAATCGCGCCGCCCGGATATCCGAAGACCGTATCAACGCCCTGTTCCTTCAGCGTCTCAATGAGGATTTCAGCTCCTGTAAGTTTCATGCCTCTCTCCTGCCGTTTTCTCTCACCGCTGCGTTTCCCTCTTCTCACCCGGAACTTCCAGCACCGCACCGCGGTTGCCGCTCGTCACAAGGTACTGATATCTCTTCAGATATCCGGTGGTCACCTTCGGCTCTCTTGGAGTCCAGGCAGCGCGCCGCTTTGCGAGCTCTTCATCGGAAACTTCCAGCCGGATGATGCAGTTGGGGATGTCGATGTGGATCCGGTCGCCTTCGTGTACAAGCGCGATCGGGCCGCCGACAGCCGCCTCCGGAGACACATGGCCGATGGAAGCGCCGCGGCTGGCGCCGGAGAAGCGTCCGTCGGTGATAAGGGCAACGGAAGAGCCGAGTCCCATGCCGGCAATCGCCGACGTCGGATTCAGCATCTCGCGCATGCCCGGACCGCCCTTCGGTCCCTCGTATCGGATGACAACGACGTCACCCGGAACGATCTTCCCTCCGGTGATGGCGGAAATCGCGTCCTCCTCACAGTCAAAGACTCTGGCCGGGCCATCGTGAACCATCATCTCCGGAACAACCGCCGAGCGCTTTACAACCGAGCCGTCCGGCGCGAGATTGCCGGAGAGAACCGCCAGCCCGCCCGTCTTCATGTACGGATTGGAGAGCGGCCGGATAACTTCCGGATTGAGGTTCTGCGCATCTGCGATGTTCTCGCCGATCGTCTTTCCGGTGACCGTCATGCAGCTGGTGTCAAGCAGGCCGGCGTCCGCCAGTTCCTTCATGACGGCGTACACGCCGCCGGCCTCGTTCAGATCCTCGATATATGTCGGGCCGGCCGGTGCCAGATGGCACAGGTTCGGCGTCCTGTCGGAGATTGCGTTGGCGTCCTTGATGTCGAAATCAAATCCGATCTCATGCGCGATGGCCGGCAGATGCAGCATCGTGTTGGTGGAGCATCCCAGCGCCATGTCAACCGTCAGCGCGTTGATGATGGACTGCTTCGTGATGATGTCTCTGGGGCGGATATTTTTGCGGTACATCTCCATGACAGCCATTCCGGCGTGCTTTGCAAGGCGCAGGCGGTCGGAGTACACGGCCGGGATCGTGCCGTTTCCGCGTAGTCCCATGCCGATCGCCTCCGTCAGGCAGTTCATGGAGTTTGCGGTGTACATGCCGGAGCAGGATCCGCAGGTCGGGCAGACCTTCTGCTCGTACTCCGTCACCTCGTCTTCCGTCATCGTGCCGGCCGCATAGGATCCGACCGCCTCAAACATTGAGGACAGGCTTCTCTTGCGCCCGCCGATGTGACCGGCCAGCATCGGGCCGCCGGACACGAATACCGTCGGGACATTCACGCGGGCTGCAGCCATCAGCAGCCCCGGCACGTTCTTGTCGCAGTTGGGCACCATGACCAGCGCGTCAAACTGATGTGCGAGCGCCATCGCCTCAGTGGAATCCGCGATCAGGTCGCGGGTTACCAGCGAATACTTCATGCCGATATGCCCCATCGCGATGCCGTCGCAGACCGCGATCGCCGGGAATACCACCGGCATCCCGCCGGCTTCTGCCACGCCCAGCTTCACAGCTTCGACGATCTTGTCGATGTTCATATGTCCCGGAACAATTTCATTGTATGAGCTGACAATGCCGACAAGCGGCTTGTCCATTTCTTCCTTTGTGAACCCAAGGGCGTTGAACAGCGATCTCGCCGGTGCCGCCTGCATTCCCTTCTTTACCACATCACTCTTCATCCTTTACCTCCCTGCCCGCACGCAGCGGGCTAACCTATGACAAATGCCGGCGCACCGGCTTCCTTGCCCGTGCCCGGCTGAAGAAATCTGCTGTGCTCTTTTCACAGTGCCGCGATGACTGCGTCGCCCATGCCGGATGTGGAGACCTTCCGGTCTCCCTCTCTGAAAATATCCGGTGTGCGGATACCACTTTTCAGAACCTTCTTCACGGCTGTCTCCACATCGTCTGCCTCCGCGTCCATGTCAAAGGAGTAGCGCAGCAGCATCGCCGCCGAGAGGATCGTCGCCAGCGGGTTGGCAACCCCCAGACCTGCGATATCCGGCGCCGATCCGTGGCTCGGCTCGTACAGGCCGAGTTTTCCGGATCCGAGGGAAGCGCTCGGCAGCATGCCGATCGACCCTGTGATCATGCTCGCCTCATCGGAGAGAATGTCGCCGAACATATTCTCGGTGAGAATCACGTCAAACTGGCCCGGATCATGCACCAGCTGCATCGCACAGTTGTCGACCAGCATATCCTGCAGTTCAACATCCGGATAGTTCTTTGCCACTTCGTGAACGACCGTTCTCCAGAGTCTGGAGGAATCCAGAACATTGGCCTTGTCAACGCTGGTCACTTTCTTCCGGCGTCTTTCAGCCACTTCAAACGCGCGCACCGCAATGCGGCGGATCTCCTCTTCACTGTACACAAGTGTGTCCGTGGCGGTGCGAAGCCCATCAACAACTTCCGTGTGTCGCTCGCCGAAGTACAGGCCGCCCGTGAGTTCCCGCATGATGACCAGATCAAAGCTTTCCCCTGAGTGGGACTGCTTGAGAGGGCATGCGTCCGAGAGCTCCGGATACAGATAAGCCGGACGGACATTGGCGAAAAGCTCCAGAGATTTGCGGATTTTCAGAAGTCCGGCCTCAGGACGCAGATTCGGCGCCACATCATACCAGCGGGAGTTTCCGACCTTGCCGCCGACCGCTCCGAGCAGAACCGCGTCCGAGGACTTCGCCGTCTCAATCGCCTCATCCGTGAGCGGAACACCGTACGCGTCAATCGAGCAGCCGCCCATCAGAATTTTTTTATAAGAAAATTTGTGACCATATTTGTCAGCTACCGCGTTCAGAACCCTGACCGCCTCGGCCACAATCTCCGGGCCGATGCCGTCGCCGGGGATCAGAGTAATCGTCTTCTCTGCCATGCCGTTCCTCCCTTTCATCTGGTGAATTTGTTTGATGATAGCGCAAACATTTCCTGTTTTCAAGAAAAACGCCGGGGCCCTCAACCGGCCCCGGCGTTAACAGATTTGTGAATTTGTAAAGCAGCGCACCTCTTCGCGTCACTTTGTCTTCAGCGTGGACTTCTTCTCGTCCTTTTTGTCGTCTTTCCTGTCATCTTTCTTCTCTTCGGTCTTCGCGGCCTGTGCCTCTGCGGCGGCTCCCGCCTTCTCGACCTGCTCGATCGCCGCCCTCTTCATGGCGATGCGGCAGTTCTTGTTGTTCCCGAATTCCACGATGACGGTGTCGTCCTGGATATCCATGATCTGGCCGTAAAAGCCGCTCGTCGTGCAGACATAATCGCCGACTGCCATGGAATCATAGAGTGCTTTTCTTTCCTTTTCCTGCTTTTTCTGCGGACGGACCATGAGAAAATATAACATCAGACCGATCAGGACGATGTATATGATAATGACGCCCAACTCCTGCATACTGCTTGTACCTCCGAAATTCTCGTGTAAAACAATAGAATTATAATACACAAAACCCGTTCCGCTGTCAAAACATTCCGGGTGCATGCCGGGAAACCGGTCCGTCAGAAGCCTCCGGTGCGCGCCCGGAAGATCGCTCAACCCTCGTCCCGGCTCTCGTCCTGCAGCATATCCAGGCGTTCCCGCTTGAACGCCTCATACCTTCCCGCGTCAATTGCATCCCGGATATCTTCGCAGAGGTGATTGTAAAACCGAAGGTTGTGCATCACACAAAGCCGCATCCCGAGCATCTCCTTCGCCTTGAGCAGGTGGTGGATATACGCCCTGGAATAGTGGCGGCACGCCTCACAGGTGCAGTCTTCCTCTATGGGCCGCGTATCCTCGGCGAAGCGCGCGTTAAGCAGGTTCAGTTTCCCGTGCTTTGTGTACACGTTGCCGTGCCGTCCGTTGCGGCTCGGATACACGCAGTCAAAGAAATCCACCCCTCTGTCGACAGCCTCCAGAATATTGGCCGGCGTTCCGACACCCATAAGATATGTCGGTTTATCCTTCGGAAGATGCGGAACCGTTACGTCCAGAATGTGATACATCTGCTCCGTGCTCTCGCCGACAGCCAGGCCGCCGACGGCATATCCGTCCAGATCCAGTTCGCGGATGCGCTCGGCATTGGCGATGCGGATGTCCTCATAGATCGCGCCCTGATTGATTCCGAAGAGCATCTGCTGCGGGTTGACCGTGTCCGGCAGCGCGTTCAGACGCTTCATCTCGTCGCGGCAGCGCAGGAGCCAGCGCTCCGTTCTGGCAACGGAAGCGGCCACATACTCCCGGTCGGCCAGCGCCGGTGCGCACTCGTCGAATGCCATGGCGATCGTCGATCCCAGGTTGCTCTGAATCTGCATGCTCTCTTCCGGCCCCATGAAGATGCGGTGGCCGTCGATGTGCGATTTGAAGGAGACACCCTTTTCAGTGATCTTGCGCAGATCGGCCAGCGAAAAGACCTGAAATCCGCCGGAATCGGTGAGAATCGGACGGTCCCAGTTCATAAAGCGGTGCAGGCCGCCGAGGCGCCGGATCCGCTCGTCGCCGGTGCGCACGTGCAAATGATATGTGTTGCACAGCTCCACCTGCGTTCCGATCTCGTGCAGATCGACGGTGCTCACAGCTCCTTTGATTGCCGCCACGGTGCCCACATTCATGAACACCGGCGTCTGAATTTCCCCATGAACAGTAGAAACGACCGCGTGTTTGGCGCGGCCGCTCTCTGCGATGATCTTATACGTAACGCTCATGCTTTCCTCTCATTTGCCATAAACTGTATCAAGGGCCGAAAGTCTTGAAGTGGCTCCTGCAAGCAGCAGATCGGCTGTCGTCAGAGCCGCCATGGCCTCCACCACGACGACCGCCCTCGGGACGATCACCGGATCGTGCCGCCCGTGCACGCTGATTGTGACGTTTCTCCCGTCTGTCGTGACCGTCTGCTGCTCTTTTGCGATCGAGGGCGTCGGCTTCACGGCCGCGCGGAAATACACCTGTCCGCCGTCACTCATGCCGCCGAGCGTCCCGCCGGAATGATCGGATGTCTTGCGCACGGCCCCGTTCTCGCAGAAAAAGCCGTCGTTGTCCTCACTGCCGCGAAGATCCGCGGCGTGAAACCCTTCCCCGATCTCAAAGCCCTTGACGGCTCCGATGGAAAGCACAGCCTGAGCAAGCTTCGCGTCAAACTTGTCGAATACCGGCTCGCCAAGCCCCGCCGAAAGCCCGTCGATCAGGCAGCCGATAATGCCGCCGACACTGTCCTTTTCCGCCCTGGCCGCCGCAATCGCTTCCGCCGCCTTTATCGCAGCCGCCTTGTCCGGCATGTACAGCTTGTTTCTGTCTCTTTCTTCCCGGCTGAAATGTTCCGGATTCACAGAAACCCCCGCGATCCGCTCGCTGTACGCAAATACCCGGATTCCGAAGTGCGCCAGCAGCTTCACCGCGACGGCGCCCGCCGCCACGCGCGCGGCCGTCTCCCGCCCGGAAGACCTTCCGCCGCCCCGGTAGTCCCGGATGCCGTATTTCTGCTGAAATGTAAAGTCCGCATGGCCCGGGCGGAAGACCTCCGCGATCTGCGAGTAATCCGCCGAACGCTGCGACAGGTTCGCAATCTCCATGGCAATCGGCGCGCCCGTTGTTTTTCCCTCAAACACACCGGACAGAATACGGACCGTATCCGACTCCGGCCGCTGAGTCGTGAACTGTGACTGGCCGGGTTTACGCCTGTCAAGCATCGGCTGAATGTCCTCTTCGCCAAGTGGGAGTCCCGCCGGGCATCCGTCGATAATGCATCCGATGCTCACTCCGTGACTCTCTCCCCAGGTGGTGACTCTGAAGTATCTGCCAAATGTCGATCCTGCCATAGTTGTCCCTTTTCAGCCGTTAATTTTCCATATGATACCCGGTTTCCCCGTTCTTTTCAAGGACGCGGTTCAACCCTTCCACGGCGTCCCGGATGTCCCGGTACTGCTCCTCCGTGACCGTCTCCGCTTTCGCCTTCGCCTCTGCCTTGCGCAGACGCGCGGCCGCCTCCTTTATTTCTTTTTTCTTCTGCCCGGACCAGGTCTTCCTGTTTGCGGAAATCAGTTCCTCCGTCTTCATGTAGGCGTTGTTTCCGAGCATGTATGTGTCAAACCGCAGCTTGCGCGCCTTATCCTCTTCCTCAAAGTGCGCCGCGTCGTATGCCGCGCGGTTTATCTCATCCTCCGAGAGATTGGAGCTCGACGTAATCGTGATGTGCTGCTCCTTGCCGGTCCCGAGGTCCCGCGCCGAGACCGAGACGATACCGTTCGCATCGATGTCAAACGTCACCTCAATCTGCGGCACGCCGGCCGGCGCTCTCCTGATGCCGGTCAGCCGGAAATTGCCGATCATCTTGTTGTCCTTCGTGAACTGCCGCTCCCCCTGGTAGACCTTGATGTCCACGGCTGTCTGAAACGGAGCCGCCGTGGTGAAAATCTGGCTGTGCCGGGTCGGAATCGTCGTATTCCTCGGGATCAGCCGGGTCGCCACGCCGCCGACCGTCTCGATCGAAAGCGACAGCGGTGTCACATCCATCAGCAGGATCTCCGACGCAGCCGTGCCCGCGATCAGCTGTCCTCCGAGCTTTCCGCCTTCCACCGCCGCACCGAGCGCGACACACTCATCCGGATTTACGCTGTGCGACGGCTCCCGGCCCATAAGTTTCCGGACGTGGTCCTGAACAGCCGGGATTCTCGTTGATCCGCCGACAAGCAGCACGGTCGAGATGTCCGAAGCGCGGAGTCCAGCATCGCCGAGTGCCTTTTCGACCGGGATCGTTGTGCGCGCCAGAAGATCTGCTGTCAGCTCATTAAACTTCGCCCGTGTGAGAGTCTCCTCCATGTGAAGCGGTCCGTCTTTCGTCTGGGCTATGAACGGAAGATTGATATTGGTGCTCGTCGCGGATGAGAGCTCCTTTTTCGCGCGCTCTGCCTCCTCGCGGATGCGCTGCATGGCTGCCGTGTCTTTGCGCAGATTGATCTTCGTTTTCTTTAAGAATGTATCTGTGAGATAATCGACGATTCTCGCGTCGAAATCGTCGCCGCCCAGATGGTTGTCCCCGGACGTCGCAAGAACCTCAATCACATGGTCGCCGATCTCGATAAGCGACACGTCAAAAGTGCCGCCGCCCAGGTCGTAGACGAGAATTTTCTGCGGCTGTCCGTTGTCAAGTCCGTACGCGAGCGCCGCCGCCGTGGGCTCGTTTATGATCCGAAGGACATTGAGCCCCGCGATCCGTCCCGCATCCTTGGTCGCCTGCCTCTGGGCGTCCGTGAAGTACGCCGGCACCGTGATCACTGCGTCCTTCACCTCTTCGCTCAGATATTCTTCCGCGTCTTTCTTGAGCTTCAGCAGGATAAACGCCGATATCTCCTGCGGCGTGTACGATTTCCCGTCGACTTTTTTCCGGAAATCAGACCCCATCTCCCGTTTGATTGAAAAAATCGTGCGATCCGGATTGATGGCCGCCTGCCGCCTTGCCGCCGCGCCCACAAGCCTCGTCCCGTCCCGCTGAAACGCTACGACAGACGGCGTGGTGCGGTATCCTTCTTTATTCGTGATGACAAATTGCGAATTCCCCTCCGCTACGGCTACACAGCTGTTGGTGGTGCCAAGATCAATTCCGATTACTTTTGACATATAAAGTCCTCTGTCTATCCTCTGTGTTACCCGTATTTTAGCATACCGGCCGGATGACTTGTCTGTATCCTGTGTGACGGAAAGATTATATTTTTCTAAACGCCGTGCCTGGAGCCCTCTGCCGCCCTGGCATGCAGGCATGCCGGCTGGCAAGGGCTCCGGCACTGGCTTATGCGCTCAAAAAAGACCGTATCCGGTTTTATCCGGATACGGTCTTCTCTTAACTTGCTGTTCAGTCAGAAGCGGAGCAATTATTTCTCTTCCGCTGCTTCCTTTACATACTTCTCGTAGCGAACCTTTGCATTCTCAATTGCTTCGCCGAAGAGCTTTGCTGCTCTCTCCGGGTTCTTCTTCTTGAGGTTGATGTAACGGTTCTCGCCCATGATGAAGTCCTCATATGCCTTGGTCGGAGCCTTGGAATCGAGCTGGAACGGGTTCTTTCCTTCCGCAGCGCGGCGCGGATCGAACCGGAACAGATTCCAGTAGCCTGTCTCAACGGCAAGCTTTTCTTCTTCCATAGCCTTGCCCATGCCCTTGCGGATACCATGGTTGATGCACGGTGAGTAGCCGATGACGATCGACGGGCCGTCGTAGCTCTCGGCTTCCTTGATTGCCTTTACGGTCTGAGCCATATTGGCACCCATAGATACCTGAGCAACATAGATATATCCGTAAGCCATCATCATGTCTGCGATCGGCTTCTTCTTTACATCCTTGCCGGCTGCCGCGAACTGTGCGATTGCACCAAGGTTCGTGGACTTGGATGCCTGGCCGCCCGTGTTGGAGTAAACTTCCGTATCGAAGACAAATACGTTGACATCGCGCTTGGAAGCCAGGACATGATCCAGGCCGCCGTAGCCGATATCGTAAGCCCATCCGTCGCCACCGAAGATCCACTGGGACTTCTTGGACAGGATATCCTTGTCAGCAAGAACTTCCTTCGCCGCATCGGAGCCTTCCTTCTCAAGAGCCGCAATCAGAGCATCGGTCGCCGGGCCATTGGCCTCGCCGTCATGGAATGTATCAGCGTAAGCGCCGATAGCAGCCTTCAGATCCTCATCGGATGTAGCTTCCTTCAGAGCATCGAGCTTACCCAGCAGGTTCTCTCTCATTGTCTCTTCAGCCAGCTGCATACCAAAGCCGTACTCCGCGTTATCCTCGAACAGGGAGTTAGCCCATGCCGGGCCTCTGCCCTTCGCATTTACCGTGTACGGCGTAGACGGTGTGGAGCCGCCCCAGATAGAGGAGCATCCGGTTGCGTTGGCGATCATCATGCGGTCACCGCACAGCTGTGTGATGAGCTTTGCATACGGTGTCTCGCCGCAGCCTGCGCATGCGCCGGAGAACTCGAACAGCGGCTGCTGGAACTGAGATCCCTTGACCGTGTCCTTCTTGAACTTCTCAGTTACGGCCGGCTTCTCGGAAACCTTCTGGCCATAATCGTAGAACTTCTGCTCACCCTCGTTGGCCTCGAAGTTCGCCATCTTCAGAACGTCAAACCTGTTGTTGCCCGGGCATACATTCGTGCAGGAGCCGCAGCCCGTGCAGTCATAAGCGGAGATCGTGATCGCGAAGTACAGACCCGGCATACCGGTCATGGCAGTGTACTTCATGCCTTCCGGAGCCGCCTTGACTTCCTCTTCGTTCATAACTGTCGGACGGATGACACCGTGCGGGCATACGATCGAGCACTGGTTGCACTGCAGGCAGTGAGCCGGATCCCATACCGGAACATCAACCGCAACACCGCGCTTCTCGTAAGCCGCTGTGCCCTGCGGGAATGTGCCGTCGATTGTCTCTGCGAATGCGGATACCGGAAGCTCGTTACCCTTCTGGGCGTTAACCGGCTTCTGGATTGTGTTGACGAAATCAACAACTTCCTTGCGGCCTTCGGTTGCCTTAGCCTCAAGATCCTCATCCTTGCAGTTCTTCCACTCTGCCGGAACCGGAACCTCGACAACGGCGTTAGCGCCGGCATCGATACCTCTGTAGTTCATCTGAACGACATCGTCGCCCTTCTTGGAGTAGGAAGCCTTCGCCTTTTCCTTCATGTACTGGATAGCCTCATCCTCCGGGATGATCTTGGCCAGCTTGAAGAATGCGGACTGCAGGATTGTGTTGATGCGCTTGCCAAGTCCTGTCTCCTTGCCGATCTTGATACCGTCAATGATGTAGAACTTAATATTGTGCTCAGCCATGTATCTCTTGGCCTGGCCCGGCAGATGCTCGCCGACTTCTTCCGGAGACCACTCGCAGTTCAGCAGGAATGTACCGCCGTCCTTAATGTCCTGAACCATGTCATACTTTGTCACGTATGCCGGGCAGTGACATGCTACGAAGTCAGCCTTGTCGATCAGGTATGTGGACTTGATCGGAGTCTTGCCGAAACGCAGATGGGAGATGGTAACACCGCCGGACTTCTTGGAGTCATAGTCAAAGTAAGCCTGAGCGTACATCGGTGTATGGTCGCCGATGATCTTGATGGAGTTCTTGTTGGCACCTACGGTACCGTCAGAGCCAAGACCCCAGAACTTGCAGCAGGTTGTGCCCTTTGCAGAAGTATCGACATCCACTCTCGGAAGAGAAAGGTTCGTAACATCATCGACGATGCCGACGGTGAAGTTGGCCTTTGTCGTGTTGTTGTAGATGGCAACGATGTCGCCCGGTGTCGTGTTCTTGGAGCCGAGACCATAACGGCCGTTGAGGATCGTGACATCCTGGAACTCTGTACCGCGGAGTGCAGCAACAACATCCAGATACAGCGGCTCGCCGATAGAGCCGGATTCCTTCGTGCGGTCGATTACAGAGATCGTCTTAACGGTCTTCGGCATTACAGCAGTCAGGTACTTCGGGGAGAACGGACGATACAGATGAACTTCTACAACGCCGACCTTCTCGCCTGCAGCGATCAGATGGTCAACCGTCTCCTCGATGGTCTGGCATACAGAACCCATCGCGACGATTACATGTTCTGCATCCGGAGCGCCATAGTAGTTGAACGGCTTGTAGTTTGTTCCGATCTTTGCGTTGACCTGATCCATGTAATCCGCAACGATGTCCGGAACAGCCTCATAGTACTTGTTCTGAGCCTCTCTTACCTGGAAGAAGATATCCGGGTTCTGAGCGGAGCCGCGGAGCACCGGATGATTCGGGTTCAGGCCTCTCTGGCGGAATGCACGGACAGCGTCCATATCCACCATATCCTTCAGATCGTCATAGTCCCATACTTCGATCTTCTGGATCTCGTGAGAGGTGCGGAAACCGTCGAAGAAATGAACGAACGGAACGCGTCCCTTGATGGCAGCCAGATGGGCAACGGCGCCCAGGTCCATGACTTCCTGTACGCTGCCGGAGCACAGCATTGCAAATCCGGTCTGGCGGCAGGCATAAACGTCGGAGTGATCGCCGAAGATGGAAAGAGCGTGTGTGGCAACGGCACGTGCTGCTACATCGATAACGCCCGGAAGCAGCTCACCTGCTACCTTGTACATGTTCGGGATCATGAGAAGGAGGCCCTGAGAAGCGGTATAGGTCGTTGTCAGAGCACCGGCGGACAGAGATCCGTGGAAGGATCCGGAAGCTCCTCCTTCAGACTCAAGTTCGACAATTTTTACCGGATTGCCGAAGATGTTCTTTCTTCCCTGCGTTGCCCACTGATCCGTGTAGTCAGCCATCGGGGAAGAAGGTGTGATCGGGAAGATGGTAGCAACTTCCGTAAACGCATAGGATACGTGTGCGGCAGCGGTGTTACCATCCATGGTTAACATCTTTCTTGCCATAGTGTCTACCTCGCTTTAAATATATTGTGCCGGACCCTTTCGGAAGTGGAAGGCTGTCCGGAAACACACCGTTTCATCCGGTGCCCTGCGGCACCTTGTATTGCCCGCTCAGGCCAGAAGCTCGTCGAGCATGGCGTTCATTGCCGTCACATCCGCCTCTTTCATTGCGGAGCGGATCGTCACCTTGTGACTGCAGACCGAGATGCTCTTCATGCCGCAGAGCATCTTCTCCATCAGACACGCTGCCTGCGGCGCCCAGGAACCATTTTCCAGGAATGCGACTTTCCGGTTCTGGAAGTTCTTTAACGTCAGCTTATAAAGAAGCGACTGCATCGCCGGAAAGATCCCGCCGTCATAGGTCACCGACGCAAACACGATTTTATCGTACCGGTAGCAGTCGGCCAGCGCCTCCGCTGCATCTCCACGGGTCAGATCAAACGGCACGGCCTTCACGCCGCGCGCGCTGACAAGCTCAGCCAGCTTCAGAGCCGCCGCCTTCGTATTGCCGTGAACCGAGGCGTACGGAATAAAAACGCCCTCTTCCTCCGGTCTGTACGAACTCCACGTGTCATACAGTCCGAGATAGAAAGCCATATCTTCCTTTATTACCGGGCCGTGCAGCGGGCAGATGGTCCGGATGTCAAGCGCTCCGGCCTTCGCCAGGAGCTTCTGCACCATCATGCCGTACTTTCCGACAATGTTCAGGAAATACCGGCGCGCCTCGTCCGTCCAAGAGGACTTTTCAGCATACCGTCTGTCACCGACGGCGCCAAACTTTCCGAACGCGTCCGCGGAGAACAGGATCCCGTCCTTTGTGTCAAAGGAGACCATGACCTCCGGCCAGTGCACCATCGGCGCCATGACAAATGTGAGTTCGTGCGCGCCGAGTTTCAGCGTATCTCCCTCATTCACCACGACCTGGCGGTCATTATAGGTGTCCCCCAGGAACTGGGAAAGCATGACCCTGCTCTTCGGATTTACGACGATCTTTGTCTCCGGGTACTTCTCCATGAAGACGCGGATACTGCCGGAATGATCCGGCTCCATGTGATGAACCACAAGAAAATCCGGAGCTCTGCCGTCCAGGGCCTCTTCCAGATGATCCAGCCACATATCCGTGGCGCGGTGATCAACCGTATCCATCACGGCGATCTTCTCGTCGCGGATCAGATACGAATTGTAGGACATACCGTTCGGAATGCGGTACTGACTCTCAAACAGATCCAGAGTTGTGTCATCCACTCCGAGGAAATATACATCGCTGCTGCCAGCTAACTTTTCAACCATAACAGCTCCTGATTTTTTTTGCGCTTTCTGAGCGCAAGGGTACACGTTCATACGCAAAATCTATTGTCATTCTAGCACGAAGTACACAGGCATTCAAATAATTTGCCGAATGTACCGGAAAAAAGCCAGCCGCTCAGGGAAGAAAATCGCAGAGTATGTAATTGCTTACATCCAGGCCGCGTTCCGTGAGAAAAATCCGGCCGTCTCTCTCTTTCAGTGTGCCGTCTTTTTCGTGCTCTTCCAGCACTTTCCCGTAAATCACCCGTGCATCGCTCCCGAAAGCGTCCCTGAACTCTTCAAGCGATACGCCTTCTTTTTTGCGAAGTCCGAGATAAAAAAACTCCGCCTGTGCGTCCTGCCGCGTCAGATGCGTCACATTTCTTCTTATGTCTGGCAGTGCCGTAAAGCTCAGGTATTCCGACATGTCAGACGTGTTGGTGCAGCGTGTTTCGCGGCGCAGCGACGACGCGCCCAGGCCAAGCCCCAGATATTCCCGCCGTTCCCAGTACGAAGCATTGTGCAGGCAGGCTTTGCCCGGCTTCGCGAAATTGGAGATCTCATACTGCCGGTAGCCGTGCGCCAGGAGAAAGCGGACGGAATGCCAGTACATCGCCCGCTCCGTGTCCTCATCCGGAAGGGGCGGAAATTCCGGCAGGTGCTCTGCCAGATACGTCCCATCCTCCAGAATGAGCGAGTACACGCTCACGTGTTCCGGCGAGAGTGCCAAAAGGGCCTCAATGTTTTTCTGCAGACTGCAAAGATCCTGCCCCGGAAGCGCCTCCATCAGATCAATGTTGATGTTGGTGAAGCCTGCCGTCCTCGCGAGCGCAAAGCCTTCACGGATCTGCCCGGCTGTGTGGATTCTGCCCAGCAGTTTCAGCTCCCGGTCGTCAAAAGACTGGGCACCCATGCTCAGCCGGTTTATCCCCGCAGCGCGCCAGGCAGACAGTTTCTCTTCATCCATCAGACCGGGGTTGGTCTCAAGAGTGATCTCCGCGTCTTTCCGTATGTCAAAGCACGCCCTCAGTTCCGCAAGCACACGGGTGATGCAGGCAGCAGGCACAAGCCCCGGAGTTCCGCCTCCGAAAAACACCGTGGATACAGGTCCGTACCCCTCCTCTTCGCATGCCGTCAGGCGGATCTCCCGCACCAGGGCGTCAAAATAGGACTGTATCACCGCATCCGGCTGCGGTGCGGAGAGAAAATCACAGTACACGCACTTTTTCGCGCAGAAGGGAATGTGGATATAGATTCCTCTCTGCTCTTTACTCGTCATCAAGTTTCAGCACACTCATGAAAGCTTTCTGCGGGATCTCCACATTGCCGATCTGCCGCATCCGCTTTTTGCCTTCCTTCTGTTTCTCCAGCAGTTTCTTCTTTCTGGAGATGTCGCCGCCGTAACACTTCGCCAGCACATCCTTGCGCAGGGCCTTGACGGTTTCGCGCGCGATAATGCGGCTCCCGATCGCTGCCTGAATCGGGATCTCAAAGAGCTGCCTCGGGATCTCCTCTTTCAGCTTCTGGCACATCTTCCGGCCCCGCTCTTCGGCACTCCCGGCCCATACGATGAAGGACAGGGCGTCCACCTGTTCCCTGTTGACCAGTATATCCAGCTTGACGAGTTTGCTTGGCTCATAGTCCTTGAACTCGTAGTCAAAGGACGCATATCCGCGCGAGCGCGACTTCAGCGCATCAAAGAAGTCATAGATGATCTCATTGAGCGGCAGATCGTACTTCAAAAGTGCGCGGTTCGTCTCAATATACTCCATGCCGTTGTACACGCCGCGCCTCTCCTGACACAGCGTCATGATCTGGCCGACATAGTCCTTCGTCACCATGATCTCCGCCGACACGATCGGCTCCTGCATCTCCGCAATCTCCGACGGGTCCGGCATATTGGACGGATTGGTGAGCATCATCACGCTGCCGTCGGTTTTGATGACCTTGTAGATAACACCCGGGGCCGTCGTGACCAGATCAAGACCGTATTCCCGCTCGAGGCGTTCCTGAACGACATCCAGGTGCAGAAGACCCAGAAAGCCGCACCGGAAACCGAAGCCCAGAGCTGCACTCGTCTCCGGCTCATACTGCAGTGACGCGTCGTTGAGCTGCAGTTTTTCAAGAGCATCCCTCAGATCCGGATACTTCGCCCCGTCCGCCGGGTACAGGCCGCAGTAGACCATCGGCGTCACCTTGCGGTAGCCCGGCAGCGGCTTGTCGCACGGCCTTTCCGCGTCCGTGACGGTGTCGCCCACGCGCGTGTCCCGGACATTTTTGATGCTGGCGGTGATATATCCGACCATGCCGGCCCGAAGCTCCCCGCACGGGATGAACTGGCCCGGTCCGAAATATCCGACCTCGACCACCTCTTCCTCCGCTCCCGTCGCCATGAAGCGGATCTTCGTGCCTTTCTTCACGGTGCCCTCAAACACCCGGACAAATACGATAACCCCCTTGTAGGAGTCGTACAGGGAGTCAAAGATGAGGCACTGCAGCGGCTTGTTCCGGTCCCCGGACGGTGCCGGAATCCGGTGCACGATCGCCTCGAGAACCTGGTCGATGTTAATGCCGTTTTTAGCGGAGATAAGCGGCACGTCCGTGCAGTCAAGCCCGATAACGTCCTCAATCTCCTGCTTCACACGCTCCGGCTCTGCGCTGGGCAGATCGATCTTGTTGATGACCGGTATCACTTCGAGGTCATGCTCCATTGCCAGATAATAATTTCCGAGCGTCTGGGCCTCGATGCCCTGTGAGGCGTCCACAATCAGCACCGCGCCGTCGCAGGCTGCCAGAGCCCGGCTCACCTCATAGTTAAAATCCACATGTCCGGGGGTGTCGATCAGATTCAGGACATATTCCTCCCCGTCCTCCGCGTTGTAGATGATGCGGACCGTCTGCGCCTTGATCGTGATTCCCCGCTCCCGTTCCAGATCCATGTTGTCCAGAACCTGATCCTGCATCTCCCGTTTGGTGAGCAATCCCGTCTTCTCGATGATCCGGTCGGCCAGCGTCGACTTGCCGTGGTCGATGTGAGCAATGATGCAGAAATTTCGTATATGATCCTGGCGGATATCTTCACTTAAATCACTCACGTGGTACTCTCCGTTTCTGTCTGTTCACTTATCCAGTCTTCAATGCCGTCCGCGATGGCGCGCGCCGTGACGTCAGCATACTCTTCCACCATGGCCCGGTCATCCTCACTGGAAAGAAAGCCCAGTTCAATCAGGATGGACGGCATCTGTGTGTTGCGGATGACGTAATAATCCGTGTCCGGGTCGTCCATCGAGCCGCCCTTTATGCCGCGGCTGGTGACATACCCGGTATCCGTCAGGCGCTTTAATACCAGCCTCGCCAGCTCAGTCCCGCCGGCTTCCCCGTCGTGGCTGGTCCAGATCTCTACGCCTTTTACATCCGTCTTTGTGCCATTATACATATTTCTGTGAATCGAGACAAATCCGAGAGCTCCGGCGTCATTGGCCGTCTGCACCCTGGATTCAAGAGACGTGGTGCTGTCGTCATTCCTTGTCATGACAACCCGGATACCGTCGCTTTCCAGGTCATCTGCGACAAGCTGCGCAATTTTGAGCGTCTGCTCTTTCTCGATCTGATCTCCGGACGACGCGCCTGTGTCATCTCCGCCGTGTCCCGCGTCTATGCATATCACGGGGCCTTTCAGAAAATGTCCCCGGATCGCCTTTGCCCACGAGGGCACGGAGCCGTAATGGGCGATACTGATTCCGACGAGGCTGGCAGCAAGCACCGCGGTCCAGATCAGTGCAAAGTGCAGATTGCTGCTCTTTTTCCGCCTTTTTTGTCTGTCCATTCAAAAATCCTCTCCTGAAAAAAAGAGGCTCTCACACCCCGGGGGATTATGAGAGTCTCTTCTGCTTATGTTCAGATGATGGCGTCAGGCTTTCCGGTTTCTCTCTTACTTTCTGCGAAGAAACGTCGGAATGTTGATGCCCTTGGAAGCGGTGTTGTTCCCGGGGGTCGGCGTCGTGTCAAAGGACTGGATACGCTCCGACGGTGTCGGGGTGACAACTGTCTTCGGGGCCTGCTGCGCCGGAGCCGTGTACGTCTGCTGAACCGGTCTGGATGTCTGCGCCGGGCCTCTGTTCAGGCTGTTCTTGACGTTGAACACGTTCATCTGCTGATTGATGTTCTCATCCTCAAGGCCGGTGGCAATGACGGTGATCTTGCAGGTATCCTGCGCATTCTCATCGTACATGGCACCGAAGATGATATTCGCGTCATCGCCGGCCAGCTCCTGTACATAGGTAGCCGCGTCGTTTGCCTCAAGAAGGCTGATATCGCCCGAGATGTTGATAATGACGTTGCTCGCGTTCTCGATGGTTGTCTCAAGCAGCGGGCTGGTGACAGCCTGCTTGACCGCCTCGAGAGCCTTGTCGTCGCCGGAAGCCTCGCCGATACCGATGTGCGCAATGCCCTTGTCGACCATGACCGTCTTGATATCCGCGAAGTCAAGGTTGATCAGTCCCGGAACATTGATCAGGTCGGTGATGCCCTGTACAGCCTGCTGAAGGACCTCGTCCGCCTTCTTCAGCGCATCCGGCATGGACGTGCGGCGGTCGACGATCTCAAGCAGCTTGTCATTCGGAATGACGATCAGTGTATCAACACAGGACTTGAGCTTCTCAATGCCGGAAATGGCATTGGACATTCTCTTTCTGGCCTCAAATTTAAACGGCTTTGTCACAACACCGACCGTCAGGATTCCCATATCTTTCGCGAGCTTGGCAATGACCGGAGCCGCACCGGTTCCGGTGCCGCCGCCCATGCCGCATGTGACAAATACCATGTCCGCGCCCTTCAGCGCGTTGGTCAGATCGTCGGTGTTCTCCTCCGCGGCCTTCTCGCCAACCTCCGGCTGCGCGCCGGCTCCCAGACCCTTCGTCAGCTTTTCGCCGATCTGGATCGTTGTCGGGGCCTTGCACATCTGAAGTGCCTGCGCATCCGTATTCACACCAATAAATTCAACGCCGGTGACGTTCTCATCCACCATGCGGTTCACGGCATTGTTGCCGCCGCCGCCGACACCGACGACAATAATTCTTGCGGAAGTCTCCGTATCATTCGATTTTAATTCAACCAATTTAATGCCCTCCTTGCCATCCTCAAGAGCTCGAAACTCTTTCTTATAATATTATTCGGATAATTAAAAAGCAACCCTGAAAATATGACAAATTGGAATCAATTCAAAATTCCATTTTCCATCAATCCGCACGAGCGGTTTTCAAGTTCCAGCGGCACCGCTTTTCCTGCGGCTTTGTCCCGGATTCAGCCGGAAGCCCCATCTGTTTCCAATGTGGAATCTGTCGCCTCTCCTGCTGCCTCTTCCGTTCGCGCCGTATCCGCCGTTGTTTTCGTGTCATCCCGGAAGATAATCCGGTCCTGTGTGCCGTCGTAAGAAGACAGGTACAGTGTTCCGGACAGATTTTCCAGTTTCGGATACAGCGCGTTCAGCTGGAAAAGCTTGTCCGACAGGTGATCAGTCGTTCCGAGCTGTACCGTCACATTGTTTAGCGTCAGGACAATGTCGCCGGTATCGGTGAAGTCCGCCCGGGACACCGGCAGGCTGTACTCCGAGAAGCTCTGGGTGAACGCAAGCACGGAAGCAAGCGTCAGCTCCTGCTGCGTGTCGATCGTGCGGCCTACAATCAGGGAGTCAAAGGAAAGCCCCGTGATCTCCGGAATATTGTCATAAACCTCATCCGTGCTCTCAACAATTGTGCCATAGCGGTCAAAATACAGATTTGCTCCCATATACCGGATATAGCCGACTTTCGTTTTCTCATAGATCGTCACGTCGGCCTCGGTTCCGCTGAAGCTCACATCATATTTTTCCACCTCCGGGATTGCGGTGTGACTTCTATGAAACAGGCAGTATGTCAGCCGGTTCGGAGGCAGCCCGCCGAAAATCGTGCGGGTAAGCCAGCTCTCGTCATACTGTGTGTTGCCGGTATACACGACCGTGTCGATGCGCATACTGTAGACGCAGATGGCACCGGCCGCAAGGAGTGCTGCCAGTATGACGGGGATCGCTGTTTTTTTCTTCACGACCGCCGCCCTTCTTCCTTCGCTGCTGCCTCATATGTCTTGCGCGAGACAGCCAGGACCAGTCCGAACTCTGCCATCAGAAGCGCCGCCGAGCTTCCGCCGTAGCTGATGAACGGGAGCGACACGCCGGTATTCGGGATCAGATTCGTCACGACAGCAATGTTCAGAATAACCTGAATCGCCACCTGCGCAAAAACGCCCATGCACAGGTAGAACCCGAGGAAATCTTTCGCGCCTCGCGCGACATCCCAGATCCGGTACAGAAGCACTGCGAACAGCACAATGACGCAAACAGCTCCGAAGATTCCGAGTTCCTCGCAGATGATGGAAAAAATCATGTCATTCTGCGATTCCGGAACATAGCCCAGTTTCTGCAGTGATTTTCCGAGTCCCTTCCCGAAAAACCCCCCGGATCCGATCGCGTACAGCGCCTGAATTGTCTGATATCCGGTCCCGGTCAGATCCGACTCCGGGTGCAGCCAGGTGATGATGCGCTGCAGACGGAAACTCCCGCCGCTGCTTTTCGGAAGATGGGCGATGATCAGCACTGCCAGCCCCGTCACACCTGCAAGTGACACAATCGCAATGACCCATTCCCGCACCTGCGGCGTCGCCAGAAAACAGAGAAAGGTGCCGATCAGAAACACGATGATGCCGGAGCTCAAATTTTTCGAGAGCAGATACACAAACCCGGCAGGCAGTATCGCGTCCAGAGCCATGAATGTGAGAATCTGTCTTCTGCCTTTCAGCTCTCCGCCGGCGTTGGCGATTATCCAGGCGCCGAAACATATGACGCCGAACTTCAGGATTTCCGCCGGCTGAATGCTGACGGAGCCGATGTATATCCAGCGCTTTGCGCCGTGCGATTCGGTTCCCAGAAATGGAAGAGACGCCACCATCAGAAGGCCGATCAGATACACGAGAGGCCCGAGCCGGTTGACCCAGTAGTACCCCAGAAAATAGAACAGGATCATCGCCCCGGTGCCCAGGAACGTGAACACAAGCTGGCGCTTGAAGTAATAGAGCGCGTCGTCATATTTAATCATCGCCGAGTACGAACTCGTCGAGCAGATCATGACCAGACCGAATCCGATGATAAAGACCAGCAGAAAAAGCAGAGTATAATCAAAGGATTTCGGATATTTGATTTTCTGTGCCCGGCTGCGTTTGCGGGTCATCTGTCTTTCTGCCATTTCACTTCTCCGCTGAAATTACAGCTCGTTTACGTACTTCTTGAAGATGCGGCCGCGCTGTTCATAGTTGTCAAACATCCCCCAGCTCGCGCAGGCAGGGGAGAGCAGTACCGCGTACCCCGGTCTGGCCTCTCTGGCGCAGATCTCCACGCACTCTTTCATGTCCTTCGCGTGAATGACATTCTCAAATCCGTGGGCTCTGGCGCACGCCTCCAGTTTGTCCGCCGTCTGTCCGAGAACGACGAGTACTTTCACCGTATCCTTGAAGGCCTCCACATAGTCGTCAAAAGCAAGCTGCTTGTCAAAGCCTCCGCCGATCAGAACGGTCGGACGGTTCATCGCCTCGATCGCCTTGATGGATGCATCCGGATTCGTGCCCTTGGAGTCGTTGTAATACACAACTCCGTCCTTCTCCCGGACGTACTCGATGCGGTGCTCCACTGCCTTGAATTCCCGGATCTGTTCCCGGATGACATCGTCCTTAACGCCCCAGATCCTTGCCATGCAGATCGCTGCCATCACATTCTCGTAATTGTGCGCGCCGATCAGCTTCATGTCGTGAACATTCATGAACGCCCCGGCAAGCGTTCCGTCCTTTCCGAGCCAGATCTCGTCGCCCTTCAGGAAAGCAAATTCACCTTTTTTGGGAACGGCTTTCCGGGCAAACCACACAACCCTGACGCCTGTCTGCGAACTCCCGAACTCTCTCAGCCGCTCATCATCGTAGTTGAGTACAACCGCGTCGCCCGGCCCCTCATTCATGCAGATCTTTTCCTTCGTCTGCGCATAACATTCCATCGTATGGTGTCGGTCCAGATGGTCCGGTGTGATATTTAAAATCGCACTGATCACCGGATGGAAGGTGGCCACGCTCTCCAGCTGAAAACTGCTGATCTCCGCAACCGTAACGGAATCGCTGTTTGTCTTCAGAACCTCGCCGGTGTAGGAGCGGCCGATATTCCCCACGACAAATGTATCCTTCACCGCCGTCTTAAGAATCGCACCGGTCAGTGCCGTCGTGGTCGTCTTTCCGTTGGTGCCGGTGATCGCGATGACTTTTCCTTTCTCAAAATGCCAGGCGAGCTCGATTTCCCCCCACACCGGCGTTCCCCGTCTGCGGAATCTCTCCACCAGCGGACTGTCGATCGGGACACCGGGGCTGATCACCAGGAGCTGTGTTTCTTTTTCCGCCTCTTCGGTCATCTCCCCGAAAAGAAGGCGGGGCCTTCCTTCGCCCAGCTTCTCCTGTACAGCCTTCGGACTGGTGTCCGGATTCGCGTCATACAGCAGTACATCGGCTCCCGCGTGTATCAGCAGCTTCGCCGCGCCGATTCCGCTGATACCCGTGCCCACAACGGTAACTTTCTTTCCTTTAAGCTCCTTGTCCTCATCCATATCCTTACCTTCTTCTCCGGATTTCTATCCGGCCTCGTATTCGGCGTTGGTCGTGTCACTAGTGGAACTCTCCGGTGAATCGATCGCCGACTCCGAGCTGATCGCCACCTTGCTCTGATTCACCTGCTCGAGCGCAGCATTCTGTTCCGCCTCAACTTCGGCGCTGTATTCGATGCCAAGATACGGCAGCAGTCTCTGGTACAAAGTCCGCGTGATGTGCTGCGCTTCGTTGCTGTTCGCCGTCGTCGTGCCGGTAGTCCCGTTTTCCTCGTCGATCACAACGTACAGCAGGAAAGACGGATTGTCAGCCGGCACAAAACTTATGGCCGAAGTAACCCACTTCAGGTCCGCGCGCGGAATCTTCTGCGCGGTGCCCGTCTTGCCTCCGATGCGGTATCCCGGCACCTTCATTTCCTGAACACCGTACACGGTGACGGCATCTTCCAGGAACTTGCGCACCGTAGCCGATGTTTCCTCTGTCACCGTGCGGCGCACCAGCGTAGGAGAAACGGTCTGTACCGTGTCTCCCGAGGAGTTCTCAAATGCCTTCACCAGATGCGGTTTGTAGTAGCTGCCGCCATTTATCATTGAGGCGTACGCCGCCGCCATCTGGACCATCGTGACGCTGATGTTCTGACCGAAAGAATTGGTCGCAACGTCGACCGCGTCCATAGTGTCGACATCCTTCACGAGTCCGCGCTCTTCGCCCGGCAGGTCGATGCCGGTCTTGGACCCGAAGCCGAAGTCGTCCTGATGTTTGCGCATCTTCTCGGCTCCCAGCGCCTCGCCGATATCCATAAGCTCGACGTTGCAGGAATACCCCAGGCCCTCTTCAAGGGAGATGGAGCCGTGCCCGCCCTCACTGTAGGCGACGCACTTGATCAGATAGTCCTCGACCTGCTTTGCACCGCTGCAGTAATAATGGCTGCTCTCGCTGACCAGGTTTTCCTCGAGAGCGGACGCCACCGTGATCGACTTGAACGTTGAACCGGGCTCAAAGACCTGCGAGACGGCGTAATTGTTCCAAATCTCGTTCAGCGCCGTCAGCGTATCGTCCTCACTCATCGCGTCGATTTCTTCCTGTGTGTACACTCCGCTTAAGTCGCGCGGGCTGTTCAGGTTGAAGAACGGCCAGTTGGACATCGCCAGAATCTCACCGTTGTTCGGATTCATCGCGATGACCGCCATGCCCTTGGCCGGCGAATTGTTGTTGTACTCCACCAGGTAGTTGTCGATGATCGACTGGATCTGATAATCGATCGTCGTGACGACGGTCAGACCGTCCTGCGCCGGCTGCGTCGCCTCTTCGGAATCCAGGTCCTCGTTCACGTAGTTGTACGTCTGGCCGTTGGTCCCGGTCAGTTCGCTGTCATACTTCCTCTCCAGGCCGAGTTCTCCGCCGCCGGAATCCGCGTAGCCGATGGTATCGCAGGCAAGCGTGTCAAATGGATATTCGCGCTGATAGGTGGCTTCAAAGTAAATACCTGTGATATTCGGGTTGTCTTCCGTATCCGCAAGGATTTCGTTCATCCCGGCGATCTCACTCTCTGTCAGTTTGGTGAGAATCTTGCGGTACCTGGAGTTCGGATAATCCGCAAGTACCTGGCGGATATCCGATTCCGAGAGCTGCGGAAACTGTTCCGTGAGCGCCCGTATCGTCGGCTCTGCATAGGCAGAATCCGACAGAATGGCGGCCGGATCGATGATCAGGTTGTACACCTTCTCACTGTACGCCAGGATCGTGCCGTTTCTGTCGACGATCTCGCCGCGCTTTGCTGTCAGGGTCTCTGATGTGTATGCCTGATGATTCAGAACGATTTTCGAGTACGTGTCGCCCTTGGTGACATTTATACAGCCGATCCGTCCGACCAGAATGAACAGCAGGACAGCAGTAAGAAAGAAGGCAGCCGCAGACTTTCCGTACGCCCGTCTTCGCACTGCCTTCTTTTTATTCGGATTTCTCCCGCGGATATCTGTCATAACTCAGTCCTCAATTCCCTGCGCTTCACAGATCATTTTGAAGTCGGAACGTCGCTGTACTGTTCGACGTATTCACTGTCCCCCGCGTTGTATTCCACGACCTGTCCCCCGGTCGGGTATGTCATGCCGAGTTCCTCGGTGGCCACCCGGTATATCTCCTGATAATCGACATTGGCCGAAAGCTTCATGGCCTCATCATCATTCTCCGATGTCAGCGAAGAGAGCTGCGCCTGAAGGCCGGCGATCTGCGCCTCGTTGGCCTGCATGGAGGCCCTTGTCCGAAGATAGGACACGCAGAATGTGAAAATCACCGCCACGACACCGATAACTGCCAGCGTGTACAGGAAGTTGAGCGCATTGACACGCCTGACGTATGAGCTGTGCAGCGTCGTATACCGTCTGACGGAAGTCCTCGTCCTGCGCTCAGGACGTGCTGCCGGCTTTGGCGCCGCGCTCCCGCCGATATACATTTGTCTTGTCATTCTTTCTGCCATTTTCCTGTCGTCCCTGTCTTCTTTTCAAAAACCCTCAGCTTCGCGCTTCTTGCCCTCGGGTTTTTCTCCTGCTCTTCTTCTCCCGGGAGGATGGGCTTCCGGGTTATGATGTGGCCCTTTGAAATCTCTCCGCACACGCACACCGGAAAATCCGGCGGGCACGTGCAGGGATCCTGAGCTTTTTTAAACGCGTTTTTGACGATCCTGTCTTCCAGCGAGTGGAACGTGATGATGCAGATCCTTCCGCCCTCGTTCAGGCTGTCGATCATGGCTCCGATCGAATCCTGCAGGACCTCCAGTTCCCGGTTCAGCTCAATCCGGATCGCCTGGAACGTCCGCTTGGCCGGATGCCCGCCGTGCTCCCGGAATCTCGCCGGAATCGAGTCCCGGATTATATCATCCAGTTCAAATGTCGTCGCAATCGGTTTCTTTTGTCTCGCTTTTTCAATGCCGGCTGCAATCTGCGGTGCGAACCGCTCTTCGCCGTACTCCCGCAGAATTCTCGTGAGTTCCTGCCTGGAGTACGTGTTGACAATGTCGGCCGCCGTCTTGCTCTGCCGGTCGTCCATCCGCATGTCAAGCGGCGCGTCAGCACTGTAGGAAAAGCCTCTTTTCGCCGTGTCAAGCTGATAAGAGGAGACGCCCAGGTCCAGCAGAAATCCGTCTGCCTTGTCCACGCCGGCCTGACGCAGCACGTCCGCGAAGTTCTCATAGTTGCTGCGGTAGATGCTGACCTTCTCTTTGTACGGAGCAAGTCTTTCTCCCGCCGCCCGTATGGCGTCCGCGTCCTGATCGATGCCGATCAGACGGCCGGCCGGCCCGAGCCGCTTCACAATCTCTTCGGAGTGCCCCGCGCCTCCCAGCGTCCCATCTACGTAGATCCCGTCAGGGCGGATGTTCAGGCTGCTGATCACCTCGTTCAGCAGGACCGGTGTGTGCTTAAATTCCATTCTGCTCTCCGATCAGATGCTGAATCCCAGATTCCCGAGGTTCACAGCCACTTCATCCATGTTCTGGTTGTACGCCGCCTCGCGCTCGTTCCAGCGCTGCTCACTCCAGATCTCAATCCGGCTCGCAACCCCCACGAGTACGACTTCCTTTTTCAGGTCCGCGTAGTCCCGCAGCACCTGCGGAATCAAAATGCGCCCCTGCCTGTCGAATTCGCAGTCCGCCGCGCCGGCCAGGAAAAATCTCGCGAACTGGCGCGCGTCAGGACTCGTGATTGGCAGCTTTCCCAGCTTTTCCTCAAAGACCTTCCAGTCGTCTTCCGTGTATACAAACAGACAGCCGTCCAGTCCCTTCGTGACAAATGCGTGTTCTCCCAGTGGCTCCCGGAGTCTGGCCGGTACGATCAGCCGTCCCTTCGCGTCAAGATTATGATTGTATTGTCCCATAAACATGACGCTTCACCTCCGATTCCCCACAAAATTACACTTTGTGGTAAAATTCGCCACTTTCATTGCTCATCTTACCCTAATTCCCCCCTGAATTCAAGAGAGCACACAAAAAAGCCGCCGCGGCCGGGTGAATTCAGAAGCCACAGCGGTTTTAAAAACAGTCAGAAAGCCGGGAATTCCGGCATTTCCTGCCTCACAGGCAGGCCGCACGGATTTTTCAGAAAAAGAGAAGAATGCGGCGCATCGTATCGGAAATTCCCGGGTACAGCGCCGTGATATTGCAGTCATTGGGCACCAGGAACAGAAGGAAGGAGCCTGCCAGTGCCATCACGCCAAGCACGTCGGCCGCCCAGAGCAGCCGCCTTACGCTTTGCGCTCCCATCTCCCTGTGAGCCGACGCGGCTGCAATAAAGGTCAGAATAGAAAGCAGATAATAGATGTCCAGCCGGTAGCGCTCCATCAGAAATGGTGTCCAGGCTGCATCGACCGCTGTCACAAGAGACGGCAGCACCACCAGGCACAGCACAAGTCCCGCAAGACCGTCCTTTCTCACGCCCCGAAGCACAGGGGTTTTCAGCAGGAATACAATAAGAAAGAAGATGGGGAAATTCAGAAACGCACCGGAAAAGGAAATGTACGGAAATGTATCGGTCAGACCCGCAAACCCAAAGAAATTGCCGGCGACAGCCTGCAGCAGCTCTGCGGGCTTCAGGCCTGAAGAAGCCGCTCCGTACGAATGCTGATCCGCCACCGTCATCTGGTACGTCTGGCCGAACTCAAACGGATTCCCGAAGCGCGCCCAGTTGTACCACATCAGCGCCGCTCCCACCACTATATAAGGAAGAAACGCGGTGAAAAGCGCGCCGAAAAGCTTCCCGGAAGGCCGATGCCCCTTCAGGCAGGGGACAAGCATCCCCAGGATGAGCAGGTTTCCGAGCGCCACCGGAGGCCGGCAGCCAAAGGCAAGACTCCCAAGCAGCGCGCCGGTCGCAGCACAGCCGATGCGCTTCTTCCCCGACTTAATGACAAATGCCGCGCGCACGAAAAAATACAGGCTCCAGACCTCCAGGCTCAGCCCCGCTGAAATGGCGGTGCAGTAAAGCGCCGGAGCCGCAGCGCAGTACCATGAGCTGATAGCTCCGGACGCAAGAGACAGCAGCAGAAAGGTACCGAACGGCAGACTGCGGTAAAAGCGGTCCGCAAGTTCCTGAAACAGCGCAAAAAAGCCCAGGATCATCAGCATTACATACAGCTGCGTTGCGTGATACGTTGTCAGGGCATGGCCGGTAAGAATCCGGTACGGCAGAAATGTCAGAACAGCCGGCACAACGCCGAAGTACATATAGTAATGCCCGTTGTACCAGGCGTGATCCCAGTGTACACGGACCCCTTCCGCCTTGCGCGCCTCAGGATCGTACGGATTCTCCATCGTCAGCAGTTTCGGGTCGACGTCGTCATAATCCAGATACAGATGACCTTCCAGAAGCGAATCCGCCATCACCTCATATTCATTGCGGTGATCGGGCACCTCGCCGTTCCAGATCGGGGAGAGAGACATCGGCAGAATACAGGTGAGAATAAGCAGAATCTCAGCCGCAAGCGTTAGAAGCGTGTGCCGGAGACTGACTTCCGAGGCCGGAAACAGGTTTAACCGGGATCCCGGCCTGAATCCGTACACCGCCATGACGATTACATACCAGAAGCACGCCCCCGCTGCCGTGTATCCGTCAAACCGGCCCGGAAGCAGCGCACAGAGCACAAGAATCACCGTGAATACCACTGTGACGGCAAGCGGTATTCTGGGGATTCTCATTGGTTTATTCTTCTGCCCCAGGCGCATCTTTTACGGACTCCTTTCCAAGGCAATCTCCGGTATCTTCACACACAGCGGCTGTGTTCTTTTCTACTGTGATTGTTTTATATCATATCATATTCTGCCGCGCGGCGTCCCGCATACCTGTACGCATTCGGTGTTTCGTTTATGTCTTGACACATGTAATGCCATATATTTACAATAGAACGCGTGTACCAGACATGGGCTTCATTCAGCACTGAACAATGGACACAGCCTGTCAAAAGAGGAAAGGGGAAAGATATGGATTCGTGGAAAGCTTTTTTAAAGCGGAAAAACATTGAGATTTCGCTGAAGCGATACGGCATTGATGCGCTGGGGGCCATGGCGCAGGGACTGTTCTGCTCTCTGCTCATCGGCACAATTATCAACACGCTGGGGACGCTGTTTTCGCTTCCGTTCCTGACGCAGCCGGTCGCGACGATCTCCGGCACCCAGTACACGGTCGGGTCTCTGGCCATGGCCATGAGCGGCCCGGCGATGGCCGCCGCCATCGGCCGCGCACTTCAGTGCCCGCCGCTGGTTCTCTTCTCGCTCATCACCGTGGGATTCGCCTCCAACGCCCTGGGCGGCGCCGGCGGTCCGCTGGCCGTTCTTTTTGTCGCCATCATCACATCCGAGATCGGCAAGATGGTATCCGGCGAGACAAAGGTTGACATACTCGTCACGCCGCTCGTGACAGTCGGCGTCGGTGTTTTCCTGTCGTGGCTCCTGGCGCCGGCTCTCGGGAAGCTCGCCATGATGGTCGGAACCTTTATCATGTGGGCTACGGAGCTTCAGCCTTTTCTCATGGGAATTCTCGTTTCCGTCTCGGTCGGTGTTGCGCTGACGCTGCCGATTTCTTCCGCGGCGATCTGCGCCGCGCTGGGGCTCACCGGCCTTGCCGGCGGTGCGGCTGTCGCCGGGTGCTGCGCGCAGATGGTCGGCTTTGCCGTCATGTCCTTTAAAGAAAACCGCTGGGGCGGCCTCGTGTCGCAGGGTATCGGCACCTCCATGCTGCAGATGCCCAACATCGTGAAGAATCCGCGCGTCTGGATCGCTCCGACCCTCGCCTCCGCTATCACCGGCCCGATCGCCACGTGTGTGTTCCATCTTCAGATGAACGGCCCGGCCATCGATTCCGGCATGGGGACCTGCGGTCTGGTCGGTCAGATCGGCGTCATCCAGGGGTGGCTTTCGGACATCGCCGCCGGGAAAATGGCCGCCATAAGCGCCTTTGACGTGACCGGGCTCATCCTCATCAGCTTCGTTCTGCCGGCTATACTCGCACCGCTCATTAATCAATTCTGCCGCAAAAAAGGCTGGGTGAAGGACGGCGATCTGACACTGCAGTGACCGTATGCACCTGCTCTGCCTTCTGACTCTCTGTCCCCGCTGCCTTCTTTTTCTTGCGCGCATTCTGTGATACACTGTAACAAATTCGCGGCAGCGAAAAGGAGATAGAAAGATTATGAAATTAGGTATCGTTGGTCTGCCCAATGTCGGCAAGAGTTCGCTTTTCAATTCTCTGACAAAGGCGGGAGCGGCCTCGGAAAACTATCCGTTCTGCACGATCGACCCGAACGTGGGCGTCGTGGCCGTTCCGGACGAGAGGCTCGACAAGCTGGCAGCGCTTTACAACTCAAAGAAAATCACGCCGGCGGTGATCGAATTTGTCGACATCGCGGGACTCGTAAAAGGCGCCAGCAAGGGTGAGGGCCTCGGGAACCAGTTCCTGGCCAACATCCGCGAGACGGACGCCATCGTCCACGTGGTGCGCTGCTTTGAGGATACCAACATCGTCCACGTCGACGGATCCATCGACCCGCTGCGCGACATCGACACCATCAACCTGGAACTGATTTTCTCTGACATCGAGGTGCTGGACCGCCGGCTCGCCAAGCAGAAGAAAGCCGCTTTCAACAACAAGGACATCGCGAAGGAAGTCGCCTTCATCGAAAAACTCAAGGCGTTTCTGGAGGACGGAAAACTGGCGAAGAACTTCCCGTGCGAGAGCGACGAGCAGGAATTCTGGATGAAGGATTACAACCTCCTCACCGCCAAGCCGGTGATCCTGGCTGCCAACGTGGCAGAGGACGACATGGCTGACGACGGCGCCGGGAACCCTTACGTTCAGAAAGTGCGTGAGTACGCAAAGGAAGCGGACTGCGAAGTATTTGTCATCTGCGCGCGCATGGAGGAAGAGATCTCCGAGCTGGACGACGCCGAGAAGAAGGACTATCTGGACGCGATGGGCGTCACCTCCTCGGGGCTTGACAAGCTGATCGCAGCAAGCTACCGCATCCTCGGGCTCATCTCCTATCTCACCGCAGGCGAGAAGGAGACCCGCGCGTGGACGATCAAAAAGGGAACCAAGGCTCCGCAGGCGGCCGGTAAGATTCACTCGGATTTCGAGCGTGGTTTTATCCGCGCCGAGGTCATCAACTATCAGGATCTGCTTGACTGCGGTTCTTCGGCCGTGGCGCGCGAGAAGGGCCTGATCCGCCTCGAAGGGAAGGACTACGTGATGCAGGACGGGGACGTTGTTGTGTTCCGGTTCAACGTCTGAAAAACCATACAAAAATAACTGCCCTGGCAATACCTGCCGGGGCATATTTTTACCCGCGCGCCGCGCGCCGGAAAACAAATTTTCAGATTTCGTGGGTTCACCTCATGAAAAATGGTATAACCGGATTTCCTGGATTCTTGCCGCCGGAAGGCCCCACGTCGCGTGGACCTCGATCTCAACAGCATCACACGCCACGCCCCCGGTGCGGATCACGTTGAGCCTCTGGTAATTGCCCCGGACTTCTTTCGCGAACACAACGCTGCCTCCCCGCAGGAGCCGCAGCGTATAATCCTTAACCAGCTCGTGCGGCATTCCCTTCACCTCGCGGTTCAAGACATTCCGGATCATGGACGGCTGGATTTCATGACTCAGATCCGTGTCAAATGTCAGCCGGACTTCCCCGACGGTCTCCTCTTTCTCCAGTTTTCCTGTGATTTTTGCCAAAGCCAGGTTTTCGGACTGCCAGTAGTTGGTCTTCCCGCCCGCCGGCCTGGCCTCGCCCCTGGCCACGTTGGCGGCCTCGCAGCCGGGAGTCTCGGACGCCGCGGTGAAGACAGCCTTTCTTGCCAGGTCGTCCGGATCTTCGTTTGTAAATCCCGGAATATAGCAGTCATTTTTCAGAAGAAGCTGCTGCAGTTCCCGGATATGGCGCTCTCCGACCGCTTTCGGCGTTTCGCCGTACTTCACGGCCAGGGCCGCTGCCGTCCCCGCAGCCTGGCCGCCAATCGCGCAGGTGCCCATGACCCGTGTCGAGCCGAACGCCATCTTGCTTGTGCTGATGTCCCGGCCGGCCATCATCAGATTTTCAATGTTCCGGCTGTAATAGCAGCGGTACGGGATCGTATAGCAGCCTTCAAAATTATAGACCTTTGACGGATACCTGCCCAGGTCGTGCATGCCGCCAGCGATATGGACATCCATCGGCCAGCCGCCGTAGGCAACCGCGTCGTCAAAACGCCGGTTGGCCCGCACGTCGTTCTCGTTCAGAATATAGCCGCCCTCAAGCCGCCGGCTCTCGCGGTAACCGGGCACCATCCCTACCCAGTCCAGATCGTAATTGTCCGCCCCGTGATTACCGCCATTCTTGATGTGATCCCACACGCCGTAGACGCACGCAAGGAGTTCGTCCCGAAGCTCCTCGCCACCGCCGATGATGTCGTCATAGTCCCCGCCGAGCTCGCACCACCAGTACCCGGCGTCCATATTGGAAAACTCAGGCAGCCTGTTTCCGGCCGCGGCATCCGCCCCGGTGTGGATCCCGTCCTCGTCATCCACGGAAATCTGGTCGACATGCGGGCGGAATTTCAGATCCTCTTCCGTATAAGTGTTGGCCCAGGCCGGCTTGATGAACTCCACCGGCTCTCCGCGGTCAACGGCGTGAAACAGGATCGAGCTTCCCATGGTATTGTGATTCGCCTCTTCGGGCGCCGTTACCTCGTGAAATTCAGACCGTGCCTCGCTGCCCTCCCGGTGCGCCGCGCCGGCCATCACGCCAACGGTTCCGTGTCCGGTCGCATCGATAAAAATCTTCGCGCGCAGCGTCACCTTCCGTTCCGTCGAATTCTGGTGGCCGCTGACCTCCACGATCCTCTCACCGTCCATCCGCACATCCTCGATATCCGTGTTGAGATACGCGGTGAGATTCGGCTCTTCGTGCACCTTTTCCCACAAAATCATGTCAAATGTCGGGAAATCCGCGTACGGGTTCCTCCGTTTATTTTCCAGCATGATTTCTTCCAGGATGCCGGTCTCGCGCAGATTCGGCTTGGAAGAATGGCAGTTCGCCCCCACGACATGCATCCGGATTTCAGAGCTGGCGTTTCCGCCAAAAACCGAACGGTTCTGCACGATGGCGCATTTCTGCCCCTGTCTTGCGGCGGCAATGGCCGCACAGACACCGGAAAGGCCGCCTCCGATCACAACAATGGAATACTCTGCTTTCGTTTCCCTCAAAGACATACAAACCTCCCGCAAAGACAAAGAGGCTGCCGCACGGATCCCGTGTAACTGCCTCTTTTCGTATCGGTTTCCCTTAAAAATCTCACCCCTCGCAATCGTACGCACTAAGCAGCCATCTGCCAAGGGAATATGTGAACTGAATGAGCTCAGGCTGGAGTTCCTTCGGGTACATCCGGGTGTAATTGTGGATTTCGTATGAGAAGTCGTCCTTGTAGCCGATTTCTTCCAGTGCCGTAAGCAGCGCCGGCCAGTCGACCGTGCCGCAAAACGGCGCCAGGTGTTCATCCACGCCCCTTGCGTAATTGTCGTTTATGTGGGTCGCGTGGAGTCTCTTTCCCATTTTCCTTGCACATTCCGCCGCATTGTGCCCGGAGACATTCGCGTGGCCGGTGTCAAGGCAGGTTCCCACGTTCGGGTCACCGATCGCGTCGACCAGTTTGATGAGGAAGTCGACATCGCCCCATTCATTGCCGTGGACGCCCACCATGTTTTCAATCGCCATGCCGACGTGATGCTTTTTGAATTCTTCATTCCACTTCCGGAAATACGCGAGATTGTACTGGAAGCTGCGCTCCGGCGACCGCTCTCCGTCCTCCGCGACGGAGAGCGGATGGACGACCATCCACTTTACGCCGAGGATTTCGGCGGCAAGGACGCTTCTTCGCATCATCTCTTCGCCGAATTCACCTTCCGGCAGTCCCTGTCCTGAAATCGGCGACTTGATGCACCACCAGGCGTGGGCCTGGGCGATCTGTACATGCAGTTGGGAGGCCGTCTCTTTGTAGCCGCGGATGATTTCCTCCCAGTCGTCCCGGCACAGGACGCTTACATCATGGCCGGGGCGCGTGATGCCGCACAGATTGGCATCCACATATTTAAATCCCGCCCGGGCGCAGGTCTTAATCGACGCATCCATCGGAATTGCGTAGGGCTTCCCCTGATCAAAGCTGAAGATATTCGTCGAAGTTGAAAAACGCATGACTTTCCTCACTCTCCGTACACTCTCACTTCAAAAATTCTCGCTTCCGGAATGCCGTTGGTCGCAAGCACCCGGATCCGCACGGCGTCACAGGAAACCGGCGTTTCAAAGTACACCCGGTTCAGTCTCTGGTAATTGCCCCGGACCTGTCTGCTGGCAATGACTTCCCGTCCTTTAAGCAATTCTACATCGTAATCCTTCACAAGTTCAGCCGGGATGCCGATTTTCTGCTGGTGCTGCCGCCTCGACGACAGCGTGATCTTTTTCTCAATATAGAAATTCGAGTCAAATGTCACCTGCACCCGGGAAACGCGGGCCGGCGCCGCAAGGGCAAGCTGCAGCCACGCGCCGGTGCCGTCCGGCATGAGCGGCTCGGAACGCCACTCGTTGTTCTCCCCGTCAATCGCGCGGGAAATCCCGCTGATAACGCTTTCCGGCGCAAAATCCTTCTTTGCGGAAGACGCCGTGACACTCGCCTTCCTGGCCAGGTCATTCACCTCTTCGTTACGCACGCCCGGGATATAACAGTCATCCTCTAGCAACTGCTGCTGCACTTTGTGGATGTTTACATCGCGGATCGAAACGCCGTCTTGCACCGCGATTGCCGCCGCGGTGCCGATTGCCTGGCCGCCGATGGCGCAGGTTCCCATGACGCGGGACGTCGCCATGCCGAGCTTGGAAGCGCTCAGGCACCGGCCGCCGACATACAGATTGTCGAAATCTTTTACCAGATAGCTGCGGTACGGTATCGTATAGGAACCCGGGTATCCGATCACGGAAGCCGGCAGCTTGTCGAAATCAAACAGCCCGAGCGGGACATGGTTGTCGATATGCCAGCCGCCGTAAGCGACCGCGTCCGGGAACTTCCGGTTGGCCAGGACGTCTTTTTCATTTAACACATAGTCGCCGACGATCCGGCGGCTCTCCCGCACACCCGGCAGCATGCCGACCCAGACCAGCTCGTAGTTTTCCGCCCCGTGGTCACCGCCGTTCTTGATATGGTCCCATACGCCGTAGATCGCGGCAACAAGCTGGTTCCGGATATCCTCGTACTCGCTTACGATATCGTCTGACGTCCCAGGGATTTCCACCCACCAGTAGCCGTAATCCTGACAGATGCCGCCGAACATCCATTTGACATCGTCTTCATCATTGCCGCCTTCCTGTGGCGGCATAACGTTGGTGTGCTGGCGGAATTTCAGCTGCTTCTCTGTAAAATGCATGCATTCTACCGGCGGGATGAACTTCACCGGATGACCGGTGTCCCTCGCCTTGAAGAGCAGCGTGTTGCCCATGCGGTGCCCGTTCGCCTCCTGCGGGGCGTCCGGCTCGCCGTATGCGTCCTTCCCCTCGCTGCCGGTCTTGAACGCAGCCCCGGCAAAGACAGACAACGTGCCGTTTCCCGTGCAGTCCGCAAAGACCGGCGCAAACAGATGGAACGTCTTTTCGGTCGTCATCTGATAACAGTCGATGCTGGTCACTTTCCTGTCTTTGCAGTGCACCTCGTGCATGGTCGTATTGTAGAATACGCTCAGATTCTTTTCCTTCCTGGCCGCGTCAAAAAGCACCGCCGACCAGATCGAAAAATTATAATTGTCATTGATCCTTTTATTGGCGAGCATCAATTCGTGAATGATGCCGCCTTCGGAGAGCTCCGGCTTAGTGCCGTTGTCCGACGCGCCGCAGATGTGCATCCTTATCTCGCTGCTTCCGTTGCCGCCGAGAACCGGCCTTTCCTGCACCAGCGCCGTCTTTGCCCCCAGCCTCGCTGCCGCCAGGGCCGCGCACAATCCGGTAAAACCTCCGCCTACGATGATAAAATCAAAATGCAGCGAGTACTCTTTAAAATTTTTCATGTATGATCCACCCCCTGCAGACCTTCCTGTTTCTGTAAGAATGGTCATCAGCCCTTGACAGCGCCGACGGTCAGTCCTTTGATGAAGAACTTTTGTCCGACAAGGAACACAATAAACACCGGGATTACGGTCAGGCAGCAGGCTGCTGAAATCAGCCCGTATTTTGAGCCTTCTTCTGATACGAACTGGTTCAGGGCGATCGGAAGCGTCATCAGCCTCCAGTCCGAGAGAAAGACGAGCGGATCCAGATAGCTGTTCCAGTTGTCAAGAAACGCGACCGTTGTCATGGCGCCGATCGTCGGCCGGATCTGCGGAACCATGATCCTCCAGCATGTCTTCCATTCCCCGGCTCCGTCCATCTTGGCGCTCTCCCGGAGCTCCTCCGGGACGGCCATAAACGCCTGCCGCATCATGAAGGTCGCGGAGACGGAGATAATCTTCGGCGCGATGATCGAAAAGTGCGTATTCACAAGCCCGAGTTCGGAGAATGCGACGAATCTCGGGATCAGGGTGAGCTGGGACGGAACCATCATCTGCATCAGATAAATGATGAACAGCACATTCGAGCCCTTGAATTTCAACTTGGCAAATGCGTACCCGGCCAGCATCGCCGACAGGACACTCGTCAGAGTGGCAAGGATCGAAACCTTGATCGAGTTCGCGTAGGCCAGAAGAAAATGATAGTTCTTGCTCTTGACGCCGATGTGAAGAACCGTCTTGTAATTGTTCAGAACCGGATTTGACGGAATCCATTCAATCGGGAATTTCATCACATCCCGTTCCAGTTTGAAAGAAGATGACAGCATCCACAGGAAAGGTGTGATCATCAGCAGGGCGAACAGGATCAGGAGTATGCTCCAGACAATTTTCGGAACAGGGCTCTTTTTCTTCAGTTTACTTTGTTCTTTAGCCATATTCGTCACACCTCAATCGCTGCTGCCGTTGTTGTGCTTCCACTGAACCAGCGTCACGACAAGCAGAATCAGGAACAGGATTACCGCGACCGCAGACGCGTAGCCCATGTTGTAATAGGAGAACGCGGATTTATAAATGTAATACACGAGCGTGTACGTCGAATGTCCGGGTCCGCCCTGGGTCATTACGTTCACAGAGCCGAATACTTTAAACGAGCCGATGATTCCGGTTATCATCAGGAAAAATGTGGTCGGACGAAGCTGCGGAATTGTCACATACCAGAACTTCTGTATGGCACCGGCACCATCCAGTTCGGCCGCCTCATACAGATCCCTGGATATCCCGGCCATGCCGGCGCTGTAAATAAATACATGATACCCAAGACCGCTCCAGATGCTCATCAGCATGATCGCCGGCAGCGCCCAGGTATAACTGGCCAGGAAATGCGGCGGATTCTCCCAACCAAGCAGCCGCATCAGCTGGGTAAACGGCCCGTAGGTGGAGTACAGCATGATCCAGATCGCGGCGGATGCCACGATGTTACAGATCTTCGGCATATACATCGTCACCCGCAGGACATTGGCGAGCCTGTCACTGATAAAGCTGTCAATCAGGGCCGCGATGATCAGCGCCAGAAACAGACCGATCGGTACGACGACAATCGTATAGATGAATGTATTTTTCAGGGAAGCCAGGAACCATTCATCGGTCCACATATCGAGGAAATTCTCGAGCCCGATGAAATTCCAGCTTCCCATTCCGTTCAGAAAGTTCCAGTCCGTCAGACTGATAAACAGTGAAAACACCAGCGGAATCAGGCTGAAGAGGACAAGGCCGATCAGACTCGGAAGAAGAAATACGGTCGCCGTAAGCTGCTCGCGCACCGCTTTTTTCTTTTTGCCGCTCATATCATTCTCCTTATGGAAACCCTTAAAAAAGCAGAGGCACCGCGCCTGTGCATCTCTGCACTGCGCCAGGTGCCTCTGCACAAATCCCTTTCTTTATTCGCCGGCCAGAATCGCGTCCGCCCGGGTCTTCATGTTGCTGCAGCAGGTATCCACATCTTCCTGTCCCAGGAGGAATGCCTGCTCCTCTTCCTTCTTGACATCGTTGATCTTGGAATCATTCTTTGTCGAAATGGTCTTGACTGCCTTGGTCCCGTCGACCGCCATGTAAGCCTTCACAGATTCCGGATCAAAGACGCCTTCCTTTGCGCAGAGCGCCTTCGTGACAAGGTCTGCATCAAATCCCTTCCAGAGCGGGATACGGCCGCTGGATGCCAGCGGAGCCATACCGCCTTTGATGTACCAAAGCACGAAGTCCATAGCCTCTTCGATGTGCTCCGACTTCGGATTTACGCAGATCAGGTCGCCGGCACCCGGTCTGTAGGAATAGTCGTACTCATTCATGTAAGACTCGTCCGGAACCGGGAACGGGACGATGGCCGTCGTGAAGTCATGCGGGTAGGTGTCCAGATCGTTGATAATCCGCAGGTTGTAGATGCCGGCCGACATCGCCGCCTTCCCCTCGAGGAACACCTGGTCAAACGTCACATTGTCCGCCGTCTCGGTCTCATAGCTCATGGCGCTTCCGTCGTCATAGGTGTCCTTGATCAGCTGAAGCCCTTTCTTCCAGAGCTCATTGTCAAAATTGGTCGAAGTCCCTTCGTCATTGGAATACGTCTTGTACTGTTTCAGTGGCGCCCCGACAAATTCTATAGAATCGCCAATTCCTGAACCCAGGTTCCAGTACATGCCCCAAATCTTGTCCTGGCCGTCGCCTTTGGTCAGCTTCTTTGCGTCTTCCCGGAACTCCTCGTATGTCCAGCCCTTCAACGGGATCTCAATCCCGGCTTCCTTAAACAGATCTTCGTTGATAACCATCCAGCCCTTGTTTTCATATTTCGTCGGCAGGGCGTAATATTTGTCATCGATCTGATATCCTGTCACGTTGGTGGCGCCGAGCTCCCCGACCGGGTCAAAACCGCGCGCCTTGAGGTAGTCCGTCATATCCAGCGCCGTCCCGGCCTCGACACGGGTCTTCAGTCTGGAAATACCGCCATATCCCATGTAAATGTCGATGCTGCCGCCGCTGGAAAGATAGGTGTCCAGCTGCAGGTTGCCGTCGCTGTCGTTCTTGTACCGGGTATACTCCATCTGAATTCCCTTGTCTTTGAACTCCTTGTTGAAGTTCTCGACCATCTCGTCATACCCGTATTCTCCCGGGATGCCGCCCCAGAGGTTCAGCGTGATCGTCTCGCCGTTGTTCTTTGCCGCGGCGGTTTTACCTGCTGCCGCCATTGTAGTTGCCGTGCTGCTGGAAGCCGCCCCCGCCTTCGTCGTGGCTGTCGTGCTGCTCCCGCCACTGCCGCCGCAGGCCGTAAGACCGGTCAGCATGGCTGCCGCCAGGACAGCGCTCCCTGCTCTCACCAGATTTTTTCTCATGCTTTTTCTCCTTTTCTTCTCTTCGAAACGCTCGCCGTTTCGTAAATTTGCACGCACTTCCGGACGTAAACGTATCGGAACGGTTATTGATATTTTCGGTCGTCCATGTCTTTATATGTCATAACATAATATTCATTTTCAGCTTTGTCAATACATTAATTTAAAATTTTCACAAATTACTTGTTCGATTTTCTTTATAAATCGTCTATAATAATTGAAATGAAGTCAAATGTATTGACAAAGAAATAACGCAGTACCGCTGTTTCCATACATTTGTCTTCTCGCCGCCGGCTGTCTTTATGCCGGCCGGCGGTTCTGCCCGGCGCGGCAGAGTCAGGAGGGTTCATATGTTATTACATAATCAGGTGTATAACTATATCATGAAGAAAATCCAGGATGAAGAGTGGCCGGTCGGCACAAAGCTTCCGACCGAGATCGAACTGGCGCAGCAGTTCGGAATCAGCCGTCCTTCCGTCCGCACGGCTATGGCGCGGCTGGTCAACGAAGGATATCTGAACCGGATAAAGGGAAAGGGCACCTTTGTCACCAGCCCGAAAGAACTGGAAGATTCGACGATTTTCATCGAGAGTTTTGACAAAGAAATGAAAAAACGCGGCAAGAAGGTTGCCAGCGACGTCATTGAATTCCGTCTCCTGAAAGCCCCGGAACATGTCCAGAAAATGCTGAAGCTCACGCCAAATGACACGGTGCTGAAGCTGACACGGCTCCGGTACATTGAAAATTCCTTTAATGCCGGCCCGATTGTGATGACAACTTCCTATTTCACCAAAAAGCTCTTTTTCCTGCAGAATTATGATTTTACAAAAATCTCGGTACACGCCGCGATGGCCGAACACGACGTATACCGCAGACGCCTGGAGAAGCACATCAACATCGCGCAGCTCGACAACCGGTGCTGCCATCTCATGGAGCTTCCGGAAAAGAGTATGTCGCTGTTCATTTATTCGACCGTGCTTGACTCCGACGATGAGCTGGTTGAGTACACGGAAAGCTATTACCCGGCATCCCGCAACGAGTTCATCCTCAAGCTCCGCATATGAGCAGGTCCGGCCGCACGGCAATTCTCTGGAGGTTGTGCTCCCCCGGCGGATATTCGCCCTGCACCTTCCGGCTGCCATCCCTGTACAAAGAAACCAGCATTGTCCCCTGCCATCCGGTGCTTGCGTACCGGATGGCATTTTTGCGCAGGGTTTCCGACAGGCCGCTGTCTCCGTTGTCATTGTTCTCGGTAAACGCGAACTCCGGCTGCACCGCCCCAAGCCACGCGGCGCAGCTGGACGTATACGCCCCGTGGTGATTGACTTTCATCACGGATGCCTTCAGCCGTTCTCCGTACACCGAGACCATCTTTTTCTCCTGGCTCTCATACAGGTCTCCCGACGTCAGGAAGGAGGCTTTCCCATATGTAATTTTAAGCGCCATCGACTGGTTATTGCGGACGGATCCCTCATTGGCGCACTCCCTGATTTCCTGCGCGTCAGGGTTCAGGACCAAAATCCGCGCGCCATCGACGGCAAATGTGCGGCCGGCCAGCACGGCGCAGTCCATGAAGACATGCCTTTCCCTCAGGAACGCTTCAAAATCATCCACTACCGCTCCGTACTTCTGTCCGGTCCATAAAAACCTTCCGACCGATCCGCCCCGCCGGTACAGGTATTCACCGATTGCCCTGGCATTGGTCACATGATCCGGATCCGCGTGCGAAAACGCCATAAAATCCAGGTGATCCAGCCGGACACGGTCCAGGAAGCGCCGCACCGCCGGCCAGTTCGCGCAGTACCCGGTATCAATCAGCATGGACTTGCCCTCCGGGAAAAGGATCAGCGTCATGTCGCCTGTTTTTCCGTAAACACCGGGCTGCCACAGCTTCACCGGGATAATATGGAGCCCGCCGTCCGGTTTCACAAGAAGCCCGCTGATTTTCTCATACACGTCTTCGTTTCCGGAAGATCTATTGTATTCCCTGTCCCTTTTGGCCTCGAGCAAAGCTGAATTCTCCGCCCGCAGGCACTCCGTCCCGACAGGGCTAATCTCAACTTTCTCCCATTCTGTTTCCGTTCCCGCATAGTGAATCCGTTCAAGGCTCCTGCAGCCGTGGAACGCTTTCATGTCGATGTTTTTAAGCGACACCGGCAGCCAGATTTCGCGCAGATTGACGCAGTTCTCAAACGCCTTGGCCCGGATTGCCCGCGTCCCGTCCGGGACACGGAAAAACTTTATCTCTTCGTTGTCCTTAAACTGCATAACCCCGATGTCCAAAGTGTCTGTCCTCTCTTTCTTGCCCCGCTGAATTTCCCGTAAAAAACGGCCGCGCCGCCTGATCGTTTTTGACTGATTCTGCGCAGCTATAATCACGGTTATTTACAATTTATCAATACGTTTTCCAGAATCTTCAAATGTGTTGATTCCTCTGCCTTTCAATGATATGTAATTTTATATAAGACAGTACATATATCGATTTTTATAGCTATGTTATAACATAATTTCCGCAAAAAGTATTCTTATTTTTCCACTCCCGGAAAAGAAAGGAAAAACGAATGAAAAGAACTATGATGGCAGCAAATCTCCACGGTGTCGGCGATCTGCGCTACGAGGAAGTGCCGGTCCCGGAATGCAGAGATGACGAGGTGATGCTTGACGTAAAGTACTGCGGCATCTGCGGAAGCGATGTCGGGCGGGTGCTCACGAGGGGGACGTACCATTTCCCGACGATTCCGGGGCACGAGTTCGCCGGGGTCATCTCGTATGACCCGGAGGGCAGATGGGAAGGGCGGCACGCCACGGTGTTCCCGCTCATCCCGTGCGGCGAATGTGACATGTGCCGGGAAGGCTATTATGAGCTCTGCCGGCACTATGACTATTACGGTTCCCGCAGGGACGGCGGCTACGCGCAGAAAATTGCCGTGAAGCGCTGGAACGTGGTCCTGCTGGATGACGCTGTCCCGCTGGAGCAGGCGGCCCTCAGCGAGCCGATGGCTGTGGCCCACCACGCCGTCTCCCGCCTGGACATCAAGGCGGGTGAAACGATCCTGATTTCCGGCGCCGGACCGATCGGACTCCTCGCCGCCCAGTGGGCGGCCTGCTGCGGGGCCGGCAAGGCGTACTTCTTTGATATCGACGCGAAGAAAATCGATTACGCAAAGACCCTGGGGTTTTATGAATACACCGATGACATCCAGACCGATGTCGTCCTGGAAGGGACCGGCAACGGGCAGGCGCTGGGCAGATGCCTGCGCGCCATCAAGCCGCGCGGCCGCATGGTCCTCATGGGCAACCCGGGCAGGGACGTCCCGCTTTCCCAGAATGACTACTGGCAGATCCTGCGCAAGGAGCTCACCGTCTACGGCACCTGGAACTCGGCCTACAAAGGGACGACCGACGACTGGGCCGCGGTTGTCGACGCGCTGAAGAACCACAAAATCCATCCGGACCTTGTGACCAGCCACATCATCCCGCTCTCCGACGTCAACCGCGCGTTCTCCCTGCTCACGGACAAAAATACGTTTACGAACCGCATCGTCCTGAAAATCGATGAATAAAGGGGGCGGACAGATGAAAAAAGCATCCGAAATCTCTGTATCCATGATGTGCGTAGACGTGGCGCACACCCGGGAGATGGTCCGGCTCATGGAGGAAAACGGCGTGTCCTATTTCCACATTGACATCATGGACGGCGAATTCGTCCCGAATTTCTGCCTGGGCACCGACTATATCCGCCAGCTGCGGACCATCTCGAAGATCCCGATGGACATTCACCTGATGATCGAGAACCCGGACCGGAAGCTGGACTACTTTGACATCAGACCCGGTGACTTTGTCTCCGTCCACTGCGAGACAACCCAGCACCTGCAGCGGACGCTGCAGTACATTCGTTCAAAAGGCGCGAAGGCGATGGCCGCCCTGAATCCGGCGACCCCGCTTGAGGATCTGCGCTATGTGCTGGACGACCTTGACGGCATCCTGGTCATGACGGTCAACCCGGGGTTTGCCGGGCAGAAACTCGTCCCCGCGACCCTGCAAAAGATCGCGGACGTGAAGGCGATGCTTAAGGAGACCGGCCATGAGGACATCCGGATCGAAGTGGACGGCAATGTCAGTCTAACCAACGCCGTCAGGATGCGGCAGGCTGGCGCGGATATTTTCGTCGCCGGTACCTCCGGGCTGATCCACGGCGGTATCTTCACAGATGAAGGGTTCGAAAACTTCCGGAAAGCGATCGACTGACACCGGCGCTCCTTTGTCTGCTCAATTGAGGTGAAAATCCTGTATGTATATCGGCCTTGATTTTGGAACATTATCCGTGAGGGCCGTCCTCGTCAGGGACGATGGCACGGTTCTCTCTTCAGAAGTCTGTGAATACCCCCACGGCGTTTTGAGCGGTGCTCTTGCGGATGGCACGCCATTGCCGGAAGGCTATGCACTTGCCGATCCGCGCGATTATCTTTCCTGCATGAATAAAGCCGTGCGGGACGCCGTAAAAAAGGCAGGAGCTGCCCCGGAAGATATCGCCGGCATCGGTCTTGACGCGGCGAACTCTTCCATCCTGCCCTGCCGGGACGACGGAAGTCCGATGCTTTCCTCGCCAGAAACGAACGCGGATAAGCGATGGGATTCCTGTCCGCACGCATACATCAAGCTCTGGAAGCATCACGGGGCAAAACGGCAGATCCGGCAGATCGAAGCTCTGTATCATACCGGCGGTCTCCCCGTCCTGAAGCGATACGGCGGAAGCTGCAGCTATGTCCAGGGCATACAGAAACTGCTGGAGACATATGAGGAGGCACCGGAGCTCTTTGCGGCTGCGGACCGCTTCTGTGAGGTCGGCGACTGGATCGCCTGGAACCTGACCGGCCACCCCGTCGCCAGTATCTATTATCTGGGATTCAACAACATGTGGGCGCGCGATCTCGGCTATCCGGCCAGGGACGATCTCGACAGACTTGCCTCCGGATTTGGCCAGGCGCTTTATGACAAATTCTTTCTCCCTTCTTCAGGCTTTGAGACTTCCTGCGGCTTTCTGAGTGAAAAAGCCGCAGAGGAGCTCGGACTCCTCCCCGGAACGCCTGTCGCGGCCCCCATGGGCGACGGCAATATCACGGGACTTGTTTTCTGCGGAAAGCATCCGCACGCAATCGTCTCGGTTCTCGGGACCTCGGTCGCTACATCCTTTGTCATGGACCGACTTGTTCCGATGAGCGGAATTAACGGCGTGGTGCAGGACGGATACCTGTCCGAAAAGGCGTGTTACGACGCCGGGAGTCCCTGCATGGGGGATATACTCGGCTGGTTCATAAATATGCAGGTTCCGGCATCCTACACAGACGCAGCAAACCGGGCGCATGTAAACGTGCACCAGTATCTGACAGAACTTGCGGAAAGCAAGGCTCCCTGGGACAACCCTCTCACGGTGCTCGACTGGTGGAACGGAAGCCGCAGCATCCTGAATGACCCGCGTCTTCGTGGCTGTGTGGCGGGATTTTCCCTGGCAACGCGTTCCGAGGATGTATACGGCGCGATGATCCAGGGATGCGCGTGCAGTTACCGGAAAGCGCTGGAGCACTTTGAGGCGCAGGGCGCGAAGTTTGACGAGGTCATCCTGTGCGGCGGGATCGCGCAGAAGAACGCATTTGCCGTCGGGCAGTTCGCGAGTATCTTAAACCGCGCCGTGCTCGTGCCGGAGTGGAAGGAAAGCGTCGCGGTCGGATCGGCCATCCTGATCCAAAAAGCGGTCGAAAACGGCCGCAGTTCCATTGAAGAAGCGCTAAACCGGCGTTTCCGGACCGTCCTTCCCGATGAAGCGCACCGCGCACAGTACGAGGCGCTCTACAACCGTTGGCGGGCTTTTCATGATCTCATGGCGGCAAACCGGTGGATCCTGGAGCCGTCCGGCCAGTAAAACAGGGCGGGCTTTATGGGAAGTGATCCTTTCCGGCAGTTCAAGAGATGAAAAAACAGGCAGAGACCGCGGAACCACCCGTGGTCTCTGCCTGTTTCATTTTCCGTCTTTTTTGTCCGCTTCTGTGTCCCTTATCGCTCTTCCAGCAGCTCGCGAAGGCTCCGCCCGTCGGCATCCGGAAGCGCAACTCCCAGGATATCCGCAAATGTCGGTGCCTCATCCACAATGTTGCAGCGGTCCAGCACGGCGCCTTTTTTGATGCCCGGTCCCCAGAGAATCAGCGGCGGCTGCGGTCCCTTCGACGGATTGTGACCGTGCATCGCCTTTCCGTACCGGTAGTCCCCAAGATCCATCGGATGCACGAGTGGCTCCTTCCAGTCGTCCGCAAACGAGGTGTACCCGTCCGTCTCGACGACAAAGGAAAAATTCCCCGCCAGATGCTCCTCTTCTTCCGCCTGCTCCTTTGTGTAATACCGTTCAATGCCGTATACGCCGCGGCTGACGGCCTGTTTCATGACATTTTCAACCTTCTGGAGGGTATCGGTATCCTCCGGGCGTTTCAGATAAATCTGTGCCGAAAGACCTACCGAGTGACTCCATGCCCGCCAGTCCGATACTTCGCCGTATTCGTCCACGTCGATCAGCCCGGCTTCCCTAAGCAGCACGTTCAAATTGATGCGCCGGGTAATATTCAGCTGCCCGTGATCACTGACAAATGCGAAAACCGTGTCCTCAAAGGTACCGGCATTTTTCGTGGCTGTGATAATCCGCACCATCCATTCCCCGGCGCTGCGCACCGCATCTGTGACCAGATCGGAGAACACGCCGCTTTTGTGTCTGGCCGCATCGATGTTGGCCGGATGAATCATAAGCAGGTCCGGCTGATAGTATTTGATGATGTCGCAGGCACAGTCCATGATCAGGTAGTTGGTCTCCGGATGCTTGCGGATATGGCAGCCATTCACATAATAGCGGACCACCCTGTCCCAGAGTTCCTCGCTCGTGCCGCTGCGAAGAAAAACATCCCGGATATCATCGTCATCGCCCTGCTTCCAGTACTCATCCACCAGATAGTCAATCGAGGGATGATTGCCCGTAACCGGCCAGAAGACCGCTCCGGTGGAAAGCCCGTTCTTTTTCGCTGCATCAAACAGATCCCGGCACTTCACCACATCGTGAAACCAGTGCCAGGGCTTGCTGCCGCAATTGCCGGGCTGCACTTCTTCATTGCTGGCAACCCCCGTCTTGTCCGAATAACAGCCCGAGGCGATGCTTACATGGCAGGGATAGGTGACCGACGGATACACCGTCCGCACATGCTTTACCACCGCCCCCTCCCGGAAAACGTCCTCCAGCTCCGGCATCCCCTTTAGAACTGCCAGATCCTCATATACGAGGGCGTCATTGGACATTACAATCAGTTTTTTCTTATTCATGATTTTCTTCCTGAAAAAGAGGCTGCAACTTCGTAAAGCCACAGCCTCATTGTTCACCATTTTCTCCTGTCGTGCCGCTGCCGGGATATATCAGCCGGTCTCCGAGGAGGCTAATGTATTCTGGATTTTCCGGCTTCTGGTCTGTAACCAGATAATCCAGACGGCTGATGGGAAAAGAAATAAAAAAATAATCATGATCCAGCTTCGTGTGATCGCAGAGCAGGATATGCTTCCGGGAATGTTCATAAAAAGCGCGTTTGACACCGACATTAGCATCACTGATCTCCGTGGCGCCTTTCTGTAAACTGAAGCCGGCGCAGGAGAAAAAGAAAACATCTGCATTCATTGAATTGATACTGGCAAGCGCCATATTGCCCGTTAGCTCATTCCACGGCGAACGCAAGAAACCACCGGTCGACAGAATTGTCAGCTTGCTGGTACTGCTCATTTCGCTCAAAATCCCGACTCCGTTGGTCGCGAGAATCACATCCGGAAAGTCGGTCAGTTTTGTCGCCAGCACGGCGCTGGTAGAACTGGAATCAAAGAAATAGCTGGACGAAGGTTTCAGAAACCGGACAGCCAGATCGGCAATTGCTGATTTTTCTTTCAGCTGATGCATTTTGCGAAGCCTGGCAGGTTCATCAAAGGTGCTGCCCTCTGTAAGCACAGCCCCGCCGTGAACACGCCGAATATAGCCGAGTTCCTCCAGATAATTAAAATCACGCCGGACTGTACTCGGACTTATATAGAACTTTTTAGCTACTTCCTCAACTTTCACCGTCGGGTGCAGGCTGATGTACTCCAGGATTTTGGACTGTCTCGGATTATAGGATGACATGCTTCTTCCCTTGCCATATTGACGATTATTTATGCCTGTTTATGCTCAAAATTGAATACCTTTTTATGTCACCTGTCAACCTCGTTCATAAATTTTTTCGCTGTTTTTGAAAATAGATTAGCAATTGGTTTCTCAGGCTTAATAGACACGGATCTCAAAAATCCTTGCTGTATGACTGCCATTGGTAGTATGCACTTCAATCCGGATTTCATCCGCTTTAACAGAAGGGAACTCCACTATATTCAGCCTCTGATGATTTCCTTCCACCTGTTTTCTGCCTGTCTCCCGGCCACATAAATTCAATACAACATCATAGTCCCTTACCAGCCATTCCGGGATGCCGCGCTATTCTTTTTCAATAAATGCTTTCGAAACAGAGATGCAGATTTCCTCTGAAAGATTCGGGTCAAATGTCAACCGCACCTGATGGATTTGTTGCGGCTTGGCGAGCTTTAAATCTATCCAGTCGCCGGCATCCTTCAGCTCTTCCGACTGCCATCGCTGCCGCTGTGCCCACAGTCTGGCCGCCAACAGCGCAGGTTCCCATGACGCGGGTAGACCCCATGGCCAGCTTGGAGCATCCGATATCCCGTCCCGCCATCATCAGGTTCTCAATATTTGACGAGCAGTAACTTCCGTACGGAATCGTATAGAGTCCCGGAAAGCTTCGGACTTTGGATGGAATCTGTCCAACAGCCATGAATCCGGCCGCGGTATGTTCATCCATCGGCCACCCGCCATACGCAACCGCGTCCGGAAATCTCCTGTTAGCCAGGATATCCTGTTCTGTTAACATTTCTTTGCCGGTAAGCCGCCGGCTTTCCCGCCAGCCCGCAACGGCACCGCCCCAGGTCAGCTTATAGTTTGCGGCACCATGGTCACCGTGATTTTTGATATGTTCCCAGACACCGTATACGATCCGGTACAATTCCCAGCGGATGTCTTCCGATTGCCGGATGATATCGTCCCAGTCTCCTCCGATTTCGATCCACCAGTATCGGAAGCACAGGGCATGTTTTATTATTATCTAAACAAAATCCAATATATTTCAGAAACAAGAACAGACGAAACGGTTCTGGCTATGAATGCCTGCATCCCACTTTCACTACAGCCGCGAGTACCTATCGCGCCTGTTCCGCCAGTATTACAATATCAATATCTCGGAGTATATAACCCGCCAGAAGATTTCAGCCGCAAAAAAAGCACTGGAAAGCGGCAGCCGCGTGACCGAAGCATTTCAGCTTTCCGGGTATCATACGATGTCGTCTTTCATCAGTGCTTTCAAGAAATTTGTGAACATGACGCCTTCCGAATACCGGAAGCGTATTTCTGACAGAACTGCTTTGATCACATCGATGCTCCTGTTATGGTTCCTGCACGTCGATGAGGACTTTCATTGTCTTCTCTCTGTTGGCATCAATGTACTGATATGCCGCGAGATAGTCTCTAAACGCGAAGTGGCGGCTCATCAGCGGTTCCAGCTTTACCGCGCCGGAATCAACAAATGAAATCGCATCGAGATAATCTTCGTGACGGTACATCATACTCGTGTTCAAATCGAGCTCTGAGTCATTGAGCTTTGCAAGATCGACATTGGCCATTTTCCCAAATACTGCGACCAAAATTATGGTACTGCCTTTGCGCGCATTCCGGATCGCATTATTCATCGTACTATCATTTCCTGCGCAGTCATAAATCACATCCGCTTTATCCTTGCCGAATGCCTCCACCAGATCCGATCCAAAATCCGTCTTTGCTGTGTTATACGCAAAATCCGCCCCGACAGACTGCGCAAGTTTCAGACGATAATCGGAAATATCTGTGACCATAACCTGCGCGGCTCCGAGCGCTTTCACCGATTGAACAAGCAAGGTACCGATTGGGCCGCATCCGTTTATGCACACCTTTGCCCCTCTGATAGCCGGAAATCTCTTCGCGGCGTGCACCGTCACAGCGAGCGGCTCGATTAAAGCCCCTTGATCAAATGTCATACTGTCAGGAAGCCGTGTGACCTTTGATGCGTCAACCGCAAAAAGTTCACTGGCCATGCCGGTCGTCTGGAATCCCATTACTTTCAGGCTCTCGCATAAATTATAGTGTCCGTGCGTACAGGGATAACAATGCCCGCAGTATACCTGCGGTTCAATCGTCACTTTCTGTCCAGTCTTCCACCCTGTGACACCTTCACCGAGCCCGACAATCACGCCGCTTACTTCATGTCCCTGTGTCACCGGATAACCTGTATAAGGATGTGTCCCGTGGTAGACATGAATATCGCTTCCGCAGATTCCGATCCGGATAATTTTCACAAGTACTTCCCCTTTTCCCAGAGAAGGATCTGGGATCTCCCTGAAGATGATCTTTCCCGGTTCTGTCATTACTTCCTGCAGCATGAAACACCTCCTAAATCTTTATTAAAACGTTTTATCTATGTATTTATATAATAGAGCGGTTCAAAGACCGTGTCAAGATTTATGTGGGGGATTTGCTCATCTTGTCAATTCTTCTGTATTTCCTTATAATAAATAACTAACGCAGTCAGTAATAAAAGGATGCGGCATATGACGGATATAAGCAATTCAAAAGACATAAAGAATGAGAAAAGGCAGCAGATTTTCCGCTGTATTCTTAAAGAAAAAAGTACATCACGCCAGGACATCGCACACGAGCTTCATATAAGCATGCCCACGGCTCTTCAGTACATTACGGAATTGCAGAACCGGAATTTCATCCGGGAAGACGGCTTATTCCGCTCGACAGGAGGCCGCAAAGCCGGCCGGCTCACTATCGCTTCAGACACCGCATACTTCATCGGTGCTGACATCACAAAAGGGCACATCAGTTATGTCCTCACAAACCTGGCAGGAGAACTCGTCTCTCACGAACGTATCCCCCTGCCATATCAGAATATGCCTGAATATTACCAACAATTTCAAAAGAAACTGCTTGAGTTTATCGAAAAAAATAAAGTGCCAAAAGAAAAAATTTCCGGTGTCGGTTTTGCGATTCCGGGAATTCTTGACGCCGCCTGCACAACGATACTCGATTCACACGTTCTGGGTTTGAAAAACCTGTCCGTCCGGCCTTTTGCGGAAGGAACGTCCTGCCCTGTTTTGTTTTTAAATGACGCAAATGCAGCTGCTGTCGCTGAAATGCATGCATCAGAAGTCACGGACAAGCCCCGTGATTTTGTGTATCTGTCACTCAGCAACAGCATCGGCGGAGCAGTTTTTGTGGACGGTCATCTGTACCGGGGTACAAACCAGCGCTCCGGGGAGTTCGGCCATATGCGCATTGTCCCAGGCGGGAAGAAATGCTATTGCGGCCAGCGGGGCTGCCTGGACGCCTACTGCTCTGCGCTCACCCTTTCTCCGGAAGGAAAACACCTGGAGCGCTTTTTCAGCAAGCTGCAAAAAAAAGATGAAACAGCCATACGCCAGTGGGATATGTATCTCAAAACGCTTTCCCTTGCCATCATTAACATCCGTATGGCGTATGACTGCCCGATCATACTTGGCGGCTATGTCGGCAACTTTATCGAACCCTATATGCCACAGCTCAGTCAGATCGTCTCCCGGCTGGATTCATTCGAAACAGACAGCTTTTCCTACCTGCATGCCTGCCATTACCAGCTGGAGGCAAGCGCTTTCGGCGCCTCGCTGGCCATACTGGATTCCTTTATTGACAAATATGTGTGATCAAAGCTTTCACAGCCCCAGCAGCATCCTTCTTAAAAGATAATAGATCCGTTCGTATCCCGCGTCGTTGGGATGCAGACCGTCGGGGTTGTAGCGCGCCTTGAGCTCCGGGATGTTCGGGTTCATGCCGCTTGTGCGGTACAAATCCAAAACCGGCAGACTGTAGTACGCGGCCACTTCCCGGATGATGTTAACGTAATCTTCCAGAGTGCCCACCGTGCGCACGCCGAGCTCGTTGTAGACTCTGGTTTCGTTCTCCCGGTGCAGCGGCGTCATGACGATGATCGGGCGGTCTGGATATTTCACGATCAGCGCGTGGTACAGATTGTGCAGCGCGCCATAAAACGTGTCGTCCGTGCGATCTCTAAAATCCCCGATCGCCGCGTCACCGTGGCCATAATCGTTGGTTCCGCCGAAAACCGTGATCACATCCGCGTCCGGATCCATGTCCGCCACGCGGGAGCCGAAGTACTGATCCCACTTCGCGTGTTCCGGCGGCATCGGGATCTGCTGCCGGGCGATTCTCGTCCCGCCGATCCCGTAGCCTCTGGCAATCACCCCGTCGCGCGCCTCCAGAAGCTTCCAGTACACATGGTCGATGCTTGACGCGCCATGTCCTTCCGTGATGCTGTCGCCAAGGAAATTAATCTTCGTCCCCTCAAGTTTCATGCCCAATTACCTCCTTATTTCATGCTCCGGCCCGTTCTTTTTCTTCTGATCGCGCTTCCGGCAGAAAAACATCGAAATTTGTGATATTCAACACATAGGCGGATCTTCCGTTTCCGGGTTCCCCCGTCAGGAAGAACACTTGTCCGCAAAGTTCATGATGGTCCCTTTCAAACCGAAACGTCTGTGCACCTCTGCGATTTCCGACTGCCTTTACAGCCTTCATGAGACTGACCGTGAATCCGGCATCTTCTTTGAATACGCAATCCGGTCCGTCATTTTCTACTGAGTCCCTGATGAACTTCTGCATCTCCGTATTCCCCCGGAGCATATAAAGCCGGCCGTTCCACTCAAGAACCGCTCTGGCAAGCCAAAGTGATGCATCATATCTGAACAGAAATTTCTGACTGAAATCATTGACAAGACTGACATCCGCTACCGTCTGATAAAAATTATCCGTCTGTTCATCGGTCAGATTCCTCATAAAATCTTTTTTCAGCAGTTGTTCAAGCGGCAGCGGTCTGCTGAAAAAGAATCCCTGAATGTAATTAATCCCCCACTGCCTTGCAAGCCATAGCTGTTCCCGGTTTTCAATTCCCTCTGCAATCATCATACTACCGGCTTCATGACTTAGATCGACAACACTTTTGATAGTGATCTGAGCCCGGTGGCTTGTAAAATCTTTAAAGAACGACTGATCCAGTTTAACGCCCTCAACCATATAATTCTGAAAGGAAGAGAGCGAAGATTCTCCCACGCCGAAATCATCAATCCACAACCGGTATCCCCGGTCATGCAGCTCCTTTACTGCATTCCGTACAAAATTTGTGTTGACAAATGCCGACTCCGTGATTTCAAACTGAATCTGCCTTTTTGAAATCCGGTTCCTGCTTACGATCCGGTCGATCTCAGCCGGCATATTAATAACTTCAAAATCCGTCTGTGACAGATTAACATTGACAAAAAGCTTCTCCGGAAATCTTTTTCTATTGGAAGCCAGATCTCTGCACACTCTGTCGAGAAAATAGAGGTCCAGCTGATAGACTTCGTTCATTTTCTCCAGATACGGTATGTAATCAACAGGAGGAATGATTCCTGCCTGCGGATCGATCCAGCGGCTCAATGCCTCAAACCCACAGACAGTTCCGCTGATGGGACCGATAATCGGCTGATAATACGGCTCAAAGCTTCCTTCACGGAGAGCCGTCTGAAAATTGTTGTGAACAAAGGTACTCTTCTTTTTCTCCTGATCCATCTTTGCATTGTAATAACTCAGATATCGTTCGCTTCTCGTGATATCTCTGGCAATATCCGAAGCATATTTTGCCTTGAACATTCCGGCAATAAAATCCGTTGGCGGCTCAGAAGACGAATGGTGATAGATACCGGCCCGGAGAATGATCGGCTGCTGCGGTTCGATCTCCGCCGTCTCCACCTGAATTTTCCGTATACGGTAGACGAATTCTTTTTCCGGCAGCGTCGAATACAGGACAAAATGATCTACCTCCCGGTTTATAAGAGCGGAGTCCGGAAAGTGTGTATGAATAATCCGGCTGATCTTTTCAAGCACCGTATATCCTTTCCGATATCCGAGCGCCTCATTGAGCTCCGAATACTCATTGATATTCATATACGCGATGCTCCAGTCTTTTCCAGAAAGCTTCTTTTGATAGAACAGTTCGGCCACCTCATCCGTGCTCTTGAGAGTTGCCAGGAACGATTCCTGCCCGGAAAACATCTGCCTGGTTTCTCTGTCCGTGTGATAGAAGCTTCCCTGAATCTTCTCTGCTTCATCGCTCTTTGCCTGATACAGGTACCGGTCCGCAATGCGAATCAGCGCCCGAAGCTCTTCTTCCGAATGCGCCGTCCCCCGGGTATAGCCGACACTTGCGGAAACGCTTATGGCACTCTGCTTTTCTTCGTTCACTTTCCGGAGTTTCGTCAGCTTTTGATAAAACATCTGTGCATCCGGGTCCCGCGAGATGATCAGGAATTCATCTCCGCCGTACCGGTAGCATCGCTCATTCTCATCGCCGAATACAGCCTTCATGTTTTTACTTACCAGCCTCAGGATCTGATCGCCATAGCTGTGGCCGTATGTATCATTCAGATTTTTGAAGACATCGATATCCATCAGTGCGATACAGATCTCATGATCCAGATATCCTGCAAAATCCTGTCTTAGCGCCGCGCGGTTCAAAAGGCCGGTGAGTTCATCCGTCCGACTGTTTTTATAGAATTCGTCTCTTTTCTTTTCAATAGAAAATTTAGTCGCCTCATACCGCAGGAAAGACCGCCAGCGAACTTCATTGACAACACCGCACATGATGTGAAGTCCGATCATATCGACCAGATCCTGCAAGACAATTCTGTACGAAAACGTATTCAGAACAATGAACATGCTGATGATATTGATCAGTGCATTCCGGAAAAAAGACCGGCTGTCGGTGTTCGGTACGAGGTAGATAATAGCCGTGACCAGGATATACTCAAAGAAAAAGCTGCTCCCCTCCTGGGTGGTATAAAAAGTCATGCTGGCAAGGATCATGTTGATCCCCATGAACCAATTCAGAATATTTTGCTGGCACTTTGCGGGATCTTTCGCAAAAAGTCTCCGTTCCCGGTTGAAAAGGCACAGAAAAACAAAATTTGTTATGAAAAAAATCGAGTACACAAATGTGGCGTTGATCAGCATCAGGACACTGCCCTGGGCAATTGTGCCGATCACACCGATAAATGCCAGGACACACAGCAGTATCCCGGCAGCTGTGCCGAAGTACAGATTAGAGTGGTAAAAATCGTTCTTCAGACTCTGATCCTGCTTGGAAAGAGCATTGTCGACAAAAATGAATTTTTTTAGTTTTAATGCCAGTTTCTTCATAACAATCGTAGAGCTTCGTATCTGTTAGTCATCCCGCCTTCTGTAAAGACTGTGGGCCTTGTCATCATACATTTTCAGATCCGCCCGGGTAAGAAGAGTGTCGGTGTCCGCATCGATTCCCGTGCTAACGGCATAGCCGAGCGCCATGCTGATGCCGTTGTCTTGTGCGGTGTCGCGGATATGGCGGACGAGAAGCCGGATATCATTCTCTTCCATTTCTTTCGTCAGAACAATGAACTCATCTCCTCCAACCCGGAAGACACATTCTCTTCCGGCGCATTCTCCGAGAATCCGGGCCGCCTCTTGTATCAGCATATCTCCCGCATGATGCCCCTGAATATCATTGGTTTTCTTCAGTCCGTTCAGGTCAACGGAGATCACGCCCAACAGGCTTTCATCCTTCCATTCCCGGACCTGCTTTTCCAAACCCCAGCGGTTTCTGACTCCCGTGAGCTGATCCCGCATACTCAGTTCCTCCAGCCGGCGCATACTGTTCCGATTGCGAATCATAACCGCAATGAAATCTGTCAGCGTTGAGAGCAGCAGACTTGCCTGCCGGAATGTCTCCTGCGAAGGATTAACAACCATTGTAAATCCTTCCGAGCGGTCCGGCAGGGTGAGCTGACCGGATATAAAACTTTTTGCGCCGTATATCCGGAGATTAAAATCCGGATGTTCCCGCCGGAACGCCACGATGTCGCTGATCATGACAACATGGTGCAGTGTGAATTCTTTGTAGAGTGCGCGCAGACCTTCTCTGGGAACACTCTGCAGTTCCTCTTTGAGCGGCAAAATCCCCGGCGCCGTCCATTCATACGTCGCGCTTACCGTGCTGTCGTCCCGCTCCTCAAAAATCAGGAAACGTTCCGGTTTGAGGTTATTCGAGATATACTCGATCATCTTCTCGATTCCACGATCCGCGTTCTCCTCCGTAATCCCCAGTGAAATAACCTCGTTGGCACGCATTTCCTGATAGACCAGCTCATGATCCTTCGTCATCGTGTTGATGTACTCACTCATATTGAAGGCAAATGTAAACCGCAAAATACGGTCTTCCCACGGAATCAGGCACGAACGGACCAGAAGGTTTTCTCCGGTTTTCCGACAGATGTGTGATATGCAGCAGAACCGGTCCTGCCTCAAAAGGACATTCAGACAGTCCCTGCAAGGCGCATCGTTCCCCTCCAGTGTTTCATAGCAGATCTTCCCCTCCAGGCTCTCATCCGGTCCGATGCCAAGTGTCGTCCGCGCCGCCTGGTTGAGATATACGAGTTCATACGTCTTCGGATCACTGATCACGACACGTTCCGTCAGCTTGTCAAATGCCTCTTTGCGGATGATCACGCGGTCTCCTGTGTAGGTGCTGCTCCCGAAGAGCTGGTTTTCGACACTGCTGAGACGCCGGATCAGAAGCTGGAGCATGTCGCCGAAACTTCGGGTCTCCGATCCGAAAACACTGGCTGCAATCATCTGAGGATTTCCGGGCAGACTGAATTTCTTCCACAGCTGTTTCAGAGATTCTGTGAGTATCTCCACCTTTCCCGCAATATTCGTATTTTCTCCTCTGTGACAGAAGCACAGAAAGGAACAGATTCCTGTTCGGGAGATCGTCCAGCCGGGCGTCAGCACCCGGTGCAGCGTCTGCACAGTCTCCGCCAGAAGCGTAACCGCAAGTCGGGGTGACTCTCTCTGTATGTCGGAAAACGCGGAGATTTTGATCAGAAGCCCCACGTAATCCACCTTTTGCAGCCGATACTGATCGGCATACAGAAGGCCGGCTTCGATTGCGCCCCGAAAACTCAGAAGTCCGGTATCCGGATCCGTAAGTCCCAGGCGTTCTTCCTCACCTTTACTGTCTTCCCCTCTGCTGCCGACCATACCAAGAGCACCGATAAGATTCTTTTCCTGATAGAATGGAGCCCATGCGATGCCAATTTTTTGTAGACGGCCATCCGTGAGCACCTGCTCGGTCGTCAGCTCCAACCGTTCTCCTCCGTGGAGCACTTTGCTCTCCGTACTCTCAACGACAGACGGATCGATCAGCCATCCGAGTTCCGCTTCTGTTTTTCCCAGGACTGCCTTCTCGTCCGGCAGCCCGGCAAGTTTCCGCAAAGCTGTGCTGGTCCCGAGAATCCTGCCGTTCCGGCCTTTCCAGAAAAACGGATATGGCGAATAGGTCTGCAGCGTACGGAAAAGACTCATCTCCAGCGGCTGCGCAGATCCTCCGCAATTGCAGCTTCCGGCATTAAATGAGCGGCAGAAAGCAGGAAGAAGCTTTTCCCGGTCGCGTTTCTTCTCCCAGATATCTTCTCTTTCGCACAGCAGAATGTTCTTTGTCCGGCTCTTGTAGATGACAAGCGCTTCAAATATCGTCCACCGGTATGTACCGTCCTCCCTGCGAACCCGCACGAGTTCCGAAACACTGTTACCGGCCGTATGGAAAGTTTCCATCTCCAGATTTTCCGGTCGTATAAAATCAAGGAACCGTTTCTGATCTTCCGGGTGAACGAGTTCCTCAGTGAAAGCCTGAAAAGAAGACAGGATATGCCGGAAGTTCTCTCCGGGATGCACTTTCGGATGTACACACTGAAGAACCCGGATCTCGTCCTTTTCGCGATCCAACATGTACAGCCCATCGTAGATGTGGAACATATTCCGGAGAAAGCTGTCCAGTATCTTCTCGCTCTGGATCTCCGACTTTGTACTGATGTTATAGAGCCTTGTCGCACCGACCCATTTTTGCTCGCTTCCTGCGATCCACTGCACACTGACTTTTATGTACTGGCCGTTATCCACATAGATCATGCTCTCTTCCGTGCGCGATTTCAGCGCTTTGGTAAGCAGACCGAAGAACCGGTTGCGCAGCGGATGGTCCATGGCACGCAGATTCAGGTTTGCTTCCTGCAGACTCTGTGTTCCGGTGCTTCTCAGCTCCCGCCGGTATGCGTCATTTTCCAACAGGAGCATGATCTCGTTTCCGTCGAAGTAAAAGATGGCTGTCGGCAGTTCCGAATTCACATTGACGTTCTCGGCGGGGTCCAGCATACTGCATTCCGTCTGCGATTCAATCTTCAGATTCTTGTCGTGAATGAATTCCAGACATTCCTCATACGGCATGGGCTGCCCGAAATAGTAACCCTGGATCCGTCCACATCCGATCTTTTTCAGGAATTCAACCTGTTCCTCTGTCTCCACCCCTTCTGCCAGCGTCATCACCCCCAGCATCTTGGCCATAACAACAACCGCCGTTATGATCTGGCGGCTGCGGTCATCAAAGTGACTGAAAAAGCCCATGTCGATCTTAATCTCATCGAAATGGTAGTTGTGAAGCGAATTGAGTGAGGAATACTCACTGCCGAAGTCGTCCATCCAGATCTGATAACCAGCCTTCTGAAACTGACTGATGATCGATACCATACTGTTCCGGTGGCGGATCATGACCCGCTCGGTGATCTCGAACCGGAGCGCACCGCGCGGAACCTTGTAGCGGCTGACGAGCTTTTCGATCGTATAAAACGGATTGGACACCTCAAAATCACATCCGGACAGGTTAATTGAGACAGGGATCAATGGAAGTCCGTTGTCCATGCGGTCGCGCAGGATTCCGAGCACGCGTTCCAACACAAACCGGTCAAGCCGGTTGATAAGCTGGGCCTCTTCCAGAATCGGGACAAAAACCGACGGAGAGATCATCCCCATAGAGGGGTCATCCCAGCGCGCCAGAGCCTCAAAACCGCAAAGACTTCCGGTAAGCGTCCGCTCCACAGGCTGCAGATAGACCTTGATATAACGCTTTTCCAGCGCCTCATTGAAGTTGCGGAGAATGTACATTTTCTTATTGATAAGTTCTCCCATGAACGGATCATATACGGCGACAAGTCGGTTTCCGTCCGTCTTGATGCTGTCACATGCTGCTTTGGCCGAGTCAAACGCATGACGGATATCGTCTTCCGACACTTTGCTCGCCGCCCGGTAGATTCCCGCTTTTATCCGAATTCCGTCATCGCCAATAAAACGGTTGATATCATGGCAGATCTGCTCCAGTTTCAGCGCCAGTCCGTCATTCGGCAGCAGGGCCGCAAAACGGTCCGCTGTCAGATGTCCGACAAGTGCTTCCGGAAACGTTCCGGTGATCGTTTCGGCTATCTTCCTCAGGCACTGATTTCCCCGATGTGTGCCATGAAGCCGGTTGTATTCCCGGAAATGTGTGACATCAAAAAAAACCGGGCAGAACGCATTCAGTGTCCCCTCAGCTCTATGTTTTTCCGCAAGTTCAAATGCCCTGGTGTAAAAATCATGAGATCCCGGAAGATTCGTGATCCCGTCCGATTTCCGTTCTTCCGCAATCAGATCCGCCGAAAAAAGTTCGATAATATATGCTTTTCCAAACGGCGTTTCCCTCAGACGGACGATTCCTTCCGCCTTGCTGTACTTTCCGTTTCGGGTCAGAAAATGAAAGATCAGATGGCAGCAGTCCGTACACTTCTTCATCATCTCCGACAGGGGAACGTAATCAGCCGAGCTCATCATGTTCCGGTAGTTCCCGGCACACAGGTCCAGGAATGCCTCCTCAGACCCACACTCGTAAAGACTGACCGTCTGCTCACTCGCAAAAACAACCTTCTCCGAACCATCCGCCAGTATGATGCAGATCCCTTCTCCCAGAAGATCATAATACCGGTGCAGTTGTTCCCTGATGCTGCTGTCTGCCGTATCCATTCCTCTCCAATCCTCTCCTGCCTTTCCGACGCACCCCTGTAAAAGCGCCGGAACATATTGATTTTAGTATATCACTCTCTGTGCGGCCTGAAAACAGCCCGAATCATGTGAAATGCCGGACGCAGCGGACGCAGAAACAACCATACAAGGCTTAACACACGGTAAGGAATTTCATCTGTACCGTGCGTTCTCCCCTTTCGCACAAACCCCGTGAGCAGAGCGATGATCTGCTCCGGCGCGACGTTTTTCTCGATTTCTGTCTGATTGTCTCCGACCATCCAGAAACTGTCCGGCCTCACCCGACAGATCCGGTGCAGTACCAGGATGCCCGACCGCCTGCGATACAGCGCGACGTCGCCGCATTTAAGCGTCCTGACAGACCGCAGGCTGCTAATATCCTTTTCATCCGGACTGACGCACTCGCGCACAGGCGCTAGTAAGGCCCAGTCGCGCCCCGGCACGAACATCGGATACATGCTCCAGCCTGACGGTTTCAGCTGCACCGGCCTGCCTCCCCGCAGAATCTCCTCCGGGCTTATTTTCGTTTTCTGCTGCTTTTTTCCCGCTTCCGCCATCTGTCCCTCCGATCCGTCTCCGCCTGTAAGATAATCATTGTAACACCCTCTCGGTATTTTGTTGTACAATCAGACAAATGATTTGAAAGAATAAAGAGGGGGACTCATGTTTCTCAGATCATCCTGTTATACCGCCGTGACCTTAAACGGCAATGACTATCTTCTCCCGTTCGGACAGGCCATCGTCGATCAGGACAGGGCCTACCGGCTCAGCGGAAGCGGCCGCGAACTCTGGGAGCGTCTCGCGGATGCGCCGTCGCGGGAAGCCCTGCTTGACGGGCTGATCCGGGACGGTGAAATTTCTCCCGCCGACAGACAGACGGTACAGGAAGAAACAGACAGCTGGATCTCCGATCTCACCGCAAAGCGCCTCTTGCGGGAGGTTCCGGACACTGATGAGGGAACCGGGCGCCGGACATTTCAGGATTCCGCTGAAGACTTTGACCGTTTCCGGGAACCGTCTGCCGGCATTCTCCATATTGCGGGACTCACCGTCGCTCTGGAAGGCTCACCCGGCTGCTTTTCCGGGGATTTCCGGGCATTTGCCACGAAAAGTGCCGGCACGGACCGGCCCAATCTGCAGATCACCGTCACCCCCGCTCCGCCGCGTCCGCATCCCGGCGCCACAGTCCTGCTGGAAAATGAGGAACTCTGCGTCATGGACGAAGAAGAAACGTGGCGAATCCTTTATCCTTCTTCTTCCGTACTTCGCATGGCACGCGTCAGCCGCGACGGCGCACGCGCCGTACTTCACATACAGGCACCGGCTCCGGGCAATAAAAAGAAGCTGCAGTATGAGGTGTTTCACGCCTGCCGTCTGTTCTTTCTGATCCGCGCCCGCCGCGATGGGTGTTTCGTGCTGCATTCCGCCTCGATTCTCTACCGAAACCGGGCCTGGCTCTTTTCTGCTCCTTCCGGGACCGGAAAATCCACACACACTGCGCACTGGGTCAAACGCGGATGGGCGGAAATGCTCAACGGCGATCTTAACCTGATCGCGCCGGCAGAAAGCGGAGGTTCTTCCTACGAAGTCCGGGGGATCCCGTGGTGCGGAACATCCGGTATTGCTACGACGAAAACCGTCCCGCTCGGCGGCATCATTCTCCTGCGCCGCAGTCCGAACGGTGAGAAGGTCACGAGCCTGCCCCCGGATGATAAGCAGCTTAAAACCATGCAGCGTCTGATCACACCTTCCTGGACACAGGAACAGCTGACAGATTGTCTGCTTTTCACCGGCGCTCTCACAAAAGCAGTACCGGTCTGGCAGCTTTCCTGCACAGCCAGTCCGTCGTCTGCCAGCGTGATGAAAGCGGCGATCGACGCGTATCTGGATTTGAAGACAGGACATCGGTCATGAGAATAAAGGAAAAAGTTCAGTTTTATGTCCGGAGGATCCGCGAAGGGCGCCTGAAGGAGATGCGCCGGCAGATCCGCTGGATATACGGATATGCACGCCATTACTGGAAAGAGATGTGCTTTTACACGGTGCTCGGCATGGGCGGCGTGCTGCTCGGGCTCATCTCGAGTCTCATCTCCCGGGACATGGTCGACATCATAACCGGCATGAAAACCGGTCAGCTTGCGCGCACGTTCGGATGGATGATCGGGATGTCGCTCTCCTCTATCATTGTCAATCAGATCACCAGTTACTTTTCCAACCGGATCAGCTATCAGGTGGATGCCGATATTAAAGCGGACATCTTCGCGAAAATCATGGTCACGGACTGGGAATCGGTCACGCAGTACCACACCGGCGATTTGCTGACCCGCTGGAGCAGTGATGCCTCGAATATCTCTTCCGGCGTGCTCAGCTTCATTCCGAGTCTGATCATCAATCTGTTCAAATTCGCAGGCACGCTCTGGCTGGTGATCCGCAGCGACTGGACATTCGCCGTGTTCGCACTGCTGGGCATTCCCTTCTCCATGCTGATGTCCCGGACGCTTCTGACGAGAATGCAGAATCAAAACGAGAAAAATGCCGCCATGAGCGCGAAGATGTCCGGCTTCAATCAGGAGACATTTTCAAACATCCAGACGATCAAGGCATTTGACCTGATCCGCCGGTATATCAGCCGCCTGAAGGACCTGCAGAAGGAGTACATCGATATGCAGCTCTCCTACGCGCGGATGACGATGGGATCCTCCATCCTTCTCGGTCTCATCGGACTCGCGGTCACCTATGGCAGCTACGGCTGGGGCATCTACCGCGTCTTCACCGGGGCGATCACGTACGGCACCATGACCATGTTCCTGTCTCTTTCCGGGAATCTGACCGGGGCGGTCAATTCCCTTACCTCTCTGATTCCGGGCCTCATCAGCCTCACGACATCCGCCGGACGCCTGATGGACATCGTCGAAATGCCCCGAGAAGACTATTCCCGGACCAGGGAGGCCTCTGAATTCCTCTCACGCCACCGGGCAGAAGGGATCGGCATTGAAGTTAAAGATCTTTCCTACGCCTACCGCACAGGAACCGAAGTCTTCCGGGATGTCTCCTTTGAAGCACATCCACACGAAATCATCGGCCTTGTCGGGCCATCCGGCGAAGGCAAGACGACTATGCTGCGGCTCCTGCTTTCCCTCCTGCGGCCCGCCGGCGGTTCTATCACACTTGTTGCAGATCATGAGCGGATGCCCGTGACGCCGGCCACCCGGCTGATGTTTTCGTGTGTCCCACAGGGTAACACAATGTTTTCCGGCACGATCGCCGAAAACATGAGAAATGTGAACCCCGACGCGACAGACGAAGACATCGTTACAGCTCTGAAGCTGGCCTGTGCCTGGGGCTTCGTCAGCCGGCTGCCGAAAGGCATCAACACAGAAATTCAGGAACGCGGCGGTGGATTTTCGGAAGGACAGTCCCAGCGGCTCTCGATCGCGCGGGCTTTGCTGCGGCGCGCCCCGATTCTGCTTCTGGACGAAGCCAGCTCCGCGCTTGACGTGGCCACAGAGCGGGAAGTTCTCCGCAACATCATGACGGATTTGTACCCGAGAGTTGTCATCGTGACGACGCACCGGCCGACCGTCCTGACGATGTGCACGCGGGTTTACCAGATCCGGGATCTCACCTGTACCCAGCTGGACAAGGATCAGATCGACACACTGATACGGGAGTTTTAAAAGTTGTGCGCAAAAAAATAGTGGCAGAAAGAAACACTACTTTCTGCCGCCGCCTTTAATACTGCATAGATTCTGTTGGTTTTCTGTCAGTCTGTAATCTTGACGCTTATGACTTCAAGCCCCGGATCAGCCTGAACAACCAGATCGCCAAGGCCGATGTTATCACTCGGGTTCTGATGATAATGGTACTGAATGGTAAGAGTAGTTGTACCATCTCCACTCTGCAGACTGCCATTGCTGCTGCCATATGTAACCGGCTGGTTAAAAGTGATCGTCAGAAGCTGAGTATCTTTTGTATGGTCTGCTTTATGCTGGCCATTGACCTGGATCCGGTAATCACCGCGGCCTGTCTCCGGTCTCTGGTGAATATTCGCTGTTGCGGTATAGCATCCGCTTGCAAGGTACACACCTTCTGCCATATCTTCTGTTGTCATGATAACTGGTTTTCTGTACATAATATTCACCCCCTCAGACATTTGAAATATCCGATACCAATGAAATCAAGCATTTCCAACTTTCACAGCCACAATATTAACGTCGGATGCATTTACTACCGCTGTGATATCATGTGAAGCTGAAGCACTGTAGACTTCATAGTTTATCGTCTCACCATTTCGTATAAGATCCGACACGCTGCCCCATGCATTGACGGGTGCCTGATCAAATACAACAGTCACTTTAATATGCTGGCCTATAGATTCACTCGGAATAGTAACAGTGAATGTCACCGTTGCCTGCTTACTCCATGGATTGTATTCGATTTTTTCCTTTGTCGCGGTGGCATTTCCACTTCCGCTGGCTGTATAAACGCCCTCTGCCAGATCTTCCGTTTCTATAACCACTGGTTTTTTATACATATCTTTTGTCTCCCCCGGCCAGATCCCAGTCTGATCCGATTTCAGCATAGCACGGTAACCGGCCCGTGTAAAGCGATTACTCCGGATTTATTTTGATTTTTCAAACAGATGCAGCTGTTTCATGAAACGGCTCCGCTCGCCCGCCTGCTTCAGAACAGCCCGTGCAGTTATCCCCCGGATTTTCCGGTTATTATACAGGAAGCGCACAAGGGTGCGCGCCCAGAGAACGGGATACAGGACCGGGTACGCCGATGCTGCCGGAAAGTTCAGTTTCATGCGATGATGAAACTCCCGGAGATAATCCGCAGCACCTGTCCCCCGCAGTGCCACCATCCGGGTCCTGTCCTCCTCTCCGAACTCACCGCTTGAGAAAATCTCCCGCAGAAACGGGCTGAGAAGTGCCGGATCACATGGGTGAAGTGCAGTGAGTCCGATTAGTCCGAGATACTGTGTGCACACCGATGTGACCAGGTCTGAGAACCCGGTAAGTCCGCACATATTCACAAGACTCTGATATGTGTCCCGTGACGTCCGGTCATCCGCAGGTATATGATTCCAGAAGACCACCCAGTCCGTCAGCAGTTTCAGCCCGAACCCAGAGCGCAGGAAATGATGCAGCATATGCAGCAGGAATGAAAATGCCTGACCGGCTCCCGCAAGAACCGTCAGTTCCTGACCGGATGTTTGAACTGTATGGGTCTGGAAAGCTCCGGACCGTTGGATCTCCCAGATCTTCCGATTGACCTCGTCATTATCCACCGGCTCTGTCAAAAATGTGTGAAGCTCAAGACGGATACCGTCCCCGTTTTCAAACACCACATGGTTGGACGGAGCATGGGATATGTCCGGCCTGTATCCGATCTCTGCCAGAACTGTCAGTGCCCTTCTCATCTGCTCTTTCAGGAACGCTTTCTGATGTTTTTCTCCGTCTGCCTGCTGCCGTATCAGAAACAGGTCCACATCCCCAGACTTCCGGTACTCGGGCACCGGATACAGAGCCCCGATTCCACCGCCTTTGAGCACCACTGTCGGGAGCCCCGCTTTTTCAAACATCTCTTGTATTCTGGCTGTCTCCCAGGCAAGCCGAACGTTCTGCCGCACACAGGTCAGTGTCACTTCTCTGACCCGCTTCATCTCCTCTGGTCCAGGGCCATTCTTTCGCTCAGAAAGAACAGGGTAAAGCAGCGGCAGGACTGCATGCCTTTGCGCTGTCCGGATCACTCCGTCCCAAGAGATATCTTCTGCCTCCGGCTCGTCTCCTCCCGTCAAAGCCTGGCGCAGAAGTGCAAGCACCATCTGTTCTTCCGCTGTCAGGTACATGCCTGCCCCACATTCGGCCTGCTTCTTTCTGTGCGCCGTTCCTCTTTCACCCCTTTTTATTTTCATACCCCCTCTTACCGCTCGTACGCACTCTTTCCCGGGAAGGCCGTCTCCAGGACCGCCAATACTGGAAAATATAGTTTATAGGTAACAAGATTCATTCTTTCCCAGGTTACTTAAAACCAACAGTCACAGTCACTTCCTTTACTGCAAAGACAGTTCTTTCTGTCTAAAATGAAAAGGCAGCTCTATAAATCTCCTCATAGTCCCATTCAGATAAAGTCCGAACCGCTTGAAAAACATGTATTTATATTCTTTCACATGAGATTTTAAGAGTATTTTTGATTTTTCTGAGAGTGATGATGATATCAGGTATTCCAAACTAAATATGAATATACCATAGTGAATAGCATCTCTGACTTCACGAGAAATTCCCGGTATTCTGTCAAGCTTAAAGAGCGCCTCGTTATATTTCAGCTCACCTGTAGTTTTATCAAAAATACGGCTGCTGTCAGTCGTGGTACTAGACGCATTATAAATATAATTATATGTAATAGCATCCGATACATATATATTGGTATCGTTGCATCTGAGCATCGCACGTACAGAGAAATTGGTGTCTTCACAATGCGTAAGCAGAGTATCAAAACGAATATCTTTTATGAGTTCATGCCGAAAGGATTTATTCCAGACTACCCCCATTACATTAAAATCCGAAATCGTGTGACCGATAAATTCATCTCTCTTCCAATATCCGGGACGGCATCCTCCTCTTGCCATTTTTTTCAGCATTCCATTCTTCCAATAGGCAAAATTCAGTCGTGTTACTACAATCTGTGCTCCCGGATGCGCTATAAATGTATTCTTAACAACGTCTGCCATTATCGGCTCTTCAATATCATCGGCATCGCAGAAACCAATAATGTCTCCAGCCGCCATTTCCAACCCTGCATTTCTTGCCGCCGATACCCCCCTGCCTTCTGATTCTATATACCGGATTCGGGATCCGTCCGCAAACTCTTTCATGATTTCTGCAGAATGATCCGATGAGTGATCGTTTACAAGGATAATTTCATCTATATCCTGTCCTGTTAACGATTTTATAGAGTCTGCGACCGTGTTTTCAGCATCATGTACAGGCATAATGATCGACAATTTAAGAGAATTCCCAGATTTCATGTCTACATTCTCCCTTAAATGTTCATGAAGAACCAAAAACAGCTACCGTCTCCGCTGCTCACGCTGTCTGCCCGCCTCCATTGTCTGCCGCATCTATTCGCTCCCGGATCTGCTGAACTACCCGCAGATCCTCCAGCTGCTTCCTGCGTGAACGAATACCGACCGCCAGAACCGAAAGTGTCATGTGGATCATATATGCGCCTTGTCGCAGCAGACCGGTGTGCATGCTCTTGCCTGCTTCCCGCGGGTGCATAACTGCCGGAATCTGCCGGATCGTAAACTTCAGCAGGACCATCTGCGCCAGCATATTGACATCCGGATATAGCGCGTCGAAATTCCCATACTTGGAGTAGTAAACAAATGCCGCCCGGCTGAGCCCCTGAAGTCCGGTAGTCGGATCATAGAGATGTTTCTTACATCCGGTGACGTGCCGCAGAAGAAAGCGGAACCATGCATACGCCATCCGCTTCAGGGTTCCGACAGAAAAGGGTGCGCTGTCCGGCATAAAGCGGCTTCCCAGCACGATGTCCGGTTTTGTTTCGCCCGGAACAGCCTCCGTCAATGCCTGGCAGATGCGCGGGATGTTCGACACATCATGCTGACCGTCCGCGTCCATCTGGATGATATATGTGTAATTTCGTCTGACAGCGTACTTATATCCTGCCTGAAGGCTGCAGCCATATCCAAGGTTATAAAGAGCGGTCATGTGATTGATATCGTGTTCTCTCAGAAATTCACCGGTTCCGTCAACGGAGCCGTCATTGACCACCAGAACATCCGCTGGAAGCGCCAGATCAACCGTCGCCAGATTTTCAAACAGGTCTCCTAAATTCTGCACCTCGTTGTACGCCGGGATCAGGATCAGCATTTTCGGTGATACATTGTCTCCCGTCACTTTATCGGACTTTACATTAATCTTCATATACCTTTCTCCTCCGAACTGCTGAAGATCAGCAGTTCGGAGGATTTTCCCCCTTTGAAGTCCTTTTTGGAAGCATTTTCTCCCAGCTGTCTGGCATATCCGGGAGACGCAATAAGCCGCTCCACAGCATCTGCAATGTCTCTGGACTCAAGCGGAACGACGAGACCGTCAACGCCGTTCTCTACCTGTTCCCGGTTTCCACTGACATCCGAAACGATTACAGGCTTCCCCAGAATCTGTGCTTCTGCAACCGCGAGACTCTTTCCTTCAAACCCGGTACAGTGCACATAAATATCAGCCTCCCTGAAGTATGGAAATGGATTTTCCTTCTCACCTGGCAGGATAAAATCTTCCGACAGTCCCTCTTTCCGGATCTGTTTCTCCAGATCTTTCCGGTTCTCCCCTTCGCCTAACACATACCAGCGGATTTGTCTGTTTCCCGCATACCGCTCTTTTAACAGCCGCATCGCCTCGATGGACATATCCAGTCGTTTCTGCCGCACCAGCCGGCAGACCGTGAGAATCCGCGTTCCTCTGAAACCATCCGTAAACCCCTCCGGCTCCCGGGACTGACGCCTGATTTCCTGTACGTCCAGTATGTTGTGGAACACACCGGTCTTATCTGCGTACCCCGGATAGACCTGCAGGAATGACCGGCGCACCTCACCGGACACGCAAAAGATCCGGTCTATCCTGTCATAACAGCTGTGATCCAGTTCCGGCGTATAGCCGGCCATTCCATATTCCACATGGACCAATGCGATTTTCCGGTGCGCCCGCACATGGTCGGCGACATAATACGTAGACGCGCCTTCAAGCCATGCGATCGCCAGATCGTAGAAAGTTTCCGGAACCGGCGACGCGTCCGATACCATTTTCCAGAGAAGCTTGTCTTTTCGCACTTCTCCTGACCGCAGCATTTCAAGAAAGCGGCGAATCATATATGGCAGATTCCGCAGAAAAGATCCCCGGCGCAGAAAGTCTTTCAGAATTGTCCTTATGAGTCTGGCTCTTCCGCGTCTGGTCAGCACGGACTGCGGACTGAAGTACCGGTTCATCAGCCGGACAGTATCCGGAAGTTCCTGTATCATCTCCCCCTGTTCCAGCATCACACGGAGATCGATCGTATAGCCCGACAATTCCGGCAGCTTCAGGAAGTTAAGCAGCGCTTTCTCGGCTCCCCCCTTTCCGAGTGTGTTGGTCACAAAAAGCAGTTTCATACTCGTCCGCTTTCATCTGTGCATCGGCCTGATTCGGATATCTTCTGAACGTTGCCACGCATCTGTGCACATTTTTTCCGCATCCGGCTGTTCTCCTCGTTCAGCAGGGATACCTGTATCGACAGCTCTGAAAATTTCCGGATCAGGTCCGACTGATGTTCGGTCATCCGAAAAAACACACAGAGCACCAGGCTGAAACACAAGAGCAGAAAGATGAAGAAAGGCCAGCTCATGTACCGTCCGATCTCCCTGGGCTGTATCACACAGCCGACGATCACCAGGCAGACTGCCAGAACCGCCCATGGCACACTATACGACTCGATCAGTCTGCGGCCTGCCAGTGCCAGAAGCACCTGGATAAAAATAACTATACCACTTCCGATCAGGAACAGTCGCAGGATCAGTTCCATGCTCATGCTATGCCTCCTTTTTGTGGCTTCCCGGCTCCGAAGCTCCGTTCAAACACAAGCCCCGATGGCATCGGTTCTGTCCGGTGCTTCATCAGATGGCCCCGGCAGAAAATATGGGCAAAAAGATTTTTCTCCAGCCAGCGCAGCCGGAAATATCCGATCGTCCAGCCGGTGAGGGACCCGATCAGAAGCCCCAATCCGTACCAGATCGGCTCCATCCTCGTCGCAGCAATGCTGCCCAAAAATGTTCCGAGACAGAACAGTCCGGTTGTCAGGAGTGCGCCGGTCAGGTCATTGAAATAATACAAAAACAGGATCAACGCATACATCAGGAACATCACAAAATAACCGACACACAGCAGCGGGTAGATCTGCATCGTCTCGCCGCCGAACCCGAACCGCGGAAGCAGAATCTCACAGAACAGAAACGCGACAACCGTGATGATGAACTGAATCCGTGCCAGACTCATGATCTCCGTCGAGAGCTGGCGGAACATTCTCTCCTTCGTAACCCTGATATCCCTGCCGCGGCCTCCGATGACCGCTTCGGTAAAACTGCGGTACCGGATGTGAAAGTTCATCTCGATCCGGGAGATAAAGATGACCGTAGCGGAAATATTGGTGAACATGGCCAGACATGTGGCCATGTCATAGCTCATATGCGTCACAAAGCAGTGCACCAGGACTAGATGTTCGTCCGTCGTCCAGAACACGAAATTCTGAATGTACATTCCCAGCATATACAGAAAATTGATGAATATCAGTTTCCAGTACAACCGGAAATAGTGCAGTACAGCCCGATATTCTCCGCTGTTTTCCCGGAAATACGAATGGATCAGCGCAGTTTCAAGACTCGCAATCATCAGAAATCCGACTGTCAGGGCAAACAGGATAGAATACGGAAGATCCCATCCCAAAAATCGGTTCACTGCCCATGCGGTCATAAATGCCGCTGCCATCCCGATCAGGAAGAACAGGGAGATCTTCCCGTAATCCTTCGTGATTGACAGATAGAGCATCGAATAAAAAACCAGGAGCAGCGCGATAAATCCGCACCAGGACGTGCACACATAGTACAGCGGAACCTTTCCAATCACAAACTCCCGCACGGCAAAGGGGACGGCCAATGCGCAGCCGAGGATCAGATTCATCAGCAGCCCCACATAGTAGCACGGCATAATGTCCGCCCATCTCTCGTTAAAGATCACATCCGAGAGATACCGGGAGAGCACGGCATTGAAGGGCGCTGCGGACAGCAGGGAGAAGATGAATATATACAGAATTGTATCGGCGAAAAGTTCCCGTTGCGCAAATCCCACTTTTGAATATCCAAGTGCCCACTGCATCAGAATAATCACGCCGATCACAAGGAACATAGGGGCTACCGTGGAGACGGAACTGTAGATAAAGCCATATAGATCCGCAAATATTGACTGTTTTCCGAATATTCGGTTCAGCCTGACGCCTATGCCTGCCATGACCCGTTCCCTCCTTTCATTTCTGCCCGGTCTTCTTCCGGCCACAGAATGTTCTGCCGCCGGCAGAATGACCGGTAAATATCCGCATACCGCCCGCGCATGTCCGAAAAGCGGTAGCAGCTCATCATCCTCCGGTATCCGTTTTCCCCCATCTTTCGGCAGCGGTCCGGATGTGCTGCCAGATCCACGATGGCTCCGGCAATCTCATCCGTATTCATGATGTGCGTCACAATTCCGGCGTCTCCAAAATCATCCTGCTCCCCGTAAATCAGTCCCCGGCAGTCTCCCACATCGGTGGCAATGACCGGTTTGCATGCAGCGAAGCTCTCGAGGATCGTCAGCGGCTGCCCCTCGCTTATGCTGGTCAGGATAGTGAAATCCATGCGGCCCAGATACCTCGTGACATTCACCCTGCCCGTAAAGATCAGGTCTGCACATGCGGAATCTACTGCCATGCTTCCGTCCTGCCTCAACTGCCCGATCTTAAGTCCCATCTGCCGGGCCATCGCGATACAGCTTCTGGCATAATCCGGTTCCTCATCAAGCGGTCCCATGATCCACAACCGCATTCCGGGTACCCGGCGCAGCGCAAATCCGAACGCGCGGATCATCGTTTTCACGTCTTTGATCTCTGTGACGCGCAGGACGGCGCCGACATTGACCCGTCCCTCATCCTCCGGCTGCTTTCCCGGAATGTTCGCAAACCGCGCGGGATCGACCCCATTGGGCGTGATCCGAATCTTTTCCGGTGGACAGCCAAGTTCAATCTGCAGTTCCCGGGCGTGCGCATACAGGCTGGTCACCAGATCCGCCCGATCATACGCCAAACGGGACATCTTCCGGAACTGTCTGATCCAGATATCCTTGTACAGACCCTGCACCCATTTTGCACGGATCAGTTCTTCTTCTCTTTCTCTGGTATAAATACCGTGTTCCGAGACCAGCAGTCCGCAGTGATACTTTTTCTGTGCCATCGCCCCGAGAACACCGGCGTATCCGGTCGCGACACAGTGATAGAGGTCCGCCCTGGGCAGATCCGATTTCAGGATCAGAAACAGCGGGAGGTAGATCGAACGGAGCGTCCAGAGGAAATCCGAAAACACGATCTCGGGATACTCTCTGTCATAGTATTCTTCCGTGATCTTCAGAAACTCCGGTCCCATCAGAAGTCCATCCACAGACACTGTCTTTCTCTGAAAGATATCAAAGACGGTATCCCAGTCGGCATTCTGGTTCAGAATGAGAGAACGCAGTGCCCGGGCATCCTTTTCCCGCAGAGAAGGGTGCATCCGGTTGCGCCTGTCAACGCCCCAGTCTGAATCCTGCAGATACACCTCGTGAACTTCCGTCAGATTGTCCGGCAGATCATAGGCAAAGACGCCGCTGCCCCGCCGGTCAGCTCGAATTGCCAGGACGATGAATTCGATGTCCGGAAATGTCCGGATCAGTTCATCTACCCAGCCGGATACGCCGCCTACCACATAAGGGTAGCATCCTTCACAGACAAGGCAGACTCTCATGACATTCCCTCCTCTCCGACAATGATCTCTGCCTGACTGTCATGAATAGCCAGAAGCCAGGCCCCATCCTCTATCTTTTCGCAAGTGCCGCCGGTTATGCCGGTGACTTCCTGCCCGTGCAGCCTCAATATGAAATATGCCGTTCCCTCAAACGAACCGGCTGCAAGACGGATCGTCTGTCCCCCGAACGCAAAATCCCGTGCCTCAGCACCGTCTGCATCCACAAGTGTGTCCTGATAATCAACAGACAGGGCTGTGCGGACGCGCGCATCACTTTCCGAGAGCGTCGTCCTGGCAAATGCCCGAAAAGGCTTCCACCAGGTTTCCAGGTTACTAAATGCCTTCTCAGACATTTTCTCCCACTGATCATCCGTATTCTCCGGCCAGAGCGTCTGCAGCAGATTGATCCCGGTCGTAGAATATGCCAGTGCTGTCTGTACACCGAGCAGTTCCAGATCCGTTCTGAATGTATGCGAGGCGGCATCCGAGAAAAGCGGCTGCAGGGTGCGGCTCTCATCGATCCAGGACAGAACCGGGCGGCCGGCACTGTAATCCGTGAGAACCGTCCGGATGCCGCTGCCTCCGGCATCATCCAGGAGCGTACCGGCTTCGGAAAGGTCCGATGAAGCAATCTGCACTGCTCCATATGTGTACCCGTCCGACAGAGCGTTCAGAGCAGTAAAAGTCTCCTGCGCTGCCGTCTGCGCATCCGCTGTCCCATTATGCAGAAGGCAGACGCCGGCTTCTCCGTTCTCTTCCCGCAGCTGCCGCAGATAGAAAGTGAGCGGATTCCCGGACGGACTTCCCCCGTCGGTATAGTCATACCCGGCAGCTGCCATCGCCGTTGGAAGATTCCCTGTTGTGCGGCACAGAGATTCTATGGCAGGCAGGATCACATTTTTTTCGAAATCCGTCTGACTTCTCCCGTAGATTTTCCGCATTGTTTCGTCATTTTCATCGGAGAGCACCGGAAGACCCGAAATCACAAGATTCTGGGCATTGACAACCGGATAGATCCCGTATTCGCTGCAGTCCGACATGATGCCGTCCAGGAGACCGATCCCGATCAGCTGATCACTCATGAATGACCCGCTGACAACATACAGCATGCTCTGTTCCCGCTGAACCCGCCAGAGCAGGGAAGGCATATCCTTGTTTTCCAGCTTTTCGTTTCCTTCAGGCGTGATGATGGCGCTTATAAAGGTACGGCTGCCGGCCGAAGGAACATACCACGGGACATCCAGGGCCAGATCCTGCAGTGTCTCCTCTCCCTCTTTTGCCTGATAGATCCGCTCTCCTCCCAGAAGCAGTCCCTTGTACAGATGAATTCCATCCGCATGTACTGTGTCCTTCCGGATATAGTAAATATCAAGCAACGACTGTAGTTCTTCATCCTCTGCCACCTGCGCAGCAGACGGCAGGTTCATGAGCACAACCGGCACCCCGAGATCCAGGATCCGTCGGATCGCGGAAGTGTCACAGGGGTATGTAAGCGCCGTGGCATCAATCATCACCAGATCCGGAAGCCGGTTTTCGGATAGCCGGTACTCCGACAGACGCTGTTGTGTCCTGAGACTTCTTTTCGTGTAGAAAGCCCATTCCTCCGCCGTCTTCCGGGTGCTTGCTCCGGATGCGCCGAGATAGACAGCATACCGGGAATTTTCCGATGCCTGCCACACCGTATGTTCATTCAGCGCCGTCCCCGTCAGATGCGTATTCTGCGCATACCGGTTCCGGTCCTGGCGGATTACCTGCGGTCCCTGAAACAGAGTAAAAATCGCCGCAAACATCAGTAATATGCTGAAAAACTGCCGCTTTGTCACCATCCGGAATGCCCCCTTACCGCACTGTCACCGTGCCGGCTGTATATACAGACCGCCCCGGTTCGTCCGGAACATTACCCAGCGCAAGGCTCTGATCATCCCCATAACGCAGGCTGAGTTCCAATGTATATATTCCGCTTTCAAGTCCGCCTGCCGCAAAAGAAGCCTGAACATGCATCTCCCTGTCGCTGTCCGTCCCGCCAGGCAGCGCGCTCAGATCATCCGACAGCATCTGTGTCTGCACCACCTCTCCGGCCCCAGTGCACAGCGTGAGGACCGGTGTGACAGTCCTGTACGCCGGTGCAAATCCGATGTTCTGAAACGTCAGGGATACACAAATCTGATTGTGCCACCAACCATATGTCACATCCGATCCGGTAAGAACATACCGGTATCCCAGATGGCATCGGATATACGCTGCGCCATCCGTCCCGTCAAACACACCATCCTCCGTCACAGTCGTCTTTTTCCATTTTTCCCAGACATCCGGGTCATAATCAGGGTTCAGATAACTCACATGCATCTGGGAAAAACTTTGGACTGCCTGATCCAGGTCATTCCACGCGCAAGGATGAATCACCTCGCCGCCGTCCGGTTCATACCGGCACAGCCGTTCCTGAAACTCCAATTCCTGCTGTCTCGGCCACGCGTCTGTCAGCCCCGGCGCATTTTCTGCCGATTCTTCCGCATACGTCCCGTAATCGGTTTCCGAACCGGTCATTCCGTCGTTAAACAAGCCGAGTCCCGACGAAACAGCCAGCTCTTCTGTCACATCCGCCTTCTGAATCGTTCTCCACTGGGCAGGTGTGCGGACAGCCAGTCTGACCTTTTCTCCGGTCGACTCCCGCAGGCATGTATACAGGCGGCGCAGCGACTCCGCGTCCGAAAACCGGCTCCCGTTCATCTCACCCCAGTTTCCCGTAAAGAGGCCCTGCAGTGTGTATATACTATCCGCGTGCTCTGCAAGCAAAGGCCCAACCTGTCTCATGTGCATCAGAATCGTTTCAAGTGAATCCGGCTCTGTAAGCGCAGCTGTTCCGTTCGTGTCATATACAAACCGCAGGATAAGTCGCGGCCCTTTTGTCCTGTACTGATCCAGAAATGTGTTCAGCGACTGCAGGGCAGATGCGTCGATTTCTCTGTCCCGGTAATTTTTCAGGTTGATTTCCACGAGAACCAGAGAAGCCCCCTTCAGGTGGTTCAGCTTTCCGGTCAGCAGGCTTAAATCCTGCCCCAACGTCCACCCCAGAAGCGGGCAGACGCCGCGGTCCGGATTGGCAAACTCTTCCGCCGTTTGCGCCGGTACCTCCGATATAACGGTGCTGATGCGCCGTTTGCTCACAAACATCGCCGTCACCACAACTCCTCCTGCAAGCGCCGCACCAAGAAGGACTGCCGCAGCCCGTTTTACACGCTTCGCGGCGCTCATTGATTTCCTCCGTTCTGCCACGCCTGATCCTGTTGTGCTGTAAATCCCAGCTTATACGGGATCTGCGGATCCTGTGTGATCTGATAGCACACAAACCGTTCATCTTCATAATACACACGGCAGGCATTCGGATATGCTTTCTGAAAATTCTTAATCCAGCGCGCCGTTTTTGCCTCTATGATTGCCCGGCCCTCCGGATCCATTGCCGCGGCAGAGGAACCGATGTCATAATTCAGTGTCTTGTCCGCATCGTCCTCCGAAACAGGCGAAGAAATATAATCCGGAGACTGACTGGATACGATCCCCCCAGCCTGCGCCATCTGATAGTTCTTATTGCTCAGGGCAAGCCAGCCGGGGCCTGTAAAAAAATGGCAGTGGCAGTACCAGAGCGGATTCTTTTCAAGATAAACAAATAGATACCGGGTCGGGATCGTGTATCCCGGATAGATCTCTTCTGTTTTGATAAGCGTGAGAAGTTCTTCATGATACCCTTGTCGGACCACCTGATAGAGTTCCTCTGTGGGCGACACGATCGTGTAACTGTTCCGCGGCATGTCCCGGATAATGCTTTCTGTCACCTCAACCGCCTCCGGATAGCGGCTGACTTCATAGTACAGATATCCGTGATAATGTCCGCTGCCAATCACCAGAAAAAGGCACCCGGAAATTCCGGTAAGAAGCAGAACACCGTCCGCCGCCCTCCTCCCGTTTTGCTCTCCGGCCTGTCGAAAAACCCGCTGCAGGCAGCAGCTAAGCATATCCGGAAGCATCCCGCCCGATGCCAGCAGAAAGATTTTGGTCATTGAAAGAACACGCGTGGCCTCGATCAGCTGAACCAGTCCTAAAGAAGACGCCAGAAAATCCGTCAGAAAGAACATCGCAGCCAGAGCGGGTATCATGTACAGATCCGCAAACGCCCGAAAACGCCGCCATGGCTGTACAAGGCTGTATAAAATCCGCATCAGAATCGGCAGCACAAGTGCGAGAAGGACCGCCGCGCAGTAGATCCTGCCTATTCGTCCGGAATACAAGACCTGGAATCCCCGCTCATAATACGTCTTTACGGCAGTCTGCAAAGCCTTCTCAAGGCGCTGCAGTATCTGCCCGGCGCGCTGCAATTCTGTATAAATCTTCTCAGCAGCACTTTCCTGTGCGGCTCCGGCGGCCTCATTCTCCGCTGTCTCATCCCCTTCCGCATCTTTCCCTGTATATGCCGAACCGGAGGAAGGTATACCAATATTTTCCGTTACATTCTGTGACGTCTCTGACTGTTGGCTGTCCGCTCCATTTCCGCCCGAACTACTTTCCTGCATGACGTTCATGGCCCAATTTAAAGATCCCTGAAGCGGATGCCCTTCCGCAAAAGCTCCCGCCATCGGAAGCATTGTGATCAGGACTGCCAGAACCGCAGCTTTCAGAACCATGGGCAGGCCCTTCCGGTTCAGCATCTGCCGGATCATAGGGAGAGCAATCGCCAGACAGAGAAAAACCATCATGATGGTCACATAAAAATGCACGGCAAATGTTACCGCCACACTCCAGGTGAACATCCTCAGATTCGGATCTCCATCATACAGGATCCTGGAAATTCGATGCCATGCTTTCCTCAGGAAAGCTTCGTCACAATCCGGTTCTTTATCTATTGTCCGTCCATTCTGTTTCGCGGCGTTCTTCTGTTCTTTCAAGTACCGGATAAGGAATGCACCTCCAAGGAATGCCGCATACATCGCGAACTCCTGCGGAAGAGGTCCCTGGAGCCTCGCCATCAGGAAAACATCGCTCATGTTCTGCTGATCCAGTGTCAGAAACAGGAGCACGACAAGCAGCGGCGTTCCGTCCCAGTGAAATATCTCACGCAGAAAAATCCAGATTGATATCATCAGCACAGCGGTATGAACTGCACCCGTAAACAGCAGCAGATTGTACACGCTGACACCGCTCACTACGTGCATCAGATAGATAAACGTGTGCATCCCTTCCGGATAGATGCCGCCCGAGAAAATTTTCTCCTCCGTCAGCCCGGTGATCCACGCCTGATGGACATAGCCGTCACTGAAACTGAAAGATCTGAGTTCGAATGCCCCCCAGGAAAAGTACAGGACGGAATAGACACACAGAGCTGCAAGTGTGATACACTCTGGCACATGATCCTTCGTCAGGGAACATATCCCCCGCCCGATACTTTTTAGTGCCCGTTCTGGAAGCCTTGCCGCGCGGTGGCGAAAACTCCTCCCGCCGATCGTCCCGCGGCTCAATTTTTCCAGTTCTTTCAGAGACGACGCACGGAAATTCGCGGTCAGCGGCGCAAACCAATACAAAAAAATTCCATAAAACAGGATCCGCACGACCCACGCATTGAGCGCATGCGGGATAAGTCCAAGGCACAGAACTGCCATATCAGGCAGCAGCACCATGAGAAGTGCACAGAAAGCAAATCTGTACGTGCGCGAATGTTTTGCAAGGTGAGACCGGAAGACGACAGAGGGCCAGAGAAACATGACCAGCCCATATGCGAGTATCGTCCTGATAAATTCCCCGATCCAGTATGCCATCTTTCTCTGTTACTTCCTTTCCTCATCCGCACACTGCTGCTATTTACTTTTCTGCCTGCGCCGGGCCGAACACGCGAATCGCCTCCAGCGTTTTGTGATCGGCCGGCACACCGGACCGCATGAGATCCCGCATTTCTTTTGCGAACTTTTCCCGCTCTCCGGTCTGATAATACAGTCTCAGACGGTTTGTATAACTGGACAGTGCCTCCGGCCACTCCTTTGCCGAGCGGTCTGCCCAGACGGCGCACGCACCCGCATCTCCGATCTCCAGAAGGCGCAGGCAGAGCATCTCCATCTCCTCAGCACCGACCGCAGTGTGAGAGAGCAGCATTTCTGCCGATTCCTGCATCCTGCGCACGTAATATTCCTGCTCCATTGGCGTCAGCACGTGCTGGCATAGCACTGCATTCAGGTTCCGGATCAGCGTGCGCTCATTTTCCGTCAATGCTGACATTTTCTCCTGGTTCTCAGGGGATTCCTGTTCTGTTTTATCCGCCAGTTCCTGCTCTTCTTCCCGGATCAGGCGTATCAGTTTTCCCACTTCCTCCCGGAAATCCGTGAGTGCACTCTGCAGGACGGAAGCTCCGTAGTGGGCAACCTCACTGTCTTCGCTTCCGAGCGCCAGAGCAATGGTGGATAACGAATCGGAAATATCCTTGCGGACAACTTCCATCATCAGTCCGCGGGTGTTCTTTTTATCCGTGACCGCAATCGCTTCTTCCAGCGGCACCAGATTGCGCTCAGTATCCTCATTGGCCTTTACATTTGTCTTCACGCGCAGCTTGCTGAAGATAACTTCTGCCAGATCCACTTTCTTGTGAAAAAAGATCCGGTAGTACAGCCAGCCGAAGAAGAAAAACAGGATGCCGGCCACCGGCGCAAGCAGCATGACCGCAAACCGCATGCCGCTGCTGCGGCGGTTCCTGTCTGTCCGCAACTGACAAAAAACAAAATAAAGCATAGACAGGATCAGATTTATCAGAAGGACGATAAGCAGGATGTAAACGTCATGACTCACGCCCACCGGCGCCTCCTTTCTCCGGGAATGGAACGGTGCGCATCGCGATGCCGGCCCCTGCCAGGCGGCGCAGGACAACCGCCGCCCCTGCAGCACCGGTATTGGTCAGAAGAACATACAGAAAGCCGTCATCCAGGGTTCCCATATAATCCGTGCTCCGGAGTACACGCCAGACTGTTTCCGACTGACTGCGCAGTGTATCCCTGGTCACCGGCACTGCAAGCAGCGTGACTTCTGTCAGGCCGTGCAGATCCGCCTCGTGATGCACTTTCAGCAGATTGGAAAACGCTTCTTTCCCCAGCACTCTGGCTTTGCCTATGAATCGCTGATTCTCAAGGACAGCCAGGTACCGGTCCGCCCTGTAGACGGAATCCCGGATCAGCGCGCAGATCACCGCCAGACGGTCTGCCTCGCCAAGCGTCATCATCTCCCACGGCAGGGTCCAGATCATCACCAGCATCAGGATCTGGTCATCCCGGTATACCCCGCTTGCCATCATCGGAAGTCCGGGATCCAGAGACCGGTTGATGAAAACGCGCCGGCTGCTGACCTCCCGGGACAGCTGTCCCAATGTCCCCCTCCGGATCGAATTGCCGAGCGTGCGGGCTTTCGCGGACGTAGCCGTGAAAAGCCGGGCAAATACAGGCCCGGTGCAGCTATAGATGGCAATATCCTCTGAACTCATCATTTCTTTTAAGAGCCCGGCAGCATAAAACAGCACTTCATCAGCGCTGTACCGGTCCAGATCGGATACCATACGGTAGACCTTTCCGATCGAATCATTCTGCGAGATCACCTGTGTCTCCAACGCATCCTTGACCCGGACATTGCTGCTGTTGATATCCCGGATATCATTCAGCTGCTCCGCCATGTAGTCATGATCCTCGGCCGCCTCCGCCCTTAGTTTCCGGATCGTGTCATGCAGATATCCGACTGTCAGGCCGACGATAAAAAGCTGGGCAATCCAGATATATGTATTATAATCCAGAATCACGTCAAAACCGGTCCGCTGATACATCTGTCTGAAAATGTAACCTGCCGTTGAGAGCATGGCGGAGACAATCGCCTGCTGCTGTCCGTGAACAACCGCAAAAAGCAGAACATACAGAAGATAAAAGTCGATCTTCGCAAAGTACTGACTCCCGGTTGCCCGGTTATTCAGCATAAAAAACGGGATGAAGAGTACCACATTTTCCACGAATGGCACCAGGGAACGGACCGCCCAGCCGAACCTGCGCATAAAGCGGTGACGAAAAGTCTCTCCTTCCGGTACGTCCTGAAGAAACACAGCCGGATGTGCTCTCATATAAGCGAGAATTCCGTCGATCTCTGTCTTCGGGTCCGCAAAGTGGTTTATACCGAATTTTTTCCGGAAAAGCGCATTGGAGAGAATGGTTTTCTCCTTTCTTTCCATTCCGCTGTCACAGACTTCAACCTGCGGGGTTTCATCTTTCTTCTTACCGGATGGCTGCGCACATGCGGCGATAAGGCGCGCGAGTCCTTCTTCGCTCATGACCTGATCCGGGGCGATATTGTAAAGCCCGTCTTCACATTCCTGTGCGAACGCAGCCTGGATTACGAACTGTACCACATCCCGCTCAAAAAGCAATGACAGCTCGTGCTTTTCCGCAAAATTCACCTGTCGGTCCCGCAGCGCATGCAGGCACATTGCCGAAACAGGGTCCATGGTATCGGCCAGCGATTCCGGACAGTGGCAGAATGTTCCAAGGCGCAGCGTGACGACGTCCGCCCCGCGGTCTTTGCGGAAACTCCTGCATAAATTTTCCGCCTCAATCAGTACCATTCCCCGGTTATCTGTGTTCTCCGGTTCGGCTGTTTCCTCCAGTCTGCCGTCGTGCCAGCCGCTGAATACTTCCTGAGAAGACAGATAGATAAAGCGGCTTTTCCCGGCGGAAGAAAAAGCTATCAGCAGACTGAGCAGGCAGGAGGTGTACTTTACAGCCGTATGGCTGGTTTCTCCTTTCCAGTCAAACAGCGGGTCAAACGCGCCGGTGAAGACCACGATGTCCGGATCGGCGCTCTCGAAAATTTCTCCGATCACCGGCGAATCATATGGGAAATCATACTGCTCAAAAACATGGGAATTGGCCGTCTTTATAAAACGTGCCCCGGTGATCCGGAATATCCTGTGCCCTTCTTTATAAAATCTGTCTGTCAGGCTGTTAATCAGACTGCCCTCCCCGCCTATCAACAACACTTTCATGGCTTATACCGCCTCTCCCATCTTTAGTTTTACGGTCCGGCAGAATTCTTCCACATCCGGCAGAATTTTCTCAGCCGGCTCACCGCATGGCCCGGACAATTCCCGGGCTGCCCTTCCCGGATCATCCGGATACCGGCATATGACGCGCCAGAACATTGCCCCCGTCTCATCGGTTTCAAGCGGTCTTATATATTCCGGAAGATCCGTTCCCCTGCGGATCAGAAAATACCGGCCGGCCAGATGCCGGAGAAGATATCGGTCTGTCCAGTTTTCAGAGACACCTCTCATCTGTCTGTTCTCCTGTTTTGCCGATGCCTTTTCAGGGCATCGATAAACTGGTGGTACTGCTCCGCGTTCCGAAAGCATAGCCAGTACACCGCACCCGGGACGGTAATACAGCAGAGGAGCCGCTTCAGGAAGATTTCCATCAGCGTGCCGCCTCCGGCAGCCTGCGCAGCAGCCATCGAAGCAAGAAACGCCAGCGCGCTGACAGCCATGTAGCGCAGCAGGATGGCGAAGTATCCGCCGACCAACTGCCCCAGATACTCCCGATACAGCACAAGCGGTTCCACCCACAGGGAGACGGAGACAATACTGATTGTCGTCCCGATAAACACTCCGATCGTTCCCATGCGAAGTGCAAGAAGGATCGAAGTCCCCAGATTGACCAGTGATTCGGCAATCGTCTTATATCGGTCATACCAGAACAACCCCAGAGAATCCCGGAAGACCAGTACCGCCTGGCGGATGCCGTTTAGATAAAAATTCAGGCAGAGAACCGCCGTCACCGGTACGGGGAATATAAAACTCTCCCCAAAAGCAATCCCAACAAAAGGATTCAGCAATTCGTACAGGCAGATAGCACAGAAACCATAGAGCCAGTTCACGCCAAAAAGGGTCAGGCGGAATACTCTGCTGACCCTTTCCTTCTCACCGTCCGCCGCCAGATTCCCGATGCTTCCGGCAATCCCGCGCACCGCATTATCCGCGATCTGCCGGATAGACCCGATGATCAGATAATAGTTTGCGTAGACGCCGACTGTCTGCAGCCCGGAAAAAAACGTAAGGCAGAGATTGTCTGTATTGTTGATGATGACATTTCCCACTTTGTGGATCAACATTGCGGTTGAATTGCGCAAAAGACTGTGCCGTTCCGTCTTTTCCACAGGGGCCGTCTGTTTTTCCAAAAGAAACGGGTAGCGCTTCCCGGAATACAGGTACGAAGAAAAATTCATCGCCAGATTGCATCCAATCTGGGCGAGCAGAAACAGTATATAATTTCGTGTATATATGAGCAGAATAATCTGAAGGATATCCTGAAGCAGCAGAAATCCGGAATAGAACCAGGTATTAATGTAATTCCGCTGGTCTGCCAGAAGCAGCAGATTCCGATAAGCCAGAGGATATGTACAGGCTGCGTTCAGCACATACAGTGCATAAATCAGTGTGAGATGCTCCACGTTAGGCCGGGTACGCATCAGCGCACAGATAAGCGGATACATGGCGGCCCCGATTCCCGCCACCGCACAGGCGATCAGCGGGTAGATGCGGCTGTAAAGATGTATCAGAGATTTCTGTTTCTCTGTGTTCTGTTCCGCAACGGGGCGATACAGAGAATACACAAGCGCGGTATCCACCCCCATCTCTGAGAGAATCAGCGCGCCAAGCACATTGGAAAATAGTCCGTTGATACCGACATAATCGGCATTCAGCATACGTGTAAGAACAACCCGCGTCAAAAAGCCGGACAAGATGACGATAATCCGCGCCGTCATGGCTGCGGATGCATTCTTTATCGAAAAGTCAGTCCGCGTCTTCTGTTCCACCGGTTCAACTCCCTGCACGCACCCTGCGCCTGCACAGAATGTTAAATTATTTCTGAAACATACTCAAAAATGTCATTACACTTTCTTAAATATTAATTTTAACCTTTTACTGCCGCACATGCAACCGCCTCTGCCTGCCGGATTCACCGGTTTGTACAGCAATTTCCGGATCATATGGTTTTGTCCAAAATTCCCCGGAACGCCTTTACATTTGCTGTTTTGTCGCCTTTAAAGACCGCGGACCCGGCTACGACGGCGTTGACCCCAGCGTCAAGAACGTCCTGCAGGTTTCCGGTCCCGATGCCGCCGTCCACCTCGATGTCCGGGTGCAGTCCGCTCTCAGAAAGCATCGCTTTCAGCTGTCTCACCCGCGGAAGTGTCTCCGGAATGAAGCTCTGTCCGCCGAAGCCCGGGAACACGCTCATCACCAGGACCATATCGGCAAGCGGCAGAAGATCCCGGATTTTTTCAACCGGCGTGTCCGGATTGATGGCAATGGCCGGCTTCATCCCGGCTGCCCGGATTTCTTTTAATGCCGCTGCCGTGTCCGGGCACGCCTCGAAGTGTACGGTCAGACCGTCGGCACCGGCCTTCTTAAAGGCCTCCACATAGCGGATCGGGTCGGTGATCATCAGATGGACATCAAAAAAAAGCCGGCTGGTCTTGCGGACCGACTGAATCACCGGTATCCCGAACGAAATGTTCGGCACAAACACGCCGTCCATCACATCCAGATGAAGCCAGTCGGCGCCGGCCTCCTCAACCGCTCTGATTTCACTGCCCAGCTGCGCGAAGTCCGCCGCCAGGATCGAAGGCGCAAGATAGTTCATTTCTTTCTCCTCAACTGTATTTTCTGCGCTCGCGCTCATCAAGCTCCGCATACATCTGCGCGTAGCTCTCATAGCGTCCCTGCGCGATTTTCCCCTCTTTAAGCGCCGCCTTCACCGCACAGTCCGGCTCCGCCAGATGAACGCATCCGTCGAAGTAACATCTGCCCTCGTACGGCGCAAACTCCGGAAAGCAGAAGCGCAGATTTTCTTTCGGAAGGTCCGGCAGGTCAAAGGACGTGAAGCCCGGCGTATCCATCAGGTATGTATCTCTGCCGATACTGAAGATCTGGGAATGCCTCGTCGTCTGCTTTCCTCTCCCGATCCGGCTCATGTCCCCCGTCTCCATGCAGTCCTTCTGGCACAGACAGTTTGTGAGCGTGCTCTTTCCGACGCCGGACGGCCCGGCAAAAATGGAAACCTTCCCGTCCAGGATCTCCCGCAGCGCACCGATACCGGATTCTTCCTTTGCGCTGACAAAAAGCAGCTTCACTCCCGCTCCCCGGTAGCGCGCGGCCAGCTCCTCCTGCTCTGTTTCCCCGGCCTCGTCTGTCTTGTTGAACACGACGACGGCCGGTACTTCCTGCGCCTGCATCATCACCAGAAACTTGTCAAGCAGATACAGGTTCGGCTTCGGCCGGCTGATGGCAAATGTGACGACCGCCTGATCGATGTTCGCGCACGCCGGACGAATAAGGACATTCTTCCGCGGAAGAATGTCCTCGATGTTTCCGGTTTTTTTCTGCTCATCAAGCACGACTGCCTCGACGAGATCTCCCACGAGGGGCTTTACCTTCCGGCTGCGGAAGACGCCCTTCGCCTTGCATTCCAGAATTCCGGAACCGGTCCGGACGTAGTAAAAACCGGCGATGCCCTTTACGATGATTCCCCGCATACGGCCTGCTTACTGCCCGGCAGGCTGATTCTGCGCGGCCTGATTCTGGTTATTGTTCTGATTCTGAGCCTGTTGCTGCTGTGCTGTGGTGGCCGGAGCCTGTGTCGCCTGCGTCGGAGCTTCTGTCTGGGGAGCTGCCGTCGTCGGTGCTGCCGTGGTCGGAGCCTGTGTCGTCGGTGCCTCGGTTGCCGGCGCCGCCGTCGTCTTCGGCCCGGCGCTCACCACGATTGTGACGGTGGATCCTGCCTCCGCCTTGCTGCCGGCCCCCGGCGACTGGCTGATTACGACACCTGCCGTCACGCTGTCGCTGTTCTGGTAACTGATATTCACGCTGAAGCCCTGTGATGCGAGCGAACTCTCCGCGTCCGACTCGGTGAGACCTGTCACGCTGTTCACGGTGATCTGGCTCGACACAGTCGTCGGAGCCTCAGTCGTCGCCTTTTTTCCGGAGTTGACGGTGAGTGTCACGGTCGCTCCCTGGCGGATCTTCGCGCCTTCCTCATAGGACTGGTCGATGACTTCATTGACAGCTGCGCCTTCCTTGTACTGCTGCAGTGTCGTGTATTTCAGCCCAAGGCTGTCCAGCGTCGCTTCCGCATCGGTAAGTGTCTGTCCGACGAGATTCGGCATCGACACGATCTGCGACTGACTTGACGTGGATGTCGCCTCTGTCGTCTTTGAAAAGCTGAACAGAGAACCGGACGCGGCGAAACGCGCCAGAATGAATACCGCCACGACCGTGATAGCCGCCGCGATGCCGATGCCGATCCACTTCATCACGGCATCCAGCTTCGAGTTGTCCTCGTCGTCAATGTCGGCGTCGTCCAGATCCTCTTCGTCATCTTCATACCCGGTGTCATCGACAAAGTCGTCTTCACCGGTCCCGTCCGTGTCGATTCCGGTCGTATCACTTCCGGAACCGCCCAGAATGTCACCGCCGTTGTTTAAGAATACGGTATGATCATCCTTGACCGCGCTGACTCTTCTGGCTGCCTCCGCTGCCTTTGCAAGCGAATCGGCCTGCGGACTGCCCGCCTGTACGACACCGTCCGGCGTCACAGATCCCGGCAGAAACTTTACAAAATCCCGGTCCGGCATGATCAGGGCTTTTTTGAGATCCTCAATTACCTCCGTCGCGGACTGGTAGCGGAAATCCACCTTCTTCTGCGTGCACTTGATGACGATGTCGTCCACGCATTTCGGAATTCCGGGCACAAGAGATGACGGCGGCTGGATCTGCTGCTGAATGTGCTGCACAGCCACAGCGACCGTCGTATCCCCGTCGAAGGGAACCGTGCCGGTCAACATCTCGTAGAGCGTAATGCCGAACGAGTATATATCCGTCCTCTCATCCGTGTAGCCGCCCCGGGCCTGCTCCGGTGAGATGTAGTGCACGGAACCCATGGCGGTGGAAGTTATGGTCGTCGAAGAGGCGGCCTTCGCGATGCCGAAGTCCGTCACCTTGACCTTACCCTCGCGGGAGATCATGATATTCTGCGGTTTGATGTCGCGGTGAACGATGTGATGGCTGTGGGCCGCCTCAATGCCCTTGGCCACCTGAATCGCGATGCTGACCGCTTCCTTGTACGGAATACGTCCCTTTTTCTCGATGTATTTCTTCAGTGTGATACCTTCGACGAGCTCCATGACAATATAATAAATGCCATTTTCCTCGCCAACGTCGAAGATATTGACTACATTCGGATGAGCCAGCCCGGCGGCGCTCTGTGCTTCCACACGGAACTTCTGGACAAATGTCTTGTCCGAGCAGAATTCCGGCTTTAACACCTTCACCGCCACATACCGGTTCAGTTTATGATCCATTGCCTTGTAGACATCCGACATGCCGCCCGCACCGCTCCGGTCGGCAATCTCATATCGGTCCGCAAGGTACATCCCTCTTCCCAGCATAATTTTTCCTCAGAATTCAGGAGTTCAGACGCTCACCAGCATCGCCGTGATGTTATCCCGTCCGCCGGCATCGTTGGCCAGATCGATTAGAATCCTGCATGCATCCTCGATGTTGTCCGTGTCCCGGACGACCCGGCGGATTCTGGCATCCTCCACCATGTTGGTGAGTCCGTCGGTGCACAGCAGAATCTTGTCTCCAGGAAACAGATCAACCGCAAATACATCCGGTTCCACTTCCTTCGATCCGCCGATCGCCTTGGTGATAATGTTCTTGTTTGCATGATGCCGTGCTTCCTGACGGTCAATCTCCCCGATGGACACCATCTCTTCCACCAGCGAATGATCGCGGGTGACCTGCGTGATGTCGTCAGAAATAACGTAAAGCCGGCTGTCGCCGACATTTGCAACTCTGAGTGTCTGACCGTCAATCGTGGCAACAACCAGCGTTGTTCCCATTCCAGCATAATCAGGTGACTCTGCGGCCTTCTCCAGAAGTTTCCCGTTTACCGTGCGGATCGCATGACTGATGATCGTGACCGGGTCCTCGAACGATGAATCCCTGATCAGCTCAAGCAGTGTCTCAATCGTGTACCTGGAAGCGAGATCGCCGGCTTTATGGCCTCCCATGCCGTCGGCTACGACGAACAGATTCGGAAGATTTCCGACCGGTTCGAGCGTATAGAAGAAGAAATCCTGATTCATGCTTCTTTCGCGGCCCACATCCGTGAGCGCGTAAGCGTTCATCCTATTCCTCCGCTTGTTTAAAAGATTCTCCTGATGAGCCCGGCCCGTCCAGATAGCTCTTGCGCAGCTGGCCGCACGCACCGTCAATATCCCGGCCCATTTCCCTTCTAATAGTAACATTTACTCCGTGTTTTTCAAGCCTTCTTTTGAACGCCTGAATGTCCGGAGCCGCACTCTGCCTGATCGTGCGCTCCCTCACCGGGTTGACCGGGATCAGGTTCACATGGCACGGAAAACCTTTCAGCCGTCCGGCCAGTTCATCGGCGCAGGCAGGTGTGTCGTTGATCCCCGCCGCGAGACTGTACTCAAAACTCACGCGCCGGCCAGTCTTCTCAAAGAAATACCGGCAGGCATCCAGAATCTCATCGATCGTGTAACGGTTCGCGACTGGCATCAGCTTCCGGCGAATCCCGTCATTTGGCGCGTGAAGAGACACAGCCAGTGTCACCTGCGTCCCTCTGTCCGCCAGTTCCCGGATGCGGGGCACAATCCCGCAGGTGGAGACCGTTATGGACCGGCGGGAGAGATTATACCCTTTCGGGTCATTCAGGATCTCCACGAACCGGCAGAAATTGTCGAAATTCTCAAACGGCTCGCCCGAACCCATGACCACAACACTGTCCACCCGGCTGCCGGTAAGCTGCGCGATCCGGTAGACCTGTCCGCACATCTCCGCAGCTGTAAGAGACCGGACGCAGCCGCCGATCGTGGAAGCACAGAAGCGGCATCCCATCGCGCACCCGACCTGCGACGAGATGCAGACGGAATTCCCATGATGATAGTGCATCAGGACGCTCTCGATCACGTTTCCGTCCGCCAGCCGGAACAGGTACTTGCTCGTGCCGTCAATCTTGGAGACCTGAACCCGGACCGGCTCTAAAACCGTGAGTCCTGCCGTCTCATCAAGATGCTTCCGCAAGGCTTCCGGCAGATTGCTCATCTGCTCAAATGAGGAAACCTGCTTCCCGTGGATCCAGGAAAAAATCTGCGCCGCGCGGAACTTCTTCTCGCCCGCCGCGGCCAGGTACTCCTCCAGCTCCTGCCTTGTCATGGAACTGATGTCCGTTTTCTCCATCAACAGATCCTCTCAAAAACAGCCGCATAAAACCCGTCGCCGGGCCACTTGTCCGTCGGCAGATACAGCTTTTCAAAACGCTTCTTCACCGGGAAATGTTCCTCAAACCACGAGGCGTTCCCCTGATTCTCCGCGTGCGCGATCGTGCAGGTGCTGTAAACAAGCCGTCCGCCGGGCTTTAAAGCCGGAAACGACGCGGCCAGAATTTTTCTCTGGACCGGCACCAGCGCCCGGCTGTCCGTGTGGCGCACCCTCAGCTTTATATCAGGCTTGCGGCGCAGATCCCCGATCCCCGAGCAGGGGACATCGGCGATCACCGTGTCGTACATCTTCTCATCTGCCGCGCAGCTTTCCGCCGCGCTGTGCTGCCTCACCGTGATCTCAGACAGCCCAAGGCGCCTGACATTGTCTGCGGTGCGCTCCAGGCGCTTTTCGGAGATGTCACAGCACTGGACCTTCCCCGCCGCTCCGGCCTCCCGCATCAGAAGCGCCGCCTGCACGGACTTGCCGCCCGGCGCGCCGCACACGTCAAGCACCGATCCGCCCGGAAGAAAGCCGGCCGCACGGTAAGCTGCTGCCGACGAAAGGTCCTGCACGTAAAATTCACCTTCCGCAAACCCCGGAATCCCGTCAACCAACCCGAAGTCCTCTACCAGGAAAATGCCTTCTGCCTCCGGCCTTCTGTACACGCGCATGCCGGCCGCCATCAGCTTTCTCTCCAGTGCTCCGGCAGAAATCCGTGCCGTGTTGACCCGGATAAAAAGCGGCGCTTCGCGCTCAAACGCCGCGAGCACCTCTTCGGCGCGATCCCGCCCGGTGAGCCGGATCACTTCCTGCACGATCCAGGCCGGCACGGAATAACGGATCTGCAGATACCGGTCCGCATTTTCCTTCCGGTCCGGATACGCAAACGATTCTTTCTGCCGCAGAAAAGAGCGTAGCGTCCCATTAACAAATGCCTTCGCCCCCGCGCCCTCTCCTCCGGCCAGATTCACCGCTTCATGAACGGCAGCCGCATCCGGCACGCTGTCCATGTACAGAATCTGGGCGGCAGCCATGCGCAGGATCCAGGCGATATCCGGCTTCTGAGAGCGCATCGGCCGCTTTGCCACCTTGTCTAAAAAGAAATCCAGCGTGATGGTTCTCTCCAGCGTCGTGCGCGTGAGACGGGAGATGAAGCGCCGGGCCTGTGCCATGTCCGGCCCCGGGATGGCCAGCAGTTGTCTGTGCAGAGCCTGATCGGCCATAGCACCGCCGGATACCGCCGTCAGGACTGCCAGGACCATGCCGCGTTCGAACGCCGTTGATACCGTTGATGCCGTCTTCAATCGCGGTTCCTTCTTCCGTAAATAAAGATCAGACGGAGAAGCTGCAGAATCGCTGTCAGGGCCGATGCCACATAGGTGAGCGCCGCCGCCACGAGGACGCTTCTGGCTCCCTTTTCTTCCTCGCCGCTCACGACGCCCTGCTCCTGCAGCATCGCAAGGCCTCTGCGGGAAGCATTGAACTCCACCGGAAGCGTCACCAGCTGAAAAAGCACGCAGACGGCAAACAGAATGATGCCGAGCTCGATGAAAATCTGCCCGCCGCGCGAGAAGATCAGTCCCAGAATGATGAGAAACCAGGACGCCTGCGAGGCGAAGTTGACAACTGGAACAAGCGCCGAACGCACGCGCAGCGGCATATACCCCTTCGCGTTCTGTACGGCGTGTCCGCACTCGTGAGCCGCGACGGCGACCGCCGCGACCGAATCCGAGCCCGCCACTAAGTCCGACAGGTTGACCGCATTGGTCCGCGGGTCATAGTGATCGGTCAGACTGCCGGCGACGCGGCCTGTTGCCACGCCATAGAGTCCCTGCGCGTACAGCAGTCTCTGGGCCGTCTGCGTCCCGGTGAGTCCGGACGAGACTCTCACGCGGCTGTAGCGCGCGAAGCGCGACGAGACAAGCGCCTGCGCCGTTCCCGCGAGGATGAGGCTGATCAGCATGATCAGCAGGTAACTTGGATCCATATAATAATACATACCGTATTATCCTTTCTCCCCCAGAACCTCGCCATCTGTCACAGGATACCCTCGCAGGTACGCGGCCGTTTCCATGCGGCGTCTTCCCTCCGGCTGCACCTCCAGCACCTCCAGCTCACCTTCCCCGCAGGCTGTGACGAAGGTGTCCCCGGAAACAGACAGAACGCGCCCGCACTCCTGCGCCGGATGCGGTCTGCCCCCGATAACTTTGGCCTTCCAGATCTTCAGAAGCTTTCCGCCCCGGTACGTGTAAGTGCCCGGCCACGGGTCAAACCCGCGGATGTGCCGCTCTATCTCCACTGCCGGACGGTTCCAGTCGATGCGGCCGTCCGCTTTGCTTATCATCCGGACCGTGCTCGCCTGTGAGGCATCCTGCGGGACAGCCTTCACCGTCCCGTCCTCAAGGCCGTGAATTGTCCTGATGAGAAGCTCTGCGCCGACATCTGCCAGACGGTCAAACAGGCTGCCGCCTGTCTCGTCATCCCGCAGCTTCACCTTTTCCTGCAGCAGGATGTCACCGGTGTCAATTCCGGCGTCCATCTGCATCGTCGTCACACCCGAGTACTCCTCACCGTTGCAGACTGCCCACTGGATCGGGCTCGCCCCCCGGTACTTCGGGAGCAGCGACGCGTGCACGTTGACGCACCCGTACTTCGGAATGTCCAGCAGCTCCTGCTTTAAGATCTGCCCGAACGCCGCCACCACGATGATATCCGGCGCCATCTGCCGGATGATGCGGATGAACTCCGGCGCGCCAGCGCGCTCTGGCTGCAGCACGGGCACACCAAGCGCCTTCGCCGCCGTCTTGACGGGCGGCTCCGCCAGTTCGTGCTTTCTGCCCTTCGGCCTGTCCGGCTGCGTGACGGCAGCCAGGATCTCCTGTCCGTCGGCGAAAAGTGCCTTCAGGTCTGCCACCGCAAAATCCGGCGTTCCCATGAATATGACTTTCATTCTTCCTGTGTTTCCTCTTCTGTCCCGTCCTCAGCCTCTGCCATCACATCGTGCATTTCCGTCGCGATATCGACATACATTTTCCCGTCCAGATGATCAATCTCATGCTGCAGGCAGCGCGCGAGGAGTCCCTCGCCCTCTACTTCAAAGTCCTGCATATCGGCATTTTTCGCCCGGACCCGGCAGTGCATCGCGCGCTCCACCACGCCCACCTTGCCCGGCACCGAGAGACAGCCCTCTTCGCCCGTCTGAAGTCCGTCCTTTTCCACGATGACCGGATTGATCAGCGTGATCGGATCATCCCCGCAGTCGATGACAACGATCCGGCGCAGGACACCGACCTGCGGGGCCGCAAGCCCGACGCCATTTGCCGCGTACATCGTGTCAAACATATCGCCGATGAGTTCCTTCAGCCGGGGTGTCAGGACCTTGACTTCCTTCGCCTTCTTGCGCAGAACCTCGTCGCCCAGCTCCCGTATTTCTCGTAATGCCATAATCGTCCCTTTCTAAAAAGTCAGTCGTTAAACTGATACTGTACAAAAACCTTCTCATACGCCGGATCGCCCGTCAGATGCGCGTCCACCAGGTCCTTCACGGCGACGAGGTCACGCCTTGAAGCGCTCCGGACGCAGATGACCTCCCGCCATGCATCCTTGATCCGGGCGATGACATCCGCTGCCGGACCGGTGCAGTCCGCGTCCGCCTTTCCCGCAAGCGCCTGCCGCACCGCCTGAGCGAGCGCGTCCGCACACGCATGCAGACGCTGATTATCATTTGCCGTGAGGAGTATCCGGAGCATGCTTTTTACCGGCGGGTACCCCAGCAGCGTTCTGTACGCGATCTCGTGCTCGTAAAACGCCTGATAGTCCTGCTTTGCCGCCGCCTCGATCGTGTAATTATCCGGGCTGTACGTCTGGATCACCACCTCGCCGGGCCGCTTCCCTCTTCCCGCGCGCCCCGCGGCCTGCACCAGCAGGTCAAACGTGCGCTCCGGCGCCCGGTAGTCCGGAGCGAACAGCGACAGGTCCGCGTTCACGATTCCAACCAGCGTTACGTCCGGGAAGTCATGTCCCTTCACGATCATCTGTGTCCCCACGAGAATGTCCGCCTCATGGTTGGCAAATGCCGATAAAATCCTCTCATGTCCGTCTTTCCCGTTCGTCGTGTCCGCGTCCATGCGCAGGACCCGCGCCTGCGGGAAAAGCCGCTTCACCTGCGTCTCGATGTTCTCGGTGCCGGCCCGCATGCCGCCGACATGCGGTGAACCGCACACCGGGCAGACCTTCGGCACCGGAGATGTGTACCCGCAGTAGTGACAGGAGAGCCACTGCCTTCCCTTTTGCACGTGCAGAGTCATGGCCACGTCGCAGTGCGGACATTTCACCGGTTTTCCGCAGCTGTAGCACGCGAAGTGCCCGAGATACCCACGCCGGTTCAAAAACAGCATGGTCTGCTCTTTTCTTTCCAGCCGCTCCTGAATCTTTTGCGCCAGGTCAATAGAAAACGGCGTCCGGTTGCCCGCTTTAAGCTCCTCCCGCATGTCCGCGACGCTTACCGCCGGAAGCGTCTGCGCCGTGGCGCGGCCCGGAAGCGTCAGCAGGCGGTACTTTCCCGTCTGCGCCCGGTAAAAACTGGTCAGACTGGGTGTGGCCGAGCCCAGCACGAGGCTCGCGTGCGCCCTGTCCGCGATGTGCTGCGCCGTCTCCCTCGCGTGATAACGCGGCGATGTTTCGCTTGCGTAGGACTCCTCCTGCTCCTCATCAATCACAATGAGTCCCAGCTTCGGAAGCGGCACAAACAGTGCGCTCCTCGGTCCCACGACCACGTCCACTTCCCCCTTCATGGCGCGCAGATACGTGTCGTAGCGCTCGCCCTGGCTCATCCGGGAGTGCAGAATGGCCACCCGGGAGCCGAAATATTTCTGAAAGCGGCGGACCGTCTGGAATGTGAGCGCGATCTCCGGAATCAGGACAATGCTCTGATAACCGGTCTTCGCCATATGGGCAGCCATTTCGAGATAACACAGCGTCTTTCCGGAGCCCGTGACGCCGTAGAGCAGGTACGTCCCCGCATGTCCTGCGTCAAAGTCCGAGAGCACGGTATTCACACAGCGCTGCTGGTCGGGATTCATCGTGAGCCTGGTATCTGCCTCCGCCTCTTTGCGCGATTCCAGCCCGGTCCGGTACACTTCCTGCTCCTCGATATCGACAAGTCCCATCTGCTCCAGTTCCCGCATCGTGGACATCTGGATGTTGAGCTTCGTTCTGGCCAGGTCGCAGTCCAGTCTCCCCGATGACAGCACGGCCGCAAGCAGCCGCTCCCGCGCGACGGCGTGTTTTCTGTGAAAGGTTTCAAGCGCCGCCTGTGCCGTCTCTTTGTCACAGGCCAGGACCAGAGTCCTCTGCACGCGCCTCGTGACCTTCGCCTTGACCGGCAGCACGGTCCCAAGCGCCTGCGCCATTGTCGACCCGTAATTCTCCTTAAGCCACGCCGCCAGTTCAATCATCTGCGACACGGGACCGACCCGGCTGCTTTCAACCGAGCTGATGGGCTTGATTTTTTCCGGTGCCAGTGCCGGCGTTTCCGAAAGTCCGGTCACGTACCCGGTCTGCTCGCGGTTGCCGCGGCCGAAGGGAACCCTCACCATGGTTCCGATGGCTATTTTATCCGCGAGCTCCCCCGGAATCCTGTACTGAAACGTCTTGTCCAGCTTTTCGTGGCTGATGTCCAGAATGATGTCTGCGTACATGGCTCATCTGTCAGAACAGACCGACGATCCGGCCGGTATCTGTATCAAAGTCAATATTGTCCGCCGCAGGCTTCGTCGGAAGTCCCGGCATCGTGAGGATTGATCCTGTCAGCGCGACGACAAAGCCCGCGCCCGCGCTGATGGAAACCTCCCGCACATGGAGCGTGAAGCCCTCCGGCCGGCCGAGCTTCTTCGGATCATCCGAAAGCGAATACTGCGTCTTGGCCATACATACCGGGCAGTGTCTAAATCCCATCTCCTCGATGTGCGCAAGCTCCTTTACCGCCGCCGGCTCAAATTCCACGTCCTTCGCGCCGTAGATTTCCCTCGCGACCGTGACAATCTTGTCCTTAAGCGGCATGTCGTCCGGATACAGAACATGGAAATCCGACTTTTTCGTCTCAAGCGTGTTCAGGACCTTCCCGGCCAGCTCTTTTCCGCCTTCGCCGCCCTTTGCCCAGACATCGGAGAGCGCGAACTCGCAGCCCAGATCCTCCACGTGCTTCCTGACAAATGCCAGTTCCTCCTCCGTGTCGGTCAGGTAGTGGTTCAGCGTCACCACAATCGGAACGCCGAATTTCTTCATGTTCTCGATGTTCTTGTCGAGGTTGCAGATGCCAGCCTTGAGCGCCGCAAGATTCGGCTTGCTCACGTCGGCCTTGCCAACGCCGCCGTTGTACTTGAACGCCTTGGTTGTCGCCACGATCACGACGCAGTCCGGATGCAGACCGCCGAAACGGCTCTTGATATCGAAGAACTTCTCCGCGCCAAGATCTGCGCCAAATCCGGCCTCCGTCACACAGTAGTCCGCCAGCTTCAGCGCCGTCTTCGTGGCGCGCAGCGAATTGCAGCCGTGCGCGATGTTGGCGAACGGTCCGCCGTGTACGAGGACCGGCGTGTTCTCCAGCGTCTGGATCATGTTTGGCTTCATGGCGTCCTTGAGCAGCACCGCCATCGAACCCGCCGCGTGAAGGTCGCCGGCCGTCACCGGGTTTCCGTCCGTGTCATACGCCGCGATGATGCGGGACAGTCTCTCCTTCAGGTCCTTCATGTCACTTGCCAGACACAGGATCGCCATGATTTCCGACGCCACGGTGATGATGAAGTGATCCTCCCGCACCACGCCGTCTGTCTTTTTGCCCAGGCCGATGACGATGTTGCGCAGCGCCCGGTCATTCATGTCCATACAGCGCTTCCAGACCACCCGCTTCGGATCGATGTGAAGCGGATTTCCGTGCATCAGGGAGTTGTCTAACATCGCCGAGAGAAGGTTGTTGGCGCTGGTCACCGCGTGAAAATCACCGGTGAAGTGCAGGTTCAGGTCTTCCATCGGGACAACCTGCGCGTATCCGCCGCCGGCAGCACCACCCTTGATGCCGAAGCACGGCCCCAGACTCGGCTCGCGAAGCGCCGCGACTGCCCTTTTGCCGAGCCGGTTCAGTGCCTCCGTAAGCCCGATGCTGATGGTCGTCTTTCCCTCACCGGCCGGAGTCGGATTGACAGCCGTCACAAGAATCAGCTTGCCGTCCGGCTCACCCTGAAGCCGCTCTTCCAGCTCGTCGGAAATCTTCGCCTTGTACTTGCCGTAAAACTCCAGCTCATCCTCCCGGACGCCGACCTTCGCCGCCACATCCCGGATGTGTTCCATATGTGCTGCCTGTGCGATCTCAATGTCTGTCATCGTAGCGCCTCCTTCTCTTCCTTCAGGAATTTCTTTTTTTCAGGAAATCCTCATACTGCTGCTCATTCATCAGGACATCCCTGGGCTTGGTGCCGTTGTCGCTGCTCACGACTCCCGCTTCCGCCAGCTGGTCCATAATCCGGGCCGCCCGGTTAAAGCCGATGCGGAAATTCCTCTGCAGACTGCCCGTGGAAGCCTTCTCATTTTTCACGAGGAACCGTCCGGCCTCTTCAAACAGCTCGTCCACGTCATCCTTCCCGCCGCTCTCGGCCGTCACCGCGGCAGCGACGGCCTCCTCAACCGCCTCCTGCTGCTTTCCGTCATCTTCGGCCGTGTTGTGCGCCTTCACAAAATCCACGACCTGCGTCACCTCTTCATCGCTGACAAATGTACCCTGCACCCGCTTCGGCTTCGGATAGCCCGTCGGGAAGAAGAGCATATCGCCCTTTCCCAGCAGCTTCTCCGCGCCGTTCATGTCGATGATCGTGCGCGAATCCACACCCGAGGACACGGCAAAGGCGATCCGCGAGGGAACATTCGCCTTGATGAGACCGGTGATGACGTTGACCGAAGGCCTCTGGGTCGCGATGACCAGATGGATGCCGGCCGCTCTGGCCAGCTGTGCCAGCCGGATGATGGCCTGCTCCACCTCGCCGGGCGCCACCATCATCAGATCCGCCAACTCATCGATGATGATGAGCAGCTGCGGCAGTTTCTCCGGTTTTTTTCCGTCCTTGTCAGGTGGCAGGGACGGAACTTTCGCGTTGTAGTCCGTCAGATTCTTGGCACCTGCCTTCGCGAACTTCCGGTACCGGTCGTCCATCTGCGCCACAGCCCAGTTAAGGGCTCCCGACGCCTTCTTCGGATCGGTCACAACCGGAAGCAGCAGATGCGGGATCCCGCTGTACACATTCAGTTCCACCACCTTCGGATCGACCAGGATCATGCGCACCTGCTCCGGCGTCGCGTGGTACAGAATGCTCACGATGATGGAGTTGATGCAAACCGACTTTCCGGAGCCCGTGGCGCCCGCGATCAGCAGATGCGGCATCTTGGCGATGTCCGCCACGACCGGCTTTCCGCCCAGGTCCTTGCCGACGGCAAAGGCGATCGGCGACTTCGACGAGCGGAACGCGTCGGACTCGAAGATATCCCGGATCATGACCGGACTCGGCGTTTTGTTTGGCACCTCGATGCCGATGGCCGCCTTGCCCGGGATCGGTGCCTCGATGCGGATATCCGCCGCCGCGAGGTTGAGCTTGATGTCGTCGGACAGACTGACAATCTTGCTCACCTTCACACCCATCTCCGGCTGTATCTCATACCTGGTCACTGCCGGGCCGCAGGCGATGTTCGTGATCGAAGCCTGGACACCGAAATTCTGCAGCGTCTGCTGCAGCTTCCGGGCAGTCATCTGATTTTCGGCCGCCTGCGCCTGGCTCGCGCCGCCCCGGCCGGTCTTAAGAAGCGATAGCGGCGGGAATACGTATGGCTGCAGCTTTGCCGCGGCGCCTTCCGCGGCCTCTTTTTCGGCTTCTGCCGCTTCTCCTGCCGCAGCAGCCGCGGCCAGCTGCTTTGCTTCCTTTCCGGCTCGCGCCGCCGCACCGGCTCCGGCCGCGCTGATGGCCGCATCCGTCGTGAGCGGTGTGCGGTAATCGGTTTGCAGCAGTCTGTCTTTTCTTCCGTCCGTCGTTTCGTCCGGCGCAGAAACAGGCGCGGAAACGTCCGGCGCCGCCATCTCCCGGAAGGCAGTGCTATCCGTCTTGCCAAAGTCATCAGAGACGCTCTCCGGGGCCGTGTGAACCACGGAGATTTCCGGATTTCCAGTGCTCTCCGCGCCTTCAGGGTGTTTCAGGTCCTGCACTGTCCACTCGTCATCCGGCAGCCCGCCGCCCGCGATCTCGTGCATATCCTGGGAAAACGGCTGCGGCGGCGGCAGAATGTCCGTACCGCGGATTCCAACGTGCGTGCGTCCAAGCTGCTTCATGCGCTCCTGCTTTTCCTTTTTGGTCAGCTTCTGCGCTTGTCTTTCTTCTCTGGTCGGCTTCTGACTTCTGTTTTTCTGACGGATAAGCGCCGCGGAGGACCGTCGCGCCTTCAGTACACTGCCGTACTGATCATACACCGGTACCTGCGCGCCCGTACCGTCCTCTTCCGGATATCCCAGGATTTCTCCTTTCGTATCCCTTCCGTCAAGTGTCGTCTGGGCCATCTGCACGGCAAAGTCTCTGTCTCTTGCCGCCTGTTTTGTCTCAAACCGCTCCTCTGCCCGCCTGTTTGCATAGGCACGGTAATCCATGTTCTCCTGTCTCCGGCGTCTTGCCGCCTCCTGCGCGTGCCGTCTGCCGGCCTCAACCCGGGACCGGATCGTCTGTCCCGTCATCAGGACCAGACAGATGAGCACGACCGCCAGTTCGATGACGATTGTGCCGGCGATCCCGAGCGGACTCAGTGCCAGACTGAAAAGTCCGCCGATAAGTCCGCCGCCCCGGAAGTTTACGGCCGCGTCGGTGAAAAATTCCGGAAGCGGCGTGCCGGAAACGGGCGGGACGTTCCAGATCCGGCTGATAAGGCCGTCAAGGGCCGCTATCCCCACCGCTCCGGAGACAATCCTCATGCGTGCGATGTGCGGAAAGCGGCAGGAAGAGGCGTACCACACCGCCGCCCCGATGCAGAGAGGAAGCACATACGCCAGCACACCGGTCAGACCGAACAGAAAACTTCTGACATACCGCCCGACCGTTCCTCCGGCGCCAAAGACACTGAGCAGCAGCAGAATGAGCACCGCCGCGGCGATGAGTGCACTGACCTCCCGGCGCACCGGCTCCTGGACCTTCGGGCTCACAGGCTTCTCAGACCTCGCAGTACTTGTACTTCTGCTTCCCGTCTGCGCCTTTCCGCCCGTAGCTCTCCGGGCACTCTTACTTCCCGTCCCGGAACCCGTGCGCCTGACAGCGGCTTTCGTATTGGTCTTCCTGCTGCCACCTGTGCTCATTCTTCCTCCCTTTCTTTATGAACGCCTCCCAAAAACAGGCTTACCGGCTTTCCGGTTCACCTTTCAGTCAGCGTCCTCATCGTCCTCACTTGCCGAGAGAACCTGGCGCTTGCGCGCCATCTCGTCACTGGCAAGATAATCATCATACGTTGTGATCTTGTCAATCAGCTTTCCGCCCGGCACGATCTCCATGATCCGGTTTGCCGTCGTCTGGATGAACTGATGGTCGTGCGACGTGAAAATCACCACGCCCGGGAACTTGATCACCGCGTTGTTCAGCGCCGTGATGGACTCCATATCCAGGTGGTTCGTCGGGTCGTCAAAGATCAGCACGTTGCTGGCCATGATCATCATCTTGGACAGCAGCACGCGCACCTTCTCGCCGCCGGAGAGAACCTTCACCTTCTTGACGCCGTCCTCGCCGGCAAAAAGCATCCGCCCCAGGAACCCGCGCACATACGTCGGGTCCGGATCCGGAGAGTACTGCGTCAGCCACTCCACAATCGTCATGTCGTTGTCGAAGATCTTCGTGTTGTCCTTCGGGAAATACGCGACATTGGTCGTGACGCCCCACTTCACCGTTCCCTCATCCGGCTCCTCTTCGCCCGCGAGGATCTTGAACAGCTCCGTCGTCGCCTGCTCATTGGCCCCGACAAATGCGATCTTGTCGTCATGTCCCACGATAAAGGACACGTCATCGAGCAACTTCACGCCGTCCACCGTCTTGCTCAGATGCGAGACCTCCAGCACGTCGTTGCCGATCTCTCTGGCCGGGCGGAAGTCGATGTACGGGTACTTGCGGCTTGACGGCCGGATGTCATCAAGCTCGATCTTCTCAAGTGCCCTCTTTCTGGACGTCGCCTGCTTGGACTTGGATGCATTGGCCGAGAAGCGCGAGATGAATTCCTTGAGCTCCTTGATCTTCTCTTCCTTCTTCTTGTTGGCTTCCTTCATCTGACGGATGAGCAGCTGGCTGGACTCATACCAGAAGTCGTAGTTGCCGGCGTACAGGCGGATCTTGCCGTAGTCGATATCCGCGATCTGCGTGCAGACCTTGTTCAGGAAGTAGCGGTCGTGGGATACGACGATGACGGTATTGTCGAAATTGATGAGGAATTCCTCCAGCCACTGAATCGCGTCCAGGTCCAGGTGGTTGGTCGGCTCGTCCAGAAGCAGTATGTCCGGATTGCCGAACAGTGCCTTGGCAAGCAGCACCTTCACCTTCTGGGAGCCGTTCAGCTCCTTCATCTGCAGGTCATGCAGCTCTGTCGGAATTCCCAGGCCGTTCAGCAGCGTCGCCGCATCCGACTCCGCCTCCCATCCGTCCATATCGGCGAATTCCGCCTCCAGCTCACTGGCCTTCACGCCGTCTTCCTCGGTGAAATCCGGCTTCGCGTAGATCGCGTCCTTCTCCTTCATGATGTCGTACAGGCGCCGGTTGCCCATGATGACCGTGTCGAGCACCTTGTACTCGTCGTATTTGAAGTGGTCCTGCTCCAGGAAGGACAGGCGCTGACCCGGCGTCATGCTGATGTCGCCTTTCGTCGGCTCAAGCTGCCCGGACAAAATCTTTAAGAATGTCGACTTGCCGGCGCCGTTGGCACCGATCAGGCCGTAGCAGTTTCCTTCCGTGAATTTGATGTTGACATCCTCAAAAAGGGCCTTCTTGCCGACCCGGTAGGTTACATTGTCAGCGCTTATCATGGTCGTGTTCTCCTTTATCGCATAGATAGTTAAATTCTACACTGAAAAATCTTTGGTGTAAAGGTGAGGCACAAGGACAGCCGGGGCGCTTCATTGCATTTTCCATGGCGGTTGCGTATAATCGGAATCAGAAAATCAGTGCTTTCCGGCGTCTGCGCAAGGCTTCCGGAACGCCCCTTATACACGGCAAAGAACGGAGAAGATAATGGACAACAGAAAAGTCGTCGTTGCTCTTGGGCGCAACGCATTCGGCGAGACCTTCGCGGCCCAGAAGGAAAATGTGAAAAAGGCTGCCAGAGCCGTGGCAGATCTGGTTGAGAGCCGGTATCAGGTTGTTGTCACACACAGCAATGGTCCGCAGGTCGGGATGATCCGCTCCGCGATGAGCGAGTACGCAAAGCTGGACAAGAAGAGCGGACGCACGGAAGCCCCGATGTCGGTCTGCGGCGCCATGAGCGAAGGCTATATCGGATATGATCTTCAGAACGCCATCCGGGAAGAGCTGTTGGACCGCGGCATCTACAAAACGGTCGCCACAATCATCACGCAGGTCCGCGTGGACCCCTTCGACCGGGCTTTCAGTGAACCGACCAAGGTCATCGGTCTCCCTCTCACGAAGGAAGAGGCGGATGCCGAGGAGGAAAAAGGCAACTACGTGACAGAAATCGAGCCGGGCGTTTACAAGCGCATCATCGCGTCCCCGATGCCGATTGACATCTACGAGATCGATGCTATCCGCACGCTCTCGGACGCCGGACAGGTCGTGATCGCCGGCGGCGGCGGCGGAATCCCGGTTATTCAGCAGGGCGCACACCTGAAAGGTGCCAGCGCCATCATCGAAAAAGACTACACCGCCATGGAACTGGCTTCGCAGCTGGGCGCTTCCACACTCCTGTTCCTGACCGGATACGAGAAGCTCACCATCGGAAAAGGCACGCCGCAGGAAAAGTCCTTTGACAGCGTGACCGCAAAAGAGCTCCAGGCTCTCATGAAAGAAGGCGTGTTCCCGGCCATCACCACCTTCCCGAAAGTCGACGCCTCCATCCGGTTCGTCAATGATGACCCGAACCGTCAGGCTATCATCACCAGCCTTGAAAAGGTAAAAGAGGCCCTCGCCGGTACGACGGGAACGAGAATCACAAAATAAACGTCATCCGGCCGCCTGGGTAATCCGGGCGCCCCATGACAAATGCGGGTATGACTGCATGAAAAGCAGCCATACCCGCATTTTTACGATTCTGTTCACGCACTGCAGCACACGGCACTACACAGCCGGCAGGTCCATGGCGGCGGTCGTCTTTTATGACAGACTGTCCAGAAATTTCTGAATCATCTCTTTTTCCCCTGATGAAAGCGTATATTCATACAGAACTCCGTCCGACCGGAGGATAATCCGGGAACGGGAAGAATCCTGAATCAGCACGTCGGCCTTAATTCCCCCCTCACTGTTCATACGCAATGCTTTCACATCCGCTTTGACTGTGTCATCAGCCGCTTTTGTTCCGGCCTGTCTGGGAAATATAACAGCCTCTGTCACCACCGTTTCATCGCCCCACGGTACCGGAACCGATTGAATGGATATCTCCCTGAAATCCGGCTCTGCGCTCACCGCATAATTGCTGCCCGTGGCCTCTTCCTGCAGTCCCTCCGGTTTCAGAAGCTGCACGCCAAGTTTGTCTTCCAGTACTTCAATAGAAGGGGCTGAAATTCCGTACATCGCGGTTTTGGCATTTTCCCCGGAAGGCGTCTGTACAGTAATGTTCAGGCTGATTTTACTCCCATCGGACAATGTTATGCTGCCGCCCCGCACTGTAGCATTCTTTTCAATCATCCTGCAGAGCGCATCGCCATTTTCCGAGACGGCCAGTGCGGCCGGTTTATATTCCGTGTGGATGGAAGACTGTCCACCCTCCCGTTTGCTGCCTGTGACCACTATGTATTCACCGTCATACAATTTTCGCGCACAGCCCAAACAGCTTAGAAGCAGAAGACAGAGGAAAGAAATGCCTGCGAATTTCTTCATACTTTTCCCCTTTTTCCCGCAGCCGCTTAAAGTCAGACTCTTCATGCCGGCTTTTCTGAACCAGCGTGCTTAACGGATGCAGTCGGCTGCGCAGATCCGTTATACCGGGAGAGGCCCTGGCCCACGACCGCCTCTCCTTCTTTTTCTGATTTAAGTTTATCAGACGGAAAGGTGCGGAGCAAGAAATAATATTTTACATCCTCTCAGGCCAACCAGACATTACCTTTTTCTCGAACTGTCTGAGTACGTGCGTGTAGCGTTCCTCATCCTGCAGGAAACTGATCCCGTGCGCGGCGCCGGGGAAGAGCTCCAGCTGTACCCGTCCGTTTCCGTCGCCGCCACAGGCCTCGAAAATTTCCCTCGAGCAGTGAGCCGGAACAAACCGGTCGCCTGTCCCGTGAACGAGCAGAATCGGAAGCTGCGAGCGTGCAGCAGCATCTCTTGCGTTGCACGCTTCGATATTAAAATGTCCGAACAGTCTGGAAGCCTGCCTGATGAGAAGCCATACAATTTTCAAAGGATACTTGCGATCCTTCGCGACTTTCAGGATGATATCTTTCGGTACGGAATACGGGCAGTCGGCCACAACTCCTTTTACATTTGCCGGAAGATCCTCCGAGAGCGCCATCAGCACCGTTGCGCCGCCAAGCGAAATTCCGTACAGCATAACCTGAACATCGTCACCAAGCCGCCTTATGGCATACTCCGTCCACGCCTTCACATCCAGCCTCTCACGGATTCCGAATGTGATTGTCGTTCCGCCGCTCCTTCCAATCGCCCGCTCATCCGGCAGAATGACGTGGTATCCCTCTCTTCTTAGCAGCTGCATCCCTCCGGCAAAATCCCGGACGGCGTTACTTCTATACCCGTGAAAGAGCAGCGCACACGGCGCCCCCGGTTTGCCCGCATAGTAACGTCCGAACAGCAAAGTCCCGTCAGAACTCCTGATTGTAACCGGTTCAAAAGGAACTGCGAGTGCCGTCTTTACAAGCTGCTTCATCCGGTCTGCATATGAGTCATACTGATCCCCCTTCGGCAGATGCATCGGATACGGATCTTTTCGCCCCCGCGTTCCGAACACCGCCCGGTACACTGCGTACAGAAGCGCAAGGTACAGGATCACCAGAACCAGCACGAAAATGACCGCAGCATACAGATAGCGCATAACCGCACTCTCCCTTCCGGATTTACACATCAGTACAAAAAAACCGCCTGCATATCGCAGACGGCTAAAAAAGCAGGGGTGGAGAGAATCGAACTCCCACCAAAGGTTTTGGAGACCCCTATGATACCACTTCACCACACCCCTGTGTGACAAATGAAAGGGAACTAACCTTATTCCTGTTCCCTCAAAACTGCATATGTTCCATATCCTTTCCTTACACCTTCCTGCGTT
>CAIFEV010000002.1 GCA_903789615.1 uncultured Lachnospiraceae bacterium | reverse complement strand
CGGCACATGGTAGGATGAATCTTCTGGATGAGGGCGCGAGCATGGCAGCGGATCTGGATAGATTCCGTGATGCGAGGAGAAATTTATTATGGCAGTAAGAAAAACAGATGAATCAGACAAATTGATCTTTTCGTCTATAAGGCCAAAATATTCAGGAACCGATTTGTAACTATCAGCTGGGTTAACCAGATAAATTACATGAGAGGCTGCTGGCAGGACCAAATTCTATTTTTAAAGGATCCAGCCCTGCCGGTGGTCTCTTTCTATTCCTGCCGGCGGAGCTTTCGAACATCAAAAAGCAGTTTGAAAGCCTGACATGTATTAAGGGCGAGGATACACATATTGCTGATTTCCCGTTTTCAGGGGAAATCAGTATCGGTACCCTTATCTTTTTGCGCCCTTGTCAGACTCTGAAGATTCCGGATCGTACTGCATGCAGGTGTATCCTTCCGCTCTCCGCGACAGGCGGAAAGGAAAAACCATCTCCTTCTATAACTGGATTTTTCGGGCTTTTATCTCTCCAGATACTTATAAATTTTGGGTATACCGCTGCCAACGCTTTTCGCCGATATTAATCAGCTTAAACATTTTCATGAGGCCGCGGTTACTAGAGTAAGATGATGCTCAGTAATGTGCTCCTTGCCTATCCAAAGGAGTGATTCATGATATGAATTGGCGTACAAAGGTGTATTTTTAAGAGATATCTCTCCTTGTAACTATCTTCATGGATAAAGAGAGCTTTCGAAAGAGAAAATTGAGTATATCCATTCCCAATTCCGATGGGGAACCTCGTTTTCAATGTTTGCCTTGCAGTATTACGAGTTAATATTTATTATGAATTTATAAATAAAAGGGGTGATTGAAATGGCGAATGAATTGCAAAGACATGATAGTGGTGGGTTCCTTAAATCGCTGGACAGGTTCATTCAGGATTCAGGGCTTCAAGATGTAAAGACAAGAATGGATTCCAGGAAAGGAACTGCTACTATTACTGGCAGTCGTGATGGGATACAGTACACTACAACCGTTCAGAGAAATAAATACGGAGCGACCAGAACTGTATCGCAGTACGATACTAATGTCGGTCGGGATGCGATGATCGAGCAGGTGAAAGAACTTCGTAGGCAGCGTTATACGCAGCAGGAGATTGCTGACATGTTGGGTATTTCACAGGCTACGGTGAGTATTTATCTGAGGAAGTGACAAGAGGAGAGCGGAATGGAACATCGAACCGAAACAGACAGAGCCATCCACATGCAGCCCAGGGCGATCAAGGTCCGGGGTGCAAGGGTCCACAACTTAAAGAACATCAACGTTGATATTCCCCTGCATCAGATCACGGCGATCGCCGGGGTCTCCGGATCCGGCAAGTCCTCCCTGGCCCTGGGAGTTCTCTACGCGGAGGGGTCCCGGCGCTACCTGGAGGCCCTCTCCACTTACACAAGGCGGCGGATGACCCAGGCGGAGAAGGCACAGGTGGACGAGGTCCGGTACGTACCGGCGGCGCTTGCCCTGCACCAGCGCCCCGGCGTGCCCGGGGTGCGCAGCACCTTCGGCACATCCACCGAACTCCTCAACAGCCTGCGGCTGATGTTCTCGCGCCTTGCAAGCCACCGCTGCCCCAACGGCCACTACGTTCCGCCCACAATGAATGTGGCGGCGGAAAAGGAGATCGTCTGCCCGGTCTGCGGCGCCCACTTTTTTGGCCCCGGTGCGGAGGACCTTGCGTTCAACTCCCGGGGTGCCTGCAAGACCTGCCAGGGAACCGGCGTGGTGCGCACTGTGGATGAGTCGACCTTGGTGCCGGATGAGAGCCTCTCCATCGACGAGGGGGCGGTTCTGCCCTGGCAGACCCTCATGTGGTCCCTGATGAAGGACATCGTGCGAAAGCTCGGCGTGCGCACCGATGTCCCCTTTAAAGACCTGACCCCGAAGGAGCGGGACATCGTCTTTCACGGCCCGGCGGTCAAGACGAACATCGTCTACCAGAACCACACGACCGGTGCGGCAGGGGACATGGACTTTACCTATTTCAATGCCATCTACACGGTGGAAAACGCCCTGTCCCATGTGAAGGACGAGAAGGGCATGAAGCGGGTGGCGCGGTTTTTGAAGACCGACATCTGCCCGGACTGTCACGGGACAAGGCTCTCGGAGGAGGCGAGGGCACCGCGCCTTCGGGGCATCTCTCTGGCTGATGCCTGCAAGATGACACTGACGGAGCTCGTCTCCTGGGTGGATGGGATCCCCGCCTCCCTCCCGGAGTACCTGCGCCCGATGGCAGAGAGCATCTGCACCGCCTTTCAGGATACTGCGGCGCGGCTCCTCGATCTTGGCCTTGGCTACCTGTCTCTGGACCGGGCCGCCTCCACGCTTTCCAATGGAGAGCGGCAGAGAATGCAGCTTGCCAGGGCAGTGCGAAACCGGACCACGGGCGTCCTCTATGTCCTGGATGAGCCCTCTATCGGCCTCCATCCCGCCAACCTGGAGGGCCTCTCCGGGGTGATGGACGATCTCATCGCCGACGGCAACACGGTGGTCCTGGTGGATCACGACACCAACATCTTAAAGAAGGCGGACTGGATGGTTGAGATGGGTCCTGCCGCCGGCAAGGAGGGCGGGCAGGTCATCGCGGAGGGAACCGTGGAGGAGGTTGAAAAGAACCCGCGCTCCGTCATCGGTCCCTTTCTCGCGGGAAATACCGGGGAGCCGGTCCGGGCAAGGTGCAGCAGGGAAGCGCTCTTTGAAAAGGGAGAGATCCGGCTGCAGACCCAGGCAATCCATACGGTGCAGCCCCTCACCGCGGTCTTTCCCAAGGGACGGCTCTGCGTCGTGACCGGGGTGTCGGGATCCGGAAAGACCACTCTCGTTCTGGAGAGCCTGATCCCCGCCCTGCAGAGCAGCATTAATGGGACGGCGCTTCCCGCCCACGTGGTATCGGTCGATGCGCCGGGGATCACAAGGGCCCAGCTCATTGACTCCACCCCGATCGGCATCAACGTGCGCTCCACGGTGGCAACCTATGCCAATGTTCACGACGAGCTGAGGAAGGTCTTTGCAAAGACCGAGGAGGCAAAGCGGGCCGGAATGAAGGCCGGTGCCTTCTCCTACAACACAGGAAGCCTTCGCTGCCCCACCTGCGACGGAACGGGGACCATCAGTCTGGACGTGCAGTTTCTGCCGGACGTGGAGATCCCCTGCCCCGACTGCGGGGGCACCCGGTATGGAAAGCAGGCGGGAGAGATCCACTGGACCAATCCCAGGGGACAGTCCTATACACTGCCCCAGCTGATGGCGGCCACCGTGGATGAGGCGCTGGAGGCCTGCCAGAGTCTTCCTGTGGTGCGAAAGCGCCTGCAGGTGCTGCATGACCTGGGCCTTGGCTACCTGACGCTGGGCGAGGAGACGCCGGGACTCTCCGGCGGAGAGGCGCAGCGGCTAAAGCTCGCCTCCGAGATGGGACGTCCCCAGGAGGGCTCCGTATTTGTCTTCGATGAGCCGACGATCGGTCTGCATCCCCGGGACGTGCGTACGCTTCTTACCGTGTTCCAGACCCTCCTCGACCAGGGTGCCACCGTCATCGTGATCGAGCACGACCTGGATGTCATTCACAGTGCGGACTATCTCCTGGATATGGGACCGGGAGGCGGCAAAGAGGGCGGCAGAATTGTCGCCGCAGGGACACTCGAAGAGGTCAAGGCCTGCAGGGAGAGTGTCACGGCAAGATTTCTGTAACGAACAACCTGAACAGAAAGCCAAGGATGAAAGTTTGTGAGTTGATGCGCCGCAGCGTCTAATATTGGCGATAGCTGCAAATGATCCTTTTCCCTTCTTTAGCAAAATCTAAAAATCTGCTAAAATGAAGGCGTAAACTTCTAACGACTCGGACGGACTTTTGTGAACCGAAAAGAATTCGGAATACGAAAAAAGCCTGACGGACAGCGGCTTTCTTATACATAGGTGAACACAGATGCCAAGGGTCCAATGGTTCTCCTAAGCGAGGGGTCGGGGGTCCGAATCCCCCAGGAACATTTTTTTATTTTTGCTCTACCGGCACCAGAAGGCGGAAGTGATTTTTCTGATAATCAATGACGCCTTCTTTTTTCAGTTTTGAAAGTTCCTTTGAGAGAGCACTCCGCTCGGCGTTCAGGTAATCCGCCAGCTGCTGGCGGTCAAAGGGAATATCAAAATACGCAGAGTGGCAGCGGATGGACTGGGAAGAGAGATAGGAGAGGATCTTGTCGCGCATCGTGTGCTGTGTGATGCAGGTCAGCTTTTCGTTCAGTGTCAGGTTGCGCTGCGCGAGCAGCTTCACAAGATTCCCGATCAGGCGGCTGTGAAAGGAACACGCGGAGCTGCACATGTGCATCGTCTTTCCCAGGTCCAGAAACAGAACAGACAGATCCTCATCCGCCTGCACGCTGACGTTCATGACACTTTCCGGGACGGCAGCATAGCTCTCGCCGAAGAGATCCCCCGACAGAATGGCGTTCACGATGTGCCGGTTTCCCCAGTAATCGTACCGCTCGATGTGGGCGCTTCCGGACAGAAGCAGCCCGGCGCCGTTTGTCTTTTCACCGGCCTCAAGGATCCACTCTCCCTTTGAAAACGCTTTTTTCCGCGCGTTCAGGCACGAGAGAAGCGAAAGAAGATCATCTTTTTCCGTCCCCGCAAACAGAGCGGAGCGGCGGATTACTTCTGTATCGCGCTCACTCAGCTTTCGGACGTCTGTTTTTGTATTGCCTGAATCTGCCATCATGAACCTTATTTTTGTGCTGCGCGCATCTGCCGCATAGGGCAGATGCAGGTTTGTTGTCCGTACCACATGTATTGTAGCAGAAACGCCGTATTTTTGGTATCGGCAGGTGAGCGGAAGCACAATCTGCTATAATAGCAGAACCGCTGCCCTGGCGGGCACTCCTGCAGGGCTGTGAGGGGATATACAGGTACCGGATGAAAAGGCAGAATATGAAAAGAAAAGGAAGAGGACCGGTGATGCAGGCACTTTCGTGCAGTTTTCCGCTGACGATTCCGGTCATGACGGGGTATGTATTCTTAGGGGTCACGTATGGTCTGCTCATGCAAAGCGCCGGGTTTCCGTCCTGGCTGCCGACGCTGACGGCAGCGGTGATTTACACCGGTTCCATGGAGTTTCTGATGGTGGAGATCCTTGCCTCGTCGTTTGACCCGGTTTCCGCCATGGCCACGGCCTTCATGGTGGGCGCGAGGCATCTGTTTTACGGGCTTGCGATGCTGCCGAAGTACGGGAATACCGGATGGAAGAAATTTTATCTGATCTATACAACGAGTGACGAGACATTTGCCGTGAATTATGGAGCGGATATCCCGGAGGGCATAGAGAAGAGCTGGTTTTATTTCTGGGTGTCGTTTCTGGATCAGCTGTACTGGGTGGGCGGCGCCACACTCGGCGCGTTTTTCGGGCGGTTTCTCACATTTGACACGGAGGGGCTGGATTTCGTGATGACGGCGATGTTCATCGTCATCCTGCTGGCGCAGTGGGAGAAGGACGGCACGCGTCTGAAAGGCTGCATCCGGGACCATATACCGGAGCTCATCGGGCTTGGCGCGTCGTTTATGTGTCTGCTGCTCTTCGGACCGGACCGTTTTATGATACCGTCGATGGTACTGATCCTGGCGGCGCTGCTGGCCGTCCGGAAACCGCTTGAAAGGAAGAAAGAGGAGGAGCAGGCATGACAAGAGGACAAATGGCGATAACCTTTGCGCTCGTGGCAGCGGCGACGGTCACGACCCGCTTCCTGCCGTATGTGCTGTTTCCGGAGGGGCGGAAGGTTCCGGCGGTCATCACGTATCTGGGTAAGGTGCTCGGGCCGGCGGTGTTCGGGCTGCTGGTCGTGTACTGCCTGCGGCATGTCAGCCTTGCGGCCCCGCCTCACGGCATTCCGGAGCTCATCGCGTGTCTCGTGACGATCGGTCTGTATGTCTGGAAGCGGAACATGATCCTGCCGATGGCTGGCGGCACGCTTACATATATGCTGCTTCTGCAGCTGTTCTTTTAGAAGACATGAAAAAAGCCGGGGCTTTACGCCCCAGCCGCACCAGTCTGCTGACTTCCGGTTATCCTTTCCGGTTACCCTTCGATGGCGATGGTGCTGCCGCCGTCGACTTTCTTCTGCGCTTCCTTCTTCGGAATGTTGATGGAAAGGACACCGTTTTCGTACTTCGCGTGGATGTCTTCCTGCTTCAGCTCATCGCCGACATAGAAGCTTCTCGCGAGGCTGCCGGCATAGCGCTCCTGGCGGATCAGCCGTCCGGTCTTCTTGTCCTTCTCGTCCTTGTCAAGCTTCTTGGCAGCGGCGATGTTCAGACATCCGTCCTTGAGCTGTACCGCGATCTCATCCTTCTTAAATCCCGGAAGATCAATCGCGATGTCGTAGCTGTCGCTGTTCTCACGGACATCCGTCTTCATGACTCTCGCCGCATTCTTGCCGTACAGTGGACTCTTCCTGCCAAAGAAAGCGTCGTCGAAATCGTCATCAAACCAATCATCCATCAAATTCTCACCAAAGATACTCGGGAACATCATAAGCCATTCCTCCTTCTTGCTTAGAAATTATTCAGGATGCTGTTCTGAATTGCTGCGTTTAGATGTAACCCTCCGGAGGGCTTTTAAGAGCTTTCCGGATCCTCTTCGGTCTTCCGGATTCCTCTCTTCATTCCCTCTTTCTGTTTACATCCTGCATTATAGCATTATTATTAGCACTGTCAAGAGGTGAGTGCTAATTTTTCTCCTGACAAATGAAGCTTCGTGTAAAAATACTTCTTATAAAGCCGCAGCGATTTCCGGTGTGGTAGACTTACACAAAGGGCTGCGGCCGTAAAGCAGGAGGGACTCTGTATGAGAGATATTCAGATCGTCGTTGAACCGGAGCTGGTTTCGTATATGAAGGATACGGGAAAGAGAAATATCGTGGTCCAGGTGGCGCAGGCAGAGCACAGTGAGATCGAGATAGCGGAAATTTTCGTACAGCTGATGAATGACCGGAGAGCGGACGGGCTGGCGGCAAAACGGTACAGCGTGAGACAGCTGCCGGATCCCGGGCTGCGGGTGCTGTTTCCGCCGTACCATCTGATCTATGAGGACACGGTCACATTTGCCATGAAAAAGATAGGGCCCTTTAAAAAAGTAAGCTGGAAGGGCATCCGGACGGGGAGTATCGGCGGAAACCGGGTATGAAAGGCCGGAATCGTATACAGAATCTAAAAAGAATGAAGAAAATCTTAAAATTGAATTGAAAAAATTAAAGGAGAAGTGTAAAATTCCTTGTAATTTCAGGATAGCTGTGACTGCTGCGGCCGCTGTCAGAACTATCCTCTGATTGAATAAAGGATATGAGGAGGATTTGTTTCATGGCTTGGGACAATGCATTGGTTGCAATAACCGTTTACATGGTGCTTTTTGCGATCGGTCATGTCATCGCGCAGAAGACGAAGGGCGTCATCGTTGAAGCTCTGTTCCTCAGCGCGGTATATCTGATTGCATTTATCACCGGACTTTTCCCGTCGGATACACTCACCAACACCGGCGTGGTAACCGTCATCAGTTCTTTTGGTATTCTGCTTCTGGTCACCAACCTCGGCACGATGATCGAGCTGAAGCAGCTGCTCAGAGAGTGGAAGACTGTCGTGGTATGCCTGGGCGGAATGGCTGTCATGGCCGTGTTCTTCCTTGTGATCGGGCTTCCGCTGTTTGGCATAGAGTACACGCTGAGTGCCCTTCCGCCGGTTGCGGGCGGTCTGGTTGCGACCGGCCTTGTCGCCAACGCGGCAGAGGCGGCCGGAAAGCCGGATTTCGGCGCGTTCGCCTCGCTTCTCTGCTCTCTGCAGACATTCTTTGCCGTGCCGCTTTCCTCGCTTCTCACAAGATCGTATGCGAACAGCCTGGTCAAGAGCGGTGAGTATTTAAAGGACAGTGATAACGGTAAGAAGAGCCGGTTCCCGAGTTTCAAGGTCATCAAGGGCTTCCCGCAGATCATGAACGACAGCAGCAATATCGTCGCGAGACTTCTCATCGTCGCACTGATCGGCTATCTGGTTTCCGCCGCGACAGGCGGCACGTTTCCAGCGGCTGTATCCGTCCTGATTTTCGGTATCATTTTCACAGAGCTCGGTTTCCTGGAGCCGCAGTCGCTCAGCAAGGCCGGCTATATGAACTTCCTGCTGATGGGCCTTGTCATGACGCTGCCGAACAGCTTCCGCAGCCTGACACTGGAGTCCTTCGGCAACATGCTCGCCCCGGCGATCGTGTTCCTGCTCATCGGCGCGGCATCCCTGACACTGGGCGGCGCCATCGTCGCAAAGATCCTCAAAGTGGACTGGAGACTCGGTTCCGCGGCGGCGCTTTCCGCGATGTTCGGGTATCCGCTGACGGAGATTATTTCCAGAGACGTTGTGGAGAGTTTCAATCTGGATGAGGAGAAGTCGGAGAAACTTCTGAACAAGATCATGCCGACCCTGATCGTGGCCGGCTTCACAACCGTGACCATCGCCTCCGTGGCGATCGCCGGTGTGATCGCTCCGATCATCTTCCAGTAAACCTGTTTGTATCGGGCCCGGAAGGAGAAGGCCGTTCTTCTTCCGAAAGCTGATACAGGGCTTCCGGTCACGTGCCCACGCCGCCGTGGCCGGGAGCTTTTTTTTTCGTTTCGCCACAGGAAAGGCAAATGTGCGCTGGACGCGGACATGGTAACGTGCTAAAATGTTTGAAATCTTTCTCTGAAAAGCAGAGTTTATTTACCTTACGGAAAGGACGGGCCGGACGCGTGGCGCTGCACGACGAAGAACTCAGAAGCGGACTTGAAAAAGTTCTGCAGGTTTTCGCCGGATATTACGATATCAACCGGGATGCACCGCTTGTACCTTTTGACGCGGAAGCCGAATTCCGCATGCACGGAGAGGAATTTCTGCTGATCCGGTCGGCTAAGATCACCGAGATGGATTCGCGGGAATTTGTCTTTTTCGCGGTGAGAGATGTGCTTTCCGCGCAGGAGTTTGAGGCGCTTCAGGAGAAGGCCTGGGAGACGGGACTGGCCCGCGCCACGGTGGGAGCGCACCACCGCAACTCCGATGTGATCCTGATTATCCTCGCGTGGACGGTTGCAGAGGACGCCGTGCGGCAGATCCGGAAGTCCCGGCATTACAGAAGCTACCGGTTTGGGCTGCAGGGCTGGAGCGAGAGCCGGACGGCCGTGGTTGAGCTTTCCACCGGGAGGCGGTATTTCAGCCGGACGGGTGACACCCTGAAGCGGTATCTGAAAGGTATCTGAGATTTGACGCGGCAGGCAGGGGGCAGTTCTGCAGGCGTTGAATTTATAAAAAGAGGAAAAAAGAGGAGTGTAAGTATGACAGGTGTATTGATCCTGGTCGCAGCCCTTGTCTGCCTGGTAGTGGGGTATATCTGCTATGGCGGCTGGCTGGCCAAAACCTGGGGAATTGACCCGAAGCGGGAAGTTCCCTCGCAGACGCTGGAAGACGGCGTCGACTACGTGGCGGCAAAGCCGCAGGTCCTGATGGGCCATCATTTCTCATCCATCGCCGGCGCCGGCCCGATCAACGGACCGATTCAGGCGTCTGTGTTCGGATGGCTCCCGGTATTCTTATGGTGCATCATCGGCGGAATTTTCTTCGGCGGCGTGCAGGATTTCGGCTCGCTGTTCGCGTCCATCCGTCATGACGGCAAGTCGATCGGCGAGATCATTAAGGATACCATGGGAAGGAGAGCGCAGAAGCTGTTCATTCTTTTCTGCCTTCTGGTTCTTATTCTGGTTATCGCTTCCTTTGTAAATATCGTGGCCGGGACGTTCTACACGACACCGGACGAGTTCGCTGCCGGAGCGCACTTCGGCTTTGTGAGCGGCCCGACCGGCAACCAGACCACAGCGATCGTCTCGATTCTGTTCATTTTCCTGGCGATTATCTACGGCCTGCTCACCAACCGGGCGGGGCTTAAGACGGGTCCGGCGACCATCATCGGTATCATCGGCATCGTGGCAGCGCTTGTTTTCGGCGTGCGCATCGGCTTTGCGATGAACCGCACCGGCTGGATCGTATTTGTTGCCGTGTATATCGCCATCGCGTCGCTGGTTCCGGTTTGGATCCTGCTGCAGCCCCGTGACTATCTCTCCAGCTTCCTGCTCTACGCCATGATGATTCTGGCGGTCATCGGAATTTTCTCCACGGCTGTGACCGGCCGTGCCGAGTTTGACATTCCGGCTTTCACCGGCTGGAACTCGTCCATCGGACCGCTGTTCCCGGCGCTGTTTGTGACGGTGGCCTGCGGAGCCTGCTCCGGCTTCCACGCCCTGATCGCCTCCGGCACAACCAGCAAGCAGCTTGACAACGAAAAGCACGCACAGCCGATCGCCTACGGCTCGATGCTCATCGAGTCCGCGCTGGGCATTATCTCCATCGTGGCGCTGGGTGCCGTATATCAGAAGTACATCAGCGGCGGCTTCGGCTCGCCGTCGGCGGCATTTGCCGGCGGTATTGCGCTGATGTTCGGTGACGAGGGCAGCGTCGTGTATACGAGAATCTACGCGATGCTCACGCTGGCGGTATCCGTGTTCGCCCTGACTTCGCTTGACACCGCGACCCGTCTGTCCCGCTTCATGTTCGCCGAGCTGTTCCTGCACGAGGGAGAGGCAAGCTGGAAAGAGGCGAAGGGCGTCCGCAAGCTTCTGGCCAATCCTTTATTCGCAACGGCTCTGATGGTTATCATCGGATCGACGCTGGGCGGCATGTCGCTGTCGGCGATCTGGGCGCTGTTTGGCGCCGCCAACCAGCTTCTGGCCGGCATCGCGCTTCTTGCCGTGTGCTGCTGGCTGGGCGAGGTCGGAAAGAACAACAAGATGTTCTACATTCCGATGGTGTTCATGCTCTGCGCGACCATCACGATGCTTGTCATGAAGGTTCAGAGCGGGATTGCGACGATCGCATCCGGATACGCCAACATCAAGACGCCGGTATGGGGCGTGTGGTTCCAGCTCATCTTCGCCATTGTCATGGTGATCCTGGCCCTGTTCCTGGTTGTTGAGGCCATCAACGCGTTCAAGGCGCAGGCAGCCAGAAGAAAGGCCGCCGGGAAGGCCTGACCCTGACTTACGCTGCGGCGTACAGAAAACTGTTTACCCGGGCGGCCGTTTTCTTCTTTCACAGGAAGGAAACGGCCGCTTTTGTTTCACCGGTGACGGCCCCGCACCCGGCACGGTGAGAAAGGAAAGAGAAAATGGATATCCTGGAATTCCTGCGGCATCAGGATGTTCCGGACGCGATGATCCGGGACATTCAGGATTATCGGAAATTCTACAAGGTGGCTGATGAGGTGAAGGAGAGGGTCACGGTCCCCGAATACATGTATTATGGAAGAGAGGTCTGGGAAGAGGCCATCAGCGCGCTTCTTGCCGGAGAGAACCTGCTGCTGTCCGGCCCGAAGGCGACGGGCAAGAACGTGCTCGCGCAGGGGCTGGCGGCGGCATTCGGCCGGCCGTCCTGGGACATTTCCTTCTATATTAACGTGGACGCGGAGTCGCTCATCGGGACGGATACGTTCAGGGACGGGCAGGTGCAGCTGCGGGAGGGACTTGTGACACGCGTAGCCAGGTACGGCGGCTTCGGCGTGCTGGACGAGATCAACATGGCCAGAAACGAGGCGCTGGCAGTGCTCCACGCGGTGCTGGACTTCCGGCACGTGCTCGACATCCCGGGCTACGGGCGGGTGAAGGTGAACGAGGCAGCCCGCTTCATCGGCACCATGAATTACGGCTATGCCGGAACACGGGAACTGAATGAGGCACTCGCGTCCCGCTTTATGGTTCTGCAGATGCCGGTCATATCGGAAGAGAACCTGCGCCGCCTCATCCGTGACCAGTACCCGGATATCCGGCCGGAGTATGCGGACGAGTTCGCGAAACTGTTCTCGGAAATCCGCAGCAAGTGCGAGGGCGGTGAGATCACGGGCAAGGCGCTGGATCTGCGCGGTCTTCTGGCTGCCCTGCGCATGATCCGCAAGGGGCTGCCCGCCGGAAAGGCGCTGGAGATGGGCATCGTCAACAAATGCTTTGACCGCTATGAGCGGCAGCTGGTGGCGGACATCACGGCTGTCCGTATTCCGGCGCGCCTGACGGCGGACCAGGTGTTCACATCCTGAAAAGGAGCTGACGGTGGAAATTTCCGATTTTGAAAAGCGCAGAGCCGACAACCTGATCTGGAGCGCCGCGGGTGATTACGGGATCAAGCCGGGATTCCGCGTGTACACGCCGCAGGGAGAGGCCGATTTATACTGGAACAGCATTGTGGGTGCTGTCTACCGGCACTTTGACCGCGCCAGACTTACGGAAATGTATGACCGCTTCCGCGGGATGAGCCTTCAGACTACCTTTGAGAGCCTCTTCTGGATCGGGATGGAGGACGCGGCCTACGAGCGCGAGAAGGACGAGCGGCGTGTCCTGCCGGCGCTGCGGCGCGATTACTGCCGCAGAAGGCTCGCGCAGGGCATGGAGGACGGCACTCTGCCGGAGCGGATTCTGAAAGGGCATCTGCACCACTGCCTGGGAGAGCGGTATGAACTTGCTCTCGAGCGGGACCGTCGGATCCTCGCGTGTCTGGAGAGTCTGCGGGGGCTTGATACGCAGGCGGCACTTGCGAGACTAACGGCGCTGTTTGAGAGAGAATTCAACTTCGACAGCTCCCATGAGCCCGGTGAGCCGGAGGACGATGAGGAAAAGCGGCATTTTTCACTTTCGTTCCGCTTTCTGGCGTTTCACAAGAAGCCGGAGCTCATCCGGCCGCCCATCCGGCATCTGGTGTTCGGCGTGGCGGAGCATGTGGACGAGTATTCGCTCAATAACGGCGACCCTGTCTATACGGGTGAAGGGCAGATGCGGCGGGGACAGACTGACGAAGGACTGCGCCGCTACATCGAGAATTCCTACGGCGCGCCGATGTACGACGGCGGGCGTGTGCGGCAGATGGCCCGGGAGTACTGCACAGGAGCTCACGCGGGGTGCCGGCTGCACTTTACGCGCGGCGACTACGGGAAGATGCAGCGGGACTTCAACACGTCCGGTCAGAACCGGCGGCGGGCGCTCAGGGCACAGTCGGAGAACGAGCGGTACTACTCACAGAACCGGCAGGCCTGTCAGATGGCCATCGGGTCGCTGGCGGAGCGGATCCGCAGCACGCTTGTGGCCTGGCAGGACGATTGTTCTGTGCGCTCCGGCAGCGGGAAGCTCGACGCCTCCCGCGCCTGGCGGGCCGGGGCTCTTCGTTCCGGGCGGATTTTCCGGAAAACGGTCCGGGGCGATGCCGGCACGCTTGCGGTGCAGCTGCTGCTGGACGCCTCGACATCCCAGATACAGCAGCAGCAGACGGTGGCGGCACAGGCATTTATCATTGCAGAAAGTCTGAGCAGGTGCCAGATCCCGGTATGCGTGAATTCCTTCTGCTCGATGAGCGGGTACACAATTTTCACGCAGCTGCGCGATTACGACCGGCCGGAGGACAACCGTCGGATTTTCCGGTACTTCACGTCCGGCAGCAACCGGGACGGTCTCGGGATCCGGATTGCGGCCGGACGGATGGAAGGGCGCACGGAGGACCGCAAACTGCTGATCGTGCTGAGCGACTGCCGGCCGAACGACGTCGTGAAGATACACACGGACGGAGGAGCCCCGGAAAGCTACAGCGGGGACGCCGGAATCCGGGACACACAGGCACAGGTTCACGCGGCCCGTTTGTCCGGCGTGCAGGTCCTGTGCGTGTACATGGGAGATGATGAGAAGCTTGCGGACTGTGCTTCTATCTACGGGCGCGGAAACTTTGCCAGGATCCGGGACCTTTCTCTCTTTGCGGACACCGTCGGCAGCCTGATTCGGGAGCAGATACGGAATTAAAGTAAGAAAAGATCTGGAAAACGGAATAAAATAATTTATAAACCGCTTTTTTGTTGACAAAAACAAGGCACTGTGGTATCCCTATACCAAGGCGGACGAAGGCGTCTCCGGAGAAGACTGATTCCGGGGACGCTTTCTTTTACAGATGTACGCATGACGCGGACATATGTCGTCCGTAAGAATACAAAAACGCCGGATACACGAGGGAAAGCGCGGAGGCAGGGATGAGACAAAAGCGGATGAGCGGGGAAGAGTACAGAAAGTATCTGGACGGGGCTGCCGGGCGGGATCACGATGCCTGCGGCATCGGCGCGATCGTCAATATAGACGGGCATCAGGACGCGGCGGTTGTCGACGACGCGCTGAAGATCGTCGAGAAGCTGGAGCACCGCGCGGGCAAGGACGCCACCGGTAAGGTCGGAGACGGCGTCGGCATTCAGACGCAGATCCCAAGACATTTTTTTGACAAGGCGTGCCGGAAAGAAGGCTTTGAAGCGGGTGAAGCCGGAGATTTCGGCGTAGGCATGCTGTTTCTGCCGCAGAATACGATGCAGAGGACATTTGCCATGCGCAGAATGCAGGTCATCGCCGGCAAGGAGAATCTGCCGTTTCTGGGATGGAGAAAGGTCCCGGTGAATCCGCAGATTCTGGGGAAACCGGCACTGGACTGCATGCCGGAGATCTGGCAGTGTTTTGTGGGACGCCCGGACGAGGTGGCAAGAGGGCTGGCGTTTGAGCAGCGGCTGTACGTGCTGCGGCGTGAGTTCGAGCAGTCGGGCGAGGATACGTATGTCTGCTCGTTCTCGTCCCGGACGATCGTGTACAAGGGAATGTTCCTGGTCAGCCAGCTGCGCCGGTTCTATTCGGACCTGACGGATCCGGACTACAAGTCGGCCATCGCGATCGTGCACTCCCGCTTCTCGACCAACACGACGCCGTCCTGGGAGCGGGCGCATCCGTACCGCTTCATCGCCCACAACGGCGAGATCAATACGATCCGCGGCAACATCAACAGAATGCTTGCCCGCGAGGAGACCATGCAGAGCTCGGTGTTCGCCGGGGAGATCGAGAAGATCTATCCGGTTGTGAACAAGACCGGCTCAGACTCGGCGATGCTGGACAACACGCTGGAGTTCCTGTATATGAACGGAATTCCGCTCCCGCTGGCGCTGATGATCACGATTCCGGAGCCGTGGAAGCACAATGAAGACATGGACCGCGACCGCCGGGATTTCTACCATTACTATGCGACGATGATGGAGCCATGGGACGGTCCGGCGGCCATTCTGGCCTCGGACGGCGAGATCCTGGCCGCGACGCTGGACCGCAACGGGCTGCGGCCTTCCCGCTATTATCTGACGGATGACGGTCGGCTGATACTAAGCTCAGAGGTCGGGGTTCTCCCGATCGGGCCGGAGCACATCATCCGCAAGAGCCGTCTTGCACCGGGCCGGATCCTTCTGGTCGACACGAAGCAGAAGCGGATCATCTCCGACGACGAGTGCAAGAGACAGTATTCCCGCCGCCAGCCGTACGGCGAGTGGCTGAACCGCCAGATGCTGCACCTGTCGGAGCTGAAAATCCCGAACAAGAAGGTGCCGGGTCACACGCAGGCCATGCGCAACGCGCTGTACAAAGCTTTCGGCTACACCTACGAGGACATGAAGAACATCATCCTGCCCATGGCGGAAAACGGCGTCGAGCCGACCGTGTCGATGGGCCACGATGTACCGCTGGCGGCGCTCTCCAAGAAGCACCAGCTGCTCTTCAACTACTTCAAGCAGCTGTTCGCGCAGGTGACCAACCCGCCGATCGACTCGCTGCGCGAGAAAATCGTGACGGATACGACCATCTACCTGGGCTCCGACGGTGATCTGCTCAATGAAAAGAGCGAAAACTGCCGCGTCCTGGAGATTAACGACCCGATTCTGACCGGGGTTGATCTGATGAAGATCCGCGAACTGAACGAGCCGGGATTCAAAACCTGCACGGTTTCGATGCTCTACTACGCGAGCACGTCGCTGGAGGCGGCGGTGACGCAGCTGACCGTCTCCGTTGACCGGGCGATCGCGGAGGGAAACAACATCATCATCCTGAGCGACAGAGGGGTTGACGAGAATCACATGGCCATCCCGTCGCTGCTGGCGGTTTCCGCGGTGGAGCAGCATCTGGTCCTGACCCGCCGCCGCACGAGCATCTCGCTGGTGCTGGAGAGCGGCGAGCCCAGAGACGTCCATCAGGTCGCGTGTCTGCTGGGCTTCGGCGTGCGGGCCGTGCAGCCGTACCTGGCGCATGAGTGCATTGCCGAGATGATCGACAACGGCCTGCTTGACAAGGATTACCACACCGCGATCGACGACTACAACAAGGCGCTGCTCTCCGGCGTCGTCAAGACGGCGGCCAAGATGGGCATCTCCACGCTGCAGTCCTACCAGTCGGCGCGTATTTTCGAGGCGGTGGGTCTGAACCGCAGCGTCATTGACAAATATTTTGCAGGCGTCGTATCCCGCGCCGGCGGCATCGGGATCGAGGAAATCGGCGAAGGCGTCATGGAGCGCCACGAGCACGCGTTTGACCCGCTGGGGCTTTCCACCGACCAGCAGCCGGACAGCCCGGGTTTCCACTATCTGCGCAGCGGTACTGACAAGGAAGATCATCTGTACACACCGGAGACGATCGTGATGCTGCAGAGATCGGTTCGCGACGGAAGCTACGAGGAATTCAGGGAATACACGAAGCTGGTCGACGCCGTGTCCCGGCCGCACACGCTGCGGGCACTTCTGGGATTCAGGCCGGCGGGAAAGCCGGTTCCGATCGAAGAGGTTGAGCCGGTCAGCGAGATCGTGAAGCGATTCCAGACCGGCGCCATGTCCTACGGCGCCCTGTCCGAGGAGGCGCATGAGACGCTGGCAGTCGCAATGAACACGCTGGGGGGCCTGAGCAACACCGGCGAGGGCGGTGAGGACGAGAGCCGCTTCGGGACAATCCGAAACAGTGCCATCAAGCAGGTGGCGTCTGCAAGGTTTGGTGTCACGAGCGCGTATTTAAACAGCGCGAAGGAGATCCAGATCAAGATGGCCCAGGGCGCGAAGCCGGGCGAGGGCGGACATCTTCCGGGCCGGAAGGTGTATCCGTGGGTGGCGAAGGTCCGCTGCTCAACGCCGGGCGTGTCGCTCATCTCCCCGCCGCCGCACCACGATATCTACTCCATCGAGGATCTGGCCGAGCTCATCTATGACCTGAAAAATGCCAACCGCGACGCAAAGATCTCCGTGAAGCTTGTCTCCGAGGCAGGTGTGGGGACCATTGCATCCGGCGTCGCCAAGGCCGGCGCGCAGGTAATCCTGATCTCAGGGTACGATGGCGGAACGGGTGCGGCGCCGTATTCGTCCGTTCACAATGCGGGCCTTCCGTGGGAGCTGGGACTCTCCGAGGCGCACCGCAGCCTGATCGAGAATGGGCTGCGCGACCGCGTGGCACTGGAGACAGACGGCAAGCTGATGAGCGGGCGGGACGTGGCGATCGCGGCTCTGCTTGGCGCGGAGGAATTTTCCTTCGGCACGGCACCGCTCATCTGCCTCGGCTGCATGATGATGCGTGTGTGTAGCAAGAACACCTGCCCGGCCGGCATTGCGACTCAGAATGCGGTGCTCCGGAAACGTTTCTCGGGAAAACCGGAGTATGTGATCAACTTCATGAAATTTGTCGCACAGGATCTGCGCGAGATCATGGCAAATCTCGGCTTCCGCACGATCGACGAGATGGTGGGACGCACAGACTGCCTCGTGAAGCGTGAGAACCAGATAACCGAAAGGGCTGCGATGATGGATGTCACGGCGCTTTTGAATCAGGAGCTCGTGACAGTCCCGAAGCGGCACTTCAATCCGAAGGCAGTGTACGATTTCCATCTGGAGAAGACGCCGGACGAGAGCCGTCTGCTGCCGTGGTTTAAAAAGTCCGCGGACGCGTTTGACGCGGCGAAGGCAGAAGGCGAGGAAGAGGCAAGAGAGGCAGCCGAAAAGTCGGGCATCGTCAACATCGCCTCGGTCCGCTACAATCTCCCGAAGTTCACGACGGGCCTGAAGGTTTCCAGTACCGACCGCGCACTGGGGACGATCCTGGGAAGCGAGGTAACGAGGCGCTACCGGAACACGCTGCCGGATGACACCTTTACCGTGGAGGCGGAAGGCGGCGGCGGACAGAGCTTCGGCGCGTTCATCCCGAAGGGACTGACGATCCGCCTGACGGGCGACGCCAACGACGGGTTCGGCAAGGGACTGTCGGGCGGACGGCTCATCCTGGTTCCGCCGGAAGCCTCACCGTTTAAGGCCGAGGAGAACATCATCGCCGGCAACGTGGCGCTGTATGGTGCTACCAGCGGCACCGCGTTTATCCGCGGCGTCGTGGGCGAACGGTTCCTCGTGCGCAACTCCGGCGCCGTGGCGGTGGCGGAAGGATGCGGCGACCACGGCTGTGAGTATATGACCGGCGGTACCGCGGTGATCCTCGGGCCGACCGGCAAGAATTTCGCAGCCGGTATGTCCGGCGGTACGGCTTACGTGCTGGATCAGACCCACACGCTGTACCGGCGGCTCAACACCGACATGGTCGCCATGGAGGATGTCACAAAGCCGGGTGACCTGGAAGAGCTGCAGAAGATCCTGACCGAGTATGAGAAGGAGACGAAGTCGGAGCTCGCGGGCAGAATTCTGGCGGATTTTGACGTCTTCGCAAAGGATTTCCGCAAGATCGTGCCGAACGATTACAAGGAGATGCTTGAGGAGATCAACAAACAGCGCCAGCAGGGGCTGAACTATGATGAAGCGGTTCTGAAAGCATTCGGGGAGGTGACCAGCCGTGGGTAAAGCAAAAGGATTTCTGGAATACAGCAGGCAGGACAACAAAGACGTGCCGCCGCTTGAGAGAGTGAAGACATTTGCCGAGTTTCACGAGCCGCTCCGCGATACGGAGCGCCGGGAGCAGGCTGCCCGCTGCATGGACTGCGGCGTTCCGTTCTGTCAGTCGGCGATGAAGCTCTCCGGCATGTACACGGGCTGCCCGCTGCACAATCTGATCCCGGAGTGGAATGATGAGATCTACCGCGGGCACTTTGGCGCGGGCGCCAGGAGACTGCTCAAGACGAGCAATTTCCCGGAATTCACGGGCCGCGTCTGCCCGGCGCTGTGCGAGAAGGCCTGCATCAACGGCCAGTACGGCGATCCGGTGACGATTCACGACAACGAGCGTTTCCTGATTGAGACCGCCTGGGCTGACGGGAAGATGAAACCGCAGGAGATAAAGGTGCGTTCCGGCAAGTCGGTTGCCGTTATCGGCAGCGGCCCGGCCGGACTCGCGGCGGCGGACACGCTGAATCACCGCGGACATGCGGTCACCGTTTACGAACGCGAGGACAGAGTCGGCGGCCTGCTGATGTACGGGATTCCCAACATGAAGCTTGACAAATCGGTCATCGCGCGCCGCCGGCTGCTCATGGAGGCGGAAGGCGTGACGTTTAAGACCGGTGTCAACGTCGGAAAGGACGTGACGGCTGCCGAACTTCTCGGGAAGTACGACGCGGTTATCCTGGCCGTCGGCGCCAAGCAGCCGCGTGCACTCACCGGGGCCGATCCGGCGGCGGTGAAGGGGGTCTGCTATGCAGTGGATTTCCTGAAGAGCACCACAAAGAGTCTGCTCGGTTCCCGAAGTCCGGAAGAAGAGAGCCGGAAAGCGCCGGTTCTGGATGCGGATCTCTCGGCCGAAAGCTTCCGCAGGCACAAGGATTTTATCAGTGCGAAGGGAAAGAACGTGGTCATCGTCGGCGGCGGCGATACCGGAAATGACTGCATCGCGACGGTGCTGCGCCACGGCTGCAGGTCGGTCACGGCGCTGGAGATGATGCCGCAGCCGCCTGTGAACAGAAGCGCCGGAAATCCGTGGCCGGAGTGGCCGAAAGTACTCAAGACGGATTACGGCCATCAGGAGGCGATCGCCCTCTTCGGCCATGACCCGCGCGTCTACGAGACGACGGTGAAGGAACTGAAGACGGACAAGGATGGGAATCTCAAATCCATCGTCACGGTGAAGGCCGCCTTTGAAAACCGGAAAATGGTTTTCGTGAAGGGGACGGAGAAAGAAATTCCCTGTGAGCTGCTTCTCATTGCCGCCGGCTTTGTCGGGTGCGAGCCCTATGTGGCAGAGGCCTTCGGGGCGGAGCGCACGGCGCGCGGATGCATCGCAACCCAGGAGGAGGATTTCCACGTGAAGTCCGACAAAACGGGCCGTCTGTTCACGGCCGGCGACTGCCGCCGCGGCCAGTCCCTCGTGGTCTGGGCAGTGAATGAAGGCCGCCGCGCCGCTGCGCAGGTCGACGAGTGCCTGATGGGATACACGCCGCTGGTGCGGTGAGGAAATAACGGTTTCAAAAAGTCCCGATATTCTCCGGTTTTTTTACATGCCTGAGAATATCGGGATTTTCGTTTTTTTAGTGAAACAGTCCCTTTTTTTCATAAGGCTCGGAGTGCATGGAAACCAGAGTGTAGCCGGTCTCTTTGATGGCGTCTGTGAGGGTTTCCTGATCCGGCGGAGTTTCCGAGATAATCACGGACTCGCCTTTGCGGTGACTTGACTTAACGCTTTTGACCTGGCAGGCGCGTCTGACTGCCTGCGAATAGAAGCAACTAACACATAGTAGCACAAGCGTACAGAAAGGGCAAATGCATCTGTCATTTGGTTTTGGGATCGGGGGCGGCGGCAGAGGAGGTGGCGTCGGCCTTTTCCTTTCGGGCCTGCAGGGCTCCTTCTTCTTTCTTTTTGCGGCGGCGTGTAAGCCACGGGATGAAGCCTTCGCCGTACAGGTAGTTGATGATCGCGGCGATCGGGATGGCCAGAAGAATGCCGGGCACGCCGAACATCCGGCCGAAGATGATGATGGAGGCCAGCACGAGAATTGACGGGATCTGAAGGGCCTGGCCGTAAAACTTCGGCTTCACGACGTATCCGTCGAAGGTCTGGAGGATGATGGTGAAGATCAGGAACCAGACGACATGCCAGGGGTTGACCAGCAGCAGGATGAATGCCCCGATCACGGCGCCGACGATGGGGCCGAAGGTGGGGGCGAGGTTGGTGACGCCGACCACGACGGAGATCAGAACGGCGTACGGCATGCGCGCGATGGTCATGAAAATAAAGTTGGCGACGCCCACGAAGAGCGCGTCGAGGAGCTCACAGATGATATAGCGGACCAGGATGGAGTTGCAGCGGCCCCAGAAGGCCGACATGCTGGCGTAGGACTTCTCCGAGAAGAGAAGGCGCAGAAGGCGCCGGAAGCCGGACTGCAGACTCTCCTTGTCGATGAGGAAGTAGATGGACATGATAAAGGCCACGACCCACATCAGGAGATTGCTGCCGATCTGTGTAGAGGTTTTGATCAGGTCATCGAAGTTGGACGGGACGAGAGAGACGACCTTGTCCAAAAGGCTGTTTCCGGTTGACACCATCTGGGAGATGTCAAAGCCGCTCGAAGAGGCGCTGCCCGCGATGGAGTTCAGAATGTTCTGCAGGCCGTCCACATACCCGTTCAGGTTGTGGACAAATGAGACAATGCTGTCGACGAGCTGCGGGATGAGATAGAACAGCAGCAGGACGATGAGCAGAATGAAGAGCGACATGCTCAGAACGACCGACAGAATCCGGGCTGCGTGCCGGCGGCGCATCCTGGAAAAAAGCGTGCGCTGGAAGAACTTGACCAGCGGATTGAAGATGTACGCGATGATAAGGCCCAGAATGACCGGGAGACAGATGTTCCACAGGCCGGCGATGCCTCTGCCGAACAGATTGATATGGGTGATAAATGCATAAAACAGAGCAATCGCGCATCCGGCGCTGACGATGGAACTCCACCGCATGTCGGGCTTTTTGTACCATTTCATAGATATAACCTCCACTCTGTCAGAATAGCATACGAACGCGAAACATCCAACCAAAAAGAAAGATATGCAGATGGAAGGAAGCCGGACCCCGGTCGGGCGGCGGAGGAGCGGCTTCTGACAGCCTTGCACAACAAGCACTTCTTTCTTATAATGTGTGGGATTCAAGACAGAAAAAAGGCACCTGTGCGGGGGAAGTATATGAGTATAGACCGGTATATGTCTGAAGAACACCACATGAACATCAACTGGGAGGAGCACCAGAAGGATCCTTCCGTCTGCATCCGGGACGCCTCCCTCACGGACAAGGCCTGGATCATCAGCCACGCGGGCATCATGGAGCTGGCGATCGGAGCCGGCGCGTGGCGGGTCCTGGACATGATGGATATTCTCTGCCGTGCGCTTGACGTGAAGTGCTCGGCGGACATCGGCCTGTGTTCGCTTTCCTGCACCTTCCGCGGAAACGGCGAGAGCTTTACCCAGCAGCTGACCATTCCGACCACCGGCATCAACACGGACAAGATGCACCGTCTGACCGTCTGCGTGCGGCATCTGGCAGAGCATCCGGACAGCATCTCGGTCGCTGAAGCGCATGAGATGCTCGAAACCGTGCGCCGGAAAAAGGGGATGTACTCGCCCCTGCAGGTTGGGCTGGCTTCCGGCGTCGCCTGCTTCGGATTTACATTTCTGCTCGGCGGCGGGCTGATTGAGATGATCGGCGCCTTCATCGGCGCGTTTTTCGGAAATTTCTCGCGCCGGATCATGATTGACCACAAGATGTCCCTGATCGCCAATGTCATCCTTTCCGTCGGTTTTGACTGCCTCATGACGATCCTCTATTACCGGATCGCGGAAGGGGTGTTCGGCATCTCCGGACAGAACGAGGCCGGGTACATCTGCGCGATGCTCTTCATCATACCGGGATTTCCGCTCATCAACGGCGGGTTTGACCTGGCCAAATCGCACATGCGCTCCGGGATCGAGCGGCTTATCTACGCGCTGATGATCATCACGGTGGCGACATTCACCGGGTGGCTGACGGCGTACGCCCTCTCGTTTCAGCCGGGCGACTTTGCGCCGCTGTCCCTGGGGCTTGTCGTGAAGGTTCTGCTGCGGCTGTTCTGCAGCTTTCTCGGTGTGTACGGATTCTCCATGATGTACAACAGCACTTCGAAGATGTGCCTGACTGCAGGGCTTATCGGTATGATTGCCAATACACTCCGGCTTGAGCTGGTGGACCTGGCGCATATGCCCTCTCCCGCGGCGGCCCTGGCCGGCGCCTTCACGGCCGGTATGCTTGCGGCGGTCATCTGCCGGAAGACGGATTTCCCGAGAATCTCCATGTCGATCCCCGCGATTGTCATCATGGTCCCGGGTATGTATATGTACAAGGCGATATACTTCTTTGGCATCGGCGAGAACACCACGGGGCTTGGCTGGCTTTCCGGCGCAGGTCTCATCGTGCTGGCTCTCCCGACAGGCCTGATCCTGGCGCGGATCCTGACGGATCAGCGCTTCCGTGTCTGCGGATGAGAAAGAGTTGAATATATGAAGAAACTGATTTCATGGAATGTGAACGGGCTGCGGGCCTGCGTGAAAAAAGAGGGATTTTATCCATTTGTCAGGGAGGAAGATCCGGACGTGCTGATGCTGCAGGAGACGAAGCTGCAGGCGGGGCAGATTACCCTGGATCTGCCCGGATATCACGAGTACTGGAACTATGCCGAGAAGAAGGGGTATTCGGGGACGGCGCTGTTCACAAAGGAAGAGCCGCTCTCGGTGACCAATGGCATCGGCATTCCGGAGCACGATCACGAGGGCCGGGTCATCACGGCGGAGTTTCCGGACTGGTATCTGATCACGGTGTATGTCCCAAACGCGAAGGAGGATCTTTCGCGGCTTTCCTACCGCTGCCGCTGGGAGGATGATTTTCTGGCGTATGTGAAGAGGCTGGAGGAGAAGAAGCCGGTGATCTACTGCGGCGACCTGAATGTCGCGCACGAGGAGATTGACCTGAAGAATCCGAAGACCAACCGGGGCCATGCCGGCTTTACGGACGAGGAGCGGCAGAAGTTTTCGGAAGTTCTGGCATCGGGAATGACAGACACGTTCCGCTACTTTTATCCGGACAAAACGGGCGCCTATTCCTGGTGGTCCTACCGGTTTCACGCCCGGGAGAACAACGCCGGGTGGCGCATCGATTATTTTGTGACAAGCAGGTCGCTTGACAGCCGGCTGGGGGATGCCCTGATCTACAGCGATGTGAAGGGATCGGACCACTGTCCTGTTGGGCTTCTTGTCCGGGACGGGCGGGAAGAAGCGTGAGACAATGCATGAGCTCAGTTATATGGCGCGTTTTTCGAATATGGCGCTGGATGCGGCCAGAAAAAATCACGCGAAGAAGGTGAGCGCGGTGACAATCCGCGTGGGGCAGATGACGGGGCTGGTCCCGGAGTATCTGCAGCACTACTACCCGCAGACGGTGGCCGGGACGATGCTTGAGGGGAGCCGGCTTGTGATAGAGGAAAGGCCGGTCCTCGTGCGCTGCGCGTGCGGAAACGTCTACACGCCGGCCAGGGACAACGGGTACGCCTGTCCGAAATGCGGGGGCGCCTCCGGAAAGCTCATCTCGGGGCGGGAGATGGATCTGGTGAGTGTGGAGATCGAAGAATAAGCGGCATTGCGGGAAGAGACGGAACGCGGTATAATTTTCCTACTTATCAGGGAAAGTGTAAGGCAGCCGTCACTCCCGTGTAGAAGAAGAGGAGACGTTTTGTACAGAAAAAAGCCGCAAGGCTGGTGGAAGCATCTGGACTTCATCATCACGGACCAGCTTCTTCTTCAGCTTGCATTCATTCTGGCTTTCATGGTGCGCTACAACACCACGCGCCTTTGGGAGCTGAGGTACTACAGTACCGATATGGTTCTGATCGCCGTCGGGGGGCTCATAGACGGCGTTCTGCTTGACAGCTACAAGGATATTCTGCGCCGCGGATATCTCATCGAGTTTGAGAAGGCAGTCCGGATGATCCTTGTGGATCTTCTTATTCTGACGTTTTCGCTGTATGTCCTGAAGGCCGGGGCGACGCTGTCGCGTCTGATGACCCTGTATTTTACGCTCGGTGCCCTGTGCATGGTGTATCTGGCCCGGTGCCTGCGGAAATACTGGCTGTGGCATCACCGCTTCACGGGCGGGTATTCGGTGCGCCAGCTGCTCATCGTGGCGGACGCGGACAAGGCACCGGAAGTCATCCGCCGGGTGCAGGAGAACACATACCGGGATATCCAGATCGACGGTCTTATCGACAGCAGCGGTAAGGCGGCGGTCGGGGAGAAAATCGGGGGCACCCCGGTTGTGACGACGCTTGCGGACGCGGAAGGCTATATGACGACGCGCTGGATCGATGAAGTTCTGATTGCATGCCAGGCGGACGAAAATCCGGGCGTCCAGAAGCTGCTTGATCTGTGCTCGGAGATGGGCATCACGGTCCATGTGTGCCTGCCGGCCCCGGACAGCCGCTACGGCACCCGCGTGATCGAAAAGTTCTGCGGGTACAGCGTCATGACCGAGAGTATCCGGATCGTCAGCACCGGGCAGCTCGTGGCCAAGCGTCTGATCGACATTATCGGCTCCATCATCGGGCTGGCATTCACCGGCATTTTCACCGTTATCTTCGGTCCGATCATCTTTTTCACGGATCCGGGCCCGATCTTTTATTCCCAGGTCCGCATCGGCGAAAACGGCAGGCGCTTCCGGATCTACAAGTTCCGCAGCATGTACAAGGACGCGGACAAGCGCAAGAAGGAGCTGATGGCCAGGAATCAGATGCAGGGGCTGATGTTTAAAATGGAAAATGATCCCCGGATTCTCGGGAGCGGGCCGGACGGCACCCGCCACGGGATCGGCTGGTTTATCCGAAAGACGTCCATCGACGAATTCCCGCAGTTTTTAAATGTATTCCTTGGCCAGATGTCGCTGGTCGGGACCAGACCTCCGACAGAGGGGGAGTTTGAACAGTACGAGGCGCATCACCGTGCGAGGCTGGCGACAAAGCCCGGCATCACCGGGCTCTGGCAGGTATCCGGGAGAAGTAAGATCACCGACTTTGAGAAGGTGGTCGAACTGGATATGGAATACATCAACACCTGGACGGTACGGGAGGATTTCAAAATCCTGCTTCGGACAGTGAAGGCGGTATTTGCCGGGGATGGGGCCGAGTAAGTCCGCAGCAGAGGCTGCTGCGCGGCGCATGTCACACAGGGGGCGGCAGAACTTGCAAAAACAACCGCGGAAGTATAAGATGAGGTTTGTTTTTTAAGGAAAGGAATGCTATGAATATCATACTGCTCTCCGGCGGGTCCGGAAAACGGCTCTGGCCGCTCTCCAACGATGTCCGCTCAAAACAGTTCATCCGGCTGTTCAGGGCCCCGGATGGAAACTACGAGTCCATGGTGCAGAGAGTGTACCGCCAGATCACCCGGGTGGATAAAGACGCCACACTTACCATCGCGACCTCCAAGACACAGGTCTCCGCGATTCACAATCAGCTGGGGGATCAGGTTTCTGTGTGCGTGGAGCCCATGCGCCGCGACACCTTCCCGGCAGTGGCGCTCTCCTGCGCGTATCTGCACGACGAAATGGGTGTGGGCGATGACGAGGCCGTCATTGTGTGCCCGGTCGATCCGTATGTGGATGACAGCTACTACGAGGCAGTCGCGAAACTCGAGAAGCTCGTGAAGGACGGTGCGGCGGCCATCACGCTGATGGGCATCGAGCCGACCTACCCCTCTGACAAATACGGCTACATCATCCCGGAGAACAAGGCTTCCGTATCGCCTGTCAGCGAGTTCAAGGAAAAGCCGGACACTGCCACGGCGGCGGAGTATCTGAAGAAAGGCGCACTCTGGAACGCCGGTGTTTTCGCTTTCCGTCTGGGCTACATGATGAAGCGGGCCCATGAGCTTCTTTCCTTTAAGGATTACAGGGATCTGTACGAGCACTACGCGGACTGCAGCAAGATTTCCTTTGATTACGCAGTCCTCGAGAAAGAACCTTCGATCCAGGTTCTGCGCTATGCCGGCGAGTGGAAGGATGTCGGCACGTGGAACATGATGTCCGAGGTCATGGCCGACAAGGTCAAGGGCAACGCGCTGCTTGACGAGACATGCGAGAACACCAACGTGGTCAATGAACTCGATATCCCGATCCTGGTGATGGGCGCGAAAAATATGGTCATCGCGGCTTCCGGCGACGGAATCCTTATATCGGACAAGGAGCGTTCCGGATATATGAAGCCACTTGTCGAGAAAATCTCGACGGATGTGCGGTATGCTGAGAAGTCGTGGGGCGATTATAAGGTGATCGACGCGGGACCGGATTTCCTGACGGTCAAGGTGACGCTGAAGGCGGGAACGCACATGTCCTACCACTCGCACGAGTTTCGGGACGAGATCTGGACGGTGCTCTCCGGCACGGGCCGCACAATCGTGGACGGTGTGGAGAGACGCGTCAGACAGGGCGATGTGATCCAGCTTCCGGCGGGCAGCCGGCACATGATGACAGCTGACACGCCGATGGTGGTTCTGGAGAGCCAGCTGGGCGACAAGATCACGGTGAAAGACAAACAGAAGTTTGATTTGAATGACTGAGAGGAAACGGACATGAAAAAGGCATTGATCACAGGCATCACAGGACAGGACGGTTCTTTCCTTGCGGAGCTGCTGCTCGGGAAAGGATATGAAGTTCACGGACTGGTAAGACGCTCGGCGGAGCACACGACGGAGCGGATCGATCACATCATGGATCAGCTTCACATTCACGAGGGCGATATGAGTGACAGCTCCTGCCTGATCCGTCTGGTCGGCGGGATTCAGCCGGATGAGATCTACAACCTGGCGGCGCAGTCGCATGTCCAGGTTTCCTTTGACGCGCCGGAGTACACGGGCGATGTGGATGCCATCGGCGTTCTGAGACTGCTTGAGGCGGTTCATATCTGCCACCTGGAGAAGAAGACAAAGATCTATCAGGCATCTACTTCCGAGCTGTACGGCAAGGTTGAGGAAGTTCCGCAGAACGAGAATACGCCGTTCCATCCGTTCAGCCCGTACGCGGTTGCCAAGCAGTACGGCTTCTGGATGATGCGCGAGTATCGCGACGCCTACGGGATGTTCTGCTCAAACGGCATCTTGTTTAACCACGAGTCGGAGCGGCGCGGGGAGACATTTGTCACGAGAAAGATTACGCTGGCGGCCGGCCGCATCGCCTGCGGGCTGCAGGATCATCTGGAGCTGGGCAACCTGGATTCCAGACGGGACTGGGGCTACGCGAAGGACTATGTGGAGTGCATGTGGCTGATTCTGCAGCAGGACAAGCCGGATGATTTCGTCATCGCGACCGGCGTTCAGCACACGGTCCGCGAGTTTACAGAGCTGGCGTTCAAGTACGATGGCATTGAGCTGGAGTGGCGCGGCAGCGGCATGGACGAGAAGGGATACGACAAGAAGACCGGCAGGATGCTGGTTTGCGTAAACAAGGAGTGGTACCGCCCGACTGACGTGGTGAACCTGTGGGGCGATCCGACCAAGGCGAAGACGGTGCTCGGCTGGAATCCGCAGACGACAAGTTATGAGGAACTCTGCCGCATCATGGCGCAGCATGACCTTGAACTTGCCCGGAAGGAAGCGGCGAATCGATGAAAAAGGTATTGATATTCGGAATCGGCGGATTTGTCGGGCGGTATCTCTCGGAGGAATTTAAGAAGAACGGATACGAAGTGGCCGGCAGCGACGTGCGCAGGACGGATTCAATACCGGAGTATGTTTCCTTCACGGCGGCAGACCTGCTTGACGGGGACGTTGTGAAGGCGCTTGTGGCGGACGTGTCGCCTGACATGATCGTCAACCTGGCGGCCGTAAGCAGTGTCGGGCTTTCCTGGAAGATCCCGCAGACGACCGTGTCGGTCAACGTCGTGGGGGCCCTGAACGTGCTGGAAGCGGCACGCGCGCTTGATCACAAGCCGAGGGTCATGTTCATCGGTTCCAGCGAGGAGTATCAGGCATCGGACAGGCCGATGGACGAGAGCACGCCGCTTGATGCCAACAACCCATATGGCATCTCCAAGGTGACGCAGGAGCGTTTTGCCCGCCTGTACCGCAGTCAGTACGGCATGAAAGTTTACTGCGTGCGGCCGTTTAATCACACGGGCGTGGGGCAGAGGGACAGCTTCGTGCTCCCGAGCTTCTGCAAACAGGCGGCTGCTATCACAAAATCAGGTGCTCCCGGCGTGATCCACGTCGGAAATCTGGCGGCCCGGCGGGATTTTTCCGATGTGCGCGACATCGTGCGGGCGTACCGCATGATTATTGAGAGCGACGAATCGAACACGATCTACAATGTGGGGAGCGGTCAGGCATATGGTCTGGACGAACTTCTGAACTACATCGTCTCGCTCAGCCCGCAAAAGATCGATGTGCAGGTGGACCCGGAGCGGGTTCGTCCCATCGACACGCCGCTCATCTGCTGTGACCACAGCCTGATCACGGAGAGACTCGGATGGAAGCCGGAGTATACGATCTTTGATACGCTGAAATGTATGTATGAGGCTTTCCTGCGGGAAGCGTGAATTCTGCGGCTGTTGTGTGGGTCTGTCTGTTTTGCAGAGTATATGTACTTTGGAGAAAAGTATGCAGCATGTGCCCTCTGAGTTTGACAGAGCCATCTCTTCACTGGCTGAAAAATCGGAAGACGTTTTTGAAGCTTTTTTGAAAATGTATGAGAGCAGGCTTTACCGTTGCGCTTTTTCTGTCTGCCGGGACTGTGAGACGGCGCGGGACTTGTGTCAGGAAGCCCTGCTGAAGCTATGGCAGCTTCCGCCGGAACGGTTTCCGTCGTGCGGTCAGAGCATATGGCTGTACCGGATGATACAAAATATATATATTGACGGCCTGCGGCGGCAGAAACTGCGGAATACAGGAGAGGAGATCCTATCCTGTATTCCGGATGCCCGCTCGCAGGCCGGTTTTATTTCTGTGGAAGAAATGGATGCTTATGAGAAAAAAACAGCAGGTCTTCCTCCGGATGAGCAGCAGATTGTTGCCATGAAAATTCTGTGCGGGATGAGCCATCGCGAGATTGCAAAAGCACTTGGCAAACCGGTTGGAACGGTTCAATGGAAATATAACAAAGCCCTTCATTCTCTTCGGAACAGCCTGTCACTCTTTGCTGCCTGGGCTGCGGCAGAAAGTGTCCGGTTTTATCGGGTACAGCGCGCTGGCGGTTTATTTTATTCGCGCAGCCTTTCTGTCATTCTGGCAGCGGTATTTGGCGTGGCGTTTTTTTATCTGATTTCTTATATGGCGAAAAAAATACGAAGCTGATGAAGCAGCTGCCAACAAAACTTCATTCGGATTCCGTCTTAATTGTAGAGTAAAAGATCGTGGATCATGCTGTCAGAGGAGACTAGAATCCGGTATGCGTAAAACCAGGCATTCTGTGAAACTTTTATACATCCTTGTGGCCGTGCTGCTTCTCTTAATTCCAGGCGGTGTGGCAGTCAGCCGTCTTTTCTTTCGGAACAGGGCACTGGAGCCGGATGTGAAGAATCTTCGGGAGAAGTATGAGACGCCGGAAATGAGCCGCATATTTGCGGAGCATGACCCGGAGGGGGACCAGTCGCCGTACACGCTCTGCGGCCCGATCCGGGAGGTATTTCCGGATGATTCACTTGTGGATCTTAACGGCGGATGGGGCATTGAGACGTATTATTTTCCGGTGAAGAATAAGGACGGCAGTTTTTCGTGTGTTCTCGGCGTTCTGCCGCCCCAAAGAACCGTTTCCTCCTTTTCCATCAGCACGGATCTGGCGGCGGAACTGAATGCGGCGAAGAAAGCGGGGGAAACATCCGTTTTTCTGTTTTCAAAGAAAAGCAGATACGGGCTGGAATATCAGCGCGTTGTATCCGCTGATGGCACCGTGGTGTATGCCCCGGACGGTTCCATGACCGGTCCGCCGGAGGAGCTTTTTGATTTTTTTAAACATACCGGCCTGAAACCGGACGCGCCCTGCGTCTTTTTCAGTCTGGAAGAGGGGTGAAAGAGAACATGCAGACGGAGATAGAATCTGAAACGGCACTGTTTACGGCTTCTTCCGCCATGACGCTGCAGGATTTCCGGCAGATGAACCGGGATGTAAACGGCGCAGCAGCACTGCGGGCCGCCGGCGGCCTGGCGGCGGCGTTTCTTCTTCTGGGCAGTTCTGCTTTGCTGTCCGGGGCGAAGGAGGTCGGGCTTGTCCTTGTCGCCGCGGCGGTGGCAGTTCCATTTGTCATGGCAGTTCTTCGCCGCGTGAATATCCGGCGCGCGTACACGAGCGGGCGCGTGTATGCGCGCGAGACGAGTGAATTCTCGTTTTATAAGACTTTTTTTACCGTAAAAAGCAGCCATGCGTCCGCCACAATCCGGTATGAGGATCTGTACCGGGTTGTGGAAGGACAAGATGCTTTTTATCTGCTGCCGGGTAAAAACCAGGCCATGCGGGTGCCGACAGACGGTGCGCCGGAGGATTTCAAAACGTTTCTTAGGACGCTCGGACCGGCCCCGGAGAAGAAAACGGCAGAAAATGCGGCGGTCATTCTGGGGCTGGCGGGTACGGGGCTGCTTGCCCTGCTCGCCGCTATCATTGCCTTCAAGCCTCAGACGGACATTCTGCGCGCCTGGGTCGGGATACCTGCGGCGATAGCCCTGGCTTTGTGGATGGTCATCGCGCTGCTTGGCGGATATCTGACAAACCGCCGGCTGGCAGCGGCGGTGAAGAGAAAAGCGGTGCGGTGGCTGCTGCGGGTATTGACGGTCCTTATGGTCGTGTTTCTGTTTTTTGTTATCGGACTGGCAGGGCTTGGATACTTCCTTCGGGGGGATCTGGGCGGTGCGGAGATCGCCCGCAACGCAAACGGCACATATCTGGTCCGGTCAGATTACCCGGCCTCGTGGAATTCGTATATGCTGTACGCAGAGGATGGACCGGTTTATCTGCAGCGCCTTCGCCCGTCAGGCGGTCCGGGTGATGACGATCCGCAGATCACGGCAGAAGAGTGGTGGCAGATGCAGGCGCAGCCGGAGACGGAAAGCGCCGGAGGCGGCGCAGGAGTGACGGAGCCGGCAGAAAGCTATCCGCTGCAGACAGAGTCCACGGCAGCCCCTGATGAGGGCGGTCATACAGCGCGCCGGGAGACATCTGAATATCCGGGTTATCAGGCAATCCTGTATGCCGCGTTTCCGGAGGCGGGAACGGCGCAGATTAGCTACGGCGCGAAGGGGGAGTCCTGGTGCGTGGTCTCGGAGAGCGGCACGGATATTGAATATCTGATGTATGACCGGGATTCCGGCAATGGCAGCTGCGGTCTGTATGTCCTGTACCGGAGTAAGAAGGACGCCGGGGGAAGCTGGGGACTTTCGGACGCCGTGATGGAGGATGTATACGCGTATGAGTACAGCACCGGCAGGGTTGTTTCCAGCGGCCGGACGTCCTGGGCAGATGCCGGAAACGACGAGTACCGGGAGATGACCGGGGAATGAGAGACAGCCGGCGGTGAGAAAAACAATTCAAAAAAATAAGAAAACGAACAAAAAATGATACAAAACAGATTGAAATGATAAAAACAGATGCTATAATGCAAATAACAGATAAATGAATCGTAGCCATAGTTAGATCGCAAAGGAGCGAAGACAGGAAGAGAGAAGCGTGTCTTTGGCTCCTTTTTTAGCTTTATGGTCTGGCTTCACGGATTCACGTATTCTGTAATCTTGCGGATGAGCAGTCATCTGACGCGGATGGCAGGTGCTCATGCAGCCACAGGGGTGTGGCAGGAAGGGAAGGAGCCTATGAAGAGAAAACTTGCATCAATGTTTCTCGCAGTCGCGATGACAGCTTCCATTGTCGGCTGCGGAGGCGCAGGAGGGACCGGAACATCGTCTTCCGGCAGTTCTCCGGCAGCGGGAACGACAACGACGGCAGCGGCGGCAGTTTCCTCCGGCACAGGGGTCACGAATATTCAGACTGCTACAAGTACCGGAAAGTCAGGCGACAATGATCTTGTGATCGCCATTGAGGGAAGTGTCAGCGGTCTGGATCCGCAGAATGTTACCGACACGAACGGCATCTCGGCCTGCATGGGCATGTACGAGACGCTGCTCACATTTGACGACGACGGCAAGATCGTCGGCAAGCTGGCAGAGAGCTATGATGTTTCCGATGATAATCTCACGTATACATTCCATCTCAGAAAAGGCGTGAAGTTCCACGACGGCACGGATTTCACGGCGCAGTCCGTTATCGACAACATCAACCGTGTCAGCAATTCCGCCAACGGCCTGTCCAGAAGAAGACTGTTTGTCGTGACGGACAGCGACGGCAATGAGACGAGCCGCATCGCGAACATGGAAGCCACGGACGACAACACGCTTGTCATCACGCTGGCTCAGCCGTACAACGTGTTCCTGAACAAGCTCACCCAGTTCATGATCATCTCCCCGAGTGCTCTTGAGCAGTATGGGAATGACATCATGTATCATCCGTGCGGCACCGGCCCATTTGTCTTCAAGGACAGAACCGAGGGTGACCACACCACGATGGTTGCGAACAAGGACTACTGGGGCGGCGCACCGAAGGTTGATTCGGTGACGATCAAGGAAGTTCCGGAGGCCGGATCCCGCACCGCGATGCTTCAGACCGGCGAGGCGGATATGGTATATCCGTTCACCTCGGATCAGATGTCGGCCGTCACCGGAAATACCGATATCAACGTGAGCGCAAGCTACTCCAACATCATGCGGTATGTGACGCTGAACATGGACCTGAAGGAACTGTCTGATGTGAAAGTCCGCCAGGCTATGAACTACGCCATCGACAAGAATGCTTACATCAAGGTTATGTATGACGGCCACGCGCTTCCGGCGACGAGCTGCGTTCCGAACTGCATTTCGTACTACAAGGAAGAGCCGGCTTACGAGTACAACCTCGACAAGGCTAAGGAACTCATGAAGGAAGCCGGTTATGAGAACGGATTCACCCTCACGCTGTGGGGCGACAACACCACACAGGAAATCAAGGGCATGACCTTCGTTCAGCAGGAACTGGCACAGATCGGCATCACGGTTGACGTTCAGCCGATGGAGCCGGCGACGGTTTCGGACAAGATTTATGTCGACAAGCAGGACGCCGAGATCAACATGTGGTATGTAAACTGGTCTGCTTCTGACAGAAGCTTTGATTCTTCCGTGAGAGCGCTGCTGCACAGCTCCATGGTGCCGCCGACCAGTGCGAACACAGCCTATTACAGCAATGCGGACTTCGACAAGAACCTGGATGACGCTCTGGCGGAGACCGATGACGCAAAGCTCACCGAACTCTACGGCAAATGTCAGGATGATGTCTGGAATGACTGCCCGTGGCTGTTCCTGGGCAATGACCAGATCCTGTACGCCACAAAGGGATATGTATCCGGTGTCGGTGTAAAGCCGGACGGCCAGCTTGATTTTGCGAACGCCGTACTCGCACAGTAAGAGGTATCGGATTGTGAGGCTGCCTGGCTGCAAAGGCCGGGCAGCTTTATGAAAAATAAGCAGAAGCGTTTTTAACGGAGCGATCGTATGGGTAGATATGTTGTAAAGAGAATCCTCGGAACCATTCCGCTTCTTCTTGCAATCACTTTTCTGATTTTTATGTTCATTCACCTGATCCCCGGAGATCCGGCGAGACTTCTTGCCGGCATTGACGCCACGGACCAGGAAGTGGAGACGATACGGGAACAGCTCGGGCTGAACCAGCCGCTTCTCGTACAGTACGGCGAGTACATGAAGGGTCTCTTTACGGGAGATCTCGGAAATTCCGTAAAGAACAACGCCACGGTCATGGCGACTATTCTCCCGAGATTCAAACCGACGATCATTCTGACGATCACGTCCATGATCTGGGCGACGATTCTGGGAGTATTCTTAGGTATCATCGCAGCGGTTAGGCGGGGGAAGCCGCTTGACTATTTCTGCATGATCATTGCCATCTCGGGCATTTCCGTCCCGGGATTTTGGCTCGGCCTTGAGCTGATCCAGATTTTCAGCGTGAACCTCGGATGGTTCCCGACGGCCGGCCTTGAGACGGCCAGGAGCTATGTCCTTCCGTCCATCACCATGGGATGCGGAATCATGGCGATTCTCGCGAGATTCACCCGCTCTTCCATGCTGGAGAACATGAAGGAAGACTATGTCCGCACGGCCAGGGCAAAGGGCCTTTCCGAGCCGGCGGTCATCATGAAATGCGCATTCCGCAATTCTCTGATCGAGGTTGTTACGGTGGCAAGCCTGCAGATCGGCGGTCTTCTGTCCGGATCTGTCATGACGGAAACCGTTTTCTCAATTCCGGGGCTGGGGCGGCTTCTTGTGGATTCCATCAATTACCGGGACTACAAGGTTGTACAGGCGCTGCTTCTGTTTTTTGCCCTGGAGTATATCATTATCAATCTGATTACAGACATCGTCTATGGTTTCCTGAATCCGAAGATCCGGTACAGCTGACCGGAAACTAAGGGCGCGGCAGATACGGGGAAGTAAGCATCTGATTTCACGGTGGGAGAATTCTATTTATGGCTGAAGAGAGTGTAGTGCGGCAGTCGGCGGAGGAGCTTCCGAAGCCCAAAAGCCCGTATAAGGAATTTGCCAGGAAATTCCTGAAGCGGAAAGCGGCTGTTGTGTCGTTGATCTTTATCATTGTTCTTGCGCTGGTGGCCATCTTCGGGCCTATGGTCATCCGTTACAATCCGAATGCGGCGGATTACACGGCGCTGCTGCAGGGACCCAGCCCGAAGCATATCTGGGGGACCGATGAGTTCGGAAGAGACGTATTCGCGAGACTGATCGCGGGTACGCGGCTCTCGCTCTCTGTGGCGCTCGGTTCGGTTGTCGTCGGCACGGCCATCGGTATCATTCTGGGGCTGCTCGCCGGATTCTACGGCGGCATCGTCGACTCCATCGTCATGCGGGGATCGGATATTCTGTTCGCGTTCCCGGATATTCTGCTTGCGATTGCGATCGTAGCGATCCTGGGACCGGGCGTCATCAATGTTGTCATTGCCGTCGCTGTCTTCACGGTGCCAAGCTTCGCGAGAATCATCCGCAGCGCGACACTGGAAGTGAAGGAAGCGCCGTATGTTGAGGTGGCGAGGTCGATCGGCTGCACAAACAGCCGGATTCTGTGGAAACACATATTCCCCGGCACGGTCCAGTCCATGATCGTAAACTTCACGATGCGTATCGGTACCGCCATACTGGCTTCTTCGTCTCTGAGTTTCCTCGGATTCGGCGCCAATGTAACCGAACCGGACTGGGGCACTATGCTCTCTCAGGGCCGGAATTATCTGAATACGGCACCGCATATGGTGTTATGTCCCGGCCTTCTGATTTTTCTGACCGTTCTCGCATTCAACCTTCTGGGCGACGGCCTGAGAGACACATTGGATCCGAAGATCAAATAAGGGGCGCACAATGTCAGAAACAATACTGGAAGTTAAGAATCTCCGCACGGAGTTCAAGCGGGAAAAATCGTACGTCACTGCCATCCATGATGTGTCCTTTTCTCTGAACAAAGGAGAGATCGTCGGACTTGTCGGAGAGTCCGGATGCGGCAAGTCGGTCACATCGATGTCCATCATGCGGCTTCTGGGCGACACGTCCGGGAAGATCACAAACGGCGAGATCCGCTTTAAAGGAAGAAATCTCCTGGATCTGTCCGAAAGGGAAATGCAGACGATCCGGGGAAGCCGGATCTCCATGATCTTTCAGGACCCCATGAGTTCTCTGAACCCGCCGATCCGTATCGAGAAACAGATGATCGAGGCGGTCCGTATTCATGAGAACTGCAGTAAGGAGCAGGCGAGAAAAATCGCGGCGGACATGCTGCATGAAGTCGGGATCCCCGATGTTGAGAACACACTGAGAAGCTATCCGCACCAGCTCTCCGGCGGAATGTGCCAGAGAGTCATGATCGCCATGGCGATGGCATGCAAACCGGAACTTCTGATCGCGGATGAGCCCACGACGGCGCTGGACGTGACAATCCAGGCCCAGATCATGGACCTGATGAAGAAGATTCAGAAGGAAAACGGCACGACGATCCTGCTGATCACGCACGATCTCGGCGTTGTGGCCCAGATGTGCTCCCGGGTGCTGGTCATGTACGCGGGAAGAATCGTGGAGCAGGCGGATGTGCATGAACTCTTCTACAACCCGAAGCACCCATACACGAAGGGGCTGATTGCCTGCGTTCCGAAGATCGGATCGGATGTCAGACGGCTTCCGTCCATTCCGGGCTCTGTCCCCGATCTGTCCGTGATGCCGAAGGGGTGCAAATTCGCTCCCCGCTGTCAGTACGCGTCGGACAGGTGCCTGAAGGGCGAGCCGGATCTGGTTTTGGTGGATGGAAGAGAGAACCACTGGATCCGCTGCTACCTGGAATCAAAGGATCAGACGATGTAACGGGAGCGAAAAAATGGATGAAAATCTGATGTCGGTGCAGGACCTTGTAAAGACCTTTGAGGTCAATAAAGGGTTCCTGGCACAGAAAAAATACGTACACGCTGTCAATCATGTGAGCTTTGACATAAAACCAGGCGAGACGTTTTCGCTTGTGGGCGAGTCGGGCTGCGGGAAATCCACAACGGCGAGGCTTCTGAATCATCTGATCAGACCAGACTCCGGAAAGATTCTGTTTGAGGGAAAAGATATCGCGGCCCTGAAGGAAGACGAGATGCGGCCTCTCCGGAGCGATATCCAGATGATCTTTCAGGACCCGTACGGGTCTCTGGACCCGCGCATGAAAATCCAGGACCTGATCGCCGAGCCGCTTCTGATTCACACGAACCTTTCGGCGGGAGAGCGGCTGAAAAAGGTTCAGGAACTGCTTGGGCTGGTCGGTCTTTCCCCGGAGCACGGCGAGCGGTATCCGCATGAGTTTTCCGGCGGCCAGAGGCAGCGCGTTGGGATCGCGCGGGCGCTGTCCGTGAATCCCAAAATGATCATCGCCGACGAGCCGGTATCTGCGCTGGATGTGTCCATCCAGGCGCAGGTGCTGAATCTGATGCAGGATCTTCAGGAAAAGTTCCATCTGACCTATCTGTTTATCTCCCATGACCTGAGCGTTGTGGAGATGATCTCCGACAGGATCGGAGTCATGTATCTGGGAACAATTGTCGAAACGGCGCCCAAGAAGGAAATCTTCGCGCATCCGCTTCATCCGTACACGAAGGCGCTGCTGTCTGCCGTGCCGATCGCGGACCCGGAGCAGCACAATGAGCGCGTGGCGCTGAAAGGAGAACTGCCCAGCCCGGTAAATCCGCCATCAGGCTGCCTGTTCCACACGAGATGTCCGTACTGCACGAAGCGCTGCCGGGAAGAAAGGCCGCAGCTTACGGAAGTGTCACCGGGCCATTTCTGCCGGTGCCATCTCATGGAAAGTGCGTGAATTCTTTGAATATGTAAGAAATAAGAAAAGTATCCGCGCTCTGTAGGCGGTCCGGACGGAAAATGGTAAGATGATACCAAAAGCCGTACAACGGCTGCAGGACGGTGCCTATGTTTGCTGAAGAGAGAAGAAACGAAATTTTATCCACCCTCACGAGGGACGGTTCGGTCCGGGTCGCGGCTCTCAGCCGCACGCTTGGCGTCACGCAGGACTGTATCCGGAAAGACTTAAAGATTCTTGAGAACGACGGGAAGCTCAAGCGGACACACGGAGGAGCCATACTGAGCACTGACTATCCGCTGAGCCGGGATGTGATCGACCGGAAGCAGGTCCATCTGGAGCAGAAGCGCATCATTGCCGCAAAAGCACTGGAGATGATCAGGGACCGGGAGACCATTTTCCTGGATGTGTCGACGACCAATATTCTTCTGGCGGAATTGATCGCAAAGAGCAGCAGGCGGATTATTGTCGTGAGCAACATGATCGACATCCTGCAGATACTTGCGGGCAATGCAAACGTGACGACAATCGGGACCGGCGGGCACATGTTTCCGACCATCAACGGCTTCATGGGGATCGAGACGGCAAATCATATCCGGGAATATTCTTTTGACCGGGCATTTATCGGATGCTGCGGCATTGACACGACCGACTGCTCTCTGACGACGTTCGGGGCAGAGGACGGCCTCACAAAAGCGGCGGCGATCGCGGCCGGCCGGCACCGGTACATTGTGATGGAACATGAGAAATTCTATTACAACGAGTGCTATAAATTCGCGCATTTCGACGACATCGACGGGATCATCAGCGATGAGAATCCCAAGGGGGATGTACGCAAGGCGCTGGAGACGGAAGAAGTGAAGGTTTACTGAAAACGCGCTTGCTTCTGTCCGGCAGGAAAGACAGAAGGGGAGAAACGATGGTAAATTTAGGCGGAAGGAGTCAGCTTGAGATCTGCGTGGACAGCGTGGAATCCGCCAGAGAGGCAGCGGCAGGCGGCGCTGACCGCCTGGAGCTGTGCGGGAATCTGATCATCGGCGGCACGTCGCCGGATCCGAACCTGCTCAAGGCGGTCCGCCGCGTGACGGATATTCCGGTCTTCTGCATGGTGCGGCCCCGGTTCGGGGACTTCCTGTATACAGAGGATGAATATCAGATCTGCCTGGATGATGTGCGGATGTACCGCAAGCTGGGTGCTGACGGCATCGTGATCGGCATTCTGAAGCCGGACGGGACACTTGACGCGGACAGAATCCGAGGCCTGATGGATGAGGCAGGCGGCATGGGCGTAACGCTGCACCGATGCTTCGACCTCGTGAAGGACCCGGCTGCGGCGCTTGAGAAGGCCGTGGATCTGGGAATCGATATTATTCTCACGTCCGGAGGGCACCAGACAGCTCCGGAGGGAACCGGACTTCTGGGGAAACTTCAGGAACAGGCGGCCGGCCGGATTCTCATACAGGCCGGTTCCGGCGTGAACGCCGGAAACATTCCGGGACTGTACTGGGAGACGGGAATCCGGTCCTTCCACATGTCGGGGAAGCGGATTTTTAAGAGCGGCATGCAGTACCGGAAAGAGGGGGTATCCATGGGGCTTCCCTCGCTCAGTGAGTACCTGATTGACAGAACGGACCGGGATAAGGTGCGTCAGGCGCGGGAGACACTTGACGCGCTGGACACAGGAGTGACAGATGTCTGAAACAGTATTTTGTGATGAGACCAAGCGGCGCATCCGGGCGGAGTTCGCCCGGGTGTGCCGTATTTACGCCAGGGCTTACAAAGACATCCCGGAAAGAATAGCCGGATGCGGCGCCGGGGAAAACGAGCAGACTGCCCTGCAGTATATTTATGCCTGCCTTCCGATCTCGGATGTGGCGATGTACCCTGTTGAAACATTCCGGGACAGCGCAAAACGCGCGCTTTTCCTGCGGAATACCAGAGAAGATGTGCGGGAACTTTCGGACGAGATGTTTCTGGCCTATGTGCTGTTTCCGCGCGTCAACGAGGAAGAGCTTCTGCCGTGCCGGGAACTCTTCGGACATCAGCTTGACGAACGGCTCGGCGGTCTTTCCGGAGAGGCGGCGGCGATTGCTGTCAACTACTGGTGCGCGGAACAGGGAACGTATCACAGCGACGATACACGGACCATCGCGCCGCTTAATTTCTACCGGAGGGGATACGGCCGCTGCGGGGAAGAGTCTGCGTTTGCGGTCAACGCGATGCGCGCGTACGGTATCCCGTCAAGACAGGTCTATGTGCCGCGGTGGGCGCACTGTGAGGACAATCACGCCTGGATCGAAGTTTGGGTGGATGGCGGATGGCATTTCACAGGGGCCTGCGAGCCGCTGGAAATCCTGGACCGCGGGTGGTTCACGGACGCCTCTTCCCGAGCCATGCTCGTCCACTCCCGGTACTTCGGCCAGGTGTTTGATCCTGTGCAGGAGGAGGTTATCGGCCGGGAGGGCGTGGTGAGTGTGCTCAACCAGCTCGGCCGCTATGCCAGGACCCGGAGTGTGCGGTTTTGCGTATCGAATCCGGACGGGAAGCCTCTTTCCGGTGTGACGCTGCATCTGCAGCTTATGAACGAGGCGCAGTATGTGGATATCGCGCAGATTGTGACGGATGAAAAAGGTGAAGCCTGCTTCACTACCGGTTTCGGGACATTGCGGGTGGCAGCTGAAAAGGACGGCCTAAAGACTCAGGCACTCCTCGTGCCGGACACTGGGGAATGCCGCTTAAGGCTCGCGTCGCCGGATGACAGCCGGCTGGAAAAGCCGGACGGGAACGGAAATCTTACATGGGCGCCGGTCACGTTTCTGGCGCCGGGTGCCACGGTCGTGAACACAAAGAAGCAGACGCCGCAGCAAAAAAAGCTGTCAGCAGACAAGCTGCTGGCAGCTGCCAGACGGCGGCAGGAAAGCCGCGGCACGTGGGAAAATCCGGCGATCGGTGCGTTTCTTGCGTCAGCAGAATCTGAAGAGGAGCAATGTCTGCGGAACGCGTATCTTAAGACACTCTCGGAAAAGGACAGAACCGACGTGCCGCTTTCTTTCCTCACGGCTGATTTTGGCGCAGCCGTGCATAAGGCAGGACAGATAAGGCAGGACACTTCGTCTGCCCTGTACCGGCAGTATGTATTATGTCCGCGGGCAGCAGATGAGGTCCTTCAGAATTTCCGTGAAGAACTGTCGGAGAGATTCTCACAGCGGCTTAAACTGGCGGCTGGAAGGCCGGAAAAAGGCACAGCCGTGCGTGTCTGGCTGGAAGTAAACGCCTGTATACAGGATTTCCCGGAGCGCGACCGGACGAGCGTTGTGACCTCGCCGCTGGCCTGCTTCCTGAGCGGAAGCGGTTCGGAGGAATCGCGCCGGATCCTTTTTGTGGCGGCATGCCGCAGTCTGGGAATCCCGGCGCGCCTTGATCCGGTGAGCGGCGCTCCGGAAAGCTGGGACGGGCATGCCTTCACGGATGTGCGGGGCAGCCGGCCTTCCGCGCAGGTGCGCTTTAAGCGGCGGGCGGGCGAAAATCTGCAGTATGGGCAGCACTGGAGCGTGGCCGGAAAGACAGAAGCCGGATACCGGACGCTGGACTTTTCCGCGGAGTGCTGGAGGCGGGAAGGGGACGAAGAAGTGTGCTGCGTCAGTCTTCCGGCCGGAACGTACCGGATTCTCACGGAAAACCGCCTGCCCAACGGCAGTATTTACGGATTGGAGGGATGTCTTCGCCTTTCAGCAGGAGAGACGGCTGATGTGCGGCTGAAACTGCGGGAAGCAGCTGCCGCTGAGATGGCGGCAGAAAACGCCCTCCCGGATTTTGCGCTTCAAAGTCTTTCGGGCGAAGAACTTTCCGGCAGCCGGATCCTTGCTGACGGCATTCACACGCTGATCTGGATCGAAGAAGGCCGGGAGCCCACAGAGCACATTTTAAACGAGCTGATAGCGCTGGCAGACCGCCTGCGGCCGTACGCAAAAGAGGGCCGGATCGCCCTTGTGGCGAAGATCCGTTCAGCGCTGGACAATGACCTCGTGAAGAAGGCACTGGCGGCACTTCCGGGTCTGATGGTCTATCTGGCGGACTTCCCGGATACGGTAGAGGTTCTGGCCAGAAAGATGTACGCCGATCCTGACTCGCTTCCGCTGGTGCTCATGACGCGGAACGGGCTGACCGGGATTTACGCCTCGAGCGGATACAACGTAGGGACTGGTGCGATGATCGTAAAGATGTTTACAGTCGGGGAGGAAAGCCATGCTTCCGATTGAGTTTGTGAGAGAATACGCCGTTGAGAGAGTCGCCGGCAGCCGGCAGGAGCGCCTTACGGCAAAGACGATCCGAAATGAGCTGGAAGAGGCATGCCGGAAGGCGGGGGAAGGTGCCGTGGATGTGAAGATCATGGCGGAGACATTTGCCTTCCGGTCGCCCCGGTTCACGCGCTGGGCAGAGGAGGGGAAGCTTCCGGCCGGAGAAGCGGCCTACGCGTCTTTTGACGGCAGCGGCTTTCCGGCGCCGGTCTCCTCGGTAAATGTATCGGCCATTATCCCGGGAAAAAGAATCCCGGCGGAGATCATCAGCTTTTCCGCCCATATCGACGCGGTGCCGGGCAGTCCCGGCGCGTACGACAACCTGTCGGCCGTGGCGATCCTGCTGGAGGCGTTCCGGACGTTTTTGAAAAACAGGCCGGACCGGACCATGATGTTCCTGTTCTGCGGGGCCGAGGAGCCGGGGCTGTGCGGAAGCCGCGCCTTTGTGAAGGCACACGCAGCCATGCTGGCGGGCTGCCGGTTCCACATCAATGTGGACCTGGCGGGGCAGGAGGGCGGAACCGACGTCCTTGGCGTGACAGCAGAGGCGCCGGTCTGCCGGATGCTGCAGGATGTGCTTGGCAAAAAGGGCTTCCCGGTGGAGACGAAAAACCAGGTCTGGTCGAGTGACTCCAACTCCTTCGCGCAGGCAGGCATCCCGGCCATGACGCTTGACAGGGACGGGATCGGCATGCACACGCCGGAAGACAAGGCGGAGCGCATCAGCGCTGACGTGCTTTTGTATCAGGCGCGGCTGATCTGCGAGGCGGCGGCGTTTCTTGACGGGCAGGAGAATTTTCCGTTTCCGCGAACCGTCCCGGAAGAGATGCAGGCAGCGCTCGGGAAAAAGTTTGAGGACAGCGGGGTTGAAATCACCGCGTGAGAGACAAGCCCCGGGAGGGATATATGAGCTACGACATGTCAGAGTGGGAAGAAAAGGTGCGGAAGGGAATTGCCGAAGGGCCGTACACGGACACCTGGGAGTCGCTCTCGCAGCACGAGACGCCGAAGTGGTTCAGGGACGCGAAGTTCGGCATATTCATTCACTGGGGACTGTACTCGGTGCCGGCATTCGGCAGCGAGTGGTATTCCCGCTATATGTATCTGGAGGGCCGGCCGGAGTTTGACTATCACCGCCGGACGTACGGCCCGCAGAAAGATTTCGGCTACAAGGATTTTATTCCGATGTTTACGGCCAGGAAATTTGACCCGGATGCATGGGCGAAGCTCTTCCGGAAGGCCGGGGCGAAGTTCGTCGTACCGGTGGCCGAGCATCACGACGGATTTCAGATGTACGGGAGTGCGCTTTCTTCCTGGAACGCGCTTGACATGGGCCCGCACCGGGATATCATCGCCGAACTCACGGAGAGCCTGCACCGGGAAGGCCTTGTAAGCGGCGCTTCTTCCCACCGCATCGAGCACTGGTGGTTCATGAGCCCGGGCGCAAAGCCGCTTGCGGACGGGACACCGGCTGACAAGTGGTCTGACATTCCGGCCGGATCGGGAGAGCGCGGCGATTTTTACTGGCCGTCTGTGCCCCGCGATGTACAGGACAATGACGACCGCTGTTCCACGCCGGTTCCGACGGACGAGTTTCTGTCGGACTGGATGTACCGGACGATTGAAATCATCGACCGGTTCCAGCCGCAGGAACTGTATTTTGACTGGTGGGTGTACCAGAAGGCGGCCAAGCCGTACATGCGCAAAATTCTTGCCTACTATTACAACCGCGGCGTGGCGTGGGACAAAGAGGTCATGGTGATCACGAAGTATGACGGGATTCCGTTCGGCTGCGCGGTGCCGGACATGGAGCGCGGCGGCTTTGACAGTCCGCAGCCGGACGCGTGGCAGACGGACACGGCCATCGGAAAAGAGTCCTGGGGGTACACAAAGGATAATGTATACAAGCCGGCCCGCGTCATTCTTCTTGATCTGGTGGACGCCATTTCGCGCAATGGGACCATGCTGCTCAATGTCGGCCCGAAGCCGGATGGGACGATCACAAAGGAAGATACAGACGTTCTGCTGACAATCGGGGACTGGCTGTCCCGAAACGGCGAGGCGGTGTACGGGAGCCGGCCGTGGCGCATCTGCGGCGAAGGGCCGACCGCGCTCAAGACGGGCGCCTTTGCCGACCGGCAGGATACGGCCTACACATCAAAGGACTTCCGGTTCACGGTGAATCACGGGCATCTGTATATATTCGCCATGAAATATCCGGAAGCACAGCCGCACGGCGGTGCGGGATGTTACAGTGAGATTATTGTGCACAGTTTGGCGGGAAAGGCGCACCCGGAAGCCTATGAGTTCGGGGCACTGATCCGGTCCGTCACGGCACTTTGGTTTGAGGAGAAGCCGCAGTGGTTCCAGACTGAAGAGGGACTGGTGATCCGCACCAGGACGATTGCGGACGACAAGCCGGTGGTGTTTCGGGTGGACTTTATCTGAGAGAACAAAAGTGCCGGATTCCGGCGCAGTTACATGGGCATCTGCTTTCCTGACTGAGGCAGATGTCTTTTTTTTAGGGAAATTTTCTCCCGCGGTGCCGGAAGCGTGTAAAATAACGGTGCAGCCGGTACGCCCGGCCTGCGGGAGGAAGAGAATATGATTCAGATAGATGAAGACTTCACGGTTCCCGCATACTTTCCGGAATTTGCCTGTAAGTGCGGAGCATGCCGGCACACCTGCTGTCAGGGGCTTGCGATCCGGATCTCGCAGGAGGAATATTTTCATATGGTGGGCGAGGACTGCCCGCCGGATGTGAGGGCAGACCTCGACCTGGCGCTTCACACGCTGGGGCGGGAGGCGGACCCGGGCCGGTACGCTGAGCTTTCCCCCGATTTCAGAGGGCAGTGCCGGCTTCTGGGGAAAGACGGCCTCTGCCGGCTTCAGGCGGCCTGCGGGAGCGGCGCGATCTCTGCCGTCTGCCGCCTGTATCCGAGGCGGCCTCAGCTTCTGAACTGTCAGAGAGCGTGTGGGAGTACACTGCCGGTCCCCGAGATGAGCATGACCAATGCGTGTGAAGCGACGCTGGAGCTGCTGCGCGATTTCCCGGCCGGCAGTCCGGTAAAGCTGATTTCCCGCCGGGTGGCGTTTGAACTGGCGGACCTTCCGCTAAAAAAAGAACACCCGGATCTGCTCCACGAGCTGCAGATTCACCGGATGTGCGTGCGGATCATGGGCGATGAAACGCTTCCCTTTGCCGAGCGTGCGAGAAGGCTGAAGACATTTGCCGGGATTGTGTTTGAGGGCGACCGGGAAGGCGCGCGCATGGTACAGGCGGCGCTTTGTACGCCGGCACCTCTTCTGGTGGCGATGCTTGAGGGTTTGGCTGCGGACAGGCCGGATCTGGCGCCCGCGGTCCGCAGCTGCCGGCCGGAAGATGATTTCCGGATGCTCACTCAGGCGGAGAGCACGTTCCTTGGCCGCGTCATGGCAAATGATCTCTTTCTGCGGCTGTTCCCGTACGGAAACCGGGAACTCTCACCCCTGAGGGCGGTGGCGGCGCTGATTGTGATAATCCGGATGCTGCTTATTCTCACCGCGCTGCCGGGCGGAGCTGCAAAAGAAACGGGAATTGACCGGATGGCGGCCTTTTTCCGGATGGTGGAGCTGACGGATTTTGACGCGGCACTGCTGCGCAGACTGCAATATTGAATTATGAAAGATCCGGGTATACACTAAACGAAGCAAAATAAAACAGGGGAAAGAAAATATGATACGCAACAGAATCTGGCGCCGCATCGCGGCAGTCGTATTCCTTATAACACTCGCGGCGGTCGGGTACGGCGTGTACCGGTTTGTGCGGCTTGGCATGCTGCCGCAGAAAATTCTGATCGCAATCGGTGCGGCGGCGGCACTTCTCCTCATCCTGTGTGCTTTTCTTCTTTTTAAGAAAGGCAGGCACAGAAACCATCTGAGACAGCTGCGCCGGATTCTGGCATGCGTGCTGTGCGCGGCGCTTGCCGGCGGATCGCTGTATGCGGCGGATGTGGCGGGCAGACTTCAGAGCACCGTTGAGACAACCACAAATGTTCAGACCGAACCTGCCGGAACGAAGGTCGGCGTTTACGTGAGAAGGGATGATGCGGCAGCGTCGGCAGCGGACATCGCACCGGATCCGGCGGGCGTTCTCACGCAGCTCGGACGGGGCGCTGTAAACGCGGCGCTTACGCAGTTTGAGGCCGAGGCGGGAAGCGGAATACAGCTCACGGAGACAGATTCCATGACAGACCTGGCGGATCTGCTGTACAACGGGGATGTGCGGTCCATCGTGGTGAAGGAGTCCTATCTCTCGCTTCTGGAGGATGTGGACGGTTACACCGACTATTCTTCCAGAATGCGGCTTCTGCGGGAGTACACGATTGATCCGGCAGACGACACGGATGCCCAGACGGCGATCACCGAAGTGCCGGAACCGGAGGCGGGAGCGGCCGGGAGTGCATTTGTCATGTATCTGAGCGGGTCGGATACGCGGGATGCGGGACTCCCGGAGTCGAGCCGGTCGGATGTAAACATTCTGGCGGTTGTGAACCCGGATACACATGAGATTCTGCTGGTGAACACGCCGAGAGACTACTACATTCCGAACCCGGCGGGCGGCGGTGCTCTCGACAAGCTGACGCATCTGGGACTGAACGGCGTCGGCAATTCGATGCGGGGGCTCGCTGACCTGTACGGGATTTCGATTCCGTACTACGCGCAGATCAACTTCACCGGATTTGAGACACTCATCGACGCGGTGGGCGGCGTGGATGTCAATTCGCCCAACGAGTTTACGACGGACACGGACGGCGGCGCAACGCACGTGGTGCAGGGGATGAATCACTTTGACGGTGCGCAGGCGCTTGCATTTGCCAGAGAGCGGCACGCACTGGCGGCCGGCGACAATGAGCGCGGGCGCAACCAGATGCTTGTGATCGAGGCGGTCATCGGGAAGCTGACGAGCGGCACGACGATCCTGACGCATTACAGCGCGATTCTGGAATCGCTCTCGGGGATGTTCAGGACCAACATGTCCCCGGATGACCTGAATACATTCGTTCGGGAGCAGCTGGATTCGGGCGCGGGCTGGCACGTCTCAAGATACGCGGTCAGCGGGTACAATGACGAACAGCCGTCGTATTCCCTGCCGACCCCGAATTACGTGATGCAGCCGGACTGGGACAGCGTGGCGCAGGCAAAGTCGCTGATCGGACAGGTGCTGGCCGGGGAGACGATTCAGGACAGTTGAGCCGGGATGGCGGTTGAATTTTCGGGACATTTTCGATATTCTAAGGGCAAATACGATTAAACCGTTTTTTACATATACAGAACAAAAGGAGAGTGACATGGCAGAAATCATCGGAACAGAAGAAAATTTCAAGACAGAGGTTCTGGAGTCGGACAAGCCGGTTCTGGTAGACTTCTGGGCTACGTGGTGTGGACCGTGCAGGATGCTGGCGCCGACGGTGGCAGCACTTGCCGAAGAGAGAAGCGATATCAAGGTTGTCAAGGTTGATGTGGATGAAAATCCGAGTCTGGCTGAACAGTACGGGGTTTCCTCGATTCCGACGCTCATCGTGTTCAAGAACGGCGCGGCGGTAAAACAGTCGGTAGGGCTTGTGCAAAGATCCCGGATCGACGAGATGCTTGCCTGAAGCGTGCGGGCGGTCCAGCCATCGGATTCATCGGATATTAGAAACGGGGGCGACTTTTTATGTGGCCGATATCAGATGAAATGACGCCGGACAAACTGAAGAATACAGCCTATATGCTGCTGAAAGTCATACCGGGGAAGGCCGGACGGGCTTCCGATCTGATTGTGGACTATATCAGCCCGGAGTGCCGCAGTATGATGGAAGTATTCGGATTTTCGGTGATTCCGGCGGGAGGATCGATGCAGCCGCTGATGCGGTCCATGCAGGCGGACTGGCAGAAAGATTTTTATGATGCGGCTTTTCTGGGAACACAGCTGCACCGCGTGATCCGGTACGGAAACGACGGGCAGTGGTTTGAAGTGCGGCTTCAGCAGGCGGACGAGTCGGGACGCTGTCTGGTTATCTTTCAGATGACGGAGAACGGCGGGACGGCAGGAGACGGAGATGAGGACGATGACGACAGCCTGAGCACGGTGAATTTAAGCCTCACCTGCTCGAAGCTCATGAGCGGCAGCCTGCACATCCGGGAGGCGATGGAGGCGGTATTTTCCATCCTGATCGGGCGGCTGGAGGCTGACCGCTGCCTGCTCATCGAGACGGACTCACAGACGGTGTGGATCTCGTTTGAAAAAGCGAAGCGGGAAGTCAAGCCTCTGGGAATCAGCGAGAAACTGCCGATGCAGTCCTTCGCAGGCATGTTTGTGCCGATGACCCGGGAAGGCCTGATCATGGTCAGCAGTCTCGATGAGAACGTCTCCCTCCACCCGCAGGAGAGGCGGATTCTGAATAGCCTGGACGTGCACAGCTACATCGCCGTGCCGCTGTATGACAGCAACCGCCTGATGGGTTTCCTGGCCGCCGTCAATTTTGACGCGGAAAAGGCGGAGCGCTCGAAAAATTTGCTGCGCCTTGTCGCAGCGACGGTTGCGGCGGCCGTAAAGGCGGAAAATATGCGGAAGAAGCTTTTCTTTATGTCTCGTCATGACCCGCTGACGTCCCTGAAAAACCGTCAGTCGCTGCCGGAGATTCTGGAGAAACTGGAGAAAAGCAATACCTGCGCCGGTGTGGTCCAGGGCGATATCGACGGCCTGGGGAAGATCAACCGGGAGAAGGGACTTAAGGCCGGTGATGCCTGCATTGTGCACTGCGCCGAGTTCCTGCGGATGTACTTCCCGACCGAATCCATCTACCGGGTGGACGGCGGAAATTTTCTCGTGATCCTGCCTGGGATCGACAAGGTGTCTTTTAAGGCGCTTGTGAACCGGGTCGAAGAATCGCTTTCCATGAACGGGAGCGTTCCTCTGGAGATCCGCTCGAAGTGGTGCCGTCAGGGCCGCATGGTGCGGGAAGCCGTTGAAAATCAACTGAAATGAGAGGAAAAAGATGAACAACGAGATTGACTGGATGTCGGTAAATGCGATCCGTGTGCTTTCGGCGGACGCGATTGAAAAGGCGAAGTCAGGTCATCCGGGGCTGCCGCTTGGCATGGCACCGGCCTGCTACGAGCTGTGGGCGCATCACATGCGCTTCAACAGCCAGGACCCTGCCTGGGATAACCGGGACCGTTTTATTCTTTCCGGCGGCCACGGATCGATGTTGTTGTACTCTCTGCTGCATCTGTTCGGATACGGGCTCACCCGCGGGGATCTGATGCAGTTCAGACAGTTCGGGAGCAAAACGCCGGGCCATCCGGAGTACGGCCACACGGCCGGTGTGGAGGCCACGACGGGACCGCTCGGTGCCGGTATCGGCATGGCTGTCGGTATGGCAGCTGCCGAGAAGCATCTGGCGGCGATCTTCAACCGCCCCGGCTATCCGGTTGTGGATCACAGGACATATGTGGAGTGCGGAGACGGAGATCTTATGGAGGGCATTTCCTCCGAGGCTCTCTCTCTTGCCGGCACGTGGAATCTTAGCAAGCTCACGGTCCTGTATGACCGCAATCACATCTCCATCGAGGGCGGAACGGATCTTGCCTTTACCGAGGATGTGGAAAAGCGGGTGCAGGCGTTCGGCTTCAAGACGCTCACCGTCGGGGACGGAAACGATCTGGAGGCGATCGGAAAGGCCATTCAGACGGCAGCGGAAGATGACAGCGCTCCGTATTTCCTGATCATCCACACGCAGATCGGGTACGGCTGCCCGGCCAAGCAGGGAACCGCAGCTGCCCACGGGGCACCGCTGGGTGAGGACAACATTCTGGAGATGAAGGACTTCCTGAAATGGCCCAGTAAAGAGCCGTTTTACGTGCCTCAGGAGGTGTATGATCACTGCGCTTCCATCGCGGAGGCAAAGCGGGCGGATGAGGATGCCTGGAAGCGGATGTTTGAAGAATACCGCGCGGCATTCCCGGAGCTTGCGGCAAAGTGGGATGCGTTCCACTCCGATGAAGCCGTCAAGGCCCTGGCGGATGATGACCGGTTTTTCGCGCCGGCAGAGAAGCCGGAGGCAAGCCGCGCGTCTTCCGGTGCCGTCATTCAGTACATGAAGGACCGGATCCCGAATCTGTTCGGCGGTTCCGCGGACCTCGCTCCGTCGACCAAGACCGATATGAAGGGAGAGCCGTTCTTTTCCGCCACGGCCCCGGAGGGCCGCAATCTGCACTTCGGCGTGCGCGAGATGGCGATGGGAGCCATCGCAAACGGCATGCTGCTGCACGGCGGCCTGCGCACATATATCGGCACATTCTTTGTTTTCTGCGACTATATGAAGCCGATGATGCGGCTTGCCGCACTGATGCGGATTCCGCAGATTTATGTGCTGACGCATGATTCCATCGGCGTCGGTGAAGACGGACCGACACACGAGCCGGTCGAGCAGCTCGCCATGCTGCGCTCGATTCCGAACTTCCGTGTATACCGCCCGTGCTCGCGCATCGAGACCGAGGCGGCCTGGTACATGGCGCTTTCCTCGAAGAATACACCGACAGCTCTCGTGCTGACCCGACAGGCCCTCTCCCAGGAAGGGGATGCTTCCGGTGCTATGAAGGGCGGATACGTTCTGAAGGACTGCGAAGGCACGCCGGACATTATTCTGATCGCAACGGGATCGGAAGTCGGCCTTGCACTCCAGGCACGGGAAAAGCTCACGGCAGACGGCCACAGAACCCGTGTGGTGTCCATGCCCTGCACGCAGGTGTTCGAGGAACAGTCCGAAGAGTATCGGGAGTCCGTTCTTCCGAAGGCTGTCCGCAGGAGAGTTGCCATCGAGGCGGCCACATGCTTTGGCTGGGAGCGCTACACCGGCCTTGACGGCGCCGTTATCGGCATGAAGACCTTCGGCATGTCGGCGCCGCAGAACAAGCTCTTCGAGCATTTCGGCTTCACGGTGGACAATGTCGTGAAGACGGCGGAGGAGCTGTAAAAAATACATACCACAACAGATTTGTGTTGAGCCGCCCGGGTTCCCGGGCGGCTTTTTCAATAGGGCGATCTTATTCTTGACGTACATGTCAATCCTTATCAGCTTCGAGATATCGGACTGACTGTTGTCTTAAGCGCCGGCCCGTGAATCCGGAATGTCCCCTGAAAGGGGAATTCGGGGTGAAATTATTGACACCGGTGTCAATTCTTGTCAATTTACGGCGAAAAATTTCTGGTGTATTTTCTCATTATCCAATTCGTGATGAACAAACAGCCGGAAGGCAGATGAAAAAGCTTCCGGCATCAGGAGGTTTTTACTATGGACATCGTGCGGGTACTGCTGGTCGGTGTATGCGGGTATGGAGCCAATTACATCAACGAAATCAGCGAAGCTCGTCCGGAAGGAGTCAGAATTTCCGGAATTGTAGAAGTGAAAGAGGGGATTGAAGAACTGTATCCGATCATCCGGGAACAGTCGATACCTGTTTATAAGTCTGTCGAAGATTTTTATAAAGAGCATGAAGCAGATCTGGCTGTTATCGCAACACCGATTCATCTGCATTTTGAACAGATCCGCTGCTGTATCCGGCACGGTTCCAGTGTACTTACGGAAAAACCGGTCTGTACTTCTGTGGAAGGTGCCAGAAAACTGCAGGAAGACGAGAAACAATACGGAAAATTCATATCAGTCGGATACCAGCTGGACTACAGCCGTGATGTGCAGGCTCTGAAGCGGGATATCCTCACAGGACGGCTTGGAAGAGCCGTTTCCATGAAGTGTCTTCACGCCTGCCGGCGGGGAGAGAAATATTATCGCCGTAACGGTTGGGCCGGGAAAATTTCCGTAAATGGCTGCGCGGTTAATGACAGTCCGTTTAATAATGCCTGTGCACACCAGTTTCAGATTATGACGTTTCTGCTGGGAGATGCCTTTGACGAGGCGGCGGAGCTGAAGTGTGTTACGGGGGAAGTATATCGTGGAAATCCCGGTGTGGAAAACTTCGATATTGCGGCTGTGAAAGCTGTGAGCAGATCCGGGGTTCCGATATTTTACTATACAGGACATCCCTGCCGGGAGAAGAAAATCGGACCGGAAGCCCGGTATACATTTGAGAAAGGCACGGTGTATTACGGCCATGATTTTGGAGAAGGCCCGGTGAATGAGTATGTCTTACAAAAAAATGACGGAAATCTTGTGAATTACGGAGCAGTTGAAAAAGGAGCGAGACTGCAGAAATTTTATGATGCCATTCGTGCAGTAAGAGAACACGGGAGGCCGGTCTGCACAGTACAGTGTGCCATACCGCATCTCCAGGCTGTTGAGGCACTTGCAGACCTTCCGGTGACAGACATTCCGGAAAAAGAAGTGGATGTTGTCACGGAAGATGGAGAGACGTTCCATGAAGTGAAGCGGTTCAAAGAAATTTTTCAAACGTGTTACGAAAACCAGCTGATGCCTTCGGAGGTAACGGACAGCTGGGGAAAATAGAACAAGGAGGAGAGATTTGTGTATGACAAAATGTGAGAAAACGCTGAAACGGGCTGCATCGGCTGCTCTGGCGGCTGTGTGCGCAGGCGCACTGCTGACAGGGTGCGGGGAGGGAAGTTCCGGCAATACATCTGCCGGTGCATCATCAAGCGGCACAACGGCTGCAGCAAAGACAACTGCTGCGGGAAGTTCAGGTGCAGCGCAGAGCACGGCTGCAGCAAATGACAAGCCATATGCCGGTACTACGCTGACATGGTGGACCAAATTAAACGGCAATGTTTCGGCAGAGTATCAGAACCTCGGCGATACCCCGTGGGCACAGTACGTTGAGGAGCAGACGGGAATTCATATTGAATTCCAGCATCCGACACAGGGGCATGAAGATGAGGATTTTGCCGTGATGACGGCATCGGGAGATTATCCGGATATCATTGAGTATACGTGGACAAAATATTCCGGAGGTGCCGGAGCGGCTATTGACGACGGCGTCATTGTCAGCATCGATGACATCATGAAGAAGGGCGGAACGCCGAATCTGTCAAAACTCTTGTCGGATCACCCGGATATTGACAAGATGATCAAAACTTCAGACGGTGAGCATTACTGCTTCCCGTTCCTGCGCGGTACAAAAACGCCGAATGAAACCCAGTTCAGTTCCGGATTTATCTACAGAGCCGATGTTCTGAAACAGCTCGGACTCGATGCACCGGAAACTCCTGATGAGTGGGAAACTGTACTTAAGGCATATAAAGACGCCGGTTTTGATGTGCCCTTCACCACGCGCAAAGAGTGGATGAAGGATGTATGGTCGCCGGGATTTGACAACTGGGGTGATTTTTACGTTGAAAACGGCGTGGTGAAGAATGGCCTGATCGAGGACAGCCGCAAGGATCTCATCACATGGCTGAACAAGATGTACACAGAAGGTCTGATTGACAACGACTACCTTGTCGCCGACAAAAAATCCAACCAGACATATTTCACGACCGGAAAGTCCGCTGTTGTTTATGCGCCGTTCGGCCAGGGCATGGGTGACTACAGCAAAATCATGCAGGAACAGGATCCGGATTTTACGTCGGACAATATTCAGTGTGCTGTTCCGGTGACATCGACAAAGGGAAAGAATGCAAAGTTCTCCAAGATGAACAACCTTTATGACCAGTCCGGAACTTCTGCAGCCATTTCAACAGACTGCAAGAACAAGGAGGCGGCAGCATGGCTTCTGGACTGGATGTTCTCAGAAGAGGGCGATCTGGTCAACAACTACGGCATTGAGGGAAAGACATATGAGATGGTTGACGGAAAGCCGACATACACGGATTTCGTGCTCAATAATCCGGATGGAAAGTCTGTCTCAGTAATTCTCGCCGGATATACCAGAGCCTCGACCTCCGGTACCTGCGTTCAGGAAGAGGGGTATATTGAACAGTATTATTCTCAGGATAACCAGAAGAAGGCGCTGAAGACATCGATGAAAACAGATATGGGCGAACATTTCTTCCCGCCTACATCTGTTGCGGCCGAGGACCAGGAAGAGTACTCGCAGATCATGGGACAGGTGAATACTCTCGTGAGCGAGATGGAAGCCCAGTTTATCTCCGGCAATACTTCGCTGGATGAGTGGGACAGCTATCAGCAGCAGCTGAAGGACTTTGGAATTGAAAAAGCCATTCAGATGATGCAGAAAGCTTATGACAAATACATGCAGAATTGACATGCTTATTTTTCCGGAGCCGGATCCTGCAGGGTCCGGCTTCCGGATATCTCAGGAGACAGGCAGTATGGAACAGTACGGAAAGTTGCTTGAAAGGCTTGATTTTACGGCGCCCGGCATGAAAGAGGCGGGTACAGCCTATAAGGCCGGGGATTCTGTCGGCGCAATGGAAGCGGTGGCCAGGCATTTCCGGACAAGAACGTCACCGCAGTATCTTTTCGATGCCGATCAGGCAAAACAGCTGCATGATCCGCAGATCCTCCGGGATGCGGAGGAAGTGCTGGATCACACGATTTACGGATACCATTTTCCGGGGGAGATTGAGTGGCAGTTTAATCCGACTGCAGATACATCCCGCGACAAGGAGTGGACCTGGTCTTTATACAGACATATATACTGGCAGCCGCTTGCCAGAGCCTATGCACTGACGGGCGAAGAGAAATATACAAAAGAATTTCTGTCAGAAATGAAAAGCTGGGCCGTGAACTGCCCGGTCACACCGTTTATGACAGATGAGTATCGTGAAATTGACAGGAACTATCCGTTCCCGGGGCATTCCTGGAGAACACTCGAAGCGGGTATGAGGCTGTTTACTTCATGGCTTCCAGCGCTTGAGATCTTCCGAAAGAGCCCGTTGCTTGACGGGAACGCATGGAACATGATCCTTTCTCTGATCTGCGATCACTGTGATTTTCTGATGAAGAATTTCAGCAATCACACGCATTCCAGCAACTGGCTGACGATGGAATCCGCCGGGCTTCTGGAATGCGGGATTCTCTTCCCGGAAATCCGGTCCGACTGGCTTGTGACCGGGTATCGCAGAGTCACACAGGAAGTGAAATATTCCTGGGATAACGATGGAATTCATATGGAGCGCACACCGGTCTATCACCTGTGCGCGTCCAATGCATATTTTCAGTGTTTCCTCCTTTTGCGGTCAAACGGCTTCCCGGTGCCGCCGTATATGCTTCCCACCCTTGAAAAAGCAGCGGGATTTCTGGTGAGCATTGTGAAGCCGGATCTGACCACACCGATGATCGGTGATGCGGACTGTGAAGATCTGAAGACCCGCAGAACCGATACTTCGCTCTATGAGGGTATGAATCTTTCGTTCGATCCTCTGGATCTGAATGAACTCAGAGCATTTTTCCGGAAGATGTATGAGACAACGAAACGTCCGGAATTTCTGTATATGGCAACATGCCGGAAAGAAGGAAGTGCTCCGGAGAAAAAAGATTTTGCGTATCCGTCAGCCGGAATCTATGTCATGAGGACGGGCTGGGGTGATACGGATACCTGTTTTCACGTTCACGGGATACAGCTTGAACGGGGAGAGGTAAGCGCTCATTCTCACAATGATACAGGGCATTTGGAGATCAGCATACGGGGCGAGAATATTCTGACAGACAGCGGCCGGTATGTATATAACTCTTCCTGCTGGAAAGACTGGCGAAAGTACTTCCTGTCCGCAAAAGCGCATAACACGCTGTATATTGATGACCATGAGATGGGCTCCGAGCCGGGCCTTAAAAAGGTGCGTGGAGTGCGCACATATCTGCATGCGTTTACGGATACGCCGCAGATGCAGCTGATTGACATCTCGCACAACGGATATGCGTACATGGACGATCCGATGTTTCACAGACGCAGGGTTTTCCGCTTCCCGGGGGACATATTCGTAATTGAAGACCGCCTGACCGGAATCTGCCGGCATGACCATGATATACGTCTGTACTATAACTTTTATTTCGGCAGTCTGGCAGCTCTGGGAAAAGGGCAGTTTTCCTACACCTCTGTGAACGGAAATCCGTATGACGTGAGCATTGCTTCCGACAGGCAGTTTACATCCCGTATACTCTGCGGCAGTGAAGATCCGATCGGGGGATGGTATTCGGGCGGATATATGTGGAAGAAGCCGATTCCGCAGCTGATAATAAAACAGGAAGGCAGAGCCCCGCTGGTACTGATCACAATTCTTCAGCCGGAAGGCGCAGGGGCGTATACAGGAGAAATCGGAGAAGATCATGAGACGGTCATTCTGCCGGGCGGAAAGAATCTGAAACTGTTTGAGGACAGATACGAACTTATATGACAGGAGGATATGACAGGAGTTATGCGGTATGGGATCTGTACGGGCCTGGAGAATGCCAGACTTCTGAAAGAAACAGGGTACGATTATATTGAACTGAATGCGTCAAAAACTCTGCAGCTTACGGACAGGGAAATTCAGGATGGTCAGGCGCTGCTGAGAGATCTTGATCTGAGAGCAGAAAGCTGGAATGTTCTTTTTCCGAAGACAATCAATATTGTGGACGGAAGCTTTTCCGAACAGGACCTTCAGCAGCTTGACGAGAAGATCTTTTCCATGATTGAAGGGTTCGGAGGGAAAATAGCGGTTTTCGGAAGCGGAAAAGCGAGAAACTGCCCGGGCAGAGCGGATTTCGGGATATATTACCGCAGACTGCTTAGTGTTGTCCGCCTGACCGGAAAGGTTGCTGCGCAGCACGGAGTTGAAATTGTCATTGAACCGCTTTCAAGAGCGGAGACCAATATGATCAACACGCTGGAAGAGGGCGCAATTCTCGCAGCGGACGCGCGGATGGATAATGTGTCACTGCTCTGTGACTATTACCATGTCATGAAAAATGCCGACAGCCTGGAATATCTCCGGATGGTGAAGCCGTTAAAGCACATTCACATCGCGGCATCTGACGGGCGGAGATATCCGCTGGGCAGAGAAGGGGAGCAGTATGAGATGCTTTTTGCCGGCCTGAGAGAAATCGGATATGAAGGGCGCATGAGCATAGAAGGTAAGACGGATAATATTGAAAAGGATGCACCGGAAGCACTGAAACTGCTCAGAGGACTGGAAAAGGAGGCGGATAAGGCACAGGCATGAGAAAAGTACGATTCGGAATTATCGGATTTGGACATATCGGTTCACAGCACGCTAAAGAGATCCTTTCGGGGAAAGTTTCGAGACTCACCATTACGGCGGTGGCTGATACGGATCCCGGACGGCTGAAGGCAGCCCGGACGATGCTCGGAGATTCTGTCAGACTGTATGATTCCGCAGAAGCTCTGATCCACAGCGGCGAGGTGGACGGCGTTGTTATTGCGGTTCCACATTATCTGCATCCGTCACTGGCGGAAGAAGCAATACGTGCCGGGGTGCATGTGCTGGTAGAAAAACCGGCCGGGGTGTACACAAGACAGGTGAAACGCATGAACGCCACGGCGGCGGAGCATCCGGATATTGTATTCTGCATGGATTTTAATCAGAGGACCAATCCGCTCTACTGCAAGGTGAAAGATCTGCTTCAGAGCGGCGAAATGGGAGAAATGAGGAGAGTCATCTGGATCATCACAGACTGGTACCGCTCCCAGAGCTACTATGATCAGGGCGGCTGGAGAGTCACCTGGGACGGCGAGGGAGGCGGTGTTCTTCTGAATCAGAATCCGCATAATCTGGATTTATGGCAGTGGATCTGCGGAATGCCTTCCCGCGTGCGCTCACAGGTTTATTACGGAAAACACAGGAAAATTGAAGTTGAAGATGACCTGTATGCGGTGGCTGAATACCCGAACGGGGCAACCGGGGCCTATATCACGACCGTCGGGGAAGCGCCCGGTACAAACAGGCTGGAAATTGACGGCGACAGAGGACAGATTGTGGTTGAAAACAATTCTCTTGTTTTCCGCAGACTTCGGATTCCGGAACCGGAATTCAACCGGACGTGGACAAAAGGACTTGGGAAACCGGAGGTCTGGAACTGCGAGGTTCCGGTAAAGGGGACGTATACATCGCATGCCGGAATCCTGAGCAATTTTGCTGACTGTATCCTTGACGGGAAAAAGCCGATTGCACCGGGAGCAGAGGGGCTTAACGGGCTGGAAATTTCCAACGCGATCCACCTGTCATCCTGGACAGGTGGAGGCTGGACTGACGTTCCGGTAGACGATGATCTGTTTCTGGATAAGCTGCAGGAGCACTGCAAACATCCGGTTACTGTGTGATGCGGCGGCAAAGCTCCGGGATGTTATAATATAGTCTATATCTTATCGTGATGTTCCGGGAGAAAGTAAAAATGCCCAAAGCTGGAAAAGCAAAAATCAACCGCAGTCTGCTGCGCAAATGGAGCCTTCCGTATTTCATTATGGCTTTTGCGGCCATTCTGACACTGATCGTCAGTTCCGGTCACATGGTCCACAGCATGCGCGAAAATCTGGAATATACCGGAAATATTCAGCTGGATATAACCCGGATACGGATTGACAGCCTGCTTTCCCAGCTGCGGCAGTTTACCGCGGAGGCGGGGAACAGCAGCAGTGTTCTGGAGGCGGTCTTAGAGAGCGGGGATATGGAAGGCCCGCGCTGGGAACTGTATCAGCTTACCCGGTCCATCAACAGTATGGAAGGGCAGACGGGAAACCATATTTATCTGTATTTTCCGGGCAGCAATCTGGCGGCATCCGACACATATTATGGAGATGCAGAGAGTTTCTATGGGCATGAAATCGCAGAAACCGGTGTTCCGTTTGAAAGCTTTCACGACGCCATCAGCGGTGTGTACCAGACGACACGGAGTTTTGCGGTGCCGGGAAGTGCTTCAAATAAAAGTGGATATCTGATTTTTGTCAGGCCGCTTAATGTGATGCGAAAGGATCTGGCTGGCTGCAATGCCGTGATGATTTTTGATCTGGATCAGCTTGTGAAAGCTTCCGACTGGCTGGAAGAGAGCTCTCTCTGCATTGCGGACCGGAACAACAGAGTCATAATCGGAAGCCCGGATCTGTCAGAAGAGGATGCGGATATCATACTGTCCAGGCTTCTGGAGAGCGCCAGGGAGAGCAGAAGAAGCCGGTTTTCTGTCGGCGGAAAAGTTGTCACTTCAATATCTTCAGATTATGAGAACTGGGATTTCTGTGTACTGACCCGGGATGTGAATTATCTGCAGCAGATCAAATTTGCGGTCCGCCTGGTAATTATCATTGTTACTATATATGTTATATTATTTGCCATTGTAATATCGGCAGAATACCGGAAACGTTATACGGAAATCTCCAAAACGATCGGCGCATTTGCCGGAAGCGACAGGAAGGGCGGCAAAGTTCCGGATGCTCTTCCGCCGGATGCATATGAGTACATTGACAGCCATATTCGTCAGCTTGTTGAAAAAAATCTGGAAAATGACGATCTGCTTCAACATCAGAAAATATCTATCCGCAGGGGGGTATACAGTCAGGTTCTGCATCAGAGGGAGGTTACGAAACAGTTTGACCGGGATACGTTCCGTGAAGTCGGCCTGGCAATAACCGATGATCAGCCGTGCATACTGCTGCGGTACAAGATTGAAAAAGATGAGACGGCGTCTGTGCGCGCTGATTTAAAAGATTTCATTTTGAAAAATGTAACCGAAGAGAATCTGGCGGATGCGGAACTTTCCTGTGTGTGTCTGGAGGAAGGGAGAGAGGAAATTATTTACGCTGTGTGGAAAAAGACGGCGCATGCCGCGCATGGTGACCTGACAGAAGAGGTGCGCAAGGCAGAAAAGAAAACAAAAACATTTGTCATGGATCAGTTTCATATCGGATATGAGAGTGCGATCAGTGACGAGCATCATGGCATCAACGGAATACGACGTGAGTTTGAAGAGACAGAAACCGTGTTTACCTATCGCAGGGAGAGCGACAGCGATGTCATCTGCTACAGTGATCTGAAGCGGGTTTCGGAGGATCATCTGCCGCAGTATCCGGTGGATGTGGAGAACAGGCTGATGTACTGTATTCAGCACGGTGATGAAAAGGGCGCGATGGCGCAGATTCAGCAGATTCTTGTACTTAACAGATCAGAACGTATCTCCGGAGAGGCTTTTGAGTATCTTGCGTCGCGGATTGCCGCAGATATTTTACGGGCAGGAAAACATGTTGCCGATGATCCGGTGGTGACGTACCGATATGACGCGATGATGAAGGTCTGTCATACCCGTGGGCAGGACAAAGGAACTGTGAAGGAAGCTCTGCTGGATGCGGTGAGGGTTACATGTCAGAAAATCTCAGACATTGCTGAAAACGAAAAGAATACGGCAAAAGGAGGGCTCAGTCAGGAAATCACCGGATGGATTGGGGAGAATTTTATGAATCCGGAGATGAACGCAGCCATGGTGGCCGAACAGTTCTCCATGACACCGGCCGTATTGTCCAAATATTTCAAACAGTCAGAGGGAGATACGCCTTCCCATTACATCACGACTCTGAGACTTTCAAAAGCGAAAGAGGAACTGCTCAGGGGAAAGACTGTCGAAGAAGCAAGCCGTATCTGCGGGTTCGCCAGCAAACGCACGTTCCTGCGGGTTTTTAAACAGTATGAAGGTGTCACGCCGTCTCAGTACCGGGATCTGCATTCGGAGGAAAACGGACTTGACCCAAAAGGTTAAAAAGAGTCTCCGGCCCGCGTGAAGGCCGGAGAGAAAGGAAATTTATGAAAGACAGAAAGGTTCAAAAAGGCTCCGGGGGCAATGCCGCGGTGTCAAAACTCACCTTCCGGCAGAGATGCGCGAAGGACTGGCAGAAAAATAAATTGCTGTATCTGATGATCATGCCGATCCTGATCTATTATGCGATCTTCAAATTCGGGCCGATGTTCGGGCTTTCCATTGCTTTCCTGGATTATAAACCGGCCCGGGGGATTCTCGGGAGCCGGTTCGTCGGCTTCAAGCATTTTAAAGCATTTTTCACGAATTATTATTTCTTCCGGCTGCTGCGGAACACGATCAAAATCAGTCTCTGTTCCCTGCTGACATTCCCATGTCCGATTATTCTGGCACTGCTTCTCAACGAACTTAAAAGCGCGAAATTCTCAAAAGTGGCGCAGACGGTGACATACATTCCGCACTTTATTTCTACGGTTGTTGTGTGCAGTATGGTCATCGTTCTGACAGGGTCAGGTGGAGCCATCACGCAGATTCTTCACGCTCTGTTTGGCGTCGAGGAAAAGGCGATGCTCAATAATCCGTCATATTTTCTGCCAATCTATGTACTGACAGAACTGTGGCAGACACTGGGGTGGAATTCCATCATATATCTGTCTGCACTGACAGGAATTGATCAGCAGCTCTATGAAGCCGCACGTGTAGACGGGGCCGGGAGATGGCAGCAGATGCTTCACGTGACGCTGCCTGGCATCGCTCCTACGATCATCATTATGTTCATTCTGAAGATGGGCAAGATATTCAATGTCGGATATGAGCGGGTTATGCTTCTGTACAATGATGCAACACTGAATGTGGCAGATGTTATCAATACCTATGTGTACCGGCAGGGTATTGTTCAGGCCCAGTACAGCTATTCAACAGCCGTCGGCCTGTTTAACTGTCTTGTCAGCTTCGGACTTGTCCTGATCACCAATAAGATCTCGAACAAGCTGAACGGCTCCGGACTGTGGTGAGGAGGAGGTGATCCAATATGGCAAATGCTGCTGCGGCCGTAAGGCCATCGCGAAATCAGAAAAAGAAAAGCCACATCAAGGAAAGCCTTGGAAGCTGTATCTTTGACGTTGTGGATGTCATTGTTATCCTGATTCTTATGCTGATCGTTCTTGTTCCGCTGGTGCATGTACTCTGGGCATCGTTTTCCAAACCGGCCCTCTATGCTGCTCATGAGGGACTTCTTCTCTGGCCGGAGGGGTTCTCTCTTGAGTCGTACAAGGCTGTATTCCGGAACCGGAATATTCTGACCGGATATGGCGTAACGATCTTTGTTGTGGTCATCGGCACGACTCTGAGTATCTGCCTTACTGCCATAGCCGGGTATGTTCTGTCCAGAAAAGACGTGATGTGGAATCACCTGATCACAGTTCTGATAGTCTTCAGTATGTATTTCAACGGCGGCATGATCCCGTTTTTCCTGGTAGTCAAAGGAGTTGGGCTGAATGGCAGTATCTGGTCCCTGATTATTCCGACAGCGGTCGATACCTACAATCTGATTATCATGCGCACGGCTATGGCCGGTGTTCCGGCTGAACTTGTGGAGTCGGCCAAACTCGACGGGGCTAATGACTGGACGGTTCTGTGGAAGATAATGGTTCCTCTTGTCAAGGCGACCATCGCTGTTCTGGTTCTCTTTTACGCTGTATACAACTGGAATGCATGGTTCAACGCGATGCTGTTCATTCACGATAAGGCAAAGGAGCCTCTGCAGCTGATCCTGCGGGAAGTGCTGATCCAGAACGATACCTCAAGCATGACGGCAGGTTCGGATACGGATGCGTATCTGATCTCTGAGACAATCCAGTATGCGACGATCGTTGTGGCAACGGTTCCGATTCTGGCTGTGTACCCGTTTATTCAGAAGTATTTTGTAAAAGGCGTCATGGTTGGTGCTGTCAAAGGGTGAGGAGGTCATCAGCGTGAGAGTACCATATGAAACGATGTATTCTGAGTTCCTGAGGGTGCTTAAAAAGAGAGGACTTTCGGATGAAAAGGCGGCGATAAGTGCGAAACTTTTTGCGGATGCAAGCCTTGACGGTGTGTACACGCATGGACTGAACCGTTTCCCGAAATTTATCCGGAGTGTGGACAATGGTTCTGTGATTCTGGATCACGAGGCGACACTGAGTGAATCTTTCGGAGCTTTCGAGAGATGGAACGGAAACCGCGGTCCCGGAAATCTGAACGCATACCAGTGCACGAAAGAGGCAATCCGCCTGGCAAAGCAGTACACGATCGGGACTGTCGCACTGGCTAATACAAACCACTGGATGCGGCCGGGTAATTACGGGCTTATGGCTGTAGAAGAAAACTGCATCGGAGTGTTCTGGACCAATACGGTACCGAATATGCCGCCCTGGGGCGGCCGGGATGCACGTCTGGGCAATAACCCGGTTGTTCTGGCAATCCCGAACGGTGACACCCCGGTTCTTGTGGATGTCGCTATGTCGATGTTTTCCTACGGGAAACTCGAGAGCTACAAGCGGGCCGGCAAAATGCTTCCGGTCGACGGCGGTTTCAATAAAGACCAGAAAATAACGAAAAATGCGGCGGAAATTCTGGAGACACATCAGAGCCTTCCGATCGGATACTGGAAGGGATCAGGACTTTCGCTGGCACTGGATCTGATTGCGGCTTCGCTCTCCGGAGGCGCCACGTCACAGATTGTCGGAACCATGTCGGCGGAAACCGCGCTGTCGCAGATGTTTATCTGTGTGGATCTGGATCATTTTTCCGACGAGCAGGAAATCAAAAAGAAAATTGCGGATGCGCTTGCCTATATGAAGACATCCGCTCCGGTGCAGGAGGGCGTTCCCGTGCATTTTCCGGGAGAACATAGAAAACAAGTGCGCGAGGAGAACCAGAAAAACGGAATACCTGTGGATGAGGACATCTGGAATTCCGTGCTCGCAATGTGAGGAGGGTATACATGGCAGATCTGTATGTAAAGAAGATGGGGATGATCAATCCCTTTGTGGTTGCTTCCAGCCCTGCGACGCAGGGGGCGGACAATGTGCTTAAGAGCTCAAAAATGCGTCCCGGCGCGATTGTACTGCGCAATTACGGACACGGGGCAGGAGGCGGATCCTTTATCGGCCCCGATGCATCGGCGATGTACAGCGGAAAGATGGTAATCAGTTCTCATGCGGTTGGACGGCAGATTAAAGATAAAGTCACCAGCCTGGAGCAGTACTGTGAAGAGGTCCGGAAAATCAAGCGGGAGATGGATTCCGATATCAAACTCTGGGTTTCCGTCGGACACTACAGCGATATTGTCAAAGGCGGGGACTGGGAATCGGAGTGGGCCAGGCAGGCGAAAGAACTGACGCTGGCCGGTGCGGATGCGATAGAACTGCATTTCAATACACCGGGTGTTGCGGTGGCAAAAGACAGAACATTCGCGTATCACCAGCTTCTGCGCCACAGCATAGAGCTGATCCGGAAAGCGGTTCCGAAAACACCCGTCATGGCAAAGCTTGCCATTGAGTCTGTCGATGCGCTTACATCCATGCGGATTGCCCAGGCAGCGGGAGCAGCAGCAGCCGGTCCGACTGCCAGATGGAAAGCGTTTTATATGGACCCTGACTGGAGAGAAACGCAGGCAAGACCGGGCGCCGGGTATGGCGGAACACAGGCAACGCCGCTGGCATGCTACAGCGTGGCTGAGGCCAGAACGGCCGGAGTCACGATACCGCTCTATGCGGGCGGAGGTGTATTCAATTATGAAAATGCACTCCGGATATTAATGTCCGGTTCGGAGATGGTACAGTTTGGAGCCCTTGCCTGCTGTGGCGGAACCATGGCATGTAAGCGGGTGATTGAACAGGTGAGCAGCTGGATGGATGCCAATGGCTATCCGGACATGGACTCGCTTGTTGGCGACGGCCTCAAACTTTTTCAGATGGATAAAGACTTTGCGCTTGCGCGCCAGAACCGGCTCGGCGATGCCTATCAGTCCGCTCAGGTTGATACGGGCAAATGCATCGGCTGCGGAAGATGTCTTGATGTATGCTGGAACAAAGGAATTGAGCTCCGGAATGGAAAAGCAGCAAAAACAGACGGATGCATCGGCTGCGGGTATTGTTTCCAGGTATGCCCGACCGGTGCATTGTATGTGGATAAAGCCGGCATTTTGAAGGCTCCGTTTGAAGAAGCCGGCATTTTCCGCGGACGTCGCGCTACAGATTTGTCTGACTGACGAAATCCGGCTGAAAATTCTGTACTATAATATTGGCAGAGCTTTTACACAGAATGGAGGCGCAGGATTTATGATTATTCCGGGTATTGTCTCGGCGACGTTCAAAAAGGAGAGTCCGGAATTTGTCCTTGAGGCGGTAAAAGCGGCGGGACTGAAGGCGGTCGAGTGGTCGGAGAACTGGCACGTGACACCGGGGGATACAGAGGCGGCTGCGAGGCTGTATCATCAGACGCATGCCGCAAGGCTTGCCGTGGCTGGTTACGGGTCGTATTACAAGCTTGGTGTCGAGGAGGATCCGGTGAGCCGGTTTGACCAGTCGCTGCGTACGGCGTATGCGCTCCGCGCACCGCTCATCCGCATCTGGGGCGGCATAAAAGCGAGCCGGGATATAACGGGACCCGAGTGGGATGATATGGTGAACGAGGCGCGTCAGGCCGCGGAGACTGCCGATGCGATGAACATCAAGGTGGCACTGGAATGGCACCGGAACACGCTGACGGATACCAACGAGTCGGCAGAGCGTTTCCTCTCGGATGTGAATCACCGCAATCTGTACTGCCTGTGGCAGCCGACACCGGACCTGTCGATGGAGCAGCGCAGGGAGGGGCTTGACATGCTTGAACGGCGCGGAAAGCTTCTGAACCTGCATGTCTATTACTGGGAAGAGGACGGGAGGCATCCGTTTGCGGAAGGCGTGGACGCCTGGCGCACGTATCTGGCCCATGTGAATCGGGGCGAAGACCGGTACGCCCTGATGGAATTCGTGAAGGGCGACAGCCGGGAGCAGCTGATCGCGGACGCGAAGTGTTTTGAAGAGCTGCTGGAAGAGAAAGAAAACTGACAGAAATAAGGGGCTGCCGCGTCAGATGATGCGGCAGCTCTTTTGGGGTGAACCAGAAACATTTATCCGCGAGGGTGTTTCTGTGACTGTCCCTTGCGCTTTTCAAGAAAAATAGAAATTTTTAATCCATGCTGAAATTCTCCCAGCATCTCACATTTTGTTCCGTAATTCTGTGCTAGAAATGCAGCTCTGGAGGGATCAAGACCGTACTGCATATAAAAATCTTTTACAGTTTGAACAGATGGCAGCCTGCTTGTATTTACAACGTTCTTGTACTTCACATGCTCTAACATTCTCTCTTCTCTGTCGTGTATACCTGTAATTTTCTGCTCCAAAAGCTCGGATCGGGTGTAGGGTGTGACGTTGTCATCATCGGTGTAAAACATACTGTTTCCAGTATCAAAGATGGGAGATGGGCCTGTTAAGTCCATGGTATCTGTGTTTCTGAGGATACCAAAATTCATCAGATGTTCATCTGTATTGCTTAATACAAAATCAGTCAAAGTCTGGTAATCGAGAAATCTCTGCACCTGTTCACGGGCCAGCCCGTGTAGTACACAAACATCGATGAAGTGGTCATACATACTTTTATGATTTGGTTTCAGCTCCGACGAAACCATTTCGTAGGCGGATATAAACTCGTATTTTTCAGATGTAAATGCCGGACATACGCTGCAGTATATCCCGTCATCAGGACTTTTCTGAACCGTATAAGAAACGTAAGGAATATCCGTTTTTTGTTTGGAATGCAGTAAAGTGGCAAATGCTTCATTCACAGCCTGCTGTCCATGATATAACGGAGACTTTTTTACAAGCACAGGAATATCACCCGAAAGGTCCCAGTATTTCTCCATCTGTCCGCCCAGACTTGCGTTCGGGTCAAAGGAAGAAGCATTATGGTAGGGGACAAACGGTTTCTTTATTAAAATGTGACGATACAGATTAATGTCTTTCCATTTCATCCTGCTGCCATTAGGACAAATCCAATAGGAATCGGTAAGACTTAATCCCAGATTTTTTACCAGATATTCGCTTGGGGTTGTGCAGCCTGCCTGGTGAAAAATCTCAGCCATATCCTTTCTGCTCCCGGGAACAGCGCGATTCTTCCACCAGATCTGCATTTGCGCTTTACTGCCGTGCCCGAAAAACGGCATATAATCCGGACGGTTGGACCGGAAATTGCTTAATGTTCCTGACTCTGTATCAATTTTCAAGACACCGCATACCGTGTCTTTATGCATAAGATAGTAATATTCATCCATTCAACATTCCTTCCATTATTTCCTGATCTTTTTTATCCTGTAAATAATCTTCTATGCTCATATCTGCCATTTGCCCGTAGTACTTCCTGTCTGACGGGCATGTAAGAGGAACGTTCATATCCAAAGTTACAGTCCTTCCGTTATCCTGAAACTGTATAATTGTTGTTTTGCCATTGGACCCCCATGTGTAGGATATCCCCTGTGCGGTTCCGGTTGCTCCGGACAAAAAATCAAACCGGTTCATAAGATCTTCTACATGGCAGCCAAGAAGGCAGGCTATACGAAATACCGTCTGCACCTGAGCGTGATTTATGTCCGTCTTTCCCCGGTACAGCTGGTTTACGGTCGTGTAGGGAATGCCGGCAGACTTCGCAATTTTATAAAGCGAATAGCCGGAGTCTTTAACAATTCTGCAGAAATTTTCGTTTTCCATAAAGTGCCTCCCGGTCATATTATAACGTCTGAATGTTATAGATCAACTGGAGGAAGCCGCCATCAAGTTGCAAGTGTTTCGAAGGGCTGGCGGAAGAGAAGGAAACGGACAAAAATAAAGACGCCGGACTTAAGCCCCGGCGCCTGATATTCAGAGGATGGAAATGAATTCATCCCGGATTTCGGAGAACCGCTCATCCTGCAAACCAAAATCTTTTTCTTTGTAGTTCCAGAGTGCGTGTCCGATCCCGGACTTTTGGAAGGCGCTGTGAATATCGCGCAGCCAGCGGAGTTTGTCGCGGTTGTCCGCCAGATCGATCACGCCGTATTCGCCGCAGTAAAGCGGGACATTGTCATGCTCTGCTTTTTTAATGGCCGGTGCAAATATATCTTCAAAAAAACCTTCGCCGATGTCCCGGATTCCTTTTTCATAGACAGCACCGGCAAGATCGGCGTCCAGACATTCGCCGGCTTCTTTGTATTCCGCCAGTGTTTTCGGGTAACCGATCCGAAAATCCGATGGCATACCGTCAACCCAGTAGGCGCCCTGATGTGTAAAAATCATGGGCTCATAGCAGTGAAAGTTGTACACCAGTCTGTCATCTGCCGGCAGATTCAGAAGCGGAACACTTAGTACATTGTTGTAACGGACTCCGCCGATGACGATATAGCTGTCCGGGACGATGGTACGCATCATTCGGATGTATCTTGCGGCAAGGGCATTCCATGCGTCGGATACTTCCGGCAGAACAACTTCGTTGAGAGGTTCAAATGCAACCTGTTCCTGCCAGGGGGCGAACCGCACGGCGATCTCTTTCCACAGATTCAGAAAGCGCTGCTGCAGAGATTCATCATAGAAGAAGCGCTTCCGGTCCATACCGCGTTTCAGCGGATCAAAAGAATATCCGTAACATTCATGCAGATCGATCAGCATGTTGAGATGACAGGCTTCACACCATCTCCGGCAGTCGGCCAGATGGCGGAATCCGGCTTCCCGGATCCGACCGTCTTCGTCCTGAAGCACAGTGTAATCGACCGGGACCCGCACATGGTCAAAGCCGAGTCCTGCGATGGTGTGGATGTCATCTTCCGTGATAAATGTGCTAAAATGATTTTCATCAAATTCCGAAAACTGGGAAATCCACCCTCCGAGATTGACTCCTTTTTGAAATCCTTCAAAAATCCGCATATATCCCCCCACCTTTTTGCTTTCACGGATGTATATACAAATATCATAGAATGCTGGAACTGCGGATGCAAGATGCGTGAGAAAATTATGGTAAAATGGGGGCAGATGCAAACGGTTTGTGAAAATCCGCTGCCTGGCGGATTGTGATTTTCTGGGGGTGAGAAAAATAGGACGCAGTGTATATTATCAGTGCCTGATGGACATCAACCGGATCGAGCCGACGATCGTGTCCACAACGGCACCGATCGGCGGAATCTGTCTGGAGTACTGCGGGACGCAGGAGTGCCCGCCCGGGCATATGTGGGAAGGGTATCGGAAAAACTATGTCATCCACACCGTGCTCCGGGGAAAAGGGACATTTACGGTAAGTGGGAAAACATACCGGATCGGGGCCGGTCAGGCATTTGCCATGTTTCCGGGGGAGTTTTATCATTATGCGGCAGATATGGACGACCCGTGGGAGTACTGCTGGATCGGGTTTGAAGGGTTCCGCTGTGACGCATATGTGAAGCGGATCGGTTTTGAAAAGGGAAAACGCTATGTCGTCAGCGCTCCGGATCCGGAGGATATCTGGCAGAAGGTGACGAAGATCACGGACTATGGCTCGCTCACCTGTCTGGACGAGGTCCGGCGGCTGGCACTGCTTCTGGACATTCTGGCGGAACTGATGGAGGGTAACGCAGAGACAGAGCAGCAGCTGCTGGATTATCCCGGCAGCACATACGTGCGGTATCTGGTCGATTATCTGGATTATCACTATGCGGAGAAAATCCGGCTGACAGAGGTGGCGGAGAAAATCGGCGTATCCCGCAGCTATCTCACGCACAGTTTCAAGACCCTGATGCACATGCCTCCCAAGGAGTATCTGACGCGGGTGCGGATGCGGCAGGCAAAGTATCTTCTTCTGAACACCGGGAAAACGATCACGGAGATAAGTCACCTGTGCGGGTATGACGACTCCATGGCCTTTGACAAATCCTTCCGGAAATACTATGAGCAGAGTCCGGGTGCGTATCGGAAGAGCCACACCGTCCATGTGGAAAAAAGTGCGCAGCAGATCGCATACGGGCTGAACTCGGTGCTTTAAGAGCGGGTATCTTCCGAAGGGGATGCAGGCAGATACGGACGGAAGATGCGGATCAGGATATAGGAATCTGCCCAGGCGATCAGACTGAAGCCGCAGGCGATCCAGACCGGGATGAGCGCCAGGAGCAGATCGGCGCTGCGCAGCGTAACCCACGCGCCGAGGGCCGGCAGCGCCGCCATGGCCAGTGTGGAGAGAGGATGCCTGCCGGCCATCATGATCGAATCTGCTGCAAGTGTCTTCAGGCTGCCCTTGAAGGCACAGACAACAGAGAAATAATAACAGGCAAAGAAGAGCAGGCAGGCGGCGATGACAAGCGAAACGATGTACAGCGCCTGATTTTCCATGGCTCCGTCCTGTCCGAAGGCGCTCAGATCTACCGTGATCAGGTAGAACAGCAGACAGAGGAGAAGCCATCCGATGGTGGACTGTTTGAAATTCATCCGGAATCCCTCAAGCAGAAGTCCGGGGGCTGATTCATCGGACCCGCGTCTTCGTTTCAGATGAAAGTACTCCAGCCCCGAGACGGCGGCTCCGATGGTGATTACCGGGACACAGAGCAGGACAAACAGCAGATTGGTGATAATGATGTCACCGGCAGCGCCCAGAATACGCCCGAGCGGAGTGTCTTCTCTGAAAATATGCATAAGTGTACCTTTCTCCTTCCGGAATTTCAGGGTGATACTGCAAAAATTTTCTTTTTCTCACAGGGGCTTTAAGCCCGGCAAATATTGCAAAAACGCTTTTCTTTCTTCTATATATCGTACCACGAAATGCACAAAACAGACAAAAATAAAGCAAAATAACAGCACAATTTGCCATATTTTGCATACGTTCTGCCATGGAGTGACAGTGCAAAATGCACTAGTATTAAGTCACTAAGCAGAGCGTGTTGTACAATATGCATAACGAAAAACAGAGGAGTTATCGGCATTACAGGAGGGAATCCATGAAGAAACAGATATTTGCCGGCGCACTGGCCGGTGTAATGGCCGCGTCACTTACGGCGTGCGGTTCCGGGTCCGGCACAACGACTGCCGGAGCAGCCGGAACGACAACGACAGCAGGTGCAGCAGGCGGTACGACTACGACGGCTGCATCGGAGATCAAGGGCTCCGGCAGCTCAGACGCCCTGGAGGTCCTGATCTGGGATACCAATCAGCAGCCGGGAATTCAGAAGATTCTGGACAAGTTTACGGAAGAGACGGGCATCAAGACCGATCTTCAGGTCAAGGACTGGAATTCGTACTGGACGGCGCTGGAGGCAGCGGCGACAGGCGGCTCCCTTCCGGATGTTTTCTGGATGCACTCGAACAATTCCCAGATGTACATGAACAACGGCATGCTGCTGGATCTGGATCCGTATATTGAGAAGAGCTCGACGATTGATCTTTCCAATTACATGGAACAGGTGACACAGCTGTACACCTACAACGGCAAGCACTATGCCATTCCGAAGGACTACGATACCATCGCGCTCTGGTACAACAAGACCATGTTTGACGAGGCGGGTCTTTCCTATCCGGATGAGACCTGGACATGGGATGATGTTCTGACAGCTGCGGAGAAGCTGACAAAGGACGACGGATCGCAGTACGGGTTCTCTATGAGTTCTGACAACAATCAGGCTGGCTATTATAACATCATTTATTCGCATGGCGGTTCTGTTTTAAGCGAAGACAAGACTAAATCGGAGTTTGACAGCGCTAAAACCATTGAGGCGATGGAAACGGTCGGCAAACTTCTGAAATACTGTCCGGATCCGTCCGTCATGAGTGAGACCAAGGATGACGCGCTGATAGAGTCAGGAACCGTTGCGATGTGCACCCAGGGCTCCTGGATGGTACCGGCCTTCAAGCAGAACGATTACATGACGGCTAACTGCGACGTAGCCATTCTGCCGTATGACAAGGAGACCGGTGTGCGGGCCTCGATCTGCAACGGCCTCGGATGGGCTGCTTCCGCAAAGACAACCCGTCCGGATGACTGCTGGAAGCTTCTGGAGTGGCTCGGCAGCAAGGACATGCAGGAGATGCAGGCACAGCTGGGCGTGACGATGAGCGCTTACAACAACACGTCGGACACCTGGGTCAACAATACGGACAAGTTCAATCTGAAGCCGTATCTGCAGGAGACGGAAGCCAAGACCGGCAACGCAACGAACAAGCTGGTGCTCCGCCCGTACACTTATAATACCTCCGTGTGGGAGGATCAGATGAACAAAGATCTTGTGACTGCATGGGCAGATCCCAGCAAGATGGCGGAAACCTGCAAGCAGGTTGCTGCGGATATGAACAGCGCCATCTCCAAGGAAAGTGCAAAGAGCAACTGAAAAAGCGTCCGATACCGATGCGTATTCAGTCTTGTGACAGGGGCGGACGTAAGAAAGTCCGCCCCTGTCTGTTTACAGGAGGGGAAAGATATGGCTGGAAAATCCGGTGTGACCAAAGCAAAAAAACACAAGATGACCAAGTGGGATAAAAGCCAGGCTCTCTGGGGCTGGATTTTTATTCTCCCGACCATGGCGGGACTTATTATTTTAAACATCTGGCCGCTTATTCAGTCCGTTTATCAGACGTTCTTCAGGACCGGCGATTTCGGAAAGGGCAATGTTTTCGTCGGCCTCGAAAACTATCAGCAGCTGTTTCAGGATACGGAAGTATGGCAGGCTCTCTGGAACACATTCAAGTATTCCCTGATTGAAGTTCCGTTCTCCATCATTCTGGGTCTTATACTCGCCGTGCTTCTGAACAAGAAAATTGCGGGCCGGACGTTCTACCGCGCCGTTTTCTTCCTGCCGATGGTGGCGGCGCCGGCGGCGGTTGCGATGGTGTGGCGCTGGCTGTACAACACCAAGTTCGGTCTGATCAACAACATCTTCCACACCAATATAGAGTGGATCTCCAATCCGTCGACCGCCTGGATCAGTATCGGCGTCATCGGCGTGTGGTCCGTGCTCGGCTACAACATGATTCTGTTCCTGGCCGGCCTGCAGGAGATCCCGTACGATTATTATGAAGCGGCACAGGTGGACGGCGCAAACGGCGTCTATGAGTTCTTCAAGATCACTCTGCCGCTGCTCTCCCCGACTGTTTTCTTCGTTATGGTAACGCGGATCATCGGAGCGCTGCAGGTGTTCGACCTGATCTACATGGTTATGGACAAGTCCAATCCGGCGCTGCCGAAGACCCAGTCCATTGTTTACCTGTTCTATCAGTACTCCTTCGTCAACCACAACAAAGGCTATGGTTCGGCAATTGCCCTGCTTCTGGTAATCTGCGTTCTGATCATCACGGCGATTCAGATGAAGCTGCAGAAGAAATGGGTATTCTACTATTGATCCGGGGAAGAAGGTGCGGCTATGTCACAGAGTAAAAAAGTCAACAAGGTTATCAATACGGTGATCATTCAGGCGGTTCTGATTTTCTTCTCAATCCTCATGATCGTTCCGTTTGCATGGATGTTCCTGACTTCCTTCAAGACGGTTACGGAAGCCACCAGTGTGAATCCGTTCGTGATTTTCCCGAAAGTATGGAAGACAGACGCGTTTGTAACGGTATGGAACAACATGAGTTTTCCGCTCCTGTACAAAAACACGCTGCTTCTGATCTTCTGGCGGGTGGTGTGCGCATGCGCGACGGCGACATTTGCCGGGTATGCGTTCGCGAGACTGAAGTTCCCGGGGAAGAATCTCATGTTCTCTCTGGTTCTGATCCAGATGATGATCCCGAGCCAGATTTTCACAATTCCGCAGTATACTATGATCAGCAGCCTGCAGATGACCAACACGATGTTTGCGCTGGTGTTCCCGGGCCTTGTCACGGCATTCGGGACATTCCTGCTGCGGCAGGCGTATATGCAGCTTCCGAAGGACCTGGAGGAGGCGGCCAGACTGGACGGCTGCAGCATTCCGCAGACGTTTGTATTCATCATGGCTCCGCTCGCCAGATCCTCCATGGTGGCACTCGGCATCTTTACGGCCGTGTTCGCCTATAAGGAACTGCTCTGGCCGATGGTTGTATGCACGGACGCGAAGAAGGAGCCGCTCGCCGCGGCGCTCGCGACGATGCAGGGCCAGTACGCGACCAATTATCCGCAGCTGATGGCGGCTTCCCTGATCGCCTGCATTCCGATGATCATCCTGTACCTGATCTTCCAGAAGCAGTTCATCCAGGGAATTGCCACATCCGGCACAAAACTCTGATGAGAAATGAGGACCAAAGATGGCAATAACATACTGCGAAGAAAAAAGACAGTTCCGGCTTGACAGCGCGCACACCAGCTACCTCATCGGTGTCACGCAGGAAGGCTATGTAGGGCACATCTACTACGGCGACAGGGTGAACTGCTTTGGCGGAGAAGACATGTTCCGCCTCAGTGAGGTTCCGGGACCGGAGGTAAGAAAGCGCGATAAATGCGCGTTTCTTGCTTCGTTTCCGTTCGAGTATCCGACGGCAGGTGTTGGCGATTACCGGGACAGCTGTCTGGACGTGGAGAATGAAGCCGGACAGCGCGGCTGTGAGCTGTTTTACGACTCGTATAAGATTGAGACCGGAAAACCGGCGCTGCCGGGGCTTCCGGCGACATTTGCCGGGGATGAGCAGGGAGACGTGCAGACGCTGTACCTGATTCTGAAGGACCCGGTTCTGAAGCTGAAGGTGACGCTGCTGTATTCGGTGTTCGAGAAGGAGGATGCCATCACCCGCAGCGCCGTCATTGAAAATGAAGGGACACAGAAACTGGTGCTGCACCGGGCGGGGAGCGCCTGCCTTGACAAGGACAACCGGTCTTTTGAGACCGTTACCCTTGAGGGAGCCTGGGCAAGAGAACGGCATATACAGAGGGGTAAGCTCCTTCACGGACGCAGCGTGTTTTCCTCGATCCGCGGCGTGTCGAGCCCGCAGATGAATCCGTTCCTGGCACTTGTCACGCCGGAGACAACGCAGAAGACCGGAGAGGTTTACGCGATGAATTTCGTCTACTCCGGCAACTTCGCCGCGGTGGCCGACCTCTCGATGTACGGGAGTGTGCGCATGACCATGGGCATTCACCCCTGGCAGTTTGCCTGGACTCTGAATGCGGGTGAATCGTTCACGGCTCCCGAGGCCGTTCTGGTGTACTCCGGCGAAGGACTGGGGAAAATGACCCGGTCTTTCCACAGCTTGTACCGGAGACATCTGATCCGCAGCCCGTATAAGGACAAGGACCGCCCGGTGCTCATCAACAACTGGGAAGGGACGTATTTTGACTTTGATACCGATAAGCTCATTGCGATCGCGAAAGCGGCGAAGGCTGTCGGCGTTGAGATGTTCGTCATGGACGACGGATGGTTCGGAAAGCGGAACAATGACGACTGCGGGCTGGGCGACTGGTACGTCAATGAAAAGAAGCTCGTGGGAGGTCTCACCAGACTCGGTAAGGCGATCCACGATCTGGACATGAAGTTCGGCATCTGGATCGAGCCGGAGATGGTGTCGCCGGATTCGGACCTGTTCCGTGCACATCCGGACTGGGCGATACAGATACAGGACCGTGAACCGACGCTGGCGCGCCACCAGCTGGTGCTGGACATTACGCGCAAAGAGGTGCGGGACGCGGTCTGTGACCAGATCCGCAGCGCGTTTGAGACGACGAAGATCGACTATGTGAAGTGGGACATGAACCGGTATTTGTGCGATCTCGGAAGTGCAGCCGGCGGACCGGAATATCAGGGGGAACTGCTGCACCGGTACGTGCTGGCGCTTTACGAGATGCAGGAGAGACTGATCAAGGATTTCCCGGACATTCTCTTTGAAAACTGCTCGTCCGGCGGTGCGCGCTTTGACCCCGGCATGCTCTACTACAGCCCGCAGATCTGGACGAGCGATGATACAGACGCCATAGAGCGCCTTCGCATTCAGGAGGGGACGGCACTTGTCTACCCGATGGAGACCATGGGTGCTCACGTGAGCAAGTGCCCGAATGAGCAGGTCGGCCGCAATGTTCCCATCGAAACCCGCGCCAATGTCGCACTCGCCGGCACCTTCGGGTATGAACTGGATATGACGAAGCTGTCGGAAGAAGAAAAAAAGCGGATTCCGGGACAGATCGCGCGCTACCACCGTTTCCACGGACTCGTGGCAGGAGGAGACTATTACCGGCTGAACAGCTGGTGCGAAGAGGAGCCCTGGGACTGCTGGGAAAATGTCTCTGAAGACCGTTCGCAGGCGCTCATTACTTATGTTCAGGTGCTCGGACGCCCCAACACGGGAAGCCGCTTTGTGAGGGCAGAGGGGCTGGATCCGAACGCCGTCTACCGCATAAGCGTATTAAAGGACGGAAAAGAGGAGAGGACGGACCGGGAATTTTCCGGCAGCGCGCTGATGCACTTTGGACTGAGGCTTCCGGCACTGGGGGATTTTCAGTCCGCACTGTACTATTTTGAGAAGATGCGGGAGGAAGAGTATGAGAATTGACAGGCCGCCGATGGGATGGAATTCCTGGAATACATTCGGAAATGACATCAGCGAGGATCTGATTCTGAAAACCGCGGATGTGATGGCAGACACGGGACTTCTGGACGCGGGCTATGAGTATCTTGTCATTGACGACTGCTGGTCTTTAAAGGAGAGAGACGAGGCGGGCCGTCTGGTGGCGGATCCCGCGAAGTTTCCGCACGGGATGAAGTATCTCGCGGACTATGTTCACGGGAAGGGCCTGAAATTCGGGATGTACTCCTGCGCCGGCACGCAAACCTGCGCGGGGTATCCGGGAAGCTTTGAGCATGAGTTCACGGACGCGGCGACATTTGCAAAGTGGGGCGTGGACTATCTGAAGTATGACTACTGCTACCACAGCCCGATCATTCCGGGAAAGTATCTGTACCGCCGGATGGGGCTGGCGCTCGCAAACTGCGGGCGGGACATTCTGTTTGCCGCCTGTTCCTGGGGATCGGACGAGACGCAGGAGTGGATCAAGACGACCGGGGCGTCCATCTGGCGCTCGACCGGGGATATTTTCGACACATGGGAGTCGGTAAAAGACCTGGCGGACCGGCAGGACGCGCTGCTGCCCTATAACGGACACGGATGCTTCAATGACATGGATATGCTGATCGTCGGAATGCACGGAAAGGGAAATGTGGGTCTGGCCGGCTGCAGTGACGTACAGTACCGGACGCATTTCTCGCTCTGGGCGTTTATGGGCTCGCCGCTGATGATCGGCTGCGACATCCGTGATATGGACGAGGTGACGCGTCAGACGCTCACAAACCGGGAAATGATCCGGATCAATCAGGACGGCTGGTACAGTCAGCCGTTTGCGCTCACGCCGATGATGGCGGATTCCGGCATTAAAATCTATGCGAAACTCCTGGAAGATGGCGATGTGGCCGTCGGCTGCTTTAACATGGAAGATTCGAAAGTGACTGCGCGCTTCAACATCGATGAGATCGGCCTTCCGGTGAGCACCGGAAAGACGCTTGTGATGCGGGAAGTCTGGAGCGGAAAGGAGACGGCGCCCCGAGAGGGAACCGTCTTCTGGGATCTCGAGCCGTACGGCTGTGCCGTTTTCCGCTGCCGGGTGGCAGACCGGAAGTGACGGAGGCAGGAAACCACAAATGACGGAATACTGCGCCCGGTGCGGGAAAAAACTGGAGCGGCTGGATGTGGCGGCGACGATGAAATTCATTAACCGCGGGGCGGTGGAGTACTACTGCCTGGACTGCATTGCGGCACATTACCGCGTGCCGGTCTCCCGCCTGCATGAGATGATTGCGTATTACCGCAGGCAGGGCTGCGCACTGTTTCAGTGAACAAAGGCTGTGAAAAACTTTCCATTTTTAAAATGAGAAGGATTTTCACAGCCCTTTTTTGAAGCCGGTTAGGAGGAAAATATGGCGGAAAACATAGCAGCAGCAGTGAACTGGCTGGCGCCGGATTACTGGGAGATACAAACAAATGATGGGATATTTCACGGGGCGGACGGGAACTTCCGAGACGTGCGCGTGAGCCTGGTACAGGAAGAAGATGGCGGCGTCACGGTGCGCGCTCAGGCGGATCGCCCGCTCTCTTCCATACGGCTGCGCTGGAACTGTGAGGACCTGATCCGGGGAAAGAAGATCTTCGGGGATGCCTGGGAGAGAGGATACGGAGACATGGAGTGGACCGGCGTATCGGCGGCCCGCATCCTGCCCTGGTATTTTCTTGTCTTGTCGGAAAAGGAAAGTCAGGTGCTCGGGATCGGCGTGAAGGTCCGCCCGAAATCCTTCTGCTTCTGGCAGGCGGACACCTCCGGAATCAGTCTGTATATGGACGTGCGCTGCGGCGGAGAAGGTGTAGAGCTTTCCGGGCGCACCCTTTCCGTGTGCACGGTCGTGTCCCGGGTTTACGCGGGCCTTTCTGCCATGGAGGCGGGCAGGGATTTCTGCCGGGTTATGTGCCCGGATCCGATTCTGCCGGGCACCCCTGTGTACGGCAGCAATAACTGGTATTATGCATACGGGAACAGCTCACAGGAGGCCATTCTGCAGGACACAGACCTTCTGGCACAGCTGACAAGAGGAAACGGGAACCGCCCGTACATGGTGATCGACGACGGATGGCAGAAGGAGAGAATACCCGGCGGGGCGTACATCGGAGGCCCCTGGCGGGAGGGAAACAGCCGATTTCCGGACATGAAGGGGCTTGCCGGTGAAATCAAAAAGCGCGGGGCAATACCCGGCATCTGGCTGCGCCCACTGCTAAATGACGCCCCGGAAATTCCGGCGGACTGGAAACTTTCCTGCCGCGACTGCCTTGACCCGACAGTGCCGGATGCGCTTGCATTTGTCATGGAAGATATCCGGACATTGTGCGAAAACGGGTACCGCCTGATCAAGCATGATTTTTCCACCTTTGATCTGACCGGTAAATGGGGCTTTGAGATGCATCCGCTTGTGACGGACGGAACCTGGCACTTCGCCGACAGGGGCCGCACCACGGCGGAGGCTGTCACCGGTCTGTATGAGGGGATCCTGCAGGCTGCCGCGCCGTACGGTGCGCTTATCCTCGGCTGCAACACGGTGGGACATCTCGGTGCGGGGCTTATGCATCTGGACCGGGTCGGCGATGACACCAGCGGAATCGGCTGGGAGCGCACACGTGCGGTCGGCGTGAACACGCTGGCATTCCGTCTCATGCAGCACGGCACATTTTTTGACGCGGATGCGGACTGCGTCGGGATCACGGGAAAGATCGCCTGGGAGCAGAACCGTCAGTGGGCTGAGGTAATTGCACGCTCCGGCACGGCACTTTTTCTCTCGGTGAAGCCGGGCGTCCTGACAGGTGATCAGATGCGGGAGCTCTCGCAGATCATGGCCATGGCTGCCCGCGGAGAGCATCACGCTGTCCCGCTGGACTGGACGGACAATACCTGCCCGGACCTCTGGCAGGACGGTGACGAGACTGTCCGGTACCACTGGTACCCGGCGGGCGGCGTGAGCTTCGCGCCGGACAGAAATCTGTATACGGCGAGGCTGACGGACTATTGATAAAGGATCTGTGTCACGGCGCTTGTATTTGCCGTGTATGGGATTGTTTACTGGTGCGTGAACAGGGCACTGGATGTATCCGGAAATCTGATCAGTTGCCTGCACAACAGAAAAGCGCCTTGCAATGCTGTATCTTGTCTGCAATGACAGGGAAAGGAGCGAAAGAAATGAGCGCAGCCGCAGGACGGGTATTCTCCATTGCAGAGGAAAACAGGCCGGTGCCGGGATGTACGATTTCAGGTGCCGCGTTTCAGGCAGGGGACAGGGAGACCCAGGTCTTTTCCCTGGCGGCAGGCACGGACATCAGCGCGGAGAGCTACACGCATCCGAAGCTGTGGATCGCGTCACGGGGGAAGATGACAGCATATACAGGGCACGGACTATCCAGGGAGCTTGGCGCGGGACAAATCTTTGTCGTCCCGGCAGACGAAGCGGTAGGCATTCGGGCTCTGACAGACAGTGTGTACACGGAGATACCCGTGGGAAAGGATTCTGATATGAACAATACATTACAGGCAGGAGAAGTTTTTGAACTTAAGAACCTCATTCCCGTTCAGGAGGGGAAGATCGTCAACATGGATCTGATCAACAGCTCGCACATGAAATTCGTGCTGATGAGCTTTGACGCTGGGACCGGTCTTACCGAGCACGCGGCACCGGGCGAGGCGCTCATCTTTGCGCTGGAAGGCGAGGCTGTCATCGGTTACGAAGGGAAGGAACACCGCATTCATGCGGGAGAGAACTTCCGGTTTGACAAGAACGGCCGGCATTTTGTGAGAGCCGATCATCCCTTCAAGATGGCGCTGCTTCTGCAGCTGGATGCAGAAAACTGACGGAGTGCCTGTAAGCTGCGGACAGCATAAGAGAAAACTCGTGTAAAAAATGTAATCAGCCAATAAAGAGACGGGGATAAAGCCGGTCTTTCAGGTGAGTCCCAGAGCGAAGAGCGGCATCATCGGAGCGTACAGCATCCTCTGAAACGCTGACAGGCGGGGCGCTTCAGCCGGACATCCGGTAGGCGGTCGGAGTCAGACCGGTCTCCTTTTTGAATATTGAGTAGAAATAGTTCGAGGTTGAAAAGCCGGAGGCGATGGCAATTTCACTGATCGTCATGCTGCTGTTCTGGAGCATCTCCTTCGCTTTCATGATACGGACTTCGCGGATGTAATCGTTGATGTATGTCCCGTTGATGCTTTTGAAAATGCGGGCGAAGTAATTGGCGGTGTATCCGTACCGTGCGGCGATCTGATCGACATTCAGGGATGGTTCCATGTAGTGCTTCAGGACATAGTCCTCGCTGTCCTTGATGGTGCTGTAGTGTTTGTTTTCCTTCAGCTTCTCGATCTCACGGGCCCGGTTCTGACAGGTTTCAAACAGCGCGAGCATATAGCGCTGCCCTTCTTCGAGAGTTGCGGGAGAAAAGCTGTCTTCCGTGAGATACTCTGTGGGAAGATTCATCCCGTGGCTGCGCATTTCCGAGAGCGTATCGATGTAAAGCCGTGTGAAGAGAAGCCGCGCTGTCCGGCAGGAGTAGCGTTTCAGCGTTGTGATGAGAGAATCCAGATATTCCCGGAATTCTCGACCGCGGTTTTCCAGCATGGCGCGGATGATGTCTGACATCAGTCTGTCCGGGATGTTTAACGGGTCATCCAGCTGGTCCAGGACTCTCCGGCGGCAGATCACCTGATTTTCTCCGAGCACAAAGCGGTTGTTCTGCAGCTCACGCACACGCAGATAAACCGGATGGACATCGGAAGCGGATTCGATGATTCCGTCAAGACCGATATTCAGTTTCAGAGTGTACCGGGACAGAATACTGTCCCGGGCTTTTTCCAGTTGCTGAATCAGCTGATCAAAGGTGGATTCAGCATTTGCTGTAGTGGAAATCAGCAGTACTATCTCCGTATTTCCGGTCTGAATAATCTCCGTCTGATAATCCGGGCACATGGTTTCGGCCAGGATCTGCTGGATATCGTGAATGACCATGGGAAGCAGCAGACCTTCATCAGCGTCCTCAATCAGAAATGAGGCAAGAAAGCATCCGGAAAACTGGACCGGACATCCGGTGTCCGCAAGCGCCTGTGCCATGCGCCCGGCATCTGTTCCGTCCAGCACGATATTTTTGAGAAGATCATTTCTGCGGCGGAGTATATAGACCGCTTTTTCTTTTTCCAGATTATCTATTTCCTGCAGGGCGTTGTGATAGACATTCCGGATCAGCTGAAATTCATTGGGACTGGCGGCGGCCGGATTCCCTGCGCTTCCGGCGGATCTGTATTTCGACTGCCCGAGCTCATCGGTTATTTCGCGGATCGGCTGATACATCTTCCGGGAGACAAAGAACTGGGCGATGGCGGCGGCAGCGATGATGAGCAGGGAAATCATCAGAAACAGATTGCGGGTACGGGTCAGAGGGGACAGCAGGCGGGTGTAGCTCGTATACCGCAGATATATCAGGCCGTCGGATGCGTCCGTGTAGTAGGAACAGGTATAGGCAGCGCCGGACCCCTGCAGTTCTACAGAGCCACAATCCTGTCCAACAGCCTGTATGGCGGCGAGGGCCTGGCACAGGTAATCCGGATCCGAAGGGAAGAGTTCGTTTTCCGCGGACTGCAGCAGCACGGTTCCATCTGCTGTTACAATCTGCTGCGCATTGCCATCAAAGCCCGGGATTCCGGAGAGCAGCCGCTCTGTCGGGACGACGAGAAAGATTCCGTTCGGAGCGTCGTTGTAGGTGAGCGCATAGAAGGGATAGGCAAATACAAGAACAGACATACCGCTGTCTGTTCCCTGAAGCTGTGCCGTATATATACCGGAACCACGAATGCTGTCAAGCCGTCGCAGCCCTTCCTGAAGATCCAGCGTATCGGCACCGGAGCATACAGATTCCTGATTCAGTGTGTTGCAAAGAGCCGCTTCATATATGTACGGATTCGCCATCATAATATTCTTAAGGCTCTGGGAGGTCTGATATGTTACGGCCGGGTCAAACTCTGTCAGAGAAATGAACGTGTTGGTGTTCCGGTCTACATTCAGCGTGCTGTTGATCTGGTCCATATTGGACTGCAAATCGTTAAAGGAGCGGCTTGAGCTTTGCAGTTCCTCCTGGATCAGACGGTTTGTGTGGTCCCGGAAGGCAGAGTCATACTGTCTGTAGTAGACGATGGCCAGTATTGCGGCGAGAGCGGCCATGAGAAGGCCGTAGATCAGGACCATTTTTCTGAAATAGGGCATTTTATACAGTGCTCTGAGTCTGTTTTTCTTCACATTTTCCATGACTTTATTTTACATGAATATGCTTCAGAAATCACGATTTTGAAATACAATTCCCCGGTTTTCGGAGTGATTGTACAGTTTTCTGAGTCTGTGGGACAGCTGATTGTTCTGTTTTCACAGTGTTTCGGGAGGACCCGGAGTTTACCGGATGTCCCGGCGGGAGGTATCGTAGACACAGTCAAAGACAAAGCGCGGAAACAAAAGATAACACAGAACGCAAGAGAGAACAGGGGGATTTGGAAAATGGGAAAACGAAAACGGCCGGATACCCGGCCGTACTGCAAACGAGAGCGGCGCGGATTCAAAGGCTTTCTGTATGAGATGAAGAAAAACGCTCCTCTGTACAGCATGTTCATTCCGGCGGCAGTACTGCTAATCATATTCAACTATCTGCCGATGTTCGGACTGGTCACGGCGTTCAAGGATTTTAACTTTTCAGACGGAATCTTCGGAAGCCCGTGGATGGACCCGTGGTACGGCAATTTCAAGTATCTGTTTTCAACCGGTGCGGCGCTTCGGGCAACACGCAACACGATCTTCCTGAATGTCCTGTTCATCTTTTTTGAACTGGTCATTGAGGTCGCATTTGCCATAATGTTCGCGGAGCTGCGCAGTAAAAAACTCAAGAGCGGAATTCAGTTCGGGATTTTTCTTCCATATTTTATTTCCTGGATTGTTGTCGGACTCTTTTCTTATAATCTGTTCAGCTATGAACACGGGAGTCTGAACAATCTCCGGGCTCTGATGGGTATGGAACCGTACAACTGGTATGAACATCCGTACATATGGATTTTGATTCTGGTCATCTTCCGAATCTGGAAGATGTGCGGCTATGGCATGGTCATGTATATTGCCGCGCTCGGCGCCATTGACACAAGCTATTACGAAGCCGCTGAGATTGACGGAGCGACCAGATGGCAGAGAATCCGGTATGTCAGTCTTCCGCTGATCGCACCGACGATCATCACGCTGCTGCTTTTAAACTGCGGCAAGATCATGAATGCGGATTTCGGCATGTTTTATGCGCTGATCGGGGACAACGGGCAGCTGTACAGCACCACGGATGTGCTGGACACGTTCATTTACCGGAATCTCCGCTTAAACGGGGATGTCGGGATGTCGTCAGCCGCCGGCTTCTATCAGTCGATACTTTCGACGGCGATTTTGCTTGTCATGAACAAGATTGCCCGTAAATACAATCCGGAAGGAGCGCTGTTCTGATATGCATACAAAGAAGAAACTGAACTGGAGCAATCTTCCTTTTGCCATCATTCTGATTCTGGCGGCGATGCTGTGTGTGATCCCGTTTATTCTGGTCCTGTCCGGGTCTCTGACTTCGGAGGCGGAGATCAATGAGAGCGGATTCAGCCTCTGGCCGAAGCAGGTAGATTTCACGGCTTATAAACTTCTGTTTCAGAATTTTTCGAGGATTGCCAACGGATACCGGATCACCATTATTGTCACGGTTGTCGGAACGTTTCTGAGCCTGTTCGTTAATGCCATGGCGGCGTATCCGATCTCGCAGGATAGAGTGAAATACCACAGCTTCCTGAATTTCTTTGTGCTGTTCACGATGCTGTTCTCCGGCGGTATGGTTCCGTGGTTCATTGTCTGCCGCAACATGCTGCATCTGACCGACTCGATCTGGGCGCTGATCCTGCCGTATCTGGCCAACGCCTGGTACATCTTCCTGGTCCGCAATTACTACCGTGGCATTCCGATTGAGATGGTGGAGGCGGCCAAGATTGACGGGGCGTCGGAGTACAGGACATTCTTCCAGATCATCATGCCGCTGTCCAAACCGGTTCTGGCGACGATTACGCTGTTCATCAGCCTGAACTACTGGAACGACTGGTGGCTCGGCATCATGCTGATTGATGATACGGACAAACAGCCGCTTCAGCTCCTGCTGCGCACGATCACGTCCAATCTGCAGTTTTTGAGCGCGTCCTCGAATGTCAACGCTGTGGCGGAAGTCATGAAGGATATGCCGAGTGAGGCCATAAAAATGGCGACCTGTATCGTCACGATCGGCCCGATCATCCTGGTTTATCCGTTTGTTCAGAAATATTTCGTGAAGGGAATCATGGTCGGCGCCGTCAAGGGCTGACCGCAAGGGAAACATTCTCCGGGACACCGGTGGCATGTATGACAAATGAGAGAAAAAGAGGAGGGTTTATGAAAAACAAATTGACAAGACATGTACTGGCAGCCGCGGCGGCGGGCCTTATGTCCGCTTCCGTGCTGGCGGGCTGCGGAGGTGCTGCCGGATCCGGTTCTTCGGACAAAACGTCCGGCGGGGCGTCGTCCTTAAAACCGGTCACGCTGACTTTCTGGTCGTGCGGTGACAAGGCATCGGCACAGGATGAAGTTCTGGCAGCTTTCTGTGAGAAGTACAAGGACAAGCTGAACATCGACAAGATTGAGTTCAACTATGTATCGTTCGGCGATTATGAGAACAAGATGACTTCTCTGGTCGCAGGCGGAGACAATTTTGACGGGTGCTTTGTCGCGGACTGGATGCTGTACTCCAAGATGGCCAACAAGGGAGCGTTCCTTAAGTTAAACGATCTGCTCACCCAGTATGCGCCGGATCTTTATAAGGATTATCAGGACAACGGCGTTGTGGAAGCGTGCAGTATCGACGGACAGATGGTTGCGCTGCCGTGGATCAACAAGAAATCGTCCAAGCCGATCCTGTTGTTCCGCAAGGACCTTGCAGATCAGTACGGTGTTGACTATTCGCATCTTGATACAATCGAAGATATCGACGCTTTTCTGGAAGAAGCACACGAGAAGATCCCGAACATCACGACCTTTGAGTCCGGTTTCCCGAGAGGCAACACGTACAGTGATGTGCTGGCGATCATGAACTGCAAATATGAGATGGACATGCTGAACTATCACATGTTCACCGACAACTTTGACACCACGCTTGTCCCGGTTGAGCAGACGGAAATGTTCAAGGAAGCGGTCACCTGGATGAAGAAGTGGTACGATGAAGGCATTGTGAGCAAAAACGAGCTCTCGGAGACGGATACCAAGGAGTTTGCAAACGGAAAGACGTTCTGCTCGGTAGGTCTTGAGGAATATGCGGCCAAGGGAAAGTACGGGTTCAATGTTTCCGGGGCAGAACTCGGCTGGGCGGAGCCGTACGCGGACAACAAGTTCCGGTTTGACTCGCCGCTCAACAATGCATTTGCCATCAACAAGAATGCGGCCAATCCGGAGAGAGTTCTCATGCTGCTGAATCTGCTGGATACGGATGAGGAAGCCTATGACATGTTTATGTACGGCATTGAGGGGAAGACGTATGTAAGCGAATCGGACGGTTCCATCGGATATCCGGACGGACAGGATTCGTCCAACTCCACATACCTTGACTGGTTCCGCTGGCCGTTCCTGCGCTCCAAGTTCGAGAAGCCGTCCGGAGACAATACGAAGGAAGTCATGGAGAAAAACAACGAGTGGCTCTCCAAGAGCAGTCTGGTTGTAGCACCTCTGACCGGATTCAATCCGGACACCTCTCCGATCAAGACGCAGCTGGCGCAGAGAGATCAGCTGTATGATGAAGAGGGAAAGCTGCTTCTGGCCGGCATTATTGAGGGAAATGATATCGATGCGGCCATTCAGAAGTACATTGACGACCAGAAGGCGGCCGGACTGGACGATATTCAGAAGTACCTGCAGGAGCAGGCGGACAAGTTCGCAAAATAATGCAAGAGGGGGATTCATGAAAGAGACCTATTCCTACAAGGGATTTTTTCAGGATCTGTACCGGACTCAGGGAGCGCAGCTGCACTTTGCGCCCCCTGATTTTGTCAGTGCAGAGACCTGCAGGCGCCATCAGGAGAAGCTTCGGGATAAACTGAAAGAGCTTCTGGGGTGGGACAGACTGGAACAGATTGACAGACAGAGGCAGCCGCAGCCGGAACTACACAGACTATGGGAAAGAACAGAACCGGACGGGATTCTGGTGCGCAGTCTTTCGACTCAGACCCTGCCCGGCGTCAGGATGCCGTTTTACGTTCTGTTTCCGAAGGATTGGCAGGATGGGGAACGCCGTCCGGTGATGATCTGCCTGCCCGCGCACGGTGCGAACAAGGAAGTGGTCGCGGGGATTGCCGACACGCCGCAGGCGGCGGAAAAACTGAAGCGCACACCACTGGAGGCGTATGGCAGAGCGTTTACTGAGCGCGGGTATATCGCCGTGTGCCCTGATCCGTCCGGATTCGGGCTGCGGCAGGAAGCGCCGGCGTCCGAAGATATTTCCTTTCTGGGACGGCGGCCGTTTGATCCGCTCGGTTCTTCCTGTCATGTGCTGTCGGAGACTGCCGAGGCCTTCGGACTGAGTCTGGCAGGACTTATTGCGTGGGACAACCGGAAGCTTCTTGATTATCTGGAGACGGTCTCATGGGCGGAAACAGACCGGATCGGCTGCGCCGGTTTTTCCGGCGGGGGCCTGAACATCATGTGGATCGCTGCGCTTGACACCCGGGTGCGTCTGGCTGTGATCAGCGGCTATATTCACGGGTATTATGACTGCATGATGGACACCCATCTGTGTTCCTGCAACTATGTCCCGGGCCTCTGGAACATCGCGGATATCAGTGACATCGCTTCTCTGATTGCGCCAAGACCTCTTTTGGTGGAAAATGGGCTGGAAGACATTGAGAGCGGGCCGGACGGGATACAGGGACCGGAGGAGCAGTTCGGCCGCATCCGGAACGTGTACAAGAGTCTGGGGGCGGATGAAAAGCTTGCGATGAGCATGCCTCCGGGCCCGCACGCATGGCACGCATCCTGTTATGCTTTTGTTGACAGATATCTTTGAGCTTTCCGGGAAGACAGAAAGGGGATGACCATGACCATCGAAGAGATGCTGAGCGAAGAGGACCTTGCGTGGGCCGGGGACGTAAGCGGCCGGATTCAGGAGAAGATGAGCCGGGTGACGGAAAGAACCAGGGGGAAAATTCCGTACACGACAGGACCGGATGGCTCCTATGATGACCGCTCCAGGATGGACCCCGGCGAAAAAGACTGGGGGAACGGACTTGCCTGGTGGACCAACGGCTTCTGGCCAGGGATACTCTGGCAGCTGTACCATGCCTGTAAAGACCGGCGCTATGAGCAGGCCGCCCGGGAAACCGAAGAGAAGATGGATGCCTGTTTTCTGCATTTTTATGGACTGCATCATGATGTGGGATTCATGTGGATGCCAATGGCCGTGGCGGATTATCGCCTGACCGGGAGTGAAGACGCAAAACGGCGGGGACTGCTGGCAGCGCAGCTTCTGGCAGGACGGTATAATCCGGCCGGCCGTTTTATCCGCGCCTGGAATGAGGTCGGAGAAGAGGATACCCGCGGCTGGGCAATCATCGACTGTATGTTCAATATTTCCCTGCTGTACTGGGCAAGTGAGGAAACCGGCGATCCGAGATTCAAAGAAATCGCGATGAATCACGCAGACACAGTCATGGAGCATTTTATCCGCCCGGACGGTTCTTCGTGTCACATCGTGGAGTTTGATCCGTTTCAGGGAGGAGTAGTCCGCACATATGGAGGGCAGGGATACGCAGACGGCAGCGCCTGGACGCGCGGGCAGGCCTGGGCGCTGTACGGCTTTTCCATCAGCTTCCGGCACACCGGCAGACAGGAATATCTTGAAACAGCACAGAGAGTGGCGGACTATTTCGTGGCGCATACACCGCCCTCCGGGATCATTCCGGTTGACTTCTGTCAGCCTCCGTCCCCTGCCTGGGAAGACTCCTGCGGTGCCTGTGCGGCGGCTGGAGGGCTGATCGAACTGGCGCAGCTGACGAAAGACAGAACGAAAGCCGTGCAGTATATGGCCTGTGCGCTCCGCATCCTTCGCGCCATTGACCGGGATCGCAGCTGCTGGGATGACACTTGCGATGCCATCGTGAAGAACTGCAGCGGGTCCTATCACGGCGGGCCGCATCATATCACAATGGTCTATGCGGATTATTTTTTTATTGAAGCCATCTTCAAACTCACCGGAGAGGGATTCTTCATATGGTAAATGGGAAAATCTGGAAGGACACGGACGGGAACCCGATCCAGGCTCACGGCGGCATGATCGCACGTTTCAGGGACACCTGGTACTGGTACGGGGAAAATAAGGGAGTGCCCAATATTCCCGGAACGACACGGGTAGAGCCCCTTGGCGTGTCCTGCTATTCTTCGGACGATCTGCTGCGCTGGGAAAACCGGGGCGTGGTGCTGCCGGTGCCGGAAGGTGTGGCGGTCATGGAACGGCCCAAAGTGATGTTTGTTCTGCAGACCGGGCGGTACGTGATGTGGTTTCACGCGGATTCGGAGGATTACACATTTGCCGGATGCGGTGTGGCGGCTTCGGACAGTCCGGCGGGGCCTTTCCACATGATACACATAATTCATCCGAACCGGCTGGACAGCCGGGATATGACGCTTTTTACGGATAAAGACGGGAAACAGTATCTGTTCCACAGCTCCGACTACAACAAAACCATGGTGATCTCAGAACTGACGGAGGACGGGACGGATGTCACCGGAGACTATACGAAGATTCTGGCAGAGCAGGAGCGTGAGGCTCCCGCTGTATTTCTCACCCGTGGCACCTACTATATGATCAGTTCGGGCTGCACCGGCTGGCTTCCGAACACGGCTTTATACGCACAGACTCAGCATCTGCGCAGCGGCTGGAAGCTGACGGGCGATCCGATGAGCGGACCGGATTCCAGACGTACCTTTGAGGGACAGAGCACATGGGTGTTTCAGGCCGGAGAAGAGTTTTTCCTGATGCTGGATCACTGGCACCCGTACGACCTGCAGAGTTCCGGGTACAGTATTCTGCCGGTCATATTTGATGAGGCCGGCACCATGACGATCCCATGGCAGGATGAATGGAACGGCGTCTGAGCTCATTCCTTCTCTGCACGATTCTTTTTCATCTGCCGCGTCATCCAGATAAAATACACCACATTCAGCAGGATGCCGAAAAGCGTGGAGGTCGGGGACGCCAGTCCGATCGCTGTCAGGCTGGCGTCCGGCTGGATGCTTCTGTAGTAGGAAAGCGGCAGGCGGACAAGAAAGGTCTGCGCAAGTCCCTGAACCATGGTCCAGACGGTTTTTTCGTGTCCGTTGAAATATCCCAGATAACTGAACAGGACAGCCGTCACGATGGTCTCCGGGGCAAAGCCGCGCAGATATTCAAATCCTTTCTGCACAACTTCGGCGTCGGTGGTGAAGATTCCGGTGAGCAGGTCGCCTTTGAACCATATCAGAGTAAAGACCGCGATACCGATGATGACGCCGAAGGTCATGCCGGTGAGCATCGCCTTTCTCGCCCGGTCTTCCTTTCCGGCGCCCACGTTCTGGGAGATGAAGGAAGACATGGACTGCGTCAGGGCGCTGGGAATCAGCATGGCGAAATTGACGATCTTGCAGGCCACGCCGTATCCGGAGGACGCCGTGAGGCCGAGCGCGTTGACAAATGCGCAGATGGCGATGAAGGACAGCTGCGTCATGAATTCCTGAAGCGCCAGCGGCGTTCCGATGCGCAGGAATACCGCACACTCTTTACCGAGCCGGAAATCTTTCGCGTGGATCCGGAAGGGAAGCGTTCTGCGGAACATGATGACAAGTGCGATGACGACGCTGACGGCTTGGGCCGCGACGGTGGCGATGGCGGCGCCGGCTACGTTCATGTGCAGTCCGGCCACCAGAAACAGATCGCCGAAGATGTTGATGATGCAGGCGATGAGCACGAAGAGCAGCGGGGAGCGGCTGTCGCCGAGCCCGCGGAAGATGGCCGCGATCACATTGTAGGCGACGATGAAGAATATGCCGGCACCGCAGATGCGCACATAGTCTGCCGTAAGTCCTATGGCCTCTTCCGGCGCCTGCATGAGAAGCGCTATCTGCCGGGCACCGAAAACCATGACGATAAAAAGAACAGCGGAAATGATCAGAAACAGAAGCGTCGTGCCTCCGATGAGCGGCCCGATTTTTCCGTTTTTTTCTCTCCGATATAGCGGGCAATGAGAACCGTGAGGCCGGTTGCCAGGGCGGTTATGACAAATGTGACAAGATTCAGGATCTGTGATCCGGTGGAAACAGCCGACAGACCGGCGGTTGTCCCGAACCGGCCGACGACCAGAAGGTCGACCGCGCCGTACATCGCCTGCAGGACGAGTGCGCCGAGGATCGTAAACGTCAAACCACTCGCCTAGGCAGTGGTTTGAAAATCTGAGATACTCTAGAAAACTTAAAAACTATTAGTTTTCTGGAGGAAATCCCCAAATGGATAAATCCACTCACAACGTCCGCATGGAACATTGGAAGGCAATCGTTCAACAATGCCAGGCACGCCCGGAGAGACAGACCGCATCTTCCTGGCTTGCCGAAAACGGCGTGAATGACAAGCAGTATTATTACTGGCTCCGCCAGATTCGCAGGGAAGCGTATGAAGAGATGAAAACACGATCTCTTCCTGCGGATTCCAACACAGGAAACCCAGATTCCAGAGAAGTAACTTTTGCTGAAATTCCTGTTTCTCGAAATGCCACCTGCCAGCCAATGGCTGACCTGTCTGGATTTCATGTAGATGCAGTAGTCCGGATTGGTGCTGCAACCATCGCTGTTTCCAATACAGCATCTGCCGAGCTTCTTGGCAGGATCCTCGATGCGGTGAACCATGCTTGCTGAAGCCGCCGGGATCCAGCGGATCTTCATCGCTGTTGGATATACGGATCTCCGCAAGGGAATCGATGGTCTTGCCCAACTTGTCGGGACGAAGTTCAATCTCAATCCATTCCAGAAGGATGTGCTCTTCCTGTTCTGCGGCAAGCGCTGCGACAGGATCAAAGGTCTCCTCTGGGAGGGGACAGGTTTTCTCCTTCTCTATAAAAGGCTGGAATCAGGTTCCTTCTCCTGGCCGCGGACTCCGGAAGAAGCTGCCGAGATTACAAGGGAGCAGTATTCCATGCTGATGATGGGACTGAATCCGATTGATCCGAAGATCAGGGAAGTCCATCCGGACCGTGTCCTCTAAAAAGTTTTGTGCAAAACAGAGAATTTTTCAGCCTCTGTTTTGCATGATAAAAACTTACTTCTGTGCTTCGCTGAAGGCCTCACACCGGGGGCAGAGGGTGTGCAGCTCTGCTTATAGAAGAGGCATTGCGCTTTGAAAAGTCTATATTTCCATACCGCATACGGGCAGTCTGCGGAAGCTAAACCATAGGCAGGATGACGAAGCCCGGAAGTCCGGAAAGTAGCTTAAACCCTCACTTTTTTGTATAATGACAGGAAGAAGGGGAACGATTTCATGGAAAAATACACTTCGGAACAACTGAATGATTTCAGCAAGGAACAGATCATCAGCCTGTTCTGCGCCCTTCAGGATCAGCTCGATCAGACGAATCAGAACCTGGACAGACTGATCGAACAGATCCGTCTTGCCCAGCAGAACCGTTTCGGACGCAGGACTGAGAAAATCGATCAGATCGCAGGCCAGATGTCTCTTTTCAATGAGGCAGAAGAATACGCCGATCCCGATATTCCCGAGCCGGATGCTGACGAAGTCATCATCAAGGCCATTGTAAAGAAGCCGAAGCAGAAGGGAAAACGGCAGGAAGACTTCCATGATCTCCCCCAGGAAGAGGTTCATCATGCCCTTACGGATGAACAGCTCGACCAGTACTTCGGGAAAGGCTGCTGGAGAAGGATAAAGCAGGAAGAATTCACCCGTGTCCATTGTCAGCCTGCGACCTTTACCGCAGAGAAACATATGGTTGATGTCGCTGTCGGAACGGACGGCGATCATCAGGATGAATTTCTCCGCGGCGACCGACCGAAGGATCTTCTGAGGAACAGCGTTGCAACCCCGTCCCTGGTGGCTGCGATTCTGAATGCGAAGTACCTCAATGCAATGCCGCTTTACCGGATCGAGCAGCAGTTTGAGATGAACGGTGTCAACATCCCACGGCAGAACATGGCCAACTGGACTATCGCGGTCAGCCAGAAATATCTCAAGGCTGTCTGGGGGCTGATGAAGAAAGAACTCCTTCATAATGAAGAAGGAGTCATCCAGGCAGATGAAACCACCTGCCAGGTCATCTACGATAACGATCCGAAAAATCCGGATGATAAGAAAAGCGCCCCGGGCCACAAGAATTACATGTGGGTTTACCGGACCGGGGAATTCAACAAAGAGCGCCCGATTGTGATCTACGATTATCAGCGCACCCGGCACCACCAGCATCCGGAAGAATTCCTGAAGGAATTCAAAGGAATCCTGGAAACAGATGGTCTCCAGCAGTACCACATCCTGGATGATTCGATGGATGGGATCACAAACGCGAACTGCTGGGTACATGCCCGACGGGATTTCGCGGATGCGATCAAAGTTCTCAGTAAAGATAATAAAAAGAGAGCAAAGAACACCATCGCTTATCAGGCCCTGGTCCGGATCGCAGCGATGTACAAGATTGAAGATGCTCTCCGGGATCTCTCGGCAGAGGAACGGCTCAGTGAGCGGCAGAAGTCAATTGGCCCGCTTGTTGATGAGTTTTTTATTTGGGTAAAGAACTGCGTCAGTGATACCACGGTCCTTCCGCGCGGAAAAACGGCTGAGGGTCTGAACTACTGCATCGACAAGGAGAAATATCTCCGCGTCTTCCTGACAAACGGGTATGTCCCAATGGACAACTCGGCCTCGGAACGTGCCATCCGGCCGTTTACGATCGGAAGGAAGAACTGGGTCATCATTGATTCCGTCCGCGGAGCCCAGGCCAGTGCGATTATCTATTCAATTGTAGAGACTGCGAAGCTCAATAAACTCAACGTCTTCTGCTATCTGGAGCACCTCCTGGCTGAGCTGCCAAAGCTCGCCGATGAAAAAGGAAATATAGGCATATCAAAACTTGAACCATTGTTACCATGGTCAGATCAGCTCCCCGAAAAGTGTCACAAACCGCGCCGCTGATGAAGGTCAGCGGCATTTCTTTCGTCCGGGGCGAATGATTTGACGTTTACCGAGGATCGGCACCATGAACCGGATCATCTTTTTCGGGATGCTGCCCTGTGTAAAATCATTCTTGCCGCCATTCACCTGTTTAGTCCTCCTTCAGCGCATCCGACACCGCGTAGATCGTGCCGATCATTGTCCGGATATTTTTCGGATCCAGTGCCCCCATTTTTTCCGACAGAGCGGCAAAGTATTGCTCAACATATTTCCGGTAAAGCTGCATCCCGCGGTCTGTCACGCAAATGTGCGTGACGCGGCGGTCCTTCGGATCCCCGTACCGCCGGATCAGTCCCAGTTCTTCCATGTGATTCAGCGTCCGGGTCACACCGGGCCGCGGCAGCTTCAGCCGGCTGCTGATGTCGCTTACACACACGTCCCGTCCGTCTTTTGTGAGCGCTACGATTGCGTCCAGCGTCGTGATGTGGGAAGACACGATGCCTTCCGGCAGTTCCGGCAGTCTCTCCCAGACCCGCTTCGCCTCGTGAAAGGCGTCTATCACTTCTTTTGCCGTCTGAATATCCATACAGCCTCCGCGTCTGTCCGGGAAGGGGGACAGCGCAAAAATAAGTAACACAGATAAGTACCATTGGTAACTATATGCCGCCTGCCCCCTCTTGTCAACAGAAAATGCAGGAGGCGGCTGAAGTTTAGGCCCTGCGGTCCGGCAGCCGTCAATTGACGTATGTGATATGATGCAGAAAAAGGCAGAAAGCATCTGCCGGAAACCGGACAGTCTTTCAGGAGGAAACACATATGGAGTTTTCAGCGAAGAATTCTGTGATCATGCCGGAGGGCGTATTTATCATCGGGACGTATGATGAGAACGGCGTCCCGAATGCCATGAACGCGGCGTGGGGCATTCAGTCGGACTACGGGGAGATCACACTGTTTCTGGGAAAACACAAGACGACGGAGAATATCAAGAAGACAAAGGCATTTACCGTCGCCATGGCCACAAAGGACACCGTTGTCATCTCGGACTACTTCGGCGTTGAGACCGGAAACCGGGTGAACAAACTGCAGAAGGCCGGCTGCCACGTGCACCGCAGCGCGCATGTCAACGCCCCGATCATCGAGGAATATCCGCTGACGCTGGAGTGCGAATGCAGCAGCTGGGATGATAACACCGGAATTCTGGTGGGAAAAATCGTGAGCCAGCAGGCCGACGAGTCGATCTTAACCGACGGAAAAGTGGATATTGACAAAATGCAGCCGATTCTTTTCGATATGGCGTCCGGGAGCTACCGGACTTTCGGCCCGGTGGTCGGGAAAGCATTCCACGACGGGATGAAGCTCAGGAATTCTTGACGGCAGTGACATGCTGATATACAATGGAGTTAGAGGCATCTAACCAAAAGAAAGCGAGGTCACTGCCATGTTGTTTTACGCTTTGACGATTTCGATGCGTACCGCTTTGGGCGGCATTCTGATTGCGGCTGCTCTTGCATTTCTGATGAGCCGTGCAAAGCAGGCGCTGAAAAAAGCGGCGGAAAGGCCGCCCAAGGTCAGACACCGGTGATTTGTTTTAATCCGGGCAGGGAGAACCGGTTTTCTGCCGGAATTCCGGAATCTCTTTCAGGCTTCCTGTCGCCTCGACCGGCACTCCGCCATCAAGAAGCCAGCGCTTCATCGCGCGCTGCAGGCCTGTCGTCTCCGGATAAGAGGGGATTTCTCCTTCCGGCCAGTCAAAGACCCATTCGACGGCCTGAGGGCCCGGGACGTCCGGAGTCAGAAGCCGGAAGCGGGCGGCGAATTTCAGAATATTGGAATCCGGGCGCATGAATTCCCTGTTGGCCCGCGCCAGCATCCAGGATTCGCACTGCCAGTTCTGAAAATGAAGACCGAAATGCGACGGGAAAAAGGCGGCGGCATATGACAGGGACTCATCCACGGCTGCCGGCAGCAGAGCGGGCCCTTCAGGGATATGAATCCAGAGGATATTCCGGACGGTGTCCGGCTCGAATTCAAGGCGCCCCAGCCGGTAGAGTTCACCCAGCAGAGGTTTGGCCATCCAGCGGTACTGCTTCAGGCCGTTTATGCCTTTTGTGCGCCGCAGCACGTCGTGCCAGATGGCAAGGTCCCGGAAGGTGTCAAAGTAAACGGTGTCCGGGATATGGTGCTCCTGAAACCAGCTGTGCCGGAAAACGGCGAAGCAGCTGAAGAGGTAAAACGCCGAAGAGCAGCGCAGAGTTTCCGGGAAGGCATCAAGAGACGCAAGAAAGCGCTGAGGGCTGTCCTGAAACTGTTCCCACATCCGGCTGACCGTCGTTTCCGTAAGGCCGGAGGCAGCCTTTGCCTCTGCCAGGTCCTGCATGGAAAGACCGGTGTTTTCTGTCAGTGCTGTCAGATCCATTCGGATGCGGCTCCTTTCTCTCCTGCTTTGAAGATGGGCTACCGGGTCTGCTCGTAAAATCAGTGGATGACTTACGCCTGAGAAATTCTCTTCTGGGGACCGGCCGTTTCCGGCATTTCTGCCGATTTAGCCGGTTCTGCCGATTCCGCTGCCCTGGCGACGATCTGGCGCATCCGGGGGAGTTTCTCTTCCATGTCAGAGACCAGCTTGAACTGATTTCTGGCACGCACGAGGTTATGCTCCGGACAGGCGGTCCGGAAATAGGTGTCGCCCTGCAGGAAGTCGGTCAGAAAGCGCATGCCGCACTCGTAGGTCATGACGAGCGCGCCGTCTGCAAGCAGAGAGATTTCGGCATTGGTCAGCCGGCTGGCGCACTCCTGAATGAACCCTTCTGTATAGGCCGTAAACAGGTCCAGACTGCAGGAGACCCGGCTTAAGTCCTGCTCGTCCTCCAGTGCCGTACTGGCTCCGAACCGGATGGAATCGCCGAAGTCGTTCATGACCAGACCGGGCATCACTGTGTCCAGATCGATGACGCAGATGCCCCTGTGGGTCTTGTTGTCGATCATAACGTTGTTGAGCTTGGTGTCGTTGTGCGTGACCCGAAGCGGCAGCGGGGACGCGGCAGCCGCGCGCCGGTAGCATCCGGCAAGATCCGCATGGGCGAGTACAAAATCAATTTCTTTTTCAGCCTCCGCTTTCCGGCCGCACACGTCTTCAGACACGGCCTTTCGGAAGACTTCAAGGCGCGCTGCGGTGTCGTGAAAACCGGGAATGGACTCGTACAGGCTGTCCGCCGGATAGTCGGCCAGCCGCCTCTGGAACTGCCCGAAGGCCACCGCGCTTTGCCGAAAATCTTCCGCGCTCTCGGCCTTATCGTAACATGTCGCGTCGGTGATAAAGCGGTAGGCACGCCAGTACTGCCCGGCATCGTCCCGGTAAAAGGACTTCCCGTCTTTTGCCGGAATGAGCGTCAGCGTCTCGCGTTCCGGATCGCCACCTTCCCCGATAATTTTTTTGCGAAGCCATCCGGTCACGCCTTCGATGTTGGCCATCAGGCGCTCAGGTTCACGAAAGACGGCGGTGTTGATTTTCTGAAGGATAACATACAGCGGCCCCATGAGGCCGATTTCAAAGCAGGCGAGCCACGTCTCGTTGATGTGCCCGTTGCCAAACGGCGCGATTTCCCGCATGGTTCCCTCAAAGTCAAAGTGTGCGGCGGCGTTTTCGGCTGCTTTTTTTCTCTCGTCCATTTGTCTGCTCCCAGATTTTTCTTCGATTATTCCCAGAGCCGCGGCGGATACAGCCCGGCGTGACGCATGCCGGCCAGAGCGTCCTCCACCAGCTTCCGGTCATCTTTATAGGTCATGCCGTACCAGCGGTCAGGGGTTTTCAGTACGCGGACAGGTGCCGTGCCGTCACGCAGCACGCTCTGCGCCACATCCGGCAGGAAAAATTCCGCTTTTTCCGGATTTTCCGGGACTTTATCCGTAAGAAATTCCCGCAGCAGCCGCTCAAAGCGCGTGAGAATATCCGCGGAAAATCCCCAGAGATTCATGGAAACGGTTGTGCCGCATGGCAGTTCCTGCCAGGTGACGCCTCCATCCTCTGTGAAAGCAATGCCGCCGTCCCGTTTTTCAATCCGGGTCCGTTCGGTGATGCTCTTCAGGTGCCCGTCCGCTGAAACGAGACAGATGCCCCGGGACACCGAGCCGTTGTCCGTGACGGTGTTTGCGAGTTCGTAGCCGACCATGCCGTAATGGTGCCCGCTTTCGGGCGTCTGTGAGAGAAAGCTGTACATGGTCTGAAAGGCCGAGATTCCGTAATAGTCGTCGGCGTTAATGACGGCGAAGGGGCCGCGGATCTGATCCCGGCAGCAGTAGATGGCGTGGGCGGTTCCCCACGGCTTGGTCCGGCCCGCCGGCACCGTGAAGCCCTTCGGGATATTGTCAAGCTCCTGAAAAATGCAGGCCGTTTCTACCCGGCCTTTATACCGGCTCTCAATGTGCTCCCGGAATGCGGTCTCAAAGTCGCGCCGGATGATGAACAGGACCTTCCTGAATCCTGCCCTCACGGCATCGTATACGGAATAATCCAGAATGCAGCTGCCGTACGGGTCAACCGGGTCCATCTGCTTAAGCCCGCCGTACCGGCTTCCTATGCCGGCTGCCATTACAACCAGAATCGGTTCTTCCATGTCCGCTTTCTCCCTTCGCTGTGTCTGATGGCTTTATCTTAGTGCCGGATCTGCCGGTTTTCTTTGCACGATTTTACACAAAAGGTGCATTATGTGCACATTTGCCATCGGAAATATGGCGGAAAAAGGCGGGCGTGTGTATACTGATGGGCAAACTAAAAGTCGGAAAACGCGCCCTCGCTGTGAATGGGGAAAGGGAGGAGCCAATTGGGGTATCAGGGAATCCGGCTGGCCAGTTCCATCGCGATCCAGAAGCTGTACAGCCTGCACTATTTCGAATATTGCAGCGATTTCGCCTATCCGGGGGAGAGTCATGACTTCTGGGAATTCGTGTGCGTCGATAAAGGCGAGATTCTGATCACAGCTGGTGAGCATCATATCCGCCTGTCGGCGGGGGATGTGGCGTTTCATCAGCCGAATGAATTTCATGACCTGAGGGCCAACGGAGTTGTTGCGCCGAATGTTCTGGTGGTGTCGTTCTCCACTGCCAGCCGGGACATGGATTTTTTTCGCGGGAAGGTGCTGCACATCGACGCCGCGGAGCGTTCCATCCTGGCGGCGGTCATCCAGGAGGGGCGGGCCTGCTTTGGGGAGCGGCTGGACAACCCGTGGCAGACGGTGCTCACGCCGAAAAAGGCTAAAGAGTGGGGGTGTGAGCAGATGATCCGGCTGAAGGTCGAGGAGTTTCTGCTGCACATCCGGCGCCGCTACGATCGCATCGTCGTGCCGCCGGAGCCGGATACGCTGCGCACGGTCCGGCAGAACAGCGACAGGGAACTGCTTCGGCAGGTGACGGATTACATGAAGGCCGGCATCAGCCGGCACCTGACGCTGGACGAGATTAGCCGCGACAATTTCTGCAGCCGGGCGCGGCTGCAGAGGCTGTTCTGTGTGTACGAGAAGTGCGGCGTCATTGAGTATTTCAACCGCATGAAGATCGGGACAGCCCGGGAGATGATCCGGACCGGCAGCATGAATTTCACGCAGATCGCGGACTTTCTGGGGTACTGCTCGGTGCACTATTTCTCGCGGCAGTTCCGCCGCCAGACGGGCATGTCGCCGTCGGAGTACGCCAGTTCCATCAAGGCGGCGGCCGAGGAGCCAGGCAATACGCCATAACAGGAATGGCCATTTGAAGAAAGGAGCGCGCAGATGAAAGAAAATGTGACAGTCGGAGTCATAGGACTGGGGCAGCGGGGAGAAAGTCTTCTGGAGGATACTATCCTGCCGCAGGGGGCGCGGGTCGCAGCCGTATGTGACACGTATGAGGACCGGAGAGAAAAGGCAAAGCAACTCGTGATGAAGGCGGGGCAGCCTGCGCCGAAGCTTTTCACGGATTATCACGACCTCATCTGCCTCCCGGAAATTCAGGCCGTGATCATCGCCGCATCCTGGGATACGCATGTGCGGATCGCCTGTGAGGCGATGGAAGAACACAAATATGTCGGCATGGAAGTGGGAGGCGCCTACAGCCTTGAGGACTGCTGGGAACTGGTCCGTACGTATGAGCGCACGGGCACGCCCTGCATGATGCTGGAGAACTGCTGTTACGGGCGGGACGAACTGCTTGTATTGAATATGGTGCGGCAGGGCCTGTTCGGAGATGTGGTGCACTGCTCCGGCGGATACCGGCACGATCTTCGGGACGAGGTGGCCTACGGCCGGGAGAACCGGCACTACCGCTTCCGCAACTATTATAACCGCAGCTGCGAGAACTATCCGACGCATGAACTGGGGCCGATCGCCAGTGTGCTGAATATCAACCGCGGAAACCGGATGCTTTCGCTTGTGAGCATGGCTTCCCGATCTGCGGGCCTTCACGCGTTTCTGGAGAAGGAAAAGGGACCGGGGTACGACGCCACCGGCATGGACTTCCGTCAGGGCGACGTGGTGACCACGATGATCCGCTGTGCCCGCGGTGAGACGATCTGCCTGACGCTTGACACCACGCTTCCGAGATACTATTCCCGTGCTTTCCACGTGGAGGGAACGAAGGGAATGTACGAGGAGGAGAACCGCAGTATCTTTCTGGACCGCCCGGAGGACAAGAAGGACGAGTTTGACTGGAAGAAGCACTGGGGGAATGTGTCGGATTACTACGGAAAATACGATCACCCGGTCTGGAAACGGTATCTGAAGGACGGTGTGCACAGAGGACACGACGGCATCGACTGGCTTGTGTTTGAAGACTTTTTCCGGGCTGTCCGGGAAGGCGGACCGGTCCCGATCGACGTCTATGACGCGGCCGCGTGGATGAGCATTGCGCCGCTCTCGGAGGACAGCATTGCCACCGGCCTTCCGGCTGCGATCCCGGATTTCACGAGGGGACAGTGGATGACAAGAAAGCCGTGGGAGCCGTTTGACGGTTATACGGAAGACTGAAAGGCTTCAAGCAGCCGGAACCGGACAGATACAGGCAGGAGGAAGAGATGCTGACTATTGAAGATGTGGATTTTTCCCTGTGCCTTGACGAGAAGACGCAGGCAGTCAGAATCCGGGCAAAGAATACGGTGTGGGAGTCCCGCGCGGATTTTCTGCCGTATCTGGAAACGGACGAGGGACGTATTCCGTTTCAGGATGCGGAGAGTATCCGGAGTGAATGCTTTACAAACGGTCTCGGAAAAGGCATACGGTGCACGTTTGAAAATTTCAGGGCAGGAGGCGCCCTCTTCGACTATGAGTTTGAAACAATATGGTTTCTGGAGAAGACGACCGGGGATCTGTACGCCGAGTGGGTACCGCTTCGGGAGCCGGCGGGCAGCCAGGTAACACCCGGAGATAAGGCTCTCCGGGTACGGAAGGTGTTCTTTCCCGCGCCGTTTGATTTTACGGGCGGTACGCCGGTGAGAAGTGCCGCGGATCCTGCCGATCCCTCGCGGCTCTGGTATACGCTTCTCACCCAGCGTCAGGGAATGATGATTCCAAACGGCTGGGATACGGAGCTTGGGCCGCTTTGCTTTGACGGGCAGTACCTGAGTGCGGGGGCCTATATGCCGTGGTTTTCCCAGATCCGGGAAGGACACGGGTATATCGCCATCTCTCTGACGCCCTGGGACGGCGGCGTACATGCGGCGCACAGAGCCGGGGAAAATGGCACGACGGTCGGCCAGTGGCTGATCCCGAGCCTGGGAACCATGAGATACCGGAGGGTGCTTCGCTACTCGTTCCGGGACGGCTGTGATCACAACACGATGGCCAAGATCTACCGCCGGTATGTTGACCAGTCGGGAAGACTTGTGACGCTCCGGGAAAAAGAGGCCCGGCATCCGGAAATCCGGAAGCTGATCGCCTGCTGCTTTGTACACACCGGCATCAAGACGGTGGTGCAGAAAGATTCCCGCTTCTTTGATCCGGAGGCGCCCGAAAAGAACAATCACCTCGCTACGTTTGCATCAAAAGAGGTGCTGGTAAAGAAGCTGCATGATGCCGGCAGCGGGCCGCTGTACCTGCATCTGGACGGATGGGCCGAACCGGGGTACGACAACGAACACCCTGATTATTTTCCAGTGTGCCGCGCGGCGGGCGGTTCTGCGGGCATACGGCATCTGGAGGAGACGCTGCACGCGTACGGAGATCTGTTCGGCATTCACGACCAGTACCGGGATTATTACCGGAGGGCGGAAAGCTTTGACCCCCGCTGGGCGGTTCAGAATGAGGACGGGAGTAATCCGGGCCACGCCAACTGGGCCGGAGGCCCGCAGAGTTATCTGTGCGCCACCCAGGCTCCGGGGTATGTCCGCCGGAATTTCACGCGCCTCATGGCAGATGGTATCCATCCGGACTGCGCATATCTGGACGTGTTTACCTGCAACGAGGCGGACGAGTGCTTCAACCCGGAACACAGGATGTCAAGGCGGCAGTGCCTGGAATACAGGGGAAAATGTTTTTCCTACTGCCTGTCGGAGGGGATTGTGCCGAGCTCTGAGGAAGTCAGCGACTGGGCGGTTCCGATGCTGGTATTCTGTCACTATGCGCCGTTTGAGTTCATGATGAATCCGCCGGGGACGCCAAAGGAAGGCATACCGGTCCCGCTGTTTAATCTCGTCTATCACGACTGCCTTATCGAGCCGTGGATGATGGACAAGGTGAGCAGCGGTGAGGATTATATGCTCTACGCTCTCCTTTGCGGCGGGGCGCCGTACCTTTTGCGGGAACCGGCGTATCCTGGCATCGACGGGGCGTTTGCCGGAAGTGGTGTTTCTCTTGAAGAACAGGTGAAGCGATGCCGGGCTGTCTCGGAATTGTACGGGCGAATCGCGGAAAGCGAGATGGTCTCCCATACGTTTGAAGGCGGAAGCTTCGGACGCCAGAAGGTTGTCTATCAGAACGGCACCTCGGTAGTTGTTGACTTTACTGTATCACAGTACTATATTCAGTAAACTGAAAGGCAGAAGGGACAGCAAAGGTGCTGGTGCGCAGATGCTGTCCTTTTTGTGTCTCAGGAAAGGTTCAGGAAAGGGGATTTTCGCATGAAGAAATTTGGCAGGATTTTGGCAGGCGGTCTGGCTGCTCTCACCGGGGCGGCTCTTCTGGCGGGCTGCGGCAGCAGTCAGGCGACAACATCCACAGACAAGGCTTCCGCATCCGGAAGCGCCACGACAGCGGCGGCTTCTTCCGGAAAGCAGGTGTCTCTGTCATTCGGCATCTGGGATGAGAACCAGAGAGATGCCATGCAGCAGATGGTGGATGCGTACGAAAAGGAGAATCCGAATGTTTCCATCACCATTCAGCTGACGCCTTACAAGGGCGGCGAGTACTGGACCAAGCTGGAAGCCTCCGCGTCCGGCGGCACGGCTCCGGATGTGTTCTGGATCAATGTACTGCATATGGACAGCTATCAGCAGGGCGGCATTCTGGCCGATCTGACGGATGACATCAAGTCCAGCGATATCAGCACCAGCTTCCCGGAGACGCTTGTGAACAACTTTGTGAGAGGCGGCAAGAACTATGCCGTACCGAAGGACTTCGACACAAATGCTCTGTGGTACAACAAGGACCTGTTTGATCAGGCCGGTGTTGCGTATCCGACGGATGACATGTCCTATGATGACCTGGTAAATCTGTGCAAGGAGCTCAAGGACAAGCTTCCGGACGGCGTGTACCCGTTTGCCTGCCCGGTTGATTTCCAGACCTGGTACTATCAGACCATCTACGCGAACGGCGGCTACATCATCAGTCAGGACGGCAAGTCCACCGGTTATGACGATCCGAAGACTCAGGAGGGCATTCAGTGCTGGATCGATCTGATCAATGACGGCTATTCCCCGAGTGCGCAGACGCTGTCGGAGACCGGCGCGGACGCGATGTTCGAAGGCCAGCAGATCGCGATGAACTTCGCGGGGTCCTACATGGTTCCGGAATACGCGGAAAATGACACCATCAAGGACAAGATCAACTGCGTGGAAATTCCGACCTTCAACGGTAAGAATGACAACACGATCAACGGCCTCGGTTTTGCCGTTTACAGCAAGTCCAAGAACCTTGCGGAGGCAAAGAAGTTCGCGATATGGCTCGGAAGCCAGGAGGCACAGGATATTCAGGGTAAGACCGGCGTGGTTATTTCTGCCCGCAATGACGCGCAGAAGGATTTCGCGGCGGCCAATTCCCAGTACAATCTGGCTGCTTATACCAACCATGTAGACGACGCGTATCCGCTTCCGGTATGCGTAAACGCAGCGGAGCTGTATGACGCGGAATCCAAGTGGATCACGAAGGCTTACACGGGCGAGATGAGCCTGGCGGATGCCTGCAAATCTCTGAAGGAAGAGGCAGATCCGCTTCTGAAATAAAGCGGTATCTGAGGCCTGGCCTCAGGTGAGGCAGGGGAGGAGATGCGGCGTGCATCTCCTCCTTTCCGGCTCACCGGTGCGTGAGGGGTGCATTATGAAAAAAGCGAAAAGAAAAGTGTCCGCCAGACAGAAGCGGGACTGGGGATTTGCGTATCTGTACATCGCCCCGCTTGTTATCGGGCTTCTCATCTTCTATATCTGGCCGTTCATTCAGAATATCTGGTTCAGCTTTAACGATGTCAACAAGTTCAATATGACAACATTTGTCGGGCTGGAGAACTACAGAAAACTGTTTCAGGACCAGGATGTGCTGAAGGCATTCGGCAATACATTGAAGTATGTGGTAATCACGGTGCCGGTGGGACTGATCCTCTCGATCATCCTTGCGGCGCTGCTCAACACGAAAATCCGCGGCAAATCCATCTACCGGACCCTGTATTTCCTGCCGGCGATCACCATGTCGGCTGCTGTGGCTATGGTCTGGAAGTGGATGTTCAACGAGCAGATGGGTGTGTTAAACAGCGCACTGAAGGTACTGGGACTTCCGACGCACAACTGGCTGACGGACTCCGGGACAGCGCTGTACGTAATCATGCTGGTCGGGCTCTGGATGAGTATCGGCTACAACATGGTCATTCTTCTGGCCGGAATGCAGGGCATCTCGCCGTCCTACTACGAGGCGGCAGCCATTGACGGCGGCGGCGCTTTTGCGCAGTTTTTCCACATCACGGTACCGCTTCTGAGTCCGACGATCTTCTTTGTTGTCATCACATCTGTCATCAGCGGCTTCCAGGTCTTTGATGTCGTCTACATGATGATCGGCACGACCAATCCGGCCTTTGACGACACCCAGACGGTTGTGTCTCTGTTCTACCGCGAGGCCTTCTCGTACGGGCACAAGGGATACGCAGCAGCGATATCCATTCTGATCTTTGCGGTGATTATGCTGGTGACGCTGATTCAGTTTATCGGGCAGAAAAAGTGGGTGAACTATGATGACTGATTCAAAGAAGAAAATAAAACCGTCGCATGTGGTGGTCCACATTCTGCTCATTGCAGGCCTGTTCATCGCGGTCTTCCCGTTTTTCTGGATGATCTGCACATCCTTCAAGACATCGGGCGAGGCCATGCTCATCCCGCCGACCATCCTGCCGGAACACTTTACGGCCGTGGCGTATGCGACGATCATGAGTGCCCTTCCTTTTGCGAAGGTTTACCTGAATACGATCATTTCCACGGTGGTGACCACGGTGGCGCAGATTATCATCTGCTCGATGGCGGCTTACGCATTTGCCAGGATTGAATTTCCGTTCCGCAATGCGATTTTCATTCTGGTCCTGTCGGTTCTGATGGTCCCGGGGCAGATTTTCCTGATCCCGCAGTACATGATCATCATGCACCTCGGGCTGCTCGACACGATCCCGGCTCTGTTCCTGCCGAATCTGTTCTCGGCGTTCGGCACCTTCCTGCTGCGGCAGACGTTTATGTCGCTTCCGAAGGAGATGGAAGAGGCGGCAATCGTGGACGGCGCCGGCCGGAACCGGATTTTCTGGCAGATCATGTTTCCGCTCGCAAAGCCGGGGCTGGTCTCGCTTGTGATCTTTACAGTCCGTTTCGCCTGGAACGATTTCATGTGGCCGCTCATTGTGAATACCTCGATGGACAAGATGACGCTGGGGCCGGCGCTTTCCACGCTGCAGGGCCAGTATACGACCGAGTACCCGACACAGATGGCCGGCGCGGTTCTGGCCGTGATCCCACTGGTAGTGGTATTCTTTATTTTCCAGAATCAGTTTATTGAAGGCATTGCACACACCGGCATCAAGGGATGAGAGTACCTGCTTTGTGCCAGGCTGACATTGGGAGCAGATATGAGCGGACAGACATTCAGACTGACCTATCCGTGGGATACAAACGGATATAAGCCGGAGACGGTATTTACGCTGCGTCTGGGAGAAGATGCATTTTTCCTGCACGTCACGGTACAGGAGAAAAATCCGAGGCGTGTGGAGACCCGGGCGATGCACTTCGTGCACACGGACAGCTGCGCGGAGTGGTTTGTGCAGTTTCAGCCGGCCACGTGTGCCTGGTATTTTAATTTTGAGGTGAACGCAAACGGTGCGATGTATGCGTCGTTTCGCAGAAACCGGGAGGAATACCGGGAGCTGCGTGTTCCGGAGCTGTCTGCCATGCGGATCCGGGCAGCGGTGCACGAAGACTTCTGGGAGGTTTCCTACCGGGTGCCGTTCTCCCTCATCCGCGCATACATCCCGGATTTCACGGCCGTTGACCGTGAAAGCGAAAACAGCAGCAGCAACAGCAGTGACGGCTGCGCGGCAGCTCCCCCGCTCCGGCCGGCCTTCAAAGTCATCCGGGCCAACTTCTACAAATGCGGGGATGAGACGGAGTATCCGCACTACGGCATGTGGCGGCCCTATCCGGCCTCAAAGCCGGATTTTCACCGGCCGGATACGTTCGGAGAGATCCGGATGGTCCGGGAGGGGAGGCAGGATATCAGCGGGAGTAAGCCTTGACTTGCTTTTTCGATGCGTGGTGAGGTCCCGGATTTCGCGGGCGTCATCGGATGCTCTCTTAGCCTTATTTTTTCGATGCGTGGTGAGGCCGCGGATTTTGCCGCTTTCAGCGGATTTTGTCCGCGACCCGATAATAGCTGAAATTATTATAGGCCAAAGCCAATACCTTTCAGCAATTGAATTTAAAAAGAGATTTCCGCTGAAAGGAAGTCCGACTCGAGGGCCGAAAATTCAGCGGAAATGGCAAGAATCGTTTGTCTGGCTGAAAGAGGCATTCCGGGAGACCTGAATTTGTCCCCGGAAATCGGGGAAAAGCCGATTTTCGATGCGGCCGGGACACACCTGGTGTCATCCGGCTGCCATTCCCTTGTTTTTCTTCTCCTGTCTTCCCGTCAGAAACAGCATCAGCAGGGAGAGGGACAGAATCCCCACACAGGGAATGATGTTCACGGCCATGCCGGTGCGAAGCGTCGTGTTGTCGGCGATGATTCCCACAAACCACGGAAAGAGGATGCCGCCTATGCCGGCGATGGAGAGCATGACGCCCACACTGGCGGAGTTCATCATTCGGCCGACGCTGGCGACAGCCATCGGATAGACGCCGGCGATGCCAAGCGAGAAAAGCCCGAGGGCGATGACGGCGGGAACGGCGGAGGTCATGCGGATCAGGATGATGTACATCACACTCAGGCCGGCGCCCATGAGAGAGAGGGCCTTGAAAGTGTTCCGGACCTTGATGCCGTATGCCAGAAACAGACGCCCGGCCAGCGTAAAGAGCCACTGCACCGTAACGATGTAGGCGGCGAGAGTTCCGGTCAGGATTTCCTCATTTTTGTAGTAGGTCACAAGCCAGCCGTTTACCGTGTACTCGGCGCCGTTCTCGCAGAAGAGAAGCATCGTCAGAATCCAGAAGACAGGATTTTTAAGAAAAGAATAGTCCGTCTTTGCTTTTGCGTCACCGGCGGCACCGGTGACGGAGGCTTTGCCCGGAAGAGCGGCGCGCAGGAAAAGAAACCAGAGCAGTAGTCCGACGGCGCCGACGGAGAGCATCGGAAGTGAAAAACCGAAATTTCCGGTGAAGGAGATGAGGAACGGGCAAAGCAGCGCGCCGAGCGCAAACCACGCGTTCATCAGGTTCATGGCCCGGGGCTTGTCATCGGTATTGTTGCCCGCCAGTACCGTGCACTTGTTGGCTGCGCAGCCCTTCGCGATGCCGGCGGTCAGGAAGGCAAAAAGCAGGAGCGCCGGATTTCCCGTGAAGGCCATCAGGGTGTAGCCGATCGCGTATCCGCTGCACAGGATCAGCGTGGTTGCTTTCTCGCCGATCAGATCCGGAAGGACGCCGGCGATGAGAAGTGAGATCATGTTGCCGATGCTCATCACCGAAACAAGCGTGCCGGTAAAGCCGTAGCTGAAGCCATAGCGGTCGCGCAGAAGACTGACTACGATACCGGAGGAGATGGCGCCGATGCCGCTTAAGAAAAAGCAGATCATGCCGGTGCGGTAATGAAGTCTGTTGTACGAAGATTCCATAGTCCCCTGGTCCCCATAAAAAATTTTTATGACAAATCATGAAATGTAAGCACTTTCATACGATTAATGGTATAATAATCCCAATGTGCTGAAATGTCAAAAATCAGCGCCATTTGTCATGCAAAAAAGCATCACGGGAAGGGAGTTTTTTATGGAAAAGTTGAATTACAAGGTGCTCAAAGAGAGCGGCTACAAGGGGTACATCCTGGAAAAGGGCGCTCCGGTCAAGGTCCTGCAGTTCGGCGAAGGCAATTTCCTGCGTGCATTTGTCGACTACTGGTTCGACATGGCCAACGAAAAGGTGGGCTGGAACGGCAAGGTTGCCCTGGTACAGCCGATCGACCGCGGACTGACGGAGTACATCAACGCACAGGAGGGCCTGTACACGCTGTATCTGCGCGGCACGGAGAACGGGGAGAAGGTTGACAGAAAGCGCGTGATCTCCTCGGTTGACGCCTGCTACAATCCGTATGATGCGGCTGACTGGAAGAAGATCGAAGAGATCGCGGTTTCCGACGACCTGGAGTACATGGCTTCCAATACGACCGAAGCCGGCATCACCTATGATCCGTCCTGCACGCCGGACCAGCAGCCGCCGACGTCGTTCCCAGCCAAGGTTACGGTTCTGCTCTACAAGCGCTTCAAGGCCGGCAAGCCGGGCATCACATTCCTTTCCTGTGAGCTGATCGACGCGAACGGCCAGGAACTCAAGAAGGACGTCCTCAAGCACGCGGATGACTGGGGATACGGTGAGGACTTCAAGAAGTACATCACCGATGACTGCCTCTTCTGCTCCACGCTGGTTGACCGTATTGTCCCGGGCCGCGTGAGAGACGCCGCCATGGCAGAGCAGATGGACAAGGACAACGGATATCTGGATGACCTCAAGGACATCAGCGAGGTATTCGGCGTATGGTACATCGAGGGACCGGCTGCACTGGCTGACAAGCTTCCGTTCAAGAAGGCGGGGCTCAACGTTCATGTTGTTCCGGAAGTTGCCCCGTACAAGAAGAGAAAGGTAAGAATCCTGAACGGCGCGCACACCGGTTTTGTTCTCGGCGCTTATCTGGCCGGATTTGACATTGTCCGCGACTGCATGCATGACGAAACCGTTCACGGCTTCATGAACAAGCTGCTCGGCGAGGTTATCCCGATTCTGCCGCTTGACAAGACAGACTGCGAGAATTTCGCGGCGGCTGTGACCGACCGGTTCAATAACCCGTTTGTCGACCATCAGCTGATGAGCATCTCCCTGAACTCAACCTCGAAGTGGAAGGCAAGAGATCTTCCGTCGCTGCTTGAGTACAACGAGAAGTTCGGCAAGCTGCCGGAGGCTCTCTGCATGGGCTTTGCCGCATACATCGCTTTCTATTCCACGAATCTGCAGAGAAGAGAAGCGGATGGCCTGATCGGCAGGCGTGCTGCCGGAAATGAGTACAAGATCCAGGATGACGCCTGGGTTCTGGACTTCTACTGGGCTCACAAGGACGCGGACGACAAGACCCTTGTGAAGGATGTTCTGTCCGACACCCAGATGTGGGATGAGGATCTCACGAAGGTTGCAGGCCTTGAGGACAAGGTATACGAAGACCTTGAGAAGATCCGCAGGGACGGCGCCAAGGCGGCATACGCTTCGGTGCTGTGAGAGCAGAAACGTCTCAGCATATATGACAAATGAAAAGAATCCCGGGTCAGGTAAGGCCCGGGGTTCTTTTTTCAAGCGCCGCACCCTGAAAACGGGATATAAAATAACCGCAGACCCCCTGGGGAAGGGGCCTGCGGCCTGCAGCAGTTCCTGAGTTTAGTTGGAGGAAAACCGGGACTACATTGCTGCCTTGTAGATTTCGGAAATCATGTCGTCACTGACCTCGACCGGCGTATTGGCAAGATTTCCGGCGGAGACCTTCCTGCAGTTCTCCGTGAGCCATGGGATATCGTTTTCGGAGAAGCCGAGGGCCTTCAGATTGTTCTCAAGCCCCAGCCCGTCCGAGAAGGAGCGCAGCAGCGGCGCCGCATCGTCGGCGGTCATGCCGCCCAGAATCCGGGCGATGTTGCCGAACTTGTAGCGGTTGCCTTTGCACGTTTTTTCTATGACAAATGGGCTCAGCACCGCCAGTCCTCTTCCGTGGACGATGTTCTTCATTCCGGAGAGCGGGTGCTCCATCGCGTGCGACAGGGTGACGCCGGCCTGACCGATGACCATCCCGCCGATTGTGGCTGCGATGGAAAGGGCGGCCCAGGCTTCCTTGTCGGAAGGATCCGCGCAGGCACGCGGCAGATTTTTCACGATGAGAGGCATCGCGTACAGGCAGAGCGCATCGGTGAACGGCTGGGCGTTCCGCGCGGTGTAGGCTTCCATCAGATGGCAGAGTGCATCGTAGCCGACGGATGCCAGGACCGGAGCCGGCATGGTCATCATGTTCTCCGGGTCGACGATCGCCACCTTCGGCGCGATGGACGCGCAGCGCAGGGATTTCTTGTCGCCGTTGTCCGGATTGGTCAGAACGGCGAAGCCGTTGCCCTCGGAGCCGGTGCCGCATGTCGTCGGGATGGTCACGATCGGCAGCGCCAGGTCGGAAGCCTTTTTTGCGTAGATATAATCGTCGATATTGTCGCCGTTGACGGCGCAGAAGGCGATGCCCTTCGCGCAGTCGATGACCGATCCGCCGCCGATGGCCACGACGAAGTCACAGCCATTTTCCATGAGGAAATGCGCACCCTCGATGGCGTCGGTGGTGAGGGGATTCGGCCTTGCCTTGTCAAAGAGCGCGGTCTGGATGCCCTCCGCCAGCAGTGCATTGTTGACCTTGTCATACAGCCCGGATTTCTTCGCGCTGGAATGGCCGGTGACGATGAGTGCCTTCTTTCCGAACGGTTTCGCGAGTTTCCCGACTTCCGCACTCTTGTCGAACCCGTACTGAACAGAAATCGGAAGGAAGAAGCTGAAAACCTTCTTTTCAACCGGGACGGGGGCGGAAGCGGCGAGTTCCTTTGTGCGGATCCGCTCCATGTCGATGGCGACGGATACATCCTTGGGAGCTGCGGTGACGTTGATCTTTTTGCCCTCGCCTTCATTTTCAATGAGGATGTTGTCCAGGGCGCCGAACTCACTGCCATATTTCTTCTTGCAGCTCACGGCGAAGACAACGCCGAGCAGGCACCAGGCGATGAGGATGCCCCACTCGATCGGAGCCAGTGTCACGCCGGTTCCGGGGATGATGTAGAGGACAACCATCGCGCCGCTCATGATGACGGCCATGATTCCGACGAATTTTGCGTGGCGGATTTTGTACGGCCGGTCCATATCCGGCTCTTTTTTTCGCAGGATCAGGAAGGAAAGAGCGACCATGCAGTAGGCGGTACAGCAGGCAAAGTTGCCGGCGTCCATCGCGTATACCAGCATGGAACGGCCCAGAAGCGGCGCCAGAACCGAGATGATGCCGATGAGAAGCAGGGAATTGATTGGAGTTTTGTGCTTCGGGTGAAGCTTTCCGAAGGTGGTCGGGATCATGTAGGACTTCGCCATGGAGTACATAGCCCGGGACGCGCCGATGAGGAATGAGTTCCAGCTTGTTACGATGCCGCACAGACCGCCGATGATGACGACCTTGGCCATGACGGAGGAGTGGAACGCCTTTTCCATTGCATCGGCAGTCACAAGGCCGGAGGCGGAGCCGACAGCCGAGGCAATTTCACTGCGGTTTAGAACATATCCGACGGCAAAGATGACAAGAGCATAGAAGCAGACCGCGAGGACGATGGAGAGAATCAGCATTTTTCCGACTTTTTTGAGGGATCCGGAGATTTCCTCCGCCGCCTGCGGGATGACGTCAAATCCGATGAAGAAGAATGGGGTGGTCAGGGCAACTTTCAGAATCGCATTGAAGATGCTGCCGGCCGAATCTCCTTCAAATATCTGGCCTTCCAGATTGGATACGCTGCCGGAAAAAAGAGAGCCGACGATGAGCAGGATGCCGGCTGCGCCGATGATGACCGTGAGGACGGTCTGAAGGTTGGCAGCGGTCTTGGTCCCGATGATGTTCAGGGCGGTGATGAGGATCGCGCAGACCATGGCGGTCACGAGCCAGGTGGCATAAATAGCGAATCCGTTCACTGTGTAAAGATACCCCTGCAGAAACGGCGGATACAGGTACGCTATAATGGTCGGCAGCGCACAGGCTTCAAAGCATACAACGCTGACGTAGCCGAAGATGATGGCCCAGGTGCAGACAAAGGATCCGTAAGGCCCCATTGCCCGGTGCGAGAAAACGTGCTCACCGCCGCACTGGGGCATGGCGGATGTCAGCTCCGCGTAGGTCAGACCGATGAAGAAGATCATGATGCCGCCGATAACAAAGCCGAGCATCGCGCCGATAACGCCGCCGCGCTCGATCCAGTCACCGCTTGAAACGACCCAGCCCCATCCGATCATGGCGCCAAAGGCGATTACCAGGATGTCCCACATGGAGAGGACTTTATTGAATTCTGATTTTTTAGGTTCCATAGGACTGAACTCCTCCAACTTGAATTCAGTTGTTATATCAGCAAAAAAGGCGCCGGCGGGAAGAAGGCATGAGATAATGCCTCCTTCCCGTCAGCGCCGTTGCTGACGATTGTGGTACCGGTATTACTCACCGTAGCGCAGATCGATCAGCTCCAGTAAATATCTGGCTGTGTTCTCCCATCCGAGCAGCGAACTGTTCAGAAGGATGTCACGGTTGCTTCGATCGCCGCGGTAAGTTCCGGTCATATACTTGTAGCGGACGTGCTCGTTCTCGTCGTAGTACTCGACTTTTTTGGTGGCGTCTGCCTTTGACAGATGCCCGAGATCCATCACCGACTTGATTCTGGTTTCCTTCGGGGCGTACAGGAACACCTTCAGGGTGTCCTTTCTGTCCTTCAAGATGTAGTCGGCGCAGCGCCCGATGATGACACACGAGGATTTCTCAGCCATCTGGCGTATGACATCAAACTGCACATAGATGACGCGGTTGGTCAGGTTCAGATATCTCGGTCCCAGGGATGTGTCCACTTCATACTTGACATTGGTGTCCACATCCGTTTTCTCGACGAGGTCTCTGGACGCGCCGGTCTCCTCGACGACCTTGTCGACGATGTCCCGGTCGTAGAACTCGATGCCCAGAGCGTCGGCGATGAAACGGCCGATCTGGGGTCCGCCCGCGCCATACTCGCAGCCGATGGTGATGACCATATGTTTCATGAAACTCACCCTGCTTTCTGTAGGTGCCGGTTATCTGCTCAGAGCGTCGATGGACTCACCGATGATCGCGACAGCCTTGTCACACTCGTCCTTTGTGATGGTGAGCGGCGGGATCAGACGCATGATGTTGCTTCCGATGGCGGTGGTGAGCAGATGTCTGTGCAGGCACTCGTGCTTCATCTCAACACTGTTCAGATCGGTGAACTCGATGCCGATCATAAGTCCCTTGCCGCGGACTTCCTTTACATGCGGAAGTTTCTTAAGCTCACCCATCAGGTATTCGCCCGTCTCAGCCGCCTTGCCGGCGAGATCCTTGTCGAGCATCTCATTTACAGCGGCAAGAGACGCCGCGCAGCATACCGGGTGTCCGCCGAAAGTCGTTCCGTGAGACCCCATGGTAAAGGCTTTCGCAACCTCAGCTCTTGCGCAGATAGCGCCGATCGGCATGCCGCCGCCCATCGCCTTGGCCATGGAAACGATATCCGGCTTGATGCCGTAATGCATGTAAGCCATGATCTTGCCGGTGCGACACCACCCGGTCTGTACTTCATCAATAAGAAGAAGAAGGCCCTTCTCGTCGCACAGTTTTCTGAGTCCCTGCATGAATTCCGGTGTTGCCGGATTTACGCCGCCCTCGCCCTGGATCGGCTCAACCATGATGGCGATGGTGTTTTCATCGACCTTCGACTTGAAATCTTCCAGATCGTTGAATTTTGCGTACTCAAAGCCCGGGGTCATGTCGCCGAAGCCGATCTGGCAGGCATTGTCCGGCTGGCCGGTTGCGGACATGGCGCCGAACGTGCGGCCGTGGAAAGACTTTGCGGCGGTGATGATCTTGTATTTGTGCGGGCCGTATTTCTCAACACCGTATTTGCGGGCCATCTTGATCATGGCTTCGTTGGCCTCGGTGCCGGTGTTCTGATAGAAGATCTTGTCCATGCCGATGGTCGTGCAGACCTTTTCGGCAAGCAGAGCCTGCGGAACGGTGTACGGATAGTTGAATGTCTGCATGATGGTTGCAGCCTGCTCCTGAACGGCCTTGACAACTCTGTCGTTGCAGTTGCCGACGCTGTTTACGGCGATGTCGGCATAGAAATCAAGATACGGCGTGTCGTTCTCATCGTACATGTAGTTGCCCTTGGCTCTGTCAGCGACAAAGTCAAAACGCTCATAGGTCTCGATCATGTACTTGTTCACAAGTCCCTTGAGCTGCTCTGCTGTAAGTCCCGTGTCCTTCAGTCTCATTTTGAAGTTCCTCCTATACACGTTTTTGGGAACCGTCAGGTGCTGTCGTTTCTTTCCCCACGCTTGAAAAAATAAAAAAGGCGCAATCGAATTTCCTTCGATTGCGCCTTTGCAATGGCCGGTTCCCGGCTACGAGAGTAAAAATAGCACCATCGGCGCGGGATGTCAACGGTTTAACGTGAAGAAGTAACGAAAAATTATGGAATAACATCCGCAGTACATACGGAAAAACATCATGTGCGGGATGAAATATTGAATGCTTAATATAAAACAGGAGATTTACAGTTTCTTGACATATTCCGGGCAAATGGCGGATTTGCGCGCCGGTCTTCTTTTACAAAATGAGACAGGATGCCCCTTCCCGCATGCGCGCACTTGCAAGAATCAAACCGGCGGGGACAGGTGGAAACGGAAAGGGAAGAAAAGCCCCGGAATGGAAAAATTCACGCGAAGCGCGCCGCTGCACGGGATTTCCGGAAGTGAGAAAACAGTTGACAAGACTCTTCCTGTCCTTTATTTTATTGTCATCGAAGCAAAGACGCTTTCCGGCGGGGATCGGAAGGCGCCTTTTTTCTTTATTGATTACCTGTCAACGGAATATTCATGGAGGGAAGAGGATATGGAAATTCTGGCAAATGGTCTCGACGTGGGATGGACCCTGATCGCGGGGTTTCTGGTGTTCTTCATGCAGGCCGGTTTCGCGCTCTGCGAGGCGGGGCTCACGCGGGCAAAAAACACCGGCAACATTCTTATGAAGAATCTGATGGACTTCTGTATCGGCACACCGTGTTTCTGGCTGATTGGGTTCGGCATCATGTTCTACGGACAGGGAGCACTTATCGGCGGATTTGATCCGCTCATCCGCGGGGATTACTCTTTTCTGGGGCTTGACATGCCGATCTGGGCTTACGTGTTCTTCCAGACCGTGTTCTGCGCGACCGCCGCGACCATTGTGTCCGGTTCCATGGCGGAGCGGACGAATTTCAAGGCGTACTGCATTTACTCGGCCGTTATCTCCCTGTTCGTATATCCGGTCTCCGGCCACTGGATCTGGGGCGGCGGCTGGCTATCCGGGCTGGGCTTCCACGATTTCGCTGGCTCTACCTGCGTACACATGGTCGGCGGAATCATCGCCTGCCTCGGCGCCTGGATGCTCGGCCCCCGCATCGGCAAGTACGATAAGGAAGGGAAACCGCACGCTATCCTCGGCCACAACATGACCGCGATGGCGCTGGGCGTCTTCATTCTCTGGTTCTGCTGGTTCGGTTTCAACGGCGGATCCACCATCGCGCTCTCCAGCACGGACGCCCAGAACATGGCGTCGCTGGTGTGCTTCAACACAAACCTTTCGGCAGCCGTTGCCACGCTCACGGCCATGATCTTTACCTGGGTGCGCTACGGAAAACCGGATGTTTCCATGACCTTCAACGCGACGCTGGCCGGACTGGTTGCCGTGACGGCGCCCTGCGATGTCGTGACGCCTGTCGGTGCATTTTTCATAGGGCTTGTGGCGGGCATTCTGGTCGTGCTGTCGGTTGAGTTCTTCGACAAGAAGGCGAAGATCGACGATCCGGTCGGCGCTGTCTCCGTTCATATGGTAAATGGCATGTGGGGCACCCTTTCCGTCGGACTGTTCTCAACCGGCGCGAACGGAGTCGGCAGGGGGCTTTTTTACGGCGGCGGTTTTGCCCAGCTCGGCATTCAGGCGCTCGGCGTCGTGTCCGTGGCGGCCTATGAGCTTATCATCATGACCATTGCCTTCAAACTGATTGACAGGGCTGTCGGTCTGCGGGTGTCCCCGGAAGTGGAGATATCCGGCCTTGATATCAATGAGCATGGCCTTCCGACGGCGTATGCCGGCTTCTCGATTTCTGACAACACCGAGTCGTACATGGATGTGAATGAGAACACCGACCTGGGCGAGGACGATGCGTCCAAAGCAAGCATGTCGCAGATGAGCGCAGCGGTAAAGGTACAGCGTGAGGACGGCGCAACCGGAACGGTTTACGACACAGGCATGCACAAGGTGACCATCATCTGCCGTCTGTCGAAGTTCGACGCGCTCAAGAAGGCGCTCAACGACCTGGGGGTGACGGGCATGACCATGACGCAGGTTATGGGCTGCGGAATCCAGAAGGGAACTTCCGAAAAGTACCGCGGTGTCCCGGTCGACTCGACATTGCTGCCGAAGGTGAAGGCAGAAGTCATCGTCTCAAAGATACCGGTGGATGCTGTGATCGATGCAGCCAAGAAGGCGCTGTACACCGGACATATCGGCGACGGCAAGATCTTCGTCTATAACGTGATGCGCGTCGTCAAGGTGCGCACCGGTGAGGAGAACGAAGCCGCGCTGCAGGACGTGGAGTGATCTAAACTCAAACTGCATATTCTGTATACAGGGTTGTCCCGCGTCATTTTCCTTTGACGCGGAGCGGCCCTTTTTAGCGCCCGGGCGGTATCGCGTCCCTCGGCATCTGTATATGCAAATTCGCCTGAACATATAAAAATCCGTGTATATAAGAGAAAAACATCTGATGCAGAAATAAAAAATAAAAATCAGAGATACGAAAAAGAGAAGAACTGTGCCATTCTGTTTGCATCAAACGTCGTGATCGGATCCGAAAACAAACAAAATGGAAAGAGAGAGAAAGTCTATGCAAAAAGAAAAGGTTTCATGTCCTTCTGAGACGGCAGAAGGGCTCACACGCACCAGTCTCTGGAGAATTATTCTGTACAGCCTGCTGCCTGCTGCCGGCAATCTGTTCATGATGCTTTTCGCTATGAATACGTATATTGCCAATGGCGGATTCGGGCTGAGTATGGCAGTTGCGGCCTCTATCGCCTCCGCGGCGCAGATCTGGGATGCCGTGACGGACCCGGTCATTGCCGTGATTGTGCCGAAGATCAACACCCGGTTCGGAGCAGCCCGTCCGATTATGGTCACTGGGCTTCTGATCACAGTTCTTGCCTCGTACGGAGCTTTGTTCTGGCTCCCAGGAAGCGGGGCTGCCGGCTGGATTTTCTGCTATTTTGCCTACTTCCTCGGCCGCACGATCATGAACCAGGGGAAGAATATCGCGTCCAACATCATCACCAAGGACCCGACACAGCGTCCGCTGATCGGCCGCTGCACCCAGATTTACACGATTGTCATTGCGGCGCTGCTGTCGGTATATCGCTCCAAAATCCTGTTCCCGAAATACGGAAAGATCAGTTTCCCGCTGCTCCAGGAATTCGGCGTGACGGTGATGATCATCGGCGCTGTCTTCATTTTCCTTGCCTGCATCGCGATCTCGCAGGCGGATACAAAAGAAAATATTGCGGCCAACTACCGTCCCGGCGTTAAAATCAATCTGCTGGATATGCTTCGGATGTTCAAAGAGAATCCGGCATTCCTGACCTGTGTGATATCCGATGCTACAGACAAGATGGCTAATGAAGTGACCTCGGCGTCTGTGGTGACGACCCTTGTGTTCGGAATTCTGATCGGAAACTACAAGTTCACCGGTGATATCAGTATTATCGTCTCCATCGTCACCATCGTTCTGATCTTCTTTATCACAGGAGTGGCAAGAAAACAGGGAGCTGGCAGAGCATACCTGAAATTTACAAAGCTGGCCTGTCTCGTAATTGTTGCAATGTTTGTATTTATGCTGACCGGGGCGTACAAGTCTGTCAGCGTGAGCGTTATCCCGACTGTCATTTTCGTGGCACTGTACGCACTGCTTTCAGCGGCCAAATCGACCACAAGTGCTTGTATGGTTACGATGTATCAGGATGTGGCGGACTATCAGTTCTATCTGACCGGGCAGTATATGCCGGGACTTGTCGTCGCGACGATCACAATGTCCGGCAAGATTGTCAAGGCGCTGGGCGATCTCATGATCGCAGGATTCCTGGCCTGGATCGGTTATACCAGCACGACGCCGCAGCCCAATGACCCGGAAACACCGGAGCTTTTCTGGGTAACCATGCTGATGTGGCTCGGAATGATGCTGATCGGCTGGGTTGCATCCATCATCGCCATGAAGTGGTATCCGCTGGATAACGATAAGATGACGGAAATCCAGAAAGCCAATAAGAAGAAGCGCGCCGAGAATATGGCGCTGAAGGCGGGAAAATAAGCATATAACAGGGAGAAAAAGCGATGCGAAGAAAGCTGCCGTGGAATACGGGCTGGTATTTTGCAAAGACCTCCGAAATCCCGGATGGCATCCCGGAAGGGTGGGAGAGCGTGACGCTCCCCCACACCTGGAATGCCAAAGACGGACAGGACGGTGGAGATGATTACTGGCGGGGGACAGCCTGCTATGTAAAAGCGTTTGAAAAGCCGAAGCTTACAGACGGCGGGCGGGCGGTTCTGGAATTGGAAGGGGCCGCCATGACGGCGTCCGTGTACCTGAACGGCGTAAAACTCGCCCGCCACGAGGGCGGATACGCGGCATTCCGGGTTGATCTGACAGACCATCTTAACAATACCGGCAATCTTCTCTGTGTACTTGTCGATAACGGGAAAAATGACCGGGTGTATCCGCAGAAGGCCGATTTCACATTTTACGGCGGACTGTACCGCTCCGTCAGCCTGATTCTTGTCCCTGCGTATCATTTTGAACTGATCCAGGACGGAACACCCGGCATCCGGGTGACAACGGATGTGAATCTTGAAGACAGGCGTGCCTGCGTAAAGGCGGAGGCCTGGACCTGCGGCGGGGACTGCGTGACATTTGCCATTGCGGATCAGTCTGTGACCTGTCCGGTGGCGGACGGGTATGCCTGCGCTAAGCTTACCCTCACGGATGTCAGACTTTGGAATGGAAAGGCCGATCCGTATCTGTACACAGCCCGTGCGCAGCTGATGAAGGACGGTGTGTGTCAGGACGAGGTTTCGGTGCGCTTCGGGTGCCGGGTTACGGAGTTTGATCCGCAGCGGGGATTTATCCTGAACGGGAAAGAATATCCGCTGCGGGGGGTGTCGCGGCATCAGGACCGCGCCGGAGCCGGAAACGCGCTGCGGGATGAGGATCACAGGCAGGATATGGATTTCATCCGGGAGATCGGGGCGAATATGGTGCGCCTGGCGCATTATCAGCAGGCCCAGGAATTCTACGATCTCTGTGATGAATACGGGATTGTCGTGTGGGCGGAAATTCCTTATATCACCTGCCATATGCCGGGCGGCAGGAATAACACACTGACGCAGATGCGGGAACTCATAACGCAGTGTTTTCACCATCCGTCGATCGTCTGCTGGTGCATTTCCAATGAAATCACGGCATCCGGGCAGATCTCCGGGGATCTTATGGACAATCACCGCCTTCTGAATGATTTGTGCCACCGGATGGATCCGGGCAGACCGACCGTTATGGCGCATGCGTTCATGCTGGAGCCGGAAGACCCGCTGACAAGGCTTTCTGATCTGGCGGGATACAATCTGTATTTCGGCTGGTATCTGGGAGAACCCGCACAGAATGACAGCTTTCTGGACTCATTTCATGCGAAGTATCCGGATCGCTGTCTCGGACTGTCCGAGTACGGGGCGGACGCCAATCCGAAGTATCAGAGCTCTCACCCGGAGCGGGGGGATTATTCCGAGCAGTACCAGTGCCTCTATCATGAGCATATGCTGCAGTGCATTGAAGACAGACCCTGGCTCTGGATGAGCAGCGTCTGGAACCTGTTTGATTTTGCGGCGGACGGCCGCGATGAGGGCGGAAACCACGGGGTGAATCAGAAGGGCCTCGTCACGATGGACCGCAGGCTGAAGAAAGATGCGTTTTATCTGTACAAGGCAGCCTGGAGCAAAGAACCGTTTGTGCATATCTGCGGGCGGCGGTATGTGAACCGCTGCGAGGATGAAACGGAGATCAAAGTGTATTCAAACTGCGGCCGGATCGGACTTTTCGTGGACGGGAAGCCTTTTGCTGCCCGGGATGGGAAACGGATATTTGTCTTCCGGGTGCCGATATGCGGGGAACATCAGATTACCGCCAGGTGCGGCGGGCTGTCTGACACCATCACGGTGAAGCGCGCCGACAGCCCCGACGCGGGATATGTTCTGAGCGGCAGAAAGAGTATCGTCAACTGGTTTGACCGGGAGGTATTCCGGGAGGACTGCTACTCCATCCGGGATACATTTGGGGATCTGATGGGAAATCCGGATACCGCTGCCCTCACCGGCGCGCTGATGAAGAAGATCCGCGCCAGCCGCGGTGAGGTTGCGGAAAGCGCCTCAAAAAATCCGGCCCTTCAGAAGATGCTTGCCGGCATGCGTTTTGAGAGTCTGCTCAGCCAGGCAGGCCCCGCTGTCAGCGGGCAGGAAATCCGGGCCTTCAATGAGAGCCTGCAGAAAATTCCAAAGAATGGCAGGTGAGTTGCTCTCAGCATTTATTACTTTACAGTTTTCGGTTCTTGCTGCGGTATGCTCCGGGCGGCATGCCGGTCACGTGCCGGAAGGTCTCTGAGAAGAAATTGCGGTTGGGAAATCCCAGAGAATCTGAGATGGACTGAATATTCATCTGCGTATCGGACAACAGCATTTTTGCGCGGCGAACCCGGGCGCTCTTTATATAATTGTTGACGGACATGCCGGTCTCTTTGCGAAACTTCCGAGACAGATAATAGTCTGTATACCCGATGCGGCTGGCAAGGACGGATATAGACAGATGTTCTCCCAGGTGCGCCTCGATATAATCGCAGCAGGCGGTGACAGGAGCTGACCATTTCGGACCGGACTGCCGCCGGTGCACAAGCAGAATGAATTCTTCGTACATCTTGCGGCCGATGGCGGAAATTTCGGATATCGTTTCAGCGTTCATAATGTCCCGGATATAACTGTCACACAGATCGTATCCTGTATCCGGCGGTACGCCGCCTTCCATGGCGGCGCGGGAGCAGATGGCGGAGAAAATGATATGAGAGATTTTCATGCGGATCAGCGGACTGGCCTGCAGACTCTGTGTTCCTTCTTTGGAGCTTTCCATGGTGAGTTGTAACATCTGGCGCGAGTTGCTCATGGTTCCGGTGCGAATCAGATCCATCATCGCCCGCTCCGCCATATACAGCCGCGCCCGGTCATGAGAAACCGTCATGACGTCTGCGGGGGAGGACGACAGAAGGTCTGTCTGCCTGGACAGCTCCTTCTGGAAGAGAATATCGCTGGTGGATATTTTTTCGCCAGTCACACAGAAGTGGAGCATGACCGCTTGGGCATAGATCTGCGCGATAGAGGCTGTCGGGATACGGCGTATACATTCGCGCAGAACTGACGCCGGAATTTCGGTGTCTCTCATTTCTTCAACGGGATCCTGGCAGGTGGGAAGAGAAGTGAAGTATGGACCGAGCAGATGTATGCGGGAAAGCTGCGCGTCCCGCCGCTCAAAAACAGCCACCCACACGAGCCCCGACGGCGAACTCAGCATAAGCGGGCGCACAGCAGAAGATGCGTAAGACAGCAGATAGTCTCTGCAGCCGCTGTGTGTAAAGACTGTATCCAGCACCAGATCCCTGCAGTTGGTGTTCATCAGATCTCCAGCCGGACTCAGAGCCCACAGATAATACCGGGTCTGGCAGGACAAAAGGTCTCCGAAGAAGGCAATCCGGCTGTCTGTTTCGCCGATGCTCGAGGACATATAGGCACCTCCGCACGAATTTTATACAGACAGTGTACCACAGAAATAGCTATTTTATTCCTGAAATGGAATACAGAGCAGATTGAAAGCAAAAAACAGAAATATAATGGCTGATTTACGCATTTAGGAAAAGAAGACAGATAATACAACAATACATTCAGATCAGGAGGACATAATATGAAAGCAGTTATTATGGAGAGCCTTGGAATTCCAGCACAGGAACTTGCACAGCTGGAGGCTCCGTTTGCGGAAAAAGGTGTTATCTTTGAGCACTTTGACAGGACGTCTGATGGGAAGACTCTTATTTCCGAGGCTAAAGGCGCCGACGCGATGATTCTGGCGAATATGCCGATGCCGGAGGAAGTCATCCGATCCTGCCCGGCTCTTAAATTCATTGACATTGCCTTTACCGGCGTGGATCATGTGGGACTTGGAGCGGCAAAGGAGCGCGGCATCGCCGTCAGCAACGCCTCCGGATATTCCAGTGAAGCCGTATCGGAGCTGGTTCTGGGAATGGTTCTTGCGAAAGCGCGTAATATCCGGGCGGTAGAGGACCGCTGCCGCACGGGCGGCACGAAGGACGGCCTTGTCGACTGGGAGATCAAGGGGAAGACGATCGGAATTATCGGATTGGGGAAAATCGGAAGCAGAACCGCCCAGCTCTTCCATGCGCTTGACGCCACCATTCTGGCGTCCACCCGCAGCTTCCACAAGGATGTGCCGGATTACATCACACAAGTGGACAGAGATGAACTCCTCAGACGTTCGGATATTGTAGTTCTGCACTGCCCGCTCAACGATTCCACGCGCGGTATGATCGGCGAAAGACAGCTGGCAGAGATGAAACCGACGGCGATTCTGGTCAATGCGGCCCGCGGCCCCGTGGTTAATGAAAAGGAACTCGCCACGGCGCTTGAAAACGGCGTCATTGCCGGGGCGTGCCTGGATGTGTTTGAAAAGGAGCCGCCGCTTGCGACAGACGCTGAAATCCTCAAAGCGCCCAATACACTGGTGACGCCGCATGTTGCATTTGCCACGAAGGAGTCGATGACGCTCCGGGCCAGGATAGTCTTTGACAATCTGAAAGCATGGATGGACGGACAGCCGATTAATGTGATTCTGTGAGCAGCAGGCACAGATAATTATAATAGGAGAGCTGGCTATGACAGAGACACAGTATATCAGCGAACCGGAGCGGAAAATCCCCGTCACAGTCTGTGATGTGCTGGTTGTGGGCGCGGGTACGGCCGGATGTATCGCCGCCATCGCAGCCGCGCGGCAGGGAGCGGACGTGGTTCTTGTGGAAAAACTTCCGGTGCCGGGAGGCACCTATACCAACGGGGGTATCGGTGCAAACAGCTTCTACGCCATGGCACAGGACGGTGTGCCGGTGAAACGTACGGTCGGCGGCATACCGTATGAGCTGAATCAGAGGCTGATGAAGGCCGGCGGCGGTACCGGATATATTCCGTCCCCGAGGGATCCACATCACTCGCCGTACCGTTTTGTGGCCGACCACGAGATCTACAAAGGCGTTGTCAGCGAGATGCTTCTGGAGAGCGGCGTGCGGGTGTATCTTCAGACATTTTTCTGTGGTGTGCTTACGGAAGGAAAGACGATCACGGCGGCGCTCATTGAGAACAAAGACGGGCGGCATGCCATCCGGGCCCGGCAATACATTGATGCTTCCGGTGACGGGGATGTCGCGCGCTCGGCAGGTCTTGTACAGAAAGAAATCTGGCAGGATTATCACCAGGTTACCGGGGCGCCGACCGGTCTGGTCTTCGGCATGGGAGGCGTTGACACGGGGCGCATGCTGAAAGAAAACCCACAGGGTGTTGTGATGCTCAGCGGGGCGCCGACCGGAATTCCCGGTGTCGTCGCTGAGCAGTATGCGTTCACCACGCTGCGGGATCCTCTAAAGTACAAGCCGGTCGCGGATCTGAATCTTCGCAGTTTCACCAGTATGTCATCGATTCACAAGGGAGAGATGACGTACATTAATAATTCAAAGGGTGTTGACTGCGATGCCAGCCGGGCGGATGAGATGTCCCGCGCCGAGATGGAAATGCGGGTTCTGATCATGAAATTTGCCGGGGCTCTGCGGGAGTGCGTGCCGGGCTTCGAAGCTGCATACATGTCGTGGGCGTCGGTACAACTGGGGATCCGGGCAAGCCGTGTGACAATCTGTGACAAGATGCTGACTCAGGAAGAAATTTCGAATGCGGCGCGGTTTGAGGATGAAATAGGATTATTCGGATTTCATGATCTGTATAAAAAGAATAACCCGGAGTGCAGGATCAGGAAACCCGGATTTTACGGATTCCCGTACCGGATGCTGCTTCCGGTTGGCTGTGACAATCTCTTTATGGCCGGCCGGTGTGTCACGGCCGATCTGAAGGCCCATATGTCGACCCGGAATGTTCCCGGCTGCCAGGTGATGGGGCAGGGGGCCGGTGTGGCCGCAGCGCTGTGCGCAGACAGCGGCTGCATGACGCGGGAACTGCCATACCGCCAGCTGCGGGAGGCTCTTCTGAAACAGAATGTCATACTGGACTGAAGGGGGGACGGATGAATATCGTCGTTTTGGACGGATATACAGAAAATCCCGGCGATCTGAGCTGGGCACCCCTGAAGGCGCTGGGGCATCTGACGGTCATGGACCGCACGAATCCAGGCGATGAGGCGGCTATAATCCGCAGACTTAAGGAAGCTGATGCGGCCATAACCAATAAAACGCCGATATCAGAGGCAGTTCTTGATGCCTGCCCCCGTCTGCGCTATATTGGTGTCCTGGCAACAGGTTACGACTGCGTTGACGTCAAAGCGGCCGGAGAAAGAGGTATTCCGGTGACCAACATCCCGGCATACGGCAGTGAGGCGGTGGGACAATTTGCCATAGCGCTGCTCCTTGAAATCTGTCACCACATCGGCGCCCATGATGCGGGGGTACATGCCGGGAAGTGGGAAAAAAGCCCGGACTGGTGTTATTGGGATTTCCCCCTGACAGAGCTATCCGGAAAGACCCTGGGTGTGATCGGGTTTGGACGCATCGGTCAGACAACCGGCAGAATCGCCCATGCAATGGGAATGCGCGTGCTTGCCTGTTCCGGACATACGGCGGCGGGGACAAAGTCCGACTTTGCCGTGTACAAGGACCGGGATTCGCTGCTTGGTGCGGCGGACGTGATTGCACTTCACTGCCCGCTGACGGAGGAGACAAGAGGAATGATCAACCGGAGTACCATCGAAAAAATGAAGGATGGGGTCATCCTTATCAATAATGCCCGCGGGGGGCTTATTGTGGAACAGGACCTGGCCGATGCACTGAACACAGGAAAAGTGGCGGCGGCAGGGCTGGATGTCGTCTCGACAGAGCCGATCCGGCCGGACAATCCGCTTCTGCACGCCCGCAATTGTATCATTACCCCGCACATATCATGGGCTGCCAGAGAATGCAGGGAGCGCATCATGCGCTGCGCGGCGGACAACCTGCGTGCCTGGCAGAAAGGTGAGCCGGTTAATGTTGTAAATATGTAACAGTCATCTGTTGTAATCTCCATTCTGGTGTTTTTTGGATTCAGTTATAGTATGGTGATAAGGAAAAGCTGCAAAGTTATCGCTGAGACCTGAAAAGGATATCTGAGATGGAGCTTTATGACGGAAGACCGGCTGATACGGCCGGCAGAGAGGAAAAGGAGATAAAGGTTTACGACCTTCTTGATTCTCTTGGAATAGCGCCTGAGGATAAAATGGAGGAATACCTTGATATCAAACCTGGCGCTGTGAGTGTAATGGGACTGATGAGTGACCATGACAATAAGGTACATCTGCTTGTGGACAAGGATGTGCTTGCGGAAGAATACGTCGGCTGCCATCCATGTGTGAACACTTCATCGTTAAAGATCCTGACAAGTGATGTATTCGGAGTATATCTCAAGGCAGTACATCATGACTATATTCCGGTGGAACTGTAAATTAAACAAATGGAAAATCAGGTGTGGGTGTCGCGTGACAGATACGCAGGAGGTGCACGGTGTTTGGAAGGAAAAAGCAGGTTCATCACACATATGATGCAGCGGCAGTGAGGCCGGTGATCCGCGCATCGATTTGCACAGGAGAGCAGGTGGCGGGGTTTGCGGACAGAAAGACCGGGCATTTTGAAGGAGTCTGCCTCATAAAGACGCCGCAGGATCTGGAAAGCTTTAAGAAAGAATACGGCATCACAGAAAAAATCGAAAAAATATACTGACAGAGCAGACCCGGAGATGCAGAAAAGAAGAGATGCCTCCATTTATTGGTGCGGAAAAATGGAGACGCCTCTTCTTTTTTATACGGAAAATGAAGACATCTCCACTTTTTTTCAAACGCTTTTGTACAAAATGACGTACTTTACAAAAAATTGACAGATTTACCGGTCCGGATTTTACATTGCACTGATAGGATATTCCAGGTTTCGGAAAGATGGGAACCGGAGCCTTACAAAACCGTACAAAAGGGTAAAAAGTGCACTTGGCGATTGTAAAAGAGATGTAAAAATACTATAATACTTTCATCGCAAAGTGCACAAAAAGCAGGGCGTGACGTGGCGGAATATCAGGAAAAATGCAGGATAACCACTGGCATTTTGCGCTCTAATGCAAAGGAAAGAGGAACGGTATATGGGTAAGAAAAATGGTGGGGCGCAGCCGGGAGCGGCTGTGTCTGTCGGGCCGAAGAAGGGAAAGAAGACGGCGTTTCGGATCATCGAGCCGTATCTGTACCTGCTGCCGGCGCTGATTCTGTTCGTGATCTTCGTCTTTTATCCGTTTGTGAAGACGATTGTCCTCAGTTTTTCGATCACGACGCCGACGGGTACATTTTCCATGTGGAACGGTGTTCAGAACTACATCGATATTTTCACGGATGTAAGTTTCTGGAACAGCATGTGGATTACATTCCGGTTCGCGATTGTGACGGTTATTCTCTCAATTGTGCTGGGCCTCATCATGGCGATCGTCAGCAACGAGAAGTTCCCGGGAAGAGGCTTCTTCCGGACTGTGTATTCTCTGCCGATGGCGATCTCGGCTGCTGCCGCCGCGGCGATGTTCACCTTCATCCTGCACCCGACGGTCGGCACGCTGAACTATGTGCTTCACACCAATATCGGCTGGCTGACGAATCCGAAGTGGGCGCTGTTCTCCGTCGAGATGGTTACCGTGTGGATGAGAGTCGGCATCAACTTCATCTTCCTGCTGGCGGCTCTGCAGTCGGTCCCGAAAGATTTGTATGAGAGCGCGGAACTGGAGGGCGCCGGATTCTTCCGGAAGCACTGGTCCATCACCATCCCCTGCATCTCTCCGACACTGTTCTTCCTTCTTATCATCAACGTGATCAGCGCGCTGCAGCAGTACGCGCAGGTCCGCATGATGACAGACGGCGGCCCGAGCAACTCGACCCGTGTTATCGTGTTTGAGATTTTTGAGGAAGCATTCACCAACGGGCGGTTCGGCGTGGCCTGCACGGAATCCGTGATTCTGTTCATCATCATGATGATCCTGACCCGGATTCAGTTCAATCTGGAGAAGGGAGTGACGTACTGATGAGCTCAAAGGCAAAAAGAAGAGTATTCCTGACAATCATCTTCATTGTCAATGTGATCTTTGCATTTATTGTCCTTTTCCCGATTCTGTACTGCTTTAACGTAAGCAATATGACGAAGACGGAGATTTACGCATATCCGCCGCAGTTCTTCGCCCGGGCGTTCTCGCTGGACAACTACAGGACGGCACTGCAGCTGGCTCCGTTCTTCCGGTTTATCCTGAACTCGCTCATCGTCTCCGGTGTATGTACGGCTGCGCAGATGGTCACAGGAGCGCTGGCCGGATACTGCTTCGCAATGTTTGAATTCAGTGGTAAGAATGTTCTGTTCACGATCATGCTTGCCACCATGATGATTCCGAGCCAGGCGATCATCATCGCGAACTATCTGACGATCAGCCAGTGGGGCATCAACAATACCTACGCGGCGCTGGTGCTGCCGTATCTGGCGAGTGCATTTGCCGTGTTCAACATGCGGCAGGCCTTCCTGTCCCTGCCGAGGGAGCTGTATGAGGCGGCACTGGTAGACGGCTGCACGAGATTCAAGTTTTTCTATTCGGTCGGCTTCCCGCTTATCAAGCCGGCGCTGGGCGCTCTGGGTATTTACACATTCCTGGACACCTGGAATTACTACATGTGGCCTCTCATCGTGGTCAACACGGTGGACATGCGGACCGTTCAGATCGGTCTGGGTATGCTGCAGGGCTCTGAGTCCACGAACTTCGGACCGGTCATGGCAGGTGCCATGATGATCCTGCTTCCGTCCATCATCATCTTCGTCATCGGCCAGAAGCAGCTGGTCGAGGGACTCACAGCCGGCGCCGTGAAGGGATAAGACGGCATGGGCAAAGGAGGCAATCCGGCGGGCTTTCCGCCTTCCGGTGTCTGCATACACAGTTAAAGCAATCAGTTTAAGGAGGAAACATTATGAGAAAGAATGGAACCAGAGTTCTTGCGGGGGTACTTGCAGGAACCATGGCGGCTGCGCTTGCCGGCTGCGGAAGCGGCAGCGGCAGCAGCACCGGAACATCCGGCACAACAACGAAAGCAGCAGCCGGAGCCACAACGACCACGGTAGCATCCGGTGCATCGACGACCAAGTCCGCTGACGCAAGCGGCAAGATTCAGCTGACCTTCTGGCACTCCATGAGTGAGGCCAACGGTCAGGCGGTCCAGGCACTGGTTGACGATTTCAACAATTCGCAGGATGAGATCTATGTCAACGCCGAGTACCAGGGCAAGTACGACGACGTAAAGACCAAGATGAGTGCGGCACTTCAGTCCGGCAAGGATCAGCTTCCGGATATCGTGCAGATGTACGATATCGGCACGAAGTACATGGTGGATTCCGGTCTTGTCATTCCGGTTGAGGATATGTTCTCTACGACCGGATATGATCCGAACACCATCATGGGCATCGTAAAGTCGTACTACACGGTTGACGGCAAGCAGTACTCCATGCCGCTGAATGTATCCACCCCGATGCTTTACTATAACAAGGACGCCTTCAAGAAGGCAGGCCTGGATCCGGAAAAGGCTCCGACAACCTGGGAAGAAGTAAAGGAAGACGCAAAGGCGATCCAGGAGAGCGGCGCCTGCCGGTACGGCTATGCACAGGCTATCTACGGATGGTTCTTTGAGCAGGAGATCGCCACACTCGGCCAGGACTACGGCGACAATGAGAACGGCCGTTCCGGCAATGTGACCAAGGTTATGTGGAATGAGAACGGCGCAGCCAAGAAGATCATGGATAACTGGATGGATCTGTTAAACAGCGGCTATGCGGGCAACTACGGCCAGGTGACCGGCGACACCCAGACCGCGTTCTTCGCGGGCCAGGTCGGCATGATCATCGAGTCCACCGCGATTCTCAGGAACGCGATCAACAATTCCCAGTTTGAGATTGGAACCGGGTATCTCCCGAGATTCTCGGATGCTCCGGACGACGGCGGCAGGGCTGTGGACCTGCGGCATCATCGGGCTGGCAGCCGGCAGCGGATTCTATGAGGGCGCCATCATCGCGACGGTGCTGATGCTGTTTGCGGAGCTTGTCATCACGCGTCTGGAACACGATATTCTTGACCGCTCCCGCGATTTCAGCGTATATATTGAATATGACAACACCGGTGCGCTCAGCTCCATCATCGCGCTCATCCGGGAAGAAAATTTCAAGATTCAGAACATTGAAGTCGCCCGGCCGAATGTGACGAAGAAACACAACGCATTTGCCCTGATCTCGCTGCGGGAGACCCGGAATGCCAGGCAGGAGGACCTGCTTTCCGCGGTCCGGAAGATGGAGGGCGTCGTATCGGTGGATCTGATGTGACGGAAAAGAGGAGAAAATCATGCTGGAAGAACTGAAACAACAGGTTTGGGAGGCCAACGAGCTTCTTCCGAAATACGGGCTTGTCACCTTCACATGGGGCAATGTGTCGGGGATCGACCGGAAGAAGGGGCTTTTCGTGATAAAGCCGAGTGGAGTTCCCTACGAGACACTCAGGCCGGAGGATATGGTGGTCATGGACCTTGACGGGAACCAGGTGGAAGGAGAACTGCGCCCGTCGTCCGACACGAAAACGCACCTCGAGCTGTACCGTGCGTTTCCGGAATGCGGCGGTATTGTGCACACGCATTCGACATTTGCCGTGGGTTTTGCACAGGCGGGGATGGATATCCCCTGCATGGGGACGACGCAGTGTGATTATTTCTATGGAAACATCCCGTGCGTGAGGAATCTCACGCCTCAGGAAATCGACGAGGATTACGAGAAGAACACCGGGGCTGCGATCGTGCAGTGGTTTGCGGATCACGGCATCAATCCGGTGTATGTGCCGGGGTGCCTTGCGAAGAATCACGGCCCGTTCGTATGGGGAAAGGATGCGCGTGAGGCGGTTCACAACGCGGCTGTCGTCGAGGAGACGGCGAAGATGGATTTCATCGCAAAGCAGCTGAATCCGCAGGCGTCAAATGCGCCGGTCAGCTATATCGAGAAGCATTTTCAGCGCAAACACGGACCGCACGCGTATTACGGCCAGAAGAAATGAGAGGCGGAAGATGAGAGCAGAAGAAAGCATCCGGGACGGAAAGACGGCCCTCGGGATTGAATTCGGTTCGACCAACATCAAGGCGGTCCTCACGGACCTCACCGGCAAGGTTCTCGCGTCGGGGAGCTGCGCATGGGAGAACAGCTGCGTGGACGGCATCTGGACGTATCCGCTCGTGCAGATTGAGGCCGGACTTAAGGGGTGTTACAGCGCCCTCAGGGAAAATGTGGAAAAGCGCTACGGACTCACACCGGTGACGTACGGTGTCATCGGCATCTCGGCCATGATGCACGGCATTCTGGCACTCTCGGAGGACGGGCGGCTTCTGGCGCCGTTTCAGACGTGGCGCAACACCAACACGCAAAGGGCAGCGGACATCCTGACGGAAGCGTTTCAGTTCAATATTCCGCAGCGCTGGACGGTGGCGCATGTATACCAGCTGATGCTTGAGGAGGCGCCGTATCTGGACGAGTGTGTCTGCGCCACGACGCTGGCGTCGTATATTCATGAGCGCCTGACCGGGCAGAGAGTCACGGGAGTGGGCGATGCGTCCGGGATCTTTCCGGTTGACGAGAAGACCTGCGATTATGACCAGGCGATGCTGGATACGTTTGAGGCGATGACCGGCCGGGATGTAAGACGGCTCTTCCCGAAGGTGCTGAAAGCAGGCGTGGCGGCCGGCAGACTGACTCCGCAGGGCGCGGCACTGCTTGACGAGACGGGGACGCTTAAGCCGGGTGTACCTTTTTGTCCGCCGGAGGGCGATGCGGGGACGGGCATGGTGGCGACCAACGCCGTCTGCCCAGGCACAGGGAATGTGTCGGCTGGGACGTCGACCTTTGCCATGATTGTGCTGGAGAAACGGCTTTCGAAGGTGTACCGCGAGATCGACATGGTGACCACGCCGGACGGCAGCCCGGCAGCCATGGCACACGCCAACAACGGAACTTCGGACATCAACGCGTGGACGGGAATGTTCGGGGAATTTGCGAAGATGCTTGGGGTGTCTCTTGAAGACGGGAAGCTGTACACGATGCTGTTTGAGAAGTCGCTTGAGGGCGCACCGGATGCGGGAGGACTCGCGAGCATCGGGTTTTATTCCGGGGAGGGAATGCTGTCTTTACCGGAGGGTGTTCCGCTGTTTGTGCGCCGGGACGGCGGCATGAATCTGGCGGATTTCTACCGGGCGCAGATCTACGGCGCGCTGGCGGTGGTACGGATCGGCCTGGAGCTTCTGCTTAAAAACGAAAAGGTGCCGCTCACCCGCCTGACCGGTCACGGAGGACTGTTCAAGACACCCGGTGTGGCACAGAGGTATCTGGCAGCGGCGGCCGGCACGCCGGTGACGGTGCTTGAGACCGCCGGCGAGGGAGGCCCGTGGGGCGAGGCGCTGCTCGGACTATATTTTCTCGCACGAAAGTCCGGATCGCGGGAAAGCCTCGGCGCCTTCCTGCAGGAACACATCTTCCGGGATATGAAGCAGAGCACGATAGAGCCTGCGCCGGAGGATATCGCAGGGTTTGACGCGTATATGAAAGAATACCGGGCGGCGCTTTATATCGAGCGCCTCGCGGCAGAGAAACTTAAAACGTGACACCAGCGTGCGCCGGGGCTTGCGGAGAAACTGCCGAAAGCCCTGGCGTTTCATTCTCGAACTGAAGCTCCTTTGGTGGTATAGTAAAGAGACGGATTTCAAGCCGGAGGAAGCACAATGAAGAGTTTGAAACGACTGTATGGCAAATATAAAGAAATCGCGAACTATCTGATCTTCGGCGTACTGACGACGGTCGTGAGTCTGGGGGTGTACTACGGCCTGGCATCGACGGTCCTGAACCCGGAAAATCCGGTCCAGCTTCAGATCGCCAATGTGATCTCGTGGATCGCGGCGGTGACATTTGCCTATGTCACCAACCGGATTTTCGTCTTTCACAGCCATGACCGGCATATATTCCGCGAGGCGGCGTCCTTTTACGGGGCGAGAGTCCTGACGCTGCTGATGGATATGGGAATTATGTTTGTGACCGTGACGCTGCTGCACATGAACGACAAGATCGCGAAGCTGATCGTACAGGTTGTGGTGACCGTCGCAAATTACGTATTCAGCAAACTGCTGGTGTTCCGAAAGAAGGCACAGATGCCGCAGCCAGAAAGGCAGACGGATGCTGTTCAGGAAAAATAAAAAAAGAGACAGACAGGAGACGGACAGGCCGGAGCAGACCGCCGGACGTGCCAGCTTCCATGAGGGCGTGGGCAAGGGAACGGAACAGTTTTTAACACGAATCCCCGGCATGGACCGGCAGACAGCAAGAGAGTTCGCCAGACACGCCTCAGAAGCCGCAAAGGCCTGGGAGGATTTTGCCGAGACAGGAGCCACGCCGCCGGCGGAGCCTCTCAAGGATACGTACCGCTGGGAGTTCAAGTGGTTAAACGGCATCCAGAATGTCTTCGCAAACCGCGTCATGGACAGCATCATGCTGGTTTTCTCGCACCTGGGCGATGTCGGGGGCATCTGGATCGTCACAGGACTTCTGCTTCTTCTGAACCAGTCCTTCCGGAGAACAGGCGCAGCGGTTCTGCTGGCGCTGGTTCTCTCCGCCATCATCTGCAACGGGATCATCAAAAACATCGTCGGCCGGGCAAGGCCGTACTCTTATGAGCAGCTGGAGCTCCTGATCCGGCCGCCGAAGGACCCGTCATTTCCGTCGGGCCACACGTCCGCTTCGGTGGCATCTGTCATGGCCATGGCGCTTACCGGGTTTTCCTGGTGGCCGCTTTTTGCCGTGATCGCCTTTCTGATCGCATTTTCCAGGATGTATCTGTACGTGCATTTCCCGTCGGATATTCTGGGAGGTGCGGCGTTCGGGCTCCTGATCGGCTGGCTGGCAGTGAGGATGCTGCCGTATATAACGATTTTGCGGTAATACAAAAGAATGAGGGAGGAAATGGGAATGTTCAGATTAAAACGCGCGGCGGCAGCCGGGGCGGCCGTGATTCTTCTTGCCGGGAGCCTCACGGCCTGCGGCAGCAGCGGGGAAACGGCCGGAACGGGGAAGACCTCCGGCGGGGAGAGCACACAGACCACTGCAAAGGCGGCTGTGACGACGGCAAAGGCGCCGGAGACACAGGCGGAAAGCGCGGACAAGGTGGATATCGTGGATGTGAACTCGGGCGAGCGGCCGTTCGCGCTTTCGGTCAACAACACGCCGGTTGCGGTGAAGGTGCAGACGGGGCTTAACCGCGCATTTCTCATCTATGAGCTTCCGACGGAGGGGCGGACGTCCCGCCTGCTGGCCCTGTTCAAGAATGTGGACGACGACCTGACGGTCGGGACCATCCGCAGCGCAAGACATTATTTTCTGGACTACTGTTTCGAGTCGGATGCGATTTTCGTGCACTACGGCTGGAGCCACTATGCCGAGGACGCGGTGCATGAGACGGGGATCGATGACATCAACGGCCTGACGGACAGCCCGTTCTGGCGGGACAACCCGGAGAATCTCGGGAACGACCACACGGCGTACACGTCGATCGCGCAGGACAAGGCCTGCGCCGCGGAAAAAGGCTTCGCACCGGACGCAGATAATGCCTCCGACACGATTCTGCTGAACTACGATCCGGGCGACATCGACCTGTCGGACCGCGGGGACGTCATGAGCGCGGACTTGGTGTCTGTTCCCTACGGTGCGGATCACGGAACGGTGTTCACCTATGACAGCGAAAAGGGCGAGTACGACCGCATCGTAAACGGAGAGCCCAACACCGATTACTACACCGGCGAGCAGTTCACGGCCAAAAATATTATCGTCGAGAAGGTCACGCACGAGATGACCGATGACAACTACTACTGGAATATCGGTGACATCGGGAGCGGCGAGGGGTATTTTATCACAGGCGGAAAGGCTGTGCCGATCACCTGGAGCAAGGAAAGCCAGAGAGCCAAAACACACTACTACTATGCGGACGGGACACAGATCACGGTCTCGGACGGCCGCACCTACATCGAGGTGCAGCCGGATGACATGGAAACAACGATCAGCTGACGGAGGGACTTTGTGACAAAACTGTATCTGGCGCCGATGGAAGGTCTCACGTATGTGGAGTACCGGCAGGCGTATCACCGCTGCTTTCCGGATTTTGACCAGTATTTCACACCGTTTGCAGCTCCCGGGCGCTTCCACGTGAGCGATTTCTCCACCCGCGAAAAGCGGGATATCGATTTGGAGAGCAACGCCGGCATGCATCTGGCCGTCCAGCTTCTCACAAAAGATCCGGATTCCTGCGCGAGTCTCATCCGGGAACTGGCGTCCGCCGGATATGAGGAAGTCAATATCAACCTCGGCTGCCCGTCTCCGACCGTCACGGCAAAAGGGCGGGGTGCCGGCATGCTGAAAGACGCGGACGCGCTGGACGCATTTCTGGAAGATGTGTTCATGGAGACAGAAGGGACGGACATCCGGATCTCGGCTAAAACCCGCGTTGGATATGAGAGCGCGCAGGAGCTCCCGGCCCTGATGGAGGTGTTCAACCGCTATCCGCTCTCGCAGCTTATTGTGCACCCGAGGACGGGGAAGCAGGGATATGACGGAAAACCGGATCTTGACGCCTTTGCGTACGCGGCATCCTGCAGCCGCTGCCCGGTTGTCTATAACGGCGATATCCGCACAGTCGGAGATTTCCGGAAGCTCAAAGAGCGTTTCCCGGATGTGCAGGCTGTGATGATCGGCCGCGGCGTGCTCGCTAACCCCTGGCTGCCGGAAAGTTTAAGGGCGGCGGAGGCAGGCGTGCCCTGGGAAGCCCCGGGAGAGGAAGAAAAAAAGGCACAGCTGCGGCGCCTGCACGACCTTGTCTTTTCAAATTATCTGGAAGCATTCGACTGCAGGAACGGTGTGGTCGACCGGATGAAGGAACTCTGGGGCTGGATGGGACAGGCGCTCCCCGGACATGAGAAGGAGCTGAAGGCGATCCGGAAGGCAAGGCGCCTGCCGGATTACAGGGCGGCCGTGCGTGTTCTTCTCTCTTGACGGGAAGAGGAGAAGTGCGCGGACTCTTACAGGAGAAATGACATGAAACAACGACTGGCAGATTATGTGGCGGATTTTCTGGTGAGCCGCGGCGTGCGGGATGTTTTTTCCGTGGTTGGCGGCGGCGCCATGCATCTGAATGACGCGCTGGGCCACAATCCGGGGCTTCACGTGACCTATCAGCACCACGAGCAGGCATGCGCCATGGCGGCAGAGAGCTATGCCAGGATTGAGAATCGGATCGCGGCGCTGTGCGTGACCACGGGGCCCGGCGGCACCAACGCCCTGACCGGCGTGGTCGGCGGATGGCTGGATTCGATCCCGATGTTTGTCATCAGCGGACAGGTCCGCTATGACACGACGGCGCGCTTTGCCGGGCGCTTTACGGACGGTCTGCCGCTTCGGGCGGTGGGGGACCAGGAATATGACATCGTGAAGTCGGTGAAGCCGATGACCAAGTACGCGGTCATGATCGAAGATCCGAAGACGATCCGCTATCATCTGGAGCGCGCGTGGCACCTGGCCGTGAGCGGCCGCCCGGGCCCGGTGTGGATCGACATCCCGGTTAATTTCCAGGGGAGTTACATCGAGACAGACGATCTGAAAGGGTATGATCCGGCAGAAGACGCCGGCGCGCTGCCGCCGGCAATCAGCCGGGAGACGGTGGATGACATTATCGCGCAGATTGCCGCCGCGAAGCGGCCGGTGCTTCACGCCGGCTATGGGATCCGCCTCTCGGGCGGATACGACATCTTTAGGCGCGTGGTGAAGAAGCTGGGTATTCCGGTCGTGACGTACTGGAACGCCGTGGATCTCATCGAGGATGACAATCCGCTCTACTGCGGGCGTGCCGGGAACATGGGAGACCGCGCCGGCAACTTCGCCATTCAGAACGCTGACCTGATTCTGGCGATCGGCACCAGGATCTCCATCCGCCAGGTCGGCTACAACTGGAAGACCTGGGCACGGGCCGCCAAAGTCATCATGATCGACGCGGATCCGGCGGAGATGAAGAAGCCGACGATCCACGTAGAGCAGCCGGTGTGGGGCGATGCGAAGGATTTTCTGTGCAAGGTGAACGAGGCGGTCCCGGACGGTGTCATCGTCTCCCCGCAGGAGAACTGGCGCGGCGTGTGCCAGGTATGGAAGAAGCGCTATCCGGTTGTACAGGAAAAGCACTGGGCTGAAAACGGACAGACGGCCAATGTGTACGCATTTGTCGACTATGTGAGCCGGAAACTCCCGGAAAACAGTCTTAGCGTCGTGAGCAACGGCGCCTGCTGCGTGGTAGGCAATCAGGCGTACCACATTCAGAAGGGCAGCCGGTTTATCATCAACTCGGCAATCGCAAGCATGGGATACGGTCTGCCGGCGGCCATCGGCGCCTGCATCGGCGCGGGGCGCAAGGACACCGTGTGCCTTGAGGGTGACGGCAGCATCATGATGAACCTGCAGGAGCTGCAGACGATTCTCACGAATCATCTGCCGATCCGGATTTTCCTGATCAACAATCAGGGTTATCAGTCAATCCGCATCACGCAGAGCAACCTGTTTTCGGATCACAGCAAGGTCGGGATCGGGCCGGAATCCGGCGACCTGTCCTTCCCGGATTTCGGGAAGCTGGCGCCGGCATTCGGATACACCTACCGCTGTGCGCATTCCAATGAGGAGATGAAACGGGTTGTGGACGAAGCACTGGCTGCCCCGGCGCCGTCCTTTACGGAAATCTTCACGGACACGGCCCAGAGGTGGGAGCCGAAGTCCTCGACGAAGCGCCTGGCGGACGGCACGCTGGTTTCGCCGCCCCTGGAGGATCTGGCCCCGTTCCTGCCGCGCCGGGAGCTGGAGGAGAATATGTTCATTCCGCTCGTGGACGAGGATGACGGCGGGAATGACCGGTAAAACCGGATGAACTTGATAAGTATCGCGGGGAAGGAATATAATATACTATCACTGCCACAGGAGGCTGTCGTTTGAAGTACGATTATCTAGTAGTGGGAGCGGGGCTGTACGGCGCGGTGTTCGCGCACGAGGCCATGCAGAAGGGGAAGAAGGTACTGGTCGTCGACAAGCGGCCGCATATCGCCGGAAATATCTATACAGAGGATGTGGACGGCATCCGCGTGCACCGCTACGGCGCGCATATCTTCCACACGTCGGACCGGAAGGTCTGGGACTATGTGAACCGTTTTGCAGAGTTCAACAATTACATCAATTCCCCGATCGCCCGGTATCACGACGAGCTGTACAATCTCCCGTTTAATATGAACACGTTCTCGAAGATGTGGGGGATTGCGACACCGGATGAGGCAAAGAAGATCATCCGCGATCAGATCGCGGACCTGAACATCACCGAGCCGAAGAATCTGGAAGAGCAGGCGCTGTCTCTTGTGGGCCGCGACGTCTACGAGAAGCTGATAAAGGGGTATACGGAGAAACAGTGGGGACGCCCGTGCACGGAGCTTCCGGCATTTATCATCCGGAGACTTCCGCTGCGCTTCGTCTATGACAACAACTATTTCAATGACCGGTATCAGGGAATTCCGATCGGCGGATACACGCAGATCGTGGAAAGAATGCTTGAGGGCGCGGATGTGAGGCTTAACTGCGACTTCCTGAAGAACCGGGAGGCGCTCACGGCTTCGGCGGACCGGATCCTGTACACGGGGCAGATCGACCAGTATTATGACTACCGTCTCGGCGTGCTCGAATACCGCTCCGTGCGCTTTGAGACGGAAGAGCTTGAGACGGACAACTTCCAGGGCAACGCGGTTGTGAACTACACGGCCCGCGAGGTGCCGTACACGCGGATCATCGAGCACAAGCACTTCGAGTTCGGAAAGCAGGATCACACCATCATATCCCGCGAGTATTCCAGCGAGTGGAAGAAGGGTGATGAGCCATATTATCCGGTGAACAATGCCCGCAACAACGCGCTGTACGAGGAGTACCGGAAACTGGCGGAGAGCGAGACGCGTGTGCACTTCGGCGGACGCCTGGGGGCGTACAAGTATTATGACATGGACAAGGTCATCGCGGCGGCGCTTGCGTTCTGTGATGACGAGCTGAAGTAAAGTCAGCGGAGAGAACTATGAACATTCTGGTAGCACAGTCGGGCGGGCCTACCGCCGCCATCAACGCAAGCCTGGCAGGGGTGATCAGCCGGGCGGCGGCGCAGTGGCCGGACGGGAAGATTCTGGGCGGATGCAACGGCATTCAGGGGATCCTTGAGGAGCACATCGTCGATCTGAAGGAGACGTTCTGTCCGGGCGGAAAGCCGGACGAGGCGCTTTTACACAGGCTGGAGGTGACGCCGGCCATGTATCTGGGCTCCTGCCGGTACCGGATGAAGAGCTTTGAGGAGGACCCGTCGGATTACGAGGTATTCTTCGGCATTATTGAGAAGCTCGGAATTGACGCCTTCTTTTACATCGGGGGCAACGATTCCATGGACACGGTCCAGATGATCGGCGACTACGCGCAGGCGCATGGCAAGCCGCTTAAGGTTGTGGGCGTTCCGAAGACGATTGACAATGATCTGATGGGAATCGACCATACGCCGGGCTTCGGGTCGGCCGCGCGTTTTGTCGCAACGGAAGTCCAGGAGATCGCGCTGGACACCGACATCTATCTGAATGACTCGGTCGTCATCATCGAGATCATGGGGCGTGACGCCGGATGGCTGACCGCCGCCTCGGCTCTGGCCCGGATGCCCGGCAGCGCGGCGCCGCATCTCATCTATCTTCCGGAGCTGGGATTTGACATTGAAGATTTTTTGCGTAAAGTAAAGGCCAGGCTTTTCCGCTATCATCATGTGGTGGCCTGTGTTTCGGAAGGCCTGAAGGATGTTAACGGCGATTATCTCCTGGCGGACAGGAGCCGGGTTGACAAGTTCGGCCACACGGCACTGGCCGGAACGGGCCGGTATCTGAGGGATCAGGTCGCGAACCGGATCGGCTGCAAGGTGCGCTGCGTGGAGTTAAATGTCGCCCAGAGAGCGGCGGGACACTGCGCCAGCGGCACGGACCTGGCGGAGAGCCGGAAGCTCGGAAGTGAGGCGGTCGGACTTGCCGCAGCGGGTCAGACCGGCGTGATGGCGACGCTCACGCGCAGCAGCGACGATCCGTATACCGTCACGTACGGTTCGGTGGATGTCCACGAGGTGGCGGACCGCGTGAAGACCGTTCCGCTCTCCTGGATCTCGCCGGATGAGACCGACGTGACAGAGGATATGCTCCGGTACTTGAGACCGCTGATTACGGGTGACCCGCAGACGCCGGAAAAAGACGGACTTCCGGACTATCTGCGCATGCAGAAATAAGAAGGAATCGAAGAAGGTGTGAGGTGCAGATATGGCAGCAACCGTAAATGTTGAAGAGATCATGAATGAAATCCGCGAGGACATTCAGAAGAAAGGCTACACGAAGGATCAGCTGAGCTTCGAGGACTTTTCCGCGGGAGCGACAGGGCTGACCCGCTATGGATTTGACGAGAAGACGGCGCTGGAAATCCTCTCGGACGCGTCCCGCCAGTGGCAGCTCACATCCTGGAAGCCGCTGACCGGCGGAAGAGTCAAGAGATTCTTCAAGCGCTGCATCCGCCACTGTGCATACTGGCTGATGGATCCGGTTCTGATGGACCAGAGCAATTTCAACTCCTCATCGGTGAAGATGATGGATCAGTTCGTCAGCTATGTGGATCTGCGCAACTCCGAGACGGCGGACATGCGCAAACAGATCTCCGAACTGCAGGAGGAAGTGAACAGCCTGCGTAAGCAGCTGGCTGAAAAGCAGGGATAAGGAAAGGAAGGTGACGGGTATGCACATCTTCCAGCTTACACCGGCGCTCTCCACGGGAGACGCCGTGAGCAACGACGCAATCGCCCTGGAAGCGGTTCTGCGGGACATGGGGTATCGCGACTCCATGATCTATTCCCCTGTGATACGGGGAGGGATTCCCGATAGCATCGCGCGGGACAGCTCGCGGAATATGCCGAAACTCTCGCAAGATGACATCTGCCTGTACCACCTGGCCATCGGCGGTCCTGTGAATCAGATGTTCAAAGAACTTCCCTGCCGGAAAGTGGTCATCTTTCACAACATCACCCCGGCGAAATTCTTTGAGAAGTACGACAAAAACAGTGCCGATCTGTGCCGCCAGGGTCTTCGGGAGGCGGCGGATCTGGCTTCCGTGACAGAGCGGGCGATCGCAATCTCACAGTTTGACGCGCAGGACCTTCGGCGCCTCGGCTACACCTGCCCGATCGATGTGGTGCCGATCCTGATCCCGTTTGACGACTACCGGCAGAAGCCGACGGAATCGATCGTCTCGGAAAAAGGAAAGAAGACGACCTTCCTGTTCACGGGCCGCGTGGCGCCCAACAAGTGCCAGGGTGATCTGATCGAGGCGTTTTACTACTATAAGAAAAATTACAATGCCGCTTCCCGTCTGGTCATTGCCGGCGGATACGGCCAGGACGATCCGTATTACAAAGATCTGGCGGGTTACCGTGCGGCTCTGGGGCTCACGGAAGAAGACGTGGTATTCACCGGGCACATCGGATTTTCAGACCTGCTGGGCTGGTACCGGTGTGCAGATGTGTTCTTGTGTCTTTCCGAGCACGAGGGGTTCTGCGTTCCGCTGGTGGAGGCGATGTATTTCGACCTTCCCGTCATCGCGTATGACAGCTCCGCGGTCGGCGAGACCCTGGGCTTTGGCGGTCTTCTGCTTGAGGACAAGGATCCGCTTCTTGTGGCCGGCGCGATGGACCGCGTGGCCTCTGATCCGAAGCTGCGGGAGACCCTTGTGGCCAATGGGCGGGAACGCCTGAAGGATTTCGACCGGGGCCTGGTTGCAGAGAAGTTTAAAGCGGTGATCCGGAAACTGGCCGGCTGAAAAGGCACGGCGAAAACAGGCGGCATAGGAGACAGACAGTGAAAGAGGTTCACATTTACCAGATGCTTCCGACGGTGCGCACCGGCGACGCGGTGAGCAATGACGCGGTGGCTTTTGAGATGACACTGCGGGAGATGGGATATGAGACGATGATCTATGCCCTGAACATCGGGGCCGGTATCCCCTCTTCTGTTGCGCGCAGCGTTGAGCAGGAACTTCCGCGGTTTAATCCGGATGACATCCTGCTGTATCACCTTTCCACAGGGTCCATCCTGAATTTCCGCTACATGGAATACAACTGCCGGAAGGTGCTGGTGTATCACAACATCACGCCGCCGTCATTTTTCGCCCGGTTTGATCCGGCGGCAGCGGCCTTCTGTCAGAGAGGTCTGAAGGAAGCCGCTTACATGGGACCGTACACGGAACTGGCACTGGCCGACTCTGAGTTTAACGCCAATGAGCTCAGGAGCTTCGGCTACACCTGCCCGATCGACGTGCTGCCGATCCTGATCCCGTTTGAGGATTACGAGAAGACACCGACCAGGAAAATCCTGGATCAGAAGGGGCAGAAGACGACATTCCTGTTCACGGGCCGCGTGGCGCCCAACAAGAAACAGGAAGATCTGATCCTGTCTTTCTATTATTACAAAAAGTACTATAATCAGAATTCCCGGCTGGTGCTCGCAGGTTCCTTTGATGAGGCAAGTCTGTACGGCCAGCAGCTGCTGGCGTACCGCAAAAGTCTGGGGCTGTCATCGGAAGACGTTTACTTCACCGGCCATATCCGGTTCGCGGATATTCTCGCCTGGTACAGGACGGCGGATGCCTTCCTGTGCCTGTCGGAGCACGAAGGCTTCTGCGTTCCGCTGGTGGAGGCGATGTACTTCCGTCTGCCGATCATCGCGTATGACAGCACGGCTGTGGGCGAGACGATGGGCAGCGGCGGCCTTCTTTTAAAAGACAAGGACCCGGTGCTTGTGGCCGGCGTCATGGACCGGGTTATCCGCGATCAGAAGCTTAAGGAGACGCTGATTGACAAGAGCCAGGAGCGCCTGAAGGATTTTGACAGGAAGAAGATAACGGAGCAGTTGACCGGTATCATAGACGGACTGACAAAGGGGCGTACAAGTGCACAGGCATGAAGAAAAACGGGCAGCGCAGGAAGACTGGCCGGGCAATCATATCGCGCAGATGCTGGACACGGCCTGCCCCGGCGATCCGGTAACAGACTATGCGCTGAATTTCCAGAAGCTGCTGCGGAAGCAGGGATACGAGACGATCATCTTCGCGCTGAACATCGTGCCGGGCGTCCGGCCTGAAGACTTCCGACCTATAAAGGACAGCAGCGTGAAGGAGCCCCGGGAAGGAGACATCCTTCTGTATCATTTCAGCGCGAACAGCAAGGTCAATCCGGATTATATGAGGTTTGACTGCCGCCGTGTGCTCGTGTGGCACGGGGAGGTCCCGGGCAGGACCGTCTCATCGTTTGACCCGTCAAGGGCGGCGGCTCTGGAGCGCACGGCCAGAGAGGTCTCGTGGCTTGCGCCGTACACGGAGGCGGTCATCGCCGACAGTGACAGCGCGGCAGAGCAGATCCGGGCTCTCGGGTTTTCCTGCCCGGTACACGTGATCACTCCGATGATCCCGTTTGAACATTTTGACGCGGAAAGAGGCGGGGAGCTGCCGGCAGCGGATCTGGGAAAACAGCTGTTTCTGGCAGTGGGAGATATCCTGCCGGAGCGGCGGATCGGGGATATGATCAGCTGCTTTGCCGCGTATAACAAAATCTATAACCGGAACTCCCGCCTGATGCTGGTGGGGCGCTGTGACGAGGCAAGCCCGTATTATCTGACGCTGCGCGACTATGAAGAGACCCTGTCGCTTGACCCGGGCGCGGTGTTTTTCGCCGGAAGACTGTCGGAGCGCGATTTGCTGCCGTACTTCCTTCACGCGGCGGCGTATCTTGACATGAGTGCGTTTGAGACATTTCCCCTCCCGCTGGCGGAGGCGATGTTCCTGAAGCTTCCGGTGCTAAGCTGTCGGACACCGGTCACGAGTCAGCTGCTCGGAAAAGACGCGCTGTATCTTCCGGAAGCGGACGCAGCGCTTTCTGCCGGGCTGATGGACCGGGTGATAAGGGATACGGCGCTGCGCGGAGCAATGATTGTCGGCGCGAAGGACAGGCTGGGAGCCTTCACGTGGGCGGTGCAGCAGGAGACATTTACCAGGGTTATGCAGGACATGGTTGGCGCCGGTTCGGTGCAGATGACCATGATGAAGAAGAAAGCCGGAGAATGATGAGCAAAAAGGTAGCAGTTATCTGTCAGCGCTATGGTCTGGAAGTAAACGGCGGCGCGGAGTACTATGCCCGCGAGATCGCCGAGAGGCTCGCGGACCGGTACGAGGTCGAGGTCCTGACAACCTGTGCGGTCGATTATGTGACCTGGAACAACACATACGAGGCGGGAGTGTGCGACGTGAACGGGATCCGTGTGATCCGTTTCCCGTCGGAGGAGCCCAGAAGCCCGCATTTTGGCGACATCGACACGCAGCTGCGCTCCGATCCGCATCCGTCCATGGAACTTCAGGAGAAATGGCTGCGCGCCCAGGGACCGTACTGCCCGAAGCTGCCGGCATACCTGAAGGAGCATCTGGACGAATATGACGCGGTTATCTGCGTGACATATCTGTACTATCCGGCATCCAAGTGCATTGAAGTTGCGGGAAAGAAGGCCATCTTCATCCCGACGGCCCACACGGAGCCGTACCTGTATATGTCCTATTACCGGGATGCGTTCACGAAGTGCGGAGGTTTCGTTTTCCTGACGCACGAAGAGGCGGACCTGGTTCACAAGGTGTTCCACAACGATTCGATTCCGTACGAGATCTGCGGCGTCGGCGTGGACGTGCCTGAAAAAGTCGATCCGGAGGCTTTCCGGAAGAAGTACGGAGTGGACGATTACATCGTCTATGTGGGGCGGATCGACGGCGGAAAGGGCTGCGATGTGCTGTTCCGGTACTTCGCCGAGTATAAAAAGAGAAATCCGCAGCGCGCCGTCAAGCTGGTCCTGATGGGCAAGCCGGTGCTTCCCATTCCGAAGGATGAGAACATTAAGCCGCTGGGCTTTGTGTCCGAGGAGGACAAATTTAACGGCATACGGGGCGCAAAGGCCCTGATCCTGCCGTCCCAGTACGAGAGCCTTTCCATCGCGGTTCTGGAGGCGATGCGGGAATCTGTCCCGGTCATCGTCAACGGAGCCTGCGACGTACTCCGCGGACACTGCATCCGCAGCAACGGAGGGCTTTACTACCGCAACTATTTTGAATTTGAAGGGTGTCTGAATTATCTGTATGATCACCCGGAGGAGTACTCTGTGATGTGCGGCAACGCGCGGGCGTATGTGGACCGCGATTATCAGTGGAGTGCCATCGCGAAGAAGTTTGACCGCATCATCGACACCGTTTCCGGCGGCGGGGCTTCCGGAAAGAAAAGCGAGGAAAAACAAGAGTGACAGGTGCTTCGGAAAAAATTGAAGTGGAAGAAGTGATCCCGGAGGAGAAGAACGCTGCCGCGGGACAGGAAATTCTGACGGTCACGAACCGGTATGACCGCGGGGAGTTTAAGAAAGACCTGCGCGCCGGTGTGATTCTGCTAGCGCTGTGTATCCTGGCGATCATGCTGCTCTTTGACACGTTTCACGTGGACATAACGGTCCCGCTGGTCTATCAGGGCGGCGATGAGTTCAGCACGCTGACCAACGCCAGAAGCTTAACCGAGCAGGCGTGGAATCTGACAGCGAACCGCCTCGGAGCGCCCGGGATCGCTGAGTACTACGAATATCCGACGTCGACGCTTCACAACGCGGACCTGCTGATCCTGAAGATCTACTCGTTCTTCACGGACAAGGTGGGGCTGATCATGAACCTGACGTACTTCACGCTTATCTGTCTGGTGGCCCTGAACACCTTCGGGGTGCTCCGGGTTCTTTCCGTGAGGCGGAGTCTGGCGGGAATGGCCGGCATGCTGTATGCCTTCAGCCCGTATATGTTCTGGAGAAGCGAGTCACACATCGTTCTGTCGGCGTACATGTTCCTGCCTTTTTCCATGCTCCTGTGCATCTTTATGTACACAGATCCGGATTACATGAAAATCGGCCGGAAGTGGCCGGGTGACTGGCGGAACTGGGCGACTGTCGTCTTCGCGTTCCTCATCGGGAACAACGGAATCATCTATTATCCGTTCATGACGGGTTTCGCGCTGCTCTCGGTCGGCGTCGCGCGCGCGCTGACGGACCGGGATATCCGGAAGGTGTTTCGCAGTCTGATTCCGTCGCTGATGATCATACTGTTCATGGCCCTGGCGTATATGCCGTCGCTTATCCACATTCTGGTGTACGGGAAGACTTCGGGAGGAGTGGACAGAAGCGGCGCGCTCAGTTCGGCGGAGGAGTACGGCCTGAAGATCATTCAGCTGTTCCTGCCGTTTAATTCCAAGGGAAGCTGGACGCTCAGCCAGATCATCGACCGGGAATTTATAAATCTCGAGCCGATAAATGAAAACATGTCCTCGTATCTGGGCGTGATCGCGGCGATCGGTTTCGTGATCCTGATGTTTGTCCTTCTGGACAGGCGGAAACACGCGGACGTGCGCCGCTGGCAGATGATTGAGTGCCTATCGGTGCTGACGCTTGGCGTCACGCTGTTGGGAATTTCCGACGGACTCGGGACGATGGTGGCATTTGTCACGAATCTGGGGCTGCGGGGGTACAACCGCGTCTCGATCTTTCTGATGCTGTTCGCGCTGACAGGGCTGGCGCTGCTTCTGGACGGGTGGCTCGACAGGCACCCGAAGCGGGAAAAGATGATGCTTCCGGTTCTGGCTGTCGTCACGGCGCTGGGACTGTGGGACCAGTTCGGCCAGAGATGGGACGTCCTGCAGACGGAGGCGCAGATGCAGGCGGACGAGTGGTATTCGGACGAGGCATTCGGGCAGAAACTTGAGGACACGGAGGAAGACGGCGCCATGATTCTGCAGCTTCCGTATCACACATACCCGGAGCAGGGGCCGGTGCGGGACATGTCGGACTATCATGAGCTGACGGAGTACATTCACACAAGCACACTGCGCTTCAGCTACGGCTCGATGAACGGGAGTGTGGCGGACAGGACGGTGCAGCAGCTCACATCGCTTCCTCTGGAGGAGATGGTGAGACAGGCGCAGGCCGACGGCTGGGCGGGGATCTGCATCGACCGCCGCGCATACACGGATGAAGAGTCGGAGGATCTCACGAAGGAGTTCTCAGAGCTTCTTGCCGGAAAAACGCATTTTGTGAGCGAAAACGGGAATCTGGAGTATTTTTCGTTCTCGAATTGATGACAGGAGGGTGTTGTCGATATGAAGGTAGTGATTCTTGCCGGGGGGTTCGGAACCAGGATTTCCGAAGAATCCCAGTTTAAGCCGAAGCCGATGGTGGAAATCGGCGGAAAACCGATTCTGTGGCATATCATGAAGGAGTATTCCCACTACGGGTACAACGATTTCATCATCTGCTGCGGGTACAAGCAGTATGTGATCAAGGAGTGGTTCGCGGACTATGCGCTGCACAACTCGGACATCACCTTTGACTTTGCACACGGCGGCAAGATGACCGTGCACAATGACTACAGCGAGCCGTGGCGCGTGACGCTCATCGACACCGGCCTGAACACGATGACCGGCGGCCGCGTCAAGCGGATTCAGAAGTATGTGAACAATGAGACCTTCATGCTGACGTACGGCGACGGGGTCTGCGCGCTTGACATAAATGACCTGGAGCGTTTCCACCGGGAGCACGGGAAGATCGCGACGCTGACGGCGGTGTCCGTGGGGCAGCGATTCGGTGTGCTGGACATCGCGGATGACGGCCAGATCAACAGCTTCCGGGAAAAGGACGCGATCGACGGCAGCCGCATCAACGGCGGATACATGGTTCTTGAGCCGAAGATCTTTGACTTTATCAGAGATGATTCGACGGTGTTCGAGAAGGAACCACTGGAGACGTGCGCGAAGCTGGGGCAGCTGATGGCGTACAATTACAACGGCTACTGGCAGTGCATGGATACCAAGCGTGAGAAGGACAGACTGGAGGCTCTCTGGGATTCCGGAAAGGCGCCGTGGAAGTCCTGGGAGGACTAAGAAGCGATGGATCTTTCGTTTTATAAAGGGAAAAGGGTTCTCATCACCGGCCACACCGGCTTCAAGGGTTCCTGGCTGACAAGAATCCTGGTGCTGGCAGGCGCGCAGGTGTCCGGTTATGCCCTGGATCCGCCGACCAGCCCGGCCGCCTTCACGCTGCTGGGGCTTACGGAGCAGATTCACAGTTATACAGGCGATATCCGGGACCTCGCGAAGCTCTCGGAGGTTTTTGACCGGGAGCAGCCGGAGATCGTCCTGCATCTGGCGGCGCAGCCGATTGTGCGGGATTCGTACAGGGAGCCGGTCTACACTTATGAGACCAATGTAATGGGCACGGTCAATGTCTGCGAGTGCGTCCGCACGCACCGCTGCGTGAAGTCGTTCCTGAATGTGACGACCGATAAAGTCTACCACAACAACGAGTGGTGCTGGGGATACCGGGAGGACGAGCCGCTTGACGGCTTTGACCCGTACTCCAACAGCAAATCCTGCTCGGAGCTGGTGACGCACAGCTACATCAATTCATTCTTCAACGATCTTGGGATCGCGGTGTCCACAGCCCGCGCCGGCAACGTGATCGGCGGCGGCGATTTTGCGCCGGACAGGATTGTCCCGGACTGCGCTCGCGCGGCCGTGGCGGGCAGAGACATCATCGTGCGCAACCCGTATTCCACCAGACCGTATCAGCACGTGCTGGAACCGCTGGCGGTGTATCTGATGATCGCCGCGAGGCAGTTTGAAGACAGAAAGTACGCCGGCTTTTACAATGTGGGTCCGGATGAGAGCGACTGCGTGACGACCGGGGAACTCGCGGACACATTTGTCAGGCTGTGGGGAGAGAACCTGAAATGGATCAATAAATCGGACGGCGGTCCGCACGAGGCGAATTTCCTGAAACTGGACTGCAGCCGGCTGAAATCGGTGTTTGGCTGGCGTCCGGTATGGCAGTTTGATACGGCCATGGAAAAGACTGTGGAGTGGTATAAGGTCTGGGGTGCGCATCCGGGGGATACGGAAGCGGACCGCAGGGCCCTGAGGGAGATAACGGACAGACAGATTGCCGGATTTTTCGGCTGATTTGCGGTGAGAGGTACATACATGTTTGACGGAAAGACAGAGGAAGAGGCAAGAAAAGAGATTCTTGCCAGTGTTGACGAATACTGCAGAAAATATCATCAGCCGAAGCCGTACAAGCCGGGTGACAAGATTCACTATGCCGGCCGCGTGTACGACAGCGCGGAGATGGTCAATCTTGTGAACTCCGGCCTGGAGTTCTGGCTGACGGCCGGCCACTACACGGAAGAGTTTGAGAAGCGTTTCGCAGAGTATCTGCACGTGCGCTACGCATCGGTTGTGAACTCCGGCTCCAGCGCGAACCTGGTCGCGTTCATGACGCTGACGAGCCCGCTTCTTGGAGAGCGGCGCGTAAAGCGCGGCGATGAGATCATCACCGTCGCCTGCGGATTCCCGACGACGGTCACACCGGCGATTCAGTTCGGCGCGGTTCCGGTGTTCGTGGACGTCACGATTCCGCAGTACAACATCGACGTGACGATGCTGGAGAAGGCCCTCTCGCCGAAGACCAAAGCGGTAATGATCGCCCATACGCTGGGCAACCCCTTTGACCTTGGGGCCGTGAAGGCGTTCTGCGACCGGCACGGTCTGTGGCTTATCGAGGATAACTGCGACGCGCTCGGCACGACCTATGAAATTGACGGCGTGAAGAAATTCACGGGCACCATCGGCGATATCGGGACCAGCAGCTTCTATCCGCCGCATCACATGACGATGGGCGAGGGCGGTGCGGTCTACACGGACAATCCGCTGCTTAACAAAATCATCCGCTCCTTCCGAGACTGGGGCCGCGACTGCAGCTGCCCGCCGGGTGTAGACAACTCCTGCGGCCACCGCTTCACCGGCAAATACGGGGAACTTCCGGTCGGATATGATCACAAGTATGTATACTCGCACTTCGGGTACAATCTGAAGGCAACCGATATGCAGGCAGCCGTCGGCTGCGCACAGCTGGACAAGTTCCCGTCATTTGTCGAGAGAAGAAAGCACAACTGGGAGCGGCTGCGCCAGGCACTGGAGCCGGCCGCAGATGTCCTGATTCTTCCGGAAGCGGCGCCCCACTCGGATCCGTCCTGGTTCGGTTTTCTTATCACTTTGAGAGAAGAAGCAGGACTGGACCGGCGCAGAGTGGTTGACTACATTGAGGATCACGGCGTGCAGACCCGCAACCTGTTTGCCGGAAACCTGACGAAGCATCCGTGCTTCAATGAGATGCGCGAGAGCGGAACCGGATACCGCATCGTCGGCAGCCTTAAAAACACAGACCGCATTATGCGGGATACATTCTGGGTCGGCGTATATCCGGGCATGACCGATGAGATGATCGATTATATGGCACGTACGATTCTGGCGGCTGTCAGGGAAACGAAATGAAAAAAATAAGCATTATGGTGCCCTGCTATAACGAGCAGGACAATGTGATCCCGATGGCGAAGGCTCTGGTCGAGATGTTTCACAGAGATCTCCCGAATTACGATTACGAGATCCTGTTCATCGACAACGCCTCGACGGATGACACCCGTGCGCACATCCGCGCGATCTGCGCGAAGAACAAAAAGATCCGCGCGATCTTCAACATCCGAAACTTCGGACAGTTCAACTCTCCGTTTTACGGAATCATCCACACCACCGGCGACTGCACGATCCCGGTGGTCGCGGATTTCCAGGACCCGCTCGAACTGATCCCGCAGATGGTGAAGAAATGGGAAGAGGGGTACAAAATTGTCTGCGCGGTGAAGACACACAGCGGCGAAAACCCGATCATGTACCGCCTGCGCGGCATGTACTACCATATGATCCGCAAGATGTCTTCCACCGAGCAGATCGAGCAGTTCACCGGCTTCGGCCTTTATGACAGATCGTTTGTGAAAATCCTTCAGGACCTGAAGGACCCGACGCCTTTCCTGCGCGGCATCGTGGGAGAACTGGGATTCAAGCGGTGCGAGATCGAGTACACGCAGCCGAAACGGCGCACGGGCAAGACACACAACAACTTCTTTTCACTGTACGACGCCGCCATGCTCAGCTTTACCACGTACACCTCTTCGGGACTGCGCGTTGCCACGTTCCTCGGCTGCATCTGCACGTTGGCGAGCCTGACGATCGGGATCGTATACCTGATTCTGAAGCTGATCTTCTGGGACCGTTTTGCGGCCGGCATAATCCCGGCTATCCTGCTGATTGCCTTTATCGGCTCTCTACAGCTCACCTTTACGGGACTTCTCGGCGAATATGTGATCAGCATGAACCGCCGCCTGCTTAACCGTCCGCTTGTCATCGAGGAGGAACGGCTGAATTTCGATAATGACGAGGATATCCCGGACACCATCGAGACGGCGGTGCTCCACTGTGAGCAGGAGGAAAAACGGGAACAAGCCGGGGACAGTAAGGAAGAAAGCGGGGAAAGACCGGAGATGACGGAGACAAAGGCAGATGAAGAAAGATAAACTGAAAGTATTTGCCGGCGATCTGATGTACAGCCTGATCGGTCTTCTGGTCTTCAACGGCGTCATGCAGCTTCTGATCTACCCGCGCATGACTGTCTTCATGGGGGCTGAGAGCTGGGGCGTTGTCCTGACGATCATAAGCGCAGCCTCCATTGTGGCGACTTCCTTCGGAACGGGCGCGAACTATTCCCGCATGGTTGTCTCAACCAGGAGCAGCGACGTGGCCGGCGACTACAATATCTTTCTGGCCTGGGTGGCACTCGGATCCTTTGCGATAAGCTTCATCACCATGTTTGTGATCCGGGACGTCAGCGTGACTGCATTCATCGGTATTCTCTGCCTGATGACCACCATGACGCTGCGGTACTTCTCGGACGTCGAGTACCGGCTGAATGTCAACTACCGCGGCCTGATGGTGTATTATTTCATCATCACAGCCGGTTATATCGTCGGCCTTGCATTGTATCCGCTGCTTCACAGCTGGGCGCTGACGCTGGTTCTGGGCGAGCTGATGGGAATTCTCTGGGTGGCGGCAAGGGGCAGTCTCTACCACAGACCGCTTTTCAGGAAAAGCCCGCAGTTTCGGGAAAATATCCGGTCCATGCTCACGCTCTCCGGCGCGTATCTTCTCACGAACCTGGTTCTCTTCTCGGACCGGATCCTGCTTCTCATCTTTGAGGGCGGGACGGAAGTGACTGTTTTTTACACGGCGACACTTGTCGGCAAGATCGTGTCGATTCTGACGGCACCGCTCAACGGCGTGATCACGGGGCATCTGGCGAAGTACAAGGGGAAAATCACCCGGAAGGCTATCGGGAAGCTTGCCGCCGCGCTGATTGTCATCGGCATCGCGGTCACAGCAGCCAGCACCCTGGTCTCGATGGTTTTTGTAAAGGTTATGTACGCGGATCTCTATGATCAGGCCAGTCAGTATTTCCTCGTGGCCAATGCCGGACAGATCGTCTACTTCATCTCCGAGACGTTCCTGGTTGTTCTTCTGCGCTACACGAAGGAGAATCTGCAGCTTAAGATCAACAGCGTCTACGCGGTGCTGTTCTTTGCGGTCGGCATCCCGGCCGTGATGTTCTTCGGAACCATGGGACTTGGCGTCTCAATCCTGTGTGTCAACGCCATCCGCTTCGCGGCGGTGACGGTGATTGCCGTCCGCAGTGCGCAGAAATGATGCGCTGCGAGAACGGCGGAAGGTCTGCAGCTATAAAGAGACGGTCACAAGCCTGGAACAGAAGCTGTGATGCTTAGCGCGCGCCTGTCTGCGCCAGAATCTGCCGGATTTCCGCGTCCTGCAGGACGCGCGGATGGGCGGGGCGGGACGTGTGCGGGGCGATGATCTTCTCCATCCAGATCATGTCGTACCACCGGCCGAACTTGTACCCGCAGCTGTGAAAATGTCCGCACAGTGTGTAGCCCTGATGCGCGTGAAATTTCGGAGAGGCATCTGTGACGTAATCGTCTTCCCCCTGCGGGCTGACGGTGATGCAGGCGTTCACATTGGTAAAACCGGCGTTTAAAAGGAGCCGGCAGTACGCTGTCTCAAGAAGTGTTCCGATGTGGCGGCCTCTCGCGTCTTCCGACAGATAAATACTGGTCTCAACACTCCAGTCATAGGCTGGGCGCGCGTGAAACGCGCCGCTGTACATATATCCCAGGATCCGGTCAGCCGAATTGGCGGCGCAGATCCAGGGATATTTTTGTGTCACCGCGCGGATGCGGCGGACAAATTCATCAGAATCCGGAGCCTCGTACTCAAACGTAATGGCTGTCTTTTCGACATACGGGCGGTAAATCGCACTGATCTGGCCGGCATCGGACTCCCTGACGGGACGAAGGGAAATTTGATCTTTATCCATATTCTGTACCTCTTTTTTCTTTTCTGCTTTTTTGATGGCGGCGGTTTGTTACCGGGAAGCTCCGGGGTGACGCAGATGTCTGCGGACGCGGTTCAGGTGCCGCTCGAACTCGCCCGAATCGATGAATTCTGCAATTACATACTGATCAAAGACCGGAACGGTGCAGGAATAAAACCCGAGCCGACTGGCAAAGAGCCCGGTCAGGGAAGGCGGGAGCACCATATATCCGGTCCGCACGGACGGTGCGATCGTCCGCGTGAAGGTGTTCATGTAGATGACCGTATGCGTGGGTTCCAGCGAAAAAAGCGTGTCCTCCGCCTTGGCCAGAGGTGAGAACTCCGAGGCAAAGTCATCTTCGATAATAATCCCCCCGCAGGCCTGTGCCCAATGGATGTACTCATGCCGTTTGGAGGCGGATGCCGTGATCCCGGACGGATAACTGTTAAACGGCGTTACGTGCAGGATCCGCGCCTTCGTCCGTGTGAGCTCACTGGAGCGGATTCCGTCTGTCCCCATTTTAAGGCTGTCAAAAGGAATTCCGGCGGCAGTGTAGACTTTCTGGATTTTTTCGTAACACGGATCCTCCAGGGCAATGCGCCTTGCGCGCCCCCGATTGTCGCGGCCGATCAGCTGAACCAGGAGCATGTACAGATACTCGGAACCGGATCCGATGACAATCTGGGACGGCTCCACCCGTATCCCTCTTGAGCGGAGCAGATAGCCGGCGATGGCTTTCTTAAGCTCCGGCGTTCCGCTTCCCGGCGAGCGCTTCAGAATGTCCCCGCCCCGTTCACCCAGGACGTGGCGCATGGTTCTCGCAAATCCGGCAAAGGGGAAAATCCGCTCTGCGATATCACTTCCCGGAGGATAGGAGGCGTGAGAGTCTGACCGCGGCGGATGGGAGAGGGACTCTTGCGGCCCGGTTATCCCGGTGCCCGGCCCTTCTGATTCCGGTGCGCGCCCGGCCCTGGCATCCGGCAGAGGCGTGAAGACATTCTGCTCTTCAAAGGTCACATAGACGCCGGAGCGTTCCCGGGCTTCGACATACCCTTCACTCTCGAGCATCGCGACGGCATGCTCGGCCGTGATGACGGATACGCCCATGTCTGAAGCAAGAGTCCGCCTGGAGGGCAGCCGGGAACCGTGCGGATAGCGCCCCGATACGATATCAGAGCGCAGCTGCTGATACAGCGTCAGATATGCCGGTGTTTTTCTGTCAGCCATAATCGGCCTCCTTTCTTCTTTTCTGAAGAGCATTCAGGGTTTCTTTGGATTTTAAAGAACCGGGCCTGATATTGCAAGAAATGTAAGAAATATAAGCGATACAGGAATTGCCGGAAAATGCTTTGGTTCGCCTTTTGCGCTGCGCTGTGCTATCCTGAAAGGGTTCCGGTGATAGATAAGACAATACCCGGAACAGGAGGATGTTAACAGTATGCCGTGTACAACAATTTTGGTCGGAAAGAAAGCCAGCGCTGACGGATCGACGCTTATGGCCAGGAATGAGGATTCCGGGGCCGGGCATTTTATGCCGAAGAAATGTATCATAGTCAGACCGGAGGATCAGCCGGTTTCGTATAAGTCTGTTCTGAGCAAATTTTCGGTCACACTTCCCGAAAATCCCCTGCCGTATTCTGCCTGCCCGAATGCGGTGAGTGATGAGGGGATCTGGGGTGAGGCCGGTATCAACGCAGCCGGTGTCGCCATGTCGGAGACCGAGACGATCACCAGCAATGCCAGGGTACTCGGTGCGGATCCGCTCGTGAAGGACGGAATCGGAGAGGAAGATCTCCTCACCATTGTGCTCCCGTATATTCACTCCGCAAGGGAGGGCGTACAGCGCCTCGGTAGCCTTCTTGAGCAGTACGGAACGTATGAGATGAATGGCATCGGATTTCAGGATGTGGATGAAATCTGGTGGTTTGAGTCGGTCGGCGGGCATCACTGGATTGCAAAGCGCGTGCCGGACGACGCTTATGTGGTCGGACCGAATCAGCTGGGCATCGACCGCTTTGACTTTGTCGATGCGGGCGGCGCACAGGCGTCGCACATGTGCTCGGCAGATCTCGTGTCCTGGATTGAGAAGAATCATCTGAATCTTTCGATGCGCGAAGAGGATCTTTCCGCTTGCAGCGACTGGGAAGCCCGGCCGTCTCTCGGGAGCCATGACGACGCGGACCATGTATACAACACGCCGCGCGCCTGGTTCATGGAGCGGTATCTGAATCCGCATGCGGCAGACTGGGACGGGGAGGGCTGCCACTTCGGGCCGGAGTCGGACACGCTGCCCTGGAGCATGGTTCCGGAGCACAAAATCACCGTCGAGGATGTGAAATATCTCCTTTCCTCTCATTATCAGGGGACGCCGTATGACCCGTACGCAAAGACGGATATCGACGGAAAACGCGGCAAATACCGCTCGATCGGTGTGAACCGGACCAATTTCCTTGCCTGCACACAGATACGGCCCGGATATCCGAAGGAGATCGCAGCGGTGCAGTGGCTTGCCTTTGCCTCCAATGTGTTCAATGCGTTTGTACCGTTCTATACCAATGTTACGGATACACCCGCTTATATCCGGGACGGCAGAGCGGACGCTACGACAGAGAATTTCTACTGGGTAAACCGGATCATCGGGGCCCTTGCGGATGCGCACTGGGCAGCCTGTGCCAACCTCATCGAGCGCTACCAGAACAGCGTCGGTGCGAAAGCCCGCCAGATGCTGCGGGAGACGGACGAGGCATTTGAAAAGAAATTCGGCGGAACATCCGGACAGAAGACGGATGAAAAGAAAGTCCGGAAGTTCCTGATGAAGCACAATGAGCAGATGGCAGACATGGCCAGAAAAGAAACGCAGGATGTCCTCAACAAGGTTCTTTTTGCGGCCAGCAGCGGCATGAAGAACCAGTATTCCAGAAGTGACGCCTGACAGATTCAGACGACGGTGAGCGCCGTGTACCGTCGGATCAGCTCGTCAAACCGGGCGGTGTCTATGACGCAGGCGACGGACGGTGTAAGTACCGGCACCGGCGTCCCGAAAGTAAACAGAGCGATCCGGTTGTCGTGAGCGATGTCACAGCGCATGACGCTGCGGTCAGTCGGATCAATAACCCAGTATTCGGATACCCCGGCGGATACATAGGTTTCCAGCTTCAGGGAGGTGTCTCTCTTTCTTGTGGAAGGAGAGGCGATCTCCGCGACGAAGACCGGAATTCCTGTGATCCGTCCGGGGTGTATCTGTATCTGCCCTTCTGCCACAAAAACATCCGGAAACAGCTCAGAACCGGGATAACCCGGCAGTTCAAGCGGAAACGGAGTCAGGCAGATAAGAGGCAGACTGTGTCCTGAAGCCGACTTTCCTTCAGAAGGCCTTTCTTCCGGGAGTGCATCTGCAAGCTGACGGTACAGTTCGGCGGCCAGAAGCTGATGGATGCCGCCGAAATCCGGGAGAGCATAGCGCTTTCCGCCGATAGTTTCAAACAGAACATTTTCAGGTACAGCCGTACATTGCGCGGGAGACGCATGTATGGAGGGAGTATTCGTGTGGAAAGAATCAGGACTGACGCAGCCGGAGGCGCGGCTGTCCGGAAATGACCGGATGGATGGGCGGGAAGGATTGCTCCCGAACGGAACGGAAGCTTCCTCAACGAACAGCGCTTGTGATGAGAGCCCGGAAGAGCTGTAGGAAACTTCCGGATCCGGACTCATCAGGACCCGCTCCAGAGCATTCATGGTGTCCAGCCTGGGAGCAGAAGTTGCCCCGGACATGATCTTCTGAATGGTCCCGAGAGGAACGCCTGAGAGCTCCGAGAGTTTCCGGCTCGTGTATCCCTTTTTCTTTTTTGCTTCTTTCAGCTCTTCCGGTGTCATCATTGGGAGGTCTCCTTTTTTTACAGCAATTTTCTGACCTGAGAACAGTGTACATCATAAATAGCCGAAAAGCAACCGTAAATGGAAAAAATATTTCCAGAATATATCCGCTAACGGATATATTATATGGATAAAGAAACAAACGGTCAATCTGCCATGTGAAGAAATCGGTTGTGCAGACAACGTAAAGCCGTGTGCCGGGGTGATAGAATACGGCGATAGAGCGCAGAAGCGTAAAAAGCGCAGTGCGCGGAGATGCTTTCGCTGCGTATTATGTTGTCAGGCATATCAGAAAAGCAGAAAACCTGGAGGTGCGGTGTTTTATGATACGGGAGATTGTTGAGATAGACAGAGATAAATGCACAGGGTGCGGACTCTGTGCGGGTGCGTGCCACGAGGGGGCGATCGGCATGGTGGACGGCAAGGCAGTACTGCTCAGGGACGACTACTGCGACGGAATGGGGGACTGTCTGCCGGAGTGCCCGGCCGGAGCGATCCGGATCACAAAGCGGGAGAGCGCGGCGTATGATGCCAGAGCTGTGGAAGAGCATAAGGAAGAGGAGAGAAAGAAGCAGATCTTTATGAGAGCGATGTCGCTCACTCCGCCGGTAACGGGGGATTCCGGCCATTTTCAGGGATGCCCCGGCTCCCGCATGCAGCAGTTTGACCGCGCAGACAAGCCGGATGAAACAGAAAACCGGGATGTGAGACAGTGCTCCGAGCTGCGGCAGTGGCCGGTCCAGATCAAACTGGTTTCTCCGGAAGCACCATATTTTCAGGGTGCAAAACTTCTGGTCGCGGCGGATTGCACCGCATATGCCTATGCAGGATTTCACCGCGATCTTATGCGCGGAAAGGTTACCCTGATCGGCTGTCCGAAGCTCGATGACATCGATTACAGCGAAAAGCTCACAGAGATCATCCGGAACAATGACATCCGGGAAGTGACAATCGTGCGTATGGAGGTTCCGTGCTGCGGCGGACTGCAGCACGCGGTGGAAACAGCGCTGAAAAACAGCGGAAAGTTCCTTCCGTGGCGGGTTGTGACGATTTCAACAGACGGAGAGATCCTGCCGTAATTCCGGGAGTGTGCACGGAGAGGTCTGATATGCCGTCAGAAATGATATTGCTGGTAAAATGGCGTAATAAAAAATGGTATAATTAAATCATAAGAAAAAACAATATCATCTGACGGGAAGTATATATGAACAGAGTTGTCGTAACGGGAATCACAAGTTTTGTGGGAAGTCATACTGCCAGGGAACTTATACGGCAGGGATGCCGCGTGACCGGGATCATACGCCCGGCCAGCCGCAATAAGGCTGTCGTTGAGAAGGATCCTGTCCTGCAGAAAGCTGAAATCATTCTGGTGGATTTTGACAGTCTTCCGGGCACCGCTGACGGAAAAGAGGTGTTTCTGGCCGGATGCGCCGGACTTCTTGAGCAGCTTGGCAGGATCGATGCGTGGCTGCATTTCTCGTGGGATGACGGCGGCACGAAGTCGCGGACGGATGCCGGTCTGGAAGAAAAGAATTACAGCAATGCCATAAAGGCGTTCTGGCTTGCGGAGGCGGCCGGCGCGAAGCGCTTTGTCTTTGCGGGAAGTCAGGCGGAATACGGCCGCGGAAGCCACGAGAAGCCGGCACCGGTGAGCGAGTACGGGAAGGCCAAGCTGGCGTTCGGCGACTGGGCGGAAAGAAACGCTGCCGGTGGGCCGATGCAGTTTGTGCATCTGCGGATTTATTCGATCTATGGCCACGGCGATCATCCGAAGACCCTGATTACGACACTCATACGCGCATGCCTGAAAGATGAGCAGTTCAGTCTCGGACCGTGCACGCAGATGTGGAATTTCATGGAGGTCCGGGATGCGGCATCGGCGATCGCGCTGGTGTCCCTGAGTCCGGATACGCACAGGGTAATCTATGACATCGCCGGGCATGAGAACAGACCGCTTCGCGAGTATGTTCTGGCTGTGCAGCAGCTCTGCGGCGGCGGCGGAAAACTGGAATTTGGCACGCGAGGAAACAACGCCGAGGGCGCGGCAGACCTGATCCCGGATGTGAGCGGTCTGAAGGAGCTTGGATTTAAAGAGCAGTTCACCTTTGAGGACGGAATCCGGAGCCTGCGGGATACGGACAGAAAAAATATGGAGGACCCGGAACTTGTCTGGGAGCCGGTCAGCGTGGAACATCTGGTACAGGACCGCTGGATCGATTTCCGGCGGGTGCGCTACAGATTTCCGGACGGACGGGAATTCAGCCCGTACTACAATTACAGCCGCAGAGATTTTGTAGTTATCGTCGCGCGGGATGAAAAGGGAAAGTTTCTCTGTGTCAGACAGTACCGCACCGGCGTACACAAGGTGACCTGCGAGTTCCCGGCGGGCGGCATTGAGCGAGGTCCGGAAGCTGAGTATACGGATGGCAGCCTCGGGGGCTGTGAATCTGTGACGGCACTCGCGGCGGCAAAGCGGGAACTCCTGGAGGAAACCGGCTATACGTCGGACTCCTGGACACAGCTCATGGTAGAGCCTGCGGAGGCGACGCTGTCGGACAACTTCGCCTATATTTATTTTGCGGATGCCTGCCGGAAGACCGGTGAGCAGAAACTGGATGACACAGAGTTTTTAAAGGTTGAACATATGACGGAGAAAGAACTGGACGGGATCGTTTCGGCCGGTATGTTTGAGCAGGCTGTACATGTCATGGCGTGGCTGCTGTACAAGACGAGAAGGTAATGGACAGCAGACAGGCGAATTGCGCAAAACCGGGAAAATGTGTTTCGATTTCACGATTTTGTCAAAATTCGTTCACAGAATGTTCTCAATTTACCGGTAGTATTGCAGACATAAAACGAACAGAGATGCAGCAACACCCCCCAAAAAAAAGCTGCCGTTCGTTTTACTCATGCAAATGTTTTCCCCTTCAGAAAAGTCTCCGACCCCCTCGGAGGCTTTTTCTATGTGCAGCAGGGAGAAGGGTATGCTTATACGAAATGCCACACTTGCCGATCTAAAGGCAGTCGCGTCGGTGGAGGCGCAGTGCTTTCCAGCGGCGGAAGCCGCGACGGCAGCGGAGTTTGAAGACAGAATCCGCCACTATGGCAGTCATTTCTGGCTTATGTTTGACGGAGATCTGCTGGTATCTTTTGTTGACGGTTTTGTGACGGATGAATCCGATCTGACCGATGAAATGTACGAAAAGGCAGATATGCACAACGAAAACGGGAAGTGGCAGATGATCTTCGGCGTGAACACGATTCCTTCGCACCGGCGGCGCGGGCTTGCCGGTAAGCTTATCACCCGCGCGATCCATGACGCCAGGGAGCAGGGCAGGCTCGGCCTCGTGCTCACCTGCAAGGAGAGACTGGTCCCGTATTATGCGAAGTTCGGATTCGTGAACGAGGGAATCACGGAGAAGTCAAGCCATGGCGGAGTGACGTGGTATCAGATGCGGCTGACGTTCTGATATCTTTCAGGTGAGAAAGACAGCCTGATACAGGAAAATGGTCCCGGGCGTCCGGGCCCGGGACCGGAAGCAGCTGCACTTACATGTCAGCTGCCTAAGATTGAGGAAGCTTGTGAGACAAACTGGGCGGAAGCATCCTCTGCGGTCATCTGACCATAGAGAACCTGTTCCACAAGTGTGTTGGCATTTTGAAATACTTCAGCGGATTTTGCAGGGCCGATTGGTGTAATAGCCGATGAATTGGGCGTTACAACATTCTGGATAAAAGCGATTTCAGCCTGGTTGTCTTCTGAGAGTTCCGGTGCGATAGCGTTTGATACGGCTGAAGCAGCGGGAATGCCTCTTTCCGCCAGAAGAACTTTATTGGCATCGATATCGTTAATAATGTAATTCAGAACGGCGACGGCTTCATCCGGATTTTTGCTGTGTGCGCCACAGCTGAAATACTGAGAAGGATGCAGGTAATCCGCTTTTTTCGGATCGGCAGCCGGCCAGGAACTGTACGCAATTTCTGTTCCTTCCGGTGCGGCTTTTCGGAAAGCGGTCAGCTGATTGGACCAGTTGCAGGCACACCAGGACTGCGTTTCCGGTGAAGAATAATATACCATCGGACTCTGCTCAACAGAATTCAGGGTGAGCTCGGCATAGGTCGCAGCATCCAGCATCCATCCCTCTTTCAGACCGTCTTCATAAACCTTGAAAAACGGGACAAAAGCTGACGGATCAGAAGAGGAGAGCTTGCCGTTGCTGAACATATCGGCCATTCCTTCGCCGCGCATTATGTACTGCATGATGGATTCGGCGTTGCCGTATCCCAGATCGGTGCGCACACCGCTCTTCTCATAAATCTGACGGCAGATCTCTTCGAACTCATCCATCGTCATCTGGTCAGGAATCGTGATGCCAAGAGAATCCGTCAGTGTTTTGTTGTACATCATGGCCGGAGCATTTACGCCGGCGCAAATGGCGACCAGTTTGCCGTCAATGGTTCCGGAGTCGATAATGGACTGGTCGATGGTTGATACGTCCAGAGCGCCGCTGTCAACGTAAGGCTGGAGGTCCAGAAGAGTGCCGTTCGAGGCGTATTGAGGGAGATACGAATTGTAGCCAAGCTGCAGAATGTCCGGCTCATTCTGGCTGGCTGCAGCGGTAGAGATTTTTGTAAAATAGTCACCCCAGGATGCAGGCTGAAGGTCGAAAGTCACGTTCGGGTGCTTTTCTGTATACATCTCCAGAATTTTTGAGGTCCGGTCATTGCGCACCTGATTCCCCCACCAGGCGATAGACAGTTTCACGTCACTGCCGTTCCCGGATGAGGTGCTTCCGACAGTTGTCTGAGGTGATGAAGATGCGGCAGAAGCGGAAGCAGATCCAGAGACAGCTCCTCCACTTCCGGCTCCGCATCCTGCCAGCAGTGAGCCTGTAAGAATCAGAGCTAAAACGGGTACTCCAGGTAATTTTCGTTTCATAAAACACCCTCCTTTTCCGTGTTTTCCCCCGCGCCTGATACGAATCAGAGCGCCGATTATTATCAGTAAGTATAACGGATTGGAGTGCGTATTACAATATTTACATACAATATGCACAAATATCATATTGAAATTTGTCAGATTCAACACCTTGATAACCAAATATACAGCGATTATGATAGAGGAAACCAAAAACGTGATGACGGTTTCCACAGGATCCGGCCGCAGGGGCGGAAGAACAGGGGGCTTCGTGGATACAGAAGATACGAAAAGAAAGGTTCTGAGAGCGGTCATCGACCTGTTTAACGAGTACGGACTGAAATTCACCATGAACAGTCTTGCCCGGAAGCTGGGAATGAGCAAGAAGACGCTTTATGTACTGTTTGACAGCAAGGAAGACCTGCTGAACCAGATGGTGGACTCCTGTTTTGCGTCGGTAAAGGAGAGCGAGGCAAAGGTGCTGGCAGCACCGGACCTTGACACGCCGGGTCGGATCCGCGCGCTTCTGGGAGCCTTTCCGGAGCAGCTGCAGGGCGTGAATCTTGAGAATCTCTATGTGCTGCGGGAGACGTATCCGAAGATTTATACGAGAGTGGAACAGTATCTGGAGAGCGGCTGGGAGCCGACCATCCGGCTGCTGGAGCAGGGGATCGCGGAAGGATGCGTACGGCCGTTTTCGATTCCGCTGCTCAAGATGATGTATGAGTCCGCACTCGAACAGTTTTTCCGGCGCGACATTCTCAAGAAAAATGCGATGACTTACCGCGAGGGGCTGCAGGAAGTCACGGATCTTCTCGTGGACGGCATTCTGGTGCATCCGGGAGAGGCACGCACAAAAGAAACGCATCCGGCAGAGAAAAGAGGGAAAGAATCATGAAGAAACTCACGAAAGGGAAGATGTGGTGCTTTGCCATCGGGCAGTTCGGCTGGAGCCTTCTGTCGGCCCTGATCACCAACTGGCTGGTATATTTTTATCAGCCGGACGAGGCCTCGCAGGCTGCGGGACAGACGCTGTTTATACCGCAGGGGCGTGTCATCCTCGGTGTGGCCACCATCATCGGCGCCATTGCCGCCGTCGGGCGGATTTTTGACGCCGTCACCGATCCGCTGATCGCCAATCTCTCGGACCGCTCAAAGAATCCGGAAGGGCGCCGGATTCCGTTCATGCGCCGGATTGCGATTCCGTTTGCCCTCATCACGGTGCTGGTCTTCTGGACGCCCGTGAACGGTATATCCGGCGTGAACAGCGTCTGGCTGCTCGTGACGCTGCTGCTGTTCTATCTGTTCATGACGACATACTGCACGCCGTACAATGCGCTGATCTCCGAGCTCGGCACGACGCAGGACACGAGAATCAGCATTTCCACTTACATCAGCGTGACATTCCTGCTGGGGAGCGCTATCGGCTATGCGGCGCCCTATATCTGGGAACCGCTCACTCCCGCTCTCGGGCGTATCGGGGCGATCCGGGCAACATTTGTCATTCTGGCGGCGGTCGGACTGGCGGCGCTGTTTGTGCCGACGTTCACGATCCGCGAGAAGGATTACATCAAAGCAGCCCCGTCAAATGACAATGCGTTCTCGTCACTTGCCAAGACGTTCAAAAACAGGGATTTCCGCGTATTTGTCGGATCGGATGTCCTGTACTTCGTCGCGCTGACGATCTTTCAGACCGGTCTTCCGTTCTTCATCACGACGCTGATGAAGCTGCCGGAGACGATGACGACGATCCTGTACATCGCGATGACGCTGCTGTCGTTTGCCTGCTATCCTCTGGTCAACATGCTGGCGCACCGGCTGAACAAGAAGAAGCTGGTGCTGATCGGCTTCACCGGTCTTTCCTGCGCCTACGTTGTGACGGCCGTATCCGGGCTTTTCGGACCCGGCGGCATTGTCTGGGGTGTGCTGGTGGTCGTCGTGGCGGCGTTCCCGATGGCTATTCTGGGCATCCTGCCGCAGGCGATTGTGGCCGACATCGCCCAGGCGGACGCGATGATGACCGGCGAGAAGCGCGAGGGCATGTTCTTCGCAGCCAGAACCTTTGCGTTCAAGATGGGCCAGAGTCTGTCGATGCTGCTGTTCACGGCCTTTGCGTCCATAAGCCCGGAAACAGGCCTCGGGTACCGCATCGCCGCTGTTACCGCGACGATCATCTGCCTGCTGGGAGCGGTGATTTTGTCCCGCTACGACGAAAAGAAGATTCTGGGAATCATTGTGCCGAAGAAAGACGCGTGAAGCGCAGGCATTACGGTCGGGGCCGCGCTTTGCGCCCCGGTAAACAAATATGGAAAATGTGAAGCGGGAGATTGAAAATAATCTCCCGCTTTCTTCCTGTCTGTGGCATACTGAAGACAGAATAAGCCCGGAAGGGAGGCCTTTCCGGAAAACAGCAAGGAGAAAAATCACGCATGAACGAGAAAAGGAACACAGAATTTGATTTTGGGATTGTACGGAACCCGCGCATCTTCCAGCAGAATTCCATTATGCCTCACTCGGATCAGGAATATTATTCTTCGGAGAAAGCCGCAGGCGGGGCGGCGCTTTCGGATTTCAAGTATCTGCTGAATGGTTTGTGGAAATTTTCGTACGCAAAGAATCCGTCGTGTATCGTCCCGCAGTTCTACAGCCCGCAGGTGGACTGCCATACCTGGGATGATATCCGGGTTCCGGCCCACATCCAGATGGAGGGCTATGACAAGCCGCAGTACGTCAACGTCGAGTACCCCTGGGACGGCCTGCAGCAGGTGAAGCCCGGACAGATCCCGGAGGCATTCAACCCGACGGCCCAGTATGTGAAGTACTTTACGCTGCCGCAGGAACTTTCCGGCCGGCCGGTCTACATCTGCTTCCAGGGAGCGGAGAGCGGCATCGCGCTCTGGCTCAACGGCCACTATGTCGGTTACCGCGAGGATACGTTCACGCCGTCGGAATTTGAACTTACGCCGTATCTTCAGGAGGGCGAAAATAAGCTGGCAGCGGCGATCTTCAAGTGGACGGCCGGCAGCTGGTGCGAAGATCAGGATTTCTTCCGCTTTTCCGGTCTCTTCCGGGACGTGTATCTCTACACCGTTCCGGATGTGCACGTGAGAGACCTCTCTGTCTCGGCATGTCCGGACGATACCATGACAGATGGCAGCCTGACCCTTCTGGTCCAGACGGGACGCCCGGAACCCTTCCGCCCCTTTACAAAAGAAGAGCAGGTGGGGAAAGCACAGCCGACAGGAACGGAAAATGCCGGAAAAACCGTGGGCCGCTTTGAGCTGAAGCTGCTTGACGCCGCCGGAAAACAGACAGCAGTCTCGGAAGGTGAGCTGTACGGGAAGACGGAAATCAGTGTGAAGGTGCCGGACGTGCGGCTCTGGAGCGCAGAGGACCCGTATCTCTACACCTGTCTGCTTTCTGTCTATGATGAGAAGGGGACACTGCAGGAGGTTGTGAAGCAGAAGGTGGGCTTCCGCACATTTGCCATCCGGGACGGGCTGATGCTTCTCAACGGGAAGCGGATTGTGCTGCACGGCGCCGACCGGCACGAGTTCGGCTCGGAAGCGGGCCGGTGCTTAAGCCGGGAGGAGATCCGGCAGGACATCATCACGATGAAGCGCAGCAACATCAACGCCGTGCGGACCAGCCACTATCCGAACCAGACGGTGTTCTACCGGCTCTGCGATGAGTACGGGATCTATGTGCTGGATGAGACGAATCTGGAGACACACGGGACGTGGGCGTTTGACGCCGGCAGCGTGGAAGAGCAGAGAAAGGCGGCTGTTCCGGGAGACCGGCCAGAGTTTCTGGAGCTGATTCTGGACCGCGGCCGGAACATGGTTATGCGCGACCGCAACCACCCGTCGGTGCTCATCTGGTCGCTTGGCAATGAGTCCTTCGGCGGGCGGGACCTTCTCGTCATGTCACAGAATTTCCATGCGTGGGACGGCAGCCGGCCCGTGCACTACGAGGGCGTGCAGCGGGATCCCCGCTATCCGCAGACCAGTGACATTGTGAGCACGATGTACGAGCCGGCGGAAGGCATCCGGGAATATTTAAAAGAGCACCGGGACAAGCCGTACATTTCCTGCGAATATTCCCACGCGATGGGCAACTCCTGCGGCGGCATCCGCAAGTACACGGATCTGACCTGGGAGGAGCCGCTGTATCAGGGCGGCTTTATCTGGGACTACATCGACCAGAGTCTGACCATGCGCGACAGGAACGGCCGGGAATTCCAGGGGTATGGCGGCGATCACGGCGAGCGCCCCGCCGACTACAATTTCAGCGGTAACGGCCTGTGCTTCGCAAAGGACCGCAAGCCTTCTCCGAAGATGCAGGAAGTCCGCCATGTGTACCAGAACTTCCGCATCCGCATTACGCGGGAGCGCTTCTCGCTTCAGAACGGCTGTCTGTTCACACGCTCCGGCGCGTATACGTGTGCTGTCTCCCTCATGAGAGACGGCGTGCTCATCCGGGAGGAGACGGTGGAGACGGACGTGGCGCCGCTTGAGACTGGGAGCTTTCCGCTGCCGTTTGCGGTTCCGACAGGAAGTGGCGGCGGCAAAGAGGAAGCTGCCGAGTACACCGTAACGGTGTCGCTGCGCTTAAAAGAGGATACCAGCTGGGCGCCCGCCGGATATGAGGTGGCCTGGGGGCAGGAAGTGTTTGGCGCGATGCCTGCAGGTGCCGGTGAAGCGTATGCGCTTGCCGGGCACACGGCTCTGCAGCCCTTTGCCAGGAGGATAACCGGGGAAAAGGGCCTTGTCGTGACAAGGGGCACCTTTAACACCGGTGTTACGGGCGACAATTTCCGGATCCTGTTCTCGGATATCGCCGGAGGGCTGGCTTCGTACTGCTGGGGAGGCAAGGAACTTCTGACGGCGGACATCCCGAGGCCTAACTTCTGGCGGCCTCTGACGGACAATGACATGGGCTGTCAGCTCGCCTACAGGGCCGGACAGTGGAAGGCCGCGTCGGACTACGTGTCGGCCAAATACATGCACGGCCGCCGCAGCACGCCGGCTGCGGTGCGGGAAGAAAACGGACTCGTCCTCGTGACCTACACGCTGCATCTGCCGGTGAAGCCGGAGCTGGACGCGCAGCTGACCTACACAGTGCACCCGGACGGAAGCCTGCACGTTAAACTCACGCTGCCCGCATCCGATGCGGTGGGTGAGCTTCCGGAGCTTTCGCTTCTGCTTGCGATGGACGCGGACTACAACCGGGTTGCCTGGTACGGAAGAGGCCCGGAGGAAACCTATGCGGACCGCAAGGGCGCGAAGCTCGGCCTTTACAGAAACCGCGTTTCGGAGAATTTCGCGCCGTATCTGGTGCCGCAGGAGAGCGGCTGGAAAGAGGATGTGCGCATCGCCGAAGTGACCGATGCGCGCGGGCGCGGGCTGCGGTTTGCCTGCCACGGTCTCGGATTCTCGGCGCTGCCCTACAGCCCGGCGATGATCGACGCCGCGTCGCACGGAAACGAACTGCCGCCGGTTGTAAAGACGTTCATCCGCGTCGGAATGCAGATGGGCATCGGCGGAGACGACTCGTGGGGAGCCGAGACGCTCCCGGAGTACCGGATCGACAACAGCAGGGAGCTTGCGATCGAATTTGACATGAAGGGAATCTGACGCACCGGAGGCAGCGCCCCTGGTGCCGGAGAGGAGAGAGCTATGCTTGGAGCCATTATCGGGGATATCGTCGGGAGTACGCGGGAGAGCGCACCGGTAAAGACCACGGAATTTCATCTGTTTGAAGAGAAATCGCGCTTTACGGATGACACGGTCATGACGGTGGCTTTCGCCGACGCGCTTTTGTCTGTTCCCGGAGACTGGCTTGACGCGCCGGAAGAGTATGCGGAAGGTATACAGAAGAAATTTACGGAGTGCATGCAGACCTGGGGCAGAAGGTATCCTGACGCCGGGTATGGCGGGTGGTTTCAGAGCTGGATACTTGCAGATGACCCGCAGCCGTATGGCAGTTTCGGAAACGGATCGGCCATGCGGGTTTCACCGGCCGGGTGGCTCGCGGGAAGCGGGGAGGCGGCACTTGAGCTTGCAAAACTTGGCGCGCAGGTGACGCACAGCCATCCGGAGGGCATCAAAGGTGCACAGGCCGTGGCGCTCGCCGTCTTTCTGGCAAGAAGAGGAGCGCCGAAAAAGGAAATCCGGCGCGAACTCTCGGAGCGGTTCGGGTATGATCTGCATTCCGATCCGGACGAAATCCGGGAAACCTGCCGGTTTGACTCGTCGTGTCAGGTGAGCGTTCCGCAGGCGCTCGCGTGTTTCCTGGCGGCGGAGTCCTATGAGGACGCCGTCCGGCTGGCGGTATCGCTGGGAGGCGACGCGGATACGCAGGCGGCCATCGCCGGCGCCATCGCCGAAGGGTATTTCGGCATTCCGGAGTATCTGAAGCGGGAAGGGAGGCGCCGGCTTTCCAGGCCGATGGTCAAGGTCCTGGAACGCTTCCGCCGCCATGCACCCCGCCGTTACCACGGCCGCAAGGGCACGACGCCGCTCACGGACAACGACCGGATCGAGCTGCTCCTGCCGGAAGTGGCGGCGGGCAGCGCCCCGGGGCAGGACGTTGTTCTGGTTCTGCGCTCGCGGATGTTTGAGGACGGGCAGTTTCTGGTGCCATGCGAAGAAAATGAGAGAGGGGAGAAAGTACCCAGACTTCTTGCGGGGGAGTCGGGAGAGGCTATGCTCCCGGTCTTTACCTCCCGGCAGGAGCTCGCAGCAGGCGGGGATGCTTCCGGAGAAGTTCTTCTGGCGTACATGGACAACCTGTATTATGCCTGCCTTCGGGACGAGTCGGTGTCAGGCATGGTCATTAATCCCTGGAACAGAAACGGTCTTTCCCTTGAGAAAAAAGGAATCGCGGCGATTGTGGGAGAAAAGGCATGATCGCTGCATTTCCGGATGAAATTGACCTGAAGAAAATCGCGGAGAGCGGACAGATATTTTCCTGCGGACAGATGGAGGAGCCGGATCACTTCTGGTTCCTGTCCGCAGGAAATCTTCTGACGGCGCGTCAGATTGATCCGCAGCACATCGAGGCGTTCTGCGAGTCCGGCATCTGGGACTCGTTCTGGAGCGCCTTTTTTGACGCGGAAAGGGACTACAGACCGCTGCGGCAGGTGATGCGTGAAAAAGGCGGAATCAGCGCTGCGGCGGCGCAGGAAGGTGCGGGGCTGCGGGTCCTGCGTCAGGACCCGTGGGAGATGCTCATCTCCTTCATTGTGTCCCAGCGCAAGAGCATTCCGGCGATCAGAACCTGCCTCGCGAAGCTCTCTGACTTCGGACCGATCGTCCCGGGAGCCGTGTGCGCCGGTCTTCCCGGCCTGCGCCGTCTCCCCTCCCCTGACAGACTCCTGAGTCTCACCAGCCAGCAGCTTCTGGCGTGCGGGACAGGGTACCGCGCCGCGTATCTTCACGACGCGGCCCTCAAAGTCGCAGGCGGTAAGCTCAACCTGGCTGCCGCCGGGAAGCTTGATGATGAAGCTCTGCAGGCGGAGCTGATGAACGTGAAGGGTGTCGGGGTCAAGGTGGCCGACTGCGTGATGCTGTTTGCGTACGGCAGAACGGACCGCGTGCCCGCCGATGTCTGGATCCGGCGGGTGAAAGAGCGCTGCCCGGATGCCTTTACCGGAATTGCCGCTCCGGGACTCGCCCAGCAGTACCTCTTTTTCTATGCCCGCCGTCACGGGCGCGACGGGAGCTTTGTACAGTAAACTTCCATGCGACCGGACTTATACAATAAAATCTGTCGGAATACATGCATCAAAAGAGTAGGTTATCTGCACACATTTTTGTGCAATATCATGTATGATTCATGGTAAATGAAGATGCACACATAGCACATGTGCAGGAACATACCGTTCCGAAAGATTTTGAAGGAGGCAATATGAAATTCAAAAGAGTTATGGCCGTTGCGGCAAGCGCCGTCATGAGCGCAGGCCTGCTCGCAGGCTGCGGCAGCAGTTCAGCAGCCACAACAACCGGATCGTCAGCAGCCAGCAGTGCTGCAGGCAGCCCGACCGCTACAACGGCGGCTGCATCGAAGAGCTCTTCTTCCGCATCCGGAAGCACAAGCATGACATTTACCTGGTGGGGCAATCAGACCCGCAACGAACAGACACAGAACGCGATCAACGAGTACCAGACAGAGAATCCGGGTGTGACGATCGACGGACAGTTCTCCCAGTGGGCTGACTACTGGCAGAAACTTGCCACCAATTCCGCCGGCGGTTCGCTTCCGGACGTCATGCAGATGGATTATCAGTACATCACGCAGTATGCGAACAGCGGCCTGCTTCTGGACCTTTCCTCCTATGTGTCGGACGGAACGCTGGACAGCTCCAAGTGGGATTCCAACATGATTTCCGCCGGAACCATAGGCGGTAAGTTCGTCGGTGTCTGCGCCGGCATGAACGCACCGGCGCTGATCTACAACAAGGACGTTACCGACGCGGCCGGCGTCACGATCAAGGATAACATGACCCTGGACGAGTTCATCCAGGTGTGCAAGACCATCAAGGAAAAGACCGGATACCGCACCGACTGCGCATACGGAACATCGCTCGGTCTGATCGAGTACATGCTCCGCGGCGACGGTGTGCAGATGTTCGGCGACGGAAAGCTGAACGTAACGGCTGACCAGCTCGCAAAGTACTATCAGTTCTACGCGGACGGCATGAAGGACGGCTGGATGATCGAGCCGGGTGTGTACGCGGAAATCTCCATCGGTTCGGTTGAGCAGAGCCCGATGGTTTACGGCTCCGACCCGGACAACATGTCCTGGTGCACCCTTTCCTGGTCCAACCAGTATGTTTCCTATATGAAGGCCGCAAACGGCAAGAATCTCGGCATCACCACATGGCCGAGCAATGATCCGGCAAAGTCCCAGTACGTAAAGCCGGGCCAGTTCTTCTCGGTATCCGCAAACGCGAAGGATCCGAAGGCAGCGGTTGCATTTGTCAACTGGCTGATCAACAGCGAGAAAGCCAACGATTACCTGAAGGGCGAGCGCGGCATTCCGATCAACTCCGAGATCGCGGATTACGTGAAGGGACAGCTCAGCCCGGATGAGGTAAAGGTTTATGATTTTGTTTACAACGTTGTGATTCCGAGCAGTTCCGCCATCAACCCGCCGTATCCGAACGGATACTCAGAGGTTGACAAGAACCTGAACTCCATGCTCGAGCAGGTTGCCTACGGAGCCGTGACCCCGCAGGATGCGGCGCAGCAGGTTGTGACAGAGGGCAACGCATCTCTGGCTGCCAAAGCGTCGTCGTGAGACTGGAATTACAGACAGTTAACCGCACCGCGTGAATGCGGTTTTGTGAAGAGAGGACTTCCGGTGAGCAATTGCCGGAAGTCCTTTTTTGCAGAAAGGTTTACCCGGGATTCAGCCTAAAGTAGAATAGGAAATGAGTGATTCAGAGCTGGAATCCGGTTATGTGCCTGACGCTGAAAGTCCGGGGAAAACAGGTGCATCCGTTTTCTTCGTGACAGGCAGCAGACGGATTGAGAAGGGGGGGAAAAAGAAATGACGGAAAAAGAAAAGATGCTGGCAGGAAAAGTATACGATCCGGCAGACGGGGAACTTGTCACGATGAGGGAGAAGGCACACAGACTTAGCCAGGAGTACAACAGCCTTCCGGAGACAGACATCAGACGTGCAGACATCATGAAAAAGCTGGGGATAGCGGGGAATTCGGCATACTTTCAGGGACCGGTTCAGTTTGATTATGGGTGTTTTACCACGGTTGGGAAGAATTTTTATGCAAACTTCAACTTTACATGTGTCGACTGCTGCCCTGTGACCATTGGCGATAACGTGTTCTTCGGGCCGAACGTCTCCATTCTGACGCCGGTGCATCCGCTTTGCTGGCAGGACCGGAATGCGTACATCCGGCAGGATGGCATTCAGACGGATCGCGAGTACGCAAAACCGATCACAATCGGCAGCAACTGCTGGATTGCAGGAAATGTCACCATATGCGGTGGCGTGACGATCGGGGACGGATGTGTAATCGGTGCGGGCAGTGTTGTCACCAGAGATATTCCGGCCGGTTCGCTTGCCGTGGGAGTACCGTGCCGGGTTATACGCGAAATAACGGAAACAGATTCTCTTCAAAACCATCCGGAGTTATTCTGAAGCAGCAGGAGGACTCCCATGAAAAAAGACAGGACCTGGCTGCTGGTTGCGGCACTCATTGCACTCTCGGCTTCTCTTTACGGCCTGCAGATACATCTGTTTCACGACGTGCGGACAACGGAGTTCTACATCCTGCAGGACCTGGCTTTTGTGCCGCTGAGCTTCGCTGTGACCACTATTGTGGTGGGAAAGATCATGGACGCGCATGAAAAGCGGGACAGCATCCGCAAGACCCGGATGCTGACCAGTTCCTTTTTCACGGCGATCGGCGCCGGACTGCTCTCGGACATGATGGAGACCTTGCAGACAAAGCCGGATATGACACAGCTGCTGGCGCAGACAGAAAAAGAAGTAAAAGAAAAGCAAGCCCTTATTCAGGATATGCCGCTTGGAGTGCAGGTGGACGAGGAGCACTACAACAGGATCCGGGAACGGATTTTAAACTGGCAGCCGGAGCTGCTCACGCTCGCCTCCAACCCGCTGCTTCTTACGCAGGAGAGCTTCGCCCAGCTGCTCTGGGGCATTCTGCATCTGACTGACGAATTCCGCCTGCGCGGGGATTTTTCCGGCCTGAAGGAGGCGGATATCCGCCATTTCAATGAAGATTTTAAAAGAGTCCTCCGGCTGCTTCTGGCCAACTGGGTGTCCAACGCGCTGTTTCTGAAGGAGGCGTTTCCGGATTTCTACGGGACGGCAAAGGAGAAGCTGAATCCCTGATACAGATATCCGATATTTATAAAGCCCGTATGATACAATAGGAGGGCAGAGCGCGGCGCCTCTTTGCCGCGGGGAAACATAAGAAATGAGGGGCAACCGTAATGAGTATGCTTGAAGACCGCCTGCAGGCGCTGATCAGCCTGCTGAAGGGCAGGATATACCGGAACAGTGTGCCGGTCACGGGAGTGGAGATCGCGGACTGCGGGTACGATTTGCGCGAGACATTTGACGAGGGGCGCTTTTCGTTCCGGCCGTTCCCGGAAAACGAGACCTGGGGCGGTGATGACAGGCACTTCGTCTTCCGCGCCAGGGTGCGCGTGCCGCAGGAGCTCTCGGGCACGCAGCTGCGTCTGACACTGCACACGGGCGCCACAAATATCTGGAACACCGACAATCCGCAGGTGATAAGCTATGTGGACGGAAAGATGGCCGCGACGCTTGACATGAATCATCAGGATCTGATTCTTTCGGAGTGTGCGAAGGCAGGGGATACATATGATATCGGATTTTATGCCTATTCGGGAAAGCCGGCTCCGGATCTGTTCTTCCGGCTGACACTCGCCGACTGCGACCGGGACACGGCGCGCCTGTATTTAGACGCGAAAAATGTCTTTGAAGCGGCAAGGCTGCTGAGCGACGGCGATGTGGAAAAAACAAAGGCACTGGAAGCACTGGACGAGGCTCTCGGGGCTGTTGATCTGCGGGATCCGGGCTCGGAGGCAGAGGAAGAGAGCATCCGAGCGGCGGCGGACTGCCTGGAAAATACTTACATGGCAGAGCGGCCGGCATCTCCGGTGACGGTGTATTCGACAGGTTCGACGCACATTGACGTCGCCTGGAAGTGGCCGCTGCGGCAGACCCGCGAGAAGGCTGTGCGCAGTGTGAACACGGCCCTGCGTCTGATGGAGCGCTACCCGGAGTACCGCTTTATGCTGTCCCAGCCGCAGCTGTATGCATTTGTCGAGGAGGCGGCTCCGCAGACGTTTGAAAGGATACGGGAACGAATCCGGGAAGGCAGATGGGAGGCCGAGGGCGGCATGTGGCTGGAGCCGGATGCGATGCTGCCGTCGGGTGAGTCGCTGGTGCGCCAGATTCTGTACGGGCGGCGCTACTTTGAGCAGCACCTGGACGCCCCAAAAAATGAGGTGCTCTGGCTGCCGGACACATTCGGCATCAACGCGCAGATCGCGCAGATCATGAAAAAGTCGGGGCTGAAATACCTGATGACGACAAAGATCGGCTGGAACGACCATGACAAGTTCCCGCACGATACGTTCCGGCTGCGTGGGATCGACGGTTCGGAGGTGCTGACGCACTTCATCACGACCACTGACTTTGACAAGGCCCACACGAAAAATGTGACGTACAACGGCCGGCAGGACGTGAGCCAGATTAACGGCACGTGGGCGCGCTACAGCGACAAGGAGCTGAACCGGGATCTACTGACCTGCTACGGGTACGGCGACGGGGGCGGCGGCCCGACTGAGGAGATGCTGGAGAACAGCCGGCGGATGGAGAAGAGCATCGGCCGCACGCCGCGGGTGAAGCAGGTGTCGGTGAAAGAGTTTTTCCACAGACTGGAAGAAAATCTGGCCGGGAAGGATGTCCCGGTCTGGTACGGCGAGCTGTATCTGGAGTATCACCGCGGCACGCTGACGAGCGCGGCCGAAAACAAGAGAAACAACCGGAGAGCGGAGTTCCTGAATCAGGATCTGGAGTTCCTCTCCGTGCTCAAAAACCGTCTGACAGAGGATCAGACCTATCCGGAGGAGCTGCTGGAGAAGAACTGGAAGCTCACGCTGTTAAACCAGTTCCACGATATTCTGCCGGGGTCGGCGATTGAGGACGTGTACCGGACGTCCGCCAGGCAGTACCGGGAGATTTTCAAGAGCGGTTATGCGGAGTGTGCGCGTGCCGAAGGAATCGTGGCAAAGGCGCTGGGAGCCGCGCAGCCGGGTGAAAAGGCTTCTCCGGCGCTTGCGGTCTTTAACCGCCTGAACTTCGCGGGACCTTTTCTTGCGGAAATTCCGGCAGATGAGGTTCCTGCCGGAGCGGACTGGAAGGCACAGAAGACGGGGGACGGAAACGGCGAGCTGGTGCTGCTTGACGGTGCCGCACCTTCAGGCGCGGCCATCACCCGTCCGGCTGACGTTTCTGACGTAGAAAAAGTGTTTACCCGCGCGGAAAGAATGGAAGACGGCGGGCTTTGCCTCGAGACAAAACGGTTCTGCATCCGCTTTGATGCTGACGGGGAAATCAGCAGTCTGTTTGACAAGGCTGTTTCGCGCGAGCTGGCCGCGGCGGGAAAGACGCTGAACCACCTTGCGGCGTTTCAGGATATCCCGAAGGAGTATGACGCCTGGAACATCGACGAGGGGTACGAGAGAAAAAGCTGGACGCCGGAAATGCCGGAGAAGATCGAAATTACGGAAAACGGGCCGCTTCGCGCCGCAGTCCGGTTCACGAGGCGCTACGCGCACTCGGATATCCGGCAGACGATTTTGTTTTACCGGCACACGGACCGCATCGACTTTGTGACGCATATCGACTGGCACGAGCACCAGACGCTGCTGCGCGTGTATTTCCCGATGGCGCTTGTATGCGAAGAGGCGGTGTATGATATTCCGTTCGGAAACCTGAAGAGGCCGACGCACCGCAATACCACCTGGAATGAGGCGCAGTTTGAGGTGTGCGGCCACAAGTGGGCGGACGTGTCCGAGGACGGGTACGGCGCGGCGCTGCTGAACGACGGGCGCTACGGGTACGGCGTTCATGACGCGGAAATGTCGCTGAGCCTCCTCAAATCCGGCATAGACCCGAATCCGCAGGCGGATCAGGGGGCGCATGACGTGACGTACTCGCTGTTTGTGCATGAGGGCGGCTGGCGGGAGGGCGGCGTCGCAAAAGAGGCGCTGGCGCTCAACTGCCCGCCGAAGGTGCTGCCGCTTGCGGCGGCCGGCAAAAACCGGAAGATTTCGCTTTTCACGCTTGATGCGGACAATATTCAGGCAGAGACGATCAAGCGGGCGGAGGACGGCGACGGCATGATCGTCCGGCTGTTTGAGAACTGGGGCCGCCGCACGCAGGCGGTGATGCGGCTTGACGGAAACTTCCGGAAGGCGTTTCTTTCCAGCCTGACGGAGGAAAAGAAAAAAGAACTGACGCTTACAGAGTCCGGAGGCGGTCGGACACTGAATCTGGAACTGAAACCATATGAGATTGTAACGCTGCGGCTGAAGTAAACGCGGCGGGAAGGCCGTTTCTATGGAAAAAGGGAAAACCAGGCACAGACTGGATCCGCGCCTGCTCGCGTATTTCTCGAAGGAGAAAAAGATGCTGGCCGTCGTAACGGTCACAGGGCTCATCTATAACATCGGAATGATAGCCGGGCCCTGGTTTGAAGGACAGCTCGCCCAGTATCTGAAAGACACACTGTCAGGGTCCCGGACGGCAGGGGCCATAGCGCGCCTGTCGCTGGCGTATGTTCTTACAATTGCCCTCGTGCAGTTTAACCGCTTTCTGAAGCGTCTGTATGTCCGTAAATTTGCCAACAATACGACGAGGCGGCTTAAAGAAGAGATCTATCATCACCTGATGCTGGAGAGCACGGAGAAACTCCGGCGGGAGGATACCGGGGCGCTGATGACGAAGGCGGTGGCTGACGCGGAGGCGCTCGCGGAGGGTATGCGCAAGTTCACGACGGAAATCTTCGACACGGGCGTCGTGATGATTGCCTACGTCGTGATGCTGCTGGTCTTAGACTTTCGTCTGGCGCTGATTTCCATGATTTTTCCGCCATTTGCCTACTTTACGGCCGGGAAGATCAAGGGATATGTGACCGGAGCTGCCGCCGGGAGCCGCAAAAGTTTGTCGCGCCTTTCCGCCGCAACCGTCGACCGCGTGTCCAATGCTTTAACGTACCGGATCTACGGTGAGGAGCCGGGGCGCGAGGCGGCGTATGAGGAGGCTCTCGGGGACTATGAGAGAAAGAACATCGCGGCCGGCATCTGGCAGAACAGCACGGAGCCGCTGTATCTGACGATCAGCATGGTGAGTGTGATCCCGATCTTCTGGTTCGGCGGCAGAAATGTCACCGGGAGCGGCTGGACGTCCTGGTCAATCGCGGCATTTTCCACATTCCTGGCGTGTTTCCTGAAGCTGGCGACGAAGAGCTCCCACGCGGCGAAGCTGTTCAATGCCATCCACAAGGCCGAGGTGTCCTGGGAGCGCATACAGTCGTATCTGGGCGACACAAGGGAGATCCCCCGGCTTTCCCCTGCCGCGCCGGAGAAACTCACAGTCTCGCATGTCAGCCTTTCCTTTGACGGACGCGATGTTCTGAAGGATATTTCGTTTGCGGCCGCGCCGGGGCAGATCATCGGCATAACGGGGACGGTCGCTTCCGGAAAAAGCTCTCTGGGGCGGCTGTTTCTGAACGAGGACGCCTGGACGGGAGAGATCCTATACGGAGGGAAAGATATCCGAAAGCAGCAGCAAAGTCAGATTTTTGCGTATTCCGGGCATGATCCGGAGCTTTTTGCCGGTACGGCGGCGGAAAATGTGACGTTCGGAGCGTGGGACGAAAAGCGGTTTGCCCGGGTGCTCTCAGACGTCAGACTGGACCGGGAATTTACCGCCGACTCCCGCGTGGGCGAGAAGGGCGCCGGTGTTTCCGGCGGGCAGGCCGGCAGGCTGTCTCTGGCCCGTGCCCTGTATTCTCCTGCCCCGGTCCTTGTGCTGGACGACCCGTTTGCCGCGGTTGATGCAAAGACAGAGGCGGAGATTTTCGCGGCGCTGCGCCGGGACGCGAAAAACCGCATCATTCTTTTTATCTCGCACCGGCTGGCGATGTTTCCGTACACAGATGCGGTCCTGATGCTGGAAAAAGGACGTCTCATAGCCGGAACGCATGAAGAGCTTCTATCCGGCTGTCCGTCATATGCAAAGCTTTTTGCGCTCCAGGAAGGGGAAGGAGGCACCGGACATGAAGAACAATAAGATTCGTTCTGTTCTGCTGGGGGCTCTTGCGGCAAATCTGGGACTGACGGTCCTTCTGTCCGTTTCCATCGTCTCTTCGATCATTCTGGAGCTTCTGCCGCCGCTGCTTTTAGGCCGTGCGGTCGACAGCCTGACAGCGGACAGGATGCTGACAGCGGGGCTTTGCTTCGGGTACTTCGCCCTCACGGCAGCCGCCGGCGTGTGCCGCGCTGTCCGGGAGGGGCTTGTGACGGCGGTGGGCGGGAAGATGACCCACGCACTGCGCTCGGCTATGAGCCGCAAACTCAGCCGTCTGCCGGCGGAAGTCTTTACGACAGACACCAGCGGAAGCATCGCCGCCCGTTTCACAAGTGACGCGGACGCCTTTGAGGAGATGTTTTCATCCGGCATCGTGTCGCTGTTCACGGATCTCGGGACCGTCGTTGGCATGACGGTTGTGATCTTCACAAAGAGTCCCGGACTGGGTTTGCTCCTGCTGGTTGTGCTGCCTCTGCTATTCGTGTTCACCCGCCAGATTCAGAAACGAATGCTTGCTGCGCACGGGGAAAACCGGCGCGCGATTGCGAAAGTCACCGGGTTTCTGCCGGAGACGCTAAGCAACATCCGGACGATTCATGTGTTTAACAGCGAGCGCTTTGCGGAGGAAAAATACGACAAGGTAATCGGCGAGAGCTTCGCGGCCATCGAAAAGACGAACTTCTACGATGCCGTTTACTCGCCGGTGATTCTCACAACCTCCGCCGCCGTAATCGGCATCATGATGACGCTTGCCGGCCGGCAGGGCCCGTTCCTGGCCCTGTTTGGCATCACGGTCGGCACGGCGGTCACGGTGATTTCCTATGTCGGCAAGATCTTCTCGCCGCTGGAATCCATCGGAATGGAGATCCAGACGATCCAGTCGGCGGCCGCCGGCATACGGCGCATCCGCGGGTTCCTGGCGCTTCCGGAGAGGGAAAGCCCGGCAAAAGAGGTTTTACAGGAGAAACCGCAGACGGCAGGGACGGCACCCGCCGCGCGCAAGGAGCCGGTGATTGCTCTTCGCGACGTCTCGTTTTCCTATGACGGGAAGGCACCGGTTCTCTCGCATTTCAGCATGATCGTGGAAAAAGGTGAGAGGGTTGTTCTGCGCGGCCGCACAGGCGCCGGCAAATCGACGGTCTTTCGCCTGGTGCTGGGCCTGTACACGCCGCAGGAAGGTTCCGTCAGACTTGCCGGCAGAAACCCGGCGGCGCTTCTGCCGGAAGAAAAGCGGAAACTGTACGGCTGCGTGGAACAGAGCTTCCGCCCGGTGCTGGGGTCATTCCGGGACCAGATAACCCTGGGCAGCACCGGCATAACCGATGCTCAGTGCAGCCGGGCGCTTTCCGTCGTGGGACTTTCGCCGCTTGAAACCCACCTGGATGAGCCGTTCGCGCCGGAGAGACTCTCGCACGGGCAGCATCAGCTGCTTGCCATTGCGCGGGCGATCGTCACCGACCCGCCGGTTTTGCTTCTGGATGAGATCACGTCGGGCCTTGACTCGGCGACCGAAAAGACGGTCATGGAAGCTCTGCAGCGCGCCGCCGCGGGGCGCACGGTTCTCTCCGTGTCGCACAGAGCGCTTGCCGGCAGCGGCGAGCGGGTCGTTTTTGTGGGGGAGAAGGAGACAGATTGAAGAGGAACAGTATGAGAGACGAAACCGGCTGCATGAAACTCTATGACAAATGGCTGCAGACCCTGGACCCGGCGGATCCGCTCGCCAGAGAGCTTACGGCGATACGCGGTGATATCCCGCAGATCACGGACCGCTTCTACCAGGATATCGTTTTCGGAACGGCCGGCCTGCGCGGAGTGTGCGGTGCCGGAACCAACCGCATGAACCGGTTCACGGTTGGCAGAGCTTCCTTCGGCATTGCCCGGTATGTGCTTAAATCCGGGGAAGACGTCTCGCGCGGCATCGCGATTGCGTACGACTGCCGCCGCCATTCGAAGGAATTCTCGGAACTTACGGCTGAGATTTTCGCGGCAGCGGGGATTCCGGTGTATCTGTTTGCGTCCATGCGGCCGACACCGGAACTTTCCTTTGTGATCCGGCAGCTGCACTGCGTCGCCGGCGTCAACATGACGGCCAGCCACAATCCGAAGGAGTACAACGGCTACAAGGTGTACTGGAAGGACGGCGCGCAGATCTCAGGTTCCGTGTCCGAGGGAATGCAGAGAGAAATCGAAGCGCTGGATGTTTTTGACCATTTGCCGGGGCTGCCGCTTGAGGAAGCGGCCGGGAAAGGACTTGTACACAGGCTGGGAGAAGAGCAGGACGAGGCGTACATGCAGTATGTTCTGAGTCTGCGCCAGAGACCGGATGAACAGCTGGACAGAAGCGTTCCGGTCGTGTATACGCCGCTAAACGGCGCCGGAAGCATTCCGATGCGCGAGATGGCGCGCCGCAGAGGCTTTTCGGCGTTTCAGACGGTGCGGGAGCAGCAGGATCCGGACCCGGATTTTAAGTCGGTCCCGTATCCGAATCCGGAAAACCCGCAGGCTTTTGCGCTGGCGGAGGAGCTCGGGAAGCGGACGGGCGCGCAGCTTCTGATCGCGACGGACCCGGATTCCGACCGCATGGCGGCGGAGATCGCCGACGGAAAGGGCAGCTTCATGCCGCTTTCCGGCAACCAGACAGGCGCCATTCTGATCGACTATATGGCGAAGGCGCAGACGGAAAACGGGCGCCTGCACGGCCATGGCCGCCGGCCGGCCATGATCAGGTCCATCGTGACAGACGATTTCGGCGCGGCCATCTGCCGCCACTACGGCATCGAAGTTTTTGAGGCGCTGACGGGCTTCAAGAATATCTGCGGCCGGATTTCTGAGCTGGAGGAAAAGGGATATTCGTACTTCTTCGGGTATGAGGAAAGTATCGGCTGCGCGCCGGGAGAGGAAGTCCGGGACAAGGACGGGATCGCAGCGGGCATGCTGCTTACAGAATGGGCCGCATACTGCCGGAAGCGCGGCGTGTCCCTTGCTGACGCGCTGGAAGAGGTGTTTAAAAAGTACGGGTATTATCTTGAAAAAGAGAGCTCACTCGTGCTCGCCGGCGCAGAGGGTAAAAGAAAGATTGAAGCCATCCTGCAGCATTTCAGGCAGACGCCGCCGGGCGTGTTCGGCCCATGCCGCGTGAAGGAAGTCCTCGACTTTCAGCACGGCCGCGGGGACATTCCGCCGCAGGACGCGCTGATTTTCAGAATGGAAGACGGAAGCTGGTTCGCCATGCGCCCGTCCGGCACCGAGCCGAAGCTCAAATTCTATGTCTACACGGTCAGCCGTGACCGTGATCAGGCCAGATGCCGGCTCGACAGCCTTGATAATGCGCTCCGGAAGGAAGTACAGAGGGTGTCATAAATTGGCGCTAAAAATTGTTGCCCTGAGCCGGTGTCTTGAGCCGGTGCCCTAAGCCGGGAAACCGGCCGCCTGCAACGGAAATGAAGAAATACGTGTGATTTCGTTGCAGTTTTTGACCGGAAAACCGGCCGTCTGCAACGGAAATGGCAGGAAAAGCTGTTCTCGTTGCACTTTTTTCAAAAATAAAGAGAAAAGTGCAACGGAAATCTTGAAAATCAGGATTTCCGTTGCAGAAAGTCTTCTTGTTTTTTGTTCTCTTATTATTTCTTTTTCCGCAGAATGTCAGATGCCGCGCCGAAGGCTTTCCGGAGTGCTTTGTCCGCGGCGATGCTTAAGGCGACTTCGCCGACGATCTGCGCGGCCTGCTTTGCGTATTCCTTTGTCTGCGGATCTTTCATGGCCTCGTGAAAAGCTTTTGACGCTTCACCGGCCAGGAAGCGCGCGTCGCGCCCGGCCTGGGCCGCGTGCTGGTTGAAGTCAAAAGCCGCCTGCCGGGCCTGCGAGTGCAGGAATGCGGCGCGCCGGGTCACTTTTTCCGCGGTTTCGCCCGCCTACTTCTGCAGCGCCTTGCTGGCCGCGCCGGCACTTCTGGCCGCGCTGCTCATCACCTCGACGGCAGGGGGCGGGAGCGTCTCGTCGTGCGAAAGAACATACGCCTCATCGATATTCTCCGGGAATGTGACACCAAGACCTTTCAGCCTCCGGCAGGTTTCCGTGTCGTACAGACAGAGTATCGCGCCGGTAAGGCTGCCGGACGGCTGGTACGCGCGGATGGTGTCGCGCAGCAGCGTGAAAGCAGCCACACTGTCAAAGTGCCGGCTGCCGGCGCCAAGAAGCGGCAGAGCGACCCTGGAGGCACCGATGAGATCCGCCTGCGCAAGAGCCGCCTCAAGCGCGGCGGCAAGCCGCTCCTCTTCCCCGTCCTTTCCGCCTTTCCAGACCGGAATGACCACGTGTATGACAAATGTATCCGGCAGATCGCCGGCAAGTGTCCGCACGGCCGATCCTTCCGGAAGACCGCGCACACCAGACTTTTTCCGGTCTCTGGCGTCTTTGAGCGCCTTGTGGCAGCTTTCGGTCAGAAATTTCCGGCCGGCCGCGTCAAAGACAGCTTTGGACACACCGCTTTCGATCACAAGTCCGGGGCCGGCCGGCAGAATCAGGGCGTCGGATACGACCCTCGTGATATCGTCACGAATTATCGTGCATTCCATGATTTTCCTTCAGAGGTTTCCCTTCAGTCTCCGATGGCAGAGAGCAGTTCAATATGGAAGTTCAGCTCTTTGCCGGCCATCTCGTGGTTGGCGTCAAGGGTGATGTTTTCATCGTCCTTTGCTGTTACGACGACCGGGAAGGACTGTCCTGACGGACCGCTCAGGTATACTTTCTGGCCGACAGTGAGGTCTTCAGACCCCGGCAGCTCGGCAATCGCAAGCCTCAGCACACGGTCCGGATCCGGCATTCCGTATGCATCCTCCGGCATCAGATGAATGTCGAGACTTTCGCCTACTTCCATGTTGACAACCGCCGCATCAAATCCCGGAATCATCATGCCGGTTCCGCAGACATATTCCAGCGGCTCTCCGCGGTCATACGAAGAGTCAAACTGCGACCCGTCGTCAAATGTGCCCCGGTAGTGCACGCGGACGGTCTTGCCCGCATTTTTCCCCTGCAGGATGACAGGCCTCTCGCCGCCGCATCCGCCGCCGCAGCCTCCAGCGCATCCGCCGCCGCAGCCTTCGCCGCACCCGCAGCCGCTTTCGCAGTCTTCTTCTGCTTCTTCCCCGTGGTGATGGTCGCAGTTTGCCTCGCCGGGGACAAGCTCTCCGTCAAGAAATGCAGCGACCGCCGCGTCAGCGCTGCCGGAAGCGCCCGGGTACACCTGAATCCCGGCCGCCTGCAGCGCGCTCATGGCGCCTTCTCCAAGTCCCCCGCAGATCAGCGTGTTTACGTCATGTCTGGCCAGCAGTTCTGCCAGCGCCTCGTGGCCGATGCCCTCACCGTCAAGGATCTGTGTGCTGACGACCTCACCGCCGTCGATGTCGTACAGTTTGAAATTTTCCGTTCTCCCGAAATGCTGGAAGACCTCTCCGTCCTCATATGGAACCGCAATGCGCATAAAATTCTCCTTAAAGATAAAATATCCGAATTCACGGACTGTATATAAAAAAGTATTGCAGAATGCGGCTGAAAGGTCAATACACAGAAAAAGAGCCGCGGCAGATGAGGCAGACGATTTGTCCGTTGTGCCCGGGCTCTCCTTGTATCATAATAGGCTCAGATGCGTTTGTGACCTTGTGATGAAAAGAGGAAAATATGAAATCCAGACTTCTTGACTCAGACTGGGATTTTACCGTCATCGGTGAGAATGTGTACGGCATCCCGCAGACACCGATCCGCACCGGCATCCCGGCGACGGTGTACAGCATTCTGACAGCAAAGGGCCTCATGCCCGACCCGTTCTACCGTGACAATGAACTTTCAGCTACGCGCCTGATGGAAAATGATTTCCGCTTTGAGAAAAATTTTACCATCGAAAGAGACGAGGCGAAGCAGGAGTCGCTGCGGCTGGTCTTTGAGGGAATCGACACGGCGGGGGACGTGACGCTTGACGGGCAGCCCCTCGGGTATGTCGAGGACATGAACCGCCGCTGGGTATTTGATATTACGGAACTGGTGAAAGCGGCCCTGAAGGCGGATCCGGATCATGTGTTCACGCTTGTCGTTTTCCTGCACTCGCCGACCCGGATCATCCGGGAACGGCAGGAAAAGACGTACACGGGCGGTTCGACGGACAGCATGGCAGGCTTCCCGCAGCTGCGCAAGGCGGCTTGCATGTTCGGATGGGACTGGGGTCCGCGGCTTCCGGACGCCGGGCTGTTTCGGGACGTGTATCTGGAGAGCGGAAAGCCGGCTCGTCTTGAGGATGTGCGGATTTCGCAGAAACACAGTGTGTCCGGGCACGGGGTGCACGGGGATGTCGTGAGCGCTGTGGAAATGCTTGTTCAGGCGGATGTGCGCGTGGATGTGCACACTCCTGAAGAACGTCCGGACGCCTGTCAGACCTTTACGCTCACGCTCACCGTCACGGACCCGGACGGGCAGGAAGCCGCAAGATGCGTCAGGTCCGTTCAGGCAGACAGGTGCGACGGTCTTGTTTTCATGGCGTCCGGCGGGCTTGTTGTGATGATACAAAGTCCGCAGCTGTGGTGGCCGAACGGATACGGAAAGCAGCCGCTTTACACGGTGCGGGTGAGCCTTTCGGATAAGAGCGGGGAAATCGATGTCTGGGAGAAGCGCACCGGCCTGCGGACCATCCGGGTGGACCAGTCACCGGCAGATGACAGACCGTACCGGAAACATCTGAATGACAGACAGTGCGCCGATGAGGGAGAAGGGCGCAATTTCGCATTTGTCATCAACGGGCTGCCTCTTTTTGCGATGGGCGCGGATTATATTCCGGAGGACAGCATTCTGGTGAGGCAGAGTCCGCGGCGAACCCGGATGCTGCTTGAGAGTGCGGCAAAGTCGCATATGAACTGCGTGCGCGTGTGGGGCGGCGGGTACTTCCCGGATGACGCCTTTTACGACGCGTGCGACGAACTGGGACTTCTGGTGTGGCAGGATTTTCTGTTTGCCTGTGCGTCGTACGAACTGACGGATGAGATGGAGGAGAATGTGCGCGCGGAGCTGACGGACAACGTCCGGAGGCTGCGGCATCACGCCTGCATCGCGCTCTGGTGCGGGAACAACGAGATCGAGGAGGAGATTGAGGCGGGGGACTGGCACAGCTCGCCGAAGCAGCACTATGACTACATCCGCCTGTATGAGACGCTGATGCCGCGGCTCATGAAGCAGCTGGACCCGGACCGTTTCTACTGGCCGAGTTCCCCGTCCTCGGGCGGCAACTTTTCGCGCACACACGCGGAAAATGAGGGCGATATACACTACTGGGGCGTCTGGCACGGGGAGGAGCCGTTCACGGCGTACCGGGACCATCACTTCCGGTTCCTGTCGGAGTTCGGGTTCCAGTCGTTTCCGTGCATGGCGACGGTGAAGAGCTTCACGCTGCCGCAGGACAGGAACTGTTTCTCGCGTGTCATGGAGATGCATCAGCGCAACGCCGCGGCCAACGGAAAAGTTCTGAGCTACATCTCGCGCACATACCGGTATCCGAAGGACTTTACGCAGCTTCTGTACGTGTCGCAGCTGCTTCAGGCGGAGGCCATCCGCTACGGCGTTGAGCATTTCCGCCGTTTCCGCGGGCTGTGCATGGGCACCGTCGTGTGGCAGCTTGACGACATCTGGCCGGTGGCGTCCTGGGCCGGCATCGACTACTTCGGCCGCTGGAAAGCGCTGCAGTACGCGGAAAAGCGCATGTTCGCCCCGCTTCTGCTCTCTTTGGAGGAAAGCGGGGAGATTAACCAGAAGCCGAACGTGAACAGCCAGCAGCGTGCCATACGCTTTTGTGCCGTGCCCTGCCTCACCAATGAGACGGATACCCCTGTTCACGGGTATCTCACGTGGGAGCTGCGCCTGCCGGACAGCCATGTGATCGCGTCCGGAAAAGCAGCGGATGTCACGGCCGCCGCGTATGCGTCCACATGGCTTCCGGAGCTTGACTTCACGGACCGCATCCGCCAGAATGCGCCGGAAGCCGGGCCTCTCTTCCCGGACGGGCTTGTCAGCCCGATGGACGCTCACCTGTGCATGCATTTCTTCGCGGATGACGGACGCGTTTCCGAAGCGACGGCGCTCTTCTGCGCGCCGAAGCACTATCATCTCGCGGATCCGAAGCTCACCCTCGCACTTTCACCGGACGGACGGCACATCAGGGTGCGAGCCGAAAGCTTTGCCAAGGGAGTGGCAATCTCCTCGGAAGACGGCAATCTCCAGCTTTCCGACAACTTCTTTGACATGGAGGCGGGCGAGAGAACGCTTGAAATCCTGCCGCCGGCCGCGTGGTGCGCCGCCAGGCAGCCGGAAGGACCGTTCAGGGTGCAGAGCCTGTATGATTCGTATGAACACGAAGGAGTAGAATAAGCGATGCGTGATCCGATGGAAGCTGTGAAAAAACCAACGATTTTTCTGGTGTCCGACTCGACCGTGCAGAGTTATCCGCGCTCTATGGCACCGCAGTGCGGCTGGGGCCAGATGCTCGTGAAATATATGACGGCGGGTGCATACAGGGTGTATCATTCGGAGCATTCTGCATTTCCCAATGCGGTGACATACGAGACGGATACCGTGAAGATCGACAACCGGGCCATGGCCGGGCGCGGAGCAAGAAACTACCTGGCAGAGGGCCGGTTTGAGGACTGTCTGGCTGCAATGAGGCAGGAGGACTGGCTTCTCATCCAGTTTGGCCACAATGATGCGTACAGAGAAAAGCTGGAGCGGTTTAGTGAGCCGGAAACGTTTAAAAAGATTCTGTGGGAGAGCTATGTCACTCCGGCGCAGGAGCGCGGCGTGCATACGGTTCTCGTGACGCCCATAGCCATGCGGAAATTTGACGGAGAAAATATCTGCAGGCCTTCTTTTGATGGGTATCGTCGTGCCATGCTGAGTCTGGGAGAAGAAAAAGGAGTTCCGGTCATTGATCTTGGCCGCCTGACATCGGAGTTCAATACAAAAATCGGTCCGGAGAAGTGCAAGGCACTTTACATGTGGATACCCGAAGGCGTTTTTGAAGGGTGGCCGGACGGAGACCGGGACAACGCGCATCTTCAGTACGGCGGGGCCTATCTGTATGCCGGCATCCTTGCACGGGCGCTTGAGGAGGTGCCGGGATTTCCGGCCGGTGTGCTAAAAACGGACGAGAAGACGGCGACGAGGGCGGACACGGTCTTTTTCCGGTAAATGTGATATAATACGCTTCAGATGCTCAAACGAAAACCGGCGGGGCGGCAGCCCGGCTGAAAACTTTACATGGAACGGAGTGTACAAAATTGGGAACGATTCTTTACAGTAATCCGCTGTCATCGCCGGATGATGTCCGCGATTTCATTCTCGAGGGAAGAGCGAATATCACGTTTGAGGACGGTGCGCTCACCATGGAGAATGCCCTGCCGTCATCGGACGGACAGAAAGCCAACTACGTCTTCTGGTGTCCGGTAGAATTTCCTTCGGATATCCGGATTTGCTGGGAGTTCCGCCCCGTTCGGGAGCCGGGACTTGCAATGATTTTCTTCGCCGCAAAAGGGAAAAACGGTCAGAGCATATTTGACGCCGGGCTTGCAAAGCGGGACGGACAGTATCCGCAGTACCATCACGGAGATATCAATGCGTTTCATATTTCCTATTTCCGCCGCAAGGAACCGGATGAGAGAGCCTTTCACACCTGCAATCTGCGCAAGAGCTACGGATTTTATCTGGTGAGTCAGGGCGCGGATCCGATTCCGGACGCTTCGCCGGATGCCGACTGGTATACGCTGACGATTGTGAAGAAGGGGAATATGGTGACATTTGCCGTCAATGATTTGACCGTGTTCACGTTCCGCGATGACGGCAAGGCGTTTGGCCCGCTGCTTGGCGGCGGATGCATCGGGCTGCGGCAGCTCGCGCCGATGAAAGGGCAATACAGAAACCTGCAGGTTGAGGCGCTGCCGTAAACGTCTGTGCCGCAATTTTTAAGCGGCGGGGCCTGAAGGCAGGGGAACCGGTAGGAAAAGGTATGACGGATAAAAGAGACAACCGGAAGAAACAGAAGAAGACCAGAAAAGTAGGGTTCCACCGGCGGGTGATTTTTGTGTCGATGGGACTTATTCTTGTGCTTCTGCTTACGTTTTCGGCGATATTTTTCATATATTATTCCAGACGCTCGGATGAGAGATACGCGGAAAATTCCCGTAATACCGTGAATGGTATCGGGCAGAATCTTGACCGCACACTGCAGAACACATGGAATTATTATGCCAATCTGGTACAGGACGACAATGACAGCCTGGACTACATCATGTCGGAGGCGGTGAGCTTTGAGCGCGTTTCGGATATTCTGAAGGCGCAGAGGCTGCTCTCGGGCAGCAATCTTGTCGGGGATTATGTCCGCGCATTTGCATTCGTGAACCGGAATACGGGGAATGTCATCACAGGCAATGGGGTGTACTCGAAAGATGAGCTCGGGCATTCGGAGGAGTTTTCCCGGCTGTGGGAGAACCGGTCTCTGGCCTATACCGGGACATCCTTTCAGTGGTTTGACGCGGAGAATGCGGGGAGCACAGCGGCAGCTTCTTCCAATTCTGTCGTTCCGTTTGACGGCCTGTACCTGATATCGTTCATGCCCAACAATACACTGAATCCGGACTGCGTGGCAGCGGTGCGGCTGAATCTGAATCAGCTCTGGAAAGACGCCATGAGCGGACTCGGAAAGGGACAGGCGGTCGTGGTAATTGACCGGAATACGGGAGCCGTACGCTATTCATCGGACGATGATTTCGCGTCCGCTGTTCTTCTGGCTTTGCAGAAGCAGGAAGATCCGGATGTCATCGGAGGAAAATTCAAAGGAGAAAACGGCTCATACATGACGGCCGGATACAGCCTGACCAAGGTCAGCTGGGATGTGTACTATGGCATGAATCTGCACATGGCGAACCAGGTGGCGGATATGTATGTGCTGTTTTCTATGGTTCTGCTTGCCATCATTGTCTTCGGCGCCGTGTTTTTCTCCTTCCGGATGATCTATCGTCCGGTCAGCCGTATGGCCGGTGAAATCTCGGCGGGCTCCGACACCAAGCTTCAGCCCGGCGAGGATGAACTCGCATATGTCGCCGAAAACATCAATCGCCTGAGTGCCCGCAATGTGGAACTGCGGGGACAGGTACAGGAACTTTTTGTGCGGCGTCTGCTGCAGGGCGAGCTCACGGATGCCGATATAGACGCTTTTTCGGAAGGTCTTGCCATTGCAGACCGGATTCCGGCAGCGTACAGGGTCGTGACGATCATTCTGCGCACTTCCGATGAGCAGATGCTTTCCGATCAGAAAGTAAAGGAAATAACGGCCGATATCGTACAGTTCTGCCGAAAGCATGGGCCTGGAGACAGCTTCTTTCCTCCGGTTCCGTATATGAAATCGATCGTATGCCTGGTCCCGGAGTCCGGTTCGGCGGCAGACGATGCGGTGCCGACGGATATTCTGACAGAACCGGCTGTGCAGCTGTACAAGGCGCTGGTGCAGCATGTAAACGCGCAGTACGGGACGGAGATCGGCATGGGAATAAGCCGCGCGGGACGGGATATTCACAAGATCCCTCAGGCTTACCGGGAGAGCGTTCGGGCGCTCAACAGCCGGCATGAGGTTGAGGAGGCCGCCGGAGTGAGCAGAAATCACCCGAACCCGGGAAGTGAGAGCTACTATCAGTTTTATATGGGCGATGAGCAGGCTGCGACCGGAGTCTACAACAGTGAGTGGGCGCAGAAGATAAATCTGGCGATCCGGCAGGCGGACAAGGAAAATGCCTATGATGTCATCAACAGCGTGACGGAGGCGATCCGGGAACAGGGACTTTCCCGTGAGGCTGCAGCGACGGTTCTTCTGCAATTTGTCAACTCGGTCATTGTGAGTGCGCAGGAAAACGGCATCGCCATTGAGAGTGTGCTGCGTGACAGCATGGATGAAATCTATAAGACGGTTCTGAACTCCGTTGATCTGAATTATGTCCGCGGATATCTGAAATACAAGATGATCGATCCGATTCTGTTCAGCGTCGGGGAGAACATGACATCCCAGTCTCATCTTATATTGATGTCCATCGAAAAGATGGTGGAGGATCACAAGGGCAATATCACACTTTCAGAGTGTGCGCAGGCACTGAATTATCACACGGGGTATCTGTGGAAGATTCTGAAACAGGAAAAGAACATGACGTTCACGGAGTACACCGATGCGTACCGCCTGGAACTGGCTAAGAACAGGCTCCTGAATACGGGCGATACGGTTGCCAGCATTGCGGAGGAGCTGGGATATACGAATGCGCAGAATTTCATCCGCTTTTTCAGCAAAATGACCGGGACGACACCGGGAAAATTCCGGAAGCAGGCACGGGAGCAGGCATGAATATCCGGAAAGCCGGTGAACCCGAAAATTCCACAATGGTATCCGAAACGCATCTGTTTCGATCAGAAAGGCCGTAAAACCGGCCTTTTCTTTTTGGGTCAAGAAAATGATTATTGTTGTAATTCCATAAAAATTGAATAATAAACGCGTCAGACAAACAGAAGCATCTGTGCAGAATGCCCAACCACACTGAAACGTTTGCGCGGGCTGCGGGATGCGGCGGGAGAATGCATGAAAGGAGGCCGGGAAGGATGCCAGCGGGGAAAACAGTAAGCTGCCGCTTCAGCCGGTACCGGGACCCGTTTACCGGGAGAGAGGTGACCCGGCTGACGGATCCGGAGTATGTCAGTCATCATATGTATTTTTACAACCGTATGACGATATCAGATGGAAGCCGTCTTCTTATCTGCATGAAACGGGAGGAGGGCAGGCAGCTCTATCTTCTGAATCTGAAGAGCGGTGAGGCGCTCCAGCTGACAGAAGGGGCAGAGCCCGACGATTATTCCGGACAGATAGAAACCGGGGACAGAGCTGTTCTGTATGTGCAGGACGGAAGTTTCTGGCGGCAGGAAATTAACACGGGGGAAAGACGCAGACTGTATAGTCCGCCGGAGGGGTGGCGGATGGGCGCACCGTGCCCGTCAGCGGATTTCCGGTATTTTGCGTTCACAGAGGACGAGGAAAGTACGTTCCCGGAGCCAAAGCCCGGTGTGTTCTGGAACAGCTTCGAGCAGAACTGTCTGGCGAAGCCGCACTGCCGGATCCGGTATCTGGACAGTCATACGGGGCATGTATTCACCGTGTATGATACCCGCTGCTGGCTGAGCCACACGCAGATAAATCCGGCAAGACCGGATCTTATCCTTTTTGCACATGAGGGACCGTACAACCGGATCGATGCAAGACTCTGGCTCATTGAGGCGGACACGGAACACGCAGGCGGCGGTGTGTGCGGAAAAAATCTGCGATGCTGCCGGCAGCAGCCTGATGATCTGATCCTGACGCATGAGTTCTGGTTCCCGGACGGAAGGCATCTGGGGTATGTGCGCCGGGAGATGAGCGGAAAGAAACAGGAGAGCATCTGCGTGATGGATCCGGAAACGCTGAAGGAAGAAACGTTCATGGACTGTTCGCCCTACGCGCATTTTATCTGCGACAGAAAGCAGCAGTTTTTCGTCGGAGATGCCCAGACGTCCGATCTTCCGATCCATCTGCTGAATCAGGAGGAACAGAAAAAGAAGCAGCAGAGCCGGGCGGCCCGGCTGCTGGCGGGGGAAAGGACAGAACCCGGAAATGACTTTATCTATCTGGTCGATGCCGGAAAGCGGGAAGAGAGCAGACTGGTCTGGCACGGAACGAGTTGGCTGGCGGTCTACGGAAATCCGCAGGATTCCCATCCGCATCCGTGCTTCTCGGAAGATAATACCAAAGTCTTCTACACCTCCGATCTGTTCGGCAAGCCGGCCGTTTTCATGGTGAAACTGGATTCCTGAGGGGAATCGGGGAGGGAATGTTGAAAAGAAAAAAAGAAATAACCGTCATGGTTGACGGAAAAGAAATCACACCGAACAAGACGACGCTTCGCAGGAGCATGAAGAAGCACAAATGGCTGTATGTCATGCTCATCCCGGGACTCCTGTACTTTATCCTGTTCCGGTATGTGCCGATGGCAGGTCTGGTCATTGCCTTCAAGGACTATTCGCCATTTCTCGGTCTTTGGGAAAGCCCGTGGGTCGGCTTTAAGAATTTCACGGATTTCTTCATGACGTCGGGGGATTTCGGAAGGCTGCTGCGCAATACACTCGGGATTTCCCTGCTGCAGCTGGCTCTTCAGTTCCCGGCGCCCATCATCCTGGCACTGCTGCTCAACGAGCTCCGGCATCAGTGGTACAAGCGGACGATTCAGACATTTGTCTACATCCCACACTTTGTTTCGTGGGTTATCGTCGCGTCGCTCACGTACCAGCTGTTCAACAGCAGCGACGGTCTTCTGACGCAGCTGATCCAGATGTCAGGCGGAAGTGCACCGAGAATCCTGGAGTCTTCGGGCACCTTCTGGGGGCTTATTGTCGGCCAGGACATCTGGAAGGAGACAGGCTACGGCACCATCATCTATCTGGCGGCGCTTTCCGGCGTCGATCAGGAGATGTACGAGGCGGCCCGGGTGGACGGTGCCGGGAGATGGCAGATGATGTGGCACATCACGCTGCCGGCAATCAAGAGCGTCATCATCATCATGCTGATTCTCCGGGTCGGCTCCATTCTCAACACAGGGTACGAGCAGATCTTCCTGATGAGAAATGATCTCAACATCGCGACATCTGAGGTATTTGACACGTACATTTATACGCGCGGCATCGTACAGGGACAGTATTCATACACCACGGCGGCCGGCATGTTCAAGTCCATTGTCGGGATGATCATGGTGCTCGGCGCAAACCGGATTGCCAAGGCGGCCGGCGAGAGCGGAATTTATTAATGAAGGGAGGAACGAGTCAGATATGTCGAAAATAAGGCGGGACAGACATGGTATCAAAATGAGTGTCGGATACCGTGTCGCAGATGTCATTATTTACACGCTGCTGGGAATCATCGGACTGATCACAGTTCTTCCGTTTCTGTACATTGTCGCAGGCTCTTTTGCGACGGACAAGGAGCTGACGGAGCGGGCATTTTTCATCATCCCGAGCGTGTGGTCTCTGAATGCGTATACCTATGCGGTGCGGACGGCCAATATTCTGGCCGGTCTCTGGAACTCCATCAAACTCACGGTTCTGGGAACAGTCGTTTCCATGGCGCTGTCGACCAGCTTTGCCTATCCGCTGTCCAAAGCGTATCTGAAAGGCCGGAATTTCATTCTGAACCTGGTCATTGTGACGATGGTCTTTTCCGGAGGCATGATCCCGACCTTTATGGTCATCAAGGCGTACGGTCTGTATGATTCGTACTGGGCGCTGGTTCTGATCGGCGCCATCAGCCCGTTCAACATGATCATCATCAAGAACTTCTTTCAGGAAATGCCGGTTGAACTGGAGGAGGCGGCTTACATCGACGGGGCCAGTGAGATCAAGACTTTCTGGAAGATTGTGCTTCCGCTCTCCAAACCAGTGATCGCTTCCATCTCTCTGTTCTACGCGGTCGGATACTGGAACGATTACTTCAATGCCATGATCTACCTGTCGGATACAAAAAAATTCACGGTGCAGATCATGCTGCGCAACATTGTGCTTCAGGCCTCCCAGATCAACGAGGCCAGTCTGGATTTCTATGACGCAAACGGAGCTCCGCCGGACAAGGCCGTGAAGATGGCAACGACGGTCATCGCGACCGTTCCGATTCTGATCGTGTATCCGTTTGTACAGAAGTTCTTCACAAAGGGTGTAATGGTCGGTGCGGTAAAGGGATAAATTCCGCAAAGACCCTGGTAATCAGGAAATAAAGGGAGCTGAAAAAGGAGGAAAAAGTTTATGAGAACAATCATCAGACGCACAGCTGCCTCTCTGGCAGCAGGTGTCATCGCAGCCGGCACGCTGGCCGGATGCGGAGCCGGAGGAGGAAGTCAGACGACGGGAAGTACCGCCGGAAGCACTTCGTCGACGACAAAGGCGGGTGAGACGACGGCAGCGTCGTCAGGCAGCCGGCCGACGGTTACATTCAGCACGATCGACTTTAACGCAGGAGCGTCCAACACAGGCGACAACGCGGAAAAAACACTGGATGCGATAAAGGATTACACCAACACCGATGTGCAGATTCAGTGGGTCCCGCTCGATACACTCGATGAGAAGAACTCCCTGGCCATGCAGTCTCCGGACACGATGCCGATGATCATGACATGGAACGGCGCGGTGACGGGCAATATTGTAACCTGGGCAAAGCAGGGGGCATTCGTCGATCTGACGCCGTATCTGAGTGATTCGACGAAATATCCGAATCTCTCCCAGCAGAACGCACAGGTCGCCAAGTCCCTTTCTGTCAACGGGAAACAGTTTGGAATCTACCGTGCCCGTGTCATCGGACGGTACGGCCTGAGCTACCGCAAAGACTGGGCGGAAAAGCTCGGCCTGTCCGAGCCGCAGACGATCGACGATGTTGAGGAGATGCTGAGAGCCTTTACCGAGGATGACCCGGATGGGGACGGACAGGACGACACCGTGGGAATGGAGATGACATCCTACACCGGACCTTTTGACATCATGCAGACATGGTTCGGATGCGGAAACGGCTGGACGGAAAAGGACGGAAAGCTGATACCGGTATGGCAGCAGGATGAGTATTTCACGGCACTCGACTGGTTCAAGAAGATTTATGACGCCGGCTATATGCCGTCTGACTGGGCAACCCGCCAGACCGACTCCTGGTCGGACGGATGCAAGAAGGGACAGAACGGTGTGTACATCGATGTTCTGGACGGCGCGACCCGTATTACCGACTACTTCCAGAAAAATGATGTGAAGTCTGTGACTAACCCGGACGAGACCGCATTCATGAATCTTGTCGGAACGATCGGCGGCAAGACCATGGCGACATCCGGATACAACGGATACTTTACACTTTCCGCCAAGACCTGCGACACACCGGAGAAGGTTGAAGCGGCACTTCACTTCCTGGACAAGATGTGCGACGAGGATATGATGGTCCTTACCAGCTATGGCCTTGAAGGCATCAACTATCACATGGAGGACGGCAACATCGTTCAGGATGACCTGGCTGACAAAGCACTCTCCGCGAACCACAACGGCCTGAACCAGCTCGTTCCGTACATTCCGTACACCGAGCCGCAGAACAAGACGCTGAAGAAGACGGAGCAGAAGAAGCTTGAGACAGAGGTTATTAGTGCCAACAGCAAGGTGGCCATTATGAACCTGGCGCTTCCGTATCTGAACAGCTCCACGACCTACGCGTCCAACGGTGGTCAGCTCGATAAGGATATCTCGGCGGCCCGCACACAGTATATCTGCGGGGAGATTGACAAGGACGGCCTGAATGCGGCGATCCAGAGCGTAATGGACAAGGGATACTCCAAGATCATTGACGAAGTGAACGAAGCGTACAAGGCAGATACCTCAAAATAAAACGGTCTCGCACGCCAGTGCGGGACCCTGGGTCAGACAAAGGCGGGCAGTGGAAGGAATGCGGAAACTGCCTGCCTTGTTCTGTTTACAGAAGACAGACGAACCAGCTGTCTTCACGGGAGAAGAGAAATGCAGGAAACAGAGATGATTCTGCACCGCCTGCCCGGACGGGCAGAGAGCGGGTTTACGACATTCGGCAGTTTCTTTGCGCGCGGGAGTGTGCGCCCGGACGGGCTTCACTGGCACCTTGCCGGAGAAGACGGGGAGATCCCTGTTCAGTCCCGCATTACGGCGTACTGGCCAGACGGCTCCGTGAAATGGGCCGCTCACACAGCGGATGCCGGGAAAATGGGGAATGAAGTGAAACTGCGCGCCGTAAACGGCGAAGAAGATGACGACGGAGACGACAACGGCTGCGCGGTGACGGAGACGCCGGAGACGATCAATATTGCGGCAGGCAGCACGAAGGTCCGCGTGCATAGGATGGGAGATGTGGTTTTTTCGGACCTGTACACAGAAGGGCGCCTGACGGCCTGCGATGCAAAGCTCATCCTGCTGCTGGAGCACCGGACAGGCAGTCCGGACTCTGAAAAAGAGACGGGTGTGCCGTCCGGCATCTGTACGGAGGAGCGGATCGGGCGCATTCACAGCGCCAGAGTCGTAGAAAAGGGACCGCTGCGCGTGGTGGTGAAAATCACCGGTTCGCACGCGGGAGAAGTCCGGGAAGACATACGCAGGCTCCCGGTGTCTGACGATGTGAAGGAAAAGCGCACCGGGACGGAAAGCCGTGAGGATGAGCTGGTGCCATTTGCCCTGTATATGCAGGTTTACCGGGACTGCCGGGAACTGCAGTTTTCATACACGTTCGGGTATGACGGGGACGAAAAGAAGGATTTCCTGAAAGGAATCGGACTTTCGGTGCACTTTCCGCTTAGCGGCGCGCTGTACAACCGCCATATCCGCGTGCTGACGGATCACGGAAGCTTTCACGAGGCGGGGCAGATGATGCTGACCTGGCGGCCGAGGATTCCCAAATCGGTGTACTATCATCAGATGCAGGGAGAATTCCTGAATCCGGATCCGGGAACGGAGGAAGGAAAGATGATTCTCACGGCAGTGGGGGAAATGCCGTCCTGGGATGAGTATCTGCTCTGGCAGGACAGTCCGGACCATTATCAGATCAGCAAGAAGACGGGAAAGCAGAACGTATGCCGGATTACCGGTCTGCACGGACACCGGAGTGACGGCATCGTGGCAGTTGGCGGAGAAAACGGAGGGCTTGTCTGCGGTGTCAAGGATTTCTGGCAGCGGTATCCGTCTGCTGTGCGCGTCTCAGGGATAACCGGTGACACGGGGACGATGCAGCTGTGGTTCTGGCCGCCGGAGTCCCCTGCGGCGGACTTCCGGCACTATGAAGATACCGGATATTCGCAGACGTATTACGAAGGATTTGATGTTTGCGGCGCCAGCGCATACGGGATCGCGGCGACCTGTGAGTTTCTCCTCGCCGGCTTCAGAGGGCAGATTCCCGGTGAGGATGAGCTTTCCCGGTTTGACAGAAAGGTGCAGAAAAAAGCGCTCTATATGGCCTCGCCGGAGTACTATCACCGTCTGCACGCTTTCGGATACTGGAGCCTGCCGCGCCGGAACACGCCTGCGGAGGCGTTTCTTGAGGACCAGCTTGAAGAAGCCGTGAATTTCTATCTGCGCGAGCAGGACGTGCGGAGCTGGTACGGGATGTTTGACTATGGCGATTTCATGCACACGTATGACCCCGAGCGGCATACCTGGCGTTACGACATGGGCGGCTACGCCTGGCAGAACACGGAACTGGTCCCGACGTACTGGCTCTGGTACGAATTCCTCAGGACGCAGAGAACAGATGTCTTTGAGATGGCGTCAGCGATGACGCGGCACTGCTCGGAGATCGATATCTATCATTTCGGGCCGCTGCAGGGACTGGGTTCTCGGCATAACGTCCGCCACTGGGGCTGTCCGTGCAAGGAGGCGCGCATCGCCATGGCCGGGCATGACCGTTTTGCGTATTATCTGACCGGAGACTTCCGGCTCGGGGACGTTATGGACGAGCTCTGCGATGCACAGGACGCCCTGTTGGTGGAAGATCCGCTGAGATTCTTCACGGACAAATCGAAGATGAGCGCACCGACCCACGCCAGAAGCGGTCCGGACTGGTCTTCGCTTGTCAGCGACTGGATGAGTGCCTGGGAGCGGACCGGGGACGTGCGCTATAAGGATCGGATTCTGACCGGTATTGCCGATCTGAAGGAAATGCCGCATGGCCTGCTCTCCGGTCCGGATTTTGAGTTTGATCCCGGCTCGTTTCATCTCATCCGGAAAGGAGACCGCAAAAGCGGAGGCAGCCATCTGATGATCTGCCAGGGAGCAGAGCAGATATGGCTTGAACTTGCCGGACTGCTTGATGACCCGGAATGGACGCGGATGCTCGCGCAGCTTGGCGCCTTTTATCCGCTGGACAGTGACGTCCAGAACCGCCTGACGGACGGTGCCATAGGGCAGAGGCAGTTCACATATCCTTTCATGGCGGCGGGACTTATCGCATTTGCCGCGTGGTATAACCGCGACCGCAGTCTGGGCAGGAAAGTGTGGCAGATACTCATTGACGCCCTCCCGGACGAAGTGCAGGATGTGTATTTCCGCATCCGGCCTGCCATGAACAAGGGAAACCGGCCGGTACTGTTTGAAATTCCGGGGGTTTCGACCAATGTGTTCTCACAGTGGTGCCTGAATACAATCGTGGCGCTTGAATTCGCCAGAGACGCTCTGCCGGAGCGTTTGGCTGTCCCCACAGATGAGATGGCGGCGGCGTACCGGAAAAAAGACTGAGAACGGAGAAGAACATGGAGCAGCGGGAGGACATGAACCGCGGTCTTGCGGCGGTGAAAACAGAAAACGGAATCTTTCTTTCGTGGCGGCTTTTCAGGCGGGAGGCGGACGGATACGGACCGAAGGGACTCACGGGGCCGGCATTTGCCGTGTACCGGAACGGAACGCGGATTGCCGTTGTGAGTCACACGACCAATTTTCTGGATCGTGGCGGAAGTATGAAGGACACATATCAGGTGGAGCCGATAGGGCAGGCGCTCTGCGGGAGGAAAAGCGGCGGCCCAAAGCAGCTTTCATCCGGTGCCTGCGTCACACATCGTGCGGACAGCCGCAGCGCGCCCGCTGCTGTCTGGAAGAGCGGTAAAAATTATATCGATGTGCCGGTGAAAAAGCCGTCTGACGGCGTGACTCCGGCAGGGGAGAGATATACCTACAGTCTTAATGACATGAGCGTGGGCGATGTGAACGGGGACGGAGAGTATGAATATATCGTGAAATGGTACCCATCCAACGCAAAGGATGTGTCGCAGAAAGGATGGACAGGGCCGACATACCTGGACTGCTACATGCTCTCCGGGCAGCTTCTCTGGCGGCTTGACATGGGGCCGAATATCCGTTCCGGCGCTCACTACACGCAGTTCATGGTCTATGACTTTGACGGCGACGGCAGAGCCGAGATGGCGCTTGTCACGGCTCCGGGGACGAGAATGACCCGTTTTAATCCGGACGGAAGCGTGAAGGAGACAGTTTATATCACAATCCCGGAAGAGGACAGGAGGAAAGGCGTGAGAAATACAGACCGGTACGCCGCCGGTGCCGGGGAATACAGAGAGCATCTGATCCGGAGTTTTCAGGCGTGGCGCGAGAGGCCGGAGGTTGCATCCGGTCAGTGGCCGGGAACACTGGAGGAGTGCTTCGGGATTCCGGTGAAGTATCCGTATCCGCTGAACCGCGCGGACGCGGAGGCGCTGACCGATTACTTTCTTGATGTGTATGCGCCGTCCCGCAGCCCCGCGAATGAACTCCGGAAGTTTGAAGGCTTCATCTTTCGCGGACCGGAATACCTGAGTATGTTTGCGGGAGACGGGAGGGAACTGGAGACCATCCGGTATCCGTTCCCGAGAGTGGACGACGGACTGGCCTGGGGCGACTACGCGATGAGGCGCATCGAGCCCTGCAACCGCGTGGACCGTTTTCAGGCAGGTGTTGCGTATCTGGACGGACAGCGGCCGTACCTGATTGTGTGCCGCGGCTACTATACCCGCACGACACTGGCGGCATTTGACTTTTTTGACGGTCATTTCCGGGAAAACTGGAAAGTGGATTCCGGCTTCGTTCCGATGAAAAATCCGTTCAACGACACGCCGCATATCCGGTTCGGCCTGGATCCGGTGTACGGGAAACTTGCCGGGCAGGGGGATCACAGTCTTTCCGTGGCGGACGTGGACGGTGACGGGAAGCAGGAGATTATCTACGGAGCTGCCTGCATCGACCACGACGGAAGTCTTCTGTACAGCAGCTGCGGCCGTCTTCCGGACGGTACAGAGGCAAAATTCGGACACGGAGATTCCATGCACGTGGCGCACATTGACCCGGACCGGTCGGGGTTTCAGATTTTCAACGTGTTTGAGGCGGGCAAAGAGGCCCCGTACGGATATGCTCTGCGCGACGCTGCTAGTGGAGAGGTAATTCAAAACAGCAGCGGACATCCGTTTGGCGTATACTGTGAGAAGGATATGGACCGCTGCATGATCGGTGACATCGACAGTTCGGAAACAGGCCTTGAATGCTGGTGCGGAGGTGTTGTGTACAACTGCCGCGGAGAAAAGAAAGATATCCCGTTTCCCTCCACCGATCAGGCAATCCGCTGGGCCGGCGACCTGACGACACAGCTCATCGGTCCGTCTGACTGGACGGACATGCGGGATAGGACCGGTGTGATCTCCGACCCGCAGCACGGCGTGATGCTGCGCCCGGAGGGGATGCTCACCAACAATTACACGAAGGGCAATCCGTGTCTTGTGGCTGACCTTTTCGGCGATTTCCGGGAAGAGATCGTGCTGCGGCTGGCGGACAGCTCGGCCTTTCGCATTTACATGAATACAGAGCTCACGGATTATGAACTGTATACGCCGATGGACGATGCCATGTACCGCGTGGGCATTGCTTGGCAGAACAATGTATACAATCAGACCAATTACACCAGTTACTACTATGCGCACGACTGCGATTTTTCGAAAATACCGCTGGACAAGGAGGAAAAATAAATGGTGGCACAGAAATACAGAGTATTCAACCCGCTCACGCAGAAAATTGAAATGCGGGACACGGCGCCGCTGAAGGTGCTCTACTACTGCTTTCCGGGAGGAAAGCACAAGGTGCTGACCGTGAGCTATGATGACGGCCGGAGTCAGGACAGGCGCCTTGTGGAGCTGTTTAATGAATACGGGATCAAAGGGACGTTTAATATCAACGGGATGCTCACACAGAATGACCGGATCCCGTTTGAGGAGTACCGGGAACTGTACAGGGGTCATGAGGTGGCCTGTCACACGGCACAGCACCCGACCATCCGGCGCAGTCCGGACGAGTCGGTCATCTGCCAGGTGATGGAAGACCGCCGCATTCTCGAGCATATCATGGGATACCCGGTGCGGGGTATGGCCTATCCGAACGGCTCCTGTGACCGGCACATCGCCGGGCTGATGAAAGACTGCGGGATCGCCTACGGCCGCACGGTTGTATCCAGCCACGGCTTTGATATGCCGGAGGATTTTCTGCTCTGGAATCCGACGGCGCATCACACGGATCCGGAACTTCCGCAGCTGACGGACGACTTTGTGAAGTTGTACAAGAAGCAGTACACCTATATGTTCTATCTCTGGGGCCACAGTTATGAATTTGACACGGACAATAACTGGGAAGTGATCGAAAATTTCTGCCGGAAGGCCGGCAGAAAGGATGATATCTGGTACGCGACGAACATTGAGATTGTGGATTATATGGATGCCGTGAACCGTCTGCAGGTCGGCGTGAACGGAGATTTTGCTTATAACCCGGGTGCCCGCTCCGTCTGGCTGGCGGTCAATGACGATACGTTCATCGAGTGCAGGCCGGGAGAAATCACGCCTCTGGAGTAAAGGGAGGAACAGTTGCTGCAGGATGAATTCTTAAAAGAGATGAAGTGCCCGGGGGATGATTACAGCGCCGTCCCGTTCTGGTTCTACAACGATGCGTTTGATGCCGGAAAAGTGCGGGCACAGCTCCTGGATATGAAAGAGAAGGGCGTGAGCGCCTTTGTGCTGCACCCCCGGATCGGGATTCCAAAAGATATCCCGTATCTGTCGGACCGCTTCTTTGACGCGGTGCGGTTTATCGTGCGTACGGCGGCATCTCTTGAGATGAAGGTCTGTCTGTACGACGAGGGAATGTATCCGTCGGGCTCGGCGCACGGCGCGGTTGTGGCCGAGAACCCGGACTGGGCGGCCAGAGGGCTGTGTGTGGCAAAAACGCCCGGCGATGTGACGATCGCCGCACTGCCGGACGGAAGATATCTGGTGTACACCTTTACCGGCGGCACCATCCGCGGGATTCATTTCGGCGAGGACGACGGGGAAAATCCGCCGCCGGCGGCTGATCTGCTGAACCCGGACGCGGTTGCAGCGTTTATCCGTCTGACGCACGACCGTTACTACCGGGAATTGAAAGAGTATTTTGGCACCACAATCTTTGCATTCTTTACGGACGAACCGGACCCGGTCGGGCGGAATGCCGCCGCCTTTCGGCCCTGGGCAGCGGGTCTTGAAAAGGAGATCCGGGAGCAGGGCGGTGAACTGGCAAAGCTGTCCGGGCTTTTTGACGGTGAGGAAAACCGCACGACGAGGATTTATACGCGTCTTCTGAAACGGCGGCTGCGGGAGATATTTTACCGTCCGCTCTCGGACTGGTGCGCCGCACACGGGATCGCCCTGATGGGGCACCCGGCTGCGTCTGATGACGTGGAGGAGGAATTCTGCTTCCAGATTCCGGGACAGGACCTCATCCAGCGGCGCATCGAGCCGGAAGAGGGCGGGATAAGCGGCATGGAGAGCGTGCAGGCAAAGCTCGCGGCGGACATCGCGCGTGCCCTGGGAAGAAAACGGAGTGCAAATGAGTGCTTCGGCGTCTGCTTTCGGAACGGCTGGCCGTGGTATATGACGGCACAGGACATGAAGTGGTACACTGACTGGCTCGGGATGCGCGGCTGCAGCCTGTTCGTGCCGCATGCCTTTTTTTATTCGGTGAGGGACGGAGCGGACGGGAAGCGCAGCGCCGAGCGGCCGCCGGATGTCGGACCGCACAATATCTGGTGGCCGCACTACCGGGCATTTGCCGTGTATTTCCGGAGGCTCTCCTGGCTGAACACCGGGAACATAAGCGGCGCGAAGATCGCCGTGCTGTGCGCGGGGCAGGAGGTGCCGCACGAAGAAGTGGCGGAGCTGTACCGCACGCAGACAGGATTTCAGTATCTCCCGGTCCGGCTTCTGCAAAAACTTCACGTGGATCATGGGAAACTGATCTGCCGGGATCAGGAATTTGACGCCGTCTTTGATCCGCTTGATCTCCTGCAGAAGGAAGTCCGGCCGGAAGAACTCCCGGCTGGCTCAGGGCAGCTTACCGTGCTGAAAACGGCGGAACAGGTGAGGAGAGAAGCGCAGACGCATCCGCTGTGGCGGGCAGTTTTCACCAGCACGCCGCAGCCGGACCTGCGGGCCGCGCGCTTTCAGAAAATGGGATGCGGCTGCATCCTGCTTGGCAATGACGGGAAATGTACCATCCGGACAGAGATCCGCATACCGGGAGCAGAGGAAGCAGATTGCTTTACGGCTGTGGATCTGTGGCGCGGGAGAGCCTGGGCCCTTCCGGCGCCGGGAGGCGCGGCGCAGGCCGTTCTGCCGCCGGAGTGCACACTTCTGCTCATAACAGGCGGTGTTCCGGGCGATCTTGAAAGAGAGCCGTGTCCGGACCCGGATAGTCTCCCGGACTGGACGGGGCGATTTAAAGAGGAGACAGGCGAAGCGGGTGAAAACCGGAAAGTCTATTCGCTTTCTCTTACGGCAGATGAGAGCCGGGAAGCGGTATTTCGTCTCACGGCCGAGGAGATGTGCGAGCTGTATGCGGACGGGAAACTGCTTGACGTGTCCTTCTGGAATCCGCATGTCTTTGACCTGAGGGGAAAGCTGACAGGCGGGGATGGCCGGATCTCCCACACGCTGCGGCTCGTCGTGACCGGAAACGCCGCGAATCTCTATACCCGGCACCGCATCCCGTTCGGCTCCGGCCTTGACAACAAAGACGGCAGCGGCCTGCTGTGAGCGGAGCCCGAAGTATGCTATACTGATTACATTATGAAAAATACCGGTAAAAATCCATTTGTCAGAACTGTGAGCCTGGTCATGACGTTCATCGCCCTGGCCGGGCTTGTTCTTGTGTTCAGCCTTCCGGTTGTGACGGCGGGGCCGGCCTTTACGGCCGGTTACTACGTGGCGCTCAAGGCGGTTGAAGGAAAGCCGTATCAGGTCCGGAAGGGCTTCTGGCATTCTTTCACCGAAAACATGCGGCCCGGCATCGCGCTGGGACTTTCCGTCTTTATTCCGGGCGGACTGATCGTCTTCGCACTTGAAAAGGCGCGTCTGGCAAGAGCTGCGGGCAGCACTACGGCAGGAGTGCTCTACATTGTGCTGCTTCTGGTGTTCGCAACGTACGCCTCGGCTGCCGTCTATGCCTTCCCGCTGCTTTCGCGCTTTGACAATACGGTGGGAGAAACTCTGCGCATCGCCGTGTACGCGGCATTCCATTTTGCCCAGTCTACGATTATAATGACGGCAGGGCTTCTCTTCATTCTTCTGCTGGCGGAGCGCACTTTCTGGTGGATCGTTCTGCCGCTTCTGCCGCTGTGGCTTTACGTAACGGCGTACAGTGACGCACCTGTGCTGGAGGCGCTGCTGGAAGAGAAGACTCAGCATCAGGAGGGAGACAGCTGACTATGGCAGATGTTGCCGTCATCGGCGCCGGCGCGATCGGCGCGTACTACATTTATGGTCTTTATGACTGCAGCCGTATTAATCTCTCTGTCATTGCATCCGGCGAGAGAAAGAAAAGACTGGAAACGGAAGGCCTGACAATAAACGGGCGGCGGTATGACCTGACGGTACGGACGCCGCAGGAACAGGCGGCAGCCGGGACCGATCTGCTGCTCGTGTGCGTGAAGCACGGAGCCCTGCAGGAGATCCTGCCGGATATCCGGACCGTGACGGGAAAAGACACGATCGTCTTAAGCCCTATGAACGGCATCGATTCCGAGGAGGTCATCGGAAGAGTCATCGGGAAGGAACACATGATCGGCTCGTTCATGCGCATCGCGTCCGAGCGCGTCGGGCAGAGCGTTGTGTTTGACCCGGAAAAGACGGACGGCATCTTCTTCGGGAAGCTCCCGGACGGAGCGCCGGAGGAAGCGGTGAAAAGGACAGCGGATATTTTCAAGGGGTCCGGTGTCCGATGGCGTATCTGCGAAGACATCGTGCACGACATCTGGGACAAGTACATGCGCAACATCTGCTTCAACCTGCCGCAGGCGATCCTGGGCGTGGGCGTGGGTGCGTTCTATGACAGTGAGCACGTCGCGTGGATCTCCAGGGCGCTGGAGGAGGAAGTGAGACGGACGGCAGCGGCGGAAGGCATCACGCTCGGACCGCTGGTCAGAAAGAGAAAAGACCGGAAGGCCGCCGCGTACTCGACGCTGCAGGACATCCGGGCAAAGCGGCACACGGAGATTGAGATGTTTGCCGGGACGCTTCTTGCGGCCGCCGCAAAGCACGGCCTGAAGCTTCCGTACACCGAATATACCTATCATGCCATCCGCGCTCTGGAAGAGAAGAACGACGGAAAATTTGACTATACAGACAATGAATGATACATACCAGCCGGCAAATGGAGGAGAGGATTTATGAGTGACAAGATTATTCTTACCGGGGACCGTCCGACCGGACGGCTTCACATCGGACATTTCGTGGGATCGCTCCGTAACCGCGTGATCCTGCAGAATTCGGGGCGTTTCAGCAAGGTATTCATCATGATCGCCGACGCCCAGGCGCTGACGGACAATTTCAAGAATCCGGAGAAGGTGCGCCAGAACATCATCGAGGTGGCGCTGGACTACCTGTCCGTCGGCATTGACCCTGCAAAGGCGACGATCCTGATTCAGAGCCAGGTTCCGCAGCTCACCGAGCTGACGTTCTACTATGCGGATCTGGTCACGGTCGCCAGACTGCAGAGAAACCCGACCGTAAAGTCCGAGATCCAGATGCGCGGGTTTAACGCCGACATCCCGGTCGGATTCTTCACCTACCCGATCAGCCAGACGGCCGACATCACGGCCTTCAAGGCGACGGATGTTCCGGTCGGTGAGGACCAGGAGCCGATGCTCGAGCAGGCCCGCGAGATCGTGCGCAGCTTCAACCGCATCTACTGCCCGGACAAACCGGTTCTCGTCGAGCCGAAGATCGATCTGCCGGACAACCAGGCGTGCCTGCGTCTTCCGGGCACGGACGGCAAGGCCAAGATGAGTAAGTCGCTGGGCAACTGCATATACCTCTCTGACGACTCCAAAGCCGTGTGGGAGAAGGTCCGCAACATGTACACCGACCCGCAGCACCTGCAGGTGTCCGATCCGGGACACATTGAGGGCAACACGGTGTTCACGTATCTGGATGCATTTGTCATGGAGGATTCGTTTGCGAAGTACTGGCCGCAGTTTACGTCGATGGACGAGCTGAAGGCGGCGTACACGCACGGCGGCATCGGCGACATGAAGTGCAAGAAGTTCCTGTACAGCGTGCTGGAGGAGACGCTCACCCCAATCCGCGCGCACCGGCACGAGTACGAGAAGGACATCGCCGGAGTCTACGAGATCCTGAAGAAGGGGACGGAAGAGGCGCGCGAGGTGGCGCAGAACACGGTCGACGAGGTCAAGGCGGCCATGAAGATCAACTACTTTGACGACGACGCCATGGTGCGCGAGCAGCAGGAAAAGTACAACAATCAGTGAGCGGACAGCCCGGACAGGCGGAGGCTCATGCGAAAAGGAGAAGCTATGAGGATTCTTGTGACAGGCGGCGCCGGCTTCATCGGCAGCCATACGGTTGTGGAACTGCAGCAGGCAGGGTACGACGTCGTTGTTGTGGACAATCTCGTGAACGCCAGCGAGGAGTCGCTTGCGCGCGTGGAAAAGATCACCGGAAAACCGGTTCCTTTTGTCAGGGCGGACATCGGCGACCGCGATGCCATGAATGCCATCTTTGACAAATGGCAGTTTGACTGCGTCATCCATTTCGCGGGCCTCAAGGCCGTCGGCGAGTCGGTGGGAAAGCCGGTCGAGTATTACACCAACAACATCGCAGGCTCTCTTGCGCTGTTTGACGTCATGAGAAAGCACGGCGTGAAGAACATCATTTTCTCGTCGTCCGCAACCGTTTACGGCGCGCCGGCATTTGTTCCGATCACGGAGGAGTGTCCGAAGGGGACCTGTACGAACCCGTACGGTTGGACCAAGTGGATGCTGGAGCAGATCCTGACGGACATCCACACGGCGGACCCGGACTGGAACGTCATCCTGCTGCGCTACTTCAATCCGATCGGCGCGCACGAGTCCGGGCTCATCGGCGAAAATCCGAACGGCATTCCGAACAACCTGATGCCCTACATCACGCAGGTCGCCATCGGCAAGCTTCCGAAGCTGCGCGTGTTCGGAAATGATTATCCGACGCCGGACGGCACGGGCGTGCGTGACTACATCCACGTCGTGGACCTGGCGAAGGGCCATGTGTGCGCTGTGAAGAAGATAACCGAAAAGCCGGGGCTTAAGATCTACAATCTGGGCACCGGAAAGGGGTCGTCTGTCCTTGACATCGTGAAGAACTTCGAGGCGGCGACCGGCGTAAAGATTCCGTATGAGATCGTCGCCAGAAGACCGGGCGACATCGCAGAGTGTTACTGTGACGCCAGCCTGGCTGAGAAGGAGATGGGCTGGAAAGCGGAAAAGACGCTGAAGCAGATGTGCGAGGATTCCTGGCGCTTCCAGCAGATGAATCCGAACGGCTATTGATGGCCTCTGATACAGATGAGAATTGACGGACAGATGACGGCAGGAGAAAAGGATGGGTAAATATTTCGGGACAGACGGTTTCCGGGGAGAAGCAAACGTGACGCTGACCGTGGAACACGCTTACAAGGTAGGGCGGTATCTCGGCTGGTTTTACGGCAGGAATCATGCGGACGGCAAGGCGAAGATCGTGATCGGCAAGGACACCCGCCGCAGCAGCTACATGTTCGAGTACTCGCTTGTCTCCGGCCTGGTGGCGTCGGGCGCCGATGCGTATCTGCTGCACGTGACGACCACGCCGAGCGTGGCGTACGTGACGCGCACCGACGACTTTGACTGCGGCATTATGATCTCCGCCAGCCACAACCCGTTCTATGACAACGGCATCAAGCTCATCAATGAGCACGGCGAGAAGATGCGCGAGGATGTGCTGGACGGTGTGGAGAAGTATCTTGACGGCGAGGCGGGGGAGATCCCATTTGCCAAGAGAGAGAAAATTGGCTGCACGGTGGACTACGTTGCGGGCCGGAACCGCTACATGGGGTATCTCATCAGTCTCGGCGTGTACTCGTTCCGCCATTACCGCATCGGCCTGGACGCGGCCAACGGCTCGTCCTGGCAGCTCGCCAAGAATATCTTCGACGCGCTGGGCGCGAAGACGTATGTCATCCATGCGGAGCCGGACGGATTCAACATCAACAGCGGCTGCGGCTCGACGCACATCGAAAGCCTGCAGGAGCTGGTTCTGCGGGAGCATCTGGACGCGGGGTTTGCCTTTGACGGTGATGCGGACCGGTGCCTCGCCGTGAACGAGCGCGGCGAGGTCGTGACCGGCGATCACATCCTGTACATCGCCGGGCGCTACATGCAGAAGAAGGGCCAGCTTGACGGCAACAAAGTCGTCACCACGGTCATGAGCAATTTCGGCCTGTACAAGGCCTTCGACGCGTGCGGCATCCAGTACGACAAGACGAAAGTCGGTGACAAATATGTCTACGAGGACATGGTGGAGCACGGGTACCGCGTCGGCGGCGAGCAGTCCGGACACATCATCTTCAGCAAGTATGAGACCACCGGCGACGGGCTGGTGACCGCCCTCAAGCTGATGGAGATCATGATCGCCGAGAAGAAGACGCTGTCGCAGCTGTGCGAGGGCTTCACGATGTATCCGCAGGTTCTTGAGAATGTCCGTGTCGCCGACAAGACAAAGGTTCTGTCCGACCCGGATGTGAAGGCTTCGGTTGATGCGGCGGCACAGGCGCTTGGCGGTGACGGCCGGATTCTGGTGCGCCCGAGCGGCACGGAGCCGCTCATCCGCGTCATGGCGGAGGCATCGGACAGGGAAACGTGCGCCCGGTATGTCGGGCAGGTCGTCTCCTGCATCCGGGACAAGGGGTATGCGGTTTCATGAGTGACAGAGAAGAAAATACAAGCGCGGGGAAAGCGGACGCCGACGGCAGAGCGCCGGCTTTTATTGACGCGGACAGGGAGATTGAAAAGGCGGAAGCAGCGTCGGAAGGCCAGCCGGCCATTTACCGGCTGACCAGCGATCCGAAGCGCGTGATCGCGCTCATCGGCGCGGCCGTCTTTTTCCTGGGCGCCAATCTGATGATGCTCACCGTGACGGACGCCGCGGGGGCAAAGAGCGTATCCGTGTCTTTGCTCGGCGGATTTGGTGCGGGAGCTGTCCTCGGGAAGCTTTCCGCCGCCTTTCTCATCCTTGGCGTCGTGTGTCTTGTCACCTCCCGGATCCGGGGCGCGCTGCTTGGCGGGATGATCTCGCTGTTCCTGCTCGCCGTCACGCTCGTCGTCTCGGCGCTGACGGGAAGGACGTTCCTTGGCGCCGGCTCGCATGTCTCACCGGGGCTTGGCGGTCTTGTCGCACTGGCCGGGCTTATCATCTACCAGACCGCGCTGATGATGGTCTACATGCGGATCGTGTTAAAGAAAAGCGCCGGCGCGCCCGGGAAGTCCGGTTCGTCCGCTGCCTCCGGTGCTGGCGGGAAGCCCGGTTCGTCCGGCGTCTCCGCTGCCGGTGGGAAGAAGAACGCCTGAACGGCAGGCACACCGGAATACCCCGTGATATAATGATGACAGTTGAAAGCTCCGTGACAGAAGGGTTGCTATGGATACGATTAAGGTGAAAGCCAGAGGGAAGATCAATCTCGGGCTGGATGTGCTCGGGCGGCGGGCAGACGGGTACCACGAGGTCCGCATGGTTATGCAGACGGTCGGTCTGTATGACAGTCTTGAGATCACGAAAATTCCGGAAGATGAAATCCGCATCCGGACCAATCTGAAGTATCTCCCGGTTGACGAGAACAATCTTGTCTACAAGGCTGTCCGCCTGATGAAGGAGACAGCCGGGTTTGCGGGCGGCGTCACGGTTGACCTGCACAAGTTCATCCCGGTGTCCGCCGGCATGGCGGGCGGCTCGACGGACGCGGCCGGCGTGATGTTCGGCGTCAACAAGCTGTACAATCTGAACTTTGACCTGCCGCAGATGATGGAGATGGGGCTGAAGCTGGGCGCCGATGTCCCGTACTGTCTGATGCGCGGGACAGCACTGGCGGAGGGCATCGGCGAGAAGCTGACCCGTATCCCGGCGGCACCGCACATGGATATTCTGCTGGCGAAACCCCGCATCAGCGTCTCGACCCGGATGGTGTACGAGAAGCTTGATTCCACGCCGATTCCGTCACATCCGGACACCATGGCGATTTTAAAAGCCATCGCGGCCGGCGACGTGAAGGCCCTCTGCGCCTCCATGGGCAATGTTCTTGAGAGCGTGACGATCCCGATGTATCCGGTCATCGCCAGGCTCAAGCGTCAGATGCTTGACACCGGCGCCATCGGCGCCATGATGAGCGGCAGCGGCCCGACGGTCTTCGGTATCTACCCGGACGCGGAGAGCTGCGCCCGGGCAAGAGACGTACTCCGGAGAGCCGGAGACGCCAGACAGGTGTACACGACAGAGACATTCAACCCGCCAGGCGCAGCGGGCCGTGATTTTTAAGTTTCAAAAATGCCGGATTTCCGGAAGACGCGCGCACATTTGCGGGCGCGGCTGTGTATCCGGCTTTAACGCAACGTAAGGAAATGAAACATGAAAGGTGAACTGGTATTAAATTCAAACGACTATCTTCCGCTGCGGGATGTGGTCTTTCAGACCCTGCGGCAGTCGATCCTGACCGGACAGATGGAGCCCGGCGAGCGTCTGATGGAGGTCCAGCTTGCTGAGGAACTTGGCGTCTCCCGCACCCCGGTCCGGGAAGCGATCCGGATGCTGGAGCTGGAAGGACTGGTTGTCATGATCCCGCGGCGCGGCGCGCAGGTCGCGGCCATCACGGAGCAGGATCTGCGGGATGTGCTGGAGGTGCGCGCTACGCTGGAGCGCCTGGCGGCGCGGCTTGCCTGCGAGCGCTTCACGGAAGAAGGATACAAGAATCTGGAGAAGGCGAACCGGGAATTTGCCCACCTCGCGCGCCTCAAGAACAAGAGCGTGGTGGATATCACCAACGCCGACGTACATTTCCACGATGTAATCTACCAGGCGACCGGGAACAGACGGCTGATCCAGATTGTGCAGAACCTGCAGGAGCAGATGTACCGCTACCGCATGGAGTACGTGCGCGATCTGAGCAGCCACGAGAACCTCATCGCCGAGCACACGGAGATCATCCGCGCGCTTGAAGAGCGCGACGAGAAAAAGGCGGAGGAGATCGTCGTCACCCACATCTCCAACCAGGAGAAGGAAATCCTTCGGCTTCTCCACGAGCACGAGGAGGAGAGGCAGGAAGGCCGCCAGAGGCACATTGAGGGAGACTGAAAGACTGAAAAGGATCAGGCGGTCAAGAACCCCGGCGGTCCCCGGCACTCGGTACTTTTGGCTATTTTGCGGATTGTTAAAGTGGGCCGGTGTTGTGGTGGTTTCAGCTAGAAATGACCCCGGCCTGCTTTTGCTGAGTATTCAGGGGTCTGGTTTGGCGGTGGTTTCAGCTAAATGGACCCCATCTTGCTTTTTGCTGAATATCAGGGGACCGGGTCCGTGGCGGCCCCAGCTAAAATGAACCCTAACTTGCTTTTTGCTGAATATTCAGGAGCCAGTTTTGTGGTGGTTTCAGCTAGAATGGATATCAGCCTGCTTTCCGCTGGATTTTTCGGGCCGAATCCTGCGAAAATATAAGCGGAAACAGTAGAAATTCCCTGCCTTGCTTAAAAGCATGCAAATATCCTATAAAATATTCAGCGAGATTGATATAAATCTTGATTTTTGCTGAAATCCCGGCCGGAACCTTCAGCCTCCCCACAGTCTTCTCAAAGCCTTCCCGCAGTTTTCCGCACTCTTCCCGCACTCTTCCCCGATCTGACCATCTGGAAGTACAGACAGAACCAAAAAGTCACCGGAAGCAGGCTGGCTGGCTTGTTTCCGGTGACATTGTTATTTGTTATTTGCCATTCGTTATTTGCCTTCCGGTTCATTTCGTGCAGGACGGGAGCGGCAGGATGGATGCCTTTATACCTTCGCGTACTCGTCGAGCAGACTCTTCTTGACGTCGTAGAGCCGCTGGCTCAGATCGACATGCACCTGATGCGGGTTCACGAGGCGCTTGCTCTCATCCCAGAGCGTCGCCATTTCTTTCTTGCAGTATGCCTGAATGTCCATGACCTTCGGCGTCTTGTAGATGCACTGGCCGGACTTGAAGATCGGCACGAGGATCTCGCGCAGCGTGTACTCGCCCGGTTTCAGGAGCGTCTTCTTCCAGGTCTCGACCGGGTCGAAGAGCAGCAGCGGCTGGTTGCCGTCGATTTTCTCGTCCGCGAGCGCGATGAGGTCGGCTACGATCATGCCGTTGCGGTCGTACACGCGGTAGATGGTTTTGTTGCCCGGATTGGTGATCTTCTCGGAGTTCTCGGACAGCTTGATCTTCGGGACGAAGTTTCCGTCGTCGCCCATGATTGCCGCGAGCTTGTAGACGCCGCCGAATGCCGGCGTATCCTTGGAGGTGATCAGGTTGGTGCCCACACCCCAGGAGTCGATCCGGGCTCCCTGCGCCTTCAGAGAAGAAATCAGGTATTCGTCCAGGTCAGAGCTGGCCGCGATCTTTGCATCCGCAAAGCCTGCGTCGTCAAGCATCTTTCTCGCCTTCTTCGTCAGGTAGGCGAGGTCGCCGGAGTCAAGCCGGATGCCGTAGTTGTGGAGCGGGATTCCGGCCGCGCGCATCTCGCCAAACACTTTGATGGCGTTCGGAACGCCGGACTTCAGCGTGTCGTATGTGTCGACGAGAAGTGTGCAGGCGTTCGGATAAATCTTCGCGTACTCGCGGAAGGCCGTCAGCTCGTCCGGGAAGCTCATGATCCAGCTGTGGGCGTGAGTTCCCATGATCGGGACGCCGAACATCTGGCCGGTGAGCACGTTGGAGGTTCCGACGCACCCGGCGATGACCGCGGCTCTGGCGCCGTATATGCCGGCGTCCGGCCCCTGCGCGCGGCGGAGGCCGAATTCCATGATCCCGCCGCCGTCAGCCGCGTAGACAATTCGCGCCGCTTTGGTGGCGATCAGAGACTGGTGGTTGATGATGTTGAGAATTGTGGTCTCCAGAAGCTGCGCCTGCATGATCGGCGCGATGACCTTGACAATCGGCTCGCGCGGGAACATGACTGTGCCTTCGGGAATCGCGTAGATGTCGCCGGTGAAGCGGAAGGTGCCCAGATAATCAAGGAAATCTTCCTCGAACAGGCCGGTGCTGCGAAGGTAGGCGATGTCTTCATCGGAAAAATGAAGATCGTTGATGTAGTCGATGACCTGTTCCAGGCCGCAGGAGATGGAATAGCCGCCGTCGTCCGGGTTGCGCCGGTGAAACGCGTCGAACACGACCGTGCGGTTGCTGCCGGTCTTGAAGTAGCCCTGCATCATGGTGAGCTCATACAGGTCGGTGAGCATGGTGAGATTTCTTGACATATCATTCCTTCCGGGTTCTGAAGTGAGAACCGCTTTTATGCGCACTTCAGCCTGCCGGCAGCAAAAGTGCCGACAGGCTGAAAGACAGCGCAGTTATTTGGTTTTCTTCTTCGTGTCGGCGGTGTCTTTGCTCTGATCGCGCACCGTCTTTTCTGCCTTCTTAAGGCTTGCGGACAGACGGCCCGAGAGACTCTTCTTCTTCGGGATCTCGGCCTTTCCGCCGCGAATGGACTTGATCCCCGTGAGATAAATGCCGCTGATCTCAGCCTTGACCTGCGCCTTGACCGGAACTGTGTCATACACATCCGGGTCGCAGAGCATCGTCATGATGCGGGGGCCGATCTTGACCTTGACGACCGGCATCTTGCGGCCCCGAAGATACTTCGGAACCTGGTCCATGACGGACTGCTGGAAACCGGCGTCCCGGAATTTCATTTTCTTTTTGTCGATGATCAGCATAGATACAACCTGCTTGGCCGCTTCAATCTGATCCTGCTGGACAGCCTGCTTTTTGCGCAGACGGTTGCCGACGATCACGAGAACGACGGTGGCAGCGGCGAGTACGATGAGGACAATAGCCCAGACTGGCATGAAAGGATACCTCCTGAAAATAAGTGCCGCAAAACCGGCTTCTTAAGGCCCTTGAGGCAGGCCGGAAGCTGGAAAGCGCGCATTTGGGAAAATTATAACACGAACCTTTATTTTTGCAATGAATTGAAAACACGCTCCATCTCGTCGTGGACGCTGCTGTACAGCTGGTTCTGCCCGGTGCGCGGCATGCCGGCGGTGTCAATCGCAGGGAGAATAGTCACGGTGGTCTTTGCGGCCTTCACGCCGAACGGTTTCAGGTCCTCGAACATCTCGCGCGTGCCGGTCTGCACGACCGGGACGATCGGAAGCCCCGGCTTGGTGGCCAGCTTGAATGCGCCGCCCTTGAACTCAAGCATGCCCTCGCCCTTGTTGCGGGTCCCCTCCGGGAAGATGAGGACGGAGATGCCATTTTTCATGAGGGAGATGCCGTCGAGCACCATCTGGGCGCCGGCGCGCACGTTACTGCGGTCCAGAAACAGGCAGTGAATGTTGCGCATCCAGGCCGAGAGCAGCGGGATGTGTTCCATCTCTTTCTTGGCCACAACGCTGACGCGGCCCGGAAGGATGCTCGCCAGAATGATGATGTCAAAGAAACTGCGGTGATTGCCCACGTACAGCACCGCCTGGTCCTTCGGGATGTTCTCCATGCCGGAAATCTGCGGCTTTACACCGGCCAGGTGCCACAGCACCTTCAGACCGGCCCTTACGATCGGGTAGCAGAATGCGTCCTTTTTCTCCGGTGAGAAATGTCCGATAAGCGCCGCCACCGGCAGCAGGATCAGGCTGGCCGCGAAAAAGACAACAAGCCAGAGCAGGCAGAGAATGGTTCGGAACGGATTGCAGGTCATACAAAAACTCCTCCCGGCGAGCCAGGCCGCCGTGCATTGAGGTGAAAAACGGTGTACACTCACCGCTTTTTTCTATTGTAGCGCATATGCGCCTCATTGTGTCAGATTTACGATCGCGCCGGCCCCGGAAGATTCTGTGATCGTCCCGTCCGTGGAAACGAAGACCGCCTCCGTGGCAGGAACAGACTCGATGAGCGCCAGCCCGGCGTCACGCCCCAGGCAGAAGCAAACTGTGCTCAGTGCGTCCGCATCGGCTGAAGAAGATGTCAGGATCGTCACCTGCGACAGCCCGGACTGACAGGGGTATCCCGTTGCCGGGTCGAGGATGTGATAGTAGAAGTTCCCGTTTTCGTCCGTGAACTGCCGCTCGTAGTTCCCGCTGGACACGATGCTCAGATCCGCCGCCCGCACCGTCGCCAGATACTCGTCACTCTGCGCAAAGGGTCTGCGGATCCCGATGGCGAAGGGCTCTGCGCCCGATATGCTCCCGTCACCTTCCGTGCCGCCGGACTTGCCGCCGAACACGAGCACGTTGCCGCCCAGGTTGATGACAGCCCGGCGGATTCCCTTTTCCTGCAGGTCTTCCTTCATGCGGTCCGCAATGTATCCCTTGGCGGCAGCACCCAGATCAAGCACATACCCTTCCGGCATGGTGACGGTCCGGTCGTCCTGCGGGTCGGACGGATCCTTCGGGCTCACGGAGATCCTGGTGTCGTCCACGAACGCGAGCGCGGCCTGAATGTCCGAATCGTCCGGAACCGCCGGACTGTCGGAGGTGAAGTCCCAGAGCCGGCTGACCTTTCCGATGCTGACCTCGAAGGCTCCGCCGGAAAGCGAGGAGTAGTCGAGAGCGGTCTGCAGACAGTCGGCGAGCTGCCAGGGAACTGTATCGGTCTGCCCGGCGTTCAGCTTCCACAGGGCGCTTCCCTCCTTCTGCATGGAGAAGATGTCCTCGTACGCTTCACAGTCCGAGATGGCTTCCCGGACGGCCGCCCGTGTCTTCTGCCCGGAATAGTCGTTATCAAGCGTCTCGTAAGCGGAGATGGAGATGATGGTGTCAAGCGCGAAGGCCTGCTCCGTTATCGGCGACGAAAGCGTCCGGCGGCAGCCGCTTAAAAGAGCGGAGGCGGGGAGCAGCAGTGCCGAAAGGATGGCCAGAACCACTGAAGCGGCAGCCCTGGTGCCTGAGCGGCGGCGTACAGATCTGCGGCCGGCTCTGCAGGCTTTCTTACGGCGGCTGCATTTTCCGCCGTTTCGGCCGCGCGGCGTATGGAAAAATAAAAAGGGTATCCGTATTTGCATGCTTGCGGCTTCCTCCGGCATCTTTCATCAAATTCCCTGCTAAGTATAAGCCGCGGCCTGTGCTATAATCAACGAAATGACCAATGAATGAGGAAGGATTTTCATCAGATGAGAAAGAAAAGCATTCTGGCGGCGGCTGCCGCTCTGATTCTTGCCGCGCCGCTTGCAGCCTGCGGAAACAGTTCGAATACGGAGACGACGGCGGCTGCCACGGCCACGACGAGTGCGGCGGCGGCAGAGCCGATCGTGGCACCGGACGCAGTCACGGCGGACACAGACACGTCAAACCGGGAGCTGGAGGCCTCAGAGTACGACAGTTTCTACCAGATGACGGCGGCTGTCTACAAGAAATATCTCACGCTTCCGGAGTACAAGGGCATCGCCGTGACGGTGGACCGCTCCTCGGAAGACGTGAGCGAAGATACCGTGGAGGAGACCATCCAGTCGATGCTCTCGGATTCGGCCGGGTCTGTGGATGTGACCGCGGACGGCGTGACACAGAGCGGCGATACCATCACGCTGGACTATCAGGGGCTGCTTGACGGCGTGGCATTTGACGGCGGCACGGCCACCGACCAGACCTACACCATCGGCTCCGGAAAGTTCATCTCGGACCTTGACACAGGGCTCGTCGGCCTCAAGGCCAATGTGCAGACCGATATCCCCTGCACGTTCCCGGACGACTACTCCTCAAGCGACCTGGCGGGCAAATCGGTCATCTTCCGCGTGACGATCAAAAGCATCACCCGCAAGGACGTCCCGGAACTCACTGACGAGTGGGTGCAGAAGAACGCCGCCAACTACAACTACACACAGGAAACCACGGCTGACCAGTTCCGCCAGGCGGTGAAGGAAGAACTTGTCTCGCAGAAAGTCGCATCCAACGACAGCACCAAGTTCAAGGATATTCTGGCGACGATTGCCGATGGCGTCACGATAGACAGCTATCCGCAGAAGGAGCTGACATCCCTCACCAACACAATGGTGAACAACGTCAGGACGCAGTATCAGAATTACGGCGCTTCGAGCGGCTACACCAGCTTTGACGCTTATCTGCAGGGCATGTACGGCATGGAAGATGAAGCCGCCTTCACCGACTACGCCGGCACGTATGCGAAGAATTATCTGACGACCAAGATGCTTGTGACCGAGATTGCGGATGCCGAGGACATCCACGTGACCGAAGAGGAAATCAATGACCTGGGCGACAGTCTGGCCTCCTACTACGGCTACGACGGATATGACACGATCATCAACTCTCTGGGCAGGGAGATGAACTGCGAAGTCGGCTATGAATACCTGTACGGCAAGGTCGAAGAAATCGTGAACGCGGCTGCGGTCGAGACGACGACAAATGGCTGAGTCAGAATATCACACACATGAATTCCCTCCGTTCTTCAGGCCGGATTCCGAAATCCTGATCCTGGGTTCCTTCCCTTCCGTAAAGTCCCGTGAGGCGGGATTTTACTACGGCCACCCGCAGAACCGCTTCTGGCCGCTTCTTGCGGACATCTTTCGTGAAAAGCTGCCGGTCAGCCGGGAGGAAAAGGAGGCACTGCTCATCCGCAACCGCGTTGCGCTCTGGGACGCCATCGAGGCCTGCGAGATCCGCGGCAGCTCAGATGCGAGCATCCGCGGCGCTGTTGCCTCGGACATTCCGGCGCTGCTGCAAAAAACACAGGTTAGAAAAATTGTAACCAACGGGAAGCTTGCGGACCGGTATTACCGGAAATTTAGCGAAAGCCGGACCGGGATAAAGGCGGTCTGCCTTCCGTCCACGAGCCCTGCCAACGCCGCAGTCCGCTTCCCGGAGCTCCTGGCGGCCTGGAAGAAGGAACTGGCCCCGCCGGCAGCCGCAGAAACGGCAGATAACGGCCTGCTGGTGGCAGAGAAGGAAAGAGAGCATTCCGTCCCGGTCCGCGTGCATCTGACCTTCACGGGCCGCGTGCAGCATGTCGGTTTCCGCGTGACAGCCTTTGATACGGCAAGAAAAATGGGACTCACCGGCTGGGTCAGAAACTGCCCGCAGCCGGACAGAACTGAGGCGGAGGTCCAGGGCGCGCCCGGCCAGGTGGAAGACTTTGTCAGGAAGATGCAGGAAGTGCCCCGCTTCGCAATCCGCCATGTGGCCCGGTACGACTGCCCGGTGAAAGAAGGCGAGACGTATTTTGATATACGGTGAATCCCGCTGCGGCCTCTGCAGCAGTCTGGCCCGTTCGCCCGCTTCGGCACCGGACGTATTACTCACAAACTGGGAAAAACGTATCCCTCGCAGCTCTTGACGGGGTGAGCCCTGCCGCAGTATGATTCCAGACGTAAATTCAATAGAGGTTTTGTCCCTTATTTCGAGTGGTGGAGATACATAGGATCTGTGAAGCCCGGCAACCCGCGCCAGCAACTGCAGGACGCGAAGGTGCCAAACCTGAGCGAACAACCGTTTCCTGAGATGGTTCGAGCAATAAGAGGACGCAAATCGACTGATTTGGGTCCTTTCTGGCTGTCAATCCGGAAGGACCTTTTTCTATCCTTAAAATGCGGACAAGATCGATTGGAGTAGAAGGAGAAGACAAATGGAGAAAAGACTGTTCACATCCGAGTCCGTGACAGAAGGACATCCGGACAAGGTCTGCGACGCGATTTCCGACGCGATTCTGGACGCCTGCATGGCACAGGATCCGATGAGCCGTGTCGCATGCGAGACAGCTGCCTGCACCGGTTTCGTCCTGATCACAGGCGAGATTACGACCAAGGCAAAGGTTGACTATCAGGCGATCGCCCGCCAGACGATCAACGAGATCGGCTATACGAACTCGGAGATCGGCTTTGACGGAAATACCTGCGCGGTATTTGTTGCTATCGACCAGCAGTCCCCGGATATCGCCATGGGCGTTGACAATTCCCTGGAGACAAAGGCAGATCTGCGTGCTCTCGAGAAGAACATGACCGACGAAGAGATCGGCCAGATCGGCGCCGGTGACCAGGGCATGATGTTCGGCTTTGCGACCAACGAGACGCCGGAGTATATGCCGTATCCGATCAGCCTGGCACACAAGCTCTGCCGCCAGCTGACCAAAGTCCGCAAGGACGGTACCCTCAGCTACCTCCGTCCGGACGGCAAGTCCCAGGTTTCTGTCGAGTACGATGAGAACGGAAAGCCGAGCCGCCTTGAGGCTGTTGTCATTTCCACACAGCATGATCCGGATGTATCCCAGGAGCAGATTCACAAGGATATCCGCAAGTATGTATTTGATCCTATCCTTCCGAAGGAGCTGATCGACGACAAGACCAAGTTTTATGTAAATCCGACCGGCCGTTTCGTAATCGGCGGCCCGCACGGCGACGCAGGTCTCACCGGCCGCAAGATCATCGTCGACACCTACGGCGGCTATGCCCGTCACGGCGGCGGCGCGTTCTCCGGCAAGGACTGCACGAAGGTTGACCGCTCGGCTGCTTACGCTGCCCGCTATGTTGCCAAGAACATCGTCGCGGCAGGCCTGGCGGATCAGTGCGAGATCCAGCTTTCCTACGCAATCGGCGTAGCGGAGCCGACCTCCATCTCCATCAACACAAGCGGCACCGGCAAGCTCTCCGATGAGAAGCTGACTGAGATCGTGCGCGAGAACTTCGACCTGCGCCCGGCCGGCATCATCAAGATGCTCGACCTGCGCCGTCCGATCTACAAGGCAACCGCCGCGTACGGTCACTTCGGCCGCACCGATGTAGATCTTCCGTGGGAGAGACTCGACAAGGTCAAGGACCTCAGAAAATATCTGTAATTCGAAAACCATACGATAAACCTACAATAGAAGACGGAAAGTGCGGAAGCTGCGGACCGGCCGGAAGGCCGGGACGTGAACTTCCGGCAGTCTGACAAATTTTTCCCTGCCCGGGGGTGCCTGCGGTTTACTGCGGCGCCCCGGACGGGGATTTTTTGACTGAACCCGCTGCACTTTTCACCATCGCTGACTCTGCTCTGCAACGGAAATCCACCCCACCCTTGATTTCCGTTGCGCTTTTTGACTGATTTTGACAGGAAGTGCAACGAAAAAAACATTCTGACCTTTTTTCGTTGCGCAGTCAGCCCGATTTCGGGCAAAAATGCAACGGAAACGGAACACATATCTCATTTCCGTTGCAGGCTCCCGGAAAATGGGACCAAAAGTGCAACGGAAACGGAACACACATCTTATTTTCGTTGCAGGCCCCGAAAAATGAGAGACAAAAGTACAGCTGCAACGGGCTCGATTTTCATTTCCGCTGAAGGCGCATGGGGTTAAAGCAACTAACTATAACCGCTGACCGGCGGCCCAAAGCAAACTTCCCTCCTGACAAATGCCAATCAGCCAAACTGTCTTCTCTTCCGGTGGATTTTCCTTCCGGACGTGTTTATAATAAATTTGTATCTTGAGCGCAAAATTACGAGGAGACAGAAATGTTGACTACTGATATAGGCATCGACCTTGGAACTGCGAGTATTCTTGTATTTGTCAGGGGGAAAGGGGTCGTGCTGAAGGAGCCGTCTGTTGTGGCATTCGACAGGGACTCCGGGAAGATCCGTGCCATCGGAGAAGAGGCCCGGCTGATGATCGGGAGAACGCCGGAGAATATCGTGGCGGTGCGCCCGCTCAAGGAGGGCGTAATCTCGGACTACCGCGTCACGGAGAAGATGCTGAAATATTTCATCCAGAAGGCTGTGGGCAGAAGACTGCTCAAGAAGCCGCGGATTTCGGTCTGTGTGCCGTCAGGCGCGACGGAAGTGGAGCGCATGGCGGTCGAGGAGGCGGCCATGGCGGCGGGCGCCAGAGAGGTGGCGATCATCGAGGAGCCGCTGGCGGCGGCTATCGGCGCCGGCATCGACATCAACCGGCCCTGCGGCAACATGATCGTCGACATCGGCGGCGGAACGAGTGATATCGCCGTGATCTCGCTTGGCGGCACGGTCGTGTCAACATCTATCAAGATCGCCGGCAATGACTTCGACGAGGCGCTCGTTCGCTACATGCGCAAGCAGCATAATCTGCTCATCGGCGATCAGACAGCCGAGGAGATCAAGATCCGGGTCGGCTGCGCCTATCCGCTCCCGGAAGTCAAGAAGATGGAAGTCAAGGGGCGAAATCTTGTCACCGGACTCCCGAAAAATGTGGTCGTCTCCTCGGAAGAGACCGAAGAAGCGCTGCGCGACGCCACCAGTCAGATCGTGGAAGCTGTTCACAGCGTCCTCGAGAAGACGCCGCCGGAACTTGCGAGCGACATCGCGGACCGCGGCATCGTGATGACCGGAGGTGGAAGTCTTCTGCAGGGACTGGATCAGCTGATCGAGTCGGGAACGGGCATCCACACGATGGTCGCCCAGGATCCGATGAAGTGCGTGGCCGTCGGGACCGGAAAGTTTCTGGAGTTCCTGGCGGGGGATAACGGCAACGCCTGAAGAAAAGTCTGAAGGGGCGAAAGTTGCAGGAAGAACAGGAGACTACGATTGAAGGGTTTGTGGAAAAGATCATTTTCCGCAATTCCGACAATGGATATACGGTGCTGTCGCTGCACCGGAAGAGCGGCGATGTGACCTGCGTCGGCGAAACGTTTGACCTGGACGAGGGAGAGTACATCGAGGCGGCGGGACAGTGGACAGTACATCCGGTCTACGACCGGCAGTTTAAGATCAGCGCGTATCAGGTGAAGATTCCGGAGGACCTGACGTCGGTCAGGCGCTATCTCGGGTCTGGGGCCATCAAGGGCATCGGTGAGAAGATGGCCGCGCGCATCGTGAAAAAATTCGGACAGGACACGCTGCATGTGCTCGAGGAGGAACCGGAGCGTCTCGCGGAGGTAAAGGGAATTTCCTATGACGGCGCGATGAAGATCAGCGCGCAGGTTGTCGAGAAGCGGCAGATGCGTGATGTCATGATGGCGCTGACCCAGTACGGCATCGGCATGAAGCTGGCGACGGATGTATATAGCCGCTACGGCGACGATACGCTCGCCGTCCTGCAGAAAAATCCGTACCGGCTCGCCGAGGATGTGGCCGGGATCGGGTTTGGAACAGCCGATGAAATCGCGCGCAAGACAGGCGTCGAGCTCACGTCGGATTTCCGCATCCGCGCCGGCATTCTTTTTACACTGCAGGCAGCTTCGGGAGAGGGGAATGTATATCTCCCGGCAGACGTTCTTCAGCGCAGATCAGGGGCTCTTCTGCAGCTTGATCTGCCGGATTTTGACAATACTCTCGAAGAACTCTCCATAGAAGGAAAAATCATTCTTAAAAAGTCCGAAGACGGGACGGGGCAGGAGGTACGCGTATATCTTCCGGCGCTTTTCCGCGCGGAATCCGAGACGGCCGGGTACCTGACGGCTCTGAACGAGTTCCACGAAGACGTGAGTGAAGAGGCGGAGATCAGGAACGGCATCCGGCGCATCACGCAGAAACTGAATGTGGAGCCGGATGAAACGCAGGAAGACGCGGCCTTTACGGCGCTGACCAATCCGGTCGTCGTCATCACCGGCGGCCCGGGAACCGGTAAAACCACGATCATCCGGACGATCATCTCGTATTTTGAGTGGCAGGACCTGGACGTGGCGCTCGCAGCACCGACAGGCCGGGCGGCACGCCGCATGTCGGAGGCCACGGGGCGGCCGGCGCAGACGATTCACCGGCTGCTGGGCGCTTCCGGCGGCCCGGCGGCCCAGGAAAAGGACACGGCGGGGGCGTCGCACGTGACATTTGCCGTGGATCGGGACAATCCGCTGGATGCGGATGTACTCATCATCGATGAGTCGTCGATGGTTGACATTTTTCTGATGCGCTCGCTTCTGACGGCACTCTCGCCCGGCACCCGGCTGATCCTGGTGGGCGACGTGGACCAGCTGCCGAGCGTGGGTCCCGGCAACGTGCTGCGCGACATCATCGACTCGGGCATTTTTCCGGTCGTGAAGCTCACGAAGATCTTCCGGCAGGCCGCGGAGTCCGACATCGTCATGAACGCGCACCGCATCAACAACGGTGAGCCGGTGACACTGACCACGCACAGCCGGGATTTTCTGTACCTGAAGCGCGACACGCCGCAGCAGATCATCGGCGCCATCTACACGCTGGTGACCGACAAACTTCCAAAGTACGTGAATGGAAATGCTTCCGACATCCAGATCCTCACGCCGTCCCGCAAGACTGCGCTTGGCGTTGAAACGCTGAACCGGATCATGCAGGAAATGATCAACCCGGCGGCGCCGGAGAAGCCGGAGCGCAAAGTCGGAAGCGTGACTTTCAGGCTCGGCGACAAGGTGATGCAGACAAAGAACAACTACACAAAAGAGTGGACGCGCCGCAGCGTCTCCGGCACAGCGGATGAGACGGGCGTGGGCGTATACAACGGCGACACGGGCGTCATCCGCGCATTTTCCGACGTCTTCAACACGTTGACGGTGGCTTTTGATGACGGCCGCGAGGCGGTATATCCGTTTGAAGAGCTCGAGGAACTGGATCTGGCCTATGCCATGACGATTCACAAGGCTCAGGGATCCGAGTACAAGGCGGTCGTCATGCCGCTCTTCCCGGGCCCGCCGATGCTCATGAACCGAAACCTTCTCTACACGGCCGTGACCCGCGCGAAGAAGTGCGTCGTGCTGGTCGGGCACGCGGACGTGTTTGAACAGATGGAAAGAAGCCTTCAGGCATCCCGCCGCTACTCGTCGCTTGCCGGGCAGATCCGGGAGGTGGCAGGCTTATGAGAGATCTGGCAGGTCAGGTAAAAGATGCCGCGCTGAACCTCATCTTCCCGCCGGTCTGTCCGGTTTGCGGAAAGCCGGCTCCGGCCCGTGCGTACCTTCACCCGGAGTGTGAGAGGAAACTAGTCCCCGTGAGCGGCGAGCGCTGCGCCGTGTGCGGAAAACAGCTTCCGGACGGGCGCGAGAGTCTGTGCCTGGACTGCCGCCGCAGGCGTCACGAATTCATTCAGACGATCTCGGTGTTTCAGTACACGGAGGCGGCCAGACAGTGCATCTACCGCTTTAAATATAAGAACAAACGCGAATACGCGGCGCCGCTCGGCTATCTGATGTGGAAATACGCCGGCCGCCGCATCCGCTTTTACCGGCCGGAGGTTATCATTCCGGTCCCGATGTACGCGGCAAAAAAGCGCCGCCGCGGTTACAATCAATCCGAACTGTTGGCGCAGTCTCTTGCGCGCGTCAGCGGCATTCCCTGCGCGCCGGAAGCTCTCATCCGCACCCGCGCCACCCGCCCGATGAAAGAGCTGACGGCCGGTGAGCGCGCGGCAAATCTCTCCGGCGCCTTCCTGGCAGATGGTCCCCTGCCCTGGAAGCGGGTTCTGCTGCTGGACGACATCTATACAAGCGGGAGCACGCTGGACGCGTGTGCTGCGGCTCTTAAGAAAGGCGGCGCGCGGGAAGTCTACGGCATCTGCCTGTGCACGGGAGAAGGATTCTGAGGCCACGGAGCACGGGAGAAGGATTCTGAGGAAATCCTTGACGGTAAGAAGGGCGTTGTGCTATAGTAGAACGGCTATGGAAGCGGCCTTTTTTTTATGCGCTAAAAATAAAAAAGGCGAGGGCTCCGGGATTTGCCTTTTCCGGGGCTCACCCAAATCTTGATGAAAAGGAGATGGAAGTTGTGCGGGTAAAGATCACACTGGCATGCACGGAATGCAAGCAGCGCAATTATGACACGACGAAGGATAAGAGAACGCATCCGGAGAGACTGGAACTGAAGAAGTACTGCAGATTCTGCAGAAAGCATACGCTGCACAGAGAGACAAAGTAAGGACAGACTTATGGCAGAATCCAAAAAGAAGGCTGTCAAAGACAGCAAAGTCAAAAGGTTCTTCAAGAATGTAAGTCTGGAATTCCAGAAGATCGTATGGCCTTCCGGTAAGCAGCTCACAAAGGAATCAACGGCGGTACTGCTGGTTTCGGTAGCACTGGGAGCTGTGATCGCACTGATCGACTTCGGCCTGCGTGCCGGAATCGAAGTGCTCATCCGTTGAGCAGGGGAGAAAAGCCATGAGCGAGGAAGAAAAGAATACGGGAGCACAGCCGCAGTGGTATGTGGCGCATACGTATTCCGGCTATGAGAACAAAGTCAAGTCGGATATCGAGCAGACCGTAAAAAACCGCGAAGATCTGAAGGGAAGAATCGTCGCGGCTGCTGTCCCGACCGAAAAGGCGACAGTAGTCAAGGACGGAAAGTCAAGAACGGTGGACCGCAAACTGTTCCCGGGTTATGTGTACGTCAAGATGATTCAGGACGACCAGACCTGGTACGTTGTGCGCAACACCAACGGAGTGACGGGATTCGTCGGCCCGGGTTCCAAGCCGCAGCCGCTCTCGGCGGCCGAGGTGAAGCAGCTCGGACTTGACGGACCGGAAGAGGAAGAAGCTGAACCGATTGTCGAGTTCGCCGGCAATGTGGGCGACAAGGTGCGGATTATCTCGGGCGCATGGAGCGGATACGACGCCGTGATCCGGGAGATCAACAACGGCCGCCAGACGCTTCAGGTAGGCGTCGAGGTATTCGGGCGCGAGACACCTCTCACGATCGGGTTCAAGGACGTCGAGATGATCGAAAAGTAAGCATTCAGCATTACACTGCTCCGTTTCACATGTGGGAGGCGCGGGCACGCGCCGCAACCACCACTTTAACCTAGGAGGTGCCACAAAATGGCTAAGAAAATTACAGGATATATCAAGCTGCAGATTCCTGCCGGAAAGGCAACACCGGCTCCGCCGGTCGGCCCGGCACTCGGACAGCATGGCGTCAACATCGTTGAATTCACCAAGCAGTTCAACGCGAAGACGGCAGATAAAGGGGATATGATCATCCCTGTTGTCATTACGGTTTACGCTGACAAGAGCTTCAGCTTCATCACGAAGACTCCGCCGGCAGCCGTTCTGATCAAGAAGGCCTGCAAGCTGCAGAAGGCATCGGGCGAACCGAACAAGAACAAGGTCGCACAGCTCTCAAAGGAAGATCTGAAGAAGATTGCCGAGACGAAGATGCCTGACCTCAATGCCAACACGCTGGAAGCCGCTGAATCCATGATCCGCGGAACAGCCAGAAGCATGGGCGTCACGGTAGAGGAATGATCATGAACAGAGGGGACGGGACGTGCCGCGTGGCGGCCGGTCTCATCCGCTAAACGGTGGGAGGAAATTCCCATTCCGATATGACCACTTGGAGGTAGATGATGAAAAGAGGTAAAAAATACGTTGAGGCGGCGAAACTCATCGACCGCACAACGCAGTATGAAGCAGAAGATGCTGTCAAGCTCGTGAAGCAGACGGCAACTGCCAAATTTGACGAGACAGTCGAAGTTCACATCCGCACAGGATGCGACGGCCGCCATGCCGATCAGCAGATCCGCGGCGCCGTAGTTCTTCCGCACGGAACCGGCAAGAAGGTGCGCGTACTCGTATTTGCCAAGGGCGCCAAGGCCGATGAGGCTCAGGCAGCCGGCGCAGATTACGTTGGCGCTGAGGAGCTGATCCCGAAGATCCAGAAGGAAGGCTGGCTGGATTTCGACGTCGTTGTTGCAACCCCGGATATGATGGGCGTTGTGGGACGTCTTGGCCGTGTCCTGGGCCCGAAGGGCCTGATGCCGAACCCGAAGGCCGGCACCGTTACGATGGACGTAACCAAGGCTGTTCACGACATTAAAGCCGGTAAGATCGAGTATCGTCTGGATAAGAGCAACATCATCCACGTTCCGGTCGGCAAGGCATCCTTCACCGAGGAGCAGCTCGCAGACAACTTCCAGGCACTTATGAATGCCATCGTGAAGGCAAAGCCTTCAACCGTCAAGGGCGCTTATCTGAAGAGCATAACGCTCACCACAACGATGGGCCCGGGCGTCAAGGTCAGCACAGCCAAGTACGTAGGATAAGATGTGCGGCCTGTCGAAGGTTCAGGATTGACATTCGATAGATTGTGGTGTATCATACACCGCGTCGGCTGAGAGAGCCGGCAAAAAGGATATATAATTTTACCTGAGACAGCTGGTCCCGCAAGGGTCAAAGAGAGATCGCCCGCCGAGGAAGAACCGGACGTTTACAAAGACGCCTGGTTTGCGGAAGAGCCGCTGAAAGCGCTATTCCGAAATGTCTGAATTTTCAGACCCCTCCGGACTCAGGTCCGTGAGGGGTCTTTTTTCGGGTAGGATTACCGTCCTTTCAAAATTTTACGGATAAGGAGGTAAAGCAAGCATGGCAAAGGTTGAGATCAAAAAGCCGATCGTAGACGAAATCGCTGCCAACATGAAAGATGCACAGGGCGTTGTTGTCGCAAAGTACCAGGGCATCACAGTAGAGCAGGACACGAAGCTGCGCAAACAGATGCGCGAGGCTGGTGTTATCTACAAAGTCTACAAGAACACGCTTGTGAAGAAAGCAATTGCCGGTACAGAGTTCGAGGGACTCGCAGATTCCCTTGAAGGACCGACCGCTATTGCGATCAGCAAGGATGACGCAACAGCTGCAGCAAGAGTTCTGGCTGATTTCGCCAAAGAGGCACCGTGCCTTGAGCTCAAGGCAGGCGTTGTAGAAGGCAAGTTCTGCGACGCAAAGGCAATCGCGGAGATCGCGGCGATCCCGAGCAGAGAGGTTCTTCTCTCCAGACTCCTGGGAAGCTTCCAGTCCCCGATGGCCAATTTCGCGCGTGTCATCAAACAGATCGCCGAGAAGAAGGGCGAGGAGCCGGCAGCCTGAGAAAGGCGGCCTGATGACGGCACAGGCGAGTAACCGGTGTGCCGCATAACGAAAGGGCGGACGCCCTGCGTCTGCCGCATCATTTGAAAAGGAGAAAAATCATGACTACACAGGAAATCATCGAGGCCATCAAGGGCCTGTCTGTTACAGAACTGAATGACCTGGTTAAGGCTTGCGAGGAAGAGTTCGGCGTTTCCGCATCCGCAGGTGTTGTTGTTGCTGCCGGCGCTGCTGCTGCTCCGGAAGAAGAGAAGACCGAGTTCGACGTTGAGCTGACCGAGATCGGCCCGAACAAGATCAAGGTTATCAAGGTTGTCCGCGAGCTGACCGGCCTTGGCCTGAAGGATGCAAAGGACCTCGTTGAGGCTGCTCCGAAGGTTGTAAAGGAAGCCGTAGACAAGGCAACTGCCGAGGATATGAAGAAGAAGATCGAAGAGCAGGGCGCAAAGGTTACCCTTAAGTAATTCGCGCTTCGATCAGATACAGCGTATGAAGGTGAAGGTCCGTCCGGAAATTCCGGCCGGGCCTTTTTTGAGCGCATAAGCCAGTATCTGAAACAGTCTGACGGACGGCGTGCCTGCACGCACAAATACCGTTTTTCCGCTGTTTTGGGCACTATTCCGGATATCTTTACAGTAAACCCGGTAAATTATGTTGAAAAAGTAAAAAATATAAAGAAGATATAAAGTAGCGCTTTCATTCAGCAATCTGGCAGTGTACAATAGTCTGCGTTGGTCCGTGCGGGGCATATGCAGGTTTGCGGTCCCGTTCATTTCAACAGGAGAGGAGATACTATGAACGCAATCTTAACAGACATCATGGCGGTCATCGGCGTTGTGCTGAACGGACTGCCGCAGGGACTGCTGGCGCTCTCGCTCGGGTTTGCATCGATTCCCACGGCGATGGCGTTCTTCGTCGGAGCATTCGGCAACGCGGTCACACAGAACGTGGCGCCGATCTCATTCCAGGCGGAGACCATTACCTACGCCGGAACCTCGGGCAAGAACCGCTCGGAGCGCTGCACGATGATTTTCATCGGCGGTGTGATTATGACCATCATCGGTCTCACCGGGACACTCACGAAAATCGTTGATTTCATCGGTACGGATATCGCAAGCGGCATGATGGCCGGCGTCGGCCTGATCCTGGCCAAGACCGCCATTGACATGATCCGCGAGGATCGTCTGTCCGGATTCGTTTCTCTGGTTTCGGCGCTGATCACATACTACATCTTCCGGGACAGCAGCAACGTGCTGGTCTACACGATCCTGATTTCCGTCGTGGCAGCCTGCATTGCCGCTGCGATCTTTGAGAAGGAAAAGAAGACCATCACGGTCGAGGATGACAACTTCAAGAGACAGCCGTTCACCTTCAACACCAACGTCATCATCGGAGCGCTGGGAATGGCCTGCCTGAACATCGGCTCGAACATTTCCTTCGGTTCTATCACATCGGCCATGGCGCCAGACGCACACTACAACGTGGACCAGCTGACGGTCATCTCGTCTCTGGCCGACATGAGCTCGTCGTTCTTCGGCGGCGCGCCGGTTGAGTCCATCATCTCCGCGACAGCAGCCGCACCGCACGCCGTAATCGCCGGTATCGTGATGATGATCGTCATCGGCGTCATCCTGCTCACCGGTCTTCTTCCGAAAATCGGACGCTACGTTCCGAGTTCGTCCATCGCGGGCTTCCTGTTCGTGCTGGGCGTCTTCAAGACGGTATGCCTGGACGCTCCGACCGCACTGGCAACCGCTCCGGCTGTCGGCGGTCTGACTATGGCTGTCACCGCTATCACCAACCCGTTCTTCGGAATGCTCGCCGGCATCGCCGCGAGACTGCTCGGGCTTTGATTTGAGAGAAGGTATTTCCATGACAAATGCATACGAAATTGATCTGTACGGAATCAGGCGGACGCTTCCGCTCATCCCGATTGACGACACGACGGCATTCGCCAGCTTCGTCATCATCAGCGACACGGAGCTCATCAGCCGGGCGGCCGGAGAGCTCATCAAAAAAATAGGCGATGTAGATGTGCTGGTGACCGCCGAGGCCAAGGGCATCGCGCTGACCTACGAGATGAGCCGTCAGCTGGGGATGAAGGACTTCATCGTCGCGCGCAAGGGCATCAAAAACTACATGAGGAATTATATCGGCGTCGAGGTGAATTCCATCACGACGGCCGGAACCCAGCACCTGTATCTGGATGAGGCGGACGCCGACAAGGTCCGCGGACGGCGCGTCTGCCTGGTGGACGACGTGATCTCCACCGGTGAGTCCATCCACGCCATCGACGAGCTTGTGAAGAAGTCCGGCGGCAATGTGGTGTGCCGGGCCGCGGTTCTCGCCGAAGGGGACGCCGCAAAGCGCACGGACATCGTCTACCTGCAGAAACTGCCGCTGTTTCACAAAACGGCGTCGGGAGAGTACGAGCCGGTGAACTGAGGCGGTTCTGTCACCGGCGTACAAAACAGCGCAGAAATTCATACAGAAAACAGGAGCCGGCACTTCAGACAGACCTTCCGAAAGGGAGCTGCCCGGAGTGCCGGCTTTTCTTTATCGGTTTGCCATAAAACCTTCACGCACTTTATAAAAAAAGCACAATCGCAACACAAATTATCCACATTTGCCCTGTAATATACAGAACATAAGAACGAGCCACAACAAAAGCGCCACCCCCCCAAGGCGCCGGCCGTTCTTAGAACAAGTTTTCATACTTTCCCCCTCTTTTGGACCCCTGCCCGTGAGCAGGGGCCTTTTTTTAACGCATAAGCCGGCACGCATGAAACAGCTTACTGCTTCTGTTTTCTCTCCCGTATCTTCTTTGACACAGCCCGGAATATGAGAGTGGTCACGACGATGCCGGCGGACATGCAGGCGGCGAAGACGAGGGTGTAGATGCCGAGCTGGCGGCCGGCATCCGGGCTGCCGTTCATCATGCTGTCGGCGGAGCGGTAGAGGGAGGCACCGGGCACGAGCGGGATCGAGGCAATTACCGTGAAGATGGTGGACGGAGCGTGCTCCCGGTGCGCCATGACTTCCCCGTAGAGCGCGGCAGCGCAGGCTCCGGCGAAGGCGCCCGCGTAATCCCCGGACGCGTGCGCGGCAGCCAGATACACAGCCCACGAGAGCACGCCGCCCGTCGAAGCGGCGGCCCACTGGCTTTTCCGGACGTGAAAGACAATGCTGAAGCCGAGACAGCCTGTGAACGCCGTGATAAATTGAATCAGAATCGTCTGAATGTCCATGCGGATCGCCTGCCCTTTCGTGCGCGTCAGAAAAGTCTTCCGGAGATGGTGAAGCCGACTGCTATGATCCCCGCCAGCAGCAGGGATTCCAGAAAGCGGATCACGCCGGTGATGGTGTCGCCGATGAAGAGATCGCGGATAGAATTGGTGAACGCGACGCCGGGAATGTACAGCATGATGTTGCCGATGCTGATCAGGTCGGCGTGATGTCCGATACCCGTCATCACTGCGATCTGCGCGAGGAAGCCGCCCATGGCGGACCACAAAAGCGCCGTCATCAGATGATTGCTGGTCAGGCGTGCGAGCGCCTTTTCAAAGAAAAACAGCAGTACGCCGATCAGTGCGGAGGCAATAAAATCGTGCATATCCCCGCCGAAAAACAGTGCAAAGGACCCGGAAACGAGCGCATAACCCAGAAACATCACGCCGGAGTTAATCGGCTGCGCTGCCCGGATCTGCGCGATTTCGCGCCGGATCGAGGCGGGTGACGGATGCCGGCTGCAGATGTTGCGTGAGAGCTGGTTGAGCTCTTCGATGCGGTGCATATCTGTCCTGACGCCGTAGATGCGCCGCATCTGCGTGACCGTCTGAAAGTCGCCCAGGTGTGCGGTCGCCGTTATCGTGGAAGTGATGGAGAAGACTTCGACATCCGGAACGCCGGCCGCGTTCATGATCCGGGTGACGGTGTCCTCGACCCGGTTGACCTCTGCGCCGCTCATCAGAAGGAGCTGCCCGATGTCCATGGCACAGTACAGGTATTCATCTGCTTCTTCCCGGTTCATATCCGCTCCTTTCCGTATGGGGTGCGCATTTGCCGCATTTGCCATGGGGCCTGTGAGGGGCCCGGCCAGGCGTACCTTTTGTTTCGGACCAGTGCTTATAGGTAGACTTTACCGCCTTTTTCGCGGATTTTAAAGGGAAACTGCGGCTTTCCGAACGTGCAGGGGGGCTTGCGCCGGGAAGGGAAAAAACTGTATGCTTGAGGCAAAGGAAAAAGGCGGGTGAGAAGATGCTGATCGCGCAGTATTTTGTCGAATTCATTTTTTACAGTTTCCTGGGCTGGCTGTGGGAGTCATTTTACTGCACTCTGAAGGAACGCCGCTGGCAGGACCGCGGCTTTCTCTTCGGCCCCATCTGTCCGATCTACGGGGCCAGCGTCGTCGCGGCATCCGTTCTCTTCCGTTTTGTCCCGGGTGTCTCGTCCCCGGATCTTCCCATCTGGCAGATGTTCCTGATATGCATGGCCGGCAGCGCTGTTGCAGAATTCAGCACGTCCTGGGTGCTTGAGAAGCGGTTTCATGCGCGGTGGTGGGATTACAGCAATATTCCGCTCAATATCCAGGGCCGGATCTGTCTTCCGGTCAGCCTGGCATTTGGGGCGGCCGGTGTCGTGATCGTAAAATTCCTGCTTCCGCTGATGACGCAGGCGCACACCACATTTCCGGCGCTGGGGTATGAGGGGCTGGCGCTCGGATTCGCCATTCTGTTCGGGGCGGACTTCGCGCTGACGGAGGCAAGTCTGTCCGCGCTGCTCACCGAGATCGAGTCGTTTCACAGTGAATTCAACGAGAAGGCGGAGAGTACATACGAGCGCATCACGCAGGCGCCGAAGCACCTTGAGGAGAATCTGGAAGAGCGGAAGCAGCGGATTGCGGCGGCCGCGGCCCGTCATGCCTCCGGTCTCTCGTCCGGTTCCCGCCGGATGCTGCGCAACATCGTCTCGTTCCGCCCGGCTTCAGGGATCCCGGCGCGGCGCATATCAGACATGGGCGCCGGCGAGCATCTCAAGGAGGCGCTGCGCCGGATCGAGGAGAAAAAAGATGGAGACGGAAATGGAAAGAAGCTGTAAATGCCTGAGCGGGGGAATTGAGATTCTTGCGGGCGGCATCGGCGACATCGGGATGTTCCTCTGACTTGCTTTTTCGATGCGTGGTGGCAGCCCGGATTCTGCGGATGGCATCGGATGTCTATCCTGACTTGCTTTTCCGATGCGTGGCGCCTGGTCAAGGGTTACGGGTGCAACGAAACTCGGGAAGATGTTTGGATCCGTTGCACTTTTTCCCTGGATTTTGGCGAGCGTGCAACGAAATCAATAGAGAACGCAGATCCCGTTGCACTTCTTCCAAAAATCAAGAGAAAAGTGCAACGGAAATTATAAGAAAGCTTGTATTCGTTGCATGTTTTCCTGAAAATGGGTCAAAAGTGCAACGAAATTCAAGAGGAATTGTTATTTCGTTGCACCCTATTCCGTGAGAAGGGAAAAAGTGCAACGAAAATTCAGAGAATCCCGTTATTCGTTGCACCCTTGCCTTCTCCACTCACTTGCGCAGGAGAAATCATAAGGCAAAGGCATCGGAAAGTAAATCGGCCGGCATTCTCCGTGCCTGACCTGGTGGTCTGGTGACCTGGTGGCCTGATGGCTTGGTGGTATGGCGGTTATCCCGGATTCTTCGTCAGCCGCCCCAGCTCCTTTTCGTAATCAATCCCATCGTTGGGGCCGGCGCCGTTTTTGAAGGCCGACATGGCGGCCGCTGAGATGAAGCGGGCCGCGAGGTCAAAGACGGAGTCGGGGGCGTCGCGGCGCAGCAGGCCGCCGAAAACGATGGCGGCGAAGACGTCGCCGGTGCCGCAGAAGCTCTGCGGACAGCGTGGCGCCATAAAGAGCTTGAAGGGCTGCGGGTCTGTCTGGGACTGCTGTGTCACGATGAGGCTTCCGATCTCACTTCCGCGGCGGATTCCGGTGACGGCGACGGTCTGACAGCGGCCTGTTAAAAGCTGCCGGGCGCGGCGCGCGATCCCGTCTATATCCGGGGAAAGGCCGGGACAGGTGAGCTCTTTGAGCGGGCCGTCCGTGAGAAGCCAGAGCTCTGTGATGTTCGGCGTGATGATGTCTGCCATCGAGGAGAGCGTCTTCAGCTGACGGCACAGGCCGCCGGTGAAATTGGAGTACGCGCGGCCGTCATCGCCCATGACCGGATCGACGAGGATGAAGGGCGCAAGGCGCGTAGAATCCGCCGCCTCTGCCCTGCACCCGGAAGCGGCGCTGTTTCCGGAATCCGTGTCGCCTGTCCCGGTCGCAAGCGCCCCGGCCACGAACTCTTTTATGAGCGCGGCCTGCTCTTCGCCGGTCATATACCCGGTGAGGATCCCGTCAAAGCCGGCGCCGACGGCCCGCCATCTGTCAAGGAAGGCGGGGAGCTCCCCGGTCATGTCGAGGCGCGAAAAGGCCGGGTACGCGGTCTGTGCGGAAAGAACCGCAGTCGGCATGGGGCATGCCGTGACGCCCATGGCGGAAAGAACGGCGATGTCCGCGACGAGAGAGCATCGCCCGAGACCAGAAAGATCGTTGATCAGTGCAGCTTTCATTGCAAAACTCCTGACAAATGTGCAAAATATGCCGCCGGTGAGTAAGAAGCGCGCAAAACCCACCGTGCGTGTATCCGTATCATAAAGCAGAACCGCGGCAGAATCAATTGCGGACCGGATTTAGCGTTTCTTTAGACTTGCGTCAGAAACTGTTCTCAGAATTCACGAAAGTTGAAGGCCGGCAACAAAATTGCTTCACAGATCCCGCGTACTATACAGAGCATAAGGACGAACCATACAAAGCGCCAAACCCCAGACGCATTCGTTCTTTTGAACATATACGTTTCATACTTTCCCCCTTTTGAAGTGCTCCTGCGTGGTCAGGAGCATTTTTTGTGCAATGCAAAAGTTGAATTTCCGTTCCTGCCATTTATACTTGTTTTGATAACACAGATTAAAGGATTTCATGGGAGGCGGGCAGATGCCGGAAATGATGCATGCAGGCAGCGGAAAAGTTTACGATTTATTTCTGTTCATGGGACAGTCCAACATGGCCGGCCGCGGCATAACAAGTGAGAGATGGCCGCAGAAGGCGCCTGTCCCCGGAGAGGAGATGGGGGCCGAGTACCGGGCGGTCTCGGATCCAGGCAGGCTGCACACGGTCCGCGAGCCGTTCGGCGTGAACGAGAACCGGACGCCGGGAATTCATGACGGGGCGATGAAGACCGGTTCGATGGTGAGTGCATTTGTCAGGAAGTATTATCAGGAGACGAGCGTGCCGGTGCTGGGGGTGTCCGCGTCAAAGGGCGGCAGCAGCATCGCGCAGTGGACGCCGGGCGCGCCGGAAGGGTACCTGTCCGACGCGATTGAGCGCCTGGGTGCCTGCGAGGCGTACTGCCTGTCACACGGCCTGACCCTGCGCCACCGCTTCGTGCTCTGGTGCCAGGGCGAGACGGACGGAGATCTTGGCACGCCGGAGGGCAGATATCGGGAGGATTTCGGAAAGCTTCTTTCCGCGCTTTTTGCGCACGGCATTGAGCGCCTCTTTCTGGTGCGCATCGGGAAATGCAACATCCCGGGAGCGTATGAGCGCTACGACCGGCTGATCGCGCTGCAGGACGCGATCGCATCAGACACCCCGGGCGTCACGATGGTCAGCACGTGCCTGGCCGGCATGAGAGCGCGCGGGCTGATGAAGGATTCTTTCCACTACTACCAGCAGGCGTACAACGAGGCCGGGGAAGAAGCCGGACGGAGGACGGCGGATTATTTGCGGCGTGTGGCAGACGAAGAATGAGCAGATCCGGGGAAGAGAAGGAACATGCCGGAAAGACGGAGGATCATATGAAACCATATACGGAAGTTCTGCAGTACATCGATGCACATCGGGAAGATATGCTTGCGATGTGGAAGGAATTTGTAGAGATACCGTCCTTTAGCCGGGACCCGAAGGCGGCCATGCAGATGGAGGACAGGCTGGCTGAGGTTTTTCGCAGGATGGGACTGCGCGTCACCGAGCATGATGTGGGACCGGTGAACAGCTGTCTTCTTGAAGCGGTCTGGGGCGGAGAACGGCCCGGAAAGCCGGTTTTGCTTGGCGGGCACTTTGATACAGTCGGAAACTGTCCGGATCCGGAAAAGAAACAGGACGCGCCGGACGTCCTGGACGGCACACCGCATTTCCGCATAGAGGGCGGCAGGGCGCACGGACTCGGTGTTCTCGACATGAAGGGTGGTATTGTGATCGCAGTCTGGGTCATCCGGGCGCTGCAGAAGGCTGGCTGGAATGAGCGGCCGGTCCGCATCCTTCTTGCCGGCGATGAAGAGAAAGGTCACGCGGACGCGACAACGGCGCAGCAGCTTGTCAGACTTGCCTCCGGAGCGCTGGTATGCTTTAACATGGAAACCGGAAGAATGGCAAATGAAATCTGCGTTGCCAGACGGGGCGGCGGGAACGGCGACATGACCATCAGGGGCATCGCCGCGCACGCGGGAAATGACTACCTGCACGGGCGCAATGCCGTCGTTGAGGCTGCGCACAAGGTGCTTGAGGCTGATGCTCTGACATGCCTTGAGGCGGGAACGACCGTTACGCCGACAATCGTGCAGGGCGGCCAGGTCCCAAACGGAATCCCGGACGAGTGCCATATTCTGATCGACGTCCGGTATACAAATCCGGATGAGAAGGAACGGGTCAGGGCGGGGCTTCAGAAAATCGCTCAGGAATCTCACATTGAAGGGACCCACACGGAGTTTCGCTTCACAGAATACATGGGGCCTTTTGTCGAGACGCCCGAAAATGATGCCGTAGCCGCTTTCCTTTCGGCAGAGTCGGAGAAACTGGGACTTGGCGCTATGGGGCGCGTGCGCCTGGGCGGCACCTCGGACGCGACGTATTTTCAGGCGGCCGGCGTGCCGACGGTCTGCGCCATGGGGGTTCGCGGCGGGTTTAACCACACCTGCCGCGAATACGCGGTTGTGGACTCTCTGTTTGAACGGGCAAAGCTTCTTGCCTGTGCGATTATGGATTTGGAGGAGTTTGAGGAGGGGAAGAAATGAGGCGGAAGGAGGACGACGGAATATTTGTGCGGATAGTTTATCGTAAGAGCGGGATCAGGTAAATTGCTTCAAAATTTCTACGTCCGTTTTAAATGCATCCACAAGCCGATTGAGATCAGCTGTATACGTCACACTGTCGAAGCCCTGCACCAGCCTCGATTGTGCGGTGTTACGATCGGGAGCAAATATACAAGACCATTTATGAGCGGCTTTGCAGGCATGCAAAACTCTTTCGATGGCATTTCGAAATCGAATATCTTCAAATTGAGCAGGAATCCCCATGTCAAGAGACAAATCAAACGGTCCGATGAATATACCATCTACCCCTTCTTTTTGTACAATGTCTTCTATCATATCCAGACATTCAACGGTTTCACACTGTGGTATCAGCATTGTCTGCTGGTTGCATTCTGCGGTATAGGATTGTATTCCGTTCGAAAACACTGCACCATAACCATAGTCACAGCATCGCGTTGGACAAAATCCCCGCTTCCCGATTGGCGTATACTTGCCAAATTCAATGAGGAGGTCGATCTCCTCCATATGTCTGATACCTGGTACAATAAGTCCCTGTACACCTATATCAAGCATTTTCAGTACATTTTCCCGGTCAATACCCGGAATTCGTGCAAAAGGAGTGATTCCATATATTTGAGCACTTCTCACGCACTGAAGCGTTTCGTTCAAACCGAACGGGCTGTGCTCTGTGTCCACAATAAAGTAGTCAAGACCTGCGATGCCCAGTGTTTCGGCAACAGCAGGGGACCCATAATTTAAAAAGGTCCCAATCGTGCGTTTGTTTGAAAAGAATTTTTTCATAACCGGGTTGCTCATTATCGTACCTCTGACTTGTAATTCTTCACGATCTCTTTCATTGCTGCAACAGCTATTCTGTTCTGTTCCATGGTGCCGATTGAAATCCTGCACATAGGAAAATCACCTCTGATATTCACGCCATATGTGTAGAGTTCATCTGCCATGTATTTCGGCGGCATCTTGGCATCAAAGAAGATGAAATTGGTCCCGGATGGCCAGACGTTGAAACCGAGATTTTCCATTTCACGTGTCAGATAATCTCTTCCTTCTTTATTGTGTGATATCGTGTATTCGACAAAATCCTTGTCATCAACAGCTGCTTCGGCTCCTTCCAGAGCAACCCGATTGCAGCAAAATCCGACAGCATCTGTATTCAGATATCCGATGATTTCCCGATTTGAAATTGCATATCCAAGTCTTGAACCAGCCATTCCGTATATTTTGGAAAATGTTTTGACAACGATGAGATTCAGATTATCCGAGATTTGTGAAATCATACTTTGATAGTCCGGTTTGTCAATAAATTCAAAGTAAGCTTCATCGACTACAACAACCAGATGTTCTGGCACTTTGTGAATGAACTCAATCAATTTTTTGTCATCACATATCGTGCCGGTAGGATTATTCGGATTGCACAGAAATATGAGTCTTGTTGTATCTGTGACAGCGTCATACATTTTTTCAAAATCCGGTCTGTAATCGCTGCCCACAGGGACTTCGACAATTTTTCCATTATTCTTTTTTGTGATGTTGTAATAATTCGGATATGTTGGCGGTGCAACAATAACTTCACTACCGGGTTTGATAAACATGTCGCCGATAAATGCCAGAGCACTGGTAGCACCTTGCGTGACAAGAATATTTTCAGGCGTGACATTGTGAAGAATAGCAAGCTTTTTTCTGAGTTTCAAAGCAGTAATATCGGGATATCTGTTTGAACGACCGCAGGCATTGAGCATGGCAGCAGCAGCCTTGGGCGAGACACCAAAGGGATTTTCGTTTTTATGCATCTCAATTGCACTTGTGATTCCCGGCCTGAATGGCTTGTGGGTGTCTCCAATGCCAAAGTTGTAGGGCGGAGCCGATTTTACAAATTCACTTACAATGTTATTAACCATATGTCTTCTCCTTCTATATACCGATTTCAATACTGATTGTTCATGAATATAACAGTTAACAGACGACGTTTTCTTCCGCAGGGATACTAGTCATTTCTCCGCTTTTACTTTCATATTTTCTTCCCCATCCTGTGATAACAGCAAAGAGTAGAACAAAGAACAAGGCGATGCAATGATAGGTTCGGCCCGCAAGTGCAACAGGACTGATTTCGGATATAAAGTCGTAATCAGCAGCACAGCTGGTTACACATGACAGGGTGATAAAGATAAAGGAACTGGTTACAGGGATAATTACCGGAAGAGTGCTTGCAAACCCATCGAGCAGATTTGCTCTTCTATAAGGATGAAGATCCTTGTTTTTACCAATTTCGTTCGCAATCGGGCCGAACATGATAATTGCAGGTCCGTTGGCAGAACCAAGGCATATAGAGAAAATCATCATACCTATCATCATAATTATCTCTGAACCTGTAACCGTTTTATTGAGACGGCTGTGCAACAGGGCGTCAATAATGGCATCCATGGCCCCGCTTTCATTCAGAATTCCAATAATTCCAGCTACTGCATAGAGATATCCGACTGTACCAATCATATTGTTGATGCCGTCTACAAGGAAACCGGAGAGGGAACCACGCTCCATGCTTATTACATCGGAAGGAGAGAGTACATTCGAAATGAGTCCCAATATTGTTCCGGAAATAATGCCAACTGTAGAAGCTAGAAAAATGTTCTGGGTTTTTATGGAAATGACAAGTAGAAGGGCAACGGGTATAAGCATTATCAGACCATGTGGATCCACATATGAGGATAGAAGATCAGAGGCCTGAGCACTATTTTGACCGGTGCCACCCGTTATGATAAAGAGGAGGAGAGCAATTGCTGCAGCGACAAGAGCATATTTCATGCGGGTTGCCACAACGCCGCCGATATCAGCTGTACCTTTGTGATATTTATATTCCTGAGAAGAGGCTGAGGCGATAGTAGTATCCGAAATAGGAGCAACATTATCTCCGAAAATTGCACCAGAAAGAATAGCGCCGGCAAGAACTACCGGATTGCTCCCGAGAAGAATTCCAGCCGGATACAAAATTGGAAACGCAGTGAATAATGTTCCGATGGAAGTTCCGGTAGACATAGACAGTATGCAGGTGGCAAAAAATGTAAAACCTGTAAAAGCACCGCCGGTAAGATGCAGGGAATTGCCTATCCACACAAAACCGTAGGCTATATGTGCACGTGTCATCATTTTCCCAAACATACCGACAATAAACAAGATCAGTGCCAGTGTCTGTACAGTTTCAGAAGCCATTCCTTTTACAACGGCATTCCAGTACTGACTTTGATTTCTGGTCAATAGAGAACCTGCAATAATAGAACAGTAGCCGCCTACGCACAGGGATACCATAGAGTAGTCTTTTAATACGACAAAAAGAATAATACAGGATATGACAAAAAGGATTAATGGAATAACTGCCATGAATTTTCCGCCAAAAAATTTCAAATTGTTTTCTGCTTTCATTTCCATACTTTGCCTCCTCTATAATCTTCAACCTGTAATTGATGCCGAATTGCAAAAAACAAAGACAATGGTCCGGAAATCGACACCATTGTCTTTGTAAAACAACTGATTTTTTTCTTGTTATGATTTATGGATTGAGTTTACTATACAATAAATATGTCTGGCAGTATGTTTTGTAATTTACAGGATGGCTTTGTTTTTTTGTAAAGCAGTTTACAGGTTGCTGTCAGCGAGAAAACGGCAGTTGAAGGTTAACCACATGATGAAAACAAATCTTTATATTGATAATCCTTGGATACGCATTCCGATATCAACTTGGGATATTCTGACGGAAGGCCTTCAGACATTCAGCGTTAGAAAAGACAGGATTGTATATGAGCAAGGGACAAAGCTGAAGGTTGTTTACATTGTGAAATCTGGCAGAATTCGGCTGGGCCACTTTACAGAGGACGGAGAAGAAAAAGGAATTTTTGTGGCGGATTCGGGATGCCTGTTTGGAGAAGCTAGTGCTGTGCCGGATTATCCGACATATTATACGGCAACTGCGGCTGCGGACAGTGAGATATATGTCATACCTTCCGGAGAATTTATAGAAAAACTGAGAAAAAATCCTGATTTGAGTCTGAATGTCATAGAAATTATGGCCAGAAAAATGAGAATTTATTCAGCGCAGGAAATTACGCTTTCCTTTCGCGATTCTTTATCACGAGTATGTCAGGCATTAGTTTATCTGGCTGATCAATATGGCGAAGAAAATAATGGCGAGATACAGATTAAACTTCATTTTACTCATGAAGAAATGGCACACATGGTGAATTGCAGCCGGGTCAATGTCTCAAATATATTTGCAAAGCTGGTGAAAAATGGCATTATTACAAAAAAGGAAGGACACTATTTTATTGTTAAATATGATGAACTGTTGAAAATTGTGAATCTCTGAGTCATATTGGGAACATCAATCATTTGGGGGACAGCTTGACTGGTTACGAGTGCCCCGAAGGGATTGTGACATCAAGCGATCTTCAGACAGAAGAGGGAAAAAAGGCAATTCGTTCTGCAGCAGAAATATTGGTGGCAAAAGGGGCCGATACGATTGTGTTTGCCTGCACCGGATACACTGTGACCGGAGTGTGGGATCATCTTAGGGATCTTCCGGTTCGGATAATTGATCCTTCGTATGCACAGGCACTTCAGATTCTGGCAGAATGCTTCGGAAAATACGGGACGGATTTGAGAATCCGCTGATATACAGGAATTGGTCCTGAGAAGGAGAGATGCACGTGGAGTTTTCCGATGTGATTCAGAAACGCCGCAGTACTCGAAAATTCACAGATACGAGAATAAGCCGGGACGTGATCAAAGAACTTATTCGGGCGGCACAGATGGCGCCGACAGCTTCCAATCTGCAGGCCTGGAGGTTTATCGTGGCAGATGACTTGACGATTGTCAAACAGGTTTGTATGTTCAGCCCCGGAATCAGCGGTCATCCCCCGGTTGTGATAGCTGTTGCATCGGATTTGCGTGAAGTAGAGGAACGTGGGAGCGAGAACTCAATCCGCTATGGCTGCATGATGGATGCTGCCATGGCAGCGGAAAATCTGATGCTGGCCGCAACCGATCGGGGACTCGGCACCTGCGCGATAAAAAGCTATAATCCGACTGCTGTGAAAAAAATACTCAGAATACCGGATTGTTTTCGGCTGGAACTTCTGGTGACGCTTGGAGTTTCAGAAAATGAGATGGTGGCACCAGCCAGAAAACCACTTGATAAGGTGCTTTTCTGGAACTCGGGGGATGAAAGAAATGCGTGAGGATGAAAAAGAACTGCTGGCATACTTAGTCACGTCGGCGGCCGGACTTTCTGGAGAACCTGCATATTATGGACAACTGAGACTGTTGGACGCGGCTGGAAAATACATCCGGATTCTGCAGAAAAACGGAAATCAGAATGCGGAAGAACTGGAACAGATTCAGAGAAGCCTTCTGGAGGCGCGGAAGTGCTGCGGAAAAAATGATGCGGGATTTTCTGAACGGATGCAGAAGCCGGTTTTGCAGCTTCTGGATTTACCGTGAACACTTTTCAGACGAAAGTTAAAATAATGCGTGACAAGCGGCTTTTTTTGCATCATACTGATCCCCGGTTTTTATTTTACAGGTAAGTGAGGAAAAAGTATGTACGCAGTACCGGGGCTTGGAACGATTGTCAATGTACTTGCCATTGTGGCTGGCGGAATAATCGGGACGCTGTTTGGCAGTCATATTCCGGAAAGATTTCGACAGACATTGAATGCCGGTGCGGCTGTTACCGTTTTATTTATCGGAATCGGTGGTGCACTGCAGCGCATGCTTGTCTTTGAAAATGGAGAACTGCAGACGTCGGGAACAATGATGATGATATTCTCGCTGGCAATTGGAGGAGTACTTGGAGAGATCATCAATATTGACCGGAGAATGGAGCAGTTCGGCGAGTGGTTGAAGTGCAAAACCGGCAGTGCCCGTGATTTGAAGTTTGTAGATGCATTTGTTGATACATCCCTGACAGTATGTATCGGAGCAATGGCAGTTGTCGGTTCGATACAGGACGGAATCTATGCGGACCACTCGATTCTCTTTGCCAAGGCAATCCTGGATATGGTGATTGTGATGGTGATGGCAGCATCTATGGGGAAAGGTTGTACATTTTCTGCTATCCCGGTAGGGATTCTTCAGGGGGGCTGTACATTGCTGGCTGTGGCGGTAAGCTCGCTGATTTCGGATCGCGCTATGGCCAATCTTTCCTATATAGGTTCAATCTTGATTTTCTGCGTCGGGGTAAATCTGCTGTTTGGTCGAAAAGTTCGGGTTGCCAATCTTCTCCCGGCGCTCATTGTGGCAGCATTGTGGCCGTAAAGAAAGGCTGTGAAAAAGTCGGTATGTATATACCGGACATTTTCTTCACAGCCTTTTTACAAGACAGATTATTCGAACGTATAAGAACTTGAAAATAGATTACTTTTTCTTTCCCGCAAGTCCCAGTGTAGCAGAGAAGAAACTGTAAATTGCAGCGCCTGCGAGTGCACCGGCCCCGAGAATGTTGAGTATCTGCTCATTTTCTTTATTCCTGCGGACAGCAATGAAGCGGATAACCAGACCGAGGATGATCGTCAGACCATTAATGATATTGCCGACCAGAAGACCTGTTGCAAAGAGAATTCCGAGCTGATGTTTTCCGCCCAGAAGCTGAATAAGTGCACCTGGGATGGCCCAGATAAGAAGCCACTTGGCGATCTCCGGACTGGCACCTGCCTCAATCGTTGTCACAAAGGTGTTGGATACGGCAACGAACAGCCCCTGATTGAAATAGCGGCCTGCGAAAACAGCCACCATAACAAAGGCGACACAGAACCCCATGATTTCTGCGATGTACTGCTGACGGCGGCCGGCTTTTTCAAGCTCTGGATTAGAACCGCTTCCGCGAAGGATGTATCCGCATTTCAGGTCGTACGCCATATCAGAGAAGCACGGACCGGTTGCAGCCGTGAACCCTACAAGGAGTCCCAGTGGCAGGACAGGGAAACCCATCAGCATGCCGATGATAAGGAAAATCAGCGCAGTGGCAAAGCCCGGGAACCATCCGGAATACATGGCCGAGATGCCGACTATGAGTTCAGATGCTTCCGCGGCAAAGGCTGCAAAGATGAGCCAGATGATAAACTGCAATGGGGTCATCTGCGCGATGATGCCGCCGGTGGCAGCGATAAACATCGCCACAGCCAGATATGCAATGTATCCGACTCCCAGAGTCTTCTTCATGTGATGCGTGGACACGTCTGTTTTGAATACGGACTGCTCTTCGGCAGTTGTCTTTCTCTTTTTGAACAGTGTGATGCCGCACTGGATGAGGGAGACTACACCGGCTCCAATCATGACTCCATGAGCGCTGTACTGGAGAGCCACATTCTGAGTGTATACAAATCCCTCTCCAAAGGCGTTGGTGATCGGTGCAAAAGTGAGACCAAAAACAGAGAAGGCGAAGCCGTTCACTTTCAGAATGCCGATGATTATAGAGCCGACAGCCAGTGCAAGCATGGCACCAAAATCGCCAAACCAGGAGACGCCGAGAAGATCCATCGGCACAGTACCGATTTTTCCAACGCATCCCAGAGCGATTCCGACCAGAAGGAGCACTGCTTTTTTCCCTTTTTCGACCACGGCTAAGATGGAATCAGCGGCGGCGACGCCTGGCGGCCAGGAACCTTCTGCCGGAAACATCTCGGAATTGAAGCAGTTGTACATGATGGTTCCGTCAACGATTGTTGCCAGCGTCACACCGATGAGCATGGGGAACATCAGATCTGGATATCCCATGATGACCGGGATGCCAATGGGCAGAATCATGCAGTTGGCAGCTGCAAAAGTTGCGGCTGATATGGAAGTTTGCAAAAGATTCTGACGGTGAATACTCCGGTATTTTCTGAGAAAGGATACGGGGATCCTTGACAGGAGGATGGCGAACAGGGCTCCGATTATCGAGGTGTTCGGGGTGACACCGGTGCGGACGATCAATTCAAGACCGATGATTGCGCCGATGATACAAAGCGGAAGACCGAGGATAATCAGTCTCGGCTCCCAGGCTTTTGGGTGCTGCGAGCCAGGAATCTGCTGTTCGCTGGCGATGTCATACTTTTCTTCCATGGAAGTGCGCCCCTTTCTTTTTTTACGAGGTCGTCATCAGCTGCATGCAGCGATAAACGGAAGCTCGTATAAGTTTATAAAATTTTACTAAAAACAGCCGCTTTGTCAAGTTAATATGATAAGCAAATGAAGTTTTTGTTCTTGATTTCGATGTAAAGTCAGGTATAGTAGAGGCAATGGTGATTTTTGGAAGCGACAGGAAGGAGATTTTCGATGCTGATCAGACAGATTATGGATGTGTTTGATGTCCTTGATACCAGCAAGGTTGACGGGGCAACTGTGAAAAAATATCTTCTTTCGGTGAACCCGGAAGCGGATGTAGAGGTATATCCGATTACGGGACCGAAGGGCGAGAGCACAGACATGGTGAAGGTGCGGATTCCGGGTGCGCATGGAAAGGCAAATGGCGGGAATGCACCTACTATTGGAATCCTCGGACGCTTGGGCGGTATCGGTGCCCGTCCGGAGATGATTGGGTATGTTTCAGATGGAGACGGTGCCACAGCTGCACTTTCTGTAGCGGCCAAGATTCTGGATATGCAGACAAAGGGAGACTTTCTGGATGGGGATGTTTTTATTTCTACACAGATCTGTCCGCATGCACCGACAGCGCCGCACAAGCCGGTTCCGTTTATGGGGTCACCGGTTGATATGGCGCAGGTTAATCGGGAAGAGGTGACACCGGAACTGGATGCCATTTTGATTTGTGACACGACGAAAGGAAACCGTGTCATCAATACTCGCGGCTTTGCGATATCTAATACAGTCAAGCAGGGATGGATTCTGAAGGTTTCAGAAGATTTGCTGGATGTGATGCAGAGAACCACCGGCAAACTCCCGTATGTTTTCCCGCTCAGTATGCAGGATATTACGCCGTATGGCAACGATGTCTATCATTTGAACAGCATTCTGCAGCCTTGTACCGCAACAGATGCGCCATGTGTCGGGGTTGCCATTACCGCAGAGACAATGGTTCCCGGATGTGCAACGGGAGCTTCTCATTTTGAGGATGTTGAAGAGGCGGCTCGCTTTATGCTTGAAGTTGCGAAGGCATACGGACGTGGTGAAGTCTCCTTCTATGATGAAAAAGAGTTCTCCCGTCTTAAGAAATTGTATGGGAGCATGGCCAGACTTCAGACGAAGGGCGAAGAGTGAACGGAGAACTTCTGACAGAGACAGGCCGGCAGGCCTGTCTTTCCTTTTACAGTATAAGGAGCAGACATGAAAATCGGTGCAGTTACGATTGGACAGAGTCCGCGCACAGATGTGACGGATGATATAATGCGGCTTTTTAACGGTAAATGTGAACTCATTCAACGGGGCGGTCTTGACGGGCTTACGAAAGAACAGATAGCACAGTTCAGGCCCGAAGAAGGGGATTATGTGCTGGTTTCAAGACTTCGGGACGGAAGCAGCGTGACATTTGCCGAGAGGTATATTCTTGGAAATCTGCAGAAGGGAATTGATGAGCTGGAAATGCAGGGCGTCAGGCTTATCATGGTGTTCTGCACCGGGCAGTTTCCGGATTCACTTACTTCCGGTGTTCCAATGATTTTCCCGAACGAGATTCTGCATCGGATTGTTCCGATGCTCACCAGAACGTCCCGCATTGTGGCAGTGACGCCATCCCCGCTTCAGCTGGAGCAGAATACAAAAAAGTGGAATGGGTATGTAGAGCATTGCGTCAGTATTGCGGCATCTCCCTATGGAGACTGGAAAAGCCTTGAAAGGGCGGCGGAAGAAGCGGCTGAAACGGATGCGGATGTTATTGTGCTGGACTGCATTGGCTTTACACAGAAAATGAAGGAAATGTTTGCAGAGAAAACCGGCAAGATGGTTGTGCTTCCCAGAACGCTTCTTGCCCGGGTCGTTTCTGAAATCACCGATGTATAATTACTTATAAAGGATGAAGAGAAAAATCATGAGAAAGCTTACAAGACAGACAGCTGTCCAGGCTCTGCTGGGCGGGGCTCTGCTGGGCGGCGGCGGCGGCGGGCTGCTGGACCAGGGAATGGATGCATTGGAACAGGCATTTTCATATGTGGATGAATTGACACTTCTGGATCCTGCGGAGCTTCCGGATGACGCAATTGCAGCAAATGTATCAACGCTTGGGGCGCCTTCTGCATTTGATGCGCATCTGACGCCGGAGCACTGGAAGGTGGCTTTAAAGGATTTTACCGCAGCCTGCGGCAGTGAGATTGCAGGTTTTACGTCCTGTGAGAACGGAGCTGCATCCACAGCCAATGGATGGCTGCTTTCGGCATTGACCGGCATACCGATCATTGATGCTCCCAGCAATGGCCGTGCACATCCTACCGGGACAATGGGTAGTATCGGGCTTAACACTCTGGATGGATATGTATCGATTCAGGCCGCCTGCGGCGGTGCCGGTGAAAAATATACTGAGGTGACAGCCAGAGGGGCGCTGGAATCTGTATCGCACGTAATCCGGCAGAGCGCTGTGGCAGCAGGTGGTATGGTCGGCGTCGTGCGGAATCCGGTGCCCGTCAGATATCTGAAAGACCATGCGGCAGTCGGGGCGATAGAAGATGCAATCCGGCTGGGCGGCTTATATCAGAAAGCAGCGAAAAAAGGAATTGACACACTTGTGTCGACACTTGAGACGGAGTATGGTGCCCGCCCGCTGCTGACAGGAAAAATTGAGCACTATTCTCTTCAGATGCAGGGCGGATATGATGTCGGTACATTCTCAGTGCTGGAAGAAAATCAGAGACACCAGGTTGAACTGACCTTCTGGAATGAGTTTATGACCGCGGAAGATGAAAACGGGAAGAGACTTGCGACGTTTCCGGATCTGATATTTACCCTGGACGCAGATAGCTGCGATGTAGTGTCTACGGCACAGGCTGTTGACGGCAGAAAAGTTTGTGTTATGGCGGTTCCAAAAGAGAGGCTGTTCCTGGGATACGGAATGCGCCAGAAGGAGCTGTTTGAAGAAGCGCAGGGGGTCATCGGGAAAAGCCTGGTAGCAGAAAATGAAAGCTTGTTCACTTGAAAATCGATAAGAATATTCCGCTCTCCATATCAGAAATATTATATATGGTATTCATGACATAAAACGTCTCTTCGAGATTATGCCGGATATTGTGCCAGTCTTCGCCGTGGGTGATCCACACAAGGGAAAACCGGGAATTCCGGCAGCTTCTTCGGCATTCATTTTGTAACTTCTGGAGGTCTCATTAACCTTTGAGCCTCCGGAAGAATAGAAATCTATTTCGATTTCATAGATATTCTGCAGTGCGTTGACAATGAAATCTCAGCGTTTAACAGAGTCCTTTTCCGTAGAAATGACAGAAATATCGCTTCCCCATTGTCTTCTATCTATGCCAGGTACATTTTCTTATAATATTCCACATTTGCTTTTTTCAGGTATTCTTCAGCCAGATGCTCTATCTGGTGTCATTCATGGTCCTTTCGGCCATTGGAGCCAAGCCCGACTTCGACGCCGGTGACATATTTACACTGTTCCGGGGGCTGAGCCGCCTGGCCAAATCTGTAACGGATGGCACCTGGCACCTTCTCCATAAAACAGATTGCAACAACAGGCAAGGACAGGAACTCGACAGAAACGGCTGCTTATAGAATGCGGCCTGGAAAGATCTGTACACTGCGTTTCAAATCGTCTTCCAGCTGCAGAATATTCCGGGCGCTGTTGGCGAAGACAATGCCGGCGTTGGTCGGGACAAGCCGGTTGTGGGAGCGGTTAAAGAGCGGTGTCCCGACGAGCGATTCAACCGAATGCAGATAGCGGGAGAGAGCCGGCTGGGAGAGATAGAAGCGGTCGGCGGCTTTTGTGAGGCTGCCTTCTTCGGCAATTCCAAGAATATAGCGCATGACGTCGGTGTCAAAGCTGATATCCTGCGGACGTGCTGCAGGTGTTGTGCGCCCGCAGCCGCCTGGCTGCGGGAGTGAGTCCTGTCTGGGCGCGCTCTGCAGAAATGCGGTGAAGGCGTCCAGCTTCTCAGAGTGGACGGCGGTGTAGCGCGGATCGGAAAGGCGCTCCTTCATCAGCAGGCGGATGAGGAAGCACTCGGCAGGCGTGAGGGCGTGGCCTTTCGGAAAGCGGATATGAAGAAACTGATATACCGGCGGATCAAGCGGCCGGTATGCGACATCCTGCGACGGAAAGACGTGCGCCTGCGACACGAGGCCCACGCCGACGCCCTGCTGCATCAGAGAATCCAGCAGAAGCACATCGCCGGATTCAAACACGATCAGCGGCGAGATGCCGGCCTCGGCAAAAAGCCGGTCGGCGATCCGGCGGATGCTGTGGCTGGGACTCTGCAGAAGAAAAGCAGAGTCCTTCAGATCAGAGATGCGGATCTTTTCGGCAGAGGCAAGCGGGTGCGCCGAAGGCAGCGAGACCAGGATTTCCTCCCGCGCAAAGGTGTAGTCTTCCACTTCATCCGAAGAATCGCCCGCGCCGATCGCGATGTCTACCTGCCCGCGGCGGACGGCCTCAGCCTGCGTGCTGGCGTACAGCTCCGTCAGCCCCAGCTTCACCGATGGAAAATGTCTGGAAAACCGGTTGTAAATCCGGCTGTAGAGCATGGCGCCGCGGTTCGGCGCTGTCGCGAGCCGGATGGTGGTCCGCTGCAGGCCGCTGACCATGCGGATGTTGCTCATCATGCGGTCCTGAATGTCAAGAATCTGCCGGGCGCTGTCAAGAACCCTGCGGCCCTGCGCTGTCGGTGCCAGGTGCCGTCCGTTTCGCGAAAACAGCGGCGCGCCAAGGCGCTGCTCGGATTCGGACAGGAATTTGCTGAGTGCAGGTTGGGATACCGAAAGCCTGGCGGCGGCCCCGGAAAGAGATCCCTGTTTTTCGATTGTTATCAGATAATACAGCTTTTTTGTCTTCATTGGTTTTTCGTAATGCAGAAAGAAAGTCCCGGGTTCTTTAGCCATCATACTATAACTTAACTGATATGAAAAGCATGAAAGTTTGTGGATGGTGAGAGTGCGGAAACTCTGTCATAATAAGCTCATAACAGGCAAGTGTGAAGCGTGTATACAGAAAGGACAGATGTAAATCTGCTTCTTTTTCATGTGCTTTGAAAGGAAAAAGGCAAGATGAAAGTCGGATTTGTCGGACTTGGAATTATGGGCCGCCCGATGGCGGAGAATCTGCTGAAGGCGGGATATGAGCTGACCGTGTTCGGGCATCACGCGGATGTGAATCAGGAACTGGCTGATCACGGTGCGTATGTGGCCGGCAACAATAAAGAAGTTGCAGAAAAGTCGGAAGTTGTCATTACGATGGTACAGAATTCGCCGCAGGTGCGCGACGCGGTGTTCGGCAAGGATGGTCTGGCAGAGGGGTTCAAGGCCGGCGAGTCGGTGCTGATCGACATGAGCTCGATTGACCCCGTGGAATCCAGAAAAATCGCGGCTGAGCTTGAGAAGATCGGCGTGGACATGATGGACTGCCCGGTTTCGGGCGGTGAGCCGAAGGCCATCGACGGGACGCTGTCGGTTATGTGCGGTGGAAAGAAAGAGACATTTGACCGCTACTATGATGTTTTGATGGCCATGGCAGGCTCGGCGGTTTACGTCGGGAGCATCGGCGCGGGCAATGTCGCGAAGCTGGCCAACCAGATGATCGTCGCATCGAACATCGGGATTGTGGCGGAAGCGCTGACATTTGCCAAGAAGGCGGGGACGGACCCGGAGCTGGTTTACAAGGCGATCCGCGGCGGACTGGCCGGGTCGACGGTGCTGGACGCGAAGGCGCCGATGATGCTTTCCGGAAACTACAAGCCGGGATTCCGGATTGACCTGCACATCAAGGATCTGACCAACGCGCTGAATGCGTCGCACGCCATCAACATGCCGGTTCCGATGACGGCGCACATGATGGAAGTGATGCAGGAGCTCAAGAATCACGACGAGGGCGGCTGCGATCATGATGACATCGTGCGGTATTACGAGCGGATGACCGGAACGTCGATTGCAAAGAAGGATGAATGATATGAATACAGACTACATCAAAGGCGTCATCGTGCCGATCATCACGGTGATCGACGAGAACGAGAAAATCGACGAGGCCGGGCAGAGACGGCAGGTCGACTATATCATCGACAACGGCCTGCAGGGCATTCTGGCCTTCGGATCGAACGGTGAGTTTTATCAGATCGAAGAAGATGAGATGGAGCGCGGCCTTTCGATCATGATCGATGAAGCGGCCGGCCGCGTGCCGGTGTACTTCGGAATCGGCGCGATCAACACGAAAAAGTGCATCCGCCTCGCGAAGATGGCGGCAAGCCACGGCGTTTCCGGCATTTCTGTGCTGCAGCCGATGTTCCTGAAGCCGACGGCCGACGAACTGAAGGCGCACTTCACGGCGATCGCCGAGGCAGTTCCGGACACGCCGGTCCTGCTCTACAACAACCCGGGCCGCGTGGGGTACGGCCTTACGGCGGATCTGATCACGGAGCTCGCGCATACCGTTCCGAACATCGTGGGACTTAAAGACACGTCCGGCGACATCACGCTGACAGAGGAATGCGTGCGGCGCAACCGCGACATCGGTTTCAAGGTGTTCGGCGGCAAGGACACACTTCTGTATGCGTCCTTGTGTGTGGGCGCGGTCGGCGGCGTCTGCACGGCCGGCAATTTCATGCCGGAGCTGATCGGCGACATTTACAGAAAATTCACGGCAGGCGACCGCGAGGGGGCTCTGGAAGCACAGTTCCGGCTGAATCCGGTGCGCCTGGCGATGGACAAATCCTCCTTCCCGGTGGCGGCAAAGGATATGGCAGCAATCCGCGGAATGAACGTCGGAAAGCCATATCTTCCGTCGCTGCCAACGACAAATGAGAAAACGCTTCAGCTGTTCAGAGACATGATGAAGCAGGCGGGACTTATCTGAAGGGGTTCCTGCACAGTCGGCACCCGGGCAGACTGCCTGGGCGCTGACTGTGATCAATACTTTATTTAACAGGGGGCGGCCGGAAAACCCGGCCGTAGATGACAAATGTTTCCATTCAATTATCCGGACAAGATCCGTTTTACAAAGGCAGTGTATTACAATTTCCGGCCGATTCCGCTGCCGAAACCATTCAAAGACAGCACGGGCGGTTTCGGGAAGTTCATTCCGGAGCAGGGGTATCTGGAGCTTTCCGATGACAGCGGGATGACTGCGCACTACACGGTCACGAGAGCATTTGTCAAGAATACACTGCCAAAGCTCCTGGACGGAAAGAGCCGCAGTTTCAACGAGTGGCGGAAGATGCTGTACTGGCAGATCCGCAATTCGGGCTTTCAGTCGGAGAAGGCCGTGGATGTGGGCACGGTCGACATTCTGATGCTGGACATTCTGGCGCAGAGAGCCGGACAGCCGCTGCACAGATTCCTAGGGGTCGACAAGGACTGGGCGGCCGCATACAAGGGCGGCGGGTCGCTGCTGCTGTCCGATGAGGAACTTGTCGAGGACATGGAGCGCTACGTCTCGGAAGGCTTCACGACCGTGAAGTTCAAAATCGGGTCTGATGACGGGACGAATATGGAGCGCGACCTGCGGCGCATTGAGAAGGTCCGCAGCGCTCTCGGAGACAAGATCGGCATCGCGGTCGATGCGAACCAGCGATGGAGCGTCGAAGAGGCGGCCCGGTTTGCAAAGCTCGCAGAGCCCTACAACCTCGCGTGGTTTGAGGAGCCGATTCACTCGGCCGACTTCAACGGCATCAAACGCCTCAAGGAAATGGGCGTGAAGCAGAAGCTGGCGTTCGGCGAGTCGATGCGCATTTCTTATATGTACGAGATCTACCTCGAAAAAGGGGCAGATATTTTACAACCCTCCCTCGGGCGCATGACGCGGATTGACGACCTGATCGCCATCCGCGACATGGCCAGAAAAGCAGGGAAAGAGTTTCAGTCCGGCGGCCGCACGGCGTACAACGCCATCTTCGGCTGCCTGTACGGAGAGAACGAGCGGATCGAGTTCCACGCGCCGATCTCCGAGCCGGTTCACGAACTGATGCTGAACATCCCGGAATTCAAAAACGGCCGCTGCTATGTGCGCACGGACATCCCGGGCATTCCGGTCCGCATGAATCTGGAAAAGATCGAAGATATGGGGTGCCTTGAGTCGAGGACGATATACCTTCCGCCGAAGGCCTGATCCTCATGACAAATGCGAACTTCTTACAGGGAAAACATTTTCCCGGGGGATACACAAGAAAGGAAGAAAAAGAGATATGAAGACAAAGAGAATCCTGGCCGCTGCCGCGGCCGCAATGCTTGGCGCCGCTTCTCTGGCAGGCTGCGGTTCAGGCAGCAGTTCTGCGACAACGGGGGCTTCCACAAGCGCTGCGTCCGGCACAACAACGACGGCCGCAGCCACGACATCAGGCACAGCGAAAGCCGCGTCTTCCGGCAGCGGAAGCGCAGCCCTGACATTTGACTGGTGGGGCAACCAGACCAGAAATGACCGCACCCAGAAGGCGATCGAGCTTTATCAGCAGCAGAATTCCGGCATCACCATAGACGGACAGTTCTCCCAGTGGGCGGACTACTGGCAGAAGCTCGCGACGGCTTCGGCAGGCGGCCAGCTCCCGGACCTGATGCAGATGGACTATCAGTACATCAATCAGTACACGAACGGCGATCTGCTTCTTGATCTCACTCCGTACATCGAAAACGGCACACTTGATACGTCTAAGTGGAATCAGGACATGATTCAGGCCGGCACAGTCGATGGCAAATTTGTCGCAGCATGCCTCGGCATCAACACCCCGGCTCTTGTGTACAACAAGGCTGTTACGGATCAGGCCGGTGTCACCATCAAGGACAACATGACGATTGATGAATTCATCGAAGTTGCCAAGACGATTACCGAGAAGACCGGCTACAAGGCAAACCTGATGTATGGCAGCTGCCACGAGCTTTTCAACTACTGGCTGCGTTCCGATGGCGCCATTCTCTTCCAGAATGACAAGATCGGTGCGACAGAAGAGCAGCTTACCAAGTATTTCAAGGTTTACGAGCAGGGTATCGATGAGGGCTGGCTGCTGGATCCGGGTGTATTTGCCGACATCAGCATCGGCTCTGTAGAGCAGGATCCGATGGTTTACGGCTCTTCGCCGGAGACCATGTCCTGGGAAGCTTTCTGCTGGTCCAACCAGTACACTGCATTCTGCAACACAGCCAAGGAAGGCCAGGATCTGCAGATGACAACATGGCCGAGCCCGGATCCGAAGAAGTCTGACTTCCTGAAGCCGAGCCAGTTCCTTTCCATCGCCAAGACGACAGCAAATCCGGATGAAGCCGTCAAGTTCCTGAACTACTTCATCAACAGCACGGACTGCAACGACATCCTTCTCGGCGAGAGAGGCGTTCCGGTCAACTCCGATGTAGCTGACAAAGTCAAGGGCCAGCTCACCGAAAACGACCAGAAGATCTATGATTTCGTTTACAACGTCGTTGAGCCGAACAGCTCGGTTATCAATCCTCCGTATCCGGATGGATTCTCCGAAGCTTCGAAGGTTCTCAACAACCTGCAGGAAGAGATCTGCTACAAGCAGATCACTTCGGCGGATGCTGCTTCGCAGTTTGTCAGCCAGGGCAGCGCGGCACTTGCAGCAAAAGCTGCCGGGTGATTGACGACACATATGTGTGAAGAGAGAGGCTGCTGCTTACGTGCTTTCGGGCACCAAAGCGGCAGCTTCTTTTTGTGGCTGAATATCATTGAGCGGCATTTCCGGTGCGCCGGCCGGGGCGATATGGCTGCCTGTCATCGGAAACAAGAAAAGTGACATTTCCGGTGCGCCCGGGCCTTTTTCCAGGACCTGAAACGCAGCGCCAAAATCAAAGGAAGCAGGTAAAATTTGAAAAATTGTTGCTACCCCGTTGTCAGTTTCGTATGATCTAGGCAGTGAACCGTGAAATCAGTCAGGAAGTAAAGGGATGGCGTGAATATATGAAGAAAACAAACGTGATTGATGCGCACATGCATCTTGTTCAGTACGTGGCGGGGATCGGCTCGGAGGGCGAGTTGCGGTGGCTCGGCGGCGGAAACGCGCAGTACGCAGACGGGCGGATATTTCAGCTGCTGCCGGAAGAGTTCGGCAAGGGGAGTGTCACGCCGGAAGACGCACTTGCGGCTATGGACCGCTGCGGCGTGGAGAAGGCGGTCCTGCTTCAGGGCCACTACATGGGATTTCAGAATATTTACTCGCTGGATGCGCAGGACAAATATCCGGACCGTTTCCGCGCGGCGGTGTCCTTTGATCCCTGGAGCCGCGACTGCGCAAAAATCCGTGAGTACCTGATTGAAAAGCGCGGCGCCGGCATCGTCAAGTACGAAGTCAGCACCGGATCCGGCCTGATGTGCAACCATCCGACCTTTGATCTTTACGGCGATGTGATGCGCGCCGAGTACAATTACTGCGACGAGCATGGCCTTGTCTGTGTCCTCGACATTGGCAAATGCGGTGCCGAAAGCTGGCAGCCGGAGGCTGTGCGGAACGCGGCACTCGCGCATCCGGGCATAAAGTTTGTCATTTGTCATCTTCTTGCTCCGTCGCAGAAGACGGCGGAAACGGCGCTTGAAAAGCTGCAGCTTCTGGCGCTGCCGAATGTGTGGCACGACCTCGCGGCGCTGCCGCACAATATGGCGCCAGACACATTTCCGTATCCGAAGACAACCGCGCTGATCCGGAAAGCGGCGGACATCGTCGGAGCAGATCACATTCTGTTTGGTTCGGACTTCCCGTCTACGCTCAAAGGTGACAGCTACGAGCATCTGATTGATTATCTGCGCGGCTGCGCGGAATTCTCGGAAGACGAGAAGGAAGCAATCCTGTACCAGAATGCGCAGACTGTGTATTTCGGCGGCTGAACGGACTTTGACGGGGTGAAGGTGTGAAAGGACTTGGCACAATTGTAAATGTCCTGCTGGTTGTCGTCGGCGGGAGTATCGGCACAATTTTCGGCGGACGCATTCCGGTGCGCTTCCGGCAGACGATGAACGCCGCCGTGGCGCTGGCTGTCATGTTTATCGGCATCGGCGGCACACTGCAGCACATGCTGGTGTTCAGTGACGGGGAACTTCAGACGACCGGCACCATGATGATGGTCATTTCCATGGTCGTCGGCAGTGTGATCGGAGAACTTCTGAATCTCGAACGGTTCATTGAACGGTTCGGCAGCTGGCTGAAGCGCAAAACGGGAAGCGCGAAGGATCCGCAGTTTGTCGATGCATTTGTCAGCGCTTCGATCACGCTGTGCGTCGGCGCAATGGCGGTCATCGGGTCGATCCAGGACGGGATTTACGGGGACCATTCAATTTTATTCGCGAAAGCGGTCATGAATATGATCACGGTGATGGTGATGGCTGCGACGATGGGCAGGGGCTGCACTTTTTCGGCGACCCGATTGCGCTTGTTCAGGGAGCCATGACGCTTCTTACGGCAGTTCTCAGCCCGATGATCTCGGACAGTGTGCTGAACAACCTTTCCTACGTCGGTTCTATTCTGATCTTCTGCATCGGCATCAATCTGATGTTTGACCGCCATATCCGCGTGGCGAACCTGCTGCCGGCACTCGCTGTGGCGGTATTGTGGAGGTGAACGGTGCAGAAAGTACAGCGAAAAAAGGCTCAATGGGGGAATGACATGAAATATCAGAATCCGATTCTGCGTGGATTTCATCCGGATCCGAGTATCTGCAGAAATGGAAAAGATTATTATCTGGCGACATCTACGTTTTGCTATTTTCCAGGCATTGCCCTGTATCATTCGACAGATCTGTTGAACTGGAAAAGAATTGGCTATGCACTGACAAACGAAAATTTTCCAGAATTTTTTGCTGCGGATGAATCCGGCGGAATCTGGGCGCCGACGATACGATTTAATCCATATAATGATATGTACTATATCGCGGTCGCGATTGAAGGGGCGGGAAACTGCATCCTGCACGCAAAAAATCCTGAAGGACCGTGGTCGAAACCAGTCTGGGTCCATTCCGGCGGTATCGATCCATCTCTGCTGTTTGAAAATGGAGAATGCATTTATTGCGTAAATGCATGGGAAAATCGTGAGAAACCTGCCATCGTAGCGGCAAGAATCAATCCGGACACCGGAGAGATTCTGGAACCTCTGCGGGATCTCTGGAATGGTACTGGCGGCGGTTGGCTGGAGGCTCCTCATCTGTATCATATCGGACAATATTACTATGTGTTTGCAGCAGAGGGCGGAACGGGTATGGGCCATATGGAAAATGTCGCAAGGTCAGTAAAACTGTACGGTCCGTATGAAACATGCCCGGCAAATCCGGTTTTGACAAACCGCAATGACACCGCGAAGAAAATTCACTGCACCGGCCATGCTGATATCATTCAGGATATTGATGGAAAATGGTGGATGGTACACCTTGGAGTGCGGTCTGGTGTCCTGGATCTTTCCCAGCTTGGACGGGAAACGTTCCTTACTCCTTTCTCTTTTTCAGAGGGCTGGCCGTGTCTCAAAGGAAAAATGGCCCGACTGGAGGAAGAGTGCCCAACCGCGGTACGGCAGTATAAAGGCGGGATGCTTGAGGATGATTTTACAGAGGAGACATTTCCGTCATTCTGGCAGACTGTGGGCAGGCCGTCTCGAGATGTTTTCAAACGGGAAAATGGGCTGCTGACAGTGAATCCCAGCCGCCGACATACAGACACAAGTTCTTATGAAATGCTTTTGACCGTTCAGCCTGATTTTGATTTTGAACTGATGGCTGAAGTGGGGGCACCGGAGACGAACACTGTTGTGTCGGGCGTAATTCTTTATAACACCTGTTCGTTTTGGTGCTTTTTCGGAGTGCGGAAAGAGGACGAAGGATTGGAAGCTGTTCTCTGGCGCAAGGCAGGAGATTTCTTTGAAGAACGTGTGATTGAAAAAGAAATTCCACAGACAGGAAAACAGGCCCTTTTCATAAAGGGCTCCAGGGAAGAATATCGATTTGAAATCCTGCAGTCGGACTCCACCCGGTATGAAGCGGCGAGGATCTCTTCCTGGATGTTTTCTGGCAGCCTTCAGAAAAGACCTTTTACCGGAACCATGGCAGGTGTGTGTGCTTTTCGGGAAGAAAACGGGACGGAAAAGGGGAAATTTTCTAAATTCAAGATTTGCTATTGAGAACTGGCACGGTTCAATATAAGGGCGAAACATATTAAGCCTCGTGCATGTTTTTGAAATTCACCGACTCATCTTCCATTTTCCTGTAACAGGGCTATACTTATAGTAAGCAAATAGAAGATGGTTTTACGAGTTATGTATGGACCGGTATGCGGTGGAATAATAGAAAATGCCGCATACCGGTTTTATTCCATAAGACAGACGTAGGATTATCTGGCGTAAGCCTTCTGCATTTTTCTTCAAACTGTTGATATTAACAAACATAACGGTCAAATAGTATACCTTTATCTTTGTATAACGCTGCTTTGTACAGCCAGTTTGTGATAATTTCAGACACTTCTGGCAATAACAGCCATATCGATTTGGTATGCAGGAACTTCAGAATCGCTTTGATCTCTTCATATACACTTGTCAGTTGTTCTGAAAACTACAGGTATCTCATACATTTTTGAACTGTAAATTGATAAATACGTATCGTTATTTTGCAAGTACAGACATCTGATAAGCTTTTGGTGAAAGGCCAATGTGCTTGCTGAATGTGCGCGAAAAATTGGGATAATTGTTAAATCCTGATTGGAAGCAGGCATCGCTAGGACTAATGCCTGCTTGTATTTTTTTGTGGCTAAAATTAGCCTCTTTTCAATAATATATTGTCCTATCGAAATTCCGGTATAGCTGCGAAAAGAACGACAGAGATAGTATTTGTTAATGTGGCTTAATTCAGCCAGGGTATCAAGATGAATTTCCTCAAGCAAGTGCAGATTGATATATTGAAATGTTTGGATGATATATGAAGGAGCTTGCATTGTTTGAAAATTATCTGAAGAAAAATTCAACCTTCGGTGCTGCTGCATCGTGTAGAGCGTGGTTAATATTTGTGATGTGTATGCATCTATTAACAATTGTTTAAATTCAGCTTTTGGATCGAAGACAATTTCGGATAATTTTTTCATCAGCTCATGAATTCTTGCAAATACATGTGCTTTTGGATGAAGGTACAAAATCTTTTCGTTATCATCTGAAAAGAAAACCTGGAGAATATTTTTGAAGTCGGTTTCATGCCCCGGAATAGTATAATCCTCTCGGATATTCATAATATCACGAATATACTGCAAATTCTTTTCTTGATAGCCTCTGTGGAACACATATGGTGGAATAAGAACAATATCTCCTGGATGTAATTTTATTGAATCTTTTTCATAGTATATATTTACATTGCCGCCTAAAAAACATATGATTTCGTACCCGTTATGTGCATGGAATGAAGATGCATTACTAAGGGGCTTTTCTTTATACCAGCATGTTATTGGCGACTCAATTGCCGAAAAAACAATATTTTTCTTCAAGATAAAATTCCCTCCTGATTACAAGCGGTTTTATTGAACTGCTGCTATGTCTGATAATAGCTCAATTTTATACTGCTAGGTCAATTTACGCAATGTAATAGGCAAAGATAATGAAAGCCGCTGCGAAAATTATTTGGTAAAGTATAAACAATAAAAGACGTGATTAATACTGCTTATCATCAAAAATACATAAAAATCCACAATTGGCGATCGGAATTTACATGTCAATTTTCGTACTGACGAATATTTGCCATTGACATGCGTATAATTATTATTGCTCTATATTATTTAGCACTATTTTATTACTTTCAGTTAATGCGCGCGTGAAAAACCACATAGAAAATAGGAGGGATTAAATGAAAGGGAAAAGGATTTTATCTATTGTGTCCACAGTTGCAATGGTAGTCCCATTAGCAGCTTGCGGAAACAATACTGCATCAACTCCGGGTAGTGCGGGGAATGCAGCAAGCACTACAACAACGAAGGCAGCAAGTGGAGGAAGCTCAAGTTCTGCCTCAACTGAACTCAGCTTCTATATGTGGTCAGATGAAGAAGGCATTATGACCAAGCTTGCGAAGGCATATGAAGAGGAACATCCAAATATTTCAATCAATCTTCAATATGCATCTTCAAATGATTATGCTACCAAACTTACCACGGTGTTAGGCGGCGGCGGCAACATTGATGGCTTTGGTATTTCATCTCCACCGGGACTTGCAGAATATGTAGACAAAGGCGTTGTATTACCTCTGGATGATCTGATTAGTTCCACCGGCGCTGATTTGAGCGGTATTCAGGGCACGCTTGATACGATCAAGATCGATGGAAATACCTATGGGCTTCCGTACAAGACCAGTTCATGGGTGGTTTATTACAACAAGGACATTTTTGATGCTGCAGGAGTGGCATATCCGTCTGATGACTGGACCTGGGAAGATTATTATGAACTTGCAGGAAAGTTGACCAGCGGCTCTGGTGACAGCAAGATATATGGATCGCTGAATTTCCAGCCAACTTCTATGTGGTGGAGAGTTCCGGCGAATACAAAGGGATCCACTAACCCAATTGATGATACTCAGCTTCATGACTGGATGCTGGCGGCACAGTTCTGCAAGAGCATGTCTGATGCAGGTTATCAGCCAGAATATGCAGATATGGCTAATGATGCCGGCGCAGATTATACAGGTAATTTCCTTCAGGGCAAGTATGCAATGTTTTATACAGGTGACTGGGAAATTGAAATGCTGAATACAGCTATTGCCAATGGTGAGGGAAATGTAAATTATGATGTTGCAGCAATTCCTCATTATGAAGGGCAGCCTGCACAAACAATTGGTGCACCTGGCTTAATGATGGTTGCAAAAGAATCGAAGCATCCGGAAGAGACATTTGATTTCATTAAGTTCTGCACTGGAGCAGAGGGATCCAAGATCTTACTTGAGAATGACTATTTCCCGGCTTGGCAGGATGATAGTACGAAGCAGATCTATTGTGAAAATAAAACATCACCGGAACACATCAATTATATTGTTGATCAGAAAATTATTTCCCAGGTTCCGTGTGATGCACAATATAACACCGCTCAGAATATTGTAAAAGAGGAAGTATCTCTCTACCTTCTTGGTGAACAGGATTTGGAAACCACAGAGGCTAATTGTAAGAAGAGAATCAGTGAAGAAGTAAAGAAATAACAAATAGCACTATTTCATCAATAAAAGGAGCTCGCTCAATTGAGCCTGCTCCTTTTTTAGAAGAAGTATCAATTGAGAGGAAAAGTATGAGCGAGAAAAAGGTGAAAGTAAAAGCGCCTGCATACATCCGTCATCAACGGATAACTGCAATCTGGTTTCTGTTGCCCAATATAGTTGGGTTTGTGATTTTAAATGTTTATCCACTATTCCGCGCAGGAGTATTAAGCTTTACAAACTGGGATGGATTTAATAAAAATGATTTCGTTGGCTTTTCCAATTATGTGAAACTGTTTCAGGATTCAACATTCCTTATTTCATTAGGGAATACACTGTTATACACAGTAGCAACTGTGCCATTAGCTGTTTTTTTCGGTATTCTTATGGCGCTGTTGATGAACGTTAAGTTTCGGTCGATAAAAATTTTCCGAACAATTTATTTCTTGCCACAGGTCACATCTATGATTGCAATAGGACTTGTATGGTCTTTGATATTAGCCAATAATGGTCCGGTTAACCAGTTCTTAATGTGGCTGGGAGTACACAATCCTCCGAAATGGATTTCCTCAACACAGTGGGCATTGGTATCTGTTGAAATCGTCAGCGTATGGAGATCAATGGGATACAATGCGATCATACTTCTCGCAGGCCTTCAGGGAGTAAATACAGAATTATATGAAGCTGCAAAATTGGATGGAGCCAATTCGTGGCAGAGATTCATTCATATTACGCTTCCTGGCATCTCACCTACTATCTTCTTTGTACTTGTAACACAGATGATTAGTTCATGCAAAGTATTCGATATTATCATGGCGATGACACAAGGTGGCCCGGGTCGCGCAACGAATGTTTTGGCGTATTTTGTGTATCAAAAATCTTTTACTGAATATAAATTCGGTTATGCATGTTCTGCCGCTTTTATACTGTTTGGAATTATCATGTTGTTTACATTGATTCAATTCATTGGACAAAAGAAGTGGGTTAATTATTGAGGGGATTGCCATGAATTTAAAAAGAACTATTGGCAAAATTATTATATTAATATTGTTGATTTTGATTGCTGTTATAATGCTATTTCCATTTGTATGGATGGTTTTAGGTTCGTTTAAGCCTAAGGATGAGTTGTTTGCAGTGCCAATGAAATTATTGCCTACACGTTGGATGACAAGCAACTATTCCAAAGTGTTTGAAGATATTCCTTTTGCAAAGTTTTATTTAAATACTGCTAAAATAGCAATATTGTCGACAGCTGGACAGGTTGTAACATGCTGCTTGGCCGCATATGCGTTTTCAAAACTTCATTTTCCAGGCAGAGATATTCTGTTTATGGTGTATTTAGGGACGATGATGATTCCTTATCAGGTTATCATGATCCCTCAATATGAATTAATGAGAAGTGCAGGGCTTCTTAATTCGCATACAGCGTTGATATTGATGCATTGCTTTTCACCATTTGGCGTTTTCTTGCTGCGGCAGTTTATGGTGAGTATTCCTGATTCCTTGCTTGAAGCGGCGCGTATAGATGGCGCGGGTGACCTTAGAATTCTTACGCAAATCATGATCCCTCTTTCAAAATCTTCATTAGCAACATTGATTATTCTTAAATTCCTGGATTCTTGGAATGATTATACGGCACCGTTGATTTTCCTGAATGAAAAGGAAAAATTCACGATTCAGATAGGTATCCGGTCTTTCCAGCAGGAATTTGGAGTGGAATACACACTGATTCTTGCGGCGACTACAATGTCAATTATTCCTGTAATTCTGTTATACGTTGCTCTCCAGCGGTATTTTATTGAAGGAATTGCAGCCAGTGGTGTGAAGGGATGACATAATTATGAGAGCTGAAACTCCATTAATGAATCAATGGCAATTCTGGATGGAAGACGATGGCCGTAAATCCATAGTGGATTTGCCTCATGATTGGGTGATTAATTCGACTTTTGTCAATAATCCAGATGATGCTTCTCAAGGTTTCCGCGTGAGAATGGGAACTGGCATTTATGAAAAGCAGATATTGATTGACAAAAGAGATGATCATCGATATTTTTTGAAATTTGATGGTGTTTATGAGAACAGCACTATCTATATAAATGGTGCAGAAGCTGGAAAGCATGCGTATGGATATTCTCCATTTGAACTGGAGATAACAAGCCTCCTTGTTTGTGGCAATAATACAATTAAAGTTGTGATATGCCACAATGCATATCCGCACGATCGATGGTACAGTGGTGCCGGTATATATCGGAAGGTGACGTTAGTAGAAACTGAGCAGTTATATTTAGACAAAAACGAAATCGTCATAAAAACGCAGCTGTCAGATGACTATAAGAACGCTTATCTGAAAATTGAGGGGATAAACCCGACAAATACTGTCTCAGGTGAACTTTATTCTCTGTCATCTGAAGACGGCGATGAGAGAAAACAGCTTGTAACTAAAACTGAAATTGTTACAGGTGGTGCGCTTGAACTTGATGTGCATGATCCAAGTCTTTGGTCTGCAGAAGAACCAAATCTATATGAAGTAGTATTGAAGTTATGGAAAGAGGGGCAGATTGCCGATAAAGTTGATTTTCATATCGGAATACGTAAAGTCTCAATATCACCAGACCAGGGACTTTTAATCAATGGAGAAAAAGTAAAGCTCAGAGGAATTTGTCTTCATCAGGACTGCGGAGCTGTCGGCATCGCTGTCAGAAAAGAATTTATGAGACGCCGGTTGCAGCAGCTGAAAGAAATTGGTGTTAATGCAATTCGCACTGCACATCATGTGTATTCCTCAGACTTTCTGGATCTGTGTGATGAGTTGGGATTTTATGTATATGAGGAATGCTTTGATAAATGGACAGGAGGGCATTACAAGAACTTCTTTGCCAAGAATTGGCAGTCAGAAGTTGAGGCAATGGTAAAAAGAGATAGAAACAGGCCTTCCGTTATTATTTGGGGTGTAGGTAACGAGGTTGAGAATCAAGGCCAGGATTCTATGCTCCAGATTCTTGAAATGCTTGTGGCTCATCTGAAGAAATTCGATAAGACACGTCCGGTTACTTGCGCGATGAATCCGCATTTTAAACGGGAAAGTAATATTGACGCATCGAAGATAAAAGATATTCAGCAATTTGTTGATGAAACAGATGATACAGAAATATTCGATGTTAACGAGAAGATTGAAAGAATCAAGAAAATAGCAAAGGTGGTAGATATACTGGCCTGCAATTATCAGGAACAATGGTATAAACAGATTCATGCATCCATTCCTGACAAGGCTATTCTTGGAACAGAAGTATATGCATATTTCCTGGGACATCCGGATCAATTTAAAAATTTTACAGAAAATATTCCTTCTTTTGTACCAGATAAGTATCCATACGTTATCGGAAGTATGATTTGGACTGGAATCGATTATCTTGGCGAATCTATGGGATGGCCAATGAAGGGATCGAATTCAGGTTTTATAAGAACAAATTTTGAACGTAAGCCACTTTCTTATATTTTGCAAAGTCACTGGACGAAAAAACCAATGATTCATTTTTCTGTGCTGGATTATTCTCTCGATGATGAAGGAGTAAAAGATCATTGGGATACACCTCCTTATGTTGATCATTGGGATTTCCGGCAGTTTCATTTTGGTGTCATTCCGTACATGATTGCAACAAATTGTGAAGAAGTGGAATTATGGATCAATCAACAACGCCTGTATCTTCCGAAACCTTCAGAGTGTCACGATGGAATAATTAAAGGGTTCATTAAATGGGAGCCTGGCACGATCGTTGCTATTGGTAAAAATAATGGACAGGAAGTATGCAGACATGTATTGAAGACGCCGGATGTGGCTGTGAAACTTGCGTTTGATACTACTGAAAATCATCTTCATTTCGAACAAGGTTACGAATTACTATTAACTGTCAGGGCAAAAGATAAAAATGGTAATCCTTGTTTCCGGGAAAGCTCGACTGTGAGATTCAGAGTAGAAGGACCCGGAAGGATTGTCTCTGTAGATAATGGTAATTGCAAGTCGATGGAACCGTTTGGCGAACCCTTCCGGCACTTGTACAGAGGGCAGGCAAGCGTAATTGTGGCTTTGGATGGTACGCCAGGACGAATAAAGGTATCAGCTGATGCAGATGGAATGATGTCAGCTGAATCTGTAATTTTCACTGAGTGAATCTTCAATACCAAAATACAGAATAAACATTATGTGTGAGGTTATAGCATGATTCATGCAGCAATAGTCGGAACAGGTAATATCTCGAACATGCATATTCAGGGACTTCTGACGTTCCCTGACAGAGTGAAGATCGTGGCGCTCTGCGATATTTATCCGGAAAAAGCAGAGGCCATCAAAGAGAAGTACGGCCTGAAGGATGCTGTCGTATTTGACGATCACCAGAAGATGCTGGCTTCCGGCATTCAGATTGATCTCGTGCACGTCTGCACGCCGCCGTCCGCTCATGCGGAGAGTGCCATCAACTCGATGAATGCGGGCAAGAACGTGCTCGTTGAAAAGCCGATGGCGCCGAGCCTGCGGCAGTGCGATGAGATGCTGGAGGCCGAAAAACGGAATCATGTCACGATGGGCGTCATCGCACAGAACCGTTTCCGCAACAGCATTTACAAGCTGAAGAAGACGCTTGACAGCGGGCTTGCCGGAAAGCTCAGAGTTGCGCACATCGACTCCCTCTGGTGGAGAGGCCTCTGCTACTACGATCTGTGGTGGCGCGGCACCTGGGAGAAAGAAGGCGGCGGGCCGACCCTCAATCATGCGGTTCACCATATTGACATGCTGAACTGGATCCAGGGTGAACTTCCGACCGAAGTCTGTGCCATGCTGGCAAATGTCATGCACACCAATTCCGAGTGCGAGGATGTTTCATTTGCCCTGTGCCGCTACAAGGACGGCTCGATTGCCGAAGTGACCAGTTCAGTTGTGCACCACGGCGAGGAGCAGGGACTGACGTTGCAGTGCGAGAAGGCAAAGATTTCCGCACCGTTCTCCTGTGTGGCAGAAGTGACGAAGCCGAACGGTTTCCCGGTCGAAGGACATAACAAGGAGCTTATGGATCAGATTACGGAATATTACAACAGTCTTCCGGATCTGAAGTATGAGGGTCACACCGGCGAAATCGACAATGTTCTGACGGCACTTGAAACCGGAACCCGCCCGATGATTACAGGTGTTGACGGACGCAAGACAGTGGAGCTTATCACGGCGATTTATAAGGCGGGATTCCAGAAGAAGACGGTGACGCTTCCAATCACCGAAGACGACGAGTATTATACGGAAGACGGAATTCAGAAAAATGCCATTCATTTCAACAAGAAGACGGCATTTGTCGAGAATTTTGCTCCGTCTGACATTACGGTCGGAAATTATAAGAGCTGATCGGGCAGAAAGAAAGGGAGTACGATGAGCAGTAAGAGCGACGGGATGAATTATGCTCCGAAGGGCAAACCGGCAGCGGTTGTTGGCCCGGGCGAGTTTAAGATTGCGGCGATGCATCTGGATCACGGCCACATCTATGGCATGTGCAACGGGCTCACGGAGGCCGGTGCCGAGGTAAAGTGGGTGTATGATCCGGATCCGGAAAAGGTCAAGGCTTTTCAGAAGGCGTTTCCGAATGCAAAGGCGGCCCGCAGCGAGGAAGAAGTCTTTGAGGACCCGGAGGTAAAGCTGGTGGCAGGCGCCCATGTGACGAGCGAACGCTGTGCGCTGGGATTGCGCGCGATGGCGGCGGGCAAGGATTATTTCACCGACAAGGCACCGCTCACGACACTTGCGCAGCTGCAGGCGGCAAAGGATATGGTAAAGAAGACCGGCCGCAAATACATGGTCTATTACAGTGAGCGGATTCATGTCGAGGCGGCGGTTTACGCCGGGTATCTGGTTGAGCAGGGCGTGATCGGCCGGCCGATCCATGTGGACGGATTCGGCCCGCACCGCGTCGGCAATCCGAAGAGCCGCCCGGACTGGTTCTTTGAGAAGGAAAAGTACGGCGGAATTCTCTGCGACATCGGCAGCCATCAGATCGAGCAGTTCCTGTATTACTGCGGCGTAAAGGATGCCAATGTGCAGTACAGCGAGGTCGGCAACTACAATCATCCGGATCATCCGGGACTGGAAGACTTCGGCGACGCAGTTCTGGTCGGTGACAACGGGGCGACGCAGCACTTCCGCGTGGACTGGTTCACGCCGGACGGCCTCAGCACCTGGGGCGACGGGCGGACATTTATCATCGGAACAGACGGGTACATTGAGCTGCGCAAGTACGTGAACGTCGCGACACAGAAGACAGGCAACCACGTGTTCCTGGTCAACAAGGACGGCGAGCAGCACTTCGAGGTCGACGGGCTGGTCGGCTACCCGTATTTCGGACAGCTGATTCTGGACTGCCTGAACCGCACTGAAAACGCCATGACACAGGATCACGCGTTTAAGGCTGCCGAACTGTCTGTTAAGGCAGAAATGATGGCCAAGAATCTCACGCCGATTATCAGGAAATAAACAGATGTGACAGCATTAACAGCATATTTGCCCCGGGGTGCAGTTTCGAAAGCATCCCCGGGGCTTTTTGCGCGGATTTAAGAGGCTGATTCAGAGTTGGAGGATGGTTTGTATCAACTAACTTAGTGATGCAGTTTGCTCTTGTATTTGATGAATGTCTTGGTACGTTCGCCATGCCTAATTCATCAAAAAGCATGTTATCGAGGCTGTTATGTTGAATCCAGGACTTAAATCGCGCTCTTTTATTCATCAAAAAGCTTGTTTTGAGGCAACTTTGCTGAATGCCGCCGCCGTCAGCCAAGCATTCTGAAATCCTCCGAAATATGGTACAGTAACGGAAGATTACAGCAGCACACGGGAGATGAATGCCGATGTATACAGATGCTGAAAGGAAAGTGAAATTTAATCTGAACAATGATCCGGAGTCTGACAAGCCGCTTTGCACCGAGATTTCCTGGAGAGATTTTTTTGATGATGCGACGCTGAAAGAGGCTGAACTTCCGAAGACACAAAGAAAAATCTGGAGCCTGAACAAGAACTGGGAGGCGCTGTACGGACGGTTTGTGCCAGATAAAGAGGACATCAGAAAATATGGGAAAGCGGATTCCGGAAGAAACTATTCGTATTTCTCACATGATGACGATTATATTGTGTCGATTGAAAACTTCCCGGTAAAACCGGGAGAACAGATCGCTCCGGGGGATCTGAAGTGCACATGCCAGGCCGGCCGCGCGGGAAAACACTGCGTCCATGAGGCAGCTGTTCTGTACGCGTATGAAAAGCAGTGCAGCGGGCTGCTGACGGTACGGGAAAGCGATCATGCTTACTACAAGCGGGTGGGAAAACTCCGCAAAGATAAGCAGAAAAAGAAGCTGGATGAGCTGAAGAAAACATATGGAACGGACCCGGTCCCGGCGCTGGACTTTTTCCAGGGCAGAAAGGATCCGGACGGACTGCTTCTGTACGATATGAAAGCGGCACTGGAGACATTTGCCACAGATGCGTACAGCATGCAGGTGGCCAATGAGGCGCTTGCCAAGGCGGCGAAAAAGGAAGGAACGTTCTATGTCCGCGTGAACGAGATCGTGAGCCGGGAGGGCGTGCGCAGTCTGAGCGGGTATATACAGATGATCGATTCTGCCGGCGATTTCTGGTTTGATGCCGGGGAGGCTGTTCTGACAGGGAACCGCCTGACGTGCCGGACGCGGGAGGGATATGAGGACAGCGAATGCGGGGAATTTAACAGTGAGAACAGGCTGAATATCTGCGGGCTGATCCTGTGCTCACTTCTGTGGGATGAGGCGGACAGGCTGAATGCGGCGGCGTCTGATTTTACGGATGCGAAGGCGGACCGGTTCTTTCAGAGGCTGGAAGCGGCGCAGGACAAGGCGGCACGAAAAAAGGAAGAACCGGCGGAAGAGCGGGAAAAGACGATTGAACTTTTCCCGAGGATTCTGATCGACAACGGCGAGGCGGCGATCGGTTTCCGCATCCGAAACGGGAATGGCAAATGGATTGTCGTGCGCAACGCAGGGGATCTGGTGTACGCCTGGAACAGGCGGGAAAAGCTGGAACTTTCCAAGACAGAAAGCATCGATTTTAATCAGTGCACTTTTACGGATGCGTCTGCGCCGCTGTTTGATTTTATTTCGCGCCAGGTGGGTGCGGTGCATGATGCCAACGAGCAGATCGAAAACCGGAATCAGTTCCGCAGTATCCGGAAGCTCAAGGTGACGGCCCGGATGGAGCTGAGAGGGGCCGTGCTCGATCATTTCTACGATGTCTGCGACGGCAGGACCGTCGAGTATCAGGATAAGACGAACCAGGTGAAAGAAGCGGAAATCCCGGTCGGGCACCGGGATATACGGATTGCGCTGACGGCGGACCGGATTGCGGATGCAAGAGGGCGTTTTGCCGGCGTCGCGGTGCACGGCCTGATCCCTGTGCTGCTGGCGGGCAGCGGGACTCACCGCTATGTGCTGAACAAGGACGGGCTGTCGCGGGTCAGCCGGGCGGAGCTTGACATGATACGGCCGTTTGAGTCGGTCGCGGATGCCTCCGGCTTTTTCCGCTTCCAGGTGGGAATGGATCACCTGCAGGAGTTCTATTACCGGGTTGTGCCGCTGTTTCTGTCCAGCCCGAATGTCGATTTTACGGACAACGCGGAAGAAGAGGCTGAAAAACGGCTGCCTCCGGAGCCTCACTTCACGTTCTGGATGGATCTGCAGGATCTGGACGAACAGAGCAAAGAGATGGCAGATGCCTGCCTGCAGGAACTCACAGGCGCGAAACCAAAGCGCGGCGAGCACATTCTCCTCACGGCACGGCTCACGGTTTCGTACCAGGATTCCGGGAAAGAGGAGCAGAGGACATACCGGCTCGCTCCGGCGGGAAACGAAAGAGAGGCTCCGGCGGGAAACGAAAAGCCGGCACAATTGCAGGAATCCGGGAACGGGGATGCTTACCGCGACGTGATCCAGGAAGACAGAGTCGTGAAAGCGGCGGCAAAAGAATTCCCGTACTGCGCCTTTGAGAACGGACAGACGGATCGGCCTCTTTTTGCAAAGACGCTCAGCGATGAGAAAATGTTTGACTTCCTGCGCAACGGGATCGCTGGCCTTGAGCGCTACGGCCAGGTGAACGGAACCGAGGCGTTCCGGCGTTTCAAGATCCGGACGGTTCCGCAGGTCAAAGTCGGCATTTCAGTGGAAAGCGGCATCATGGATCTTTCGCTGACGTCATCAGACCTGGATAAAGAAGAGCTGCTGCGCCTTCTGCAGAGCTACCACAGGCGCCGGCGCTTCCACCGGCTTTCGTCGGGCGAATTTGTCGATTTGTCAGATGACGCCGGGCTTCAGGCGGTGGACGGGATGCTGGGCAGCCTGGATCTGACTGCGGAAGAGCTTGCGAAGAAAAGCGCGAAGCTGCCGCTATACCGCGCCCTGTACGTGGACCGCCTTCTGGAAGAGCATGAGGCTGTCGTAGCGTCACGCGACCGCATCTACCGGGCGCTGATCCGCAATTTCCGGACCATCCGCGATGCGGAAAACGAGCCGCCGGCATCTTTGGACAATGTCCTGCGCCCCTACCAGGCGTACGGCTTCAAGTGGATCAAGACCTTGGAAAATGCCGGATTCGGCGGCATTTTAGCCGACGAGATGGGCCTTGGGAAGACACTTCAGATGATCTCTGTGCTGCTTTCCGATTACATGGAAAATGGCATAAAGAAGCCGTCCCTTGTCATCTGCCCGGCTTCTCTTGTTTACAACTGGCAGGAAGAGTTTGAGCGTTTTGCGCCGCAGCTGAAGGTCACGCCTCTTACAGGCGGCGCAGCCCAGAGGAAGAAGGCACTTTCCGAGCAGGATGGCGCGCAGGTTTATGTGATTTCCTATGATCTGCTGAAGCGCCATATCGCGCAGTTTACAGACAAAACATTTCATTTTGTTGTGCTCGATGAGGCGCAGTATATCAAGAATGCCGGCGCGGCCGTCTCAAAATCGGTGAAGATGCTGCAGTCCGATCACCGGTTTGCGCTGACCGGGACGCCAGTGGAGAACCGTCTGTCGGAGCTCTGGAGCATTTTCGATTTCCTGATGCCGGGCTTCCTGTACGGCCGGAAGGATTTTGAACAGAAATTTGAGATTCCGGTCACGAAGAACAAAGATGAGGCGGCCGCCGGCAGGCTTGCGGAGATGACCGGCCCCTTTATTCTGCGCCGCCGCAAGGCGGATGTCCTGCGCGATCTGCCGGAGAAACTGGAAGAAGTCCGGTATGTGCCGATTTCCGGGCAGCAGCAGAAGCTCTACGACGCGGAAGTTCTTCACATGAAAGACATGCTCGGAAAACAATCGGACGGCAGCGGCAAGATTCAGATCTTTGCAGAGCTCACCCGGATCCGGGAGATTTGCTGCGATCCGTCGCTGCTTTTCGAGGATTATCAAGGCGAGAGCGCCAAGCGGGAGGCCGTGATGGGGCTGATCCGGCAGGCCATGGACGGCGGCCACCGGATGCTTCTGTTTTCGCAGTTCACATCCATGCTGGCCCTCCTGGAGGAAGACCTGAAGCGGGAGAAAATCCCGTATTATCTGCTGACCGGCGCGACGTCCAAGGAAAAGCGCATCCAACTGGTGCACACCTTCAACGAAAACGATGTCCCGGTTTTCCTGATCTCGCTGAAAGCCGGCGGCACCGGCCTGAACCTGACGGGAGCCGACGTCGTCATCCACTACGACCCGTGGTGGAATTTCGCGGCGCAGAATCAGGCGACCGACCGCGCCCACCGCATCGGCCAGACCAAACAGGTGACAGTCTACCGGATGATCCTGCGCGGCACGATTGAAGAGAAAATCCTGAAACTGCAGAAAACCAAGCAGGACCTGGCGGAATCCGTCCTCTCCGGCGGTGGAAGCTCGATCACTGACCTGAGCAATGAAGAACTGATGGAACTGCTGGGATAAACTGCCGGAAGCCCGCCCGGGCGCCGGCATGAAAAAGGAGAAGGAAAGCGCGGCTTTCCATGGCAAATGCATGAATACGAATTTTAGTCACTGCGCGATAAATTACTCGAAACCGATCGGGGATCTGGTACTGCCAGGGGCAGGAGCCGTAGCCGGCGGTCGGCCGGATTTCAGCCGCCTCTCGCCGGAGCTGAAGAGCAAGCTCATCCGCGACGGCGAGTATTATCTTGAAAACTACACATTTCCGCCGATCGCGCCTTCGCTGTACATGGGCTATCAGCGGACCGGCGACCGGATCCATTTCGAGGATGTTTATTTTACGAAGCGCATGGCACTGGGCAGCCTGGTGCTGGCGGAGTGTGTGGAGGGCAGCGGCCGGTTTCTTGACAAGATCACGGACGGAATCTACTCCCTCTGCGAGGAGACGGGCTGGTGGCTGCCGGCGCACAACAGCTACTCAAAACGCCTGAACGCCGAGACGGAGCCTGCGCCTGCAAGCGCGCTGCCGGATCCGGACCGCCCGATCCTTGATCTGTTTGCCTGCGAGACGGGCGGGATTCTCGGCATGGTGTACGACCTGCTCAAAGAGAGCCTTGCACAGGTCGACCCGCTGGTGCCTGTGCGCATCCGGGAGACGCTTGAAAGCCGGATCATCCGGCCATTTCTCACAGAGTATTACTGGTGGATGGGCGACGGCTCGCGCGAGGTAAAAAACTGGACGACCTGGTGCGTGCTCAACGTCCTGATCACCTGCCTGACAATCGGCGAAAACCAGGACACAAAGCGGCGGGTCCTGCGCCAGGCAGCGGAGTCGCTGGATTACTTCCTCGACACATATGCACAAGACGGCTACTGCAGCGAAGGCGCCGCCTACTATTCTCATGCCGGCCTGAACCTTGCCGATGACCTGGAACTCCTGAACAGCGTGACAAATGGCGCTTTTCAGGCGGTGTCCGAAACAGAGCTTGTGACAAATGAGCTCCTGTACATTTGCCGTGTGTACGCGGAAAACGGATGGTACATCAATTATTCGGACTGTGCGGCGTACCTGGAGGGCAATGGCCTGCGGGAATACGCGGCCGGCAAAGCGTTCGGCCTGCCGCAGCTTACGGGTTACGGTCTCCGCCGGTTTGCCTTCATGCGGGAGCTTGACAGGAAGCGGAAGATGGCCGATCGAAAAGAACCGGCGATTCTGGATGAGGCGGATGCATACGGCACGTGCGAGCGCAATCTGTATCTGCGTTTGAAGATGCTGTTTGTGTTTGATGAGGCGGACAGGAAAGCTAAAGAAGGAAGCACAAAGACAGCTGAAAGCTGCTGCGCAGCGCCGTCTGATGCGTCCGGCGCGGCGGCATCTGATGGATCTGCAGCGACGGACACGTCAGCCGCAGAAGATTTTGTCTTTGAACAGGCGCAGCTGATGATCTGCCGGACCAGACATTTCCTGCTTGCCGCCAAGGGCGGAAATAATGACGACAGTCATAATCACAACGACGTCGGCAGCATCATCGTCTACAAGGACGGCCGGCCGCTGCTGATCGACGCAGGCGTCGGCGACTACACAAAGAAAACCTTTTCGCCGCAGCGCTATGAAATCTGGACGATGCGCTCGTCGTACCACAACCTGCCCGACATCGACGAGACAGAGCAGATGCCCGGCCCGGCGGCAAAAGCCACGGACGTGCAGATGGACGCCGCCCGCGGCCGGATGAAGATGAATCTTCGGGAAGCGTACCCGGGGCTTGAAGACGATTTCATTCGTGAAGTGATCCTCGACAAATCGGCAGAGCAGATCACACTGCATGATTTCAGCGGGATGCCGCACAAGCTCGTGCATCATTTCATGACCTGGTCCGAGCCATCGCTGGCTGCGGATGGCCATATGCTCCGGATCGGAGACCTCGGGACTCTCAGCTGGCAGGACGCCCGGACCGTACAGATCGAGAAAATCCCGATTCAAGACAGGCGCCTCCTGCGCGTGTGGGGCGAGTCGGTGTACAGAGTAAGTATTGAGGCAGAAACGAAGTACTCCGTCTTTGTGATTCGGTAAAGAGAATACCTGGTGTCACCGGGATGTTCACAAACTCGCTTTATTGCTGCCTCCTGACCGCCCGGAAGGCTGCGGGGCACCGGGATGTCCCCAGACTCGCTTTTTAGTTGTCTCCTGGCTGCCCGGAAGGCTGTGGGGCACCGGGATGTCCCAGACTCGTTTTTTAGTTGTCTCCTGGCTGCTCGGAAAGCTGTGGCGTCACCGGAGTTTCCAAAAAGCAAGAATCCGGTGCGCATTCTGGGGTATGTTCCGGGCTGGTGTCAGCAAAATTCACCCGAAGGCAAGATCCCGATGCGCAATTCAGGCCAAAATCCAGGCAGGAGGCAGCAAAATCAAGAAAAACAAGAATCCCGATGACAAGCAGCCCGAATAAAGGCTGAAAATGTCATCGGGATTTTTAAAAATTTGAAAATAGCTGACACCCGGACCTGCCGCCCGTCAGTCCGCCGCTCTCAATCTTCCTTCCTCTGCTTCACCCTCAGTGTCTTAATCTCGAATGCCCGGAAATCAAGTTCTACAGTGCTTTTCTCTACCGGGATTTCGCGTTCCGGCGCTTCCAGCATATTGCATTCAAACACGCGGGCGCCGGCGAAGGCGTCAAGCGAGATGCGGGCTTTCACGGCCGCCTTCTTGCTTTCGTACAGGCGCAGGATCAGGTCGCCGCTGCCGTCCTCGGCAAGCTTGATGGTGTCTGCGACGCAGTTGTTCCGGTCGCAGGAAAATCCGCTCGCAAAGCCGGCGGCACCAGCCGCTGCGCCCAGCGCAGGCTGCGGCGGGACATTTAACTCATAGCCCTGGCGCACCACGTCGCTTTCCTCAAACGTTCCCTCCCACGGGTAGATTGCGTAGGTGAAGTCATGCTCATGCACATCGGCGTTGAAATCCGGGCACTTCGCGGCCTTCAGAAGCGACAGCTCCAAGGCGTTTCCGTTCATGCTGATGCCGTACTTGCTGTCGTTGAGCAGTGCGGCGCCATGCGACCCGTCGGCCAGCGCGCTGTAGCGGTGGTTGCAGACCTCGAAGCGGTCCTGGTCGTAAACCCGCGAACGGTGCGTCGGACGGCGGATGAAGCCGTACTGAATCTCGTTGATGCCTTCCTCGTCGAGCACATTTACCGGGAAAGCTGTCTTGAGAAGCCGGTGCGTCTCCTTCCAGTCGATGTGCATGTGAATCTCGAGGCGCCGTGCGCCCGCGTCCAGCCGGATTTCCTGGCGGTACGGCGAGCGGCCGATGGTGCCGCGCACCAGAAGCGCGCAGCGCATCGGATCTTCCGTCAGAACGCTTACGCACACGTTTTCAGCGTCGCCCACTTCCTGCTGCACGTAGTTGGAATCGATGTCCCAGGCGTCGAATTTGCGCGGAACGTCCTTAAACAGCCGCAGATGGTTCATGGCGCCCGCGGCGAATTCCCGTCCGCTTGTCTGGCAGACAAGTGAAACGATTTCGCCTTTCGCGTCGATTCTGGCGCGCAGATACTCGTTTTCAAGCGTCCAGTAGTCCCCGTCCTGCGTCATGCGCACCGGTGCGGCTCCCTCCGGAAGCGTGAGCACAGGTGCCGCGCTGCCGAAAGCCGGCAGGCTGGCAAATGCGAACCGCCCCGCAGAACCTGCCTCATCCGGCACGCTTATGACAGCCGTGCGCGGGAAGCCGAGCGAGTTGAAAAGTGTCAGGCGCGGCGCAGCTGCATTCTGGTCTGACTTGCCGCCAGCCTGATCTGCGGATGCCGCATCGTTCGCCTGCCCCGCCAGGCACGCGAGCGCTGCGCGGGTTAAATTTTCGGCGCCGGCGAGGACTTCCCTGAATACCGGGATCACTTCCTCGTAAACCTTGCCGATGCAGGAGCCGGGCAGGATATCGTGGAACTGCAGGGTGAGAAGCTTCTTCCACAGGGTGTCCAGAGTTTCCTTCGGCCACGGAAGGCCTTTGCGGGACGCGAAGGCGCTCCAGATTTCGGCCTCGCGCAGCGCCAGTTCGCAGCGGCGGTTGAGTTTCTTGACATCCGCCTGGGAGGTGTAGGTGCCGCGGTGCGCGCTGAAGTACAGCTCGCCGGTCCAGGTGTGCTTCGGGCCGCCCTGCGCCTCGCCGTCCCTGAAGAATTCCATCGGGCCGGCCATCCGGACCTGCGACGCGCCTTCAAGATGCTCCTCGCGGCGGTTGAACTCGATGTAGTCCCTGGCCGGACCGCCGCCGCCGTCCCCGTATCCGTACGGGTAGAGGAAGGCCTCCAGATCCCGCTTCTGCCGGCGGCTGTTCCACGCATTTGCCACGGAAGCCGGGTCGCAGCGGTAGGTGTAGCTGGTCGGCAGGAAGGACGTGATCTTCGAGCCGTCGATGCCTTTCCAGTAAAAATAGTGGTACGGGAACTGCTCGCCGTCGTTGTAGCTCCAGAAAATTTTCTGCGTCACGAGATAATCCACGCCGCAGCCTTTCAGGATCTGCGGAAGCTGGCCGGAGTATCCGAACGTGTCGGGAAGCCAGAGCAGCACGGAGTTTACGCCAAACATTTCCTGGTAATACCGCTTGCCGTAGAGGAGCTGGCGGATCAGGGACTCGCCCGAGGGCACGTTGGTGTCGGGCTCAACCCACATGGCGCCGTCCGCGATCCAGCGGCCGTCCTTCACCGCGCGCTGAATCTTTGCGAACAGTTCCGGGTAGTATTTCCGGCACATCTCGTACTCGGCCGGCTGGCTCTGCAGGAAGCAGTAGTCCGGGTACTCGGAAAGCAGCCGCAGCTGCGCGGCAAAGGTCCGGGCCGTCTTGCGGTGCGTCTCTTCAAGCGGCCAGAGCCAGGCCAGGTCCAGATGTGCGTTGCCGACGGCGTAGAATTTCGCCGCCGTACCGCCGCACTCCGAAGTGAGGCAGGGCTTCAGGATCTCCCGCGCCTTGCGGTAATCACTGATCCGCCCGGCGGCCGGCTGCTCGAAATCCACGGTCAGCGTGAAGCGCTCGAGCGCGTCCGCGACGTGGGCCGCCCGCAGGCTGTCCGGGTCCAGGACCGTGAGCAGACTTTTTAACGTCATCACGTCCATGTACAGCTGATAGGCGTCCTCGTTGAAGACGCCATACGTGCAGTGCCCCAGCTGCCGTCTCGCCCCTTCCACGGCCGTGTCCCGGTAACTTCCCGGCAGAATGGGCCCTGTGGCGCAGCCCCCGGTCAGCGCCTCCGGCACAAAGTGCCCCGCATACGTCTCCATGGCGAAGTGAAACACCTCGCCGCCTCTTGCCGACTGCGTGATCGTGTTGTCGACAAAGTAGTGATGCGGCTCGTCCATCCCGAGTGCCCGGTAGGTTCCGAACGGCTCGCCGTTCAGGAAAAGCGTCGACTCACCGCCGGGATCCAGGCGCAGCACGATCCGTTTTCCGCGGGCGCTCTCCGGCAGCGTGAAGGAAGTCACAAACCAGCCGTACTCATATTCGTGTCCCCAGACAAATCCCGGCTCCACCGGTTTGTCTGCCATTTTCAGGGCTTCTTCCTCCGGGATCTGACGGTCTGTAAAGCATGCTTTGAAATGCAGCTCGCCAAGCGGCGCGTAAAAGTCGTCCTTCAGCGTCCGGATCCAGTGATCGATCCGCTCACTCCACTCTGATGTCTGAATTTTCATATATTCTGTTACTCCTGCGAACTTCTTTTTCTACTACCTTGTTTACCGTATACCGGGCTTTTTTTCAAGGGAGATCCGGACTTTTTCTTAATTCCTGCCGGCAGTGCGTTTCGGCTGGAAAAATCGGAAGTCCCCATGTATCATGAAATTTACAAAGGAATCGGAACGTGCCTGAGGTGAGACGATGGATTTTGACCAGCTCATTTTTATTCTGGAGATGATCGGAACGGCGGCATTTGCCGTGTCGGGCGTCATGGTGGCCAAGCAGTGTAAAATGGACATTTTTGGAGCTATCGTGCTCGGCGACGTCACGGCAGTCGGAGGCGGGATTCTCCGGGATATGATGGCCGGCCAGATGCCGCTTATCATGCGCAAGAGGGTGTACGGTATCGCGGCCGCGGCGGGCGCGGTTCTTTACAGCCTCCTGGCGCGCAGTGTGAGCGAAACGTCGGCGGCCGGCGTGAGCATGGCCGTCACGGTTTTCGTGCGGTTTCTCGCGATCCACTACCGCTGGAATCTTCCGGGATTCGGAGGAGACGAAAAAGGAACCGGAAGAAACGGCTGACGCGGGGCTGCATCCATCTGCAGCTTCACGGCAGAACAAAAGACCATTGCATTCTGACGAACATGCAGGCATATGCAGAAAACGAGGCCCGGGCTTTTTTGCCGGGGCCTTTTGACAGATTGACAGATTGACAGAAGATATAACAAGATATAACATAAGAATTGAGATATAACAAGATATAACAGAATGGTTCCGGCAAGGGGGACTTCAAATGCGGACAGGCAATCCATTCTCTTTAAATTTCGGCATGCGGCCGACCAGTTCTATATCCAGACATCAGCAGACGGATGAAGTGATTCGCACATTTTCTTCCGATCCTTCTCCGTCGCACCTTTTCATGGTGACAGGCGTGCGGGGAACGGGGAAGACGGTGTTCCTTTCAGAAATTGAGAATTATTTCAAACAGGAAAAATGGGTCGTCTGCGATCTGAGTATCGAGTCGGACCTGCTTCAGTCCCTTGCGTCAAAACTTTATAATACAGACGGATTATATCCGTTGTTCCGGAATGCAAAACTGAACCTTTCATTCTGGGGAATCGGCCTTGAAATTGCTGGAGTGCCGCCGATCACTGATCTTGGAACGGCAATTGAGAGAATGATGGCAGTTCTGCGCAAACATAAGAGGAAAGTACTCATCGCAATTGATGAAGCGACAAATTCACCGAATATGCGACGCTTTGCCAGTGAGTTCCAGATCCTTTTGAGAAATGACTACCCCGTGTATCTGCTCATGACCGGCTTGTATGAGAATCTCTACAATCTTCAGAACGAAAAAACGCTGACATTTTTGTATCGTGCTCCGAAAATATTCCTGCCTCCGCTCAACGGAAGAGCTGTTATGGAAAGTTACCGTCACATCTTTCAAAATTCCGAAGAGGAGGCCAGAACTATGGCGGTACTTACAAAAGGCTATTCGTATGCATATCAGGTTACAGGATACCTGTGCTGGGAGGCAGGAAAAGGCACTGTGACAGAAGACATTGTCCGGCAGTTTGATATAATTATGGAAGAATACGCGTACAGCAAAATCTGGGAAGAGCAGTCACCGGGCAAGCGGAAGGTATTGAAAGCAATCGCGGAAGCTGACACCGACAGTGTCACGGAAATCCGGAAAGCCTTAGGTATGAAGCCGTCAGCTTTCAGTGTGTACCGGGAACGGCTGATCCGCCAGGGATTGATTCACCCGGAAGGGTATGGAAAAGTTTCTCTGACGCTTCCCAGGTTTGATGTGTTCATTCGAAACCGCATTTACGATGAACTTTGAGATTCTCAGATTGTCTGAAATCTGACCGGAAACGAATAGCGGCGCGAAGAGAAGACGTGATGACAGGGGGGTACCGTGGGACGAAAACTGTTCTGTGAGATCAGTCCGACGACATATCGGATTTCGGTGAGAAAAGAAATTATCCTGCGATATCTGCGGGATTTTTTCAGACGCGAAAAAATAGCAAAAACGCACAGCCGGGAGGAACTTCCAAACATCGTGAAAAGCCACAGCTCCATACTGCTCCGGAAACTGGCCGGGGTGGACATGAAGCTGCAGGAGAACAAGGTGACCAATATCCGCCTCGCCTGCGAGCGGATTAACGGGATCGTCATCCGCCCCGGCGAGACATTCTCGTTCTGGCGCACGGTAGGCCCGGCGGGGAAGAAACAGGGCTACAGGGAAGGTCTGGTTATCAGCAGCGGGCGGCTGCTTTCAGGATACGGCGGAGGTCTCTGCCAGATGGCCAACATGGTCCACTGGCTCGTCTTAAACAGCCCGCTCACCGTGACGGAGCTTCACCATCACACCGACGCGATCTTCCCGGACGACCGTCGGCGCGTCCCGTTCGGGACGGGTACCTCGGTCTTTTACAACTACATCGACTACCGGTTTTACAACAACACCGACCAGAATGTGCAGCTTCTGGTCTGGGTGGCGGACGGAGCACTAAACGGCGAACTGCGCAGCGACCATCCGTTTCCGTGCCGCTACAGACTGGTCGAAGAGAACAGCCATTTTCGAAAAGAGGGTGACAGGTACTTCCGCATCTCCCAGGTATACCGGATCGTCATCGACCGTAAGAGCGGCCGGCAGCTGCGCAGGGAGCTGATCCTGGACAACCACTCGGAGGTTCTCTACGACGTTTCGCTCATCCCGAAGGAGCAGATCCGCAATGACTGAACGGGAGAAAATTCTTAAGCAGATCGAAGAAACTGCGCGCCTCTACCCGGACCGCACGGCCTTTGAACACGGCAGGTACCGCCTCTCCTACCGGGAACTCCTGGAAGGTTCCAGGCATTATGGCAGTATTCTTGCACGCGGAGGCAGCGGCCCGGTGCTGCTGTACGGGCACATGGAATGCGGCATGGCACTTGGAATCCTCGCCTGCCTGAAGGCAGACCGGGCGTATGTCCCGGTCGATTTCTTCACGCCGGCCGCGCGGATTATGAAAATTGCAGATATCTGCGGCGCTTCGCTTATGCTGTGCCCGGAAGAGGAAGGGACTTCAAGCAAAAGCTGCCCGGATCTTCCCGGCGTCAGGTGTCTCACGCTTAAGCAGCTGGAGGATTCTGAGCCGGACAAGGCAAGCGGGACAGGGGCTCCGGCTGCTGCAAAGAAGACGGCCGGAACGGAAAGTGCCGGAAGAGCGTCCCGTACCAGGGAAAACAAAACCGCTTATATCATCTTCACATCCGGGAGCACCGGCGAGCCGAAAGGTGTCCCGGTCTCGTACAGCAGCCTGGCGAATTTCATCCGCTGGATAACAGGACTCGCCCCTCTGGCCGGTCTCCCGCATCAGCGCATCCTGCAGCAGGCCAGCTTCAGCTTTGACCTGAGCGTGGCGGACTTTTTCCTGGCGCTGACTTCAGGGCACACGGTTGTGACATTCGACGGGGATGTCATGGCGGATTTCAAACGCCTGGCAGAGCTTCTAACGGGCATTGACATGACGGTCACGACGCCTGCCTTTATGAAACTTTGCCTTGTGAATCCGGATTTCTGCCGGGAACACTATCCGCGTTTTGCCTGCAGCTACTGCTGTGGCGAGAGGCTGGAGGCGTCTCTGGCCGCGCGGCTTTTACGGGCCTTTCCGGACCTTGTCCTTATCAATGCGTACGGTCCGACGGAGGCAGCCTCGGCTGTCTGCGCGGCCGTGATCACGCGGCAGATGGCGGAGCACGCGGCCAGAACGGGCGGCAGCCTGCCGGTCGGAAGCCCTGACACGGCCGCCACAGAGGTCACGGTCGAAGACGGTGAGATAGTCCTTAAGGGTGCGAGCGTATCCGATGGGTATCTAGGCGGCATCACCGGCGGATTCTACCGGGAAAACGGAGAAAATGCCTACAGAACCGGTGACCTCGGGTATATCCGGGACGGAATGCTTTACTGTAATGGGCGGCGGGACAGCCAGATCAAGTACAAGGGCTACCGCATCGAGCTGCACGACATCGAGAGCAATCTCGCCCGCGTGAAGGGCGTACAGGACTGCGCTGTTGTCGCGCTGCGCGGGAAAAGCGGTCTCGTGAGGGGACTGCGGGCCTTTGTCGCGGCGGATACAGGCGTCACGGAAGAAGGCCTGAGACGGGAACTGGCCGGGCTTGTCCCCGCGTATATGGTGCCGGGGACATTTGTCATGGTGAAGAGGCTGCCCGTGACGGCAAATGGGAAAACAGACAGAAAGGCGCTGGAGAGATATGGAGCAGGAGACGCTGAACGTAAAAGACCTTCTGTACGAGGTGACGGAGGACAAAAGGGTGTACAGGGATGACACGGAGCTGCTGGACAGCGGTATTCTGGATTCTCTGGCTTTCATGGAGCTGTTCACGAGGCTGGAGGACTACGGCGTTGAGATCTATCCGACGAGGATTGACCGGGAGCGCCTGCGGACGGTGAAGAGCGTGGAGGAGCTGGTGCGGGAGTACGGGGGATGAAGGGCGGGATCTTGTCCGTGCCGCTGTATGCGGTGTTTTGTATATAATTTCCAAAAAAGTCAGGCGGTCACATTCTCACCGCCCACCCGCATCGCCATCTGATAAGCCTTTGGCGAGAGACCGACATGACGGTTGAAGGTACGGGAAAAATTTGCGTAGTTGCTGAAACCGGACTGAAAGCAGGCGTCATATGGCCTGATTCCGGCTTTCAGCTTCTGGCGCGCAATGGAAAGCCTTTTTTCAATGACGTACTGTCCGATGGAGCCGCCGGTGAATTCATGAAAAGTACGGCACAGATAATATTTATTGATATGTACGGCTTCGGCAAGTGCGTCAAGGCTGACCTCGCCGGTCAGATGCGTGTTGATGTACTGGAAAGTCTCGATGATAAATGACGGCATACTTTCCGGCCATGTGTCCGACACTCTCCAGTCGTTCGGATGGGATTTCTGCGCCCGGTAGAGCAGGATCAGAATCTGGGTTATATATGTGTCCCTCAGCAGCAGACTGTCAAAATCGGCCGGTTCATTCAGAACGGATTCAACCTGTTTCATCAGATGGTGTACCATGTCAAAGGATTCCGGATTCGGCCGGATTACCTTGATTTTCTGATTGTCTCCGGAGAAAAACAGGTGCAGGAGACGGCTGTAATCCTCTTCCCTGCCGGAAATTGTATAATCCTCCCGGATATTCAGGACGTCGCGGACATACGGCGTCTCATCATTCTGATATCCCCGATGAAATACGTACGGAGGGATCAAGATCACATCCCCCGGACGCATGTAGATGGAATCTTTTTCATAGTAAAGACTGACGTTCCCGCTCACAAACGGCAGGATCTCAAATCCGTTATGGGCGTGAAAAGTGAAGTAGTGAGGCAGAGTTGCTGTCTTACACACACAGGTGACCGGGGCCGGAATGGACGCATATTCGATATTTTTCTTCAAATTTTTTCCCTCTGAACGATGCACATTTGATATGGCTATTTTTGTGCATAATGACTGAAAAGTCAATAAGCGCAATAAAAATGCTTAAGATGTTAGAAGAATTATCCGGATGTTTGCCGTATAGTTAGAGCATCAACAAGTTCATAAAGGCGCTTCCGGAAAGCGTGAGTCCGGAAGAGGCAGAAGGGGTTCTGCTTTTTAAGGAAAATAACAAAGCTATTCGTGACTTTATTTTGAATATATATAGGGAAAAGAAATTATTCATTTTAAAACATGAATTTTATTTCAACACGGTAAGTGGCCTGCTGCCAATGAAAGGCCATTAAACATTCGAATAATAATACCATCAGATAAAATCGCTGAATTGTGCAATATTTTCCGGGAGGCGGCAGCCGCCTTTATTAAATTTGCGTTTTTTGAAGGATATCGAGCTGCTTTCTTTTAAGGCAGAAGAACCAGGAGGTGTGTATGAAACAAACGGATGACAAGAATAAGGCGGCGCTGCGGCGCACTACCTGGAAGCAAATCCGGAAATGCAAATGGCTGTACATCATGATGATTCCTGTACTGGCATATTTCGTTGTGTTCCGGTATGCGCCGATTGGCGGTATTGTCATTGCATTCAAGAACTACAATGTTTTCAAAGGGATCTGGGCGAGTCCGTGGTGCGGATTTGCCACGTTTCAGAAGATATTTGCCAACAAAAATTTCTGGAATGCAGTCCGCAATACACTTACTCTGAATCTTCTGAACCTGGCGGTGAGCTTCCCGATTACGATCATCATCTCACTGATGTTAAATGAGGTCCTGCATCTCCGGTTCAAGAAGGTCACGCAGTCGATACTGTATCTTCCGCACTTTATCTCGTGGGTTGTTGTTGCCGGTATCGCCACAAACCTTTTTACCCAGCAGGGCGGTACGATTAACAACATTCTGAATGCCATGGGACATGATAGCGTTCCGTTTCTTTCCGACAACGGATGGTGGATATTCACCTATATCATCTGCAATGTCTGGAAGGAAGTCGGATGGGGCACCATTATCTATCTGGCAGCCCTGACTGGGGTTGATGAGACGCTGTACGAGGCAGCCTATCTTGACGGCGCTACAAAGTTCCAGCGGCTGATTTACATCACGCTTCCTTCGATCAAGCCGGTTATCGTGACGATGCTTATCCTTTCCATTTCCAGCATGATGTCCATCGGACTGGACGCCCCGCTTCTGCTCGGGAACAGCAAGGTGCAGGATGTATCGAATGTAATCAGTACCTACACCTATCAGCTGGGTATTCAGCAGGCTCAGTATTCTGAATCCACCGCAATCGGTCTTTTCCAGTCGGCTATTAATATCATCATTCTGCTGGCGGCAGACCGGATTGCCAAAGCTATGGGCGAACATGGAATTATCTGAGAAAGGTGTGCATATGGCTAAGCAAAAAGAAGAGAAGCTTCATAAAATCAGAAAAGTAACGCCCGGATCCGTTATCAATTACACGTTGATCACGCTGATTGCACTGATATGTCTTTACCCGTTCCTTAATGTGGTTGCGTATTCATTCAGCGGATATAATGCAGTGCTTTCCAACAAGGTCACATTCTTTCCGATCGATTTTACGGTTTCCGCTTATAAGGAAATTCTGGGGAAGGCATCCATATGGCTGTCGATGCGTACGACCATTATCGTAACACTTGTCGGCACGGCGCTGAGCCTGACACTCACGACGGTAGCGGCCTACGTTCTGTCCAGACCGAATCTTCCCGGAAAAAGAATCATGTCCACCTTCATGCTGTTCACGATGTATGTGACCGGCGGTATGATTCCGACATTCCTTGTTGTCAAAGGAGTTGGACTTTATGATTCCCTGGCATCGCTGTTTCTGCCGGTGGCGGTCAGCGTTTACAACTTCATCGTGATGAGAACATTTATCATGGGACTTCCGTTTGATCTGGAAGAGGCGGCCAAAATTGACGGCGCATCAGAAATGCAGATTCTGATAAAAATCATCATCCCCCTGTCGCTTCCGATCATTGCGACCATCGGACTTTTCTACGCCGTCAATTACTGGAATGATTACTTTAACGCCCTGATTTACATCATCACTCCGGAAAAATTCACCCTGCAGCTGAGGCTCAGAAACCTGCTGTTTGCCGGTGAACTGAACAGCGCGGGAGCAAATGCCGAGGGAATTGGCACACAGGTGATGACACAGTCTCTGAAGATGGCGACGGTAGTCGTATCAACTGTTCCGATCCTGCTTGTATATCCGTGGCTGCAGAAATACTTCGTTAAGGGCGTTATGGCCGGCTCTGTCAAGGGCTGACTTTTCTGAACTTCAATCAGGAAAATTAAAAGAGGAGCGTGAACTCTTAAATTAAAAGGAGGAGAAAACATGAGAATACGAAAGGCAGCATCTCTGGCGATGGCCTCTGTTCTGGCGGGAACACTTCTTGCCGGCTGCGGAGGAGGAACGGGCACTCCGTCAGCATCATCCGGATCAGGGGCAGGCACAACGGGAACGGCCGCCTCAGGCGGAAACTCGAAGTATCAGACAACATACGGCAGCAAACAGTTTAACAACGTGACGCTGAAGGTTGAACTTTTCGACCGCAGCAATGCGCCGGCCGGTTCGACAATCACAGATAACCGCTGGACCAAGTATTGTCAGGACGCCATGAAGAAGGTTGGTATCAACCTGGAGTTCGTGCCGGTTCCGAGATCAGATGAAGTTACAAAAATGCAGACCATGATGGCATCCCAGACAGCGGCGGACATCATGCTCACGTACACCTATTCCTATGCCGAGAGTTATTTTGATCAGGGCGGCACATGGGATCTGACCGATTTCATCGACGGAGAAGATCAGGCGAAGAATCTGAAGGCTTATCTGGGCGATGATGTGTTAAATATCGGCAGAAATACGAATAACCGGCTGTATGGCGTTGTGGCAAAGAGAGCGACAACGGCGGAGGACAATATTTATATCCGCAAGGACTGGCTGGATGATCTCGGCCTTTCCGTTCCGGAAACACCGGATGAACTTCTGAATGCTGCGCAGCAGTTTGTACAGAAAAACCCGGGAGGTGTGTCCAATCCGATCGGGCTGTGGCCTTGCATGACCCAGAGCCTGCGAATGGCCTACAGCCAGGTGCTGGACGATCCTCTGAAAAGTCAGGTGGCGTTCACAGAGGATGTTATCTGGGATTACTATGATCCGGGCATGAAGGAAATGTTCCGGTGGCTGAACAAGGCGTACAATGCCGGGACGATGCATTCGGAATATTACACAATGAAGGGCGTTGGTGCCGCTTCAACCGGAGAAGACCAGTATAAGAGCTACATTGTAAACGGTCAGCTCGGATGCTTTGAGGATAACGTGAACTACGGCATTGATGTTCTGCACGGTTCACTGCTCAAGACTCTGCAGGAAAATATTCCGACGGCCGAACTGACTTCAATTCCGGGCCTTAAGAATGTGAATGACGGCAAGGTCCACACAATCGGCTATTCCAAGGGCGGCCTGATCTGCTTCGTTCCGAAAACAGCCAGCGAAGAGACGGTTGAGGCAGCGGTTACCTATATGGACTGGATGTGCTCGAAGGAAGGCGGTTTCGTCATTTACCATGGTTATGAAGGCGAGCACTATGAGATGAAGGACGGCGTGCCGGCGGTTAAGGATGCTCAGTACAATGCAACCGATAAGGACTGGATCCGCACCGACCTCTTCATTACCGGCAACCAGGGATATTTCAGCTCTGAAGAAGATTTCAACAAGACAACCGCAACCGAGCAGCCGCAGTATTCGGACCTGATCATCAAGAGCTATGAGGATTCGGAAGCGGGAGAACAGGCGCACTACGGGACCTATACGTCGCCCTCTACGCCGGAACTTATCACAGACCTGAATCTTGCCAAGAATCAGTATGAAGTTTCGACGGTTACCTGCCCGGAGGCGGATTTCGATGCAACATGGCAGGAGTACATGGACACACTGAAAAACACCGGTATGGATAAGATTATCACCGAGAGAGAAGAGTACTACAAAAACGCCAGGTAAAAAGGTCTGACTATCATCCGGGGACAGGTCCGCACCCTCCTGCGCGGTCTGTCCCCTTTTACCTTGAAACAGGAGGGAGAATAGAGGATTGGAATGATCCGCGCAGCAATCGTCGGAACGGGAAATATTTCAAATATGCACATTCAGGGACTTCTGACGTTCCCTGACAGGGTGAAGATCGTGGCACTGTGCGACATTTATCCGGAAAAGGCCGAGGCCATCAAAGAGAAGTATGGCCTGAAGGATGCGGTCGTTTTTGACGATCACCGGAAAATGCTTGCTTCCGGAATTCAGATTGATCTTGTGCACGTCTGCACGCCGCCGTCTGTCCATGCAGAGATTGCGATCAACTCGATGAACGCGGGGAAGAATGTGCTGGTTGAAAAACCGATGGCGCCGAGCCTGCGGGAGTGTGACGCGATGCTTGCGGCTGAAAAACGCAATCATGTCACGATGGGAGTGATCGCCCAGAACCGGTTCCGCAACAGCATTTACAAACTGAAGCAGACGCTGGACAGCGGACTGGCCGGGAAACTGAGAGTGGCACACATTGATTCGCTGTGGTGGCGCGGACTCTGCTATTATGATCTGTGGTGGCGCGGAACCTGGGAGAGGGAAGGCGGCGGACCGACACTTAATCATGCGGTGCACCATATCGATATGCTGAACTGGATTCAGGGGGAGCTTCCGACAGAGGTCTGCTCAATGCTGGCCAATGTCATGCATAATAATTCCGAGTGCGAGGACGTTTCCTTTGCCCTGTGCCGCTACAGGGACGGTTCCATAGCGGAGGTGACCAGTTCGGTTGTTCATCACGGCGAGGAACAGGGACTGACGCTGCAGTGCGAGAATGCAAAGATTGCCGCTCCGTTTTCCTGTGTGGCAGAAATAACCCAGCCCAATGGGTTCCCGGTTGAAGGACATAATAAGGAACTGATGGACAGGATCACAGAGTATTACAACAGCCTTCCGGATCTGAAGTATGAAGGCCACACCGGGGAGATCGACAATTTCCTGACGGCACTGGAGACAGGGAAGCGCCCGATGATCACCGGCGAAGACGGACGGAAGACCGTTGAACTGATCACAGCCATCTACAAAGCGGGATTTCAGAAGAAGACGGTATCTCTTCCAATCACGAAAGAGGATGAATATTATACCGAAGACGGCATTCAGAAAAATGCGGTCCATTTTAATAAGAAAACGGCATTTGTGGAAAATTTCGCTCCGTCTGACATAACGGTCGGAAATTACAAGAGCTGAGAGAAAGGGCTGAAACGAAAATATGAGCGGCAAAAGTGACGGCATGAACTATGCGCCGAAGGGAAAACCAAAGCCGGTCGTCGGACCGGGCGAATTTAAAATCGCAGCCATGCACCTGGACCACGGCCACATATACGGCATGTGCAACGGGCTTACGGAGGCCGGAGCGGAAGTGAAGTGGGTCTACGACCCGGATCCGGAGAAGGTCAAGGCTTTTCAGAAGGCTTTTCCGGGGGCAAAGGCGGCCCGCAGTGAGGAAGAAGTCTTTGAGGACCCGGAGGTGAAGCTGGTGGCCGGCGCGCATGTGACGAGCGAGCGCTGTGCGCTGGGCCTGCGCGCCATGGCGGCGGGCAAGGACTATTTTACCGACAAGGCGCCGCTCACGACGCTTTCGCAGCTGCAGGCGGCAAAGGAGATGGTGAAAAAGACCGGCCGCAAGTACATGGTCTACTACAGTGAGCGGATTCATGTCGAGGCAGCGGTTTATGCCGGGTATCTGATCGACGAGGGCGCAATCGGCCGGCCGATTCACGTGGACGGCTTCGGGCCGCACCGCATCGGAGATCCGAAGAGCCGGCCGGACTGGTTCTTTGAGAAAGAGAAGTACGGCGGAATTCTCTGCGACATCGGCAGCCACCAGATTGAGCAGTTCCTGTATTACTGTCATGTAAAAGATGCCAATGTCCAGTACAGTGAAGTCGGGAATTACAATCATCCGGATCACCCGGGACTGGAGGATTTCGGCGATGCGGTGCTGGTCGGTGACAACGGGGCGACGCAGCACTTCCGGGTGGACTGGTTCACGCCGGATGGCTTAAGCACCTGGGGCGACGGGCGGACATTTATCATCGGGACGGACGGGTACATTGAGCTGCGCAAATATGTGAACGTGGCTGCGCAGAAGACAGGAAATCATGTATTCCTGGTCAATAAGGACGGCGAGCAGCACTTTGAGGTCGACGGGAAGGTCGGCTATCCGTACTTCGGACAGCTTATCCTGGACTGCCTCAACCGCACCGAAACGGCAATGAGCCAGGACCACGCCTTCAAGGCGGCGGAGCTGTCCGTGAAGGCGGAGATGATGGCGAAAAATCTGACGTTGATGGTATAATAAGCGTCTAAAAGCCTGTGCGGAAGATACGGTGTCCGGGCAGCGGAAGTGCGAAAACCATATGGAAGAATTTTACATCGAAGATGATGGAATCCGGCTGCACGCAAAGCTTGACATGCCGGAAGGCAGAGACAAATGTCCTTTGATGATCCTGATTCATGGATTTACAGGTCATATGGAGGAGCGGCACATTGTTGCGGTGCAGGAAGCTGTCAATTCCGTCGGTATCGCTGTTCTGCGTGTTGAAATGTACGGCCACGGGAAGAGCGGCGGAGAATTCCGGAATCACACACTGTACAAATGGGTCGGAAATGCCCTTGCGGTGGTGAAGTATGCAAGAAATCTGGACTTTGCGACGGATCTTTATCTCTGCGGACATTCGCAGGGCGGACTTCTGACCATGCTGATTGCCGGCATGTGCCCTGATGATTTTAAAGCGGTGCTTCCGCTCTCACCGGCATGGATGATACCGGATCTTGCCCGAAGCGGGGAAGTTCTGGGAGCCACCTTTGATCCTGCGCACATACCGGATGAGTTGAGGCGGGGAGACGTGATTCTTGACGGCAATTATGCGAGAGTGGCCCAGACGATACACGTTGAGGATGAAATCCGCCGCTATCATGGTCCTGTGCTGATCGTGCAGGGGGACAGGGATGAAGCTGTTCCGTATGAGTATGCCGTCAGAGCGGCACAGCTTTATGAAAACGCGAAGCTTGTGACGATCCCTGACGATGACCACTGCTACACGTATCATCTTCCGATGGTGACGGAGGCGGTCACGGATTTTCTGCGGGAACACAGTTGAAAAGGAATGGAGAATTCCTGATGATAATTTATGTAAACGTCAGTGCGGAATGCGACGGAAACGGATCGAAGGAGATGCCGTTCCGGCGCATCAGCGACGCGGCAAAGGCTGCAGTTCCGGGCGATGAGGTCCTTGTCGCCCCGGGCACGTATCGCGAGAATGTTGAACCGGTCCATGCGGGCACGGAAGATGCCCGCATCACGTACCGGAGTATAAAGCCTCTGGGCGCAAAGATCACCGGCGCGGAAGAGGTGAAGGACTGGGAGCCTTATACAGGAGATGTCTGGGTCACCCGTATTCCGAACGGTGTATTCGGCGAATACAATCCTTACACCACGTACGTCTTCGGTGACTGGTATTTTGCAAAACGTGACAAGCACACCGGCTGTGTCTGGCTGAACGATCAGGCACTCTATGAGGTGTCCTCGCTCGAGGCGTGCATCAGAGGAGAGATCTATGAGTGCTCGTGGAATCCGGAAGCTTCAAAACGCAAATGGTTCACGGAGCAGGACATAGAGAAGAATGAGACTGTTATTTACGCCAATTTCCAGGGCGCAGATCCTGTGAAGGAGAACGTCGAGATTACCGTCCGACGCGAGTGTTTTATGCCGCAGAAAAACGGCATCGGCTATATCACTGTAAGCGGCTTTGATATCAATAAAGCGGCAACGACCTGGGCGCCGCCGGCTGCTTATCAGGACGGTATGATCGGCCCGCACTGGTCAAAAGGATGGATCATTGAGGACTGCGAAATCTGGGGCAGCAAGTGCGCCGGCATATCCCTGGGAAAGTACTATGATGCGGACAATGATAACTTCTTCACGGTTCATCATGTGAAGAGCCCGACGCAGATGGAGCGCGATGCGGTCTGCCGCGGACAGTATCACGGCTGGCTGAAGGAGAAAGTCGGAAGCCACATCATCCGCCGAAACAACATCCACGATTGTGAGCAGGGCGGCATCATCGGGCGTATGGGCGGCGTCTTCAGTATCATCGAGGACAATCATATTCACCATATCAACAATATGATGGAGCTTGGCGGCGCGGAAATCGCCGGCATCAAGATGCATGCTGCCATCGATGTCATTATGCGGCGGAACCATATCCATCACTGCACGATGGGGATCTGGACGGATTGGGAAGCACAGGGGACAAGGATTACGCAGAATCTGCTGCATGATAATCAGCGTCCGGCATTTGCCAGGGCTCTGACGGGTGGTATGTGCAGTCAGGATATCTTTGTGGAAGTCGGACACGGCCCGACTCTGATTGACAACAACATCCTTCTCTCGGATGTGTCGCTTCGTATCGCCACGGAAGGTGTCGCGATGGTGCACAACCTTATCTGTGGCGCGCTGACCTGCGTCGGTGAAGGGACCGGATGGCGCTATACGCCGTATCATATGCCGCACCGCACCGAGGTTCAGGGCTTTATGACCATTCTGCATGGTGACGACCGCTTCTACAACAACATCTTCGTCCAGAAATATTCCCCGGAGCCGTTCATACTTCGCAGTGACTCGGATCCGGACAAGGTTCAGACTGACAACCGTGAAGTTGGAACGCATGTCTGGGATGAGTATCCGACTTATGATGAGTGGATTGCCCAGTTTGACATGGAACAGGAGATTCCGAACATGGCCAGGCTCGAGTCTGCCCATTTCGGCCATCTGCCGATATGGTGCAGCGGCAATGCTTATTTTAATGGCGCAAAGGCCTGGAAGAAGGAAAAGCACAATCTCGTCGATGATAATCACAGTGTAAGGGTCCGGCTTGTGGAAACGGACGGCCGCTACATGCTCGACACAAATCTTTACGAGTATCTTGACGGCTTTAGCACTGACATGATCGATACCGCCACACTCGGCAAGGCGTTTGAACCGACGCAGGCTTTCGAGAATCCGGACGGTACTCCGATCACTTTCAATTATGACTATTTTGGAGATCATCGCGGGATACACGTCATTCCCGGACCGTTTGCAGATGCTGAAGATGCTAAGAAGCAGCTGCTTAGTGCTCCGTTTTACACTGTATGAATTCTTTCGGCGAGCACCCTTCTTTTTTCTTGAATACTTTTGAAAAGTAAAAGGCGGACTCAAAGCCAAGCGCTTCGGCGGCTTCGTAGATTTTCACATCTCCGGAGAGCAGGAGCTGCTTGGCTTTTTCGATGCGCCGGGGCGTTATGTAATCCAGGAAACCCATGCCGGTCTGTTCTGTCCGGAAGAAGCATTCTTCAGAACCTGCGGCCAGAAAGCATATGTGCAATTTCTCAAAAACATGTTGAATTGTTAAAAACATACTAAAAACGGCGCCAAACAGCCTTAAAATACTTGAAATTGCACAAAAATCATTTATACTGCTCACAGATTGATGGGCGTGAGGCAGAACACAATCTGAAAGGATCCGGATGGATTTGTTTTCAGGGGAAGCCGGACCGGTCGGATGAAAAGCTGTTAAACAGATATATTTTGTATACATGAGAAGGAGGAAAATGTATGCAGGTAATGAAACGCATCTCTGCCATTGCACTGATGGGAGCTCTGGGCGCGTCAGCGCTCGCCGGGTGCAATACGGAGAAAGTAAACATGGAGTCCGGAGGATCATCCGGAGCCGCTTCCGCAACGACAACGCAGGCGTCCGGTGCGGCAGCTTCATCCGGGACAACCGGAACAATCACCTATCCGCTCACCAATGCAAAAAAAGTGAGCTGGTATATTCAGGACGGACCGGTTCCGCACACGTCTTTTAAGGATGCGTCGGAATCCCCGTTCCACACCGGACTGATCAAGCAGACCGGCGTGCAGATCGACTGGAGCTTCCCGACAACCGGTGCGGACGCAAACTCGTACACGAGTACGATTCTGGCAGATCCGCAGAGTATGCCGAACATCATGACCGGATACTTCATGAACAATGCCACACAGTATCTGGATGACGAGATCATCTGGGATCTGACGCCGTATCTGCAGGAATATGCGCCGGATTACTGGAAATGGCTGCAGTCCAATCCGGATTATGACAAGGCGATGAAGACCGATGACGGCCGCTATTACACATTCGGCTTCTTCCGCGAGGACGGAGGCTGGAATGACTCGTATCAGGGACCGGTTATCCGCAAGGACTGGCTCGACGAGTGCGGACTTGAGATGCCGAAGACGATCGATGATGTCGAGAATGTTCTGAAGGTGTTCAAGGAAAAGTACGGCGCCACATTTGATGCCCCGATCAAGAACCGCTGGGAGACGATGGGACTTGCAGGAGCTTTCGGAGCCTACGGAAACGACAAGGTTGACGGAACCTGGGGGTATTACATCAAGGACGGCAAGGTGCAGTTCGCCATGGCGCAGACCGAATGGCGCAATTATCTGTCCTGGCTGAACAAGCTCTGGGATGAAGGCCTCATCGATCAGGACTTCCTGTCAGAGGATGACACGACGATCAAGTCCAAGGTTCACAACAATTCGACCGGACTTTCCTACACATCCATGGGACAGCTGAACGTGTGGATGAAAGAGGCGGCGGCCAACGGCGAGACCTGTGAGTGGGTAGGCATGCCGCAGGTTACCGGCAATGACGGCACACTCAGCTGCGTATTCGGAGGCCCCGGCATCGGAACGCAGACCACGGTCATCACCAAGACAGCGGATGAAGAAACCATGAAGACAGCGCTTCAGCTTCTGAACTACGCTTATTCTGATGAGGGCTTCCTGTACTGGAACTACGGCGTAGAGGGCGTTTCCTGGGAATATGGCGATGACGGCAAGCCGAAGTTCACAGAACTGGTGACCAATGATACCGATACGGATCCGATGACCAAGTACAACGGCGCTACCTGGAGCGGTCCGGATATTCAGGCGACCAACCTGCTGTATCAGAAGAACTCCAAGGTTGCCATTGAGGCAAACAACACCTGGTACTATGTATACCCGGATGACATGAAGAAAAATGATGCCGTGACCAAGGAATGGAAGTGGCCGGTAGGCATTACGTTCACCACGGCGGAGGCCGATGAGCTGGATACGATCTCAACAGACCTCCCGACCTATGTGGATGAGGCATATGCGGCATTCCTGACCGGTGCCAAGAACATCAACGACGATGCGCAGTGGAAGGCGTTCACAGACGGACTTGAGACGCATAATCTCAGCAGAATTCTGGAGATCCGTCAGGCCTGCTACGACCGCTACGAGAAGAGATAAGTTCTCTCCGGGATTTGCGGATTCACTTTTCGGGGAGCAGGAATCCGGACCGGGAGGTCCGGATTTCCCGCTCCCTCTTTTGAACAATATGGTGAACCGGCCCGGTACACGGACAATGACGGACTATCTTCTTAGAGAATTCCGGGGGTAACGTATGAAAAAAAGTACGAAAAGCAAAGCACAGCCGGCGGACAGGAAGTCCCTGAGTTACCGGCTTGCGAAAGACTGGAGCATGAACAAATGGAAGTACATCATGATCCTTCCGGTCGTGATATATCTGATCCTGTTCTGCTATAAGCCGATGTACGGCCTGGTCATCGCATTCAAGAACTATAAACTGACACGGGGCATTGACGGTTCTCCGTGGGTATCACCGTGGTATTACTGGTTTCAGAATTTCTTTGAAGACCCGTATTTCTGGCGCCTGATCAAGAATACCTTTGTTCTGAGCGGCCTGACGATTCTGTTCGGCTTCCCGGCACCGATCATTCTGGCGCTCCTGCTGAACGAAATCAAAAGCAACAAATTCAAACGGGTGGTCCAGACGATCACCTACATGCCGTACTTCATCTCGATGGTCGTAATGTGCTCGATCATCAAAATCTTCTGCCAGCAGAACGGTCTCTTCAGCACGATTGTTGAGGCATTCGGCGGGACCGGACAGAACTATTTGATGAACGGTGCCTACTTTCCGCTGATCTATGTGCTGTCGGACATCTGGCAGGGAATCGGGTGGAACTCCATTATCTACCTGGCTGCGCTCACGTCCATCGATCAGCAGCTCTACGAGGCGGCCAAGGTCGACGGCGCAAACCGCTGGCAGCTGATGACGCATGTCACCCTTCCGGGGCTGATGCCGACGATCGTGGTAATGTTCATTCTTCGAATGGGTAATATTGTAAATATCGGATATGAGAAGATCCTTCTTCTCTACAATCCGTCCATTTATAACGTTTCGGATGTAATCTCGACCTATATCTACCGCCTGTCCTTCCCGACCAGCGGTATGCCGCTGTATTCCAAGGCGACGGCGATCGGCCTTTTCAACTCCCTGATCAACGTCGTGTTCCTTCTGTTCACAAACTGGCTGAGCAAGAAGACGACCGAGTCGAGTCTGTTCTGACGGGAGGGATGGAAAATGGCTAAGAACAAGAATAAAAACAACAACCACCAGATTCATGAATCCGCCGGGAGCCGGACCTTTGACGTTGTCAATGTGTTCATCATGCTGTTCCTGTGCGTGGTGACGCTGTACCCGATGTGGTATATCCTGTGCGCTTCTTTCTCGAACAACGCATATGTGAGCGCGCATCCTGGCACTATTCTGTGGCCGCACGGATTTACAGCCGGCTCCTATATGCTTGCGTTCACGCATCCGCTGCTGATCTCCGGATATGCCAACACCCTGATCGTGCTTCTGGTATCGCTGCCGATCAACATGCTGCTGACGATTTTTGCCGGATATTTCTGGGCCTCCAAAAACGTGATGCTGAAGAAGCCATTTGTCATCATGATCATGATCACAATGTTCTTCAACGCCGGCATGATTCCGAACTATCTGAACGTACGGAGCCTTGGGCTGTACAACAGTCTGTGGTCGCTGATCCTGCCGGGGGCGCTGAGTGTATTCGATACGATTATCTGCCGGACGGCTATTGAAGGAATTCCGCACTCTCTGGTAGAATCAGCATATCTGGACGGTGCGAATGACCTGAAGATCGTGTTTAAAATCATCATGCCGCTGATCAAGCCGACACTGGCGGTTCTGCTGCTGTACTACGGCGTAGGACACTGGAATGCATGGTTCAATGCTTCCATCTACATCAAGGACAACGACAGACTTCCGATTCAGAACATCATGCGCTCGATTCTGATCGCGAATTCGAACCTGCTGAATTCGGCCGGCGCTGACACGGATCAGGTCGATATGTTTGCGGATACGATCAAGTACTCGACGATTATCCTCACGACGGTTCCGGTGCTGTGTGTATATCCGTTCCTGCAGAAGTACTTCGTCAAGGGAATCATGGTCGGCGCCGTGAAAGAGTAAACCTGTGAAAAGGAGTGAACAGATGGATCTCTCGTGGATCGACGATGCGAAAAAGAGCATTCTGGAGAAAGAAAAGACAGTAGTAACCCGGAACCGGGGGAAAGTTCCCTACACAACGCACAATCACCGTTTCGACGACAGGTCCGGCCCCGATCAGATCGCGTGGTGGACCAACGGCTTCTGGGGCGGGATATTGTGGCAGCTTTACAAGGCGACGGAAGATCCGCTGTACCGCAGTGAGGCGGAAGAGCTTGAGAAAAAACAGGATCAGCAGCTGTTCAATGCGGACGCGCTGAGCCATGACAGCGGCTTTACCTGGCTTCCGACAGCGGTGGCGGATTACCGGATGACGGGGAACCGGGCTGCGAGGAACCGCGGCCTTCTGGCGGCCGGCAACCTGGCGGGACGGTTCAATCCGGCCGGACAGGGATTCATCCGCGCCTGGAACGGAACCAGCGCCTGGGGCGGTGACACGACCGGATGGGCGATCATCGACTGCATGATGAACCTTCCGCTTCTGTACTGGGCTTCGGATGAACTGAAAGACCCCCGGTTTAAGAACACGGCCATGCGGCATGCTGACACGGCGATGAGGAATTTCATCCGGGAAGACGGTTCGGCAAGACATATCTGTGAGTTTGACCCGTGTACCGGTGAGTACGTCAGAGATTACGGCGGACAGGGATACGGTGTCGGCTCTTCCTGGACCAGAGGCCAGGCGTGGGCCCTGTACGGCTTTACGCTCAGCTTCCTGCACACCGGAGCACCGCGGTATCTGCGCACGGCCGAGAAGGTGGCGGCGTATTTTCTGAGCAATATCCCGGATGACGGTATTATCCTGACGGATTTCCGCGTGCCGCAGGGCGAGCCCAACTATGTCGACTCGACAGCCGCCGCAATCGCTTCGTGCGGACTGCTCACACTGGCAGAACAGGTTGAGAAGGATTCAGATAAGGATGAGAATGAGAGACAGAAGCTCGCGCAGGATTACCGGGATGCGGCGCTGAAGATGCTGAAGGCACTGTATGACAACTTCTTTGATGCGGACCCGGAGGATGATGAGCTGATTGAGAAGTGCACGGCGGCGTATCACGACAAAGAGCACGAGTTCACCATCATCTATGGCGACTACTATTTCATTGAGGCGATCTGGAAGCTGACGGGCACAGAACAGTTTATCTGGTGACGGCAGTGTGGAAAATGAATGATTAGGAGATAATAAAATGGTAGAAGTTGGAGCCCAGCTCTTTACGCTGCGTGATTTCACGCAGACACCAAAGGACTTTGAGCGCACGATCAGCAAGGTTGCGGCCATCGGCTACAAGACCGTTCAGCTCTCGGCCATCGGCGCGTCGGTGACGCCAAAGGTCGCGCGCGAGGTCTGCGACAAGTACGGAATCCGCATCGTTTTGACGCACAGCCCGGTGGACCGGATTCTGCACGACACGGAGAACCTGATCCACGACCACGAGGTGATGGGCTGTAAATACATCGGCCTCGGCTCGATGCCGGCCAAATATCAGGATCCGGAGTGGATCCGCTATTTTGTGGAGGACTTCAGGGGACCGCTTGACATGATCCGCGACGCAGGGATGCTGTTCATGTATCACAACCACGACCTGGATTTCTTCAAGGCGGATGGAAAGTATCTGCTCGACTACCTGCTTGACGGCTTCGCGCCGGACGAGCTTGGCGTGACACTTGACACGTACTGGCTCGCGACGGCCGGCGTCGACCCGCTTGCCTGGATCCGCAAGTGCTCAGGCCGCATCCCGTGCGTGCACCTGAAGGACCGCAAGGTCACGAAGGACCACACAGAAGTCATGGCACCGGTAATGGAAGGCAACATCGACTTTGCGGCGATCATGGCAGAGCTTGAGAAGACCGACTGCAAGTACGCGCTCGTCGAGCAGGATGTCTGCGAGGGCAGCCCGTTTACGGCGATGAAGATGAGCTTGGAGAATCTGAAGAGCATAGGGTATGGAATGTAAGTTCAGGATTCCGTCTTGCTCTGTATGAATTCTTTCGGCGAACACCCTTCTTTTTTCTTGAATACTTTTGAAAAGTAAAAGGCGGACTCAAAGCCAAGCGCTTCGGCGGCTTCGTAGATTTTTACATCTCCGGAGAGCAGGAGCTGCTTGGCTTTTTCGATGCGCTGTGTCGTCACATAATCGGAGAAACCCACGCCGGTCTGCTGCTTGAAGAGAACGGAAAAGTAGGAGGCGGAGAGGCCGAACTGCTCGGCGACCTCGCTGAGGGTGAGTTTGTCCGCGATGTGACTGTCGATATAATCCTGAACATCTTTTATCAGGCGGTCTTTCCCGGCGTTCCGGTTGGATTCTGCCAGACGGCTGTAGCGCAGCACGGGCTGGAGGTCGTCAGCCTGAGCGCAGGCTTTCCGGGATTCATCGAAGGAGTCCGGGATATTCATGCAGTCATTTACCGCGGTTCCGATTCCGAAGTTGATGGAGGCGCTGAAATAGTTGTGGATCATGTCATGTGCGGTGGACAGAGCGGACTCGATTTCAGACAGCGTGTCGGCGACGGAGCGGGCGGAGGTGAAAGAGAAGAGAAGTGCCAGATGGCTGATGTCGATGGAGATGCTCTGCGCATAAACGGTACGTCGGATGATCTCAAGAGTCATGTTGATGCAGGACGTGTACAGCGTAAGATAGTCATCCGATACTCCGCTTTGAGAACCGGGAACCGTCGGCTGAATTTCTCCGAAGGCCACGATGTAGCGGTCATAATCCAGGCTTATGCCAAGTTCTCTGGCACGGCGGACGGCGGCTTCGCGGTCGGATATCTGTCTGTTGAAAAGGCGCAGAAGGAACTGCTGCTGAAAGTTCTGCCTGGAGGACGAGACAGGGACATCCGAACCGCTGCGGTTTTTGCGGATCTGATCTACTGCCGTGAAGGCCTTGGTCAGAGCGCTTTCCAGAGCCTGACGGTTCAGTTCGATTTTGACGATGTAATCGATCGCCTGTTCTTTCAAGGCCAGGCGCGCCATCTCGAAATCTTCATAAGCCGTGAGCATGATGAAAACCGGCAGATCACCGAAGCGCCGGCGGGATTCCTGCAGTAGCTCCAGTCCGTCCATGACCGGCATTTTGATATCGGCGATCACAATGTCAGCAGGCTGTTCTTCCAGAATGGAAAGAGCTTCTTTACCGTTTGCCGCCACCCGTATTTCCTGTGTCTCGCCGGCAAAAAAACGCTGAAGCATCGATTTTATGCCTACTTGTGCGAGCGGTTCATCATCAACTACCAGAATATTGTACATGAGATATACCTCGGTATTCTTTCGTATTATGGCTTATGGCTTGATGGGCAGCCGGAAGTGCATGCAGGTGAATTTCCCCGGCTTGCTGGTGATGGTCAGTCCGTACTGCTGTCCGTAGTTGAGCTTTACCCTCTGATTTACGTTGGAGATCCCGATGTGCCGGGAAAATTCGTGCGGGTCGTCCGCCTGACCACTCAGCACGTTCTGAATATCCTCCTCACTCATGCCGACCCCGTCATCGGTGACAGAGGCGGACAAGTCATTGCCGACGCGGGAGATGACAATTGTGATGGTGCCTTTTCCCTTTGGCTCAATGCCGTGAAAGATCGCATTTTCCACGATGGGCTGAAGCAGAAAACGCGGTACGGAACAGGCAAGAAGGGATTCATCCTGAATTTCCTTCTTCAACTGAATATTGCCTCCGTATCGGTACTGCATGATCTTGAAGTAGTCGTCCACCAGAGACAGCTCCTGCCGGAGCGGAATGATACTCTCACCGTGTGCCACGTTCTTGAGGAGGCGGGAGAGCGATGTGCTGACGTCGGCAATGCCGTCGGCGCCCTGAATGGTGGCCATCCATTTGATCGTGTTCAGCGTGTTATACATAAAGTGTGGGTTGATCTGCGACTGCAGAATCTGGTACTGCAGCTCCTGCTTGGCCTTTTCATCCTGCACTTTCTTGTCCATGAGCTTCTGAACGCGGTCCGCCAGCGTATTGATGCCGCGGCCGATGTCGCCCAGTTCGTCGTTCCATTCGATCTGTTCATCGCGTGAGAAGTCACCCAGACTGATCCGCTCAAGACGGTGTATCAGCTGGTGGACCGGCTCCGCAATCATGTGATTCAGCTGCGGCAGCAGCAGGATACCGGTGACAAATACTGCAAGAAAAATCAACAGGATCAGCCAGAGATAGCTCATCTGTGAGCGCATCAGATTGGCATCAGACGGCAGAATGGAGATCACCCATCCGTTGGAAAGGGTCGCACTATAAGCGTTTTCCGGAAGAGAAGACGCTGAATAGGCGCTGTTTTGATACCGGAAAGTTTCATTTGTATCGTTGAATGTAACATAAGCAGAAAGCTCTGAACTGGCAGCGGCGGCTTTCAGACGACTGCTCAGGAAATCCGGCGTGATGGCGATATACGCCCATCCGACAAGAGAAGAGGACGTCAGACTGTCGATCGGTACCATCAGAATAAATACCTTTGAAGAGGTTTCGCCTGGCGCTGTGAAAGGGTCATCTCTCAGACCGCACCAGACAACATCCTGCTTGTTACTCCAGTTCGGAAAATAGGGTTCATTCACGATAGTTAAAGCATCCTGCAGAGAATTCCGGTAAATACTGGGAAGTGGTGCGTACTGTATGAAGGAAGAACCATCCAGACAGGAGATGAGCACGCGCTGGACCGTGTAGGTGTGAATGGTATTGCTGACCTCGCTGCTCAGTCTGTCAAAGGACTGATACCGGAGGCGGCTGACAGTACTGGAATTGCGGGACATCGGGTAATTCAGCTGCCGCAGACAGGAATTGACCGTTATGTCGGTCTGTATCCATCCGACCAGACTGCCTATCATGGAAAGATCATTTTCAAGGTCGGCGGAAAGCAGATCCAGGCTGGCCTGGGCGGCACGCCGCTGTTCGCTGCGCAGATAGTGCTGGGACAGGCCTGAGGCACAGACCGCGGCTGTCAGAGAGGTGAGGAGGGCAAATGCCAGCGAAATAAGCATCAGTCTTCCCCGCAGTGTCTTCATTTTTTGCAGGATGCGTTTTTTCTTTATTTGTGCCATATGTGCAGAATTACCTAAAAAATTTCCATGAACTGAATGGAAAAGTGTATTTTCACAAAAAAGTTACGAAATTATAATAACACCATCATAAAGAAATGGCACCTCACAGAGAGGAATGTGTGAAAGCATGAATATTCAGACAATGCTGGATGCTTCTGACAGAGAGTGGGCTGCAGGAGTTTCCGGTAAAATTGCCGGAAAGATGAAGCAGGTTGTCGGCCGCTCGAGAGATAAGATTCCGTATCAGACGCAGGACGGCGTTTTTGATGACTGCTCTTCCCCGGAGAAAATCGGCTGGTGGACCAATGGATTCTGGGGCGGTATCCTCTGGCAGCTGTACCATACTTCCGGAGAGGAACTCTACCGGGAAGAAGCTTTGAAAGTCGAGAAGAAGCTTGACCCGGTTCTCATGAATTATGCCGTGATGGATCATGACAGCGGATTCCGGTGGCTTCCCACGTCGGTGGCGCACTGGAGGGTAGAAAAGAATCCGGAGTCGGAAAACCGGGCACTGCTGGCGGCAGCCAATATGGCGGGACGGTTCAATCTGGCCGGGCGCTTCATCCGGGCCTGGAATGCTTTCGATGACCGGGACAGACGGGGGTATGCGATCATCGACTGCATGATGAACCTTCCGCTTCTGTACTGGGCGAGCAGTGTGACAGAGGATCCGAGATTCGCACAGATCGCCATGGCACATGCGGAAACGGCGATGAAGGCATTTGTCAGGGAAGACGGTTCGGTAAATCACATTGTGAACTTTGACATAAACACCGGCGAGGTGCTGGGGGCTGTCGATGGGCAGGGGCTGTCGCCGGATTCCTCGTGGACGCGGGGACAGAGCTGGGGAATCTACGGATTCACGCTGAGTTTTCTGCACAGTGGCCGGGAAGCGTACCGGAAGACGGCGGAGCGCATTGCGGACTATGTTCTTTCCGTGATACCTGAGAGTAGTCTTGTGCCGGTCGACTACTGCCAGCCGGAGGACATTCCGTGGGAAGATTCCACGGCGGCTGCGATCACGGCGTGCGGACTGATTGAGCTGGCTAAGTGTGAGGATGACGCGGCGAGAGCGAAGAAGTATCTTGACGAGGCTCTGGCACTTTTAAAGACGCTTGACGCGAAGCGGTGCTGCTGGGATGAAACAAGAGATGAACTGCTGGAAAAGTGCACTGCGGCCTATCACGACAAGGAACACGATTTCACGATCATCTACGGTGACTACTATTTCATCGAAGCAGTTTACAAGCTCTGTGGTACGGAACTTTTCATCTGGTAAGAATTACTGCGCTTCAAGCGCAGGGTCAGGATATAAAGGAGGAATTTACATGAGAGCAAAGAAAGTGACAGCTGCCGTTCTGACAGCACTGATGGCAGCATCCATGGCCGGATGCGGAAGTTCATCCGGCACAACAACAACCGGTGCGGCAGGAGGAAGCACCACAAAGGCAGCGGAACCATCCGCGTCGCACTCTGGGACTACTCCAACAGCGAATATTACAAGACGATCTTTGAGGCATTCCAGAAAAAGTATCCGGATATCAAGATCGAGCCGGTCGAGTTCTCGGCGGATGAGTACATCACATCCATCAAGACACAGCTTGCAGGCAATGAGGACTATGATGTTGTATTCATCAAGGATCTTCCGACAATGTCCACCTTGATTTCACAGGGCCATCTGAAGCCTCTTGACGAGTACATGAACGGTGACAGTGATTTCAACAAGAATGCGTATTCCGGACTCATTGATTCTCTTTCGGTTGACGGCAAGACATACGGTGTTCCGTTCCGCAAGGACAACAACCTTCTGTACTACAACAAGGATTTGTTTGACGCTGCGGGCGTCGAGTATCCGAAGGACGGCATGACGCTTGCCCAGTATGAAGAGCTGGCAGCGAAGATGACGAAGGGCGAGGGCAACGACAAGGTTTACGGCGCACACATTCATACCTGGCCGTCCAATGCCTACATGTATGCAAGACGCGACGGGACATTTGATGAGACAAAGCCGGACACCTATGATTCGCTTCTGAGCGCCTACAACACGATTCTTGACATGCAGAGCAAGGGCTATGTCATGGATTACGGCTCTCTGAAGGCGTCGAACATCCATTACAGCGGCGTATTCTACAACCAGTCTGTTGCGATGATGCAGATGGGCACATGGTTCATCAACATGCTCGTTGAGAATGCAGACTTTAACTGGGGCGTGTGCTCGCTTCCGAGTGATGCCGGAACAGACAACAAGGCAGCCGTCGGCGGCGTGACACCGGTTACGATGGGCGCTTACGGCAAGAATCCGGAAGCTGCATGGACCTTCATCAAGTACATCTGCGGTGAGGAAGGCGCAGAAGTTCTCGCAGGAACCGGTGTTCTTCCGGGCTACAGCTCCGACAAGATCAATGAGATCTTTGATAACCTGCACAACACCAACGAGTATGCGCCGGAAGGCCTCTCCAAGTACATCAACATCGACAAGTACATCATCGAATTCCCGATGGACAAGAACGGCGGAGACATCGACCAGATCTTCCAGGAAGAGCACAGCGCTATCATGACCGGAACCGAGACAGCGGAGCAGGGTATTGCCAATCTGAAGAGCCGCGTGAGCGCGCTTAAGTAAGCCGGAACAAAGAGTATCATCTGTTCTGAGTTACATGTATATTCCCACCGTACCATGCCGGCAGCAGGTATGGTGGGAATTCTTTTAAGAAAAGAGAGTGATTATGAGCGATACAAGCGCAAAGGCAGCCGCCGCTGCCGCTCCGAAGAAGAAGGGATCACTGCAGAGGCACCGCACACTGATAGCGTACTCGTTTCTGCTTCCCAACCTGATCGGATTCATGGTTTTCACATTTGTTCCGATTGCGTTTTCTCTTGTGCTCAGCCTCTGTGACTGGGGTGCGGGAAATACCGGAATCAAATTCGTCGGGCTCGATAATTTCATCCAGATGTTCACCCAGGACAAGAGCTTCTGGATTTCACTGAAGAATACTCTGTACTACACGGTTGTGACGGTACCGGTTACACTTTTCATCGCCCTGCTCCTCGCGATTCTGGTGAACAAGCCGATTAAAGGCCGGACATTCTTCCGCTCCGTATTCTTCTTCCCATATGTCGCGTCTCTGGTCGCTGTGGCCGTCGTGTGGATGGCGCTGTTCAACCCGGACAAGGGGCCGATAAACAGCATCCTGATGGCTCTTGGCATCGCTAATCCGCCCCGCTGGGCGGCATCCCAGACCTGGGCTATGCCGACAATTATCGGTCTGACCGTCTGGAAGGGTATGGGATACTACATGATCGTATATCTCGCAGGACTGCAGGGAGTAAACCCGGAACTCTATGAGGCGGCAGCTCTCGACGGTGCCAACAAATGGCAGCAGTTCCTCCATGTGACCTGGCCATGCATAACACCGACGACGTTCTTCAATTTGATGATGCTGATTGTCGCTACCTTCAAGTCGTATGACATCATGTATATCACGACGCAGGGCGGCCCCGGTGAGGCAACCAAGGTCCTGGCTTATCACATCTATAACAGCGCATTTGTCAGCGGAAAGTTCGGATACGCCAGCGCCGTGGCCATGGTGCTCTTCGTTATCGTCGCTTGCGTGACACTCATCCAGTTCCGCGTTGAGAAGCGCTTCACGGATTACTTATAATTCGAGGTGCATCATGACAAAGAAACAAATTATCGGAAAGATTATTCTCTATATTGTCCTGATCCTCCTCGCCATCGGAATGCTGGTGCCGTTCGCCTGGATGATCTCCGCTTCACTGAAGGCGGAGAAGGACGTGTTCGCGTTCCCGATTCAGTGGATTCCAACCAATCCGAAGTGGTCCAATTACGTCAAGATCTGGAAAAAAGTTCCGCTTCTGATCGGCTTCCGCAATACCATTGTCATCACGGTTGTTGCGACTGCCCTGCAGGTTATCACGTCCAGCTTTGCGGCGTATGCATTTGCCAAGCTGACGTTCAAGGGCCGCGACACCATATTCCTCTGCTATGTTATGACGATCGCGATTCCGTGGCAGGTATACATGGTTCCGCAGTTCATCATGATCAAGAACATGGGGCTTACGGATTCGCTTGTCGGACTGATTCTGATGCAGTCCTTCACGGCAACCGGCGTGTTCCTGATGCGGCAGTTCTACATCGGCATACCAAACGAACTTCTGGAGGCCGCCCGCATCGACGGGCTCAGTGAATACGGCATCTGGGCCAAGATCATGCTTCCGCTGTCCAAAGCGGCCGTCGCGACGCTTATCATCCAGGGCTTCGTGTTCGAGTGGAACGACTTCATGGGACCGCTCATCTACCTGTCCTCTTCCAACAAGAAGACTGTGCAGCTGATGCTCCGTATGTTCAATACGCAGTATTCATCCAACTATGCGCTCATCATGGCAGCCGCCACCGTCTCTCTCATCCCTGTCTTCGTACTTTTCATCTTCCTCCAGAGGTACTTTGTGCAGGGCATTGCGGCAGCCGGTATCAAGGGATAAAGTATATGACAAATGGGAGTATCCGGGAGAATATCGGCCCCGTGCCGTTTCTTCCGGACTCCTTCGTGTAATGAAAGGAATATTGCATACTATGATCCGCACATTTGCCACACACGCCGTCCGCAGGACGCAGGATCTGTCCGGCAGCGGCTGGACATTCACGCCGCTTTCAGGGGAAAACGCGGGACAGTCGTACCCGGTGGTTGTTCCGTGCTGCTGGGAGACGATTCCGGGATTTGAGTCGTACCGCGGCGAGGGAGATTTTGAAAGAGACTTTGAGGCGGAGGGGGACCTCCGCCTGGCGTTTGAGGGAGTGAGCCACACCGGCCGCGTGTATGTGGACGGAGAGCTCCTGGGTGAGCACTACAACGCCTTCACACCTTTTACCTGCATCGCGCGGGGATTGAAGCCCGGCACGCATCACCTGAAGGTGACGGTCGACAACCGGTTCAGTAAAAAAAGCGCGCTGCATGTGCCCAATGACTACATGACCTACGGCGGCATCAACCGCGGCGTGAGTCTGGAGAAGCTTGACGGCGCGTGGATTGATTCTCTTCACGCCGTGCCGGAGAAAACGGAAGACGGGTGGAAGCTGCACGCGGATGTAAGGGTCCGCTCGTTTGAGGTGGGCGAAGACTTCACCCTTCTTGTGCAGGTGCCTGGTGTCGGTTCGGTGGATACCGAGGTGACGACGGACGCGGACGGTCGCGCTGACGCGGATGTGACGATTTCGGCAGAAGGCGTGACGGAGTGGGCGCCGGAGCATCCCAAACTTTACTGCGTGCACGCGGTCCTCGCAAAGAGCGGGGAGCAGGGCGGGACCGAAGCGATCGATGACCTGATTGAGCGGACGGGGTTCCGTGAGATCCGTATACAGGGGCAGGACATCCTGTTAAACGGCCGGAAGCTTCGCATCAAGGGATTCTGCCGGCATGAGGACCATCCGTTGTTCGGATGCGCCCTGCCGCTGGCGGTTCTGCAGGGAGACCTTGCGATTATCAAAGACCTCGGCGGCAACGCGGTCCGCACCACGCACTATCCGAACGACGAGCGGTTCCTTGACCTGTGCGACGAGCAGGGAATCCTTGTGTGGGAGGAGAATCACGCGCGGGGGCTTTCGGAAGAGCAGATGAGAAATCCGAACTTCGAGCCGCAGGAAGAGGCCGTGACCCGGGAGATGGTGGACGCGCACATCAGCCATCCTTCCATCTTCGTCTGGGGCATTCTGAACGAGTGCGCGAGCGAGACGAAGTACGGCCGCGAGTGTTATGCGAAGCAGTACGGCATCCTGCGGGAGATGGACGCCTCGCGCCCGGTTTCGTCCGCCAGCTGCAAGTTCTTTAAGGACATCTGCCTGGATCTGCCGGATATCGTCTCCTATAACCTGTATCCGGAGTGGTATGTGCAGGACAAGACGGCGCAGGAGTGGGTGAAGGAGAATTACGACTGGGTGCAGAATGAGACGAAGGGTGCCGGGAAACCTTTTCTTATCACGGAGATCGGAGCGGGCGGCATCTACGGCTTCCGCTCTCAGAGTCTGGATCCGTGGACGGAAGACTATCAGGCGGAGGTGCTGGATCATCAGCTTCGGGCGGTCTTCGGGACGAAGGGCATCAGCGGCGTGTTCATCTGGCAGTTCGCCGATGTGCGCGTCAGCCGCGAGTGGTTTTCGAACCGGCCGCGAACGATGAACAACAAGGGTATCGTCGACGAGTACCGCCGCCGCAAGCTCGCGTATGAGAGTGTAAAGAAGATCTACAAGCGTATCGGAAATTATTTTGAGGAGTGAAAAGTCATGAAGTTTGAACCGAAGAATCTGGATTTTACGCTCAGTCCCTACACCGGCATGACGAGAAAGTCCTGGATCGAGGCGGGCGTTTACATGCTTGAGGGGGTGTTCTGCAACCTGCCGTCAGAGGATTCACCGTGTGTGGTTCCGCGCTATGAGACGGAGGTAACCTATCCGAATAAAAACACGCCGGCCTGGAAAGTGCAGGCGGAGTATTTTGAGGGGATTACGCGTACATTTTTCATCGCGGCGCCGCTCATCAAAGACAACCCGGACATTGAAATCGGCGGCATTAAGCTGCGTGACTACTATAAGAAGCAGATTTTAAAGAGCGTGACGCCGGGCGACCCGAACTTTGTGCGCTACTACTCGGACATGGACCGGGAGTACGGCGGGACGGATCCGATCGCCTGTTATCAGCAGACGGTGGAGACCTGCGCACTGGTCATCTGTCTGGACGAGTGCCACGAGCAGATCTGGGACACATACACGAAGGAAGAAAAGGACATCATCGCGAAGTTCCTCACGGACTACGCGGGAGGCAACACGGTTCCGCAGAACTGGCGGCTCTTCAACATGCTGGACTACGCATTCCTGTACAAGTACGGGTATCCGATTGACGCGGACAAGATGCGGGATCACGCCTGCGCGATTCTCAGCTACTACTGCGGCGACGGGTGGTACCGCGACGGTTTCGGGTTTGACTACTATTCCTGCTGGGCGTTCAACGTGTACACGGTCATCTGGAACAACTGGTACGGCTACAAAGAGGAGCCGTACATCGCCGCGCGGTTTGAGGAAAACCAGAACCGGCTGATGCAGACGTACGACCGCAATTTCGACGCGGACGGCTTCACGAACATGTGGGGACGCAGCTGCATCTACCGGTTCGCCGCGACGAGTGCGTTCCCCATGAACCGCCTGCTGAAACACGCATCGGTAAATCCGGGTCTTGCGCGCCGGATTGCTTCGGGATCGCTTCTGCAGTTCCTTGAGCGCGACGACTTCCTGTGGAGCGCAGATGAAAGCACGCCGGGTGTTCCGACGCTCGGCTTTTACCGTTCGTTCCTGCCGCTGGTGCAGGGGTACTCCTGCGCGGAGTCGCCGTACTGGATGGGCAAGGCGTTCTTCTGCCTGGACCTGCCGGAGGACGACCCGTTCTGGACGGCCAAGGAAGAGAACGGCGTCTGGGAGAAGATGGGAGAAAAGGATGTGACGCTCACGGTGTTAAATGGTCCGGCGCTTGCCATCGCCAACCACGCCGCCAACGGTACGACCGAGATGCGCACCGGCAAGGTGGTGACGGACGAGGACAACATCCACGGCATGTGGAACTACGGAAAGCTCGTGTACTCCACAAAGTTCCCGTGGGAGGCATCCACACAGCCGGACATCGAGTCGCAGCAGTATGTGCTGCACGATCTGACATTTGACAAGGTGAAGCGCACAAACGCCGTCTTCTGGCACGGACAGGAGGAAGGCGTCCTCTACCGCCGGGCCTACTTTGACTACAGCAACCGCGGCGAGCTGTGCTGGAAGACCGCTCTTGACCTGGCAGATTTCACCGTGCCGTATGGCCTCATCCGCGCCGACCGCTACCGCACCTACCAGCGGCCGTGGGCGCTCACCCTCGGGTCGTTTGGATTCCCGGACAACGGCACGCAGATCATCCGCCGCGAAAAGCGGTGCAAAGACCTGACATTCCGCGCGATCGTTCTCAAGGGACACGACCATACAGGCCATGCGCGCCAGCTCGCGATGACCATCTTTGACGGCTGGAGCGAACTGGATACGTACAGCAGCACCGGCACCAACCCGGATTCCGAAAAGTCAATAGTCATCTACGCAAAGACCGTCCGGCAGAAGCAGTACGGATATGACAAATGCATCCTCATCTCCCAGACGATTACGAAGGGAGATCTCACCGACTTCACAGACGACGAGCTGTTCCCGGTGAAAGAAATCCGCTATACGGATCCGCAGCGCTGCGGCGGGTACGGTCCGGTGACGCTGGTCATGACGGACGGGAGTGAGACGGTGATTGACTACAGTAAGATTGAAGGGGATATCCGGAGATAAGAAGGTAAGGATAACACTGGTCAGACAGGCCGGGGATACCGGCAGCAGAAGCAAAACTTAAAGACAGTTTTAAACAGGAGGAAATCAGATTATGGTAGAAGTTGGAGCCCAGCTCTTTACGCTGCGTGATTTTACGCAGACACCGAAGGACTTTGAGCGCACGATCAGCAAGGTTGCGGCCATCGGCTACAAGACCGTTCAGCTCTCGGCCATCGGCGCGTCGGTGACGCCAAAGGTCGCGCGCGAGGTCTGCGACAAGTACGGAATCCGCATCGTTTTGACGCACAGCCCGGTGGACCGGATTCTGCACGACACGGAGAACCTGATCCACGACCACGAGGTGATGGGCTGTAAATACATCGGCCTCGGCTCGATGCCGGCCAAATATCAGGATCCGGAGTGGATCCGCTATTTTGTGGAGGACTTCAGGGGACCGCTTGACATGATCCGCGACGCAGGGATGCTGTTCATGTATCACAACCACGACCTGGATTTCTTCAAGGCGGATGGAAAGTATCTGCTCGACTACCTGCTTGACGGCTTCGCGCCGGACGAGCTTGGCGTGACACTTGACACGTACTGGCTCGCGACGGCCGGCGTCGACCCGCTTGCCTGGATCCGCAAGTGCTCAGGCCGCATCCCGTGCGTGCACCTGAAGGACCGCAAGGTCACGAAGGACCACACAGAAGTCATGGCGCCGGTAATGGAAGGCAACATCGACTTTGCGGCAATCATGGCAGAGCTTGAGAAGACCGACTGCAAGTACGCGCTCGTTGAACAGGATGTCTGCGAGGGCAGCCCGTTTACGGCGATGAAGACAAGTCTTGAGAATCTGAAGAAACTCGGATACTGATTTCTGAGAGAAACGTGAGGCGCCCCTCCGGTACGGGAAACATTAGCCCGCCCGGAGGGGCGTGGTGGCTTCCAGAGAAATGGCTGCAACGAGAATCATAAGAAAGGTTAATTTCGTTGCACGCCTGTCCAAAATCGGGTGAAAATTGCAACGGAAATCAAAGAATCTTGTCTTTTTCGTTGCATTTCACTCCCGGGGGACTGAGGAATATCCAAATCCCATCCCTCAAATCCGGAAATGTTCAAAAAACCCTCCGGGAACCAGGGAAAGCATGATTCCCTTCGCCTTCTTCCGTGCTATAGTGTATCCAGTGCAGCATGGAAGACAGGATATTTTATGAATTCAGGAAAGGTGGGCGGTATGCAGCAGGATTTTGAAAAGACATCAGGGGACCTTCTGAAGTTTATCGAGGCAAGTCCGTCGGTGTTTCATGTGGTGAGGAATTTTGGCGATATGCTCACAAAGGCGGGATTCAGCCGCCTGGAAGAGTGCGGACGCTGGGAGATCCTGCCGGGCGGTAAATACTTTGTGACGCGCAACCAGTCGGCCATCATCGCCTTCACGCTCCCGGAGCGTCCGGATCACTTTCAGATCGCGGCGGCGCACAGCGACTCACCGACCTTCCGCCTGAAGGACAGCCCGGAAGTCGGAAAGGCCGGGCACTATGTGGAGCTGAACGCAGAGCTGTACGGCGGCGCCATTCTCTCGCCGTGGCTGGACCGGCCGCTCTCGATTGCGGGGCGCGTCATCGTGGACACAGATGAGGGACTGGAGAGCCGGCTGGTGAACTTTGACCGGGACCTCTGCATGATCCCGAACCTGGCGATTCACATGAACCGGAAGGTAAACGACGGGTATGCCTTCTCTGTACAGAATGACATGATGGTGCTGTTTGGCGATGAGACGTCCGAAGGGGCGCTCGCGCGCCTGGAGGCGGAGGCTGTCGGTGTGGACGAGGACAAAATCGAGGCTGCGGATCTCTTTCTTTACAACCGCGTGCCGGGCAGAATCTGGGGCGCAAACCGGGAATACATCGCCTCCGGCAGGCTGGACGATCTGCAGAGCGCTTTCGGATGCATGCAGGGCCTCATCCGGGCAGCAGGAAACGTGTCTGTACCGTCTGCAGCAAAGAACCGTCCGGGAAGCGCTGTAAATGTGTGCGCAATATTTGACAACGAAGAAGTCGGGAGCCGCACAAAACAGGGAGCAGATTCCACATTTCTGGAGGACGTGCTGCGCCGCATCGTCTTTGCGCTGGGACTCACGGAAGAGGACTACCGCCGCATGACGGGAACCGGGTTCATGGTGTCCGCTGACAATGCGCACGCCGTGCATCCGCTTCATCCGGACAAGGCGGACCTTGTGAACCGGCCGGTCATGAATGCAGGCCCGGTTGTAAAGTTCTCGGCCAACCAGAAGTACACCACCGACGCGGTGGCGGCCGCCATCTTCCGCCGCATCTGCCGGAAGGCAGACGTCCCGTGCCAGACATTCTACAACAACTCGGATGTCCCGGGCGGATCAACGCTGGGGAATATCTCCACGTCTCACGTTTCCATGAACACGGTGGACATCGGCCTGCCGCAGCTGGCCATGCACTCGCCGTATGAGACGGCCGGTGTGAAGGACACAGAGTACCTGATCCGCGTGATGCGTGAGTTCTTCCTGACCGATGTATACTGCCGGGAAGGGGAGTATCGGATAGGGTGAGCGGTGCACTTTTTTTCACAGATAAAAGTTCTCACGATATGGTAAAAAATTAATAAAGATGTGAAAATATTGACAAGTTTCATCAGGCGATAAGACCCGTCATGCAGGAAATACGCATAGAAATGGGATTTTAGTGATGTCAGCTTATTTTAATATTTAAAATTATCAACTGTTTTGGCCTTGAAAATTAATCGGCGGGGGGATACTCTAAAGATAAATGAGAAACAGGTAAATGCGAACTGAAATTTCGGGCTAGACCACCGATGGTTATGCAGAATGAAGGGAAACCAGAAGAGGAAGGAATGAGATATTCCAGAGCCGGAAAGGCAGGACGGCTGATTTTCTGGATTGGTATTTTCTGTATTGCAGTAGCTGCAATTACGTTGCTCACTCATCCCGTGTACAGAGTGTATGGGAGTGTCATGAGTCCGACACTTTCGGATGGAGATATCGTAGTTGCTGCCCGGGATCCGGTGCCAAAGCAGGGAGATGTTGCAGCTCTTACGTATAACAGCAAACTTTTGATTCGCCGTGTCATCGCACAGGAAGGCGATGAAGTTAATATCGATGATTCTGGTAACGTTACCGTGAACGGAGCACAGCTCCCGGAGCCTTACGTGGCAGGCTCCGGGAGCGGAAGAAATACAACGGCTTTTCCGCTTACGGTACCGGAGGGAACGGTATTTGTACTTGCCGACAACCGTGAAAATGGAATGGATTCCAGGGCAGAGGAAATCGGCTGTATTCCTGCCAGCAGCGTGGAAGGAAAAATTCGATTCCGGGTCTGGCCGCTCACGCGGTTTGGCGGGATCCGGTAATCGTTAACTATTATATAGAAGGAAGAACCATCTGCCGCGTCGGAAGGCAGACGCTGACATACAGGATTCAGGGGGAATGAAGTATGTGGTTTTTTCGTAACAGGCATAAGACCGGTTCTGTGAATAATAGGAGCGGCTTGCAACAGACAGGCAGAAGATCAGGGCAGTTTCTCAGTGCAGCGGCTGCCGTGATTTTGTGTCTGTCTGTTGCTTTTACGTCGGTTCCCGGAAGTTCTGTCAGTACATTCGGGCCAGCGGCCGGTTCGACAGCAGCAGCCGTGAGCCTTGCAGGCGGAGCGGATGCTGGCAGCAGCGGCGGTGCGTCTCTTGCGTCCGGATGTGAAAACCAATCGGCTGCAATTGCTGGGACCACAAGCGGCACAAACGCAGAGCCGTCGACACCGGGCCTGATTCCGGTTCAGCCGGCTGCCGGCAGCGAGAAGGATTCTCAGATAGCTGTAGCAGAACAGGTGGGACGGACTCAGGAGCTGGCTTCTGTCACGTCACCGGCGTCCCGACCAGAGAGCATGCCGGCAGCTTCTTTTTCCGGCCAGACAGAAGACACAGAAAATCCTATCACGGTTCTGGCAGAGGCGCCCGAGGGTGCATTTCCGGCAGGAACAACCATGAAGGTGAAAGCCGTAGAAGACGGCAGTATTCTTTCCCAGGCAGAAAATGCTTCCGGTCTGGAGGCTGGTCAGAGCGCGACTGACGCTGCCAATACCACAAAAATTGTAAAAAAGAACGCAGTTGAAATTACGTTCACAGATACAAACGGACAGGAGATTGAACCGGCGAAACCGGTTACCGTCAGCATGAGCTGCGCCGGACTTTCAGATGCGGAAGGAGATCCGAAGATCGTACATTTCCGCGATGACGGAAAGACGGAGACAGTAGAAAAGCTTTCTGATGAGGAGCTCACACGCAAGCCGGCGGATGATGAGGTTGTTTTTTCGTCGGATGCATTTTCGGTATATGCGATTGTCTATACGGTCCGCTTTCATTATGGCCCGCAGGAATATGTTCTTCCGGGTGACAGCGCAGTGATGCTCTCTTCGCTGCTTTCTGATTTGAAGATTGCAAAGAACAGTGAAGGAGATCTCCTGAGCGCCGGCGATATCCGGGAAGTCCGTTTTTCAGATCCGGCGCTTGTGAATGTCACAAAACAGGGAGACGACTGGGAACTGTGCGCAAAACAGCCATTTTCCACGACGGAAACGCTGACGCTGACACGGGACAACGGCGATGCGATTGCTGTGCAGGTGACAGATGACAATAAATACGATCTGGAGCAATATATAAATAAAGAGAACGGCGTGGTTGCGGAAAAGCTGAGAGACGGGCAGTGGATACCGGCGACTGAATTTGCCGATGGTGACACTGCGCGGATTACGATCAATTATTCCATCCCAAACGGTATTATCACAGAAGACAATCATACGATTACATACAAGCTCCCGCAGGGCGTGACAGTAATGAAGGGAGGTGAATCGGGAAGTATCAGAAAACCTTCCGATGATTCGGAGATCGGAATCTATACGATCAAAGACGATGGTACAATTACGCTGGATTTCGACAAAGAAATGAACGGGGATGCTTTTGAAGGCGATGTCCAGTTCCAATCGACGCTGCACAATACATCCGGTGAAGAGAAACAGAAAATCTCGTTCGGGAATTCTGGCTCGACCATCACAGTCCTCAAACCTCAGGAGTCAAAGTATGATATCAGCACGGCCAAGACCGGTTCCCTTTCTTCTGATGGCCGGAGGATGAACTATACCGTCACGACATCGACAACAAAAGGTACGGAAGGAACGGTTACAATTCACGATGCAGTTGATCCGTATAACAGCTCCAATGCTGTATTTTCATATAAGACGGACAGCATCCGGGTTGTAAAGATATCATCGGACGGAAATACAAAAACAAATATATCTGCCGGGCAGTACAAGCTCACGACGGCGGGAAGCGGCACATCCTCCAAGTTCACGATCGATGGTCTTCCAAAGCTTGCAGCCGGAGAAAAGTATGTCGTGACATACTCGGCGGAGATCGGGGCCGCAGACGGTAATCAGTATGCGAAGGTTGCCAATACAGCTTCTTCCCGGAGCGGTAATAATGAGAGCGGCGGTTCGTATACAAAAGAGATGCATCCTGCCGCACAGAAAGAGGGCAGTTATGATCCGCAGAACAATGTAATCAACTGGACGATCAGGCTGAATGAAGACAAAACGGCGGATGTCAGCAAATGGACGATTGCGGATGCGACGCCGGATGAGATTGTCGGCGATGTTGTCATTAAGGACGAAAACTGGCAGGAGATTGCTAAAATATCGAGTCTTATCGGCAAAAAGCAGCTTGATGTAAAGATAGCCGATTACATCGGATCCCGCGATCCCAAAGGAGTGTATCGTATCCAGTATGCCACAAAGGTGACTGGCGGGACTCCGGGAGAATCTTTTACAAAAAGCAATACCGTTACGGTGAAAGACGGTACGAACACGATAGGCACTTCAACGGGCGTCGTGAATGGAACGTACAGAGAGGCGGCTGTCTCCAAGACAAATGACGGGGCAGACACTTCCGGGATCACAAACGGTATGCTGTATCCGAAGTGGAAATTCACGGTCACTCCACCGGCCGGGGAACTGAAGTCCTTTACATACACCGATACGATTGGAACCGAAGTGACCGATTCGGATGGAAATGTTCTTCCCGGGATTACGCAGTACGCGACGGCTGCCGGACTCGATGGTCAGCTCAAGGGCCACCTGAAGCTGATTGTTGACGACAAGACAAGTTATCAGTATTCCGGAAGCAGTGAGTCAGGAAATATCCGACTGAAAGTGCATTACTATGCCGGAGACAGGGAAGTGCAGGCATCCGATGCCGACACGCATATCGACAAATTTGTTGTGGAGGTTGCTACAAAAGACAACACAACCTTTGAAGCAAGGCAGCTGATCACGGATCAGGACTACACAACGGCCATTGACATCTCCGGGCTGCAGGGCGGTCAGAGTCTGAAAGCCGTGAATACCGGTTCTGCCTTTGACAAAACCTCACAGGCGGAATACACCTATACCAGGCCGAACCGGTTTGAAAAACAGGTGTATCAGAAGAATGAATATGGAACGGATATATTCGGCCCCGGCAGCAGCACGGTAAATTACGATGACATCAAAGGAATTCTGAATTATCGTCTGATGCTCAACACAACCGAAGCGGACAACGGGACCATTACGATAACCGATGTGCTGCCGGCAGGCACTTCACTGGTTGATGGATCGGTGAAAGCAGAGTTTAATTTCGGCAGTTGGAACCGCAACACTAACGATCGAGGAACCGATTTTAACAGCACATCCAAACCGCAGGCTGTAACAAGTCCGAATGAGGACGGAACGGCCACGCTGACCATTACTATTCCGAATTATACGTTTGTGAGCGGGTATGAGAGGGTTGCCGTTTCCTACAGTATTTCTCTTGCAGAAGATCCTGCATGGAATGACCAGGCTAAAACCGTGCAGACGTATGTGAATAAGGCCTCATGGGCAGGAAATTCCTCCAGCACGGAAACGAAAGTGAAACGGGAACGGGAGCGGGTTATTAAGAGCGGGGAACAGCTTAAGGACTCAGACGGGAACCCGACGAGCCGCGTCCGCTACACAGTGCTTATTAATCCGGGCGCCGTTGATCTGGATGAAGACTCCTCCACACTCACCCTCACAGACACCTTGTCCGGGGCATCTGGCTTAAATCCGAGTCTTGACATCAGCTCACTGAAATTGTGTAACTATGACCCGGATACGGAAAATCATATTGGAAGTCCGCTGGCAAGTACATCGTATACGCTGGATTATGACACAGCGAATGCAACGATAAAGATGACGATTCCGGACAGCAAGGCGATGGTCCTGGTGTACGAGTACAATCTGGATGATTCCTTTGCAGATGGAAAGCAGATTTCCAATGCGGTAAGTCTCAACGGAAACTGGAGCAGCAAACAGGAGATGAGCCTGAATGCACAGTCATCCTCGGCGCACGCGCACCGCTCACAGATCACGCTGTACAAGGTCGACAGCCGAAACAACCAGATTCCGCTGCCTGGGACGCAGTTCAAACTTGAACAGTTTGACAAGGCATCCAACAGTTGGACCGTAACAAAATCGACACTCACGACCGATTCGGAAGGCAAGATTGTCTGGAGGATGTACGGCGATATCAAAGATCTGACAGAGGATATTTTGTATCGGATCACCGAGACGAAGGCGCTGGACGGTTACAAACTGGACACGACACCATACTATATGATCTGGCGTGCGACGGCGAGTACAGAGGATACGGCCTTTTCCAATTCAGGCGCCGGGAATGCCGGTGTATCGCAGAATGCTATAACATTTTTCAGCCACGCGGGCGGTATTTTCTACATCCGGAATACCTATACCCGTGTCGGTGTACAGAAGGTTTGGACGAATTCGGACGGCAGTGAGACGGAAGCGCCGGCGGATGTACAGGTGAAGGCGCAGCTGTACCGGCAGAATCTGCTTCCGGACGGGCATAAGGTGAACATAACAGTGGTGAGCACGCAGTCACCTTATAATAAAATTGAGAACAGTTTTATTGTGAAAGACGGTACACCGATAAGTATAAGATTTAATGAATGGGAAGATAATAAAAATGTCCTGTATGTGGAGTATGGCGGCGAAAAGTACCCCATGTCAGTTGATGATAGTGCAAACTATTCGTATACAATTCATAGCGTAAATTCCGATTTGAATATTACGATTCAGGTTAAGCCCTATAATGCGTTGACTCCAATAGTTGACTATACAAAGGCTCCGAACAGGGCGGCCAATCAGACAGCAGTCGGGGATCCGGTGACGCTGATCCGGGATTCTTCCACGGGGCGTCTGTCGTATGTGTGGGATAATCTGGACCAGAAGGACGCTGACGGAAATGCGTATTACTACACGGTGAAGGAAACTGCCGTTACGCAGAGCGGAAAAGACATAGCGGGTGATTATACGGTGTCGTATGTGAACAATGACGGCATTCAGTCGGGGCAGATCATTATCACGAATACGAAACGTGATACGCCGAAGGAATATGTTCTTCCGGAATCCGGCGGTCCGGGGACTTACCGGTATATCGGAACCGGTGCCATGCTTGTCATCGCAGCGGCTTTCCTGTATATTACATTGCTTCAGAAAAGGAGACAGGGATCAGATTTCAAAGGAGGGGGCAGCGGATTAACGTAAGGACAGATTTGATTCATGAGAAGTATGAGAGGCGGTATCGCCGGCAGGGGATGAAAATGGCCGGCTCCCGCCCGCTGCAATGAACCAGATTGCGGCATTTGATGATGAAACAGGGAAAACAATTTGAAAGGAGCTTAAGTTTATGAAGCGAATTCACAAGCTTATCAGCATTCTGGCCGCACTTGCGGTGGCTCTTACAATGAGCGTTGGAATGGCCGGCACAGTCCGTGCTGATGCATCGACGGGCCATACCATTACAATCAAGCCGAGCGATGACGGCACACAAGTCCATACCTACGAGGTGTATCAGATTTTTTCTGGTACGTACAGTCAAGGAGATAAAGATGGCGTTTTGTCAAACATTACCTGGGGTACGGGTGTAAATGGCGATGATCTGCTGGCGACACTGGCGAAAACCTATCCTTCTACCTTCGGGAACGCAAAATCTGCCAGCGATGTGGCGGATATTCTTTCATCTTCCTCGAATCCGGGGGATGCAGAGACATTTGCCATTGCCGCCGCAAATCACCTTAATCAAACGTCAGGAACATCTGTGGCGGATGATAAAACAAAAACGGCAACTATCTCGGGACTTGGCGACGGATACTATCTGATTAAAGATGTTTCGAAAGATCTGAAAGGCGATACTTTTTCAAAGTATATACTGAAGGTGGCCGGTGCTGATGTGGAAGTCAAAGCCAAGAGTTCGTCGACGACTTCTTACAAGAAGGTAAAGGATATCAATGATTCCAAGGACCAGGAAATGACTGGCTGGCAGGACGCCGCGGACTGGGATATCGGAGATGATGTTCCGTTCGAGCTTGTCGGGCAGGTGGCACCGGATTATGGTGATTACAGCACGTATAAATTTGTGTTCCATGATGTTGAAAGCCCGGGACTGACATTTAACAAAGATTCCGTTAAGGTCTACATAGATGCAGCTACAGAACCGATCACGACCGGATATACAGTTGTGGAGAAGCCGGGAGATAGCTGCACGTTTGAAATTCAGTTTGATGATTTGAAATCGATTAAATCTGTGACGGCAAATTCCGTCATCCGGGTTGAGTACACGGCAAAGCTCAATGACAATGCCGTGATCGGCGCGCCGGCAATCCCAATATGAGCCATGTGGAGTTTTCAAACAATCCGTATGATACAACAAAAACGGGAAGAACACCGGATGACAAGGTTATCGTATTTACCTACGAGACAATCGTGAATAAGGTCGATCCGGATAAAAAGCCGCTTGCAGGCGCGGCGTTCACCCTTTCCAAGAAGGGACAAGATGGCACGTACCAGACTGTAAAGACAATTGAAGCAGGTGATACAACAACGTTCGAATTCAAGGGACTCGATGACGGAGTTTACCGGCTGTCTGAGACATCGGCTCCGGAAGGGTATAACAAGATCGAAGACATAGACTTCGAGATCAGTGCTTCTCATGACGAGCAGTCCGATAATCCGGCTCTCCTCAAGCTGATGGGAACTTCAGACAAGAGTGCTGTTGTGAAGCTGGGGCGTTACGAGGCTACGGTTTCTCCGCAGGACGGTACGATCACGACGGAGATTGAAAACAAGAAAGGAACGGTTCTTCCGTCCACCGGCGGCATCGGCACGAGAATCTTCTATGCAGCAGGTGCTATTCTTGTCGCAGCAGCCATTGCACTCCTGGTATACAGGAAGAAGATGGCGGGACGGGCATGACGGACGGTTCTCAACGTATATTTTGAACCTGCATGAGGAATGCAGCCGCGGCCCGGGGCTTTTCCCCGGGCTCGGGTCTTAAACAGTTGGGCACATTTTTGGGAGGCTTCGGCTTCTCTTTTTTGTTGTGGTTGAGCCATTCTTGGCTGTCAAATTTCTGTGATTATTATGTTGTATGTGTTGTATGTCTAGGGCGCATGTGTTATACTTCGTTTATGAAACTATACTTTGACAAGAGACTGAAGGATCCTACCTACTATATTCAAAAAGGTTACCGGAATGGTTCTAAAGTAACCTGTAAAAATGTAAAGATTATTGGAAAGCATTCAGAATTACTAAAAATCACAGATGATCCATTATCCTATGCAAAAGAGCAAGTCCGTCTAATGAACGAAAAGGAGAAGAGCGGTCTGCAAAGCATAGACCTTCATCTTGATTTCAATGAATTGATTCAAAGCAACACAGAAAAATCGATTGCACCTTTATACACAAGAAATGTCGGCTATTTTTATCTTCAGCATATATATCGCCAGCTAAGCATCAATGAATTCTTCAAAAATGCTTGCAACGGCAATAAGATCACATTTGATATCGACCGTGTTAACAGATTCCTTGTTTATGACCGTATATTGAGGCCTGGATCCAAGCTCTATACATGGCAAAATAAGGACTGGTATTACGAGGAGCCAGATTTCGAGTATCAGCATATTATGCGGACCATGGATATCCTTGAGGACAATTACGCCGAATACATCAGTTGGCTTTTTAAGTACAGTAACAACATCGTTAAGAGAGATACATCTCGTTGCTATTACGACTGTACAAATTATTACTGTGAGACTGAGACAAATGATGATAATTATGTTGATGAAGTAACCGGAGAGGAAATAAAAGGACTGCGCGAGTACGGAAAGTCGAAAGAAAACCGTCCCAACCCGATTGTAGAAATGGGATTATTTATGGATAATCAAGGCATTCCAATGTCAATGTGCATTCATCCAGGAAATACAAATGAACAGGTTACCGCTATTCCTTTGGAAAAAGAACTGATCAAAATGTTCAGAGATGCTGATCATGATAATAACGGTTCTTTCATATATGTTGCAGATGGTGGACTTGGGTCGACATGGATTAGACAGTTCAATTCCATGGGCGGAAGGTGCTTTATTGTCACTCAGTCAATTAAGAAAATGTCAGAAGTTATGCAGAATTCTGTATTCAATGATTGCGATTATTGGATTCCAACATCCGATAACGATGGTAAGAAAGATAAAGATGGAAGAACAATTGTTCAAAGTGATCCCATATCAATAGAATTTCTAAAAACATTTGATAAGAATGATAAAGATAATCTTAGATATTATAATTCGATGGCGTATAAAGTAATTGACGCTGATAGCCTTATTGATCTTGGACTCACAGAAACAAAGATATGCAAGAACGGAAAAACAAAGAGTGTAAAAGTTAAGGGCACTCTTAAGCAGAAAATAATAATCAGATTCTCACGAAAATATATGGAATACCAAAGGTATATCCGGAATCGTCAGGTGGAACGTGCCAAGAATCTCATCAGAAAATGTGATCCGGATGAACTGAAGAAAAGCCAGAATGACGCAAAGCGATTCATAAAGAAAACAACTACCGCAAAAGATGGTGGGGAAGTGCAGGTGTCATACTCTATTGATACAGACCGCATCGCGGAGGAGGAAAAGTATGATGGGTTTTATGCTCTCGCCACAAATTTGCAAATAGATATGATAAGTGCACCGGATAATCCGCTAAAATCGAAGCCTGATCTTACAGATGTACTTGAAATAGTCTCTATCAGCGAAACACGCAACAAAATTGAAGAATGCTTTAGGATCATGAAAACAAATTTTGAAGCTCGACCGATTTATCATAGAAAGCACGAGCACATAATTTCACATTTTATGATATGTTACACCGCGCTTCTCATCTATAGGCTTCTTGAGATCAAAGTTAATCAAAGCCGCTATCATTGCACGACGCAGGATATTATAGAGACATTAAACCATATGATCGTCGGAAATGTAGAGGATCAATATTACATTTCATTATACGGAGGCTGTACCACGCTGACAGCGTTGGAGGAAACGTTCAATGGTGGGCTAAATCACAAGCGATATTATCCGAAAACATTAAATAAATTGTCGAGAAGTTTTTAAATTGCGAAAATTCAAAAGCCCTCCACATACAACATTTTGAAGGACAGATAAGGAGGCAGAAAGCGTTGATTTTCCAACGTTTTCTGCCTCCTTGGCATTTCAAAGTGTTTAAAACCGGATTTTGAACCTGCATGAGGAATGCAGCCGCGGCCCGGGGCTTTTCCCCGGGCTGACGGCGATTCCCGGTTGTTAATCAGGCAGAGCCGCTGAAAGAAGCGGAGTTGCTTAGTCAGCGGTTCTGCCCGGTTCATGGCAGCAGGAAGGAATTCTTTTAGGGCACGATGAACCAGAAAACAAAGAAAAGAGGGATCACTTCGCGGCTTGCCGGCATAGCAATCGTGGGGATACTGGTCACAGGGATCGCCCTGATGGCATATCCGGGTGTTTCGGACTGGTGGAATCGTATGCATCAGACACGGGCTATCGCAGGCTATGTGGAGCAGGTTGCAGATCTGACACCGGAGCGGTATAAGAACATGTGGGATGAGGCGGTCCGGTACAACGAGGAACTCCCGGATGATGGCAGCCGCTTTGTGCCGGATGAGGAGGATGATGCATATTACCGCCAGATTCTGGATGTGACCGGAACGGGGATTATGGGATATGTCCAGATCCCGTCCATCCATGTGGATCTTCCGATCTATCACGGCACCGAGAGTACTGTGCTTCAGATTGCCATTGGCCACATCGAGGGAAGCTCGCTCCCGGTTGGCGGAATGGGAACTCATTGCGCAATATCCGGTCATACAGGGCTTCCGTCCGCCAGACTGTTCAATGATATCGATAAGCTGAAGAAGGGTGATGTCTTTTATCTTCAGGTACTCGATCAGACACTGACATACGAGGTGGATCAGATCAAAGTGGTGCTGCCGGATGAGCTGGACGATCTTGCCATGAATCCGGAGGAGGATCTTTGTACTCTGGTCACCTGCACACCCTATGGCCTTAACACGCACCGTCTTCTTGTGCGGGGACACCGAACTGGCACGGTACCGGCAAAGGGAGCTGTAACGGCGGATGCGCTGAGGTTGGAACCGTATTTTATCATGCCATTTCTCATGGTTGGCATGGCGCTTCTGATTGCTGCCCGCATGGTTATATCCGCGTTTGCGGGGCGGCGGAAAAAGCGGAAACTATACACTGAAATACCGAGGGGGAAGAAAAAATATGAAGGGAAGGATCCGTCAGAAAAAGACTAAATTTTGGAGAGACTGTTTCCTTTCGTGCAGCCTTGTTCTGTGCCTGCTTCTGGCATCGGTGCTGCCGGTTCTGGCCTCTGAGGGAAATACTTTACAGTCTCAGGTGAGCCTGACTATTCTGTCTGACCAGGAGAGCCTGAACGGAACACAAGTCAGGCTGTACAAGGTGGCAGACTTTTCTCCGGAAGGGCAGTATACGCTGAGCGGAACGTACGCAGGATATCTGGGCGGTGCGGACTTTGACGGGTCGGACAGCGGAAAACTGGAGGGAGGCGCTCAGACTCTTGAAGCCTATGTGCGGGCTGATGGAAAAGCGGCAGACATTCAGACGGTTATACAGGACGGGAGTGCAAGGTTATCCGACATTCCATCCGGTCTGTATCTGATTTTATGGGATGCTCCGGCTAAAAGCGATTATACAGTCGGAGCACAGCTTCAGTCTCTACCGTATGATTTTAAGGACGGTGAGTATGTAAAAGATGTAACGCTGCATGTCAAAGCCATGAGCAAGCCGGGACCGGAGAAAACTTCCTACCGGGTACAGAAGCTGTGGCAGGGAGATGAGAAGGCGGACCGGCCGTCTGAAATTGCCGTGACGATTCTCAAGGACGGTGCGGTTTATCAGACAGTGAGCCTGAATGCGGACAATAACTGGAGCTATTCCTGGGAAGCGGAGAGCGGTGTTTTCCTTGTGAAAGAGGACAACATCCCGGCGGGATACACGGTGAAGACATCGTCGGATGGAACGACATTTCAGATAACTAATACCAGACAGCGGGAGACACAGTCGCAGACACCGGAGCAGACGACGAGCGCCGGGCAGACGTCCGGCGGGGGTCCGACGCCCGGACAGGAGGTTACTTACGGAACAGAACAGGTTACGCCTGCGGCACAGCAGCAGAGGACAACCGGCAACGGCGGTACAGTTTCAACGGGTGACCACAGCCGGATTTTCGGATGGCTTTTCCTGATGTGTGTCAGTGGTCTTGCGCTGGTGACCATCGGATGGCGTATGGCCCGTCGGTAAGGAAAAGATTTTGAGAGAACAAAGCAGTACAAGACGGGAAGGCACAAGACGGGCAGGCAGGCTGCTGTTGATAGCAGGCCTCGCAGCAATTCTTGCGGCAGCAGCAGTTTTAGGAAGATGGATGCTTGACAGGAAACGCGCATCGGACCGACTCACGGAAATTCTCATAAATCTCACAGAGGCAATCCCGAAGGAAGCCGGAGCAGCCTCTGAGCGGATGACCCCGCAGGAGCTGAGCGGGCCGCTGCCGGTGATGCAAATCGAAGGCATCAACTGTGCCGGAATTCTGGATATTGAAAGCCTTAACCGTTCCTGGCCGGTAGGCGGTATGGATGAGAAGACAGGGAACATGCCTTGTCTTCGCACATATGGAGAAGACTCCGAAACAAAGTCGGAGTCTTTTCTTGTTATTCAGGGGACGGATCTGCCGGAACAATTCTCAATGCTGACACAGATGGCGGCGGGCGACACGGTGCGCTTCACGGATGTGAACGGGAATCATTACATCTATACCGTCGCTTTTTCCGGGAGCGGTGAGGAACTGGCGGCATTCAAGAATCACAATCAGACAGGAGACGGAAAATACGTTTTTGATCTGGAGCTGGTCGTGGATACGGTATCCGAACATCCGCGGGTGGTCGGATGCCGGCTGAAGCAGTGAAAATTCAGACGATACATCCGTATCGATGATTCGTCGGCGCTGAAAGAGAGGGTGGTCATCGGAATTTTTGCTGATGAACTACCTTTAGATGATATTCTGGCTGTCATCGGGTTCTAATTGAAAACTGCTTTTAGATGATGTTTTTGCCTTCGGAAATTTCGGCTGTCATCGAAATTTGCAAAAAGCGGTGATTTCTGATGATTTAAAAGCCTTAAATCCGGGAGTCCGTCATCAATACTTAATGAATAAGCGAAATTCCGATGATGTGACTGCCTGGAAGAGGGGATAATTGTCATCAAAATAAGCTTCTGATGATTGTTCCGATGAAGGATAACCGGAAACCAGTCTTCTGTGGCATCGGGAACAGGAAGAAACATCATTTTTCGATGACAGGTGAGAGTGACCTGTCATCGGGAATCAAATCCGGACCTGTCTTTCGCTGAAATCCCCGGATTTCGGGATAGCTGCGGCCTGCCTTCCGCTGAAATCCCGGTTCCCGGGGAATTGCGCCTGTCATGGAACCTGCCGGCCTGCAGCGGATGTTTAAAGGTTTTCTGTTGTTATCCGGTTCAGACGGATATCAGCTCCGCCTGGACCGACAGTGTTTTTCACGGTTATTGTGATATCCTCGACAGCTTCTGGCAGGGTGATGGTCAGGCTGAGGCTTTCGGAATCCGGAGCGGTGTCAGACGCTCTGCTGCCGGATGTTTCATTTTCGCTTTCATGCGGCGTTTTCCCGTCCGCAGAGGCTGCTTCAAGTGTCCCGAGTGTTCCGAGCTTGTCGGATGTAACGGATATCGAGGTGTTCTTCAGATGGTCTCCGTAAAACGTGAGGCGCCAGGTACCGGGAGCAAGCGACAGGCCGTTTGCAAAAACGCTGCCGCCGTCCGGGAGAATCCAGCTGGAACTTTGCATCCCGGCATCCGGCCGGATCTCTTCACCTGCCTTCTCTTCATGCATCCCGGCATCCGGCCGGTTTTCTTCATCTGCCTCCTCTTCGTGCGTTCCAGCATCTGTCTGGCCAGCTTCACCTTCCGATTCTTCGTACGCACCGGTATCCGCCGTGGGAATGAGCTCATCTGCTGTCAGGACATTGTCGTAAAGCCCGTTGCCAAGATGGTCGGACAGATCGCTGTCATACCAGAGAAGCTCATAGCCGTCCAGATACCAGGTGATGTCCGGCTCACCGGCAATCGCGAGGACCTGCTGCCGGATTTCGTCGCTGTCTTCCCCCTCGTGCAGAACAAAATAGTGGATGCCGCGCTCCGCATACCAGTCCCGGCGGATGAGCTCAGGGTAGGCGATGAACGTGCCGCTCCCGGTGCCGGTGTACACGGGGTAAACCTGAAAATCAAAATCCGCATAATAGGCTGTGACGGAGGCGTTCCAGAAATTTGCATAGCCGTCGCCCAGACTCCGCTCTGCGATAAAGTCCGCCAGACGCTGCTCATCGCTTCCGAAGACCGGTTGCGTGGCAAATTCTGCCCATTTGTCAGCTCCGAAAAAGACAGAGGTGACCAGAGAGAAGGACACAAGCAGGCCGGCGGCAGCGCGCCAGGATGAGAGATGTCTTTCTGCGGGGGCGCCCTGTGCCCGGGCAGGCGTTTCCGGTGACGGCAGGAAGACAGCACGGGAGGCAAGCTGCTCCACCGCGTCGCAGATGAACAGAAAGAGCAGCAGGAAGCCGAAGTAGAAGGCCGGGACGATGTAGCGGTGCGTGATTGCCACATCGGTGAAAAGGCAGCCGCCGATGTTCAGTACGGCGATGAGCAGCAGCTGGCGCTGCCAGGAAAGCCGGAAGAAGCAGACAATGCCATGCGCGAGGGCACCTGCGTACAGCAGGGCCAGGAATCTGACAAATGTTGTGTGCACCGTGACAGGCGAGGAGACGAGCGGTGCGTCAAGCAGAACACCAAACTGATCGGCCCAGTCCGGAATGCGGCCGGGTATGGCCGAAGGTGCCAGAAGGTGCATGGGAAGACCGCGGGTCACGAGGCCGCCCATGTGCGAAAACAGATCGGAGATTCCCTTCCCGCCGGCGTACATCAGGGCGCCGGAGAGCGTGAGAAGAAGCGGACGGCGCTGTTTTGTGCAAAGAGCGTGAAGCATACCGAAGAGAACCAGAGGGCCGACCAGGACCATGACGGTCACGCTCTCGGAAAAGCAGAGGAGCGATCCAAGAAGAATGAGAATGGGAAGCGCCCAGAACCTGCCGGACAGGAAGACGGAGACGAGAAGAAGGCAGAGGGCGACCCCTGCGTAGAGGTTGTTGTGAGAATTTGCATTCAGGAGCGTATAGGAACTCTGATACGGGACCACGATCAGAACGGAGACGAAGAGCAGAGCGAATATAATATAGGAAAAAACTCGTTTGTACCGCGCAAGTTCGGGGAGAAGAAAGGCGAGGAGCAGACTGAAGGTCAGGCCGAGCGCAAGGGACGGAATCCAGACGATGAGAGTGCAAAAGGACAGCCCCGCAAGGCGGCCGAGGCAGTAGACGAGGATTTCCGTGAAGTAGAAGTTGTTGCTCCCGAGAATCCAGTTTTTCAGCCAGACATTGCCCGCGAGAATATCGGATGCCATTGGAAGCGTGGTGGTCGTGTCCGAGGAGACGATGACGCGGCTGTGGAGGTATGCGTAGGCGCAGGCCGGCACGACGGCGGTCAGAATGAGAACGGCGGCGCGGATAAGGCGCCGCGCGGGAGCGGATACATTTTTCATCGGAAATGCCTCACAGGTTTGCAAACTGTGGTAAAAACGGTACAATCATAGCACAAGAAACGGTACGTGAAAATATGAGGCCGGCTGAATATTTCTCAAATGTTTATTGACAGCGTTCTGGCCGGGTGATATTATGGACAATGCGTCACTGTGGTATGGCAGGCCTTTTTTATATTGCGGACCTGTCTGTTGTTTCATAAGAATATAGTGAGAGGTGGAAAACGTCCATGGATAAAAGCACGATGCATCCTCAAAAGTTCGGCAAGACGGTCCGTATGAGCTTCCAGCATCAGAAGAACATTCTGGATATGCCGAATCTGATTGAGGTCCAGAAACAGTCGTTCGATTCCTTTATTACAGAAGGCATTCAGGAAGTACTCCACGATATGTCTCCCATCCAGGACTACAATGGCAACCTGGAGCTGTGGTTTGACGAGTTCAAGCTGAGAGACGATAAGAAAGCATATGACATCGACGAGTGCAGGGACCGGGATCTGACGTATTCCATTCCTCTGTACATCAAGGCGAGACTGGAGAAGAAGGATACCGGCGAGATCGTGGACGAGGACGTATACCTCTGCGATATGCCGATGATGACGGAAACGGGTACATTTGTCATCAATGGCGCGGAGCGTGTCATCGTCAGCCAGCTGGTCCGTTCTCCGGGCATTTATTATGATATTCAGAAGGACAAGTACGGCAAGGTCAATCTGTACAGCTGCACGGTTATCCCGAACCGCGGTGCGTGGATCGAGTACGAGACGGACAGCAACAACTGCTTCTACGCGAAGGTAGACCGGAACAAGAAGGTTCCGGTTACGGTTCTGCTGCGGATTCTGGGACTTGAGACCAACCAGGAGATTCTGGAGACATTCGGTGACGAGCCGAAGCTGAAGGCGACGATGGAGAAGGATCCGTCCAACTCCGAGAAGACCGCCGTTCTCGAGCTCTACAAGAAGCTGCGTCCGGGCGAGCCGCTTGACTATGATCAGGCGAAGCGTCTGATCGACGGCATGCTGTTTGACCAGAGACGGTATGACCTCGCGCATGTTGGCCGCTTCCAGTATAATAAGAAGCTTAGCTTCCGCCGCCGCATTGCGGGCCAGGTTCTGGCAGAGGATGTGGTGGACGCAGACGGCGTTGTGATCGCCAGAGCCGGCGAGACGCTGACGCGCGAGAAGGCGGATGAGATTCAGGATGCCGCCATTCCGAGCGTGATGCTTGAGGTGGAGTGGCACAACGGCGGCACGGTTGAGAAGCGCCATGTGAAGGTTCTCTCCAACATGATGGTTGCGATCGACCAGTACCTTCCGCTGACCGACGAGGAGAAGTCGCTGGTCGGCGTCGACGAGCCGCGCGTGTACTATCCGAAGCTCATGGAGTTCATCCGCAGGAACAGCGAGGGTGAGTTTGAGACCCGCGAGGACCTGCTGAAGGCAATCCACAAGGACATCAACGAGCTGATCCCGAAGCACATCACGCCGGAGGACATCCTGGCGTCGGTCAACTACAACATGCATCTGGAGTACGGCGTCGGCTACAAGGATGACATCGATCATCTGGGCAACCGCCGGATCCGCTGCGTGGGCGAGCTTCTGGAGAACCAGTTCCGCGTCGGCATGACGCGTATGGAGCGTGTGGTCAAGGAGAGAATGTCCACGGCGGACACCTCGTCCATGACTCCGAGATCGCTCATCAATCCGAAGCCGGTGACCGGTGTATTCCGTGAGTTCTTCGGCGGCTCCCAGCTGTCGCAGTTCATGGACCAGAACAACCCGCTCTCCGAGCTGACGCACAAGAGACGTCTGTCCGCCCTGGGCCCGGGCGGTCTGTCCAGAGACCGTGCCGGATTCGAGGTCCGCGACGTACACTACACCCACTACGGAAGAATGTGCCCGGTAGAGACACCGGAAGGCCCGAACATCGGTCTTATCAACTCGCTGGCGTGCTACGCAAAGATCAACCGCTACGGCTTCATCGAGGCGCCATACCGCCTGGTCGACAAGTCCGATCCGGAGAATCCGAGGGTTACCGACGAGGTGCGCTATTTCTCCGCGGACGAGGAAGATGATTATCATGTGGCACAGGCCAACGCAAAGATTGACGACGACGGCCATTTCCTGACCAATACCGTATCCGGCCGTTACAGAGAAGAGACGGCTGCGTACGACAAGCGCATGATCGACCTGATGGACGTATCCCCGCGGATGGTATTCTCCGTGGCGACGTCCATGGTTCCGTTCCTGCAGAACGATGACGCGAACCGCGCCCTGATGGGCTCCAACATGCAGCGTCAGGCCGTGCCGCTTCTGACAACCGAGGCGCCGGTCATTGCGACGGGCATCGAGCACAAGGCGGCCGTTGACTCGGGCGTGTGCGTGGTCGCGAAAGAGGACGGCGTAGTCAAGTCGTCCGAGAGCAACCGCATCGTCATCGTGGACAACGACGGCAATGAGCACGAGTACAAGCTGTACAAGTTCATGCGGACAAACGCCAGCAACTGCTACAATCAGCGCCCGATCGTATTCAAGGGCGATGACGTGAAGAAGGGCGATGTGATCGCGGACGGTCCGTCCACGAGCAACGGCGAGATCGCGCTGGGCAAGAACCCGCTGATCGGCTTCATGACCTGGGAAGGCTACAACTACGAGGACGCGGTTCTGCTCTCCGAGAGACTGGTGCGCGACGACGTGTACACGTCGATCCACATCGAGGAGTACACCTGCGACGCGAGAGAGACCAAACTGGGACCGGATGAGATCACCAACGATATCGATGTATCCGAGTCCGAACTGCGCAACCTCGATGAAAACGGTATTGTCCGCATCGGCGCCGAGGTGCGCGCGGGAGATATTCTGGTCGGCAGGGTTACGCCGAAGGGCGAGACGGAGCTCACACCGGAGCAGAAGCTCCTGCAGGCCGTGTTCTCCGACAAGGCAAAGGATGTTAGAGATACGTCCCTGCGCCTGCCGCATGGCGCGTACGGCATTGTCGTGGATGTGAAGCAGTACTCCAGATCCGAGAAGAATTCTCCGCTGCCGGCCGGCGTGAACCAGTCGGTGACCGTATTCGTAGCGCAGAAGAGAAAGATCTCCGTCGGCGACAAGATGGCCGGACGTCACGGCAACAAGGGTGTTGTTTCCCGCATCCTGCCGGTTGAGGATATGCCGTTCCTGCCGAACGGCCGTCCGCTTGACATCGTACTGAACCCGCTGGGCGTGCCGTCCCGTATGAACATCGGACAGGTCCTGGAGATTCACCTCTCCCTGGCGGCAAAGATCCTGGGCTTCAACGTGTCGTCCCCGATCTTCGACGGCGCCAGCGAGCGTGATATCCGCGATCTGCTGAAGATGGCCAACAGCTACGCCAACGACACCTGGGAAGACTTCACGAAGAAGTACAAGGACAAGCTTTCCGACGTTGTATTTGAATATCTGGAGACGCACAAGGCACACCGCGAGGCGTGGAAGGGCGTTCCGATCAATGAGGACGGCACCGTGCAGCTGCGCGACGGCCGTTCCGGCGAGTGCTTCGACGGACGCACGACCATCGGCTTCATGCACTACCTGAAGCTGCACCATCTGGTGGACGACAAGATCCATGCCCGTTCCACCGGCCCGTACTCCCTGGTTACCCAGCAGCCGCTGGGAGGCAAGGCGCAGTTCGGCGGCCAGCGTTTCGGAGAGATGGAAGTATGGGCGCTGGAAGCATACGGCGCTGCCTACACGCTGGAAGAGATCATGACGGTGAAGTCCGACGATATCGTCGGCCGTGTAAAGACCTACGAGGCGATCGTCAAGGGCGAGAACATTCCGGAGCCGGGTATTCCGGAGTCCTTCAAGGTACTCATCAAGGAACTCCAGGCACTGGCACTGGATGTGCGCATCCTCGACAAGAACAACAACGAAGTCAAGATGCTCGAGAGCGACCAGTACGAGAACACTTCGTACAACAAGATCTTCTCGGAAGACAGACGTTCGGGCGAGAACCGCATCGACGCAAGCGACCTGAAAGACGGCGTATCGGTCGGCGAGCTCAATGCCGAGGGTGGAATCGATGAGGCTCCGGCACCGCAGGAGCCGTCTGATACGGATCTGTACGATGACGATGACGACGATTTCGTGGGCGGTTCTGTAGAAGACACGCCGGATGGCGATGAATAAATAATCCGTTCCGGAAAGTACGATTGAGTCCGGAATATGACCTCTGCGGCCTCTTCCTTCAGAAGAGACCGGGGAGGTTTCCTGAAACAGTAACAAGTGTATGTCTAACCTGCAGGAACGGAGAAAAATAAATGGATGTAAGAACGGAAATCAGAAAGCCGAAACAGAATTCACTGGAGTTTGACAAGATTCAGATCAAGCTTGCATCTCCGGCACTTATTTCCGGAAGTGCGCGCAAGGGCGAGGGTTGGAGCTACGGCGAAGTGACCAAGCCGGAGACCATCAACTACCGTACCCAGAAGCCGGAGCGCGGAGGACTTTTCGCGGAGGAGATCTTCGGGCCGTCCAAGGACTGGGAGTGCCACTGCGGAAAATACAAGAAAATCAAGGACAAGGGTATCATCTGTGACAAATGCGGCGTCGAAGTGACCAAGAGCAGCGTCCGCAGAGACCGCATGGGCCACATTCATCTCGCGGCTCCGGTATCGCACATCTGGTACTTCAAGGGAATCCCGAGCCGCATGGACCTGCTGCTGGGACTGGGCCCGAAGAACCTGGAGAAGGTTCTGTATTTCGCGTGCTATGTCGTGCTGGATCCGGGCGACACCGACCTGAAGAAGAAGCAGGTCATCACCCAGGCCGAGTATGACGCGGCGGTCGAGAAGTACGGCCGCGGTTCCTTCACGGCAGAGATGGGCGCGGGCGCGATCCAGAAGCTCCTGCAGGAGATCGATCTGGAGAAGGAAGCCCAGAGCCTGCGGGAGGAACTGGACGATCCGAAGATCACGGCACAGAGATCCACGAAGGTTCTGCGCAAGCTGGAGACGGTGGAGGCTTTCATCAAGTCCGACACGAAGCCGGAGTGGATGATCCTCACCGAGATCCCGGTTATGCCGCCGGATCTGCGCCCGATGGTACTGCTGGACGGCGGCCGTTTCGCGGCTTCCGATCTGAACGAGCTGTACCGCCGGATCATCAACCGGAACAACCGTCTCAAGAAGCTTCTTGAGCTGAAGGCTCCGGACATGATCGTAAAGAACGAGAAGAGAATGCTGCAGGAGGCTGTCGACGCGCTGATCGACAACGGCCGCAGAACAAACCGCCCGATCACGGGCCCGGGCGGACGTCCGATGAAGTCGCTGTCCGAGCTGCTTAAAGGTAAGCAGGGACGTTTCAGACAGAACCTGCTGGGCAAGCGTGTTGACTACTCCGGCCGTTCCGTTATCGTCGTGGGACCGGAACTCAAGATCTACCAGTGCGGTCTGCCAAAAGAAATGGCGATCGAGCTGTTCAAGCCATTTGTCATGCGGGAGCTGGTGCGCCGCGGCATCGCGCGCAACATCAAGGACGCGAAGAAGAAGGTCGAGCAGCTTGACCAGTCCGTATGGGATGTTCTGGGCGACGTAATCAAGGAGCATCCGGTTATGTTAAACCGCGCCCCCACACTGCACAGACTGTCGATTCAGGCATTCGAGCCGATCCTCGTCGAGGGCAAGGCGATCAAGCTTCACCCGCTGGTATGCCCGGGCTTCAACGCCGACTTCGACGGCGACCAGATGGCTGTCCATCTTCCGCTTTCGGTTGAGGCGCAGGCGGAGTGCCGCTTCATGCTGCTGTCTCCGAACAACCTGCTGAAGCCGTCTGACGGAACGATCGTTACGGTTCCGACGCAGGATATGGTGCTGGGTATCTACTACCTCACGCAGGAGAGACCGGGTGCGAAGGGTGAAGGCAAGATCTTCAAGAACGTCAGCGAGGCGATCCTCGCGTATGAGAACAAGGTGATCACGCTTCAGGCGAAGATCCGCGTCCGCACGTCAAAGAAGATGCCCGACGGAAGCGTTGTGACCGGTAATGTGGACTCCACACTCGGGAGATTTCTCTTTAACGAGATCATCCCGCAGGACATCGGCTTCGTCGACAGAAGTGATCCGGCCAACGCGCTGGCGCTGGAGGTCGACTTCCACGTCGGCAAGAAGCAGCTGAAGAAGATTCTTCAGGCTGTCATCGATATCCACGGCACGACCACGACGGCAGAGGTGCTCGACAACATCAAGGCGATGGGATACAAGTTCTCGACCCGCGCGGCCATGACCGTATCCGTATCCGAGATGACCGTTCCGCCGATCAAGCCGCAGCTCATCGCAAAGAGCGAGAAGATCGTCGATATCATCACCGGCAAGTACAACCGCGGTCAGACGACCGATGACGAGAGACACAAGAGCGTCATCCGCGTATGGCAGCAGACCGATACCCAGCTGAAGAACGCACTGCTCTCCGGCCTTGACAAATACAACAACATCTTCATGATGGCGGACTCCGGAGCCCGCGGAAGCAACGAGCAGATCAAACAGCTCGCCGGTATGCGCGGACTTATGGCGGATACATCGGGCAACACCATCGAGCTGCCGATCAAGTCTAACTTCCGTGAAGGCCTGGACGTACTGGAGTACTTCATCTCCGCGCACGGCGCCCGCAAGGGTCTGTCCGACACGGCGCTGCGCACGGCGGACTCCGGATACCTCACCAGACGTCTGGTCGATGTCTCGCAGGATCTCATCATCCGCGAGGCGGACTGCTCCGAGCACCGCGGCGTGATTCCGGGCATGTATGTGTCCGAGTTCCTGAACGACAGGGCGACGGCAAACTCTGACGAGAAGGCTGACGTTCTGGAGTCGCTGGAGGAGCGTATCACCGGCCGCTACCTGGCGGAGGATATCGTAAATCCGGAGACGGGCGAGATTGTCGCAAAGGCAAACCGTCTCGTGACCAAGGAAAGGGCGAAGAAGATCCTCGCGGTTCTGCAGCCGGACGAAAACGGCGTCAAGAAAGTCAAGATCCGCACGATTCTCACCTGCCGTTCCCACATGGGCGTGTGCGCGAAGTGCTACGGATCGAACATGGCAACCGGTCAGACCGTACAGATCGGCGAAGCCGTCGGCGTCATCGCGGCGCAGTCCATCGGTGAGCCGGGTACCCAGCTGACCATGAGAACCTTCCACACCGGCGGTGTCGCAGGAAGCAACATCACACAGGGTCTTCCGCGTGTCGAGGAACTGTTCGAGGCACGCCGCCCGAAGAGCCAGGCGGTTCTGGCCGAGTTCGGCGGAACCGTGCATCTGAAGGAGAGCGAGAAGAAGTCCGAGGTCGAGATCGTCGACGAGAACGGAAACCGCAAGGCATACGCGATCTCCCGCGAAGCCCGCGTCAAGGTAAGAGAAGGACAGGTTGTCGCCAAGGGCGAGGAACTGACCGAGGGCTCCAAGTGGCCTCACGATATTATCCGCATTCTGGGCGTGCGCGCGGTTCAGGACTACCTGATCAGCGAAGTGCAGAAGGTTTACCGCGTCCAGGGCGTAGATATCAACGACAAGCACATCGAGCTCATCGTTCGCCAGATGCTCCGCAAGATCAATGTGGACGAACCGGGCGATTCCGGATTCCTTCCGGGCGAGACCGTCAACCTGGTTGACTTCGAGGAGCGCAACGAGCAGCTTGAGGAAGAGGGCAAAACGCCGGCAACCGGTACGCCGATCATTCTCGGTATCACAAAGGCGTCTCTTGCGACCAACTCCTTCCTGTCCGCGGCTTCCTTCCAGGAGACCACGAGAGTGCTCACCGAAGCCGCCATCAACGGCAAGGTCGATCCGCTCTACGGACTCAAGGAGAACGTCATCATCGGCAAGCTCATCCCGGCCGGCACCGGCATGCAGCGCTACCAGAACATCAAGCTGGAGAGCGGCATCGATTACGAGGGCGAGGTCCGCGAGATCGAGGAGGAGCGCGACGAGGAGAAGGCCAAAAGAGAGGCCGAGAACGCCGACTCCATCGTGAAGCCGGACGACGCGCTGAATTTCACCGAAGAGTGAGGACAAACCGGGGACATTTGCCATTGACAAATGCTCCCGAAACAGGGTATACTTTCAAAGTGCGTGACTTTATCAAGCCGCGCACTTTGTTTCGTTTTACAGCGGCCACATTCCATCAGGGAGGTGAAGTGAATGCCAACATTTAACCAGTTAGTAAAACAGGGCAGACATACAGCGGCTAAGAAAAGCAACTCCCCGGCACTTCTGAAGGGATTCAATTCTCTTGAGAAGAGACAGGTGAGCGTAGCTTCCCCGCAGAAGAGAGGCGTCTGCACCGCGGTTAAGACGGCTACACCGAAGAAGCCGAATTCGGCACTCAGAAAGATCGCCAGAGTTCGTCTTTCCAACGGCATCGAAGTTACGTCTTATATTCCGGGTGAGGGACACAATCTGCAGGAGCACTCTGTTGTTCTTGTCCGCGGCGGACGTGTAAAGGATCTTCCGGGTACCCGTTACCACATCATCCGCGGCACGCTTGATACGGCCGGTGTTGCAAACCGCATGCAGGCCCGTTCCAAGTACGGTGCAAAGCGTCCGAAGAAGAAGTAATCCGTTTTCTTCTTACTTTATACAAAAGAGTTTTCAAAGAACAGGCGGAAAGACGCCGCGTTCTGCCGGCACATGGGACCGGCCGGACGGCTCAAATCACAATTCGGAAACAGAAACGAGTGCCGGGATGGAAGATCAGTGGCCGCAGATCGACCTTTCGTGCACGCACACAAAATCAGTTTTGTGAGTACCGATGAATTAATTATTATTAAGGAGGGAAGACCCGTGTCACGTAAAGGAAATGCTCCCAAAAGAGCGGTTTTACCGGATCCGGTGTACGGCGATGTCGTTGTGACCAAGCTCGTCAACAACATCATGCTTGACGGCAAGAAGTCGACAGCGCAGAAGATCGTATACGGAGCTTTCAATCAGATCGCTTCCAAGTCGGGCAAAGATGCACTTGAAGTCTTCAAAGAGGCTCTTGCCAACATCCAGCCTGAGGTCGAAGTAAAGGCAAAGCGTGTCGGCGGTGCCACCTATCAGGTACCGAACAAGATCGAGGGCCCGAGAAAGCAGACGCTTGCTCTTCGCTGGCTCACAACATTCTCCCGCCAGAGAGGCGAGAAGACGATGGAAGAAAGACTTGCCAACGAAATCCTCGACGCTGCGAACAATACCGGTGCTTCGATCAAGCGCAGGGAAGATATGGACAAGATGGCCGAGGCAAACAAGGCATTTGCTCATTACAGCAGATTTTAAATCGTCCGTTTCGCAGACAGGAGGAAAATAATGGCAGGGAGAGAGTATCCGCTTGAGCGAACCAGAAATATCGGAATCATGGCTCACATCGATGCCGGCAAGACGACACTGACGGAGCGTATTCTGTATTACACTGGTATCAACTACAAGATTGGTGATACCCATGACGGTACCGCTACCATGGACTGGATGGAAGAGGAGCAGGAGAGAGGTATTACCATCACCTCCGCCGCTACCACATGCCACTGGACCAGACAGGCGTACAACAAGAATGTGCCGGGCGCGCTTGAGAACCGTATCAACATCATCGATACCCCGGGACACGTTGACTTCACGGTGGAGGTTGAGAGATCTCTTCGTGTTCTCGACGGTGCTGTCGGTGTATTCGATGCGAAGAACGGCGTTGAGCCGCAGTCTGAGAACGTATGGCGTCAGGCTGACAAGTACAACGTTCCGCGTCTTGCATTCATGAACAAGATGGATAAGCTGGGCGCCGATTTCTTCGGCTCCACCAAGCAGCTTGTCACAAAGCTGGGCAAGAACCCGGTTATCGTGCAGATCCCGATCGGCAAGGAAGACTACTTCAAGGGCATCGTCGATCTGTTCGAGATGAAGGCATATCTCTATGAGAACGACAAGGGAGACTCCATCGAAGTTACGGATATCCCGGACGATCTCAAGGATCAGGCCGATGAGTATCATACAAAGCTCGTTGAGCAGTGCTGCGACTTTGATGAGAACCTCATGGAGAAGTATCTCGAGGGCGAAGAGCCGTCTATCGATGAGATGAAGGCGGCACTCCGCAAGGCGACCATCGCTGGCACGGCGATCCCGGTATTCTGCGGCACAGCATACAAGAACAAGGGCGTTCAGAAGCTTCTCGACGGTGTTATCGAGTATCTTCCGTCCCCGATCGACATTCCGCCGGCAGAAGGCAAGGACCTGAACGGCAACGAAGTCAAGGTAGAGTCTGTCGATGACGGTCCGTTCGCGGCACTTGCTTTCAAGATCATGACAGACCCGTTCGTCGGCAAGCTGGCATTTGCCCGTGTTTACCGCGGAACGGTTGATGCAGGATCCTACGTTCTCAACTCCACAAAGGACAAGAAGGAACGTGTAGGCCGTATCCTTCTCATGCACGCAAACCACAGAGCCGAGCTTCAGAAGGCGTACTCGGGCGACATCATCGCCATCGTGGGCCTGAAGAACACGACAACAGGTGATACGCTGTGCGATGAGGAGCATCCGGTAGTTCTGGAGTCCATGGAGTTCCCGGAGCCGGTTATCGAGGTTGCGGTTGAGCCGAAGACGAAGAACGACCAGGTTAAGATGGGCGAGGCGCTTCAGAAGCTGGCCGAGGAAGACCCGACGTTCCGTGTTCACACGAACGCGGAGACCGGTCAGACCATTATCGCCGGCATGGGCGAGCTGCATCTGGACATCATCGTAGAGCGTATGAGACGTGAGTTCCACGTTGACGCTTCCGTAGGTGCTCCGCAGGTAGCTTACAAAGAGTGCTTCACAAAGGCTGTGGATGTTGACTCCAAGTACGCGAAGCAGTCCGGCGGCCGCGGTCAGTACGGTCATTGTAAGGTTAAGTTCGAGCCGATGGATCCGAACCGCGAGCAGACGTTCAAGTTCGACAACGCGGTATCCGGCGGTGCGATCCCGAAGGAATACATCCCGGCAGTCGGCGAAGGTATCGAAGAGGCCGCTCAGTCCGGTGTTCTCGCCGGATTCCCGGTACTCGGCGTACACGCGACTGTATGGGACGGCTCCTATCATGAAGTCGACTCTTCCGAGATGGCATTCCACATCGCAGGCTCCATGGCGTTCAAGGATGCCATGAGCAAGGCGCAGCCGGCTATTCTTGAGCCGATCATGCGCGTCGAAGTAACGATGCCGGAGGAGTACATGGGCGATGTCATCGGCGACCTGAACGCACGCCGCGGTCAGATCGAAGGCATGGAAGACATCGGCGGCGGCAAGATGGTCAAGGCCTACGTACCGCTCGCAGAGATGTTCGGCTATGCGACAGACCTGCGCTCCAAGACACAGGGACGCGGAAACTACTCGATGTTCTTCGAGAAGTACCAGATCGCCCCGAAGAATGTTCAGGATAAGATCATCGCTGAGCATGGCGGCAAGTAATCCCGCATATTTTGCGAGAACTTGTTGAAAAATGGCATTAAGTTTAATATAATATAATTCAATATTACTGTCCGGCTGCAGGCTGTTTACGCAGCGGACAGAAGCCGAAATGTCGGCACTCATTTGCTTTTATGAGTAATCACAAGGAGGATTAACAGCAATGGCAAAGGAAAAGTTCGTCAGAAACAAGCCGCATGTTAATATCGGTACCATCGGACACGTTGACCATGGTAAGACAACACTGACGGCAGCTATCACTACTGTTCTGGCTGAGAGACTTGGTCTGGGACATGCAGAGGCATTCGATCAGATCGATAAAGCACCGGAAGAGAAGGCACGTGGAATCACAATTTCCACCGCACACGTTGAGTACGAGACGGAGAAGAGACATTACGCACACGTTGACTGCCCCGGACATGCTGACTACGTAAAGAACATGATCACCGGTGCCGCTCAGATGGATGCCGCTATTCTTGTAGTAGCAGCTACCGATGGTGTTATGGCACAGACCCGTGAGCACATCCTGCTTGCCCGTCAGGTAGGTGTTCCGTACATCGTAGTATTCCTGAACAAGTGCGATATGGTTGACGATGAAGAGCTTATCGACCTCGTTGAGATGGAGGTTCGTGAGCTTCTGAATGAGTACGGTTATCCGGGCGATGACACCCCGATCATCCGTGGTTCGGCTCTGAAGGCTCTTGAGGATCCGAAGGGCAAGTGGGGCGATGCCGTTCTTGAACTCATGCACACCATCGACGAGTACGTTCCGGACCCGGTAAGAGATACCGAGAAGCCGTTCCTTATGCCGGTTGAGGACGTATTCACCATCACTGGCCGTGGTACGGTTGCTACCGGCCGTGTAGAGCGTGGTGTTCTTCATCCTGCTGATGAAGTTGAAATCGTTGGTATCACCGACGAGGTCAAGAAGGTTGTCGTTACATCCCTTGAGATGTTCCGCAAGACTCTTGATGAGGCTATCCCGGGCGATAACATCGGTGTACTTCTCCGCGGCGTTGACAAGGACGGCGTTGAGAGAGGTCAGGTACTTGCGAAGCCGGGTTCTGTAACTCCGCATCACAAGTTTACCGCTCAGGTTTACGTACTGACCAAGGACGAAGGCGGCCGTCATACACCGTTCTTCAACAACTACAGACCGCAGTTCTACTTCAGAACAACGGACGTTACCGGCGTTATCAACCTTCCGGACGGCGTAGAGATGTGCATGCCTGGCGATAACGTTGAGATGACCGTTGAGCTGATCCACAAGGTTGCCATGGAGCAGGGACTTCGTTTCGCCATCCGTGAGGGCGGCAGAACAGTCGGCTCCGGTGCCGTTGCGAAGATCATCGAGTAATTCGGATCGGGAACGTAAAGTCAATACGAGTTTCACAGGTGGCCCTGAAGGCCGGCCGGGTTCATCAGGAATCCGCCGCCCTCAGGGCTTTTTCTCTGCCATGCGAAGTAACGGGCATCCGGGACTTTTAGCGAAGCCCCGCTTTTGCCGGTATCAGATATAGAGCGCGGCTATAGCGGGCACCTGTTTTTTGGAATTTCACAAGTGAAAACCGGGATGGTAGTATAAGGAACATCCGCAGGGATAAGAAAGGTCCGATTCTTACATGATTGAATTAAAGAACATCAACAAAACATTTGTCACGAAGGATGCGACAGTCCATGCGGTGAAAAATGCGACGCTTTCCATCGGGGAGGGCGAGATCTACGGGGTGATCGGGTACTCGGGCGCCGGAAAGTCGACGCTGGTGCGCTGCATCAACCTGCTCGAGATGCCGGAGAGCGGAACTCTTACAATCGACGGATTTGGCACCGTGACGATGGAACCGGGGAAGAAAAGGGCGGATTTTGAGCCGGCAGACGGAAGCGGAAAGCGGCCTCTGACCGAAAAGGATCTGCAGAATCTCCGAAAGAGCATCGGCATGATCTTCCAGCATTTCAATCTGCTCGACCGCAGCACGGTGTATGACAACGTCGCGTTTCCGCTGAAGAAGAGCGGCAAGTCAAAGGAAGAAATCCGCGCGAAGGTCGCGCAGCTGCTCAAGATGGTCGGGCTCACCGAGAAGGCAAACTCGTATCCGGGCGAGCTTTCCGGCGGACAGAAGCAGAGAGTCGCGATCGCGAGAGCACTCGCCAATGATCCGAAGATTCTGCTGTCGGATGAGGCGACGAGCGCGCTGGATCCGGACGTCACCGAGTCGATTCTGAAGCTCCTGAAGGAGCTGAACCGCAAGCTGGGGCTGACCATCGTCCTTATCACGCACGAGATGGCCGTCATCAAGGAAATCTGCAACGAAGTCGCCGTCATGGAAAATGGTGAAATCGTCGAAACCGGTCATGTCTACGACGTCTTCAATCTTCCGAAGTCCGACATCGCGACGAGCTTCGTCGAGAGCTCCAGCGGACTCAAACGGATTGACAAGCTCTTTGCAGGCGGCTCGCCGCTTGTGAAAAAAACAGAACCCGGCGATGTGCTGGTGCGGCTTGTCTTTGCCGGGCCGTGTGCCGATGAGGCGCTTATCACGGAAACTGCCAAAAAGACGGGCTGCCGGGTCAACATCGTTCTGGCTAATATCGATCTTCTCGAGGAAAAGCCTCTCGGCAGCATGATCGTCATGATCAAGGGCACAAAGGAACAGACGGCCGCCGCGGTGAAAATACTTAAGGACAGCGGTGTAAGGGTCGAGGAAGTCACCGATGAGGATGTGAGAAAGGAGGAAGAGCAATGAATCTTCAGGCACTCATGCCCAATGTGATGGAGTACACGGACAAACTTCAGACTGCTGTCGCCGCGACACTCCAGATGTTTCTGATCTCCGGAATCTTCACTCTGATCTTCGGATTCTTCTTCGGGATCCTGCTCATCGTCACAAAGAGCGACGGCATCGCCCCGAACAAGGCGGTCTACTACATCGTGACGGTTGTCACGAACTTCTTCCGGGCGATCCCCTTTGTCATTCTGCTGATCTTCCTGATCCCGTTCACAAGACTTCTTGTCGGGACGTCAATTGGCGTGACGGGCGCCATCGTGCCTCTGGTATTCGGCGCGACGCCGTTCTTCACGAGACAGGTTGAGTCGGTTCTGGCAAGCGTCGATCCGGGAAAGATCGAAGCCGCACGCGCGATGGGATGCTCCGTTCCGGACATCATCTTCCGCGTGTATCTGGCCGAGGCCGTTCCGGATCTCTGGAGAGCGATCACAATCACGTCGATCAGCATCGTCGGACTCACCACGATGGCGGGTGCGGTCGGTGCCGGCGGTATCGGCAGCTTCGCCATCAACTACGGCCAGAACCTGCACCACCAGGATGTGGTCAATGTGTGCGTAGTGATTCTTCTGATCTTCGTCACGGTTCTGCAGACAGTCGGGAACCTGCTGGCGAGGAGGACGACGAATCGGAAAATATTCGCAAAAAAGGTAACACTCTGATTTTTTTAGAGGAGGGCGCCGGCCGGCTCTTAAAGATTTCGGCCGGGAAGAAAGGGAGGAAACAAAATGAGGAATTTCAACAGATTTGCATCGGCGGCGGCAGCTGCCATTCTTTCAGCAGGTGTTCTGGCAGGGTGCGGCAGCACAGGTGCAGCAGGCAGCACGACATCGGCTGCGGCCACAAACAAGGCAGCTGCAAAATCCAGCGGTGAAGCAGTCAAGATCGGAATACCGGACGACGCGACCAACGGCGGACGTGCCATTAAGCTGCTCGAGGCAGCGGGATTCATCGAGGTAGATCCGGCGGCCGGCTACACACCGGAGACGAAGGATATCACAAAGTACCTGTACAACATTGAAGTTGTTCCGGCTCAGGCCAACACTCTTCCGTCCACACTGGATGACTACGGCGCATGTGTCATCAACGGAACGTATGCAATCCCGCAGGGGCTGGTTCCGAGTAAGGATGCTCTGATCGTCGAGAAGCAGGACTCCGGCAGCGCTGAGAATCCGTATGTAAACGTCATCGTGGCGCGTTCGGCCGACAAGAACAACGAGACATACAAGAAGGTCGTTGAGGCCTTCCAGAGCCAGTATGTCGGCGACTACATCGTCGCGAAGTACAGCGAGGCATTCATCCCGTCCTTCTCCGCATATGATTCCTCCAAGCAGGAAGACAACACCGCGGAGGTTGACGCTTACCAGTCCGACAAGAGCGGCAAGACCGTTGTGAAGGTCGGCGTGTGCGGTTCTTCCAACGATCACTGGAAAGCAGTTCAGAAGGTTCTTGATGACGAAAATGCCAACATCTACATCGAGCTGGTTGAGTTCGATGCGTACAATCTTCCGAATGAAGCGCTGAACTCAGGCGAAATCGATCTGAACTCCTTCCAGCACAAGGCATATCTGGACAATGAAGTGAAGACCCAGGGCTACGCGATCGAATCCATCGGCGACACGCTGATGGCACCGCTCTCCCTGTATTCGCACAAAGTATCGAGCCTTGACGATCTCAAGACTCTGGCAGGAAAGAAGGCTTAAAACAATATGAGCAGGACGGATGAGATAATTCGTCAGCAGGCAGAAGACGACCGCGACTACGCGGTCGGTCTTCGTAAGTTTTTCCACATGCATCCGGAACTTTCCGCAAAGGAGTTCCACACGCAGGAAAAAATCGAGGAAGAACTCCACAAGCTCGGACTGACGACAAAACGGATCGCAAAAACCGGTGTGCTGACAGAAATTAAAGGAAGTCTGCCGGGAGACAAAACCATTGTGCTGCGCGCGGACATCGACGCGCTGCCGGTTCAGGAGATGCACGAGTGTGCCTACAAGTCACAGAATGCGGGCGTCATGCATGCCTGCGGCCACGACATGCACTGCTCCGCGCTCATCGAAGCGTGCCGGCTTCTCGTGAAAAACCGCGACAGCTTCGGCGGCACGGTTCGTGTCACGTTCCAGCCGGGCGAGGAGATCGGGTACGGTGCTCACATTATCGTGGGTGAGGGCGATATCGACGGATGTGACCGCAGCTTCGGCCTGCATGCCGCATCGGACATCCCGGTCGGCAAGGTTGCCGCGGTTCCCGGTCCCAACAACGCCTCCGTGGACTGGTTCAACATCCATGTGACCGGCAAGGGCGTTCACGTGTCTACGCCGCAGATTGGCGTCGATGCTGCCTATATCGCCGCACAGATTGTCGTGGCGGCGCAGGCGCTCATCACCCGCCGCACCGACCCCATGGAAAATGTTCTGGTGGGCATCGGCAAGATCACGGCCGGAAACGCCTATAATGTGGTGGCCGAGAAGGCCGACATCGAGGGTACCATCCGCGTGTTCAGCCAGGAAACCCGCAAAAAAGTCCGCCGGATGCTGACAGACCTGGCCGAGAAAGTCGCCGCAGTTTACGGCGGCAAGGCCGAGATCAAGTTTGAGGACAACACTTCACCGCTCATCAACGATCCGGAGTCAACAAAAGAAGTTCAGGCTACACTTGCTCATCTCATCGGACAGGAGAACGTCGTCACGGACCGCAGACCGTCGCTGGGCGGAGACGATTTCGCCGAGTACAATCTGCGCGTCCCGGGGTGCTACGCCTACGTCGGCACGAGAAATGAAGAGAAGCCGGACACTACCTGCGCACATCACGATTCCCACTTCGACATCGACGAGGATGCCGTTGTGATCGCGGCCGAAACCTATGCCGCGTACGCGATCGACTACCTGAACGGGACGTTTTAAGCGGGAAAAGATACAAAGTAAGAAGGACATCAGGGAATATGAAAAGCCGCCGCGCTCTTTATGACGCGGCGGCCTATTTGTTCCTGTCCGAGGACAATTCCGGGAATATGTATAATGACAAAAAGTGAGCATCTGTGCTAAAGTACTGGATGATTAATCTATACGGAGGGATAACATGCCATCAATTGCAGAAGTCAAGCACGCCGCCGAGAGACAGGCTGTGGGCGTGATGATAGACGGGCTTATCAAGAATCTTAAGAATTCCGAAGACAGAACCAAAACATATATGAGCATGGTCGGTCTTGCACAGAAGTTTTTCGGCAAGGCGTTTACACCGGAGAAGGTTGCGAAGGTAAAGGCTGCCATTCAGGATCCGGACAACCGCTGGATGAAGTTCATCAACAAGACGATTGATGAGATCAATCCGAACTTCGCAAAGATGACCCTTCTGAACCTCGGCTATGAGGCATTTCTTCGCGGAACAAAGACCATCCGCGAGAACCGCGAGAAGTACAACTGCAATATTCCGTGGCTGATTCTGTTCGATCCGACCTCCGCCTGCAACATGCACTGCGTTGGCTGCTGGTCCGGCACATACGGCCACAAGAACAACCTGACCTTCGAGGACATGGACAAGATCGTCACCGAAGGCAAGAAGCTTGGTGTCTACCTGTATCTGATGACGGGCGGCGAGCCGATGGTGCGCAAGAAGGATGTGCTGCGTCTCATTGAGAAGCATCATGATTGCTATTTCGCCGCATTTTCCAACTCGACGCTGATCGACGAGGATCTCTGCAAGGAACTGGTGCGTCTCGGCAACATGACGTTCTTCCTTTCCATCGAGGGTACGCCGGATACAAACGACGCGCGCCGCGGCGAAGGGCACTACGCAGCGGTTATGCATGCGATGGATCTGCTGAAGAAATACGGCATTCTGTTCGGAACCTCCATCTGCTATACGAGCAAGAACATCGAGGCTGTCACGAGCGACGACTTCTTCCATCTGCTGGAGGAAAAGGGCGCGAAGTTCGGTTTCTATTTCCACTACATGCCGGTCGGCCAGAACGCCGTGCCGTCTCTGATGCCGTCTCCGGAGCAGAGAAAGTACATGATCGACCGCATCCGCTACATCCGCAGCAACAAGAGCGATATCCAGTTCTATCCGATGGATTTCCAGAACGACGGCGAGTACGTCGGCGGATGCATTGCCGGAGGAAGAAACTATTTCCATATCAATTCCAGCGGTGACGCGGAGCCGTGCGTGTTCATTCATTTCTCGAACGCGAACATCCACGACAAGAGCGTCCTGGAGATTCTGCAGAGCCCGCTGTTCATGGAGTACCACGAGGGCCAGCCGTTCAACCGCAACCATCTGCGTCCGTGCCCGATGCTTGAGAACCCGCAGCTGCTTCGCAAGATGGTGAAGGAGTCCGGCGCGCACCAGACCAATGAGGAAGCTCCGGAGTCCGTTGAGGAACTCTGTGAGAAGTGCGACGATTACGCCGAGAAGTGGAAGCCGATGGCAGCAGAGATCTGGGCGGGCGAGACGCACAAGAAGCCGACGTATGAGAACTACACGAAGCTTCATCGTGAGCATCCGGAACTCGCGGCATTCGAGAAACCGGAAGAGGCGGAAAAGTAATCTGCCGCCTGTGGTAAGGGAACTGTATAAGAACCAAGGGAAGAACCGCTGTGAAAATGCAGCGGTTCTTTTTTTGACCCGGCCCCTGAAAAAAAATCTGGCTGATTTGATCCGCGTTGCCGATGATCGCCGGAGAGATAGTACGGATACTTCTTTTTACCGGCAAAATGGCATATGATAAATCAAGAATAACAGGAGGCGACAATGAAACTAAAGATAATTGACGCGGTCTTTTCGGTTTGCAAAGTTGCAGATTATTCACAAGTGGATCTCAATGCACCGTTTTCTTTTATTGGGAAAACGGATGAAGAAAATTCGCTGGTGTGCCGCGTAGAGGATGTGCCTTCTAACGCTATGATTCGCGATGACGGATGGAAGGCATTCAGAATTGAAGGGGCTCTGGACTTTTCGCTGATCGGTATATTGTCAGAGATATCAGGACTTCTTGCTGAGAATAAAATAGGAATTTTTGCTGTCTCAACATACAATACAGATTATATTCTGACGAAAGAAGAGAACTTTGAAAAAGCGCTTGATGTGCTAAGCAAAGCCGGTTATGAGATTCAGCGGTGATTTTGAAGGCAGATTATGGATATTAAGATCAGAGAATATACAAAAGCCGATGCGGATGCGGTGATGAAGATATGGAACCAGGTTGTGGAGGACGGAGTGGCCTTTCCGCAGATGGAACCTCTTACAGAAGAGAATGCGAATGCATTTTTCAGCCAGCAGACGTATACCGGTGTTGCCGGGGACAACGACAGCGGAGATATTGTCGGGATGTACATTCTTCACCCGAATAATGTCGGGCGCTGCGGGCATATCTGTAATGCCTCTTACGCGGTGCGAAGGGATATCCGCGGAGAACATATCGGGGAAAAGCTGGTGAAGGACTGCCTGGTAAAAGCCCGTGAGAACGGATTCCGGATCCTGCAGTTCAATGCGGTCGTAGCCGCCAACACCCATGCCATCCATCTGTATGAACGCCTTGGGTTCAAGAGGATCGGCGTTGTGCCGGAGGGATTCCATATGCCGGACGGATCCTATGAGGATATTCTTCTTTTCTACCACGCGGTGTAAAAGGAACCGGTACATGCAAAAAGCTCCGCTGCCCTGATGCACGAAAGAAAAACACGTGCATCAGGGCAGCGGAAAAAACAGCAGGAAGCAGTATTTCAGCCGTGAAGGCCTTTGGACTGTCTCACCATGTCCTCGACGACGATGTCGTAAATTTCACCGAGGCTGCGGCAGTACTCGAGCACTTTCCAGGGCTCATCCGTGTGGAAATGGATTTTGATCGGGTCTCCGTCCCCGCCGACGGCAAGCAGGCAGTCGCCCTTGAAATTCTTTGTGAAATAGTCACGGACCTCGTCCTCGTCCAGGTCGTCACCGTCGATCAGAAGCTGCGTATCATAGCGATAGCCGGTATATTCTTCCATTTATTTTCCCTTTCCTGTTGAACTTTAATTTCTTCCTGCATTATAGCATACCGCCCGGGTTCGTGACAGTTTTATCAGGCTAACACGGTCAAATTTCATGAGCTGTATGCTATAATATTCCAAGCTGATACTTTGGAGGTTTCCAATGGGCTTATTTGACCATTTTCGTAAAAAGAAGACCGGTCCGGCAGAAGAACAGACTGCCGGGGTGCTGAAGCCGGAACAAGAGGACGGAAAGCAGAATGTGGAGGCGTCTGAGCCTGAGCAGAAGCAGGAAGCGGAAGTGACCAGGCCTGTAGAGAAGCAGACTGCTGCAGTGCCGGAAAGCACATCCGAGCAGACCGCCGCTGCGGCATCCGGGGCCGCTGCAAAGCAGGCCCCGGAGGAAGCCGCCCCTGAGCGGGAGCAGGCCCCGGAGGAAGCCGCCCCTGAGCGGGAGCAGGAAGCGGAGGCGCCCGAACCTGCGCAAAAGCAGGAAGCGGAGGCGTCGGAAGCTGCCCAAAAGACAGAGGGCACGGCATCGGAGAACGAACAGCCTCAGGCTGCCCCGAAGTCTTCGCAGCGGCTGGGCGTGACGGCGATTTTCAGGGTGGATACCGCATTTGCCATGGATCATGACGGGACGCCGGCTACGCTTGTGTCCGGGTTCCTTGAGATGGGGACCATCTCGGTCGGCGACAGTCTGGTTCTGACGGATGCAAACAACGGCGTGCGGGCGACGTTTCCGGTTTCCGGCCTTGAGCGGCTGGGGCGCGATCCGCTGCCGAAGATCACGTTTGAAGAGGGCGGCGCCAACCAGAACGCCTACGCGATTTATGTGAACAACACGGCGCCGGAGACGTTCCATCCGGGCGACAAGTGCTACCGCATCGAGCAGAACCGCGGCCGCAACAATCCGGACCGCGTGAGTGAGAAGCGGGCGGCGCAGCTTGCGGGGATCCTCCGGGCGGGAATCCTGGACGAGGGCACGCTCGGGAAGCTCACGATTCAGGAACTCTGCTTCATGATCCGCATGATCCGGCAGATTCACGAGCAGAACGAGGTCAACGATTTCGAGAACAAGGAGTCGGCGCTGGAGAAGGAACTCTGCCGGAAAGTTTACGAGGCAGACGAGCTGTTCGTGATGATGGACCGCACGACCAATATGCCGTTCCTGGATCAGGGCGCGGTTGACATCTACTCGAAGGAGTCATTTGCCCGGGACGCGATGGACTTCTACCGCAGGCAGTTCCGCCAGCTGGCCGTTCTGCGCTACGAAAAAAAAGCGTCGCCGTTCCCTGACAAGATGAGCCTGTTCCGGTATCTGTACTACACCGGCGTGAATCTCGTAACGGTCGACAACGGGCAGTTCAAGGTTACGCTGGACCGGGATGAGATCGAGAAGGATCCGGGGCTGAACGAACTGAACCGCCTGCCGTTTAAGGTGACCAATCCGGCGCTGCGGTTCGCGCTGAACTCGCTGCTCTCGGAGGCGCGCTGGCCGGTCAAATACGCACAGCACGAGCAGAACGTAAAGCTGCGCGAGGTCCGGATGCTGGATCAGCTGGACAAGGCGATCCTGCTGCTTCCGGTGCGGGCTGAAGGGCACCGGCTGACCGGTCTGGTAACCTATCACTCGCTGCCGCGCAATGCGAAGATCCAGATTCCGCATATCACGGACAAGAAGCAGCAGCATTTCCTGCCGTTCTTCACCGATCCGTTCGAGTTCCAGAGAGTGTATCCGGCAAAGGAATGGGCGGCGCTGCCGTGTGATATAAAGCACGCGCTGATGATGGACCCGAGGATCGGCCTCATCATCAATCCGGTCGCCGAGAATTTTGTGCTGACTGTCGACGGCAAGAAGTCGCTGATTGCGGCCTTTGCCCAGCGCGAGAAGCAGCTCAAGGCCGAAGAAGAGGCCGGGACGAAGGCGGGTGTGCAGGCACCAGAAAAGCCTGACATCGGCCCCGGACCGTCAGATGCTGGCTGAAAAATCTGCAGATTCCCTTATAATACATGAAAATCCCCCTGCGAAAAATCCCAGATCTTTCGCAGGGGGATATGTATTGGGTGAAACTGTTCTCAGGACTGATGTTCACCCTTTCATCACGAACTTCAGGATATCTTCGTACACCTCCATATATCCCTTTTCATTGTGGATCTCGTGCCGCATGTGCGGGTAGAGCTTCAGGGTCACGTTCTTCACGCCCAGGGCCCGGTATTTGCCGGCGAGCCATTTCGGGCCTTTTCCGCAGCGGCCGACCGGGTCGTCCTGTCCGGCGATGATGAGCACCGGCCGGTCTTTCGCGACGCCTGCCATTGCCTGCGTGTCCCAGAGCTTCGACATACCCTTCAGGAATTCAAGCCAGAAGCCGCCGGTGTCCTCGTGCCCGCACCAGGGGTCGGCGATGTAGCGGTCTACGTTCTCCTCGTTGCAGGAGAGCCAGTCCAGATCGGTGCGGCGGTTTTTCACGGCCCTGGTGTACCCGCCGAGTCCCAGAGAGGAGAGCTTCGGGCATGGCTGTTCGCGGTTGGTTTCATTTACCTGGCGTCTGGCCATGTGATACGCGATCTTCATCAGCGTGCCCTGTCCGCCGTTGCTGCCGCACAGGATGTAGCGGCCGGCGCTGTCCGGATAGCGCTGCATGAGCCTCTGGGTGAGGAAGGATCCCATCGAGTGCCCCATCTGAACAACGGGCACGCCGGCCTTGCGGGCGAGCTCATCCATGAGGTGTATGCCCTCCACATTTTTTTCAAAGCCGTCCGCCGGCCAGATCTCCTGCTTTTCGACAGACTCCGCGTTCAGGCCCTGGCCGAGCGCGTCAAGCACCCACACCGAGACGTTCTTTCCGTTCAGCCATTCGGCCAGCCTGGCGTAACGCTTCGCGTACTCATTCATACCGGTGATCAGGCAGAAGCAGGCGCACGGATCCTTCACCTGCCACGTCCACCCCTTCATCGGTGTTCCGTCCGAAAGCTTCACTTCAAATTCTTCTGCCACTTGTTATGCCTTTCACCCGTCTTTACAGATTTTCCGGGCGGATTCTGCCATTCCCCTTCAGGCAGCTTTTGTTTCCTCCGAAATGAAAAGACGGGATTTATTCTTCACGGCAGACTGTCTCACGCCTGCCAGCGCTCTTTCATCAGCGCAAAGATTTCCTCGTCGGTCCGGTGATTTTCGGCCGTGAGGATCAGGCGGATCTTCGCGTCCTCCTCGGAATTCAGGAAATCGCGCTGCCACTGGTAGAAGTGCGGCCCGTCATCCCGGTTGCGCAGCCAGCTCATGAGTCCGGCCAGGACCCAGGCGGTCTGCTTGCAGTCCACCTCGCAGTCGTTTGCGTAGAAATTGTGCCATTTGCCGTGTTCGCGGGAGCGCATCGCCTGGTCTGCGGCCAGGTACTGCTCGCGGGCAAGCCCGGCGTTATAGAAGGCGCGCTGCCAGTTGTGCGCATATGCCTCGCGCAGCGCCTCCGTCACGAGCCACGCGCCGGTGGAGCAGTGCATGTGGATCGATGCACAGAGCACAAGCGTGTCGGAAAGCAGCGTGTCTGACGGTTCGTCCATTTCCGCCCAGGCCTTTACGCAGTGCTTGTAGTGGCGCTGATACTTCCGATGTCCCTCACGGTAGATATCAGCGTACGCCTGAATCTGCTCCTTCAGGCTGTCTGTCTTTTTAAACCACTGAAGGCTCTCCGAGGCCTTGTCCGGGTCAATGAGAAACTGCGAGATGAGGCAGCGGGCCACGTGGTTCTCGAACTGGTCGCCCGCGAGGTCGTCTTCATGCGGCCCGTAGGCGACGGCGCTCTCGTGGTAGTCCCGGATGAGGGACGCGACGCGGGAGGCGTTTTCTTTTCCGTAATACTGCGCGGCATACTCCTTCGCGTGTCCGGCAATGTCGATGTCTCCGGACTGCCACAGGCGGGCGACGAAATCCAGATAGTACACGTGCGGCCGGATATTGCTGCAGTTGATGAGCCAGAAACTGCCCATGTCGTGTGCGAGTGTGCTCTTCAGCTGCTCTCTGACCAATTCCGGGGGGACCTGAAGCATCGTGATATGGTTGGCAGCCTGCAGATCGTAGAAGGACACGTGGTAGTAGATGCCGTGCGGCCCCTTCTCGCCTTCGCGCGGGATTGCCGGAATGCGCGGGTTGTGGTTGTCCTGCCGTCTTGACACCATGGCTCCGAAGCCGTTGTCCGCCCAGATTTTGATCACGTCGTCCGGGAAGGAAAGGTACCCCTGACGGTACAGCTCCAGAACTTCACCGTACAGGTTGACACAGCAGTCGGCCTTCGGATCGGACGCGCGGACTAAATCGTACTGCAGACGGATGATGTCGCTTATCAGCTTCCCGCGCGAAGCAGGTGTTGCGTAGCGGGGATCATTGTGCCAGAACGGGACGTCTCCCTGTCCGCGGAAGCCCAGATTCCAGAGAACCCGCATGCCCTTCTGTTCGTCAATGGCGTTCTTCCAGAGCTGCCGGAACTTTTCCGGATATCTGTCATAGCTGGGGTCAAGGTCCGGCCAGGCGTGCAGGAACATCTCCGCGCCCAGCGGCTCGGCGTGATGCTGGGTGATGACAAGGCCCATGTCGGAGGCCATCTGCCGGTATTTGCGCGCGTTCTCGCCCGTCCCCGGGATGACCATGTTGCCGCCCAGGCGCAGCAGCGCCTCGTAGGTCAGCTCAAACGGCCTGGCGGGATTGCGGTCCACACTCCAGTGATCAAGCAGCACTTCGTCATTCACGAACCACCCGCGGTATTTCACCGCGTATGACGGGCTCGTGAGCTTCGTGCCCGAAGGAATCTGCTTTTCTGAAACCCTGGCAAAGGGCTGATCCATGAAAAACCAGAACGGCAGGACACCCAGAAACTCCCGGCTCACGGCGTAGATCCCGTACACGAATCCGAGCTGGGAAGAGGCGCGCAGCGTGATTGTCGCATCATCTACGCATACCTCGTACGCTTCATCCGGAAGATCGGCCTGCTGCAGGAAAAGCATGCCGCCCGCGGCTTCTGTCTCTGAAAATACATTGCCTAGATCTCTTTTCAGCGTCTTTACGGCATGCCGGACCGGCTTTCCGTCGCATTCCCGGGGAATCTGAACCTCAAGATGGCGGTTGAGAGTAAACATATTTCCTCCTTGTCACGCATTCTTGCGTTTCTATTATAAAAAAATACGGACTTCCTGTGAATAAAGAAAAAAGCAAAAAAAGAAGGCAAAATCCCGTTTTTGTAAAAGGAATCTGCCTTCTGTCTCCTGAGAGATGCTTCAGCCCGCGGCGGCTGTCGTCTCAGCCGCGGTGCTGCTGTCTGTGTCACCGGAGAGGGCAGCTTCCACCCGGTCCGGGTGCGCGCCGCCAAGCTCAGTGTAGCGCTGCGCCGCGTAGGTGTTTACGTCAAATACGTCGCCGGCCTCGGTCTTGTCGATGAGCTCCTTGACGACCTGAACGGATGTGTCGTCCAGAATCGTCATGTCCACGTCAAAGGTGAGCAGCGGCGAATAGGCTTTCGTGAAGGAATCATACATCGTGGAGTATGTCTGCACATTCCAGGTCGGATCCTGAAGCGTCATGTTCACCAGCTTGCTGAAACTGCTCTGCGGCATGCTGGTGTTGAACAGGTCTTTGATGCTCTCCATCAGGGAGGTGTAGCGGGTCAGAATGGCCGGTGAGGACACACGGTTGATGATGCCCGTGAGCACATACATCTGATCCTTGCCGCGCTGGATATCGCCCAGCGGGAATGCGTGGCGCTCCCGGCAGAAAGCCAGGGCGTAGTCGCCGTTGTCGATGACATTGTCACCCGCGTGGAAGGTCAGCGGTTCCGGATACGTGTCAGGCGTCGTGGTGAAGTCTACGTCAGAGTGCACGGTGATCGGCGCGATGGCGTCCACAATGCCGGCACACCCCGTGAAGTTCAGGCGGAAGTAGTAGTCCAGTTCGACGTCATACAGGTGCTCCAGTGTTGCCATCGAGTAGCCGACTCCGTAGTCACCGGCGTGGGTGAGCTTGTCGCTGTCCATGACCTTTCCGGTGTCAGACACGATCGGAATGTATGAGTCGCGCGGCGTGGAAACGATCAGGATCTGACGGGTCGTCGGGTTGACCACGACGACCAGATTCACGTCGTTGTTGCCGGTTGTTCCGATCTCGCCCTCCTGATCATTGCCCGCGATATACAGGGCAAATGGTTCCATCGACACGTTGACCTTGTTTGTGGAGATGCCGGCGCTCTCGGTCAGCGTCTCCCGGATCGTATAGGTCTTGAGTACTTTCGTATCGCTGTCAAAGGTCGTCATGATCGAGGAGATGGATTCACGAATACTCTCCGGCACGATGATGGCCACCCCCGACCCGTTCGTGATGTCGCCCACGGCCGTCTGCCAGTCGCTGATCTCACTGGATGCGGGAGATGTCTTTGTGTCCTTTTCGATCATTTTGAGCAGCTTGTCCAGATTTGAGGAATCCATACCGGATACATACTCAAAGGTATAATCCGCCACGTCGGCTATTGTCTGGGCACTGTCGCCGGATGCAACCACCACCGAGTACTGATATTCCTCCGTGGTGGCGCCCGTGATGTTGGACAGGGCGTCCATGGTCACGGTGGCGTAGAAGGTCACAAAACCGCACATGAACGCGAGGACGACGGCGATGATCTTGCCGGGGAGCTTGTGCTTTGCGAACTGGCTCATCAGTGCGAAGACCGAGATGGCTGCGAGAATGACGCCGGCGGCGATGAGGTACTTGTCCGGGATGACGCCCAGACGGTAAACCGTGACCATGGCGAGCACGAAAAGAGCGATTTCGATACAGGAAAGGACGATCCCGACCCGCTTTGAGAGGCGGCGCCGCTTCCGGCGCTGCAGAATCAGGCGCTTCTGCCTCGGTGTCAGAGAATCGCGGCGTATATTATACCCGTTCTCGGAGTGCATCCCATTATCGTCAGGGCTGTTGTTCTTCATGTTGTGTATTCTCCCGTGCAAAACCAGGACACGTCGAGAGACAGTCGTGCCCTGCTGTGATTATTACAAATATGTTACATTGTATTCTATTTACAATGCTGAGTCAATCGCGGGATAAAAAGTGCCGCAGCCGTTCCCGGAGAACTTCCGGAGACGGCTGCGGCAAAAGCGTCAGCCACGCGGTATGGACTGTTTTCAGGCTGTCTGGTGAAGCTCCGAGAGAATGAAATCCGACAGAGCGGTCTCGGTCTCGGTGCGGTCTGCTCCCGTGGCGGTGAGCATCATGGTCCGGCCCGGATCCATGCTCAGAACACCCAGAAGAGACTTTGCGTCAAAGTTGTAGTTGCCTGCGCGAAGATCAAAGTGACCGGTGAGGCCGTTGACGATCTCAACGAACTTCACAGCCTGCTTTGCATCGTGTAACGTAACTGTATAATTTAATACGCTTTCTTCCTTCATAGTGATCGACTCCTTTCGGGTCATTCCAACTGACGGCAGGTACCAGGACCTGCTTACAAACTCTCAAAACCGCCTTTTTACCGCGTTTTTCAGGCGGTAACGTGATAATAAAGGTTTTATACCTGCCTTGTCAATCGCAATGTGCACTAAATATGGGTGCTAAAAAGCGAGGTTCTGTGGTATATTTGTTTAGATTCCAGTTTTGGAATGTGAGGAAAGAAAGGATTTATAGGATGTCTACGATCAAATTATATGACGACCAGCCATACGGAAAAGAGTTTACGGCGGAAGTCCTCTCCTGCGAACCGGTGAAAAAAGACGGGCGGAACGCTTATGCCGTGGTACTCGATCAGACGCTGTTCTTCCCGGAGGAGGGCGGGCAGAGCCCGGACACCGGGAAACTCGGTGCGGCGGATGTGTTCTATGTGAGCATCGACAAGAGTCAGGTGATCACACACTTCACCGACAGGCCGCTGGAGGCCGGGAGCTGCGTAAAGGGGGCTATCGACTGGCCGCAGCGTTTTTCGAATATGCAGAATCACACCGGCGAGCATATCCTCTCCGGACTGATCCACAAATATTACGGTTACAATAATGTAGGATTTCATCTGAGCCCGGACATCGTCACGATGGACATGGACGGCGTGGTCAGCCCGGAGGGACTGAAGAAAATCGAGCAGGAAGCCAACCGCGCGGTATATGAGAATGTGGAAGTCATCTGCTCGTACCCGGAGAAGGAAGTGCTCGCGGCGCTTGACTACCGCAGCAAGATTGAGATTGACGGGCCGGTACGTCTCGTCGAGGTAAAGGGGTATGATCTGTGCGCCTGCTGCGCGCCGCATGTGGCCCGCGCCGGCGAGATCGGACTTATCAAAATTCTGAAAGCCGAGAACTACAAAGGCGGTATCCGCCTGACGATTGCCAGCGGGAGCCGGGCGCTTGCGGCGGTGCAGGACGTCTGGGACGCTGCATCGGCGGCTGCAAAGGAACTCTCCGTGAAACCGGAGGAGATCGCGCCGGCCGTGAAGAAGGTGCAGGATGACGTATTTGCCCTGAAGGGGAAACTGGCGTCGTTCCAGATCCAGGCGGTGCGGCAGAAGGCGGAGGCTGTTCCGGAGGGACAGAAGGACGCCTGGTTCTTTGAGGAAGAGCTTGACACAAAAGCCCAGAGAGATTTCGTGAACCTGCTTGCGGCCAAATGCAGCGGGTACGCCGGTGTCTTCGTGGGGGATGATGCAGACGGCTACAAGTACATCATCGGATCGGCATCCGGAGACTGCCGCAAGCCGAATCAGGCGCTGCGCGAAGCCTTTGGCGCGCGCGGCGGCGGAAAGCCGGAGATGGTACAGGGATCTGTGAACGCCTCGAAGGCAGACATTTTGGCGGCGCTTGCCGGACAGGAACACTGAGGATTAAATTTTTATGTCATTGCTTAATATACTTTCTCTGCTCGGCGCAATCGGGATGTTCCTGTACGGCATGCACATCATGGCGGACGGACTTGCAAAAGCCGCCGGAAGCAACCTGACGACGATTCTGGAGAGGCTGACGAGCAGTCCGATCAAGGGCGTGCTGCTGGGAGCGGGCGTTACGGCGGTAATCCAGTCGTCCGGCGCGACGACGGTCATGGTGGTCGGCTTCGTCAACTCCGGAATCATGAAGCTGGAGCAGGCGGCGTGCATCATCATGGGCGCCAATATCGGAACCACAGCCACCTCCTGGATTCTGTCGCTGACCGGCATTGAGTCGGACAGTCTGCTTGTGACCCTTCTGAAGCCTTCGTCGTTTGCACCCGTCCTGGCACTGGCCGGAACGATCATGATCGTATTCATGAACAAGGACTCGCTTCATGAGATCGGAAAGGTTCTCGCGGGATTCGGCTTCCTCATGATCGGCATGGACACGATGTCAACGGCGCTGGAGCCGCTGAAGGAAGTGCCGCAGTTCGTGAGCCTGATGACGACCTTTACCAACCCGTTCATGGGAATGCTGGTCGGAGTTCTCATCACCACGGTGCTGCAGAGTTCCTCGGCATCCATCGGCATTCTGCAGGCGCTCTCCGTGACCGGGAGCGTGCCGTACGGGGCAGTACTTCCTATGATAATGGGACAGAATATCGGCTCCTGCACGACGGCGCTGTTCTCTTCGGTGGGGACCAACAAAAACGCCAGACGGGCCGCATTTGTCCACCTGTATTTCAATGTCATCGGAACGATCGCGTTCATGATCATTTTCTACACGATCAACGCGTTTCACCCGTTCGCGTTTCTGACTGCCAATGCGTCCATGACGGGCATCGCGGTGATCCACTCGATGTTCAATCTGATAACAACCGCGGTGCTGCTGCCGAACCGGAAGTCCCTCGTGAAGCTGGCAACTCTCACCGTTCCGGATCACGGCGAGAGTGCCGGGGAAAAGGAGACGGACGAGTTCAAGATTCTTGACGCGAGATTTCTGTCCCAGCCGGGGCTGGCGCTGGAGCACAGCCGGCTGGAGGTCAACCGGATGGCGGATCTGTCCCGGAAAGCTCTGTTCATGAGCCTGGATCTTATCTGGAATTACTCGCAGCCAAAGGCGGAACAGATAAGCGGCATCGAAAACCGCGTGGATACCTACGAGGACAAGGTCGGGACGTATCTGATGAAGATTTCCGCAAGAGACCTGACTGACAAGGAGTCGGAGACGCTCGCGATGCTGCTGCATTCGGTCGGCAACTTCGAAAGGATTTCCGACCACGCCTGCAACATCATGGACTATGCCAGGGAGATGCACGAAAAGCATGCCTCCTTCTCGGCGCCGGCCCGGGCTGAGATGCGGACGATGATCCAGGCTCTGACAGACATCGTCAATCTGACGTTTGACGCATTTGCCGACGGGAATGTGGAGACGGCAAGGCGCGTGGAGCCGCTGGAGGAAGTGATCGACGAGCTGAGCGATCAGATCAAACAGCGCCATGTGCAGCGTCTGACAGAGGGCCGCTGCAACATGGGAATGAGTTTTGTGGTCTCGGATCTGACCTCGAACTTCGAGCGCGTGGCGGACCACTGCTCCAACATCGCGGTCACGCTGATCCGCACGAGAAATGACGGGTACGATACGCACGCGTATTTAAACAGCGTGAAGCGCGCGGACAACGCGGCGTTCCGCAAGGAATTCCTGATACTGGAAAAGAAATATGCTCTTCCGGAGGTGCAGAATGAAAACACAGACAACAGCGAAGTCGGATGACAATACACGGCCGGCCGGGGCGGAGAAGAAACTTTCCGCACCGGAAGCGGCTGCGGTTCCCAGAACGACGGACGGGCATGCAAAGAAGAAGAAAAGCACGAAGATCCTCGTGATCCTGACGGGCGGAACCATCGGAAGCGCCGTGCACGACCACATCATCGACACGACGGAGGCGACCTCGGCGGCGGTCATTGAGGCTTATAAAAAAGAGACCGGGAAAAACGACGAATTTGAGGTGATCCGTCCGTTCACCGTTCTCAGCGAGAACTTCACGCTGCATGAGTGGGAAGTACTGCTGAAGACGCTTCACACGGCCGATCTGAAGAAGTACAAGGGATGCATCATCACGCACGGCTCCGACACGATGTCCTATTCGGCGGCGCTGTTCGGCGAGCTGCTCTACGGGCTGCTTCCCTGCCCGGTCGTATTCATCTCGGCCAACGCTCCGGTCGGCGAGAAGAATTCCAACGCTGTGATGAATTTCCGGGCCGCGGTCGACTATGTCAACTCGCCGGAATCCTTCCCGGGGATCTTCGCCGTGGCGACCAATGACAACAAGGAATCCCTGCTGTTCAAGGGCGAGGAGCTCATGGAGGCGGACGGCGTGAAGGGCAACTTCACGGCTTTCGGCGGCGAGTCCTTCGGGACCATCCGGGACGGTATCTTTGTACGCAACCCGAAGCATCAGGATCACTGTCTGCCGATTATCCCGGATTACATGCGGGCCGCGTTCTTTGAGCATGACCTGACATTTGACGGCGAGGTTATGATGATCCGCCCGTATGTGGGGCTGAATTACCACAACTTTGCGCTCACCCGCAGCACGAAGGCGGTCGTTATCTACACCTATCACAGCGGGACCTTCTGCACGAAGGGTGACGGAACGGCGCTGCAGTTCTTCGCGCGCATGTGCGGAAAGGCGGGCGTTCCGGTGTATCTGGCCGGCGGTCCGGACGCCAAGACAGCCCGCTACGCATCGGAGACGGCGGCCGACGGTCTTCCGGTCACCGTGCTCTCGGATTTTTCGCCGGAAGCGGCCTACGCAGCCGTCATTCTCCGCGAAACCGCGCGCATTGAGTACTGAAATGCCGGAAGCTGTACATTAAAAAAAGGGGGAACACGGAAAATTCCGTGCTCTCCCTTTTGTTTAGGACTGCTTTTCGAAGGTGGTCGAAGCTCCTTCTCCCGTCAGCGTCAGCTTGTCCTTTTTAACTTCGTAGACCAGCTTGATCTCGGTGTTCTGGCCGGTGACGGCTGCCTTGATCCAGATGACCTGGTTGTCCGTGTCGTTTTTGTACTGCAGGCTGACGGTATCGTCTCCGTCGGTGCAGCTTCCGGTGCCGTTTTCGTTAAAGGTGTACGAAATGGGCGTTCCGTCTGTATCCGTGCCGTTCCAGGTACCTGTGATGGAAGGCGCATCATAACAGCCGGTCAGAAGAAACAAGCTGGCGGCAAGCGCTGCGGCGGCGATGGATTTTCCTGGTCGTACGGTGATCCTGTTCATGGAGACGCTCCTTTGTGAAGACAAAATAGTACGGCTTCATAATACAGAATCTGCCGGGGGAATTCAATCGGTTCCCCTCTCTGCCGTTTAATTTTCCGCGGCGCGGGCGGTTGCAAGACTTGAATGGAATTGTTAAGATAAGAAGAGACTGCGGGCAGTCCCAAACGTCCCGCGGCTCTTCCGCTTGGATTTGAGGAGAATACAGAATGGATTCAAATACCGGTTCGATACTCGGCATGCTCTTTATTCCGGCAGCCATTATGATCATACTCGGCCTGCTGATGTATCGCAGTGCGAAGAAAAAGGCGGCTTCCTGCGAAAAGGAAGTTAATGGGAAGGTGGACAGCTACAAGATAAAGAACGGAATGCTCACGCCCGTCGTGCGCTTTTCCGTCGCCGGCAGCCGCTTTTACGCGGAGCTGCGGGATGCGGCTGCGACCAGAACCGACTACCCGGTGAACAAGCCGGTCATCGTACACTACAATCCGAAAAAACCACAGACCAACTACGCGGGCGACACGGCGTACGTGTCCTCCGCCGGGCTTATTCTGGCCGCCGCGGGCGGCGCATTCGCGCTCATCGCCGTCGTCATGCTGCTTACTATTTGAATATGAAAGCCGACCGCAATGACCCTTGAAGAAGAAGAGGCTCTTTTTACAAGAGAGAACGTAGAAAAAATCCATGTCCCCGACATCGTGGTCGAGGACCTGGTTGACATTATTGAAGAAAAACTGAAGAAAAGCGGCATGTACTTCCGCATCGCGCACCGCGTCAAGGCCGTGGACTCCATGGTGGACAAGATGCGCATGAAACAGTACGGCGTGGACGGCTCGGAAAATGAGCACCGCAAGCTCCAGGACCTTGTCGGCCTGCGGATCATTCTGTATTATTCCGATGACATGCGCATCTGCATGAATCTTCTGGACACGCTTTTTTCCGAACCCGGCGAGTGGGAGACATCCGAGAACACCGATTATGAATTCCGCGCCATGAAGACCAACGGCGTGTTCCGCATGCCGTCTTACCTCTGGAAGAGCATCGAAAATCCCGTACTGCAGGACTATATCGACGACACGTTTGAAATCCAGGTGCGCACCAATGCGTTTGAGGGGTGGCACGAGATCGAACACGACATGCGGTACAAGGGGACGGCATTTGTCGGGGAGGATTCCGAGGGGCTCGCCCGCAAGATGAATTCGATCCTGGCGACGTTCGAGCTGTGTGACGACACGATCGTGAGCGTGATGGAGGACCTGGGGCACCGCCACTACAAGAACGGCCACTGGGACAACATGCTGCGCTGCCACTACCGCCTGACCTTCACGTCGGAGAGGCTCTCTCCGGAGATCGCGCAGTGCTTCGCGCAGGATCAGGATCTGGCGAAGATTTTCTACAAGTTTCCGCGTTTTCCGGCCATCCGGGAGCTGTGGAACGACATGTCGCAGGAGACGCCGCCGCTGACGCTGGACAGGATCGTCGAAGTGGTCAATGACATAGGCCCGAGAAATGAGAGCCTGTACCGGGCCATCGAGGCGGTGAGGAGCCGGCAGGAGAAGCCGGCCGTCGTCAGGCGCCACAAGTTCGAGCCGTTCAAGCCGCTGGGGCGCTACAAGGTATTTCAGGCGCAGGCGTATCTGAATACGGCCAATATCCCGCCGCAGGACGCGTTCCGCAAGGCCAGCGACTATATCTATTCGTGGGTTCACTCGCGGTTCGGCGAGGTTTTCCCGGACCTGCCGGAAGAGACGGACAGTTTTTACGGGATGCGGCCGGGATACCTGGTGGAAGTGACGTACCGCCCGCAGGAGCAGTCGTTTCAGGAGACCACGACGCATCTGGACACGCGGATCCCGAACCGGACCTGGATCTCCACGGCATCCATCACCCGCGGGGAGGACGGAAGGCTTCTCTTCCGGGTTGACAATGCCTACGCGGAGCCGGAGGAGAACTACCGGGACCCGGAGAACATTCTGTTCTCGAGGCCGAATTTCTACGGCGAGATTGCGGACAATATCGGGCTCATCGACGGAGAGAGGATGCGGGAGAGCGTGCGGCGGGTGAGCCGGGAATCGGCCGGCGACTTCTTGAGCCTTCTTTCGGATCCGCACCGCACATTTCCGGTCGTCGTCTTCATCACGAAGGACGGGGCCTGGGCGGACGAGTTCGACATGGACTATTTCGCGTATCTGGTCGGCTACTACACGCACGTGAAGCAGATCACCGATGAGGAGACGGCCGGCGCCTTTGCGAAGCGCTTTGACCTCGACCCCGGGCGGTATCAGGATTCCATCACGATCATCTTCCCGGACGGCCGGTACCAGACGAGTTATAAGGAGGACATTCAGAACGCGTCCTTTGAAGTCATCAAGGTGGACCGGCGCAAGTACTGGAACGAAAAGGGATGCCGGGCGTTCCGCCGTCAGCTGATCGCAACGATCCGCGAGGAGAACATCCGCGGCGTCGCGCCGGCCGAGATTGGAAAGAGAATTTGAGGAGCACTGCATAACAAATGGAACAGTTTCTGACCGATAAAAAACTTCTGAATCAGGTGGATGAACTCCTGAACAATGGCGAGGCCACATTTGCCATGAAGGACGGGAATCTGATGATTCCGTACATTATGAATGACGCGGTGGAGAGCGTGATTGTGCTCCACGAGTGCACGCTGACGGGCGATCTCATGGGAAGCGCGCCGGCGGGGACGAAGGCGGAGACGGCTTCCGACGGGCAGCGGCGCGGGCTGATCCTTCACTACCCGGACGGGCACGTGTGCACGGCGTGGTTTTCGATTGCCGCGCGGGCCACGGAAGGCTACGACTACTCGCGGATCGGGCATGTGTGGCGCGGCGGGCTCGAGCACTGGCGGCGCGTCACGAACGCGCTCGGTGTCATCGCGGACAAGGGGTACTATCTGGGCGGTCTGGCGTGCAGCCAGAAGGAAGCAGACCTGATGGCGCTGGTGACGTTCGGACCGCTGATGGACATCTCTCCGGTAAATGACAGTATGCAGGACTATTATAAGGAAGCCCCGGAGGGCGCCGAGGCGATGGCGGCTCTCGCGCAGGAAGCCGGCTGCACGTTCTTTGCGAAAGAAGCGGAGAAGTACGCGAAGAAGCCGGGGACGCTGCGCCGGAAGTTCCTGTCGTGGCGGATGCCGAAGCAGGAGAAGATCCTGGAGCTGCTGGAGAAGAAAATTGCAGACGCAGGCAGCGGGTATCCGGTCCGCACGTACGACGGGGATATGCAGAAGGACGTGGACGCCAGACGCCAGGAAGTGGCGGACAGACTGCTTGAAAAGGGCTTCTCCGGAACGTATCCCGTCTTTTGCAAGGGAGATGTAGAGATAACGGCGTATGAGGAGCAGCCCTTTGTCATGCTGCCGGATGACACGCTGAATTTCCGCATCTTTCTCTTTGAGAAGGACAGAAGCAGAGGCAGGTGTAAGCGCAGCGTGCTGGATATCGAGCTGCTGTGAGGGATTTGTGAGGAAGAGTGCCCAGTGAGACTCTCAGACGTGCTGTCGGAGAACTGCATAGCGCTCCAGGAGTCCTGCCAGTCCGGCCTACAGGCATTGCGGCGCCTGACCGGGCTGCTTTCAGACGCAGGACTTCTCTATTCAGAGAATGAATTTCTGCTGTCGGTTCTGACAAGAGAAGAGGAGGAGCCGACGGCACTGGGGCAGGGCGTGGCGGTGCCGCACGGACGCTCGGCGGCGGTCAGAAGACCCTGCATGGCGCTGATGACGCTCACCCCCGGGATCGATTACGGCGCGCCGGACGGTCTGCCGGTGCGGACCATGTTTCTGCTTGCCACGCCGCCGGACGCGGCAGACGCACATCTGCAGATGCTGGCACTGGTGGCGGAGCTTGTCGGTTCTCCGGGCGGCACGGAGAGACTGCTGTCCTGCAGCTTGCCGCAGGAGCTGTACCGGATGTGCACCGCGATGTGAGAAGCGGCTTCTCTGGGAGATACCGGTGAAATGTCTGCGCGGCCCGCGGCGCCTGTAGTCACGCGCGCAGGTTTCTGGTATACTTATGGAAGAATTTTCTGAACCGGAAGAGTTCAAGGAGGAATAGATTTATGAAGGAATTCGAGTATGCACTGACAGATCCGCTCGGTATTCACGCAAGACCGGCAGGGCTGCTTGTCAAGGAAGCGGCGAAGTTCAAGTCGTCCGTGAAGATCGGCAAGGCCGGCAAGTCGGCAGACGCGAAGAGAATCTTCGGCGTCATGGGCCTTCAGGCAAAGCAGGGCGACACCGTGAAATTCACCGTCGAGGGTGAAGATGAGGATGCCGCGGCAGAGGCTCTTGAAGCATTCATGAAGGCAAATCTCTGATCAGACCTGTCTGACAGTGAGGTTAAGCTGCGCATCCGGAGTGTCCGGGTGTGCAGCTTTTTTCGGGCCTTCCACCCATTTTTCCGGAGGTACAGAGTGAGACGAATCATTTGCAGCGGGTATGTGCGGTATGAGAACGGGGACGGACCGGTGATCACGTCCGCCGGGGATAGAATTCACACAGAAGGACAGCAGGTGTTCCGCGTGGCGGGGGAATCTGACCGCTTTCTTCCGTACATGGACTGGCGCCTGAGTCCGGTGCAGCGGGCAGAGGATCTGGCCGCCCGGATGAGTCCCGGACAGATTCTGCCGATGCTCAGCATCGGATTTGAGACTGCCGCCGGCGCGTGCGGAGGCAGCCACGTGAACCTTGTCACTGGTGACTATCTCACGGAAGAAGCCTGCGTGCGGCGCAACGCCCTGCAGCATGCTGCGGAGCGGACGGGACTGGGAATTCCGCTGCGCTTCTGCTGCCCGGGACCGGTGAGAAATGGCCAGCTTCCGGGCCCGCTCGGCTCGGCGGCCTTGTTTGATCCGGGGGCCGTCCGCACGTCTGCCCTCCTGGCGGGAGAAATTCTGAGAGCGGCGGGTATCTCGGGGCTCGTGGGGCCCAGAGCTTCCATCGCCACAGACCCACGGTGGAGCGTCTTTCCGGAGACCTTCGGGACGAGCGCGCAACTCGTGACGGACGCCCTTCGGGCCGCCATTGAAGGGTTTCAGGCACAAAAAGCCCGGGAGACGGGGGCAGACGGCATCAGCTGTGTCACGGGTGTGTGGCCGGGATTTTCCTCCGGCAATATTTTTTCGTATGAAGGGCGCAAATGCACCGGCCACTCGGCAGGGCTGCATCTGAAGCCTTTCGTGGAGGGCGCCTGGAAGCTTGCAGGCGGCGGTACGGCGGATGCGGTGCTCGCCAGAACCGAGGTCGGGATTCTCAGGGATGTATACTCGTACAAAGGGATCATCATGCTGGACTGGCTGAACTGGAGAAACCGCTTTGACTCGGACGCGCAGGCGCTCGCGCAGGCGGTCATGGAGGGCGCCGATCTGTTTGCCGCGATTCCCGCGGGGCCGGAACTCTTTGCGGACATGATGCGCATCGTGGACCGGGAAGAGGGCGCGGGAAGCGCCGAACGGCACATCCGGGAGTCGGCGCTGCGCGTGTTCTCCTGCATGTTTTCGCGCGGGATTTATGAAAATCCGTATGCGGACTTTGACAGGATGCGCCGGCTTGCCTCGGATACCGCATACAGGAATCTGGCCGGGGACATGCGCCGGGGCAGCATCGTGCTTCTAAAAGATATGAAACATCTCCTTCCGCTTACAAGGCTGTGCGATGTGAATATCGTCACGGTGCGCTCGCACGGAGTCTACCCCATACCAGAGGACGTGAAGCGGCTGCAGGCTGCGAAGAAGAGCCGCAAGCCGCTCGCCGTGATCCTTTCCTGCCATCAGCCGATGCTGCTGCAGGATGTGGAGCCGTATGCCGATATCCTGCTGGCGGACTGCGGCGCAAAGAGCCGCGATATTTTTGACGTGCTGACCGGGCGGAAAGAGCCGTCGGGGCTGCTTCCGTTCCAGTTCCCGGCCGATGAGAGCGAAATCGGCGGGCATTTTGCGGATGTACCATTTGACATGAACAGTTACCGCGACGCGGACGGAGCGCTGTACGGCTTTGCCTACGGGCGGAATTACAGCGGTGTCATCAGCGACGGGCGCGTCAGCCGCTACAACTCGGAGAGCTGGGACGCGCTGGACCGCGACGGAAATCATCTCGGGTTTCCGCTCGCCAGGATCATGGCCAAGTCGCTGGATCCCGGCATCTATCACCGGGTTGTCATAATCTACACCGAGACGCCTTCCGGCCGGATTCTCGTGACGCAGCGCGCCCCGGTAAAGACGTACCCGTATCACTGGGAGGTGACAGGCGGGTCGGTCCTGCGCGGCGAGACGCCGGTGGAGGGGGCGATCCGGGAGCTGAAGGAGGAGACGGGAATCTTCCGCGTGCCGCGTCAGATGATCCGTGCCTACACGCATGTGGATGACGGAAGACACTGCATTTATGACGCATTTGCCACGTGTCTGCCGGACGAAAAGCCGAAGATCCGGCTTCAGGAGGGGGAGACGATCGCGTGGCGGCTGCTTTCGGAAGAGGATTTCAGGGCATGCGTGGAGTCGGATGAATTCGTGGCTTCCGAGCAGGGGCGTTACCGGGAGCACAGGGATGAGATCTGGTCGGCGTTAAAGTCTCTAATTCCTATTGAAAAGGTATAGAATAGGTGTTAGAATTGCTTAACCAGAATCCGGAAAGGAATGTGAGGGATGGAGAAAGTTGTTGTCGGCATGAGCGGAGGCGTGGATTCGTCTGTCACCGCGTGGCTTCTGAAACAGAAGGGATATGACGTCATCGGCGTCACCATGCAGATCTGGCAGAGTGAGGAGCAGGCCGCCATGGAGGACAACGGCGGATGCTGCGGGCTGTCTGCCGTCGATGATGCGAGGCGCGTGGCGGAAGTCATCGGCATCCCGCACTATGTCATGAATTTCCGCGATGCGTTCCGGGAAAAGGTCATCGACTACTTCACCGACAGCTACCGGCATGGCCGGACACCAAATCCCTGCATCGCCTGCAACCGCTACATCAAGTGGGGCGAGCTGCTTAACCGCAGTCTTCAGATCGGCGCCGACAAGATCGCGACCGGCCACTACGCGAAAGTGGAAATCATGGCAGGCGGCCGCTATGCCCTTCACTCTTCGGTGACGGCCGCCAAGGATCAGACCTATGCGCTCTTTGAGCTGACGCAGGATCAGCTGGCGCACACGCTGATGCCGATCGGAAGCTACACGAAGGATGAGGTGCGCCGGATCGCTGAAGAGGCCTGCCTGCCCGTGGCACACAAGCCGGACAGCCAGGAGATCTGCTTTATCCCGGATCACGACTACGCAAAATACATCAAAGAGACGACGGGGATGAAGGATATCCCCGGCAATTTCGTCGATACGGCCGGACATGTGATCGGGCGGCACAAGGGTATCATTCACTACACCGTCGGGCAGCGCAAGGGACTCGGCGTTTCCTTCGGCCATCCGGTGTACGTGGCGGCGATTCATCCGGACACCAACGAGGTCGTTCTGGGCAGAGGCGATGAGGTGTATTCAAAGGTTGTGTACGCGCATCACCTGAATTTCATGGGCCTGGCGGATTTCCCGGACGGGCTGCGGGTCATCGCCAAAATCCGTTACAGTCACGGCGGCGCGCCGGCCACGGTTCGCATGACCGGAGATGACACGCTGGAGTGCACGTTTGATGATCCGGTCCGGGCAGTGACGCCGGGGCAGGCACTGGTGCTGTACAGCCCGGAGGAGGAAAACGGAAAGACCGTTCCCGGTTTCGTGTACGGCGGCGGAATTATCATGTGAGAGCTGGAGGGATTTTATGAGGATTTCAACAAAAGGCCGCTATGCGCTGATGCTGATGCTGGACCTGGCGATGCACAACACGGGCGAACCGGTGAGCATCCGCGATATATCGTCAAGACAGGGTATCTCCGACAAATATCTGGAGCAGATCATCTCGACACTCAACAAGGCCGGGTATGTGCGCTCCGTGCGGGGCGCTCAGGGCGGATATCTGCTGCGCAAGGCGCCGAAGGAATACACGGTCGGCGATATCCTGCGACTGACGGAGGGAAGCCTTTCCCCGGTCAGCTGCCTGGAGGACGGCGAGGCCGCCTGCAGCAGGGAGCCGTACTGCGTCAGCTATATCGTGTATAAGAAGATCGATGATGCTATCGAGAAGGTGGTCGACGGCATAACGCTGGAGGACATGGTCGGCTGGGCCCAGGAGCGCAGTGCGGACAATTATGTGATCTGATCCTTTTTTGGGTGAGGTGCAGCGAAATCAGAAACAAACCTGCTTTCCGTTGCACTTTTCAGGCTGAAATTGGGAAGTGTGCAACGGAAAACAGAAATTCTTCTGGTTCCGTTGCATTTTTTTGAAAAATCGGGCAAAATGTGCAACGGAAATCTGCAAAGAATGAATTTCCGTTGCATCAGCCAGGTTCTTTCTTCATCAGCCCGGCTCTTTTCTGCATCAGCCCGGCTCCCTTCTTCAACAGCCCGGCCTGCTTTTCTATATCAGCGCATATCTTCTTTCCAACAGCCAGCCTCATAGATTTCTTCCCATGAATTCTTGACAATCCTGATTCACAAGAGTATTATCCTGTTAATCCTACTAATCATACAAAGTTAGTAGGAATGAAACAGGGGCAAGGAGCAGATGTGATTTATCTTGACAATGCGGCGACCACGGCGGTCCTGCCGGAAGTATTTGAGAAGATGAAGCCCTTTTTCATGGAAGATTTCGCCAATCCGGCATCGCTGTACGCGCCGGCAAGAAGGGCGAGAGCTGCGATGGAAGAGAGCCGGCGGATCATTGCCGGGAGTCTTTCGGCGGCGCCGGAGGAGATCTATTTTACTTCCGGGGGCAGCGAGTCGGACAACTGGGTGCTTCAGGCGGTGAGCAGCCGGGCGGCGGCAGAAGACAGGAAGCACATCATTGTCTCAGCCATCGAGCATCCGGCGATCCTCGCCGGCTGCCGCGCACTTGCGCAGAGCGGGTTTGAGATTTCGTACCTGCCGGTAACAGAAGACGGTGTCGTGTCTCCGGAGGCGCTGAAGAAAAGCATCCGGCCGGATACCTGTCTTGTCTCGGTGATGACGGCCAACAATGAATCCGGCGCCATCCAGCCGGTGAAGGAGCTGTGCCGGATCGCCCACGAGAGCGGCGCCCTGTTTCACACCGATGCGGTGCAGGCATACGGGCACATTCCGATTGACGTAAAAGACTGGGACGTCGATTTTCTGAGCGCGTCGGGGCACAAGTTCCACGGTCCCAAGGGTGTGGGATTCCTCTACATCCGTACCGGCCTCACGGTCGGCCCGCTCATCCACGGCGGCTCCCAGGAGAGAAACCGCCGGGCCGGGACAAGCAACGTCCCCGGCATCGTCGGAATGGGCGAGGCTGCAAAAATCGCCATGCGGGACATGGCGCAGACAAGCGCGAAGGAGATAAAGCTCCGGGACTATCTCATCCGCCGGGTGGAGGAGGAGATCCCCTTTGCCAGGCTGACGGGGACAAGGCAGAACCGGCTTCCGGGCAATGTGCATTTCTGCTTCCGGTTCGTCGAGAGCGAGACGATCCTGATCCTGCTGGACCAGAGAGGCATCTGCGCTTCAGGCGGGTCGGCCTGCGCGACAGGCGCACAGGAAGTCTCCCACGTCCTCACGGCGATGCACGTTGATCCGGAGTATGCCCACGGGGCGCTCCGCCTGACACTCTCCGGACAGACTACTAAAGAAGAAATCGACACGACCGTCGGGGCCCTGAAGGAAATCATAGCGAAGCTCCGCAGCATGTCACCCGCTTACCATGCGTGGAAGGAACACAGAGAAACTGACAACTGACAGATGGCAAATGTACAAAACCGGCAAAATCCGGCGTTGGGGCAATCCCCCGGAAAGGACAGAAATAGTATGGCAAAGATTTACAAATCTGCGGCAGAACTGATCGGAAAGACGCCTCTTGTGCGCCTGACACACATCGAGAAGGAGTACGGCCTGAAGGCGAGGGTACTCGCCAAGCTTGAGTATTTCAACCCGTCGGGCTCTGTCAAGGACCGCATCGCCCTTGAGATGATCGAGGACGCGGAACGCCAGGGAAAGATCAAGCCGGGTGCTACAATCATCGAGCCGACTTCCGGCAACACCGGCATCGGCCTCGCCTCCATCGCGGCAGCAAAGGGCTATAAGGCTGTCATTGTAATGCCGGAGACCATGTCGGTTGAGAGAAGAAATATCATTAAGGCCTACGGCGCGACGATCGTCCTGACGGACGGCGCGAAGGGCATGAAGGGCGCGATCGCAAAGGCAGACGAACTGCAGAAGGAAACGCCGAACAGCTTCATCCCGTCCCAGTTCACAAACCCGGCCAACCCGGCCGCTCACGAGAAGACGACCGGCCCGGAGATCTGGGAGGACACGGACGGAGAGGTTGACGCATTTGTCAGCGGTATCGGAACCGGCGGCACCATCACCGGCACGGGCAGATATCTGAAGAAGAAGAATCCGAAGGTACAGGTCCTGGCGGTTGAGCCGGCTACCTCGCCGGTTCTCACCAAAGGCACCGCTGGCCCGCACAAGATCCAGGGCATCGGCGCCGGATTTGTCCCGGAGACGCTTGACACGAAGGTGTACGACGAAGTGTTCGACATCGCCAATGAGGACGCCTTTGCCGTGTCCAAGGACGTGGCAAGACACGAGGGAATCCTCGTGGGCATCAGCGCCGGCGCGGCGCTTAAAGCCGGCATCGAGTGGGCGAAGCGTCCGGAAAACGAGGGCAAAACCGTTGTCGTTCTGCTCCCGGACAGTGGCGACCGCTATTACTCGACCGCCCTTTTTGAGAACTGAGATTCACGGCAGACGGACTTACGCCGTGGCGCGGATTTTCTTCCACGCCGCGGTTTTAAAGAAAAGAAGAGATACCAGCATTCCCGCGACGAAGCTGATGGAAATCCCCGCGTTCACGTAGTGACCGTCCCCGAACAGGACGATCGCCCAGGACACGGGGATTCTTACTGCCCAGAGCATAAACAGGCTGACAAATGTCGAAAACCGCACGCGCCCGAGTCCGTTGGCGAGGTTGATGATGCCGTTCAGGACGCCGTAGCACCAGTGAAACGGCAGCTGAATGTGAAGACAGAGGACTGCCCAGCGCAGCGCCTGTGGGTCGTCTGTGAACAGGCGCGTCAGAGGAGCTGCCAGCACAAAGAGGACCGCAGAGACGGCGATGGTGAAGGCGGTGCTCACGAGCAGGATCTGTCTGGCACCCCGGACGATCCGCGCGTAGTTCTTCGCTCCGTAGTTCTGTCCGGTGAAGGTCGCCATGGCGCTCGCGAAGGAGGTCAGCGTGATGCCGACGAGCCCGCTCACTTTCCCGGCGACGGAAGCACCCGCCATGAAGTCGGCGCCCTGAAGGTTCACGGCCGCCTGCAGGGCTATGTGCCCTACAGAGTACAGAGAGTTGTTGAGCCCGAGCGGCAGCCCGTAGGAAAGAATCGCGCGCATCGCCCGGCCGTCAGGCTGGCTGGGAAGAACCCTGAACCCGATATCCGGATATTTCCGGCGGATGTATATTACACTTGCCAGCCACGCCAGGTACATCGAGATCGATGTTGCCGCCGCGGCGCCGCCGACGTCAAGCGAAAATCCGGCGACAAAGAGCAGGTCCAGGATCACATTCGCCGCGCTGGAGACGATGAGAAAGAGGAATGTCGAGCCGCTGTCCCCGAGGCCCCGAAGGATCCCGGAGTTCATGTTGTAGCCCATGTTCCCCGGCAGTCCCAGAAAGACGATGCGGGCATAGATCACCGCGAGGGGGAAGGCGGATTCCGGCACCTGCATCAGGCGAAAAAGCGCGGGGGTGAGGAGGAAACCGATGACGGCGGTCGGAACGGAGACGATCCAGGTAAAGGTCCCGGAGGCGGTGACAACATTCTTAAGATTTTTTCCGTCCCGGCTCCCCGTGTACAGCGATACCAGGACGGTCACCCCGGCGCCGATTCCCATGAAGACGCCCAGGAAAGCCTCGACCGGCTGCGAGCTGGTTCCGACCGCGGCGATGGAGAGCGTCCCGCAGAAATTGCCGATGATGAGCGTATCCACCGCCGTATAGAGCTGCTGCAGGATGTTGGAGCCGATGATCGGCAGGGCAAACAGAAAGACAAGGCGCAGAATCGGGCCCTGTGTCATGTCCAGTTTCTGATGCATAAAATCTCCCCCATAACAGATTCACGAATCATTCTTTATCTACCATAGCACGTTTCCGGGTGAAGTAAAGGGCACTCCGGCTTTTTAGACCTGCGGACTTCCACAAAATTTCCATGACAAATGGCGCTTTTCCCCCATTGCGTCTATAATACAAAGGAGAAACAAAAAACACAGAAAAGCCGGACGTACGGGAAAGCTCCGGCTGTAAGGAAAGGGAGCATACAGATATGGAAAAACCACTTGTATGGGCACACAGAGGTGCCAGCGGATACTATCCGGAGAACACGATCCTCGCCTACAAAAAGGCGACCGAGCTGGGCGCCGACGGCGTCGAGCTGGACGTACAGCTCACAAAAGACGGAAAGCTTGTTGTGATTCACGACGAGACCGTGGACCGCACGACCAACGGACACGGCTGGGTGAAGGATCTGACATTTGATGAGATCCGCGCGCTTGACGCGTCCAAAACGCATCCGGAGGCGGGGCCGTGCCAGATCCCGACGATGCAGGAAGTTTTTGAAGCCCTGAAGGACACAGGACTTACGATCAACATCGAACTCAAGACCGGCGTGTACTTCTACCCGGATATCGAGAAGATGACGGTGGAGCTCACGCATGCGTGCGGATATGAGGACCGTGTGATCTATTCCTCCTTCAACCACTACTCGGTTCTGAAGATTCAGAAGCTTGACCCGAAGGCGAAGACGGCCTTCCTGTACGGTGACGGCCCGATTAACATGCCGGCGTACGGTCATAAATACGGCGTGACGGCGCTTCATCCGGCGCTCTACAACATCCAGTACCCGGATTATATGGAAGAATGCCGCAAATACGGCCTTGACGTCAATGTGTGGACGGTCAATGAGGAGGAGCACATCCGCCTGGCAAAACAGGCCGGCTGCCACGCCATCATCGGCAACTTCCCGGACAGAATCCGCCGGATCGTTGACGAAGCCTGAGTTGCGGAACAGGGAAAATCAGCTGGTGGTCGATGATCATCAGGCTTGAAAAGCAGGATATCTGTTGGCGGAATGATCATCAGATTTGAAAAGCAGGGTATCTGTCAGCGTAAATCCTGCTTTTTTTGAATCCCGATGAAGACTTCAATCCCTGATTTTGCCGCTGTCATCGGGATGCTTTCCTGACTTGCTTTTCCGATGCGTGATTGGGAACCGGGATTTGCCGCTGTCATCGGGATTCAACTTCTGACTGCTTATTGATATATATTTTATAGAATAAAGTCAATAGTCATCATCAATATCAGCAAATATGAAATTTCCGATGACAGGAGGACCCGGTCAGAGCTGCAAAAAGCATCGGAAAATGTCCAGAAACTTGTTTCTGCTGACAGGGCCCTCTGATGAGAGCCAGATTTGTCCCCGGAAACAATGGAAAAAGTCGATTTCCGATGCGTGCTGCCCTGCCCGGGCATCCTGCATTTCTATTTGTCTGTGAACGGGGCGGCTCTGATGGAAAGGGGGCGGTATTTTCATGAAATTTGCGCATTTGTCCGACCTGCACCTTGGCTTGCGCCTAAACGGGCTGTCCCTCGCGCAGGACCAGGCGTATATCCTGGACGAGATCATCGGAATCTTGAAGGAAGAAGAGATCGATGCGGTCCTGATTGCCGGCGACATCTACGACTCGTCCCAGCCGTCTGCCGAGACGGTCAGCCTGTACTCGGATTTTCTCGAGAAACTTAGCTGTCTGGAAAAGCCGGTTCTCATCATCCCCGGCAATCATGACAGCGCGGCCCGGCTTTCCTTTGCGAGCGGCGTGCTGGCAAGACAGAATATTTACATTGCACCGGCTTTTGACGGGAAGCTTTCCAGGGTGAGCCTTAATGATGCATACGGCCCGGTGGTTTTTACGCTCCTTCCGTACCTGACGCCTTTTCAGCTGAGGCCCTTTGTGAAAGAGCGGCCCAGAAACTGGACGGAAGCGGTTCGCATGGCTCTGGAAACGCAGCCTCCCGATCCGTCGGTGCGTAATGTCTGTCTGACGCATCAGTTCATAACCTACCGGGATACGTATGAGGGCTTCCGGCTGCCTGTCGGGAGAGGCGGCCTGAACAATGTCGACGTGTCCGCCTACCGCGGCTTTGACTATGTGGCGGCAGGACACGTACACCGGGCTGAAAGAATCGGCCCGAACGAAACGGTGCGCTACTGCGGATCGCCGCTTGTGTACACTGCAGGCAATATCGGAAGCGGCACGTCCGTCCCGATCGTGACGCTTCGGGCGCCGGGGGAGGTGCCGGAGATTTCTCTTCGGAAACTGAAGCCTCTGCATCAGGTGCGCGCGGTGAAGTCCGACTTTGCCTCTCTCATGGCGGAGGGAGAAAAGACGGGCGGCAGCGGCGACTACCTTTATGTCTCGCTTCTGGATGAATCGCCCGTTCCCGACGGCATGAACCGTCTGCGCCAGTATTATCCCAATATTGTGACGCTTGCCTACCCGCAGCTTTTTGACGCGCACACGCCGGACAGTACGGCCGGGCGGCTGGAGGGCAAGACCCCGGAAGAACTCACCGTCGAATTTTTCGCGAGACTCACCCCCGAAGGCACCCTACGGGAGGACCGAAGAAAATACCTTGCAGACCTTTTCCGGAAGATGGCGGGAGAGGAGGATGACAGATGAAACCGATCCGGCTGACATTTCAGGCATTTGAATCGTATGTACAGGAGCAGACGATCGATTTTGAAAAGCTGCTGGGAGGCCGCAGCGGGCTGTTCCTCATCTCCGGCAAGACGGGCGCCGGCAAAACTGCCATTTTTGACGCAATGACCTTTGCACTGTTCGGCGTGACATGCAGCGAAGGACGCCGCGGCGACCAGGTGCGGTGTCAGTACGCACCGTGGGAAAAAGAGACGCGGGTCAGCCTGGTGTTTGAGCTGGCCGGCATACAGTACGAGATCATGCGCACGCCGCGCTATCCGGTCCCGAAGAAGCGGGGAGAGGGAATGAGAGATCACGCGGCGACGGCGGAACTCATGGAAGAAGGGGGGAGCTGCCTCTCCCGAAAGGAGCAGGTGGACGCGCGCATGCGGGAGCTCCTGGGGATGGATGAAAAGCAGTTCACGCAGATCGTCCTGCTGGCGCAGGGGCGCTTCATGACGTTTCTGACCGCCGGCACGAGTGAGAAGATGAAAATCTTCCGCGGACTGTTTCATACGGAAATCTATGACAGCATCAAGCGGCAGATCGCGGACGATGAAGCGCGCGCGCAGGAAGAATACGCACGCAGCGCCGGTCAGTACTGCACAAGATTGTCCTCTGTACTTCTGCCGGAAACCGGGGGAGCGGAACCGGAGACGGCGGTGGCAGCGCCTGTGAGGCTCCTTGCTGCCGCGAGGCAGCGGGCAAAGGAAGGCGTCGTCCCGGAAGATCTGCAGCTTCCGAAAGAAAGCCTGGAGGAGGTGAACCGGGCAGACGCGGCGCGCATCCGGTATCTGGAAGAGGAGCGCGGCAGACTGCAGGAGGAGCGCGACGCCCTCACGCGGCGCAGGACAGAGAAAGAAAAACAGCTCGCGGAATTTCAGACTCTGGAGAAACTGGAGGCGCAGTGCAAAGAGGCCGGGAAGGCCGCGCGCGCGGCAAAAGAACAGCTGAATGCACTTCTTGACGGCGCGGCGGCACAGGAGAGAAACGCCTGCGCACAGGAACTGACCAGACTGACAGATCAGCTGCCGGGGTATAAAAAACTTGACGGGGCGGATGCGAAGATGAAGCAGGCTGCCGGGCAACTCCGGGAGGCGGAGGCCAGAAAACGTCAGCTCCTCGCGGAAGCAAAAGCGGCCCAGGATACGGCCGCTGCTGCGGCACAGGAAGCTGCGGGACTGTCGGACGCGGAAGAGGAATACACAAAGGCGGAGCTTGAAAGACAGCTGTGCCTGCAGAAACAGCAGATGCTCTCGGACGCAAAGTCCAGACAGGCGGTGCTTATCAGGTCAAAAGCTATCCGGGAAGAAGCTGCCTTAAACTTTATAAAGGCCCAGAAGCTCTCGGACAGATGTCAGCGGGAGGCGGCGGACTACGAGCGCGCGTTCAACGCCAACATCGCCGGAATTCTTGCAGGAAGCCTAGCGCAGGACGAGCCGTGCCCGGTGTGCGGCTCGCTCCATCACCCGCACCCCGCCGTCCTGCCGCAGGAGCATCCGGATCTGAGCGAAAAGACGCGGGATGAAAAGACGAAAAGGGCGCGGGACGCGGCGGCTGACGCGGTGAAGCTTTCGGAAGAGGCCGGGGAAGCGCAGGTGCGCTGTCAGGCTGCGGAAGCTGCGTTTCAGGAGGCGGCAGAAAGAGCCGGCATTGCACCGGACGCGGAGGCGGATCTGCAGGCGGCCCTGGCTTTCGAGGAGCAGCAGGTCAGACGGGCTGAACAAGCCGGAAAAAATCAGGAACTCAGAAAGAAGCGCCTGAAACAGCTGCGGCAGGAGACAGAAAAACAGCGGCAGAATCTGGACGCGCTGCGCGCCCGGCTGCAGGAGTCGGAAGCGGAGACATCCGCGGCGGAAAGCCGTCTGTCGGCCGCGAAAGCGGAGCGCACTGCCATCGCCGCGGGACTTGCCTTTGACAGTCTGACCGCGGCCAGAAGCCGGGCAGAGCAGCTGGCGGACAAGGTGAAGGCACAGGAGGAGGAACTGGAACGGGCCAGAAATAACGCTGGAAAAACGGGCGAGGCGCTGGCCGCCATCCGGGCACGCGCGCAGGAATACCGCGGCCGCCTTGCGGGAAAAGAGAAGCCGGACCTTGCCGAAGACACTCAGGCACTTAAGGACAATGACGAAAGAATCCGGGAATCGGGGAAGACGCTGCAGACCATCGTCAGCCGGAAAGTTTCCAATGAGAGTGTGCTGGATGATCTGAGGCGCCTGGCGGATGCGCTTGAAAAGCAGAGAAAGCGCCTTGACATGCTTGAGCCGCTTTCCCGGGCGGCTGGCGGCGGCGGAGCGGACAAGCTCGGACTCGAGACATATGTTCAGCAGGTCTGGTTTGACCGGATGGTGGACCGCGCCAACCGGAGACTCGCGCGCCTGTCCGGCGGCGCCTACTATTTCCGCCGCGAGACGGACGTGTCCGGCGGCGGGTTCCACGGCCTGGATCTGTCCATCCTGGATTTGTACTCCGGCAGAAGCCGCAGTGTGAGCACCTTGTCCGGCGGCGAGCAGTTCGAGGCAGCCCTGGCGCTGGCGCTGGGCCTGTCCGACGTCGCGCAGGAGCAGGGCGGTGCCCGCATCGAGGCGCTTTTCATCGACGAAGGCTTCGGGACGCTGGACCCGGACGCCATCCGCGCGGCGGTCGGCATCTTAAACGATCTGGCGCGCTCGGACCGCATGGTCGGCGTGATCTCGCACGTCGATGCCCTGCAGAATATGATCCAGTACCAGATTTCCGTCAGCAAGAATTTCGACGGAATCGGCGAAAAAGGCTCCCGTCTCGCCTTCATCGGGGCGGACCTGTAATACAAAGAGCAATCGCCCGGAAAGCCGCATGTTCCGCGCTTTTCCGGGCACTTCCCATTAAAAAGACACCAAATTTACACATCTGATTTTGTACATTTTTTCTGCGCTGCGCGGCCGATTCATTTGACAAATGCGGAAAATTGAAGTAATAATCAGCGTGAAGAGGCGAAACTAGCCGAAAGAAAGGAGCTGCTGAATGTGAACAGTCTGAGTCAGGCGATCAAGGCAGAGCTGAATGTGGATGATGTCTTCAACATCCCGGTATTCGGCGGCATTGCCATTCCGGAATCGCTTGTCGTGACGTGGGGGGTTATGGCTGTGCTGGTCATTCTGGCGCTGTGGCTCACCCATGACATGAAGGTCGATCACATCTCGAAGCGTCAGGCATTTGCCGAGTTTCTGGTGACGAAGCTTGAGACGCTCATCGGCAATGTGGTCGGGGAGAAGGGAAAGCGTTACGTGCCGTATCTGCTGACGGTGCTTCTGTACCTGGCGCTCTCCAACATCGTGGGGATCTTCGGATTCAAATCCCCCACAAAGGATCTGGGCGTGACGGCATCGCTGGCGCTCATGAGCATTGTTCTGGTCGAAGCGGCCGGCATCCGCGCCAGAAGTGTTAAAGGCTGGCTGAAAAGTTTCACAAAGCCGGTGGCAATCGTGACCCCGATCAATATCCTGGAGGTCTTCACGCGGCCGCTGTCGCTGTGCATGCGTCTTTTCGGCAATGTACTGGGTTCCTTCGTCATCATGGAACTCATCAAGATGGTCGTGCCGTATGTTCTCCCGGCTGTCCTGAGTCTGTACTTTGATCTTTTTGACGGCATCCTTCAGGCGTACGTCTTCGTATTCCTGACGGGTCTTTATATTCAGGATGCGATTGAATGACAGGAAGGAAGGTAATATAACATGATAGCACTTGGAGCGGGACTTGCGGTTCTCGGAGCACTGGGAGCCGGTATCGGTATTGGCATTGCGACGGGCAAGGCGACGGAAGCGGTTGCCAGACAGCCGGAGGCGCAGGGCAAGATCAGTTCGACCCTGATTCTCGGATGCGCCCTTGCAGAGGCAACGGCCATCTACGGATTTGTAATCGCACTTCTGATAATCCTTATGCTTGGATGACCCCAAAAGCAGGAGGGCAGTGAAAGATGTTAAAGCTTGATTTGGTGACGATCATCGGCACCGTGATCAATCTGCTGATTCTGTATGTCCTGATGCGGAAATTCCTGTTCGGCAGGGTCGACAAGATCCTGGCGCAGAGGCAGAAAAATATCGACGAGCAGTTCCAGAAGGCAAGCGACGCGACGGCAGATGCGAAGGCACAGCAGGAAAAGCTGACACAGCTGGAAGAAGAGACCCGTAAGAAGCAGGCTGATATCCTGAAGGAAACCGCCGCGAAGGCGGACGCCGAGTATCAGAACATCATGAGCGCTGCCGGCGAAAAGGCGAAGGCAATGCAGGCAGCGGCCGAAGACGAGATTCAGAAGAAGCACGATGACATGATGAAACAGGCCGAGAAGGAAGTGGCCCAGCTGGCAGTCGAGGCGGCGGACCGGCTCACGGCAAAACAGACAGGACCGGATGTGGATTCCCGTCTTTACGATGAATTCATTCGTGAAACAGGTGAAAAGGATTGAGTACTGACAGAGAAGAAGGGCAGGCCCAGCTTCTGTATGTGACCCGGCCGGATGACGATCAGCTCGGGAAGATCCGGGAATTTGTCAACCGGAATACGGGGACGGACACAAAGCTGGAACTGATTGAGGACAAATCGCTGGAAAGCGGATTCATCCTGCGTTTTGGCGGCCGGGAATACGACTGGAGCCGGAAGGGCAGAGTGGCGCAGTTCGCGGACTCTGTCTCGGCTGTCAACAAGGCCGGCAAGTCACCGGCTGTCGCGGAGAGCTTTCTGGTTAAACTGAATGACGATGTCGCGGACTTCCGTCTCAAGGCGACAGGCGCGGAAGTCGGACGGGTGAAGAGTGTCGGCGACAACATTGCGGTTGTCACCGGTGCGGATCACGCGTTCTACGGCGAGATCGTGTGCTTTGAGAGCGGTGTTAAGGGCATGGTGCAGGATATCCGGCCGGATGAGCTGGGGGTAATTCTGTTTGGCAGCGACCGGAACGTCATGCAGGGCGACAAGGTCGTCCGCACCGGGCAGATTGCCGGCATCCCCGTGGGCGAAGGATTCCTGGGCCGGGTGGTCAATGCGCTCGGCGAGCCCATCGACGGCAAGGGGGAGATCCAGAACACCTCAGGCTACCGTCCGGTTGAATTTCCGGCGCCGGGCATTGTCGAGCGAGAGCAGGTGAGCGTCCCGCTGGAAACGGGCATCCTTGCGATCGACTCGATGTTCCCGATCGGCCGCGGCCAGCGTGAGCTGATCGTGGGCGACCGCCAGACCGGAAAGACCACGATCGCGACGGATACAATTCTGAACCAGAAGGGCAAGGGCGTCATCTGCATCTATGTGGCCATCGGCCAGAAGGAATCCTCTGTCGCGCAGATCGTGGAGAATTTCCGCAAAAAAGGTGCGCTCTCCTATACCATCGTCGTGGCCGCGACGGCGGCGGAGACGGCGTCCAGGCAGTATGTGGCCCCGTACGCGGGAACGGCTCTCGCGGAGTACTTCATGTACAGCGGGCGCGATGTGCTGATTGTGTATGACGACCTGAGCAAGCACGCGGTCGCCTACCGGGCGATCTCGCTTCTGCTTGGCAGAAGCCCGGGCCGTGAGGCGTATCCGGGCGACGTGTTCTATCTGCACAGCCGCCTGCTGGAGCGTTCCAGCCGTCTCACAAAAGAGGCGGGCGGCGGTTCCATCACTGCGCTCCCGATCATCGAGACGCAGGCGGGAGATGTGTCCGCCTACATTCCGACCAACGTCATCTCCATAACCGACGGACAGATCTATCTGGAAGAGGACCTGTTCAACGCGGGACAGCGCCCGGCGGTCAACGTCGGACTTTCCGTGTCCCGTGTGGGCGGCGCGGCGCAGACCCGGGCCATGAAGAAGGCTGCCGGATCCATCCGCATCGACCTCGCCCAGTACCGCGAGATGGAGGTGTTCACCCAGTTCTCCTCAGATCTGGATGACGCCACCAAACGGCAGCTGGCATACGGCAGAAGCCTGATGGAACTGCTCAAACAGCGGGACGGCTCACCGCTTTCCATGGCGCAGCAGGTTGTCACCCTCGTGGCAGCTACCGGCCACATCTTCGACTCGTATCCGCCGGCGTCCGTCAAGCAGGAACAGCAGAAGCTTCTCGCGTATTTTGACGCGCAGCAGTCTGCCATTTTGCAGCGGATCACGGTGGGCGGAACGCTGGATGACACGCTGAAGGCCGCAATTCTTGACGCCTGCGGACAGTTTAAGCAGGCAGAAACAAAGGCTTCAAATGGCAAGTGAAAAGGAAATCCGCGACAGGATCAAAAGCATCAATGACACGATGAAGATCACGAGAGCCATGTACATGATCTCCTCCATCAAGATGCAGAAGGCCAGAAAAAACTTGAAAAACAGCGAGCCGTACTTTTACGCGCTCCAGCAGGAGATTGGCAAGATCCTGTACCATTTCCCGCATATTGACAGTATGTATTTTGCGGACTCTCCGAGAAGAAATGCCGCGGCCCCGCTCGCCATCATCGTCATGACCGGCGACAAGGGCATGTGCGGGTCCTTCAACATGGACGTTTTAAAGACCGCGGAAAAGTATGTGAAGGATCTTCCGAATTACCGGTTCTACGTGATCGGCGAAGTGGGGCGCCAGTACCTGACGGCGAAGGGATATCCGGTCGCCGACTTCTACTACACCAGCGTCTCCCCGAACATGCACCGCTCCAGGCTTATCATGGAGGAACTGATCCAGGCCTACGTGAGCGGTCAGATCAGCGGCATCACGATGATCTACACGCGCATGGTCAACACCATGCGCATGAATACGGAAGTTCACCCGATGCTTCCGATCGACCCGGATCAGTTCATCCCGTCGGACATCGATGCCGACGAGCTCAGGGAGCAGGGCCGGGCCAACCCTAATCTGGGGCAGGCGGAGGAAGAGCCGCACGGACAGGAGTACTACTCCGAGAACGCGCTGTATCTGCCCAACCCGCACCGCGTGCTGCATCAGGTGATCTACAATTACATCTGCGGCTTCGTCTACGGAGCGCTTGTCGAGTCGAGTGCCAGCGAGGAAAACTCGCGGATGAAAGCCATGCGCGCGGCGACGGACAACGCGCAGGACATGCTCGCAGATCTGTCGGTGAGCTTCAACCGCGTCCGCCAGGGTGCGATCACGCAGGAGATCACGGAAGTCGCGGCCGGCGCCCGGGCGTACCGGAGCGAACACAAGTAAGGAATGAGGATATGACAAATGGATGAGAAAAAGGCGTCTGTCGGCCGGATAGCGGCAGTGTCCGGCCCGGTTGTGGACGTGCAGTTCCCGGCGGGGCAGCTCCCGCACATACAGGAAGCCCTGACCGTGGAGCTGGACGGCCGTACCTGTGTCATGGAAGTGGCGCAGCAGACAGGGGACAACATCGTCCGCTGCATCATGCTGGCGCCCAGTGAAGGCCTCTCTCGCGATATGGCCGTGACGGCGACGGGAAAGGGAATCGAAGTGCCGGTCGGCGACAAGACCCTCGGCCGTCTGTTCGACGTGCTGGGCCGGACGCTCGACGGCGGAGAAAATTTGGATAAGGAGCAGCACTGGGAGATTCACCGGCAGGCACCGCCCTTTACCGACCAGAGCCCGGTTGCACAGATGTTCGAGACCGGCATCAAGGTCATCGACCTGCTCGCCCCGTACGCAAAGGGCGGCAAGGTCGGACTGTTCGGCGGCGCCGGTGTCGGCAAGACCGTGCTGATTCAGGAGCTGATCCACAACGTCGCGAGCGAAGCCGGCGGCTACTCGATTTTCACCGGCGTGGGCGAGCGGTCCCGCGAGGGCAACGACCTCTGGAAGGAAATGAAGGCGTCCGGGGTGCTTGACAAGACGGCACTGGTGTTCGGACAGATGAACGAACCGCCGGGGGCCCGCATGCGCGTGGCGGAGACGGGGCTCACCATGGCCGAGTATTTCCGCGACGTAGAGCACAGAGACGTACTTTTGTTTATTGACAATATCTTCCGTTTCGTGCAGGCTGGTTCTGAGGTATCCTCCCTGCTCGGACGTATGCCGTCGGCCGTCGGCTATCAGCCGACGCTCGCCAATGACATGGGTGCTCTGCAGGAGCGGATCGCCTCGACCAGAAACGGATCCATCACCTCCGTTCAGGCCGTCTATGTGCCGGCCGATGACATGACAGACCCGGCGCCGGCGACCACCTTCACCCATCTGGACGCGACAACCGTTCTGTCCAGAAAGATCGTGGAGCAGGGCATCTATCCGGCGGTTGATCCGCTGGCTTCCTCCTCCCGGATCCTTGAACCGGACATCGTGGGCGAAGAGCACTACGAGACAGCCAGACGCGTCGTGGAGATTCTGCAGCACTACAAGGAGCTGCAGGACATCATCGCCATCATGGGCATGGATGAGCTCTCCGACGAGGACAAGAAACTGGTGTACCGCGCCCGCAAGGTTCAGAGATTCCTCTCGCAGCCGTTCTTTGTTGCGGAGAACTTCACCGGCGTTTCCGGCGTGTATGTGAGCGTAAAGGACACGGTCAAAGGCTTTAAGGAGATTCTGGACGGAAAACTGGACGACGTCCCCGAGTCGGCGTTCTTCAACGTCGGCACCATCGCGGACGCGAAGAAAAAAGCGGAACAGCTGAAGTGAGGCACCGGAAGCAATGGCAGAATTTACCTTTAAGGTCTTTTGCTGTGACAGGAAATTCTATGACGGGCCCTGTGAGAAGCTGATCTTCCCGGGATTTCAGGGCGATATCGAGGTCCTCGCCCACCACGAGACCATGACGGCGGCAGTGCAGAACGGAACGATGCGCTACCAGCTGCCGGGCGATGAGACGTGGCGGAGCGCGGCGGTCTCGCATGGATTTGTCGAGGTGAAGGACAACGTAGTCACGATGATTGTGTACTCCTGCGAGAAGCCGGAGGAGATCGACGTATACCGCGCCCAGGAGGCACTGGAGCGGGCGCGCGAGCGCATGATCAACAAGCAGAGTATCGTGGAGTACCACATGAACCGCGCCGCGATGGCGCGCGCCATGGCAAGACTGAAGACGGCCGGGAAATATCAGGCCAGGTAAAAGGGATAACTATGATTGGAGTCATCGATGTGGGCGGAGGCACGAGGGGTGCCTTCGGGGCCGGTGTGCTGGACTACTGCATGCAGCACCAGATCAATTTCGACTACTGCGCGGGCGTTTCTGCCGGAGCCGCAAATGTCGCGTCCTATGTCGCCGGACAGGCGGGTCGCAACTACAAGTTCTACACGGATTACGGGTTCCGCCGCGAATATATGGGCTGGAGCAACTTCCTGAAGAACGGGTATTACGTCAATCTGGACTATATCTACAGCACCCTGAGTGACTCCGACGGCGAGTACCCGCTGGATTATGATGCGATTGCAGCTTCTGACAGAAAGCTGATTGTGGTGGCGACGGATGCGCGTTCCGGGAGACCGCATTATTTCACGAAAACGGACATGAAGAAGGACAATTACAACATCGTCAAGGCGTCCTGCTGCGTGCCGGTGATCGACCGCCCCTACCCGGTGAAGGGCCGTTTTTACTACGACGGAGGACTGTCTGATCCGATTCCGCTTCAGAAAGCATTCGACGACGGCTGCGACAAGGTTGTGGTTATCCTGACGAAACCGCGCAATTTTTACCGCACGGACACGGCTGACCGCCGCATGGCGCTCGGACTCAGAAAGTTCCCGAAGTCCGCGGAGGATCTGCGCCAGCGCGCGAGAGTCTACAATCAGCAGCTGGATTTTTGCAAGCGCTGCGAGAAGGAAGGCAGAGTCCTCATCATCGCGCCGTATTCGACAGGCCGCATGAAGACACTGACGCAGGACAGGGAGGCCATCAAAAATCTTTACCGCATGGGATATCAGTCCGCAGATCCGATTGTGGACTTTGTGCGCGCAAAAGCATAAAAAAGAATAAACTGTATGACAATACCGGCCGGGGGAGAGAACTGTTTTCTCTGGCCGGTATTTTTTTGGTGGCTTTAATACCGCTGCAGGCTGAATTCGTGCTGGGCAGCGGCAATTGTTTCCTGGGCCTGTTCTTTCATTTTTTTCGGAACATATACGTAAAATAAAACATTGAAATCCGCACATTCACCCAGGCTCCCTGCCATGTTGCCCCCGCGGTTGCTGAGACCTGTCGGCACCTGCCTTGTGTCATAGGGGATCTTCTCCCGCCGGAGAGCCTGCAGGATGGTACCGAAGAGAAGCGCATTCATGGTGACAAATACTTCCGCATTACATCGCATAGTTTCTCCCTTCAAAAGTCCCGGGATGAAAGAGGCGCAGAGCATATCAGTTATTCACGATACTTTTTTTAAATTTACTATAATAATTATAAAGTACCGGCATGACAGATTCAAGTACCTGCCAAAATATCCATAAAAATATGCCCTGTGCGAAGAATGAGAAAGCCGCAAATCTGCAGTTGACATTTCAGCATCTGCGTGTATTATATAGATAGTACACTAATATAGTACAAGAAAGGAGCCGATATGCAGTTTGACGCATCGCTGCCTATTTATCAGCAGGTTGTGACAGCCATAAAAAAAGAAATAGCCTCCGGGACGATCCATCCGGGGGACAAGCTCCCGTCCTGCCGGGATCTTGCGGTCAGTTACCGGATCAACCCGAACACGGCCGCGCGCGTCTATCAGGTGCTTGAGGCGCAGGAAGTGGCGGAAACCCGCCGAGGCATGGGGACCTATGTGCGCGATGACCCGCAGCTCAAAGACACCATGCTTCGCGAGATGGCAGACGGTTACACCGCGCAGTATGTCCGGGAGATGACAGGCCTGGGATTTGACCGGGAAGAGCTCCTGAAAATCCTTGCCGCATGGAGCGATCCGGAAGAAAAGACAAAAGAAGATGCAGGAAACAGAAAGGAAAAGACAGATGCTTGAGACAAAAAATCTGGTAAAAAAATTCGGCTCCAAGACAGCCGTAGACGACGTTTCATTTACCATCGAGCCGGGAAAAACGTACCTGCTCCTCGGGCCGAACGGCAGCGGCAAGACGACCTGGATGAAGATCGCCGCGACGCTCACGAAGCCAACCTCCGGGAATGTGTACTGGGATGGAGAGCCGGTCGGCATTGAAAGCCGGAAGAAGATTTCCTACATGCCGACGGAGTCCTACTTTTACAACTGGATGCGGGTCGCGGATGTCGGCACGTATTACCGTGATTTCTTTGAGGATTTTGACGAGGGGAAATTCAGGGAAATGCTGGCAAGACTTGATCTGGCACCGGACGCGCGCGTGCGGGATCTGTCCTCGGGCATGAACGCGAAGCTGCGTCTGGCGGCGGCCTTATCGCGATACGCGTCTGTCTATCTTCTTGACGAACCGCTTAACGGAATCGACCTGGTGGCAAGAGACCAGGTACTTGACACGGTGATCGCCGCCATGACGCCGGACGCGGCCATCGTGCTTTCCAGCCACCTGGTGGAGGAGGTCGAGTCCATCGCGAGCACGGCGGTTTTTATCCGGGACGGGAAAATCCTGGAAACCCGGGACACGGAGGAACTTAGGGACACGGACGGGCAGTCCCTGGCGGACCGTTACCGCCTTCTGATGCGCTGAGCGCGCGGAGTAAAAAAGAAAAATCACAAATCACAGATGTTTCCGGCAGATGCCGGGATGCACTTGAAAGAAATGAGGTTTACTATATGGCTGCGCTGTTAAAATATGAATTCCGAAAGACAAAGGTTTTGAACCTGGTGATTCTCATTATTGCGGCGATCGGAGAAGGGGCGTTCCTTCTGGGAAGCGTGCTTTGGGCGGACAGTGTTCTTCTGACCGGAAGCATTGTTCTGACCTGCGCTGCGGCTGCGGGATTTCTTCTGGTCCCGTTTCAGAGCGCGGATCTTTTGTACCGCGAGCTCAATACGAAGCAGAGCTATATGCTGTTTCTGACGCCGAGAAGCCCGAAGAGCATTCTCGGGGCCAAGATTTTAACTGCCATCATCTGGCTGGCCGTGCAGGGAGTGGTCTTCGGGATTTTCTCCTGTGTGGACGCAGGCATTCTCTACCGCGCCTCCGGAGCCACGGAGGGACTCTTAAGCGCACTGCTGTCTTCCGTCGGAGGCGCTGGTTTCTCTGTATCAGACCTTGTCCTTTTTGCGGCAAAGATAATCGGAATGACATATGGCTTTATCCTGTCGGTTCTCATGGCGTACTTCTTCGCGGAGATCGTGCAGTCGACCGTTCTGAACGGCCGGAAGGGCGGCGTATGGTTTTCCCTGCTGATATTTGTCATCCTTTTCATCGCGTTCATCAGCATTACCGGGCGCGTCACGGCGGTGGTGCCGGAGGCGTATCAGTTTGCCGTGGCTGCCTGCATGGATGCAGCCTGTGTTGTTTTGTTTTTCTTCCTCGCAAGTTCCCTGATGGAGAAGAAGCTGAGCGTTTAAGCACTCTGCCTGTCCTTGGGGAACTGGCGCGCAGCTTTTTGCCGGGAACAGGATATTTACCGCCGGGAGCTTTTTTGCTATAGTTTATATAGAGATTCAGCTCGTGGGAGGCAGTCGGATATGATCAAACTGAAAGGGAAAAGCGTCTTCAATGATGTTTGCATCGGAAAGATTCATTTCTACCGCAGGGCCAGGAGTGTGATCAAGCGGTACCATGTAAGCGATACGGAGGCGGAAGTGAAGCGGTTCCATGATGCGCAGGCAGAGGGCCTGAGGGAACTGCAGGAGCTTCACGAGAAAGCGGTTAAGTCGGTCGGCGAGGCGGACGCGGCGATTTTTGAAGTGCATCAGATGATGATGGAGGACCAGGACTACACGGAGTCGGTCGAGAACATCATCCGCACGCAGGAAATCAACGCCGAGTACGCAATCGGCACGACAGCGGACAATTTCTCGTCCATGTTTCTGGCGATGGACGATGAGTACATGCGGGGCCGCGCGGCGGACGTAAAGGACATCTCGGACCGTCTCGTGCGGATACTCAGCGGTGCCGGAAGGGACAATGAACTGGAGGACGACCGCTACATCATCGCGGCCGATGACCTGGCGCCGTCGGAGACAGTCCAGCTGGACAAGAGCAAGGTGATGGGCTTTATTCTGCAGCAGGGTTCGGCCAGCTCGCACACCGCCATTCTGGCCCGCAGCATGGGCATTCCTGCTGTCATCGGGCTGGGAGGAGACCTGACAGAAGAGGCAGATGGCAAGACTGCCATCGTGGACGGCGCGTCCGGTGAGGTTATCATCGATCCGGACGAGGAGACGCTGGATAAGTACAGAAAAATTAAAAAAGGATACGATGAGCGCAAGGCGCTTCTGGCGCAGCTCAAGGGCCGCGAGACAGTGACACTTGACGGGCAGAAGATCAAAATCTTTGCCAACATCGGCAGCCCGGCTGATGTCGCAAAAGTCATGGAAAATGACGCCGAGGGCATCGGCCTGTTCCGCAGTGAGTTCCTGTATCTGCAGAGTGAGGATTTCCCGGGCGAGGACACACAGTTTGCGGCGTACCGGCAGGTGGCTGAGAACATGGCCGGGAAGAAGGTCATCATCCGCACACTGGACATCGGCGCGGACAAGCAGTGCGCATACTTTAATCTGGAACACGAGGAGAATCCGGCGCTCGGCTACCGGGCAATCCGCATCTGCCTGACGAGGCCGGAGATTTTCAAAACGCAGCTGCGGGCTTTGTACCGGGCGGCGATGTATGGTAATATTTCTATAATGTTTCCGATGATCATATCGGTCTCGGAAGTCAGAAAAATCAAGCAGATCTGCGAGGAAGTCAAGGCGTCTCTGAAGGCCGACGGCATTCCCTACAAGGATGACGTGGAACTGGGCATCATGATTGAGACTCCGGCGGCGGCGCTGATCGCTGATGATCTGGCACAGGAAGTCGATTTCTTCAGCGTCGGGACCAATGATCTGACGCAGTACACGCTGGCAATCGACCGGGTGAACCGCAAGCTCGACCCGTTCCTGGACACGCACCATCCGGCTGTTCTGAAGCTGATTAAGATGGCCGCGGACAGCGCCCACAAATACGGCAAGTGGATCGGCATCTGCGGAGAGCTGGGGGCAGATCCGGAGCTGACCAGGACATTCTTAAAAATGGGAATCGACGAACTTTCCGTATCGCCGAGTCTGGTTCTGAAACTGCGGGATCAGGTGATCCGGACCGACATGAGGGAGGAACTGTAAGGCCTTCCGGGGGAGGAAAGCTATGGGACTGGTTATACTGGCAATCATCGTTGTCTTCGTACTGATCCTGGTCTTCACGAACATCCGGATCGTTCCGCAGGCGCACGCATTTGTCATCGAGCGGCTGGGAAAGTACAAGACGACCTGGAATGCGGGACTTCACATCAAGACGCCGTTCATCGAGCGGATTGTGCGCACGGTATCGCTGAAGGAGCAGGTGCTGGATTTTCCGCCGCAGCCGGTCATCACGAAGGATAACGTGACGATGCAGATCGACTCGGTCGTGTTCATGAAGGTCTTTGACCCAAAGCTCTACACGTACGGAGTCGAAAATCCGATGGCCGGCCTGCAGAATCTGTCGGCGACGACGCTGCGTTCGATCATCGGCGACATGGAGCTTGACCAGACGCTCACGTCGCGCGAGTCCATCAACGCGCGGATGCAGCAGGTGCTGGATCAGGCGACGGACGCGTGGGGCATCAAGGTGACCCGCGTGGAGATCAAGAACATCCAGCCTCCGAAGGAGATCGAGGAGGTCATGACCAAGCAGATGCGCGCCGAGCGAGAGAGACGGCAGACGGTCCTGGAGGCACAGGCGCACCAGGAGGCGGTCGTTTCCCGGGCGGAAGGCGACAAGCGGGCCAAGATCCTGGCCGCGGAGGCGGAGCGCGATGCGCAGGTTGCCCTGGCAGAGGGCCGCGCGAAGTCGATCCAGCTCGTTTACGAGGCGGAGTCACATGGTATCAGGATGCTCAATGACGCCGAAATTTCCGACGGCGTCCTGAAATACAAGGGGCTTCAGGCCTTGAAGGACGTGGCGGACGGCCGGGCGACGAAGATCTTCATGCCGTCGGATATCACGAAGGCGGTGGAGACACTGGGCGTTGCCGGCGAGGCTCTGGGAATCGGTGACGCGATTAAGCCGGATGACAGACCGCGCAAAAAGCCGCAGCCGAAGGCTGACCCGTGCATCACGCCGCAGACCAGCCGCGGAGGCGTAGCCGCCGCGATGGCAAGCGAGGCGATCAATATGGATGTGTCCGATCCGAGGGCGCTTGACAGAGACTACAGACCGAAGGATGAAAAGGACGGCGAAGAATAATCCGGAAATCCGGGAAACCCAGGCCGGAGAGGGCAGATGCCTTCCCCGGCCTTTGTTTGTACAAAAGGCAGTGAAAAGGAAATTTACCATGCGGGAAGAGAATACAGAAGAACATGTACACGGGGAACAGGAGCACAGCGGGCATACACACGCGGAGCACACGCACACACACGACCCGGAGGTGATCCGGAAGATTTCCCTGCGCCTCGCGAAGGCCGAGGGCCATCTTCACTCGGTCCGCGGTATGCTGGATTCCGGAAGGGACTGTTCGGAAGTCCTCCTTCAGCTCGCCGCCGTGCGGGCGGCAGTCGACAACGCCGGAAAAGAGCTGCTTAAGGAACACATATCCCACTGCATCGTGGATGCCATCCGCGAAAATGACCGCCATGAACTCGACGAACTCAATAAAGCCATCGATCAGTTCATGAAGTGATGGCATCATCATCCCTCACTGCCGTCCGGAATTCACCGTACGCTGAACGGGTCGATGCGGATCACGAGATTCACATCCGGCAGGCGTTTTTTGATCACCTCTGTGAGCTTGTCCTTCAGCTTGGCGGCAGGCTCCTGATTGACGGGCGACGGTACGACGTCAAAGGAGAGAGTCTGCTTTCCGTCTTCCTCCTGAATCTCGAAATCATGCATCGTCATCCCCGGGTCGACGATGACCAGGAGATTTCGGATGAGCCGCTCCGTCTCGTCGCTCTTCGCATCTCCGACGCGCACCGGGTCCGCATGGACGGTCGTCTCCACACCGGTCTTTTTCTCAACCCGGCGCTCCGCCTCATTGACAATCAGATGCGATTCCCGAAACGTAAGGCTGTCCGGAAGTTCCGCGTCCATCGTGGCAAATTCCCTGCCCGGGCCGTAATCGTGAATGACCAGGTCGTGGATGCCGAGGATCCTTTTGTCTTCCATGGCGGAGGACAGAATGGCGTGAACCAGTTCGTCAGACGGCCGGCTGCCCAGAAGCGGCCTTGAGGTCTCCATCAGTTCCTTCCAGCCGGACCAGAGGATGAAAGCGGACACGACGAGGCTTGCCCAGGCATCGATGTTGATCCCGGCGGCGGCGTTAAGCACGGCGGACAGCAGAACCACGCCGGTCACAACGCAGTCCGAAAGGGAATCCACCGCCGCGGCTTCCACCGCCGTGCTGCCGATTTTTCTGCCGGTGCTGCGGTAGAAGTGCGCCATCCAGAACTTGACGCCGATGGACACGGTCAGCACGGCAAAGGATACAGCGGTGATGTCCGGCTCCTCACTCCCCGCCAGGATGTCGGAGACCGAGGAGCGCAGCAGGTCAAACCCGGCCAGAAGAATGATGACGGAGATCAGAAGTCCCGTGATGTACTCAAAGCGCCCGTGCCCCAGCGGGTGCTCCTCGTCGGCCGGCTTCATGGAGAGCCGGAAGCCGTACATCGTGAGCAGGGACGATCCGGCGTCCGTCAGGTTGTTGACGGCGTCCGACACAATGGACATCGAGTGGGACAAAAGCCCCGCGGAAAGTTTAAAAAGAAACAGCAGACAGTTGAGCACAATACCGGTTATACCGGTTTTCTGCCCGAGCTTTGCCCGTTTCTGTTTTTTGTTTTTAAAATCCGGTTCCGACATACAGTTCCCTCCGGTCCTGGCAGAAATACCTGACCAATGCTGACTGCCGGGAAGCGCTTTTGCACTCCCGGGCATGAGTACATCATTATACCATCTTCAGGCACCCGCGTGTCAGGGTATCTGTTTTCTTTCCGGTCCGGGAGCGTGCTATAATTCAGGTACAGGTTTTACGTGAAAGTGACAGGTGATGCGGGAGGAAAGAAAGCATGCAGAAGACGTTTCTTGATCATGTGAGCTGTGAGTCCCAGGGGATTCCCAGCATGGCGGTTGTGGACATGCTCATGGCGCTGGAGGAGAAGAACATTCCGGTTCACTCCTTTCTCCTGATGCGGCACACTTCCCTTGTAGCGGAGGTGTATTATGCACCGTACACGCAGACGACGCCGCACCGGATGTTCAGTGTGACGAAGTCCTTTGTCTCTCTTGCCATCGGGCTTCTGGCATCAGACGGGCGCATCCGCTTAAGCGATCCGATCGCCCGCTATTTTCCGGAGTATGTCTCCCCCGCCGGGCCGTTTCCGTATCTTGGCGAGCTGACAATCCGGCAGATGCTCTCGATGCGCACCTGTTTTGATGAGACGACATATAAGGCTGAGGGCGTCACCAACTGGGTGGGCTCCTTTTTCACAACCCGCCCGGATCACCGCCCCGGCATGAACTTCCATTACGATACGGGATCGACACATGTTCTGGGTGCGTTGGTCGAAAAGCTGACCGGACAGCCGCTGATTGAGTTCCTGCGCGGAAGGTTTTTAAACCGGCTCGGCGCCGGAAAAGACGCATTTATCCTGACAGACCCGCAGGGTGTATCCATGGGCGGCTCCGGCCTGATGATGACGCCCAGGAGCCTTCTGCGCGTCCTGTGGGTTGTGTCCCACGGCGGCCGGGATGAGGACGGCGTACAGCTGCTGCCGCCGGATTATCTGAAGGCGGCGGTGCGCAAGCACGCGGATACATTCGCCACGGGGGCGACGGAAGAGGAGATGCAGGGGTACGGCTGGCAGTTCTGGCGGTTTACGCACGGGGCGTTTGGCATGTACGGGATGGGCGGTCAGCTCGCGGTGTGCTGGCCGGACCAGGACCTGCTGATGGTCACCACGGCGGACACGCAGGCGAGATCCGGCGGCACGCAGCAGATTTTTGACGCTTTCTACGAGCATGTCTGGCCGAAGCTTCACGACGAGCCGCTCCCGGAGGCACCGACCGCCGCGGCAGCGCTCGAACATTTCGCCAGGACCCGCAGACTCATATGTCTTCCCGGCGCGCCGTCGGACTCATATACCGACAGCATCAACGGGCGCAGCTGGAAGGCGGATGGCAATGCCTGCGGCATCACGAAATTCGGACTTTCCTTCGGGGACGGCGCCGGCGTGTTTTCGTATGAGAACGCAGACGGGGAGCATGAGCTTCTCTTCGCGTTCGGCGAGAATAATGTCCAGATATTCCCCGGATACGGTCAGCGCTGCGCGGTGAGTGCCGGCTGGCACGATCCGCACGTTCTTCTCATCCGTGCGCAGATCATTGACACGAGCATCGGCAGCGTCACATTTATTTTCTCGTTTAACCGGGACAAGGATGTAACGGTCTGTGTCCGCAAGGTTGAAGAGACGATGTTTAACGAGTACGCGGGCACATTCTCCGCGAAGCTTCTGCCGCTTGCCGGCATGTGACCTTCCTGCAGCTGCGTCAGGTCCAGCCGCCGTCAAGTGTGATAACCTGGCCGGTCAGGTAAAGAGGCGCTGCAAGAAGTGAGAGCACGGCCTGCGCCACTTCCTCCGGACGGCCCATCCGCCCGGAGGGGATCTCTGATGCAAGGGACTCAAGAGCTTCCTGCCCGAAGACGGCGTTCATCTGTGTGTCGATAGCCCCACAGGCGATGGCATTGACGGCGATGCCGCTTGGCGCGAGTTCCTTTCCGAGCGCTTTCGTGAGTGCGTTCACGGCGCCCTTCGTGGCGGAATACGCCACCTCGCAGCTTCCGCCCACATTTCCCCATACGGAAGAGATGTTGATGATGCGGCCCGACTTGCGGTAAATCATTGACGGCAGGAGCGCGTGGCACATCGTGTACACGGATCCGGTGTTGGTGTCCGTGATCTTTCTCCACTCCTGCGGCGTCAGGTCCTGAAACAGCCCGACGATACTCATGCCGGCGTTGTTCACCAGCACGTCCGCGTGCCCGAATTCGCGCAGAACGGCCTTCGCAAAGCCGGTTCCCTCTTCGTACACGGACACGTCCGCCTTCCTTGCAAGTACCCGCGGCGCACCCGCGCGAAGCGCCGCCTCCTCCACCTCTTTGAGCTTCTGCATGTTTTCCCGGCAGCAAAGCCCCAGACTGTAACCCTGCTCCGCCAGGGCAAGCGCCACGGCTTTCCCGATTCCCCGGGAAGCTCCGGTGACGACAGCCGTCTTTTCCACTGCGCTTTTTTCTTCTGGCATGGTTTTCCTCCCCTGTGAATATGCCTAGACTATACTCAAAAAAGCAATACAATGCAACATCCGGAAAATCCAGATTTTATGCGGCTTTTCGACATTTTTTGCAGTACCGCCCTATTTTCATTGACATTTACAATTTTGTGCAGTATATACAAAAATCCGGAAAAATTGAAACTATACAGAGACGATGCCTGCACTGCCCGTGGACAGAATGTGGATGCCACAGGCCCCGTAAAATGAGTTTTCAACCGAGTTATCCACTTTTTCCACATTCCGGTGCCGGTCAAAAAGTGGAAAACGGGAAAACCCGTGTGGACATCCGAAATTTGTTCAAAACGGAAAATCTTCGGCAAATGTTTACAAAGCCTTGACACCGGCTTTATATTTGTGCTTTGAAGAGTCCGGAATACTGACGGGAGAGAAAGAAGCGTAAGAACTTACAATCGCGCAATTATGCGCATTTCCGGGAGTGAGCGCGGCTTTTATCTGCTTGTTTATACGGTTTGATGTGATATAATAAATTTACAGTTAACGTGAAAGGAGTGTGACATCATGAGGTTTATCATTACTGGAAGAAACATTGACGTCACGGAAGGGCTTCGCAATGCAGTGGAAAGCAAGCTCGGAAAGCTGGACAGATTCTTCGCACCGGAGACGGAGGTCCATGTGACACTCTCCGTGACCCGGGGAGATCAGAAGATCGAGGTTACGATCCCGGTCAAGGGTAAGATCATCCGCGCCGAGGAGACCAGCTCGGACATGTATGTCTCGATAGACCTGGTGGAGGAGGTCATTGAGAGACAGCTCAAGAGATATAAGAACAAGATCATCGACAGGCAGCAGAACGCTGAGGATTTCCGCGAGGAATACATCGAGAAGGAGTATGCCGACGAGCAGGATGAGGTGAAGATCATCCGCACGAAGAAATTCGCCATCAAGCCGATGGATCCGGAAGAGGCCTGCATCCAGATGGAACTGCTCGGCCACAACTTCTTCGTCTTCTATAACGGCGAGACCGATGAGGTGAACGTGGTTTACAAGCGGAAAGGCGGCACATACGGCCTGATCGAGCCGGAGCTCGACTGAAAATAACCGGCCAAATAAATATTAACGCCCGCAGCGGCGTGCGGCACCGGAAAGCCCTGGCTTTCCGGTGCCGATTTTAGTGTATTAAGCCGTCGTCAGGCAGCAGGTTTTCGGGCACGGCAGTCTCATTTGCCATCCCGGAAGATGACAAGCGGCGGGAAGTGTGCTATCATCATTGCATTATGGCTCAGTGTGTCCGCAGATGCGGACGCGCTGCTTGAAGAAGGGACTGCTGTAAAAGAATGGGACTTAGTGAGAAAATTTTCGGAACGCACAGCGATCATGAGCTGAAGCGGATCCGTCCGATCGTAGACAAAATTGAAAAGCTGCGCCCGGCCATGCAGAAGCTCAGCGACGACGAGCTGAAGGCCAAGACCACGGAATTCAAGGCGAGGCTGGGAAAGGGCGAGACGCTTGACGACATACTGCCTGAGGCGTACGCCGCGGTGCGGGAGGCCGGCAGGAGGGTGCTTGGCATGGAGCATTTCCGCGTCCAGCTCATCGGCGGCATCATCCTGCATCAGGGCCGTATCGCCGAGATGAAGACCGGCGAAGGCAAGACGCTTGTCTGCACGCTGCCGGCATATCTGAACGCGCTGACCGGCGAGGGCGTGATCATCGTAACGGTCAACGATTACCTGGCCAAACGTGACGCCGAGTGGATGGGGAAGCTTCACGAGTGGATGGGCCTTTCCGTGGGTGTGGTGCTGCACGACATGACAAGCGAGGAGCGCAAGGCTGCCTATGGCTGTGACATCACGTATGTCACGAACAACGAGCTCGGATTTGACTACCTGCGCGACAACATGGCCATCTATAAGGAGCAGTGCGTGCTCCGCGGCCTGAAATACTGCATCATCGACGAGGTGGACTCGGTCCTGATCGATGAGGCGAGAACACCGCTCATCATCTCCGGACAGAGCAGCAAATCCACGCAGCTCTACGAGCTGTGCGACGTGCTGGCCCATCAGATGAAGCGCGGTACCTATCATGACCTCTCCAAGATGGACGCCATCATGGGCGAGACATTTGAGGAGGACGGCGACTTCGTGGTGGATGAGAAGGACAAGATCGTCACCCTGACGGAGTCCGGCATCCACAAGGTGGAGAAGTTCTTCCACATCGACAACTACGCGGACCCCGAGAACCTCGAGATCCAGCACTGCATAATCCTGGCCCTGCGCGCCAACAACCTGATGTTCCGCGACAAGGACTACATCGTGAAGGACGACGAGGTCCTCATTGTTGACGAGTTCACCGGCCGTGTCATGCCGGGGCGCCGCTATTCCGACGGCCTGCATCAGGCCATCGAGGCGAAGGAGCATGTGAAGGTCAAGAGGGAGTCAAAGACGCTCGCGACGATCACCTTCCAGAACTTCTTCAACAAATTTGAGAAAAAGGCCGGCATGACCGGTACAGCCCTCACCGAGGAACAGGAGTTCCGCGAGGTCTACAACATGGACGTCGTGGTGATTCCGACCAACAAGCCGGTTATCCGAAAGGACTTAAACGACGCGGTTTACAAGACCAAGAAGGGCAAGTACAAGGCTGTCATTGACGCGGTCTGCGAGGCACATGAGAAAGGACAGCCGGTCCTGGTGGGCACGATTTCGATCGAGACCTCCGAGCTTCTCTCCGGGAGGCTGAAGCGCCGCGGCATTGCGCACAACGTGTTAAATGCCAAATACCATGAGCTCGAGGCTCAGATCATCGCGGACGCGGGCCATCACGGCGCCGTGACGATCGCCACGAACATGGCAGGCCGTGGTACGGATATCAAGCTGGACGACGAGGCGAGGGCGGCCGGAGGCCTGAAGGTCATCGGCACGGAGCGCCATGAGTCCAGGCGAATCGACAATCAGCTGCGCGGCCGTTCCGGCCGTCAGGGTGACCCGGGTGAGTCACAGTTCTATATCTCGCTGGAAGATGATCTGATGCGCCTCTTCGGCCAGGAACGACTGATGAAGGTCTTCGAGACGCTGGGTGTCGGCGAGGACGACAGGATCGAGCACAAGATGCTCTCCAAGGCGATCGAGACCGCCCAGAAGCGCATCGAGACCAACAACTACGGCATTCGTGTGCGCCTGCTGCAGTACGATCAGGTCATGAACGAGCAGCGGGAACTCATCTACGCCGAGAGACGCAAAGTCCTGGAAAATGCCGACATGCACGAGACGATCCTGGGTATGGTCCGCGATGTCACCGGGGCTGCCGTGGGCCGCTGCATAAGCGAAGAGGCGTCGCCGGATGACTGGGATTTTGATTCCTTAAACCGCGTGCTCCTTCCGGTCATTCCGATGGAGCCGGTTCAGAAAACGGACGATATCCGCTCCCGGGATAAGCTGATTGAGGCTCTTCAGGAAAAGGCCGTGAAGCTCTTTGAGGACAAGGAGGCCGGCTGGCCGGATCAGAGCCAGGTCGGCGAGATTGAGCGCGTGGTTCTGCTCAAAGTCGTGGACCAGAAGTGGATGAACCACATCGACGACATGGATCAGCTGCGCCAGGGCATCGGTCTGGCCGCCTACGGGCAGAAAGATCCGGTTGTGGCGTACCGCAGTGAAGGCTTTGCCATGTTTAATGAGATGACGGCCGGCATTGCGGAGGATACCGTGCGCGTGCTCACGCACATCCGCGTCGAGGAGCCGGTGCAGCGCGAGCAGGTGGCGCAGCCGGTAACCACCAACCGGGGCGAAGAAGCGCCGAAGAAACAAATCCGCCGCGTGACGAGGAAGATTTATCCCAATGATCCGTGTCCGTGCGGTTCCGGGAAAAAGTACAAGAACTGCCACGGCAGAAAGCTATACGGAGGTCAGAACAGCTGATGGTTTCACTTGATCAGTATAAAGCACAGATAGAAGATTTTAAGCCGGTGATGGAGCGCATCCGCAAATCGCTGGATCTGGACACGAAGCAGCGCAAGATCGAGGAGATGGAGCTCAACATGCAGGAGCAGGGCTTCTGGGACGACGCGGAAAAGTCCCAGAAGGCCATGAAGGAGCTGAACTCCCTGAAGAAGGCATTTACCGAGTATGACAGCTTAAAGAGCGGTCTGGAGGACCTGGAGACGATGATCGAGATGGCCGAGGAGGAGGACGACGAGTCCCTGGCCGGCGACATAGAGGAGGCGATTACCAGCTTCAGCGACCAGCTGGAGAGCGTGGAGATCCAGACGCTGCTCTCGGGCCCGTACGATTCCTACAACGCGATCCTGACTCTGCACGCCGGCGCCGGCGGCACCGAGGCGATGGACTGGTGCTCGATGCTCTACCGCATGTACACCCGCTGGGCCGACAAGCATGGCTTTTCCTATGAGGTTCTGGACTATCAGGAGGGCGACGAGGCAGGCATCAAGGCCGTGACTATCCAGATTGACGGTGACAATGTGTACGGGCTGCTGCGCAGTGAGCACGGCATTCACCGCCTGGTGCGCATCTCCCCGTTCAACGCGGCGGGCAAGCGCCAGACATCTTTCTGCTCGGCCGACGTGATGCCGGATATTGAGGAAGACGTGGACGTGGAGATTAACCCGGATGACCTGCGCATCGATACGTACCGCGCCAGCGGCGCCGGCGGCCAGCACATCAACAAGACCTCTTCGGCCATCCGCATCACCCATCTGCCGACCGGCATCGTTGTCCAGTGCCAGAACGAGCGTTCCCAGCACCAGAACAAGGATAAGGCCATGCAGATGCTGAAGGCCAAGCTGTTCCTCTTAAAGCAGCAGGAGAATGAAGAAAAAGCGGCCGGAATCCGCGGCGATGTCAAGGACATCAACTTCGGAAGCCAGATCCGCTCATACGTGCTGCAGCCTTACACCATGGTCAAGGATCACCGGACCAACAAGGCGATCACCAACGCCGAGGGCGTGCTCGACGGCAATATCGACCCGCTGATCTCCGCTTACCTGATCTGGAAGAGTACCGGCAAAAAGGCCGGGGACGACTGAGCCTGAAACAGTTTTTCAGATAAAAGCAGTTCATGAGAAGCCGCATCGGAAAAATCTCCGGCGCGGCTTACTTTTTTGCGGTCAGAACGAGCATGATGAAGATGCAGATGAAGCCTGTCAGGTCAAACAGGTTGAAAGAGCCGTGAAACACGGCGACAGTCAGGACGGCAGCCGTCACGGGCTCGGAAAATCCGAAGAGAACGGCTTTCACGGGGCCGGCGGCATTTACCCCGGCCGTGTACAGACTGAAGGCCAGAATATTGCCCACAATGACAACACAGGCGATTCCGGCCAGTCCGGCAGCATTCGGCACGTAGGAAATTGTCCAGCTGCGGAAGAACAGGGCAAAAAAGGCCCCGCCCATCAGAAAGGCCCACGAGAGCATCACGGGCATCGGGTAGAGCTTCGCGACGTGCGCCGGCGCCAGATTGTAGACGGCGACACAGATGCCGGAGATAACGCCGGTGAGGAGTGCCGCGGCTGAGGCGGAGAGTGCCGAGGGGCTTCCGTGGGAGGCAAGGAGAAGGACGCCTGCCAGGGCAAGCAGCAGGCTTATAATCTCGCGCAGCTTCGGAGCGCGGTGCTGCGAAACACAGACGGCGATCAGAATGAACGCCGGCCCGAGATCCTGCAGAATCGTACCCATCGCGGCGCCCGCGAGCTGGATGGTGAGAAAGTAAAAGAACTGACTGGACGCGACGCCAAAAAGCCCGTACACCACAAGCTCCCGCCGGCAGACCTTGTCGCGCCAGACAAGAAAAAGAGGCTCGCGGTGGCGGGCCAGGCAGTAGGCAAAAAGCAGAATTCCGGCCAGTCCCAGCCGGATCGGAACCAGCCAGCGGCTGTCCATGCGCTGGACCGTAAAAAGATACTGCCCGACCGATCCGGAAATGCCCCAGCAGATCCCGCCTGCCAGGGCCAGAAAACAGCCGCGAAGAGTTTTGTTCATGTGATTCCCCTCATCTTTGGAACAACCGGGCGAAGCGGTGCCGTCCCCGAAATATCCCTAAAATGAAAGCAGATATGACGGCAAATGTCAAATGATGGCATAAGTGCACGAAAAGCGGTTGCGTTTGCACTTCACCCGTGGTAAGATTCTTTCTACGCGGTACAGTTGTACGCCTCAGGCGGACAGACATGCCGGAATCAAAACAGGAGCAGGTCCTGATGGAAGAAGAAAAGAAATACTATGTCGTCAGAAAAAAAGCACTTCCGGAAATACTGCTGGAAGTGGCGAAGGTGAACTCCATGCTGGAGAACGAGAACGTGACGATCGCGGAGGCGACCGCGCGCGTCGGGATCAGCCGGAGTTCCTATTACAAGTACAAGGACGATATCTTCCCGCTGCGGGACAGCCTTCACGGCAGTGCTTTAACATTTGTCATGTCGATGGAGGATCAGCCGGGGATGCTGTCGCTTGTCTTGAAAACGCTGGCTTCGTACGGCGTCAACATTCTCACAATCCATCAGACCATTCCGGTGAATGGTGTGGCGTCCCTCACGATTTCCGTCGAGATTCTCCCGGGCGCCGGCGATTCTTCCGAGATGCTCGAACAGATCGAGAAGCTCTCCGGCGTGCGGTATCTGAAGATACTGGCCAGGGGCTGACGGCAGGTGTGTGAAATACCCAGGAAAGGATGACAAATTCATGGCAAAAGCAGCAATTCTCGGTTACGGCACGGTCGGCTCGGGCGTGTACGACATCCTCACCAAATCCGGCGCGCGGGTTAGCGAGAGCGCCGGGGAGGCGGTTGAGGTGAAATATGTTCTGGATCTGCGGGACTTCCCCGGGCAGCCGGTCGAATCGGTGCTGGTCCATGACTATGAGCAGATTGTGTCGGATCCGGAGGTTTCCGTTGTCGTCGAGGTCATGGGCGGCCTGAAGCCGTCGTATGATTTCGTAAAGCGGGCGCTTGAGGCAGGCAAGTCGGTCTGCACGTCCAACAAGGCGCTCGTGGCGGAATACGGCCCGGAGCTGCTGAAGACAGCGTCCGAGCACAACGTGCTGTTTCTGTTTGAGGCGGCCGTTGGCGGCGGCATTCCGATCATCCGGCCGCTGCGCGACTGTCTGAGTGCGGACCGGATTGACCGGATCGCCGGAATCTTAAACGGCACGACCAACTATATTCTGACCCGGATGGAGCGCGAGGGCAGCACATATGATCAGATGCTTGCGGACGCCCAGAGCCTCGGGTATGCAGAGCGTGATCCGTCCGCGGATGTGGACGGATGGGATGCGTGCCGCAAGATCGCCATTCTCGCGTCGATCGTCACGGGAAAACAGGTACGCTATCAGGATATTCCGACGGAAGGCATCGCGCAGATCACCCGGGAGGATATGCGCTACGCGGCGGAATGGGATAAGAAGATCAAGCTGATCGCCGCAGCAGACTTCACGCAGGATCATGTGAGCTGCCATGTGGCACCGACCATGCTCGGGAAAGACTCGCAGCTGTACTATGTCGATGATGTCATCAACGGCGTTCACGTGCACGGCGACCAGGTCGGCGACCTGCTCTTCACGGGCGCCGGTGCCGGCAAGTATCCGACCGCCAGTGCGGTGGCCTGTGACGTGGCCGAGTGCGTGAGAAGCGCCGGACTTCCGAAGAGGAATCTTACATTTGCCGGGAAGGCTGATCTGCTTGCGGAGGATGAGGAACGGACAGCGGCCTTTATCCGGATTCCGGAAGACTCTCTGGATGCGGCGAGAAAACTGCTGCCGGTTGAAAAGGAGATTCACGGCGTGGTGCCTGGGGAAGCGGGCATCGCCGTGTCCGCCATGCGTGTCGGCGACATAAAGGCAGCGGCCGGGAAGCTTTGCGCTCTCAAGGTGCTTCGCATGGCCTGAGAGAATTTCGGGATTTGCGGTTAGAAAGAATTTTGAGGATTGTGAGGGAGAAGGGCAGTATGAAGGACGAATTACTGAAGGTCGCGAAGTTTGGCGGAAGCTCTCTGGCAAGCGCGGAGCAGTTCAAGAAGGTTGGCGCGATCATCCGGGAGGACGCGGGGCGCCGCTACGTGGTTGACTCCGCGCCGGGCAAGCGGGCCAAAGATGACACGAAGGTGACAGACCTTCTGTACCGCTGCTACGACGAGGCGGCGCAGGGCAGGAATTTTGACCGGACGTTCCGCCAGATCCGCAGCCGCTTTGATGAGATCATCGCCGGGCTGGGGCTGGATCTGAATCTGTCCCGCGACTTTGAGGAGATTCACAAGCGCTTTGAGAGTCAGAGCGGCGAGGACTACGCGGCGTCGCGCGGCGAGTATTTAAACGGCAAGATTCTGGCGAAGTATCTCGGATACGAATTTATTGACGCGGCGACGGTCATCTGCTTTGACAAGGATGGAAATTTTCTGGAAGACGAGACCGACCGGAAGCTCTCCGAGCGCCTTGCGTCCGTCAAAACAGCCGTTATCCCGGGCTTTTACGGTGCCATGCCGGACGGCCGCATCAAGACCTTCTCCCGCGGCGGCTCGGACATCACCGGCTCGATCATCGCACGCGCCATCCACGCGGACCTGTATGAGAACTGGACCGATGTGTCCGGATTCCTGGCGGCTGATCCGCGCCTTGTGAAGAACCCGCGCGTGATCGATGTTCTGACATACCGGGAGCTGCGCGAGCTCTCCTACATGGGCGCCTCGGTTCTGCACGAGGAGGCCATCTTTCCGGTCAGAAGCGAGGGCATCCCGATCAACATCCGCAATACCAACCGCCCGGAGGACAAGGGGACACTCATCGTCGAGACGACTTGCCACACGCCGGAGTACATCATCACCGGAATCGCCGGCAAGAAGGGATTTGTCTCCATCAGCATTGACAAGGATATGATGAACTCCGAGATCGGCTTCTGCCGCAAGGTCCTTCAGGTCTTCGAGGACAACCAGATCTCCATCGAGCACATGCCCTCCGGCATCGATACCTGCACGATTTTCGTCGAGCAGGAGGCGTTCATCGACAAGGAGCAGCGCGTACTCGCACAGCTCCACCGCGCCGTGAAGCCGGACACCATCGAGATGGAGAGCAACCTCGCGCTGATCGCCATCGTGGGCCGCGGCATGAAAAACAACTCCGGCTGTGCCAGCAAGATCTTCTCCGCCCTGTCCGCGGCAAAGATCAACATCCGCATGATCGATCAGGGATCCAGCGAGCTCAACATCATCATCGGCGTGCGCAACAAGTACTTCGAGGACGCCATCCGCGTGATCTATGAGGCCTTCGTGCCGGAAGACGGAAAAGAAGGAAAGTGAGAAACAGGCGGCCCGGGAGGCCGCCCGCATCGGAAATTTGCTTTTTTCATGTTTCCGGGGACAAATCCGGCTCTCATCAGAGGGCTCTGTCAGCAAGACACAGCCTTCTGGCTATTTTCCGATGCTTTTTGCAGCTCTGACTGGGGCCTCCTGCCATCGGAAATTTTTATCTCAACTGATATTGATGATGGCTATTGAATATATCCTAAAAAAACGCATCGATAAACAGGCGAGACGCTGAATTTCGATGACAGCGGCCAATTCCAGAGCCCGCCATACATCGTGATAGCAAGTTAGAAGAACATTCCGATGCTGCCCGCGAAATTCGGGCCGGCCGGTGAACAGGAAGTGCCGATAGATACACTGGCTGCAATCCGTGCCGGCGGCACAAGACCGGCAGAGTGACCCGGTAAGGAATGCTGTTTCACGGCTGATTCAGCAGTTTCCGGTAGAGAGTATTTTCAATGATCATGTAGTTTTTATAATTCCGAACCGGGTCGCTGTTGTGCGTTTCCATCCGGCCTGCGTCAGAGCCGGATGTCTTTTGGGAGAACAGAGCAGTCATACCGGTCGGGTCTCCTTTCCGGATTCTGTCCAGCGTCTCGTTTTCTTCCCGGTAGTGACCGGTGATCTTTCTCGCTGAACGACACCATCGGCGATATCACGGCGACAGAAGAGGGCGCCCGGCTGTTTGACGCCCTGATGGTGACTCTCGGCGGCGCGAAGATGGCCGGTTTCACCATCGATGACTCCATGTGCAAAATGATGAACGGCTTCACGGTCATTCGCATGCTGAATATGCTGAGTACCATGACCGATTCTGTCACCCGGGAGATGCTGCTGTCCTTAAACAGCCGCTTAAACGCGATCCCCAAACCGTGATGACCGTCTTGCAGCCTGTTTTTCATCTCTGCAGCCATAAAAAAGGATTTCCGCACTTCCGGGTTCGTCCCGGAATACGGAAATCCTTTTTTGCGGGTGCGTTTTCCTGAAAGCAGAAGGTTTTCACCCTGGTGCCCCGACGGACCTGCCTCAGACCGTCCTGCCCGTATAAAACTGCATCAGCTGGTTGACCTGGCGCATCATCTCCGGGTCACTTAAAACCTGCAGAGCCATCGCCAGGAGGACAAATGTTCCGACCACCGCGATGATTCCCAGTACCATGCCGGCGACGGAACTCCCATGCCACCGGCCGGTGTTGTAACGTGACGCTCCGGCGAGCACCGCGGCCAGAATTCCGCAGATGACGCCCGGAAGCAGAAAAGACATGCCGAAAAATCCGAAAACCCCGAAAACCAGCGAAGCCGCGGCCAGCTTGTCCTTCGGGCTTCCGCTCCCCGGACGATAGTCCTGGTAGTAGTCCGACTGCGGGTCGACGTTCTGCTGATTGTAATTCTTGAAATCGTTCATACCGGCCACCTCCCTGCGCGAGGATATTCAAATCAAAAATACCATAATACTGGCTTTGTTGCAATGAGAAATGGCCTCTGCTATAATTTCATGTTGAATATGCGCCTGTGAAAGGATGTAAGTATGACGGTAATCGAGACACACAGCGCCAGAGAGACGGCAGAAGCGGGAGAAGCCTTCGGCCGTGAGGCAAAGCCGGGCGATATCTACTGCCTTGACGGTGACCTCGGCGTGGGCAAGACGGTGTTCACGCAGGGGTTCGCCAGGGGCCTCGGGATCACGGAGCCGGTGAACTCACCGACATTTACCATCCTTCAGATCTATGAGGAGGGAAGGCTGCCGCTGTATCACTTTGATGTGTACCGGCTGGGGGACCCTTCGGAACTGGAGGGCATCGGCTATGAGGAATATTTTTACGGGGACGGCGTGTGCCTCGTCGAGTGGGGCTCGCAGGTGGCGGATCTGCTGCCGGAGGGAACCCGTTTTGTGACGATACAAAAGAGGCTGGACAAGGGATTTGACTACCGGAAGATCACAGTGACGGACAGGGAAGATGAAAATACTGGCGATTGAGAGTGCGACGGAATCCGCATCCTGCGCCCTGACACAGGACGGGAAGGTCGTTGCGGAGTTTACGCTTCAGAATAAACAGACACACAGTCAGACACTGCTGCCGATGATCGACGCGATGTGCACCATGACCGGCACCAGACCGGAGGATCTGGATGTGGTGGCGGTTTCCAGAGGCCCGGGGTCTTTCACGGGGCTGCGCATCGGGGCGGCGACAGGCAAGGGAATCGCGCTTCCTTTTGACAAGAAAATGGCATCGGTCCCGACTCTCTATGGCATGGCCTGCGCCATCCGGGAGGCTGCAGACCGCCTGATAGTGCCCGTAATCGACGCGAGGCGGCAGCATGTATACGCGGCCGGCTACAGCGCCGGAAAAGACGGGACGCTTGTTGAAGAACTGGGAGAGTGTGTCATTTCGGCATCCACTCTTGCCGGAAAGCTTCAGACGCTTGACAAACCGGTGCTTCTTACCGGGGATGGTGCGAAGGCGGTACTGCCGGCACTTCTTGAGGCAGGACTAGACGTGCGGGTGTGCCCGCCGTCCCTTTGCTATGCAAGAGCCGCGGGCGTCGCGCTGGCAGCGGAGGGTATGGCCGCGCGGGGCGAACTCATCTCTTCAGATGCCATGGCGCCGGAATATCTGCGCCTGAGCCAGGCGGAGCGAAAACGCCGGGAAGCGCAAAACCCGGCGGGACATCCGGCTGAAAATCCTAAGGAAAGTCCGACTGGGAAAGAGGCTTAAACGTGCTGCTTATCCGTACAATGCGCAGATCGGACCTCTCCTGGGCCGCGGGGCTGGAGACACGGGTGTTCTCCAGGCCGTGGAGCGAAGAGGAGCTTGAAAAAGATCTGGAAAACGAAAGAAAACTGATGCTGGTGGCCCTGCAGGACTGCCGGCCCGTCGGCTACGCGCAGAGCGTGCGAGCGGCGGATGAAGCCGACATCTCCCGCATCTGCGTGCAGGAGGAGTTCCGCGGACAGGGCATCGCGACGAAGCTCCTGACGGAACTGCTTAAGCTGAGCGGGGAGGCGGGAGCCGCGAAGTTTTTTCTGGAAGTCCGGGAGAGCAACCGGGCCGCCAGGAATCTGTATGAGCGCATGGGGTTTACCGTGACCGGCGTGCGCAGAAAGTATTATGACGAACCGGAGGAGGACGCTGTTTTGATGGCGTATCTCTTCCGAAAACAACTGCCGGGGAACAGGAATGCTTGATGTATGTCTTCTCGGCACCAGCGGCATGCTGCCACTGCCGGGCAGATGGCTGACATCGCTGATGCTGAAGTGTAACGGCCACAGTCTTCTGATTGACTGCGGCGAGGGAACCCAGATCGCGATCCGCGAGAAGGGATGGAGCTTTCATGATATTGATGTAATCTGCCTGACGCACTATCACGCGGATCACGTGGCCGGCCTGCCGGGAATTCTGCTCACAATCGGCAATGCGGACCGCACGGAGCCGGTGACGATCATCGGGCCGAAAGGTCTTAAGAAAATTGTGGCGTCACTGCGCGTGATCGCCCCGGAACTGCCGTTTCCGGTGATCCTGCAGGAACTGGAGGAGCCGGAAGAGCACCTTAAGATGGGGGAATTTGCCGTCGATGCGTTTCACGTGCAGCACCGGGTGACGTGCTACGGCTACTCGGTGCGAATCCCGCGCGCGGGAAAGTTTGACGCCGCGCGGGCTATGGAAGCCCGGATCCCGCAGATATTCTGGAACCGCCTTCAGCACGGGGAAAGTGTCGCAGACGGGGAGAGACTGCTCACACCGGACATGGTGCTGGGGCAGCAGCGGCGCGGGCTGAAAGTGACGTACTGCACCGACTCCCGCCCGATCCCCGTCATCGCGCAGATGGCGCAGGACGCGGACCTCTTTATCTGCGAGGGCATGTACGGAGAGAAGGAAAAGGCGGCAAAGGCGAAGGAATACCGGCACATGACCTTCACGGAGGCGGCAGGACTCGGCGCCGCTGCCCGCCCGCGGCGCATGTGGCTGACCCACTATTCGCCGTCGCTGGTGAAGCCGGGCCGGTACATTCAGACGGCGAAGGAAATCTTCCCGCCGGTGGAGTGCGGCAGGGACGGCATGACACTGACACTGGCATTTGACGATGAGTGACAAGATATGAAAGACATTCGGATTCTGGCAATCGAGAGCTCCTGCGACGAGACGGCGGCGGCCGTCGTGGCCAATGGCAGAGAAGCCCTTTCCAATATCATCAATTCGCAGATCGACGTCCACACGCTCTATGGCGGCGTGGTGCCGGAGATTGCGTCGCGGGCGCACATTCAGAACATCAACCCGGTCATCCGGGCGGCGCTTGATGGCGCGCACATGACGCTGGATGACATCGACGCTGTTGCCGTCACATACGGCCCCGGCCTTGTCGGCTCGCTGCTCGTGGGCGTGGCGGAGGCCAAGGCGCTCGCCTGGGCGACGGGCAGGCCGCTCATCGGCGTGCACCACATCGAGGGACACATCGCGGCCAACTACCTTGCGTATAAAGATCTTAAACCGCCGTTTGCGGCGCTCGTCGTGTCCGGCGGACACACACATCTGGTGATGGTGCAGGACTACGACCGGTTCGAGATCATCGGACGCACGAGAGACGATGCGGCGGGGGAGGCATTTGACAAGGTTGCCCGGGCGGTCGGCCTCGGTTACCCGGGCGGGCCGAAAATTGACAAAGAGGCGAAAAACGGGAATCCGCACGCGATTGAATTTCCGATCGCGCACATCGACGGTGCCCCGTATGATTTCTCCTTCTCTGGCATCAAGTCGGCAGTCCTGAATTATCTGAACGAAGCGAAGATGAAGGGCGAGACGGTAAACCGCGCCGACCTGGTGGCGAGTTTCCAGCAGGCCATCGTCACGACGCTCGTGTCACATTCCATGCAGCTGGTGCGCGAGAGGAATCTTGACAAGCTGGTGATTGCTGGCGGCGTGTCGGCCAACTCGGCGCTGCGCGCAGCCATGAAGGAGGCCTGCACGGCCGAAGGCGTGGCTTTCTACTGCCCGCCGCTCATCCTTTGCACGGACAATGCCGCCATGATCGGATCGGCGGCATACTATGAGTACTGCAAGGGGAATTTTGCGGGCTGGGACCTGAACGCCGTTCCGAATCTGAAACTCGGGCAGCGTGCGTGAGAGGGAGCCGCTGGCGCATTCATCCCGCAGAGGCAGCGGATGAGAACTCTGAAAGGAGACGGGTGTGAGTAAAGTTTACGCGATCGTGCTGGCCGGAGGCACAGGCCGCCGGATGCGCAGTGCCGTTCCGAAACAGTATCTGATGCTCGCCGGGGCGCCGGTTATCGCCTGGTCCCTCATGGCGTTTCAGAAGAGCCCGGAGGTGGACGGAATTGTTCTCGTGACGGCAGAAGCCGATGCGAAATGGGTGAAAAATACCATCACCGATCCGATGCATATCACGAAGCTGGTGGCTTTTGCACCGGCAGGCGCCGAGAGGGCAGATTCTGTGCAAAACGGGCTGAACGCCATTGCGGATGAAGACGGTATCGTGCTGATTCATGACGTGGCACGGCCGGCTGTGACGGAGGAGATTATCGCTAGATGCTGCGCGGACGTCCGAAGCTACGGCGCGTGTGCGGCGGCTATGCCGGTGAAGGACACCATCAAGGTGGCTGACGACGACGGATTTGTCCTCTCGACGCCGGACAGGCGGACACTCTGGATGATGCAGACGCCGCAGGCTTTCCGCCTGCCCCTGATCCGCGAGGCGTACAGAAAGCTCGGAACCACGTCTGACAGAAGCGGCATCACGGATGACGCGATGCTTATAGAGCGGTTCACAGACGTGAAAGTCCGGCTCACTAAGGGCTCATATGCCAATATCAAGATTACAACGCCGGAAGATCTTCCACAGGCGGAAATTCTTGTTGACAGGAAAATACTTTCGTGATATTCTAACACTTGCCGTCAGAAGTGATGGCACAAGGAAAGACTGCCTGGTTTTAAGAAAGACCCGGGCGTATGGAGAGGTACCGAAGCGGTCACAACGGGGCGGTCTTGAAAACCGTTTGTCTTAACGGGCGCATGGGTTCGAATCCCATCCTCTCCGCTCCCCATCTTGTGGAAACGGGATGTGGAATATACAAACTGCAGAGTATATCGGTAGGCTGTTGGAGAAGTACCCAAGAGGCTGAAGGGACACCCCTGGAAAGGGTGCAGGTCGTTAATAGCGGCGCGAGGGTTCAAATCCCTCCTTCTCCGCTTTTGCATTTACTGATTTCAAAGATTTGAAAAAGAAATGCAAAAAAGTTGTTGACAAGTTTGATAGAAAGTGATAATCTAATCAAGCTGTCGCAAGACAACAAATTCGTTCCTTGATAACTGAACAGTAAACCAACCCTGAAAATTCTTTGATGAATTTTCT
>CAIFEV010000001.1 GCA_903789615.1 uncultured Lachnospiraceae bacterium | reverse complement strand
ATGAACCTTTGGTTCTTCTTTTTATAAGCTGTGTTTTTTCACAGCCCCTTTCTTTCTCCGGTCAATCAAGGATGGACTTCACGTAAGCACCGATCTTCTCGTCTTTGCAGTTCGCGAAGAACAGTTCCCGGAAATTCTTCCCGGCAACGGCTCCCTTCACGAGCTCCGGATCAAGGCTCTTCAGGATCTCCACCAGGTCTTCCTTGAATGCGGCTTTGCGGACAGTGTCAAGAATCCGCTTGTTGCGCTGTTCCGGAACGGCTCTTTCCTTCGGATACCCGCTGCCTGACGGCTCGGACCAGAGCTTCTCGAAGATGTACTGCAGGTTCAGGTCGCCGCCCCAGCCGAAGCGCAGCGCAAACGGGATGGCAATGGCGTTTCCGTCATTAATCTGGGCAAATGTATACGCATCCAGCGGATCTTCCACATGGCCGCAGATTACGCCCGGGAATGAATTCAGCGCGAGCATGGCGCCTTCGCCGGTGCCGCATCCGGTGACAACAAAATCCGCCGCTTTTGAATTCAGCAGAATGGCCGCCAGAATTCCGTTCTGTACATAAGTGAGCTGCGCCGTATCATCGGCAGCATACATGCCGTAGTTGTCGACCGTGTAGCCCTTTTCATCCGCGACCTTCTTCAGAGCCGCGTAAATGGTGCTGTTCTTGGCAGCCTGGCTGTTCTCGTTGATCAGAGCAATTCTCATGTGACGTTTATACCTCGTTTCTGTTATGATACTGTTTACGGACAACTGTGCGCCTGAAGGCGCACGCCGTTACTGTAAGTATAACACGGCACGCTTCCGCCGGCAACGCGGCATGCGTCCTGCCGCGTTTTAAGAAAGGAATGGAATATGGCAGACGAATCCCGTCAGGCAAAGTTTCTGGAGGACCTGAACAATCTGAAGGAGTACGCAAAGGTGAACGGCGGCTTCATAACCGAAGAAGATATACAAGAGTATTTTCAGGACATTCGTCTTGATACGGAGCAGCTCTCCATGGTAAATGGCTTCCTTCGCGCCGGCGGTATCAAAATCCGCGGATATAACGGCAGCAACGCCTACACGGCCTGGGAAGAGAAAAAAGCGCTTGAAGACGAGAAAAATGCATCTGCCGCAGATGTGCAGGAGCCTGAGACGGATGACGAGAACATGGACCTGTACCTGGAGGAGCTGGCGAAGATGCCGGAAGTCTCCGATGAGGAATGCGGATACCTTCTGATGGAGATTGAAGAAGGGAAGGACGATGAGGCTGTGGGGAGGCTTACAGAAGGCTGCCTGCCCAAAATTCTGGACTTTGTTCAGCCCTTTGTCGGACAGGGTATTGCGTCAGGCGACCTTGTGCAGGAGGCCAATCTTATCCTGTTTGACTACATCTCGGAAAAGCAGTGGCTGCAGAATACAGAGTGGCTGGGCAAGATCCGCCGCGGAAGCAAAGAAGATCTGCAGGCCGTGTTTCACGGAATGATGGACGAAGTAAGAAAAAAAATCCAGGATCAGATGCGTGTGCTTCTGACAAGCCAGAACCGGGAGAGTGACGTGTCCCGGCAGATCGTGTATCAGGTCAACCGGGTGAGCGAAGCAGCCAGGCGCTTCCGGGAGGAGAACGGGCGGAAGGCGACTCCGGATGAACTCGCCAAAGCCATGCACGTCGCTCCCGAGGTCATCACACAGGCGATCGAATTTTCCGGCAGTAAAATTCCGGATCTTGAGATGAAGCAGGCGATGCGGCCGCACAAAATCGGACCGCTGTAAAGCGCATTTTTCCGCCGTTTTTATTGAAAGCCGGGCGGGGAACGTCTATAATGTGGGTAACAAAAGTAATTTCCTGGGGTGTTCGCCAGCCTTTTACGTCGGATCCTACAATCTTTATAAGGGATTCTCATATCGGCTCTCTAATGTCAGGCCTCCTTGTAGTGGAAGACAGCGGTCTGTCCTGCGGAAACCCACCTGGCTTTGGCTAGGAATCTACTGTTGGCAGCGGCATCCTGGGTTTTACCGGAGTCCATGAAGGAGGTTCATTTCTTTTTTGAAATGAGCCTCCTTTTTAACAAAAGAATAAAGAGCGCATCCCGCCCGCAGGCGCCACCTTTCAGATTCCTTGCAAATGCAGCAGGATTTCGATACAATGAAAAATGCTGTTTAAAAATCCCTGCACTGCGCTTTTGGAGAACGGAATGGAACTCACCTTTCATCTGGCTGCATTTGACGGGCCTCTGGACCTGCTTCTGCATCTGATCGAAAAAAACAAAGTAAATATTTACGACATTCCGATCGCCATGATCACGGACCAGTACATGGAATACATCAACGCCGCGGACGAGGAAGACCTGGATGTGATCAGTGAATTCCTCGTGATGGCGGCTACACTGCTGGATATCAAGGCGAGGATGCTGCTCCCGCAGGAAAAAGAGCAGGAGGAGGAAGAGGACGATCCGAGAGCCGAGCTTGTCAGACGGCTCGTCGAGTACCGCATCGCTAAAGAGGCGGCCGGTGACCTGCGGGAACGCGAGGAGAGTGCCGGACAGGTGCTGTACAGGGATGTCCCGGTGCCGGGGGAGATTGCGGAATTTCAGGAACCGGTCGATATACAGGAACTGATCGGAGATCTCACACTGCAGAAGCTTCACGCGGTTTTTGAAGATGTGATGAGGCGGCGGGCCGAGAAGATCGACCCGGTGCGCTCAAAGTTCGGAAAGATCGTGCGGGAAAAGGTCAGCATGGCGGACGGCGCTGCTGCCGTCAAGCGGCATCTGCGCGGACGGAAGGAAGTGACTTTCCGGGAACTGCTGGAGGAACACGAAAGCCGCCAGCAGCTCATCGTCACGTTTCTCGTGGTGCTGGAACTCATCCGGCGCGGGTATGTGACGGCCAGACAGGAGGAAACCTGCGGAGAGATCGAAATTCAGGTGATAAAAGATCCGGAAACGGCAGGATTTGGAGAAGATAATGACGGACAGTGAGTACAAGGCAGCCGCAGAGGCGATTCTTTTCACAATGGGGACGGCCGTTCCGCTCCACACGCTTGCGGGAGCTCTGGAAATCTCCGATGAAAGAATGGAAGAACTCCTCCGTGACATGGAGACGGCATACCAGGCTCCTGAAAGAGGAATCCAGCTGCGCAGATTAAATGACAGCTATCAGCTCTCCACAAAGCCGCAGTTTTTCCGGCAGCTGGTGGCGGTCGCCAGCCAGCCGAAGCGCTATACGCTGTCCCAGGCACTGCTCGAGACACTGGCGATCGTCGCCTACAAGCAGCCGGTGACACGGCTTGAGATCGAGAAGATCCGCGGCGTGTCGAGCGGACATGCTTTAAACCGACTGGTCGAATACGGACTGATTGAAGAAGCCGGAAGACTGAACGCGCCCGGAAGGCCTCTTCTCTTCGGCACGACAGAGGAATTCCTGCGGGCTTTCGGCCTGTCGCAGACCGGGGACCTGCCGCAGGTGAGCTCCGAGGAGTTTGAGAAAATGAAACAGATGGCGGAAGCGGAGGCCGACCGGCAGGAACAGCAGCCGGATGGGGGCTCCGGGAAGAGCGAAGACGCTATTGATGTGGGAATCTGACACCGTACAGGTGATTTACAATGGATTGAAAGGAGAAACGGAATGGAAAGAAAAAATGCGTGGGAGTCGTACGACACGGAGACGTATATCCAGGTATTTGCCTTTGCCGAGCAGTACCGGAAGTTCATCTCCGAGAACAAGACGGAGCGCGAGTGCACAGCCGCAGCAGTTGAACTGGCCAAGGAAGCCGGGTACCGCGACCTGTACGGAGTCGTCGAGCAGGGGATTGCCCTGAAGCCGGGCGACCGTGTCTATGCGGTGAACATGAACAAATCCATTGCGCTTTTTGAGATCGGCACGGAGCCGATCGAGAACGGACTGAATATTCTCGGGGCGCACATTGACTCTCCGAGGCTTGACATCAAGCAGGATCCGCTCTACGAGGACACGGGACTTGCTTTCCTGAATACGCACTATTACGGCGGTATCAAGAAATATCAGTGGACCGCGAGGCCGATGGCGCTGCACGGCGTCGTGGCACTCAAAGACGGTCAGACCGTCCGGATCTGCATCGGTGAAGATGAGACCGATCCGATTGTCGGCATTTCAGACCTTCTGATTCATCTGGCGTCAAAGCAGATGCAGAAGAGCGGCACGGATGTTGTTGCAGGGGAAGATCTGAATGTGCTCGTCGGGAGCATTCCGGCCGCCGCTGAAGAAGAGGAAAAGAAGGAGAAGCGGCTTGTCGCCGACAACATTCTCTCCATCCTTCACACAAAGTACGGCATTGAAGAAGAGGATTTCCTCTCGGCTGAGATTGAAGTCGTTCCGGCGGGCCCTGCCAGAGACTACGGCATCGACAAATCCATGATTGCCGGGTATGGACAGGATGACCGCGTGTGCGCGTATCCGTCGCTCATCGCCCAGCTGCGCGTCCGCAACCCGCGCCGCACCAGCTGCACGCTGCTTGTCGACAAGGAAGAGATCGGATCGGTCGGTGCAACCGGCATGCATTCCCGCTTCTTTGAGAACACGCTCGCCGAGCTTATGAACGCGGCCGGACAGTATTCTGAAATTGCATTGCGCCGGGCGCTGCGCCACTCCCACATGCTCTCCAGCGATGTATCCGCTGCCTACGACCCGAACTATCCGGACGTGATGGAGAAGCAGAACTCCTGCTACTTCGGCAAAGGCGTCGTATTCAACAAGTACACGGGCGCAAGAGGCAAGTCGGGCAGCAATGACGCGAACGCGGAATTCCTCGGCATGCTGCGCCGCATCCTGGATGAAGGCGGCGTTGCGTTCCAGACGGCCGAGCTCGGCAAGGTTGACGCCGGCGGCGGCGGCACGATCGCCTATATCATGGCCGGGTATGACATGTCTGTCGTTGACTCCGGTGTCGCCGTACAGAACATGCATGCGCCGATGGAAGTGACAAGCAAGGCGGATATTTACGAAGCGCTGAAGTGCTACTGCACATTCCTTGAAAACGCCTGACGGGTGATCCGCATGAAATGGGAATCTTTTACGATTGAGACAAAGGCGGCGGCAGAGGACATCCTCTCCGCCACCCTCGCTGACCTTGGGATCGAAGGAGTTGAGATCCGGGACCACGTGCCGCTCACCAGAGAAGAGGCGCACGGGATGTTCATCGATACCGGAGAGGACGCCGGAAAAAGTCTGATGCCGGACATGCCGCCAGACGACAGGGCACAGGTGATTTTTTATCTTGATCCGGAGAAAGACGATATCCCCGCCATCCTGCAGAGGGTCCAGGCCTCTCTTGAGGAGCTGAAGCTCACGGCCGACATCGGAAGTGCTGCCATCACAGAGTCTGAGACAGAGGACAAGGACTGGATAAACAACTGGAAGAAGTACTGGCATACATTTGCCATCGGAAAGCTGATCATCAAGCCGACGTGGGAGGATGTGCCCGGGGAGGCTGCCGGGCGTCCGGTGCTCTCAATGGACCCGGGAACGGCATTCGGAACGGGGGCGCATGAGACGACGCGGATGGTGATCCGGGAGCTGGAGCAGGCAGTGCACGGAGGTGAACAGGTGCTTGACGTGGGCTGCGGCAGCGGCATTCTCTCCCTGACGGCTCTTCTGTTTGGCGCGGATCACGCCGTCGGAACCGATCTGGATCCGAACGCCCGCACCGCATTCCTGGAAAATGCAGCCGTCAACCACTTCTCAAAAGACCGTTTTGACATCGTGCTCGGCGACATCGTGTCCGACAAAGCTGCCGCTGACGCTGTCGGGTACAACCGATACGACATCGTATGCGCGAATATCCTGCACGACGTTCTCATCCCGATGAGCGCGGTCATTGACCACCACATGAAGGAGGGTGGCCTGCTGTTCACATCCGGCATCATCGCAGCGAAAGAGGCGGACGTGCGAAACGCACTGGAAGCCAATCCCCGTCTGAAAGTGCTTGAGACGTATCACGACGGCGAATGGGTCAGCATCACCGCGAAGAAAGTGTGAGTTATGTATCATTTCTTTGCCGAACATAAGGACATCCACGTGCCGGAAGGGCGCATCCTGCTTTCCGGTGCGGATTACAATCACATCCGCAATGTCCTGCGGATGCGCCCGGGCGAGCAGCTGCTGATAAGTTCCGGAGACAATTTCGACTATCTCTGCGCGATCAGCGGATACGAGGAGGATGCATCCGGACAGCAGACGGTTGTCTGCAGGATCCTGAAGACAGACGTCCGGACCAGCGAGCTGCCGCTTCACGTGACCCTGTATCAGGGGCTTCCCAAAGGCGACAAGATGGATCTTATCGTCCAGAAGTGCATTGAACTGGGCGTGGAGAGGATCGTTCCGGTCGCCATGAGGCGCAGCGTTGTAAAGCTGGATGAGCGGAAATCCCAGGCAAAGGTGACGCGCTGGAACGCCATAGCGGAGGCTGCCGCCAATCAGAGCAAGCGCAGCCGCATCCCGGAAGTCACTCCGGTCATGCGTTTTGAGGAGGCTGCCGCACAGGCCGCAAAGGCGTCTTTGTTCCTGCTGCCGTATGAGTCGGCGGAAGGCATGCGCTACACCAGAGAGGTTCTGGGAAGTCTGAATCCGGGTGATACGGTGAGTGTTTTCATAGGACCGGAAGGCGGTTTTTCGCCGGAAGAGGTCGGCTTTTCCAGAGAAAAAGGTGCGAAGATCGTTACGCTCGGCAGAAGGATACTCAGAACCGAGACAGCCGGCATGATGATTCTGTCGATTCTTACCTATCTGTATGAGGATGACGAAGAAGAAGAAAAGGAAGACAAGTAAAACAGATGGAAGCATATCTTGACAATTCCGCAACCACCCGCGTTTCGGAACCGGTCATCGACCTGGTAGTAAAGCTGATGCGGGAGGATTTTGGCAACCCGTCCAGCAAGCACCTCAAAGGATTTCAGGCAGAGCAGTACCTGCGCAAAGCGTCCGAACAGATCGCGGCAACCTTGAAGTGCAGCCCGAAGGAGATTCTTTTTACCTCCGGCGGCACGGAGTCTAACAACACGGCGATCATCGGCGGTGCACAGGCCGCTTCCCGCCGCGGCAATCACATCATCGTGAGCAGCGTCGAGCACTCTTCCGTAAAGGAGCCGTTCCGGGCTCTCGAGCAGAGAGGGTACGAAGTGACGTGGCTGCCGGTCGATTCGAACGGCATTGCAGACCTGGAGGCACTAAAGGCGGCGCTGGATGACAGGACCATTCTGGTGTCCTGCATGGCGGTCAACAACGAGATGGGAGCCGTCGAACCGATCGAAGAGATCGGCCGGATTGTCAAGGATTTCAACCCGGACATTCTGTATCACGTGGATGCCATTCAGGCGTATGGGAAGTTCCGCCTGCCGGTTCACCGGATCCGCTGTGACACCCTGAGTGTATCCGGTCACAAAATTCACGCACCGAAGGGAACAGGGTTTCTGTACATTGCGAAGGGCACCAGAATTTCGCCCATTATCTACGGCGGCGGCCAGCAGGGCGGAATGCGCTCCGGCACGGAGAATGTCCCGGGATACGCAGGTCTGGGGCTCGCGGCACAGCTGGCATATAGCAGCGGCTTTGACGAAAAGATCGACCGCATGTATGCCCTGAAGGAGAAGTTTGTCGCGGATCTGAAGAGTCTTGACGGAGTGACCATAAACGGAAAGACGGGGCGGGACAGCGCGCCGCACATTGTGAGCGCTTCGTTTGAGGACGTAAGGGCGGAGGTTCTGCTGCACGCTCTGGAAGAAAAAGGCATTTACGTTTCTTCCGGATCGGCGTGTTCTTCCAACCGGCCGGGACTCAGTTCGACGCTGCAGGCTATCGGTGTGCCGGACACGCTTCTGGACTCGACCCTGCGCTTCAGCTTCTGCTTCGAGACGACGCAGGAAGAGCTGGATTACTGCATTCAGACGCTGAAGGAGCTTCTTCCCCGGCTTCGTCAGTTCACAAGACACTGATTTAAGAGAGGATTTTCAGGAGAAAATGATTACAGCATTTCTCATCAAATACGGCGAGATCGGCATCAAAGGGAACAACCGCTATATTTTCGAAGATGCGCTGGTGCGGCAGATCCGCCACGCGCTCTATGGCATCGACGGCGGATTCAGAGTCCACAAGGAGAGCGGCCGGATTTATGCCACGGCAACGGAGGCTTTCGACAGCGACGAGGTGATCGCTGCGCTCAAAAAAGTATTCGGCATCGTGTGGATCTGCCCGGTAGAAGAGATTGATGACAACGGGTTTGACGACCTCGCGGATCACTGCATCCGTTTTCTGAAGGAAAGTTATCCGGAAGAAACATTTTCCTTCAAGGTTCAGGCCCGGCGCGGCCGCAAGAACTACCCGATGGATTCCATGGAGATAAATGCACAGCTCGGCGGCCGGATTCTGGATGCGATGCCGCAGACGCACGTAGATGTGCACAATCCGGAGGTGCTGCTGCAGGTCGAGGTCCGCAACAAAATCTACATTTACTGCAAAGAGATTCCGGGGCCCGGCGGTATGCCGGTCGGCACGGCCGGAAAGGCGATGCTTCTGCTCTCCGGCGGGATCGACAGCCCGGTTGCCGGCTATATGATCAGCAAGCGCGGCGTCGAGATTGAGGCGACCTATTTTCACGCACCGCCGTACACCAGCGAGCGCGCCAAGCAGAAGGTTGTCGACCTGGCCAATGAAGTTTCTGCCTTCGCGGGACCGATCCGCCTGCATATCGTGAACTTCACCGATATTCAGATGGCAATCCATCAGAAATGCCCGCACGACGAGCTTACGATCATCATGCGCCGCTATATGATGCGGATTGCGGAAAAGCTCGCAAAAGAAAGCAGCTGCCTTGGCCTTATCACAGGAGAATCCATCGGACAGGTGGCCAGCCAGACGATGCCGAGTCTTCTCTGCACCAATGCGGTGTGCACACTTCCGGTATACCGGCCGCTCATAGGCATGGACAAGCAGGAGATCATCAACATCTCCGAAAAAATCGGCACCTACGACACTTCCATCGAACCGTATGAGGACTGCTGCACAATCTTCGTGGCGAAGCACCCGGTGACCAAACCGCTGCTGCACGTCATCGAAAGAGACGAAAAGAAGCTCGACGGCATCGAAGAGCTGGTGGAAAGGGCTGTGAACACAGAGCAGGTAATTCTCTGCGGGCACGAGATACCGGAAGTCTGAAAAAAATTCAGGAATATAAAAAGCCCCGGATTTCCTGCAGGGGGAAATCCGGGGGTGGTATGTTTTTTGTACCGGAAAACAGTTCTCTCAGTCTTCTACGATGTAGTTCTTGAGAACCTTCAGAATCGTATCGACATCATTCTCCTCATCGGCGTGAATGTTCAGTTCGATCGGCTTTGAGAGGTCCAGGCTGAAGATGCCCATGATGGACTTCGCATCGATTACATATCTGCCGGAAACAAGATCAAAGTCTACATCGAATTTGGAGATGTCGTTTACAAAGTTCTTTACCTTGTCGATTGAATTGAGAGAAATCTTTACTGTTTTCATAATCCCTACCTCCTGCACGAAGCACTTTACTGTGTTCATCATACTTTTTTTATTGTGACAAGTCAACGGAATGTGAGGGAAAATAGTTTTGAAAACCGCGGCAATCCACAATCTCGGATGCAAAGTGAATGCCTACGAGGCAGAGTCCATGGAGCAGATGCTCGCGGCGGCCGGATACAGCATTGTACCGTTTGCGGGGCAGACGCCTGCGGACGTCTGCATCATCAACACCTGTGCCGTCACCAATATCGCAGACCACAAATCAAGACAGATGCTGCACCGGGCGAGAAAACTGTATCCTGAGGCAGTTGTGATCGCCTCGGGCTGCTATGCGCAGGAGCAGGCCGAAAGTCTTGCCGCCGACCCGGCGGTCGACATCGTGCTCGGGAACAACCGCAAAAAAGATCTGATTCCGCTTCTGGAGTCGCTTGTGTCTTCCCGTGAAAAGGCTGCGCTGACACCGGATGGTGATCCCGGCAGAACTCACCGGGCACTCGAAGAGGTTGAGGACATCAGCCGGGATGCGGAGTATGAGAATCTGTCCCTCACGGAAGTGCGGGACCACACCCGCGCGTACATCAAGATGCAGGATGGCTGCAATCAGTTCTGCTCGTACTGCATCATCCCGTACCTGCGCGGCCGGATCCGGAGCCGGGCGGAGGCGGATGTCCTTCAGGAAGTCTCAGTGCTCGCCGCCAAAGGTTTTCACGAGTTTGTCCTGACCGGCATTCACCTGACTTCATATGGCATGGACAGCGGCAGCGGGAGCCTGATCGACGTGATTGAGAAAGTCGGGGAGATACCGGGCGTAGAGCGCATCCGCCTCGGATCGCTTGAACCGCGGGTCATCACGCCGGACTTCGCCAGACGTCTCGCCGCTGTTCCGGCTTTCTGTCCGCATTTTCATCTGTCGCTTCAGAGCGGATCGGATACGGTTTTAAAGCGGATGAACCGGCATTACAGCACACAGGAATTTGCCGAAAGTGTGAAGCTTCTCCGGGAGACCTTCGACCGGCCGGCGATCACGACAGACATCATCGTCGGTTTCCCGCAGGAGACGGAGGAGGAATTTCAGGAAACTTCTGCATTTGTCAGGGAGATCCGGTTTTATGAGTGCCACGTCTTCAAATACTCGAGGCGGGAGGGGACGGCGGCTGACCGCATGGACGGCCAGATCCCGCAGGCCGTAAAGCACGAGCGCTCGGGGAGGCTCATTGCGACTGCAAGGGAGCTCGCGCATGCATACCGGAGCAGCTTTAAAGATGAGATAAAAGATGTTCTGATCGAGCAGACGGAGGAAGTGAACGGCAAAAAGTACTTTACGGGACTCACTGGAAATTATATAAAAATATATATACCGTGCGGGCCGCAGGACGATGCGCCGCAGCTGACCGGAGCGATACGGCCGGTGCGGCTGGGAGACCTGTTTAATGACGGCTGCGCAGGGACGTTTATCTGACGGTAAGCCCGCGGGGCAGGGAGGCTGATTTGGTAGCTATCATCGATTACGATGCAGGAAATATCAGGAGTGTCGAAAAAGCACTGATCGCGCTGGGGGCTGACCCCGTCGTCACGAGGGACAGACAGCAGATACGAAACGCCGACCACGTTATTCTGCCGGGAGTGGGGGCGTTCGGAGACTGTATGCAGCATCTTCAGGACTATGGCCTGACGGAAGTGATCCGGGAGACAATCCGGGACGGAAAACCGTTCCTGGGGATCTGTGTCGGAATGCAGCTCCTGTTTGAGGGCAGTGAAGAATCGCCGGACGCGCCGGGACTCGGGATCCTTAAGGGGAAATTTTACCGCTTCCGTTCAGAGACCGAGAAGATCCCGCACATGGGATGGAACAGCATACGGATCCGTCCTGACGCGCGGATTCTCACCGGCATCGGATCGGATCCGTATGTGTATTTTGTTCACTCGTATTACCTGAAAGCCGAAGATCCTTCTATTGTCACGGCACGCTGTGACTATATTCACCCCTTTGACGCTTCCGTTGAATGCGGAAACTGCTTCGGAACCCAGTTTCACCCGGAGAAGAGCAGTCAGATCGGGCTTACGGTCCTGAACAATTTCCTGGAGGTACGCTGATGCTGACAAAACGGATTATTCCCTGCCTGGACTGCAAGAACGGGCGGGTCGTAAAAGGCACAAGTTTTGTAAACTTAAGAGATGCCGGAGATCCGGTCGAAGTCGCCGGGATGTATGACCGCAGCGGAGCCGACGAACTGGTCTTTCTGGATATCACCGCGACGTCGGACCGCCGGGAGACGACGGTGGATCTGGTGCGCAAGGTCGCCGAGAAAGTCTTCATACCGTTCACTGTCGGCGGCGGAATCCGCACGGTGGAAGACTTCCGGGAACTGCTGAGAGAAGGCGCCGACAAGATTTCCATCAACAGCGCCGCCCTGTTAAATCCCCGCCTCATCTCCGATGCTGCCGATAAGTTCGGCGCGCAGTGCGTGGTGGTTGCGATCGACGCGAAAAAGCGGGACAATGCAGAGGGCTGGACTATATACCGCAACGGCGGCCGCATCGACATGGAGATGGATGCCGTCGAATGGGCGATACAGGCTGAGAAGCTCGGCGCCGGTGAGATCCTGCTGACCAGCATGGACTGTGACGGCCAGAAGCAGGGGTATGATCTTGCGCTCACCAGAGCTGTGGCGGACGCAGTTCACATTCCGGTCATCGCCTCCGGCGGGGCCGGAAAGAAAGAGGATTTTCTGACCGCATTCACGGAAGGACACGCCGACGCGGCACTTGCCGCCTCGCTTTTTCACTACAAGGAGCTTGACATCGGAGATCTTAAGAAATATCTGCGGGCAAACGGAATCCCGGTCCGGATCCCGCAGGAAATCGGACAGGAAAAGAGATGAAAGAACATGCCGCCGATCACCAATGACTGGCTGAAACCTCTGACACCGGAGTTTTCCAAGCCATATTACAAAAAGCTGTTTCAGAAGGTGCTCGAAGAGTACAGGAGCGGACATCCCATCTATCCGCCGGCGGATGACATTTTCAACGCATTCCATTTTACACCGCTAAGCAGTGTGCGGGTCGTGATTCTGGGGCAGGATCCGTATTTTAACCCCGGCCAGGCTACCGGTCTGTGTTTTTCGGTCAATCCGGGCGTGGAGATACCGCCGTCGCTGGTGAATATCTACCGGGAACTGCACGATGATCTGGGGTGTTATGTACCCAACAACGGGTATCTGAAGAAATGGGCGGATCAGGGCGTGCTGCTTCTTAATACAGTCCTGACCGTCCGCGCGCACGAACCGAACTCCCACCGCGGAATCGGATGGGAGGAGTTTACGGACGCGGCCATCCGGATTCTGAATGAGCAGGACAGGCCGATTGTCTTCATGCTTTGGGGCGGCCCTGCCAAAAGAAAAGCCGCGATGCTAAGCAATCCGAAACATCTGATCCTCACGGCGGCTCACCCCAGTCCCTTGTCGGCATACAAAGGTTTTTTCGGCTGCCGGCATTTCTCAAAGGCCAATGCATTCCTGAAGGAAAATGGTGCTGCGCCGATAGACTGGCAGATTGAAAATATCTGAAACAAAGGAGAGTTCATGTCAAAACCAATCGTAGCCATTGTGGGCCGCCCGAATGTCGGGAAATCCACTCTGTTCAACAGCATGGCCGGGTCGAAGATCTCGATCGTAGAAGACACACCCGGCGTGACCCGCGACAGAATCTACACCGATGTGGAATGGCTTGATCATTCATTTACCCTGATTGACACCGGCGGAATCGAGCCGGAGTCCTCGGACGTCATTCTGAAGCAGATGCGCGAACAGGCCGAGATCGCGATCGAGACGGCGGACGTCATCATTTTTCTGACAGATGCAAGAGACGGCCTTGTCGACGCAGACCTGAAGGTCACGGATATGCTGCGCCGCAGCCGCAAGCCGGTCGTGCTGGCTGTCAACAAAGTCGAAAATTTCGAGAAACAGATGGCAGACGTCTATGAGTTCTACAATCTGGGGCTGGGAGACCCGATCCCGATCTCGGCGTCAGCCAAACTCGGAATCGGCGATCTGCTCGATGTGGTGTTCGAAAAGATGCCCGAACAGCCGCCGCTGCAGGAGGAGGATGACCGGCCGCGCATCGCGGTTATCGGAAAGCCCAACGTCGGCAAATCGTCCCTCATCAACCGTCTCCTCGGAGAAAACCGCCTGATCGTATCGGACATTGCCGGCACAACCCGCGATGCCGTGGACACGCCGGTGACATACAACGGCTCCGACTACGTTTTCATCGACACAGCCGGCCTGCGCCGCAAGAACAAGATCACCGGGGACATCGAACGCTACTCGATCATCCGCGCGGTGTCGGCGGTGGAGCGGGCGGACATCTGCATCCTGGTCATCGACGCGACAGAAGGGATCACCGAGCAGGATGCCAAGATCGGCGGGATCGCCCACGAAAGAGGCAAGGGCATCATCATCGCCGTGAACAAGTGGGATGCTATCGCCGATAAAGACGGTCACTCGGTCTACGAGTATGCGGACAGAATCCGCAGCACCCTTTCGTTCATGCCGTACGCCGAGATCGTCTTCATCTCTGCCAAAACCGGACAGCGCACGCAGAAACTGTTTGAGATGATCGACATCGTGCGGGAGAATCAGACCATGCGCGTTCCGACCGGCGCCCTGAATCAGGTGCTCGCCGACGCTCTGGCGATGAAGCAGCCGCCGTCTGACAAGGGACGCCGCCTGCGCATCTTCTACATGACACAGGTCGCAGTCGAACCGCCGACATTTGTCATGTTCGTCAATGACAAATCGCTCACCCACTTTTCCTATACCCGGTATATCGAGAACAGGCTGCGGGAGGCATTCGGATTTAACGGCACCGCAATTCACTTTATCAACCGCGAGAAAGCAGGAGAGCAGTGATGGATAGAATTCTCTGTGTGATCATCGGATACCTGTTCGGCGCCGTGATTCAGAGCGGGTATTGGCTCTGCCGCGCGCGCGGAGTGGATATCCGCACGGTCGGAAGCGGGAACGCCGGGACGACCAACGTCATCCGCGCCATGGGCAAAAAGACAGGTTACCTCACCTATATCTGCGACATGGGAAAGGTCGTCATTTCCTTTCTGGTCTGCCGGGCGCTTTTTGGCGGCGGGCTTCCCGCTGTTGTCATCTGCATGTACAGCGGTCTGGGCGCTGTGCTCGGGCATGACTATCCGTTCTACCTGCACTTTAAAGGCGGAAAAGGCATCGCCTCGACCACCGGCGTCATTATCTCCCTGGCGCTTATCCGGCCGTACTTTGCTATTCTCATCGCGCTCGGATTTGTGACATTCATGTGCGTTATGTACAGTTCCCGCTATGTTTCGCTCGCCTCGATGTTCCTGACATGCGGTTTTGCGGTGGAATTTTTAATCTGCGGGCTGATCGGCGCCGTGCCGGCACAGGGTATAAACCTGGCGGAGGTCCTTGTGATACCTGTCGTGCTGGCACTGCTTTCCGTCTACCAGCACCGCGGCAATATTCAGAGACTGAGAAGCGGGTCGGAGCGCAAGATCAAAGACCCGAAGAAAACAAGAGGATAACCAATGAGAGTAATTGCTGGCACGGCAAGAAGTATGCCGCTTAAATCCCTGGAGGGTGAAGATACACGCCCGACACTGGACAGAATTAAAGAGACACTTTTCAATATCATACAGCTGGAGGTGCCCGGCAGCCGGTTTCTGGATCTGTTTGCCGGAACGGGTGCGATCGGGATCGAAGCGCTGAGCCGGCATGCGAAGGAAGCCGTATTTGTCGATAATTCAAGGCGCGCCTGCGGCGTGATCCGTGACAACCTGAAGTTCACGAAATTCACGGACAACTCCCGTGTCATGGAGACAGACTGCGTGACAGCCGTCCGGAAACTCGCGGGGCTTGGCAGATTTGACATCGTATATATCGATCCGCCATATGGAAAGAATCTGGAGGAGGATGTTCTGGCACAGCTCTCCGTATCAGACATCATCGACGAAGACACGCTCATCATTGTGGAAGAGAATCTGGATGAGGAACTTTCTTATGCGGAAGATCTTGGTTTCACGATCGTCCGGATCAAATCCTACAAAACCAATCAGCACATCTTCCTGAAGAAAAGAGGCGGGCAGAAATGACCTCAGCGATTTATCCCGGAAGCTTTGATCCGGTCACCATGGGGCATCTGGATGTCATCCGGCGTTCTGCTGCCATCGTCGATCATCTGATCGTTGCGGTGCTGAACAACGGGGCAAAAAGTCCATTGTTTTCAGTTTCTGAACGTGTTAGTATGTTAAAAGACGTGACCAGAGATCTCCCAAACGTAGAGGTCATGAGCTTTTCGGGACTCCTGGTGGATTTTGCGAAGCAGAATTCTGTGACGCTCATCATCCGGGGACTAAGGGCTGTCACGGACTTTGAATCGGAACTGGCGATGGCGCAGACCAACCGGGTCATCTGTCCCGGAATTGAAACATTTTTCCTGTGCACAAGTCTGCGGTACGCGTATTTAAGCTCCAGCACGGTAAAAGAAGTCGCTAAGAATCACGGCGATATCCGTCAGCTCGTGCCGCCCAGTGTCGTTCCGAAGATTTATGAGAAGTACGGTATTAAACACGAATCCTGAAACGAAAGAATCCTTCCGGAGGTTATCGATACAGCTATGAGCAGAATAGAACAGATCATCAGTGATATGGAAGCGTACCTTGACACCTGCAAGACGGCGCCGTTCTCAAGCAACAAGATCATTTGCGAGAAAGACCAGCTGGATGATTACCTGAATGAACTGCGGGCCAGAACGCCGGAAGAGATCAAGAAGTACCAGAGAATCCTGCAGAATAAAGACTCGATCATCAATGACGCGAAGCAGCAGGGCGAGCAGATCATCAACGCCGCTGCACAGCAGGCGCAGCAGCTTGTTGATGAGACCAATATCATGCAGAATGCTGTCGACAAGGCCGATCAGTATCTGAACAACTCCAACGCCAGAGCGCAGAAGACGCTTGAGGACGCCAACAACGAGGCGGTTCAGATCCGCGCGGGCGCCATTCACTACACGGATGACATGCTCTCCCGTCTGCAAAATATCATCGAGCACGCGATCCGTCAGAACAACGACCGCTATCAGGAGCTGATGAACGGACTTCAGAACGAGCTGAACGTGGTCATCAACAACCGCAATGAGCTCGCCGGCGCCAACGGGGATCCGTCAGCACAAAACGGTGATGTGCCGCAGGTTCAGTCTGGTGACGATGACACGCTCGTGAGCGGCAATGTCGAGGATGACGGTCAGTGACGGAAGAGCCGTCAGCGGTTATATGTGCGATAAGGGGCAAAGGGAAAGAGGCAACTCTTTCCTTTTGCCTTTTTGCAAAAGTTCCCGGGCGGGACGCCTTACGCCCTCGCTTACCTGTTTTTCGGAAAACAATCATTTATGAATCTGCCACTTGAGTACTGTGAAACCATGAAACAGATGCTGGGCGATGCGTACGACTCATACCTGGCGTCTTTTGATGTGCCGCGAAAATACGGACTTCGCGTCAATACGCGCAAGATATCTCCCGGGGATTTCCGGCGCATAGCACCGTTCCCTCTGACGCCGGTCCCCTGGATTTCGGACGGCTTTTACTACGAGGGCGGGAATGTGCGGCCCGCCAAGGACCCGTATTATCTGGCCGGACTGTATTATCTGCAGGAGCCGAGCGCCATGACGCCGGCAGCGCTTCTTCCGGTGAGTCCTGGCGATGCCGTTCTTGACACCTGCGCAGCCCCGGGCGGCAAGTCGACGGAACTGGGCGCACGGCTTTGCGGGAAAGGCGTACTCGTATCAAATGACATTTCTCCAAGCCGCTCCCGTGCACTGCTTCGCAATATCGAAGGCTTCGGCATCGGGAATACAGTTGTCCTGTCGGAGTCTCTTGACAGGCTGAAGCAGAACACCGGGACCTTTTTTGACGCAGTCCTGGTCGATGCTCCCTGCTCCGGCGAGGGAATGTTCCGAAAGGACGAGAAACTAGTCAAAGCCTGGTCAGCCAGCCGCCCGGAAGAGTTTTCCGCTCTGCAGAAGAACATCGTGTTAAATGCCGCCGACATGGTCAAGCCCGGCGGATGGCTGCTTTACTCGACCTGTACCTTTAATGAGCTTGAGGACGAGGGGTCCGTGCGGTACCTGCTCGAGAACCGTCCGGAGTTCAGTCTGATGCCGGCGGGAGATTACGAAGGATTCCGGCACGGATTCGTGCGCTCCGAAGCAGATGCAGCGCTTCACATGGAACGGTGTATCCGGATCTTTCCGCATGTCATGGGCGGCGAAGGGCATTTCATCGCACTCATGCGAAAGAACAGCGACGCACCGTTTACGGGAAGCGTACCCCCTGTCATAAAACAGGAAAAGCTCCCGCCTGAACTGACCAGCTTTCTCGCCCACATCAAAAGCGAAATTCCGTCTGACAGGATCACAATCCGGGATTCCAGGGCCTTCCTGCTCCCGGAGACACAGATAAACACGCATGGACTGCGGGTGCTCAGAAACGGCCTGCTGCTCGGCGAATACAAAAAAGGCAGCCATAAGAACCGTTTTGAACCTTCGGAAGCGCTCGCGATGGCACTGCCCAAAAACGGCTTTGACAACTGTCTTTTGCTGCCGCGGGACGATAGCCGTGTCGTCCGCTACCTTAAGGGCGAGACCATCACGGCAGAAGATGGCGAGGTGAAAGACGGGACCGTTCTTATCACCCTGGAAGGCTGGCCGCTCGGCTGGGGCCGAAAAAACCGCGGTCAGATCAAAAACCGGTATCTTCCGGGATGGAGGCTTCAGTGAGCGAAATACTGCGACTTGACCGCTGGCTGTCGGACATGACAGGGCTGTCCCGCAAAGAGACCGGCCGGCTGATCCGCAAAAAGAGGGTGACCGTCAACAGGGAGATCATCCGCGACGCGGCGTTTCCTGCCGATCCGGCCGTATGCACGGTGATGCTGGACGGAAAGGAAATTCCGTACGAGTTCTTCCAGTACTATATGGTCAACAAGCCGGCCGGTGTTCTTTCCGCAACAGAAGACAGGCGCAGAAGCACTGTCATGGACCTTCTTCCTCCAGGACACAGGCGCGATCTTTTCCCGGCAGGCCGTCTTGACATCGACACGACCGGCCTTATTCTCATGACCAATGACGGGCAGCTCGCCCACCGGCTTCTCTCACCGGCATGGCACGTAAACAAGCAGTATGTTGCCACCGTGGACGGCATACTGGACGGCGAAGCCGTGCGGGCATTTGCCGACGGGATTGTATCAGGAGATATACAGTTCGCGCCGGCCGTGCTTGACATTCTGGAAACGGACGCATCTGGCGGCACATCCCGGGCTTTTGTCACGATTCATGAGGGAAAGTTTCACCAGGTCAAAAAGATGTTCGAGGCTGTCGGATGCCCGGTGAAGACACTGACCCGCACTGCATTCGGGCCTCTTTTGCTCGGAGACCTTGCGGAGAGCGCGGCAAGAAAACTCACGGACGGGGAGATTCAGGCACTCAGAGACTGCACACAGGCACACGGAAAGGACTATCCGGATGAAAATGAAATATAACAAAGGTGAGAGCGGCTATCTGCAGGAAAAACAGAAACGCGCCTGGATCTATGTGATCCTGTTCGCGGCTGTCATTGCGGCACTGCTTGTCATCGGTATTCTGATCTGGGGAAGCAATCAGAATATTCTTACGGTCGCCGCCATCGTGATGGTTCTGCCGGCAGCCCGTTTTGGCGTAAACCTGATCATGCTGGCGCCCAAGAAACCGTCCGACGCGGCAGTAATCCGTGAGACTGAGAAAACGGCGCCGGACCTGATGCGGCTGTATGATATGGTTATCGGTACGAGCAAAAAGCCCGTTGGCACCGGAGCGATCGTCATCTCTGACTCCGCGCTCTGTATCTATGAAACGCAGAAGGATACCGACGTTGATTTTCTGACGAACCAGGTCAACAACTTCCTTCACGGCGATTCGATTTTTATCAGCGTCAACGTGTACAATGACCGGACAAAATTCATGAACCGCATCGCATTTCTGCAGCAGAGCCTTGAAAAGAGCGGAAAGCAGCTCCGCACAGAGCGTGTTGAAAAGATCAGGAATTCGCTCTGTGCGATGTGTCTGTAAAAGGGTATGAAAGAATTCAGGATAACAGAGGAGACCGGAGGGCAGCGGCTGAACAAAGTCCTTCAGAAGCTGCTGCCGGGCGCCGGGACATCTTTTCTCTACAAAATGCTGCGCAAGAAAAATATCACCGTCAACGACCGGAAGGCAGACGGAGCACAGATTCTGAAAAGCGGCGATATCATCCGCATCTGGTTCTCGGATGAGACCTACCGGAAATTTGCGGCGGAAAACACAGCACCCAAGCCCGCAGACAGCCGTTTCGTTTTCAACGGAATGCCGGAGGTTCTCTACGAGGATGATGATCTTCTTTTTGTCAATAAGCCGGCGGGGCTTCTCGTACAGCCGGACAGAAAGAACGGGGACTGCCTCACGGCACAGGTGGGGCACTATCTCCTTCGGGAGGAGAAAGCCGACACAAGCGGAATCTTCAGGGTTGGACCTGCCAACCGCCTCGACCGCAACACTTCCGGCATCACCGCTTTCGGAAAGACGATCTGCGGCCAGCAGTACCTGGCTGAGCAGTTCCGTGAGCGCAGCATGAAAAAGTACTATCTGGCGCTTGCCTTCGGGGATATTCCCGGCGAATCAGAAACAGAAACCATTCTCAGCAGCTGGTATGTGAAGAATCACGGGGAAAATGCCGCGCATCTGTATAAAGGATCTGAGAGGCCGGAGTCTGCCGTTGAAGTAAATCTTGGCATCGTTCCTCTTTCGGGAGATGGAGAGGCGGTTCTGCTGAAAGTGCATCTGATGACCGGAAAAAGCCACCAGATCCGCGCGCAGCTGGCTGCGGAAGGCCACCCGCTCGCCGGGGACCCCAAATACGGAGACAAAGCGTGGAATAAAAGGCTGGCCCGTCAGTACGGGCTGAAGCGCCAGTTCCTGCATGCATATCGTCTGGAGCTGTGTACCCTGAGTGGTCAGCCGCTTGAAATACATGCGCCGCTGCCGGATGACCTTGCGCGGGTCCTGAAAGGAGAGAAGCTTTGGGAACCTGGAATTCCAGAGGTTTACGGGGATCGACCCTGGAAGACCTGATCAACGTCACAAACGAGCGGTATGCGCGTCAGAAGCTCGCCCTCATCCAGAAAATCCCGACGCCCATCAAGCCCCTTCAGATCGACAAGGAGACGCGTCATATCACACTTGCGTATTTTGACCAGAAGAGTACCGTCGACTACATCGGTGTCGTTCAGGGAATACCGGTATGTTTTGACGCAAAGGAATCTCTTTCCGATACATTCCCGCTGCACAACATCCATGAACATCAGGTCGCGTTCATGAGCGCCTTTGAGCAGCAGCAGGGCATTGCCTTCATTCTGCTGTACTTCACCGGCCGGGATGAACTGTATTATGTGCCTTTTTCTGATATAATCAGATTCTGGAACAGAGGAAAAAACGGAGGACGGAAAAGCTTCACCGCAGAAGAGCTCGACCGTAAATTCCTCGTTCCTCTGTACGGAGCAGTACCCGTTCCGTATCTGCAGGCTCTGCAGACTGACCTGTCGCGCCGCGACGGTTGACGGGAGTGCAGCCATTATGGTAGTATGCACAGGTGCATATCAATATGGTAGCACATTAGCATAGTAAAGCAAACGAGGATGAACTTATGAAGAAGGATCTTCTGCACACACCGGAGGGTGTCCGCGACATATACGGCAGGGAATGCGCAGAAAAAGAGCAGATCGAGTCAAAACTCCACGATGTCCTGAACCTTTACGGGTATTCCGACATCCAGACGCCCACTTTTGAGTTCTTTGACGTGTTCTCAAAGGAAAAAGGATCGGTGCCAAGCACGGAGCTTTTCAAGTTTTTTGACCGGTACGGCCACACACTGTGCTTACGGCCGGACATGACGCCGTCGATCGCGCGCTCCGCAAGCAAATACTACGACGAGTGCAGAACCGCTGTGAAGCTGTGTTATGTCGAGAATACATTTGTCAACGACAGCAAATATTACCAGGGCCGGCTGAAGGAAAACACGATGGCAGGCGCCGAACTCATCGGAGACGATTCGATCGATGCGGACGCAGAGATCGTGATGATGACGATCGACTGCATGAAGGCAGTCGGACTGAATGAGTTTCAGGTGGAACTGGGAAACGTCCAGTTCTTCGGCGGGCTTCTCTCGGAGGCGGGCATCTCGGGGGATGACGAGGAGGAACTTAAGTCGCTCATCGTTGAGAAGAATCTGTTCGGTGTGGAGGAGCTGCTGCATTCGCACGACATCGGCGATATGATAACCGACGCGCTTGTCGCGCTTCCCACACTGTTCGGGAGTTTCGATGTGCTGGAGCGCGCAGAGAAAATGACCTATATCCCGGAGTGCCTGGCGGCCGTCAAGCGCCTGAAAGACCTGTACGCCGTACTCTCGGCCAACGGATATGCGGATCACGTTTCTTTTGATCTCGGCGACCTGAGCTCGCACGCATATTACACCGGAATTATCCTGCACGCTTTCACATTCGGCACGGGGGAACCGGTCATCAACGGAGGCCGGTATGACCGTCTTATGGGGCAGTTCGGCTCTGACCGCGCCTCGATCGGATTTTCGGTAAATGTGGACCGCCTTCTCACGGCCCTCCAGCGCCAGAAAATCGGCGTTCCGCTTGAGCGCAACGGCATCCTTCTCGTCTATGGCAGAGATGATTTCCAGGCGGCTTTATTTTCCTCAGCCCACAGACGGGCAGAAGGCATCCGCGTCTGCATGATGCGCAGAAAGAGCGGCACGCAGCTTGAGGACTACCTCAAAGTTGCCAGGGAAGGCCAGTATGAGTGGATTTACCTGTGCGAGAACGGTAAGGAGCAGCGGCTCCGCGTCGAAGAGATTTCACAAAAAGGGGAGGCCTGAATGCGGTATCTGACATTTGCCCTCGCAAAAGGGCGTCTGGCCAAAAGCGCCATGGATATTCTGGAGCATGTGGGCATCACCTGCGAAGAGATGAAAGATCCTGACACCCGCAAGCTCATTTTTACAAACGAAGAGCAGCACGTCCGCTTCTTCCTCGCCAAGCCTTCGGATGTTCCGACATACGTCGAGTATGGCGCCGCCGACATCGGGATCGTCGGCAAGGACACGCTTCTGGAAGAGAAGCGGGCGCTCTACGAAGTGTATGACCTGGGCATCGGCCGCTGCCGCATGTGCGTTGCCGGCCCGAAGCAGGCGGCCGAAAAGCTGCAGCACCACGAGCTCATCCGTGTTGCAAGCAAATATCCGAACATCGCCAAAGACTACTTTTACAACAAAAAACATCAGACCGTCGAAATCATCAAACTGAACGGATCGGTTGAGCTCGCACCGATCGTAGGTCTGGCCGAGGTTATCGTCGACATTGTCGAAACCGGAACGACCCTGAAGGAAAACGGTCTTGAAGTTCTGGAAGAAATCGTTCCGCTTTCCGCCCGGATCGTCGTGAACCAGGTGTCCATGAAGATGGAAAATGAACGGATCATGACCCTGATCCGGGACATCCGGCAGTATCAGGAAAGTCAGAATGCATAAAGGAGAATCGTGATGAGGACACTGAAACTTACCGATGAGACAAAATTAAGCATTCAGGAACTGCTGAAAAAGAGAAGCCCCAGCAGCTACGGGAAATACGAGAGCACCGTGCGCGAGATTCTGGATGCTGTCAGAACTAAGGGCGATGCGGCGCTTTTTGAGTACACAAGGAAATTCGACAAAGCAGATCTGAATCCGGACACCATCCGCGTGACCGGCGGGGAAATCGAAGAGGCCTACAGCCAGGTCGATCCGGCTCTCCTTGATGTCATCCGCAAGGCGATCGTCAACATCCGCGCGTTCCACGAAAATGAGCTTCAGAAGTCCTGGTTCATCACAAGACCGGACGGAATGATTCTCGGGCAGCGTGTGACACCGCTGCACAGAGCAGGCGTCTATGTGCCGGGCGGAAAGGCTGCGTATCCGTCATCCGTCCTGATGAATGTCATTCCGGCCCGCGTAGCCGGAGTAGACGAAATCATCATGTGCACTCCCTGCAACGCGGAAGGAAAAGTTTATCCGACGACCCTCGTCGCCGCACATGAAGCCGGCGTTGACACGATCTACAAGGCGGGCGGCGCCCAGGCGATCGCGGCAATGGCGTTTGGAACCGCTTCTATACCGAAGGTTGACAAGATCACCGGGCCCGGCAATATCTTTGTTGCACTCGCCAAAAAGGCCGTATTCGGGTATGTCGGCATCGATTCCGTGGCAGGACCGTCTGAGGTCCAGATTCTCGCCGACGAGACAGCCAATGCGCACTATGTGGCAGCGGACCTTCTCTCGCAGGCCGAGCATGACCAGCTCGCCAGCGCCATTCTCGTGACCACCTCCGAGAAACTGGCGCGCGACGTATCGGATGAAATTGACGGATATCTGAAAACTCTCTCGAGAGCCGACATCATCCGCGCTTCCCTTGATAATTACGGCTGTATCCTCATCGCGCCGGACATGGACGCTGCCATCAGCATGGTCAATGATATAGCCTCCGAGCACCTTGAGATTGTGACGGCCGATCCCTGGGACACGATGACGAAAATCCGCAACGCGGGCGCCATCTTCCTCGGAGAGAACAGTTCCGAACCGCTCGGCGATTATATGGCAGGACCGAACCACGTGCTTCCGACCAACGGGACCGCCCGGTTCTTCTCGGCGCTCTCTGTCGAGGATTTCCTCAAAAAATCCAGCATCATTTCCTGCTCCAGGCAGGCACTTCAGGGGATGCACAGGGATATTGAGACATTTGCCGAGGCTGAAGGACTGACGGCTCATGCCAATGCGGTCAGAGTCCGTTTTGAAGATGTCGGAAAGGAAGCCTGAAGATGTGTGAGTTAAAAAGAATCGCGCAGGTATCCCGCAAAACTGCCGAAACCGATATCACCTGCACCCTGAATCTGGACGGAGAGGGAAAGAGCGAGATTTCGACCGGTGTCGGATTTCTGGATCATATGCTGCGTTCGTTCGCAAAACACGGCTTTTTTGACCTGACACTTACCTGCAGAGGAGATCTGGACGTAGACTGCCATCACACCATAGAAGATGTCGGAATTGTTCTGGGCACGGCAATCGCAAGAGCTGTTGGGGACAAGAAGGGGATCCGCCGCTTCGGCGAGAGTATCCTGCCGATGGACGAGGCGCTGATTCTCTGTGCGGTCGATCTCTCCGGAAGACCGGTGCTCGGATTTGATGCATCCTTTCACACGGAACGCGTCGGAACCTATGACACCCAGATGGTTCACGAGTTTTTCTACGCTGTGAGTTACAGCGCCGGAATGAACCTGCACCTTAAGGAGCTGGCCGGAGAAAATGACCACCATATCATCGAGGGTATGTACAAGGCATTTGCAAGAGCTCTGGACATGGCAATTTCAACGGATCCGCGCATCAAAGATGTTCTCTCCACGAAAGGAAGTTTGTGATGAGACTGTACCCAGCGATCGACATGAAAGACGGCCGGTGTGTCCGTCTGCGCAAGGGTGATTTCGACGAGGTTACCGAATATTACGAGCACCCGTGGCAGGCTGCCGCGGCTTTTGAAAAGGCCGGTGCCTCCTATATTCACAACGTGGATCTGGACGGCGCCAGAAAAGGGCATTCTTACAATGCCGAGGCGGTGCGGGAGATCGTGCGGACGGTCAGCATTCCCGTGGAACTGGGCGGCGGAATCCGGACTCTTCAGGATATCGAAGAGGTCCTGAACCAGGGTGTAGCCCGGGTGATTATCGGCACAAAAGCGGTCGAAGACCCCGGATTTGTCCGGAAAGCAATCGAGACGTTCGGTGCCGGCCGGATTGTGGTCGGAATCGATGCAAAAGACGGATGGGTAGCGACGGACGCCTGGGAACGGACTTCGGACGTGACAAGCCTGGACCTTGCGCTTCAGATGAAGGATCTGGGCGTCAGGACGATTATTTACACGGACATCTCCCGCGACGGCATGCTCTCCGGGCCGAATGTCGAGGCAACCAGGGTTCTCACAGAGAAGACCGGCCTTGACGTTATCTGCTCAGGCGGCGTCTCCTGCATGGAAGATCTTGAGAATCTGGAAACTGCCGGCATCAGCGGGGTGATTATCGGAAAGGCCATATATGAAAAGAAGATACGGCTTGCCGACGCGGTCCGCAGATTTGAGAGGAAACAGGAGTGAGATATGGACCGTATTCTTGTACCGGTTTTATATATAAAAGACGGAACGGCCTACCGTGACGTGGATCTCACAGAGAAGTTCGAAGGAGACCTTGCGGGTGCGGCAGACATGCAGGAGCGCCGGGGCGCCGATGCGCTGCTTGTCTTTGACTATTCGTATGACACCGCTTCACAGGAAGCGGCGCTTGTAGACATCCGGAAAATCTGCCGTACGGTCAGTATGCCGGTCTGGGTCGGCGGAAACATCCTGAACCGCGAAGACGCCGACAATTATGTGAAAGCCGGCGCATCTGTGGTGATTCTGGACGAAGAGCGGATAAGCAATGTCGATCTGATGGAAGAACTCTGCCGCAGTTACGGAAGCAGCCGGGTAGCGCTAAATCATATTCCGGGCGGAAACGACGCGCTTGCCGAAGCGGCGGCGGACCGGGTTGCATTTGTCATTTCTCCGGATATTCCGGACATGGCGCCGGGAGGGCTGAATTACATTGTGCTCTCCGACAAGACTGACCGCGCGCAGGCCGTAGAAATTCTTCAGAAGCGGAATGCGCTCGGCCTGTCCGGTGAGTTTCTGACCGAAACCGGCGAGACGTTCTGGCAGCTCAAGCGGCAGCTGCGGGATGCAGGCATCGCCGTTCACACGCTCGACCCGGCAATGCCCTTCACGGAATTTAAACTTGACGCAAACGGCCTGATTCCGTGCATCGTCCAGGACGAGCAAACCTGTGAGGTCCTTATGATGGCCTACATGAATGAGGAAGCGTTCCGCAAAACCTGCGAGACTGGACTGGCGACCTATTTCAGCCGGAGCCGGCAGGAGCTCTGGACCAAGGGGCTCACAAGCGGGCATCTGCAGTACGTAAAGCGGATGTACGTCGACTGTGACGCGGACACGCTGCTTTTAAAGGTCAGGCAGGTCGGCGGAGCCTGTCACACGGGACACAGGACCTGTTTCTACAGGACACTTCTGGAGATCTGATAAGACGACGTGAAAGCAAAGGCAGTAATCACAAAATTGGACGGCAGACTCGTCAGCGCGTGTTTTCTGGACGGACGCTGTATCCGGATAAATGCACCGGATCCTGACCTGCCGACAGGGAACATCTACGTGGGACGCGTCGAGCGTGTAATCCCGCAGCTTGGCGGCTGCTTTATCGAATTTCAGAAAGGCGCACGGGGATATTATTCTCTGAGCGACAACCGGCGCGCTTTCTGGCCGGACTATCCTGCATCTGAGAATCACCTCCCGAAAGGCGGCGACCGGGTCGCCGTCCAGGTAAAACGGCCGGCCATCGCCCCGAAAGAAGCGCTCCTGACATCCGCTCTGTCACTCACCGGATACTTCCTGGTCCTCACGGCAGGAGTCAGATCGGTCCAATTCTCCAAAAAGATGAAAAGAAGGGAGCAGGATCCGGTCTTAAAGGCAGCCCTGCTGGAAATGACTCTGCCGGATGACAATAAAGCGGGACTTCCCTGCGGCTTTATCGTGCGCACCAATGCCGCCGGTGCCTGTGCGGATGATGTCCTGGCTGAGGCGAAATGCCTGAGAGACCGGATGGAAGAAATCTTTGCCCGTGCGATGACCGCCCCTGCCTGCACGCAGATCGGAGAAGGACAGAAAGAGTGGGAGAGGGAGATTGAGCAGCTTCCGAAAGAAAGTGAACCGGAACTGGTGACAGATGTCCCGGAGATTTACAGGTGCTTTCCGGAATCCTTTCTTGCCGGAAAGGTGAAGCTCACCGTCTATGAAGACGCTTCGTATCCGCTCAGCAGCCTCTACCGCCTTAAGACAGCGCGCGACAGGGCACTCGCGCGGATTGTCCGCATGAAAAGCGGCGCCAATCTGTACATCGACCGGACGGAAGCGCTGACCGCCATCGATGTCAATGCCGCCGCTTCCAGCAGCAGCGGTCCGGCCGTACCGGAAAAGAAGAAACTGGCAGTGAATCTGGAAGCGGCAGGTGAGGTGGCAAGGCAGCTCAGGCTGCGCAATATAAGCGGCATGATCCTCGTTGATTTCATCAGCATGAAATCTGATGAAAGCAAGGCGCTTCTGCTTGAAGCTTTGCGGAAAGCCGTGAAGTCTGATCCGGTTCCGGTACAGGTGCTTGACATGACCAGACTCGGGCTTGTTGAAATAACGAGAAAAAAAGAGGGCAGAGATATCTATGAAGCGTTCTCCGGAAAGCCGGTATTATAAAACCGTATATCCGCGTGTATCGGCTTTCTTCAAACAACATGCAGCGGCTTTCAGACTCCTGGAAGCATGTTACCGTGGACTTCCTTTTGTTTCTGCGGCTACGTACATGGGGATGCTTATTTTTACTATGGCCCGCCAGAGCCGCGCCGTTTTCCTCAAAGAACTTCTTATCCCGGCAGCCCTCTTTGTAAGTGTCACACTGCTGCGCCGGAAATATGATTTTCCGAGGCCGTACAGTGTATATCCTGTCACACCGCTGATCCCGAAGGACAAAAGCGGCCGTTCTTTTCCGAGCCGTCACGCGGCAAGTGCGGTAATCATCGCTGCGGCGGGATTTTTTCTCTCCGTGCCGCTTGGCGCCGTTCTTCTTGTCGTGGCATTTCTTATTTCCCTGAGCCGGCTGCTCGCCGGGGTTCACTTTCCGCGGGATATCCTTGCCGGCTGGGGATTCGCAATTGCATTCGGAATGCTGTTTTTTGTATAATTTCTCTTGACAGAAAGAATGGTGAGAGTATATTATATTTTCTGTGTGCCGCTCGGTGTGGGTTAAGTGCTTATAAAAGCCCCCGAAGCCGGCGAGTATTTATCAGGAGGTGCCATTATGTACGCAGTTATTGCAACAGGTGGTAAGCAGTACACAGTTTCTGAAGGCGACATCGTAAGAGTTGAAAAGCTTGGAAAGAACGCCGGTGATTCTGTTACGTTTGACCAGGTTCTTTTCGTTTCCGGCGAAGACGCAAAGGTAGGTAATCCTACCGTTGCAGGTGCTACCGTTACCGGCAGTGTCGTTGAGGAAGGACGCGGCAAGAAGGTCATCGTTTACCATTACAAGCCGAAGACCGGCTACGCAAAGAAGAACGGCCACAGACAGGCCTACACCGCTGTCAAGATCGAAAAGATCAACGCCTGAGAAGGTTTAAAGAATGACGCAGGTGACAATCCGTAAGAACGCCGCTGGCGATATTACGGGATTTTCTGTTGAGGGACACGTAGACTTCCGACTGGAGGGCAACGATGTTCTCTGTGCAGCAGTGTCCACGCTGGTTTCTCATACGATCGGCATGATCTGTGAATTCACGGATGATGCCTGTGAGAACACCGTGGATGAAGAAAAGCCGGAGGTTGTATTCAATCTTACGGTGGAGTCTCCCAGCAGGGAGAGCCGGCTGGCGCTAAACAGCTTTGAGTCCAGTATATATGACCTGGCTGAAGCGCATCCGGACAACATTTCACTGGTTTACAAGGAGGTATAGAGATGTTATTTTTAAACCTTCAGTTATTCGCGCATAAAAAGGGCGTTGGTTCTACCAAGAACGGCAGAGACTCCGAGTCCAAGAGACTGGGCGCCAAGAGAGCTGACGGACAGTTTGTTCTCGCAGGCAACATCCTCTACAGACAGCGCGGAACGAAGATCCTTCCGGGCGTTAATGTCGGCCGCGGCGGCGATGACACGCTGTTCGCGCTGGTTGACGGCACCGTCCGTTTCGAGCGCAAGGGCAGAGACAAGAAGCAGGTTTCTGTATACCCGGCAGCTCAGAACGACTGATCGGAAATTCTGAAAGACTGATTCACAGGACTCCGGACCTTCGACGTATCGAAAGGCCGGAGTTTTTTATTCAGGGAGGAGAAATCGTGTTCGCCGACAGAGCAAGAATTTATATAAAGTCCGGAAGAGGCGGCAACGGGCATATCAGTTTCCGCCGGGAAAAGTTTGTTCCGGCCGGTGGTCCGGACGGCGGAAACGGCGGAAAAGGCGGCGACGTGATATTTGTCGTCGATAAGGGGATGAATACTCTGAGTGACTTCCGCTATAATTCCAAATATGTTGCAGAGTCCGGCCAGGAGGGCGGTGCGAAGCGCTGTACCGGAAAGTCCGGAAAAGACCTGATCATAAGAGTGCCGGAGGGAACCGTCATCTATGATGACTCCGGAGAGCATGTCATAGCGGATATGTCTGCCGGGCAGGACCGGCTTGTGCTCCTTCACGGCGGAAAAGGCGGCAAGGGAAACATGAACTATGCGACTCCCACCATGCAGGCGCCTCAGTATGCCCAGCCGGGACAGGATGCAAGAGGCCTCTGGGTCCGGCTCGAGCTGAAATGCATTGCGGACGTGGGACTCGTCGGCTATCCGAACGCCGGAAAGTCAACGCTTCTTTCCCGTGTGACCAACGCCGATCCGAAAATTGCCAGTTATCCTTTCACAACTCTTCAGCCCAACCTGGGGGTCGTAGATCTTCCGGACGGAGCAGGCGGATTTGTCATTGCGGATATTCCGGGACTCATCGAGGGCGCATCAGAAGGAGTCGGCCTCGGTCACGAGTTCCTTCGTCATATCGAACGCTGCCGTGTCCTGATTCACATGGTAGATGCCGCCGGTTCTGACGGCCGCGACCCGGCAGAAGATATCCGGACGATAAACTCGGAACTTGCCAGATATGACACCAGGCTCCTTGATAAGCCGCAGGTCATCGCCTGCAATAAAGTCGATGCCATTACGCTTCAGGAAGGAGAAGAGGACCCGGTTGAAAGAATCCGCCGGGAGTTTGAGTCCGACACAGTCAGGGTTTTCGCGATTTCTGCGGTTACCGGAAAAGGGGTACGGGATCTGCTTTTCTATGTGAAGCATCTTCTTGACACAGCTGCCCCCAGACCTGTACGGTTTGAGAGTCAGATCGACCCGGATATGCTGTTTGATGATCCGAAAGAAAGCTACACGGTAGAGGCTTCAAAAGAAGATCCGCACGTGTTCTTTGTGTACGGCCCGCGCATCGACCGCATGCTGGGATACACAAATCTCGAGGCGGAAAAGGGATTCCAGTTCTTCCAGAAATATCTGAAAGAGACCGGCATCCTGGATGAGCTCAGAGCACTCGGGATTCAGGACGGCGACACGGTGAGAGTGGGATCTGACGGCGACGAAAATGCCCTCGCCTTCGACTACTATGAATGATTGAGGAGTTAAGCAGATGAACAGCAGACAGAGAGCGTACCTGAAAAGTCTGGCCATGACGATGGACCCTATCTATCAGATCGGCAAAGCCAGTATCACTCCGGAATTTACACAGGCGATCGCCGACGCTTTAAAAGCCAGAGAACTCATCAAGATCTCTGTGCTCCAGAACTGCGCTGACGATCCGAAGGAACTCGCGGACACAATTTCAAAACGTACCCATTCACAGGTTGTGCAGATCATCGGCAAGAAAATTGTTCTCTACAAGGAAAATCCGGATCCGACCCGGCGCAGGATCCAGCTTCCATGAACAATACCGTACCAGACGCAAAATTAAAAAGACTTGGGATACTCGGCGGCTCTTTCAACCCGATCCATTTCGGACATCTGGAGATGGCACGGGCCGCACATGAGCAGTATGGCATTCCGGAGATTCTCCTGTGCCCGACGTCGGACACGTATTACAAAAACGCCTCCGAACTCCTGCCGGCCCGGGAGCGCTGCCAGATGGTCCGGGAAGCCATCAGGCCGTATCCGTATATGAAGCTGAGTACGATCGATGTCGACCGCGGCGGATATACCTATACCTGTGACACGATCCGCGATCTGCTCCCGCTTGCCGACGAACTGTATTTCATCGTGGGAGCGGATTCACTTGCCTACATGGAAACCTGGAAAGACTGCGGCTGGTTTCTAAGGCACTGTATCATTCTGGCGGCTGACCGGGAAAGCACCCTGCGAAGGGAAGCCGCGCGGCACCGGCAGCTGCTGATGACGCTTTACGGCGCAGACATCCGTCCTCTTGCTATCCGCTCCTTTGCCCACAGTTCAACGGAGATCCGGCAGAGAATCCGGGAGGGCAGCGATGTCTCGGACCTGGTCCCGCCGGAAGCGCTTTCATATATCAGAGAGAAGGGATTTTATCTTGGATAACGTCTACATTGAAAGTCTGAGGAAAAAAGTAAAAAAAGCACTGGCTGCCGACAAGAACCGTTACCGCCACACACTCGGTGTCGCCGACACCGCCGCATGTCTTGCAATGCGCTATGGCGTTGACGTTCAGAGAGCGTACGTCGCCGGTCTTCTTCACGACTGTGCAAAATGTGTTCCGGACACCCAGAAGATACAAGAGTGTGAGGCCTGGGGACTTGATATCAGCCCGTATGAGCGCAAGAGTCCGTACCTTCTTCACGCTAAACTTGGCGCCGAGTACGCAAAGCGGCTGTATGCGATCGACGACCCGGAAATCTGCAGTGCAATCGCATCTCACACGACCGGAAAACCGGCGATGACAAGGCTGGAAGAGATCATCTTCCTGGCCGATTACATTGAACCCAGAAGGAATCAGGCTTCGGATCTCGCGGAAGTGCGGAAGCAGGCATTTGTCGACATCCGGCGGGCAATTTATACGGTCACGGCAGACACTCTCAGCTACCTGAAGAGCAGGGAGCAGACGATTGACCCCATGACGGAGCAGACATACCGTTACTATGCGGCAATTTTTGAAAAGGACGGAAAGGATCAGACAGTATGACATCAAGCGAACTGGCCAGGCTTGCCGTTGGCGCACTGGAAGACAAGAAGGCAGAAGACATTAAAGTACTTGATATCCGAAGAATCTCGACGATTGCGGATTATTTCATTATCGCAGACGGAAGCAATATCAATCAGGTGCACGCTCTGGCCGACAATGTGGAAGAAGTGCTGGGGCGCGCGAAAGCGGCAGAGCCGAGGGTGGAAGGATATGCCGCCGGAAAATGGATTCTGCTTGACTACCGGGATGTGATCATCCATATTTTCGACAAGCAGGACAGATTATTCTACGATCTTGAGCGGATATGGGAAGACGGAAAAGTCATTGATCCGAAGGAACTTTAAAGCGGTCTGAAGACAGCTTCGGTGCAGCGCACAGGGTGCATCTGTAACCGTGCTGTATCCGGGAATAAAAAAGAAGGCCAGGGCCCCATCAGGCTCAGAGCCTTCTTTTTTATTCACAATGTTTTGCTATCGGTCAGCGGATATCGGTTCGGAAGAGGCCGACAACCTTTCCGAGGATCCGGCAGTCCGGAACAATAATCGGTTCCAACGCATCGTTTTCCGGCTGAAGGCGGACGTGTCCTTTCTCCTTGTAAAAACGCTTGACCGTTGCGGAATCATCAATCAGCGCCACGACAATCTCCCCGTTGCGGGCTGTGTTCTGGCGCTCAACAATCAGCCTGTCGCCGTTAAAGATGCCGGCATTGATCATGCTTTCTCCGCGGACCTTCAGAATAAAAGTCTCGGCATTGGGAAGCATTTCAGTCGGAATCGGAATGTAGTCCGTGATATTCTGATCGGCAAGAAGCGGCATGCCGGCTGCCACCGTTCCGACTTCCGGAACATTGACCAGTTCCCTGCGCTGCGCTCCGAACGTATCATCCAGGATCTCAATCGTCCGGGACTTCGCCGGGTCGCGCCGGATATACCCGTATTCTTCGAGCTTCTCCAGATGCGCATGTACGGAAGAAGTGGACTTCAGTCCCACTGCCTGACAGATATCGCGCACAGACGGCGGGTATCCCTTCCCCAGGATCTCCTGTTTGATAAATTCGAGAATTTCCTCTTGCTTCGCACTCAGTTTTTCCGGCATATGACACTCCGATCGGGATTGCTTTATAGTGTCAGCATACCATCTTCACTGCCGGAAAGCAACAAAAACCGAACAAACATTCGGGTGCATCATCTTGAAACGGTTTCAATCATTTGCGCGATGAATTCTATATTGTCGTACATCGACATTCTTCCGGAATTCAGGCAGAGATCATACAGCGAAAAGTCACCGAGAGAGTGGTGCGTGTAATTCCGGTAATACGTATCGCGCTGACTGTCCACCTTTTCTACATATTTCCTCAGGTCCATGCCGCCGTTTTCATGCAGCTGCCTGGCACGCGCAAGCCGGAATGGCAGATCGGCGTACAGAAACAGCGAAAAGCGGAAGATGCCAGCTTCTTTTAAAATGTAATCGGCGCATCTCCCCACGATGATGCACGGTGAGGCAGACAGTTCCATGATGACCTGCTTCTGCGCAAGAAAGATCCCGTCATGCGAACTGGAATAGGCGGCAGACGTATTCAATACGGAATTCAGAAAACGTCCGCCGGCAGAGAGCTGTTCTCCCTCCTGGCGGATATCCTCCTCCGAATATCCGGATTTCGCGGCTGTTTCCGCAACAAAGTCCTTGTCATACCACGGTATGTCAAACCGCGCGGAAAGACCTCTGGCGATTGTACGCCCGCCGGCTCCGTACTGCCTGCTGATTGTAATGACCGGAAGCCCTGACTGACTGCTCATATTTCTCCCTCTCTGTCTGACTTTCCGATGCTTCAGAAAGATTCAGAACAAAACTCTTTTTACAATTCTACTTTATCAGGAAGTCAGGCGGAATACGAGACTGTATTTATCGGTACACTTCGTGGTAAAATGCAAAAGCATGTAAGTATTAAAGACCTGTAAAATTTTTCGAAGATTTTTATTACACCGTTCTTTGCCTCTGCGAAAGGGGGACCTCTGCCGTGAAAAAAGGGAAATGGAAATCCATACTCGCCGCACTGATTATCGCCGCATCCGCGGTTTTGTCCGGATGCGGACAGACGCGGATGATGTTCGGAACCGGCGGAACCGCCGGTACATACTACGCTTATGGCGGTGTCCTCGCGCAGTATATCACTAATAATTCGAATGCCCGTGTGACAGCTGTCAGCTCCGGCGGCTCCAAGGTGAATATTCAGTCCATACAGGACGGGGATTTTCAGCTTGGCTTCACCCAGTCGGACGTATGCGCATATGCATGGAACGGCACCAAATCCTTTGCGGATGACGGACCCACTCATGATTTCCGTGTCCTCGGAGCCCTGTACAACGAAACGGTTCAGCTTTTCTCCATGAACCCGGATATAAAAACTGTCGAAGATCTGCGCGGCAGGCGGGTTTCCATCGGTGAAGCCGGTTCCGGCGTATATTTCAACGCACTGGATGTTCTGGAAGCCGCAGGCCTGAGTGTAGACGACATCAAACCGCAGTACCAGTCTTTTGACGCCAGCAAGGAAGCTCTGAAAGACGGAATGATCGACGCCGCTTTTATCGTCGCAGGTACGCCGACGCCGGCCATCACGGAACTTGCGACGACCAACGGCGTTTCCTTCATTCCGATCGACGGAACGCTCCAGAGTACAATGCTTACAGAGCATCCGTATTACAGTGCCCAGACGATAGCGGCCGGGACATATCCGGGGCAGACGGAGGATATACAGACAATTTCCGTTGAAGCCACCATTATCGTATCGGCCAGCCTGCCGGACGATCTGGTCTATCAGATGACCGCTGCCATCTTTGATCATATCGAAGCGATCAGCGCCGAAAACGCGAAAGGCTCGGATCTCTCTGTGGAAAATGCAGCCAGCGTCAAAGCTGCTCCGTTCCATGCGGGGGCGGCAAAGTATTATAAAGAACATGGCATAGATGTTGAGACACTTGATGCGTCAGACGATACACTGTAAGGGGGCAGAAGAGGAATGAAAGATAAAGACATGCGCAAAACAGAAAGACCCCTCGACGGAAACGCAGCGGGCAGCAAGACATCTGCGGCGGATGCAGCCGCTTCCGTAGATGCCGTAATGAAAAAATATGACCGGGAATCAAACACCCGCATATGGACCGGCGTTCCGGGAAAAATTGTGCGTTGCATAATTATCGCATTTTCCATCTGGTGTATCTGGGTGACTCTGTTCGCAACGTTTCTGGAGGAAATCCGTCTGACATCGTTCCTGGGACTTATCATTCTGATGGGATTTCTTGTATATCCTGCCAAAAAGGGTGAGACGCGCGAAAACCATATGCCCTGGTATGATATTCTGATGATGGCTGCCGGCATGTTTTCGTACTTTTACTTCACGTTTAACGCACAGTCCATCATTCAGCAGGGCACAAGATTTGAGCCGTATCAGATCGCGATCGGAATCATAGGCATCATCATTCTGCTGGAAGTGACGAGGCGGTGCGTAGGTCTGCCGATTCTTATCGTTACGCTTTTCTTTGTATTGTATGCGCTGTCCTTCGGTTTGACCAATCCGTCCTTCTACGGGCGCGTCCGCTATTTTGTCCGCAATATTTTCTACACGAAAGAAGGCATTTTCTCCACACCGGTCAATGTCTGCTCACGATACATCGTGATTTTCATTCTGTTCGGCGCTTTTCTGGAGCGGACCGGGATCTCGCAGTTCTTCATATCCCTGGCCAACTGTGCGGCAGGCAGATATTCCGGCGGACCGGCGAAAGTTTCGGTCATTTCCTCCGCTCTCTGCGGAATGGTTTCCGGTTCGTCAGTGGGCAACACCGTGACAACAGGGTCCGTGACGATCCCGATGATGAAGAAAACGGGGTTCAAGCCGGAATTTGCCGGAGCTGTTGAGGCAGCCGCCTCTACCGGAGGGCAGATCATGCCTCCGATCATGGGGGCCGCGGCATTCCTCATGGCGGATTTTCTTGGTGTTCCGTACTCGCAGATTCTTATCGCCGCGATTATTCCGGCCCTTCTGTATTTCAGCGGGATTTTCATTTCGGTTCACATGGAAGCAAAGAAAGAGGGACTGGCCGGTCTTCCGAAGGATCAGCTTCCGCACATCGGAGAACTTGTCCGCAAGCTCTACCTGCTTCTGCCGCTCGTCATGCTTGTCGTCTGGGTCTCCGGAAACTATATGACGATGCAGCGGGCAGCGGCATATTCCATTCTGCTTTCTATCATCGTGAGCCTGTTCAACAAAGAAAACCGGATCACGCCGAAGAAATTCTTTGACGCGCTGGAAGCCGGCGGAAAGGGGACTATCACCGTCGCAGCAGCCTGCGGAGTTGCCGGCATCATTTCCGGTTCAATCACGATGACAGGTCTAGCCAATGAACTCATCAACGGCATCATCAAGGTAGCGGGCACACATCTCATCATTGCACTGCTCCTCACGATGCTCTGCTGTATCGTACTCGGCATGGGCGTTCCGACCACTGCAACATACTGCATAATGGCCGCAACCTGCGCACCGATCCTGATCCGCATGGGCGTTCCTGCCATCGCCGCGCATTATTTTGTTTTCTACTTCGGAATTGTGGCGGATATTACGCCGCCCGTCGCCCTGGCGGCATATGCGGGGGCAGCCATCGCAAAGGCCAACCCGATGAAGACGGCTTTCAGAGCCTCTCAGCTCGCCATTGCGGCCTTTATGGTCCCCTATGTAATCTGTTACAATCCGGCGCTGATTCTGGTCAATTCAACGCCTCTGGATGTGATTGTCGTGACCTGTACGACTCTCATCGGTCTCTTCGCCCTCGGCGCTGCATTTGAAGGATACCTCTATACAAAAGTACCCGTAATCCTTCGTTTCGTCTTTGCCGCCGGAGGTCTTCTGCTCATCGCCCCCGAGCCTGTGACCGATGTCATCGGCCTTGCCCTCGTGTTCGGCTCCGTTTACATCCAGTATCGGAGAAGAAAAGCGCCGAAAGAGGCGGCGGCCTGAATTCTCCGCATATACTGTGACCAATGCCGGCGGAACCGGGAGATGATCTCCCGGTTCTTTTTATATCATTCCAAAACAGCCCTGATTTCATATTCACATGAAATGAATGCAATGAATCGAACATATTTTCGATTGTTCTTGCAAACAAATGTTCGCATGCTATAATAGCAGCATAAGAACATCTGTTCGATTATTGGAATCAGGGGGATCGCCATGGAATATACAGCCAGCAGAAATGAACGTCATGCCGCTCACTGCGTTACCCGCACAGCTGCCCGCAAAAGAAGCCGGCAGCACAGGCAGAAGAGGAGAGAACGGCTCCTGATTCTTGCAGCTGCCGCTACGGTTATGATCTTTGTTATGATCCGGACCTCCAGTGTTTCAGCAAAACCCTCAGCTAGTGAACCAAAGACCAGATACTATACAAGTATAACAATTGAGAATCACGATACACTCTGGGATATAGCAGGCCGGTATTATAATTCGTCCAGCGAGAACCGCAGGGATTACATCAGAACCGTAAAGAAAATAAACGGCCTGACAGACAGCACGATCAAAACCGGAAGCCGTCTGGTGATCTATTACTGGGCGGATGCGGACTCAGCAGCTCGCTGACCGAATGTTCCTTCTGCCGCTTTGACGGCATGATAGAAAACCTTACGGATTTGTGATAGTCTTGTCTGGAAGCAAACACGCCAGGCGGGCTGCAGTTTTCTCCGGCCCGGGCTCATTTACTGCATTCTGACATAACAATCTGATCCGTTGAGGTTTATCCGTATGAAACAGTCCAAATCCTTTTCTGTCTTTCCGGAACTTGGAGTTCCGGCCGATCTGACAGCATATCTCGAAACGAAGAGTATCCATACCCCGACCGCTGTTCAACGCGTATCGTACCCCCTTATCGCTGCAGGGAAGAACTTCCTTGGAATGTCCGAGACGGGGTCCGGAAAGACACTTGCGTATCTGATTCCTCTTGCGGCACGTTTTAACCCGCAGACTATGACCGGACTGTTTGGCATTATTCTTGTTCCTTCCTCTGAACTTGTCCATCAGACGGTCAGAGATATTCGGGATCTCAGGAATGCCGGCATCCGGTACGATTACTCGGTCATATCGCTTCTTACTGAAGGCAACCGCAACCGTCAGCTCGAGGATCTCCGAAAGAAGCATCCGAACTTTATAGTCGGAACACCCGGTGTCATCCGCAAATATATCGACGAAAAGAAGCTGCACATCCAGAACTCCGCACTGAAAAATAAGTTTCCGGATATGACACAGGTTCTCGTCATGGACGAAGCCGACGAACTCAGCAGCCACTCGTTCCGCGATGACTGCATTTATATTGCGTCAAAGTTTTTAAGAGATACCCAGTTTATCGGATTTTCTGCCACCCTGAACAGACGGGCAGAGTCGCTGTTTGATTCGATTCTAAAGAATCCCTACACAGAATTCCGGGATTCCTCCATACATATTCCGGATACGGTGCACAATGTTGTTGTATATACAACACTCCGAATGCGGTTTGAGACAACCCGGCAGATCATCAACACATTCCGGAAAGACGATAAAATCATTGTGTTTACAGCAAACAGCTATGAGATCCGGCAGATTTTCACAAAGCTGAACAGGCGCGGATACCGGGTTTCGTATATTGACGGAAAATCTGATAAGAGGGAGATCCGAAATCAGAAAAGGCGTTTTGACGACGGACTGACCAGTATAATGATCACGACCGACGCACTCGGACGCGGTATGAATCTGGGAGGCGTTGCAGCTGTCATCCAGTACAGACTTCCGGAGGATGTCCGGACATTTGTAAACCGGGCCGGCCGGACCGGACGAAACGGTCAGAAAGGCGTGAACATATCCGTATGTGAGGAAGGCGAAAAAGAAAAGATACGCCGGTTTGCCAGGATGACAGGCGCAGTGATTGAAGAAGCGATACCGGACGGCGGACGGTTGATGCACAGGGATATCGTCTGAAATGCTGAAATGCCTTGTTGTCTGATGGCAGAAACGCCTTTAAGCCGCAGTGGACTTGAAATGCGCCGGATAGCCCGGTATACTGAGAAGCAGCCACTATCATTTCGTTAAACTTGCGTTTAGCGAATAGATTGATTTCTGCTCTCCGGGACATGTTTTCGCTGGTTCCGGAAAATATGCATATCTGAAGGTGTCTGCAATGCCGAATAAAACAAATACATATACAGAAAAAAATCAGATCATCTGTTCTGAAAAGCTCGAGGATATCCTTAAGGAACTTCCCTCCTTTGTCTCCGGGTATTTTAACGCCATCGAGTTTTCCAGACAGCCGCGTACCCAGCTGGCCTATGCGTGGGACATTCGGAATTTCTTCCGGTACCTTGTGTCGGAAATTCCTTCGATGAACGGAACAAATATTAAGGATATAACACTTGAACAATTCGGTTCCATCACAGCGCCGCAGATTGAAAGCTTCCTGCGTCACGAACGCGTCTACCGCAATGATCAGTCCGAGCTTGTCTCAAACGGCGACCGCGCGCTCAAGCGGAAACTCTGCTCGATCCGGGCTCTGTTCGCGTATCTGTACCGCATGGACAAGATCCCCACAAATCCGGCTGTAAAAGTTCAGGTTCCGAAGATTCACGACAAGGCGATTATCCGCATGGATCCGAATGAAGTCGCCGAATTTCTGGACAATGTTGAGTCCGGTGATCATCTTACAAAACAGCAGCTCGTCTTTCACAACAAACTGAAAAGCCGTGATCTTGCTCTTCTCACACTGATGCTCGGAACCGGTATCCGTGTCTCTGAGTGTGCAGGTCTGGATATAAAAGACGTTGATCTGGACAATGACCGCATCCGCATAATCCGGAAAGGCGGTGCCGAGAGCTTTGTGTATTTCGGTGACGAGGTACGGGATGCACTGCTGCCCTATCTTGCGCAGAGAAAAAAGCTCGAAGCAGCCACTGCAGACAGCGACGCCCTGTTTCTCTCGCAGAAAGGAACCCGACTCGGCGTGCGTTCCATCGAGTATATGGTCAAAAAATATGCCCAGACCGTCACAACGGTAAAACACATCACGCCGCACAAGCTCCGCTCTACATACGGAACCAATCTGTATCAGGAAACGCACGACATATACCTTGTGGCCGACGTGCTTGGCCATAAAGACGTCAATACCACACGGCGGCACTATGCGGACCAGGCGGAGGAAAACCGCCGGAATGCGCGCAATAAGGTGCACCTGCGCCGGAATGGAAACGAAAACGGCAGTAAACCGTAATCTCCCGCCACATTTCGTATCCGTTCCATTTTCCCTTCAAAAAACGTGTCAGGCACGGACAGCCTGACACGTCTTTAAACATATCGTCAAAAATGCAGAACCTGAAACCTGTCACCCCGCCGAGGCGCTTGTCGTCTCAAAATCCGGGTTCTCCGGGCTGGTGATGATCTGCTTCCAGTTCCTGGGATCTTTCTTCTGCATCACACGGGCATACACGAAGAACGGAACACCGAGTGCTATGTAAATTCCCATCGCGGCCCATGCCGATGCATCCATGGATGTGAGGGACACTCCGATGACGTACAGGCAGAAAGCGACACCGACCAGACCGAAGAACCCCCCGGCTCTCAGCCGGTACGGACGCTCCCATTCCGGATGAGTCCTGCGCAGCCTCAGGAAGGATAGGCATACCGACAAATACACGATGCCGGCCGTCAGTCCGTAAATCGTGTAGATGTAGTTCACCCATGCGTCCGGCGCAAACACGGTGAAATAGATGGAAAGAATGCCGACGATGATGTTAGCAGCGACCGGCTGACCGTGTTTGTTCAGTACGGCAAGCTTTGAAGTGAACTGATTCTGCTTTGCAGCACCGAACAGAGTGCGGGAAGCGGCCATCCAGAATCCGGACAGCGTTGTCAGGCAGGTGCCGATCCCCATGACGACGATTATAATGCCGAGCCAGTGCATATCGATCATATCCGCAACGCGCGGGTCCACGATGTCTGTCTGAAGAACCCAGTCCTGCGAGATAATTCCGCCGACGCCGACGATTGCCATGCCGTAGATGAGAACTGTGAATCCGAGGGAACCGATGAAAGCCTTCCAGAGCTTTTTCTTCGGGAAAGCGATTTCCTCCGACATCTGCGGAATGAGATCAAAGCCGATGAACTTCATGATTAACAGAGCTACGGCAGCTGCCATGCCGGATCCGCCGTTCGGAAGCAGGTTCCCGGTGAAGTTTGACAGGCTCCAGGAACCGCTGGCGATGAAGATGCAGGAGGCGATCAGCGATACGATCAGTGTCGACCAGAACAGAATGTTCTGAAGTCTGGCGATAAACCTGAGTTCAAAATTCGTCAGGAAAAACCAGACGACAAGAATTGCGGCAGCAAGAATCTTGACCTGAAAACTGCTGACCGGGAACATATAGCCCATCATGCTGGCGATACCATATGAAACAGTGGGCATTGCCATTACGTACAACAGCAGGACGAACCAGCAGATGATCCAGCCGGCGTTCCAGCCGAATGCATTGGAAACCCATACATTTTCACCGCCGGCGAATGGCAGCATTGTGGTCATTTCCGTGTACACAAAGCACAGCGGAAGTACCAGAATACCGCACAGAATGAGTGCGATGATGCATCCTGATCCGGTCAGCTCGAACCAGTACTGAATTTCGACCATCCAGGCGGCGATCATGCCGCCGGCAGCCAGCGCGATCAGCTGCGGCATACTCAGAGTCTTTTTAAGCCCGGTGCCATTTTCCATACTTTCCTCTCTCCTCTCCTGTCTCTGTTTTGCGCAAGAGTATCCTGCTTTAAAGCTTTTCCAGTCTCTTGCGGTTCTGCTCGATGACTTCTATTGTCTCGTCTGAAGACAGAACGTTGCAGTAGATTATGTTCATGATCTTGAGCTCCGCATCGTGAAGTTCCTGATCTGCGGCAGCGCATCCGTCCTCCACCGTGATGACCCGGAAATCATTGTCTGCGAGCTCCCGGACCGTACCGGCCACGCACTGATCGGTCACGATTCCGCAGACGACCACGGTGTCAACGCCCATGTTCCGCAGCAGTCTCGCGTAATTGGTCCCGGCCAGCACACTGTCGGTCGTCTTGTTGACGACGATCTCATCCTTCTGCGGCGCGAGCTCATCGATGATGGCGGCATTCTTTGAATCAACGGGCAGCAACATTCCGTTCCACCCTTCGGATTTCTGGACCATGCTGCGGTCCGCTCCATCCTCGCGAAGACACGCTATGCGCCCGTATGTGACATACATTCCCTTCTCCCGGAAATAGGTAAGCAGCTTCCTGCAGGCAGGGATGGTCACGTCGTCAAGACGGTCGTGAAACGGTATCCAGCGCTCCCAGTCGCCTTCTTCTTTAAAACGTGCCGCTTCACCGAAATCCCGGAGCACAAACTCATTCTGCATATCAATGATGAGAAGCGCTGTTTTGGCCGGATCCAGCTGAATGTCCGGAATTTCTTTCATGTTCTGGTAATAAAAGGACAGATATTTGGGATTTACTTTCATGAATTCGTTCCTCTCATTCTGTAAAAGAAAAGTGCACGTAACAAGTCTTCTACGTGCACCTTTGCATCTTACGGAGTATAGTATATTCATACACATTTACTGTGTATTTATGCATTATAAGCGGCTGATAGTCGTATTTCAAGTGTTACGGATGAAAAATCGTGAATTTCATGCATTTTTCCGGAATATCTGGCAAATGCCGATTGCATAAAAATAAGCGGCCATGCATACTGCACAGCCGCTGAAAACTTTATGGAATTAAATCAGATTGCATTTCCGCCGGAAGCATTCAGCTTTTCCTTGAGTTCAATAAACTTCAGGATCAGTTCGACAGCGCCGTCAATACCGATTTCTCCGCTGTCGATGCAAAGATCGTAGCTCTTGGCTTCGCCCCACTTCTTGCTGGAATAATAGTTGTAGTAGTTGGATCTCTTACGATCCGTCTTCTGAATCAGGTCGGCCGCCTTCTCCTCACTCAGGTCGTACAGGCGCCGGATTCGCGCGACGCGCTTATCCAGGCTTGCACCGATCCACACGCTCACCGCAAACGGGTCGTCTTCAAGCGCATAGTCGGCGCAGCGGCCCACGATAACACAGGATTCCTTCTCAGCCAGTTTCTTGATCGCATCAAACTGGGCAAGAAAGATTTTGTGGTTGATCGGCATCTCATTGTACGTGTTCGTGTACCCGAGGGAATATGTATCCATTACAAGCGAGTAAAGGAAACTGTTCGTCGGCTTCTCATCGTGCGACTGAAAAAGTTCCTCCGCCATCTCGCTGGACTTGGCTGCCTCTTCAAGGAGTTCCTTGTCGTAGCATTTGATTCCAAGCTTTTCCGCGAGCTTTGTGCCAACTTCATGGCCTCCGCTACCGAACTCTCGTCCTATCGTAATAACTGTACGACTGTCCATATTCAATTCCTCCTGCTTAAAGCTGCAGCGGCTTACCGGCAAAAGCCTCACGTCTTTTGTGAGTTTATTATAACCAAAAGATCTGCAAAATTCAAATGAATATGGATTTTAATCAATTGCTTTCTCCGAGCGTCCTAAGCAGTTTCTGAAAATACTCCGGAAGAGGCGCCTCAAATTCCATATACTGCTTTGTAGACGGATGAATAAATCCAAGCGTGCGGGCGTGAAGGCACTGTCCTTTCAGCCTGTACGGGCATTTTGGCGGCCCGTACAGAGGGTCGCCGAGCAGCGGATGGCCGATGTATGCCATGTGAACGCGAATCTGGTGAGTCCTCCCGGTCTCGAGCCGGCACGCGATGTGCGCAAACTTTCCCAGATTGCATATCACGCGGTAATGTGTCACGGCGCGGCGCCCGCCTGCCGTGACGGCGAATTTCTTCCTGTCCTTCGGATCTCTCCCGAGCGGCCTGTCGACCGTCCCCGTCTCCTCTGTAAACGAATTGTATACAATGGCCTCGTAAACTCTCGTGATCGAGTGAACAGCCAGCTGTTCCGCCAGAAAGCGGTGTGCCTCATCTGTCTTCGCGGCAACGAGTACACCGGTCGTGTCCTTGTCGATCCGATGGACAATTCCCGGCCTCGCAACGCCGTTAATGCCGGAGAGATTGCCCCGGCAGTGATACAGAAGTGCATTCACAAGCGTTCCGTCCGGATGGCCCGGAGCCGGATGAACCACCATCCCCTTTGGTTTGTTTACGACGATGATGTCGCGGTCCTCATAGAGAATATCCAGAGGGATATCCTGCGGCAGAATTTCCGGGTCCGCGGCCTCCGGGATTTCCAAAGCGACTTCGTCTCCGGCATTTACCGTGTTCCTGGGACGGGAAGGCTGACCATTTACCAGAACCTTTCCGTCTCTTATCAGCTTCTGTAAGAACGTGCGGGAATATTCGGGAATTTCATCAGAAAGATACCGGTCCAGGCGCACGCCTGCGTCCTCCGTGTCAACGGAAAGGCTTCTTTTACCGCTCATGCCCTGTCTCCGCCTTCCGCCTGCTTTCCGGGGCAGTGCAGCCGCAGAAAGCTGAAATCGTCATTCCGGTAGATAAAACAGATGCCGATGATAAGCGCGATAACACAGGCCGTGACGCACATGTCGGCAACATTGAATACCGGGAAATTAATGAGCCGGAAGTAAACAAAATCGCGCACGTAATGAAGCATCACGCGGTCAATCAGATTTCCGACGGCGCCGGAGATGAGAAATACAGCTGACGTCATCAGCATCTTATAACGGGAGATATCCGGAATCCGTATCACGACATAGATAACCGCGGCGATTACGATGAGTGTCAGAATGATGAAGAATGTCCGGGCACCTGCCATCATGCCCCAGGCCGCACCGGTATTCTCTATATAAGAGAACTCAAGAACCCCCGGTACAATAACAAAAGGAGCTCTGCCTGCCAGACGGGCAGCTGCCTCAATTTTTGTGAACTGATCCAGCAGAATGAGAAGAGCGGAAGGAACGAGTATCCAGAGAAGTTTTTTCACAAGATTTCTGCTTTTCACCGGAGCACCTCTTTCAGAGCATCCCGCATCTCGTCATCCGTCACGGTTCTGTCAATTACGGCATGCCCGAACGGATGGATCAGAATAAACTGAATAACCCCTCTGTCCATCTTCTTGTCGGACTTGGACACGCGAATCACATCGTCTGCGGAAATGCCGCTCACCGTGAGCGGAAATCCGAAGGCCTCAAACAGACGGACACAGCGTTCCGCCTCCTTACGGGTAATCAGGCCGCGTCCGGCAGAAATGTGCAGCGCGCAGATCATGCCGAGCACAACGCACTCTCCGTGATAGAGCGTAAAACCGCAGAGTTTCTCGATGGAGTGGCCGAGCGTGTGCCCGAAATTCAGGACCGCCCGTTCTCCCTTTTCCTTCTGGTCATGCTCCACGACTTCTTTTTTAATCTGACAGCTGACATAGATCATCTGCCCGAGCGTGTCGGGGTCCAGTTCGAGGATTTCCTGAACATGTTCCTGCAGCCATTCAAAATAGTCCCGGTCCCGGATGATGCCGTGCTTGATGATCTCCCCCATTCCTGAGATGAACTGTCTTCTGGAGAGGCTGGAAAGAACCGACATGTTCATATAGACGAGAACCGGCTGATAGAAGGCCCCCACCATATTCTTATACGAGCGGAAATCGACACCGGTCTTGCCGCCGACAGACGAATCGGTCTGTGCCAGAAGTGACGTCGGGATCTGGATAAAGCGGATGCCGCGCAGATATGTCGCCGCCGCAAATCCGGTCAGATCTCCGACCACGCCGCCGCCAAGCGCTGCCAGCATATCCTTGCGGTCAAAATGATTCCGGATCAGGAATTCATAGAGATCCTGAACCGTATTTAAATTCTTGCTTTCCTCTCCGGCTTTGAATGTGAAGCAGAACACGGAAGCACCGGTTTTGCGAAGCTCTCCGCAGACGGTGTCAGAATACAGCGGGCCGACCGTGGACTCGGAGACAACACAGATCTTCCGGCCGGAAAGATTCTGATTCTCAAGTTCTTCTGCCAGGTTGTCAAAGCTCCTTCCGATCACAATCGGATAAATTGGCTTTTCTCCGTCTGTCACGACAAGTCGTTTCATGTATGCCTCTTTTCCTTCTGCCGGGGTACGAAAAACAAGCCGTCTGCCTGCCCTCTTGCAAAGGTACGGAACAGACGGCTGTGTATGCTGTTGTTTGCAGGTGCGCCGAAGACAAGTATCGCAGCGCGAAACAGCCTGTCAAATATCGGACGCATTTTTACACATCAGTTCGCATCAGAAACGGACAGTCGATCCGTTTCTGTAGGAATTCAGATCAATGTCTCCTGAATTGGCGAGTTCCGTGACATCACCGGAGATCTCGATGTTCGGAGGGGTCACAAGGAAGATGTAGCTTGTGATCCGCCTGAGGTTTCCGCTGATAGCATAGCAGGAACCGGATGTATAGTCGATAATTCTCTGCGCGATTTCAATCCGCTGGCCTTCCAGATTGATGATGACCGCACGTCCCTGAAGAAGCGTGTCCGTCACGACATTGACATCTTCCATTCCTTCCGGCTTTAACACAACAACTTCCATGGTTCCCTTTCCCTGCGATCTGTAAGGAACAATTTTCTTGTTGTTCTTCTGCCGCAGAACCGGTCTGCCGTCATCATCAGAAGCACCATCCCCGGTGTTTCCGCCCGATCTGGCCGTCCGTCTGCTCTTTACGGCAGTGCCGTCCTCGTCATCATATCCGTAATCATCGTCGTAATCGTCATCAAAGTCATCGTCCGGTTCTCTGAAAATATCTGCGAATTTACTAAAAATACTCATTTGAAAGAGTCTCCATCTTATTTATTAGAATAATCCCGCGCACCGAAAATAGCCGTTCCGACCCTCACGCAGGTGGCACCTTCCTCAACGGCGACTTTGTAATCGCACGTCATACCCATGGAAAGTACATCCATCTGTATATTATCTATGCCTGAGCGGTTAATGTCAATCTCAAGTTTTTTCAGAGCTTTAAAATATGCACGGTTGTCTTCCGGATTCTCCGTGTACGGAGCACTCGTCATTAGTCCGCAAAAGACAATGCCAGGAAGAACAGAGGCCTGCTTCAGGAACGGAATCACTTCGTCAAGCCGGAACCCGAACTTGTTTTCTTCCTGCGCGACATTGACTTCGATGAGAACACGGGAGATGACATTTTTCTTCACGGATTCCTTGCTGATCTCCTCCGCGAGCCGCAGCGAGTCCACAGAGTGAATCATAGCCGTCCTGCCCACGATATATTTCACTTTGTTCCGCTGAAGATGTCCGATCATGTGCCAGCGGATGTCCTCCGGAAGGTCTGCAATTTTGCTGTCCAGCTCCTGAACGTAGTTTTCCCCGAAATCTCTCGTTCCAGCCTCATACAGCGTTCGGATCATCTCTTCCGGTTTTGTCTTGCTGACGGCAATCAGCGTGACCTCCTTCGGATCTCTCCCGCTTCTGCGGCAGGCTTCGGCTATTTCAGCGAGAACTTCGTCCCGGTTGCGGATTACATCTGTTTCTTCCACAAAAATCCCTTCTTTCTGCAGCTTGCTGTTGTCAAAATCAATAGATGAGTTCATTTTCCGAGTAGTCTCTTGCCGTCAGCACGATGCGGTCGTAATTGGTCAGGCTTCCGTATTTCGTGCTGGCAATGATGCACTCGTCCGACGAATCGATGATATAAATCGGCACAAAGACCGTGTATCCGGTATTGATCCGGTAAACACCGCTGACTGTGCCGGTCGGTCCGACGACAAACCGGTCATTGGAATCGGGCGCCAGCAGATTCGTCCCCTCTGTCAGTTCATTCCGGCTTACATAAACAAAACCGGAATCCGCCGGATCCGTCAGGATGTCCGGGCTGACAAATGTCTGAACCGTCCCGCCGGACGAGTCCGTCATCTCTGCGATAAATCCATTGCTCCCGTCCGGGCCTCCCTGCGTCACATAGGAGGAGGGAATGGCATAGTAGCTCTGCTGAACCACGGCGGATGCCGGTATTTTCAGACCTGTCGGTCTTGTCGTCACAAGCCGGATATTGACAAAACGATCTGTGCAGTAGCGCACGACATACTTGTTGAGTGTGATCTTGCCGTAATTCTGGCCGTCCTTCGTGATGATCTGGAAATTGGCCGTCGTGGAAATGTTGTCCTCCAGGAAATCCACAGTCACCGAAGTCTTGTTCTGCAGACCATTGGCACTTATCTGACTGTCGGAAAGCTGAATCAGGATATACCAGTTTTCACTGGTTATAAGCTTGTAGGCCGGATCTCCCGCGTTAATCGTGGCGTTGTTCTCGGTTCTTTTCTGCGAATACACCGCCTGGTCAAATTTATCCGACGTAAAGTTCGAGTCATCAAGCGACTCATAACCGTCTGTAGAGTAAACGACATACCCGGCCTGATCCGCCGTCAGCTTCTGAAAGGAACCGGACGAACCGGAAGATGCCAGAATGCTGTCAAGGCCTGCTTCAATCTCCGATGTCACGGCGCCCAGGATAACCGAATTCAATTCGCTTCTCAGGGAATACAGGCCGGAAAGTCCCGCGCTGCCGTAGTTGGTTTTGTAGGCATTTATCGAAGAGATCATGGAACGGATGTCGTCACTTCCGAGCTGATCTCCGGCATTGGCCGTGTACTGCGAGAGCTGCCCGGCGATCTTTCCGGTCTCGTCGACCGTGCAGACGATATCGCCCGCCTTCACCCTGTTTCCTTCATGCTGATAGATATTGAAGGTACCGGTGTACGATGAGTCGACAACCGTCTCCTCCCGCACGGCCAGGCCGGTGAATGTGGAGGTGTATGCGACAGAACCGGCATTCACTTCGTAGACCTGCACTTTTTTGCGTGTCATGTACATCGCTATGAAGCAGATCAGATAAAAAACAATGATCAGGAAAATGCCGGCGGCGATTTTCGGCCGCTGCCCGATGCGCAGGATATTCTTTTTTGAATTCTGTTTATCTGCCACCGCTGCTCAAATCTCCTGTCCGTGCCGTCACTGGTACATTTCGCGCCAGTCCAGATCTCCTCTGTCCATGGCCTTGATCAGAAGTTCGGCAGTGGCCGCATTGGTCGCAAGCGGGATGTTGTAGATATCGCAGAGCTTGCAGATGTGTCCGGGGTCAACGTCGTTGATGTGCGGGTTGTTTGCCTCCCGCAGAAAAATCACAAGGTCAAACGTATTGTCCTCGATCTGCGCACAGATTTGTTCCGTACCGCCCAGATATCCGGCCAGATATTTATATACCCGCAGTCCCGTTGCATTCTCGATAAGCCTTCCGGTCGTTCCGGTCGCGTAGAGTTCGTTCTTTGCCAGAATATCGCGGTATGCAATGCAGAAATTCTGCATAAGCTCTTTCTTTGAATCATGTGCGATCAGTGCAATTTTCATGCCAAACCTCCTCGCCTGTTCGTGTCCTCTCTCCGATGATAATAAGAGAAGCCCCGGAAATGTTCAATATTAATCTCGTCATCTTTTTCCATATTCCTCTGAAGACTGACATTCAGAACGATCCCGACAGCCAGGAACAGGGTCACAATGGAACTCATCCCGTAGCTGAAAAACGGAAGCGCAAGTCCGGTATTCGGAAGGATCCCGGTTACGACGCCGATGTTGATGAAGGACTGATATCCTATATAACAGGCAACGCCCGTGCAGATAAGCCTGCCGGACATATCCCGCGCCCGGTATCCGACATACAGGCATTCCGCCGTTATTGCCGCCAGAAGCAGGATAATCGACATGCAGCCGACAAATCCCAGCTCCTCTCCCGCCGCCGCAAAGATAAAATCCGTGTGTGCCTCCGGAATATAGCCGGCATTAAGCAATGAGGACGGATCCTCATTGTTCAGCCCCTTGCCGGAAAGCCCGCCGGTCGCAATGGCCGTCTCGGAATATTTCTGCTGATACACATTGTCATCATAGTTCTCCGGATCAATAAAAGCCATGATACGGGTCCTCTGATAATCCGCCAGCAGTTTCTGATCCGGCCGCTGAATGTAAAACAACAGGCCGGCCGTAAGCGGGATGACAATCAGAAAGAACAGTCCCATCTTTTTATAACTCACGCCCGCCGTAAAGATCACCGTGAACAGAACCATCGCCGTGAGAATCGTCTGGGAAAGATCCGGTTCCCGCAGAGTCAACCCCAGCGGGACGAGGAGAATCAGCCACAGCAGACACAGGAAGCTCCAGCTGTTGACCTTCTCCCTGTAGATGGAGAGCATACGGACGGTGAAGAGAATCAGAATAACCTTCCCGATCTCCGACGCCTGCAGGGAAAACGGCCCGAACACCAGCCAGCGCTTCGCGCCGTGCGAGACACGGCCGAACAGAAGCGTCAGCACCAGAAGTGCCGTGAGTACCAGATACAGAACCCAGTACAGCTTCAGAAGCCTGTGGTAGTCGAAAAAGGACGCCGCAATGAGAACGGCGCTTCCGATGAGGATGCCCAGAATCTGCCGCAGGGTGTAACTGCTGTCCGCGGTGTTGATAAGAATCACGCCATACACGGACGTGGCGAGGACAAGCAGAAGCAGGCGGAAATTATAGTATTTCAGTTCGTATTTTTTAAACATTTATTTTCCTCTGCCAAACACACGGCTCCAGAAGGATTCCCGTTTTCCTGAAATTTCCGGTGTCTGTGCCGCCAGAACGGACGCGTCTTCCAAAAGCCCCGGCAGGAGCGGGAGCGGCACTGTCTGTCCGAGCAGGCGTTTCGCCGTGTTTGCGAATTCCGGCATCTCCCGCACGACATCCCCGCCTGTGAGCACAGCGCGGCGCAGGCCGTCATTTTCCTCGAATATGCCCAGAACCGGAAGCGGCAGCATCTCCTGGAATTCACCTGGTGACGGCAGGAGATGTTTTGCAAGGTCTCTGCTGTCAAAACGGTTTATGATCATCTCCGGCTCTTTTGCGGTCAGCTTCCGCAGCTTGTCCGCCGCCCGCAGTCCCGCCGGATCCGGTAATACGACAAGCACCGGCCTCTCAGATAGAGCTGCCAGTGTCAGCTGGGACTCCGGACTGCCGCCGCAGTCCGTCAGGATGAAGTCAAAAGACGGCACGTCTTCGCCGCCGTTCTGGATTATTTCCAGCGCCTTCCCGTAATTTTCCTTCAGGTCTTTGTCCGACGGCAGGTTCTGCGCCGCCGGAAGGAGCCACAGACCGGGGTGATTTTCGTCTTCAACGAGCACGTCTGCCGCTCTGCATTTCCCGGCCGCAAGGTCCGGACATGTATACAGAATTCCTTCCGTAAGGCCCATATACAGTTCCAGACTGCGCAGCCCCTGACTGCCGTCAACCAGAAGCACTGTCTTTCCCAGACCTGCCAGAGCCTCTCCGATCCCGCATGTAAGAAGCGATTTGCCTGCGCCTCCTCTGCCGGAAAGCACTGCGATCCGCTGTGTCATGTCCGCACCTCCTTTCACCCGGTTCCCGCCCGTTTTGTCTATCACTCCGAGAGCATTGTCGTGCTTGAGACGAGCTGCTGTCCGGCCGTCGAGTCATTTAAAGCCGGATTGGTGAGAATCTCGTCTTCCGTGTTCAGACCGTAATAATACCGGTAGAAATCCGCTGCCACGGCCGTCGCGTTGATGGACCCGTACCCGAACGGTATATTGACCGCGAGGGCTATCTCCGGATTCGTATACGGCGCGAAGGAGATATAGTTCGCGTGCGACGGTTTCGTGAGGTCGTCCTGCGCGGTGCCCGTCTTGCCGGCGATTTGAACTACATCGTACAAATTATTCAACGGCTGATACATAGTGCTCACCAGCCGCATACCCTTGAAAATCGCGTCCCAGTACGACGAATCCATGGTAAATGTCGACAGAACTTCCGGTGTGAACTCACTGATTGTATCCCCTCCGTACTCTGTTATCTTATAAATCAGAGAAGACTTGTAATTGGTCCCGCGGCTTGCAATCGTAGCCGCATAACGGGCCAGATTCAGGCAGCTGAACCGGGAATTGCCCTGTCCGATCGCAGACGCGATGGCATTGGTCGTGGAAGGCTGCGGTTCGGACTCGGCGATCTCAATCCCGGTCTCCGAAGCCAGGCCGAGCGCCTGCGCATAGGATTTCAGTATATTGGTTGCATATGTCGAATTGTAGGTGCCGTCCTGACTCTTTGCCAGATCATATCCCAGCGTGTTGAAGTAGACGTTGCATGAATCGCGGATGGCCTCAAACAGACTCTCGGAACCGTGTTCGCCGGGGAATATCCAGCAGTGCGGATTCGGCGTAACTTCCGTGAACAGGCCGGAGCAGTAAATCTCCGTATCCGGCGTAATGATGCCGTTCATCAGCGCGCTGACAGCCGTCACAATCTTGAAGCACGAACCCGGTGCCGTCTGGGACTGTGCCGCCCAGTTGTACATCGGCTTCGAATTGTTCAGGTTGATTTGTGTGTAATAACTGTTGTCAATTGTTCCGCTCAAACGGTTGTTGTCGTATCCCGGATACGACACGAGGGCGAGCAGCTGCCCGTTTGACGGATCCACGACCGTCGCCGATCCAGAGCACACAATCAGCCCGATTTCTCCCGGCGTGATGATCCGGCGGTCCAGCGCCGTCTCAAAATAGTCGAGCGGGTTTATGGTGCCGCTTGCCAGCTGGGCGTAGTAACCATCCGTATCCTGAAGATATCCCTGCTCATACAGCAGCATGAACATCTGTCGGGCCGTGAGTGAACCGTCCTCGAAGAGATATTTGTATACCATCTCCGTGAAGCTTCTGTCTGAGGAAAGTTCGTTCGTGATGTAATCCGTCAGGAGTGAGAACGCCTCTTCCAGACTCAGGTACCGGCTGTCAGTCAGAGAATCCATGGAAACCCAGTTCTGCGCGACAGCGTGTTCCAGGAATTCCCGGAATGATATGGCGCCGCCGCTTGAGAAGGTCGTGTAGACTTCATCGTTCGTATCGATCTTGTCGGTGCTGATGATGCCATTTGTCTGCAGCATCTCAAATGTGTACCAGATGTAATTCCGATATTCCTCTGGGAGATCGCTGTACGGCGTACCGCTCCCGGTCAACTGGTCCGAAATCCATGCATTGACCGTCTGCCGTCTCGCCTGATAGGTCTGGTTAACGGCTGCTTCTGTTGCCGTCGCCTCTGACTCAATTCCCGTAAGCGACACCAGTCCGTTGTCGATGCAGGCGTACCCGACATCACTCATGCGGATCCTGTAGTCGGAGAGGATCCCTGTGTCCTCCGAGTAGATCTGCTGTTCTCCGGACGTGATGAGTTTTGATTTGATAAGGCGCACCAGTTCTTCTTCGATAAAGTCGTAGAGCGCCTTCTGATAGCTGGCGTCAATGGTCAGATACACGTCATGGCCTGCGGTGGAATCCGTCTCGCTTTGAATCTCCGTGATCCGCCCGTACCGGTCCACATAGACGTCTCTCGTGCCCTTCATTCCGGCCAGTTCTGCCTCCATTGCGGACTCGATTCCCGTCTTTCCGACCGTGTCGTTGCTGTCGTAGGAACCGCCCGCAGCATTCAGCTCCTCGAGCTGCGAAGAGGAAATCGTCCCGGTGTATCCGATGATCGACGAGAAATACTTCGCGTCATTATAGCGTCGGACCGTCCGGGTGTCGATTACGATGCCGGCCAGGTCGTCCGCATTCTCGCGGATCGCCGCCATCGTCTCATCGCTGATGTCCGTCGCGATGGTAAATGTCGTGTAGCGGCTGTAGGAGTTCGCATCCATCTGAATCCGCAGATAAAAAAGCTCCAGCATGTACTCCGGCGGCTGGGCACTTCGGTCTACAGCGTATTTGTCACAGAGATAGGTTATGACATCTTCCGGTGTCGCGTTCTGCTGCTGCTGCGTAAGCTCGCTGATGGATGTGAGACCGTAGACATCGCGCAGGAATCCGAGCTGCGTGCGCCCGGTGTCCAGAAATTCAAACTCTCCGGTCTCTCCGTTGTAGGTCATGTCAAAATCCTGGCGATAGGAGTCGCCGTTCTTCTCGATGATGGAGAGCGCCTTGTCGATGCCGCTGTTGATTTTCGCGTTCTTTTCTTCCGTCGTCGAATAATAGCCCGAATCGGAGATAACGACAGCATAGGAAAGATCATCATACGCCAGAAGCACGCCGTTGCGGTCAAATATGCGGCCGCGGGTGGCCTGGGTGGTCATCGTCTTTTCAATCGAGCTGGAAAGGCCGGTGTTGTACTGGTCGGAGCTTAAGATCTGCAGAGCGAATACCCGCTTGGACAGCACACCGAAAAGAATGGCCAGAACAAGCAGAACCGGAAAAAGACGCTGCCGGAAGATATTGCGGATCGTGACGGCGATTTCATGAAAGATTCGTTTCATTTCTCTTCTCTCCTCTCCCGGCTGCCGCCCGCATCTTCCGGTCGAGATACCGGACCGGGAAGTACAGGGCAATGCCTGCCACAAGTGTATACAGACTGACCGGCAGAATCTTCCTGGTAAAAAAGAATCCCGCGTCAATGCGGTTGTGCAGTACAAAGAGTACGAACCACATCGCGCATTCATACAGAAACGCCGACAGAAACGTAAGCATCATCGGGAAGAAAAATTCTTCCTGTTCGACATTTTCAAGAAGTCTGCCGCTCATATAGCCGAAGCACACAAAGAGAAACGCGCTGGTCCCCAGAAGCGTCCCGCCGTACACATCGGCCAGGATCCCCGCCAGCAGTCCGGCGAAAATTCCATTCACCGGACCGCCGAAAAAGCCGAAGAACACCGGGAGCAGCAGGAGCAGTTCCGGGCCGTTTCCGCTCACCCGGATAAGCGGGACAAGCTCGATTTCCGCAACAAAAAATACAAAAATGAGCGCAATCTGGTACAGTCTGTATTTCATGAGCCATCCCCTGTCAGATCGGCCTTGGTCGTCGTGATGACCAGAACTTCCTGAAGATTCTCAAAGTCGGCAGCCGGTGTTATCGTCCCCGATTTGGTGATCTGGCTGCCGTCGGATGAAATCTCACTCACCGTGCCGATCAGAATCCCCTGAAGGTACTTGTCCGAAATATTGGACGTGACTATCTCATCACCCGCCTTCGCATCCGTGTCTGCACTGAAATCGGTGACACGGATCTGGCCGCTTTCCATCAGGGAAATATCACCCCGGACCGAGCAGATCTGCCCGGTACTGGCGAGCATTCCGGATACGTAGGAATTGTCCTCGATGATGGAGCGCACAACAGAGCGGTTTGGATAAACTGCGGTTATGATGCCGACAAGACCGTTTCCGGCAATCACGTTCATATCCACCCGCATGCCGTCGTCCGATCCCTTGTCGATCGTGAATTCCATATCCCAGTTGTCAGAGCCGCTGCCGATAACGCGGGCGGCTGTCTTCGGCCAGGATGCATACTGCTCGTCCAGTGCGTACAGCTGGCGCAGTCTCGAGAGCTCATAGGCATCCTGCTGCAGCCGCTGATTTTCCGCCTGCAGATCTTCCACCTGACTTGTGAGATCCGTGACCTGAGATTCCAGTTCCTCCCGCGCCGCCAGATTCACGGCATGATCATAGAAGACACCTCCCAGACTGTTGATGCCTTTCTGCATCGGAACAATAACCGTATCAAATCCTAAGCGCAGAGCTTCCTGAACCTTGCCACTGAAAAAGGATGTGAGAGCCAGGATTATGCAGGCAAACAAAGCGAGGGCAAAAATCCGGACCGGTGTAAAGAATGCTTTCAGTCGCTGCTTCATATTCATTCCTCAAAACCCGTGGGCCGCGTCAGAACAGTTCGTTTTCCGGTTTGCGCGCAAGACCGGCCATTTGTCGGTTTCCGGCGATCGTGATGATCCCGCGGATGGCGGCTTCCGACGGACTGGATGCCACAGCGCAGGGGATCCCTGTTTCTCTGGTGAGAAACGGACGGATATTGCGCATCAGAGCACTTCCGCCGGTGATAAAAAATCCGTTCTCCCGGATCTGATCCGCCGCAACGGAAGGCGTCTTTTCCAGTGTCGAGAGAATCGCGCCGCCTATCTGCTTCAGATCCGGTGCGAATGCATCGCAGATGACATCCGCCGTGACCGTGCTGCGGGACGGCAGCCCGGAGAGAACATTGCGTCCGAAAGCCGACACGCTGACATCGGAACTGCCCGGCAGGGCGCTGCCAATCTGTTTTTTGAGATTTTCCGCGGTCTTGTGTCCGATCAGAAGGTTGTACGTTCTGCGGACTGCCTGTATGATCTTCTCATCAAACAGATCTCCTCCGACCGGAACGGCAGAATACGCAGCGATGCCCCCCTCCGAGATCACGGCAATGCCGGTGCGGGAACCGCCGATGTTTACGATCAGGGAAGGCGTCTTTGCAAAAATGTCGATGCCTGCCCCGATGGCACAGGCAACCGGCATGTCGACGATGCTGACATTCCTCTCCCGAAGACCCGCCCGGTAAATGACATCGGTGAAGGCCCGGCGCTGCACGCCGCTGATGTCCGTCGGCACGGCGATGCAGAAATCCGCGCCATTCACACGTTTTCCGTCGTTGATTTTCCGGTACATCTGTGCCGCCAGAAGCTGCATGTCGGCAAGGCCGGCGATCACACCGTTCCTGACCGGAAACGAAACGCGGATGCTGGCAGGAGCCTTTTCCGCCATATCGTATGCCTCGTCGCCGGCCGCGCGCACATCCGCCCCGTTCGTAAGGGCAATGCAGCAACGTTCGTTCAGAATCCGGTTCATCGAGCACATCCGGAAATAGTCGGTTCCTATATCAAGACCATAGATTCGAGGTGCCAAAACAAATTCACGCTTTCTTTGCAGATGCAAGACAGCCGCTTTCCACAAAACTGTAGTACCGGTTGTCGCCGATGATGATGTGATCCGTCAGCGGAATCCCGATGGTTTCTCCGGCTTCCTTCAGTTTTCTGGTCACCGATATGTCCTGAGGGCTCGGAGATGGATCTCCGCTGGGATGATTGTGCAGAACGATAAAGCTTACAGCACCGCATCGAACTGCAAGAATCAGCACCTCACGGACCGAAATAAGCGACGTATTAACGGTTCCGATCGTGAGAACTTCATCGCAGATCATCCGGCAGCGGTTGTCCAGCATGACGGCCAGAAGCCGTTCCGTATCAAGATGCCGCAAATCTTCCATGTAATAGTCTGCTATGGCTGACGGCGCCGAAAAGTCCAGACGCTTCCCGGCACTCTGCTTGTGCATGCGCCTCGCGATCTCACACACGCATGTGAGCTGGATCGCCCTGACCCTGCCGATGCCGCGGATACTTTTAAAATCCGGCAGCATCATGTGCCGCAGGCCGAGCAGCCCTGTACCGCCGGACGCCGCAAGCACATTGCCGGCCAGTTCATCCACGCCAAGGCCGCTTGTCCCGGTGCGCAGGATGACCGCGAGAAGCTCCCGGTCCGTCAGGGACGTGACTCCCGCAGCCTCAACCTTTTCATATGGCCGCATATCTCCGCGGCTTACCGCCTGTTCGTCTTTTTCCTGTCTGATGTTCATGTGTTTGTTTCCTTTCCGCAAGTTCATGGAAAGGACAGACAGCTTAGTCTATTATAACACAAGTCCTGCCCGTTCCTTTAAAAAGTCGGGCAGGACTTGTTTGAAACGCATGAAATACTGACGGCAGAAGGCTGACATTTTTCATGGCAGCCGGATCAGCCCCTTGTCCTTCAGCTTCTGAAGACTCATCAAAACGCCCAGCTTCGCGTGCTCCCAGGTGAGTCCGCCCTGCAGATAGACTGTGTAGGGCGGGCGGATCGGCCCGTCGGCGGACAGTTCAATGGAAGACCCCTGGACAAATGCTCCCGCTGCCATGATGACCTGGTCGTCGTACCCCGGCATATCCCATGGCTCCGGTGCCGCCATGCTGTCGACCGGTGCGGCGGCCTGAATGGCCGTACAGAAAGCTATCATAGCTTCCGGGCTCTTAAGCTCGATGGCCTCCACAATGTCCGCGCGGGCGTCTCCTGACGCCGGAAAGCAGGAAAATCCGAGCTTTTCATAGGCTTTTGCGGCAAAGGCAGCCCCTTTAAGAGCCCCCGCCGTGATGACCGGTGCCAGAAAGATTCCCTGATAGAACAGCTTGTTCATATCCATCGTCGGACCGACTTCGCGCCCGAGACCCGGCGAGTAAAGCTGATACGAAGCGGCCTCTACGCAGCGCTTTGTGCCGGCGATGTACCCTCCGCACGGAGCCAGACCTCCGCCCGGGTTCTTGATGAGCGACCCGACGACCATGTCGGCGCCAAAGTCTCCGATCTGCTCCCGCCCCACGAATTCGCAGTAGCAGTTGTCAACCATGCAGATTATGTCACTGCGGATGGATTTGATAAACCGGATGAGCTCCGCCACCTGCTGCACGGTGAAGGACGGCCGCGAGGAATATCCCTTGGAGCGCTGGATTTCGACAAGCTTCGTGCGGGGACGAATCGCCGCGCGGATACCGTCGTAGTCAAAGCTCCCGTCTTCCTTTAAGTCAACCTGGGAATAGGTCACGCCGTGGTCGGCAAGGCTTCCCGGGCAGGGGCGCAGGCCGATGATCTCGTCCATTGTGTCATACGGCTTTCCGACCGGCGAGAGCATCTCATCGCCCGCACGCAGGTTCGCCTGCAGCGCAATGTTGAGTGCCTGCGTCCCGCACACGATCTGAGGACGCACAAGGGCGTCCTCCGTGTGAAAGATGTCCGCGTATACCCGCTCGAGCGTGTCTCTTCCCTCGTCGTTGTACCCGTATCCGGTCGTTCCGGACAGATGCATCTCCGCGACGCCTTCCTTCTGCATCGCAGCGACGACACATGCCTGATTGTACTCGGCGTCTTCATCAATTTTCCGGAAAGTATCCGTGAGTTCTGACAGTACCTTCCGGCTGAAACCGGTCACTTCCCGGCTGATACCAAAGCTCTTTTCGTAAAGTTCCTCCGTAGTCGTACCCATTACCTCAGTATTCCTTTTTCCCGTATTCGCGTAAGCATGTATCCGGCAATTTTCTCCGGATCACAGTCAAACGTGTCAATATCAAGTGTCTCAAGCCCCGGCTCGCGTTTAAACCAGGTGATCTGCCGCTTTGCGTAGTGCCGGCTGCCCGTGCGGATCGCCTCGTACGCCTCGTCCTCCGTGCATTTTCCCTCAAGGTACTGCACGATCTCCTTGTATCCGATCGCCTGAAGCGACGTCGCGCCGGGCGAAAGTCCGGCAGAAAGCAGCCTGCGGACTTCTTCTGTCAGCCCCGCCTCCCGCATTCTGTCCACCCGCCGGTTAATTCTTTCATAAAGCCTCTCTCTGTCTTCCTGAAGCAGAAATCCGGCAAAATCAAGCCGGGGCTTTCTTTCTTTTTCCTGCCGGTTGTGCTCCGAAATCGCCTGTCCCGTCTCTTCGTAAAACTCCAGCGCCCGGATCACCCGTTTCACGTTGTTCGGGTGAATCTGCGCTGCTGCTTCCGGATCCACGGCTTTAAGCCGCTCGTGCAGGGCCTGTGTCCCGTTTTCTGCGGCAAATGCCTCGAAACTCTCCCGCAGTGCCGGATTGGCTCCCGAGTCCTCGCTGAAGTCATTACCGTAAACAACAGCGTGCAGATAAAAACCGGTGCCGCCGGCAAGAACCGGCAGAACGCCCCGCTTCCTGCAGTCGGAAAGTGCCGTGTCTGCTGCCGCCTGAAAATCGGAAATGCTGCAGCTTTCATCCGGATCCAGAATGTCAATGAGATAGTGCCGGACCCCCTGCATTTCTTCCTTCGTCACCTTGGCCGTCCCGATATCCATGTGCCGGTAGATCTGCATCGAGTCCATTGAAAGCACCGCGCCGCCAGTCATCTGACACAGCGCCACCGCGCAGCTGCTCTTTCCGGACGCTGTGGGGCCCGCGATAACAACGGCCTTCTGCCTTGTCTCTTCCTCTGTTCTCATCCCGATGCTCCTCAGACAATCCGCCGGAATTTCCGGTCGAACTCATACCTGGTCATGCGGATGAGGGTCGGGCGGCCGTGCGGGCAGTTGTACGGATTTTCCGCCTTCATCAGTTCCTGCACCAGCGCGTCGGCCTCCTGAAACGAGAGGCGGCTGCTGCCCTTGACGGCGGCCTTGCAGGACATCGAGGCGATTTTTTCGGTGATGAGGTCTGTCCCGCCGCCGCTGCCCAGATTATCCAGCAGATCAAGAAAGAGCGCGCGGTAGTCGGTATTGGGAAGCCCGGCCGGGATTCCCGTCAGCCGGTATGCCCCTTCTCCGAACTCCTCGATTTCATACCCCAGAGCCCGGAAAGAATCCATATGTTCCTTCAGCGTCATCTCCTGCGACGCATCCGTCTCGATGACAACCGGCAGGATCATCTGCGAGTCGATCTTCCGTGCCCGGTACTGCCTCATGAAGCGCTCGAACAGCACCTTCTCATGAGCAGCGTGCTGGTCCATGAAAAAGATCTCGTCGCCGTGTTCAATCAGCCAGTAAGTTCCGAAGAACTGACCGACAAGCCGGTACGGAATCTTCTTTTCCGGCTCCGGAATAAGCTCCATCTGTTCCGGGGCTTTACCTGTCTCTTCCCTTTTTTCATCCGCAGCAGCCTGCTCTTTTTCCTTTTCCGGTTTTTCTGCCAGGGCTCCGGCCGCCCGGTAGGCCTCTTGTTTTCTTTCCTCTTTTTCTTCTTCTGCCTTTTCGGCCTGTTCTTCAGCCTTTTTTGTCTTTTCTTCTGCCTCTTCTGCCTTTTCTTCTCCAGGCTTCCCGGCATTTACCGGCTGCTCCCTGTCCCGGCTCTTTTCTGTTTCCGTCCCTCTTTCAGGAGAAAGAACAGGCTTTTCCAGAAACGACGCGCCGTAATGGCTCCGGTTGTCGGCCACGGCACTTGAAAACAGCGGAAACTCCGGGACGTCGTCTTTCACGATGTTTCCGGCTCTTTCCGCGCCTTTGTTCCCGTCTTCTTTCTCTTCTCTGGCGGGCTTTCCCGGTGTGACTTCCGGGATCAGATCACGGCCGTCCAGCGCGGCGCGTACCCCCTGCAGCACAAAGGAATACACAAGCGCCTCATTCGTAAAGCGCAGCTCCCGCTTCTGCGGATGAACGTTCACGTCGGTCATCGTCGCGTTCATCGTCAGCATCAGTGCGGTGAACGGGAAGCTGTGAAGCATGATGTACCCTTTGTACGTCTCCTCGATGCCTTTTGTGATGGATGCGGACTTTATGAACCGTCCGTTGACAAAATAATTCTCCGCCGTCCGGCTTCCGCGCGACACCGACGGTTTTCCGATGAATCCGGTAAGCTGTGCGCCCTGCGTGCGCGCGTTCACTCTAAGCAGATTGGCCGCCACGTCGCGCCCGTAGATACTGTAGATGATGTCCTTCAGATTGTTGTTGCCGCTTGTCGTCAGCTTCAGCCGCCCGTTGTTCACAAACCGGAACGAGATGTCAGGGTGCGACAAGGCCATGCGCTCAAGAAGCGCTCCCACATACGCTCCTTCTGTCGCCGCTGATTTCAGGAAACGCCTTCTGACCGGCGTATTAAAAAAGAGATTCCGGATGACAAATGTCGTTCCCGCCGGAACACCGGCCTCTGTCAGGTCTGTCTCCTTTCCGCCCTCGATCCGGTATCGTATTCCGGTTTCCGAAGCCTTCTGGCGGGTGTTCACCTCAACCTGTGCCACTGCTGCGATGGACGAGAGCGCCTCGCCGCGGAATCCCAGACTTGTGACACCGATCAGGTCCTCAGCGTCCCGGATTTTGGAGGTGGCGTGCGCGACAAAGGCGAGCCGGATATCTTCTTTTGCGATACCGCTTCCGTTGTCGCTGACCCGGATATAACTGATGCCGCCGTCCCGTATCTCGACCGTGACCGCCGTAGCGCCGGCATCAACGGCATTTTCCGCGAGTTCCTTGACAACCGAGCTCGGCCGCTCGATTACCTCGCCGGCGGCTATCTGATTAATTGTGTTTTCGTCCAGTACATGAATGCTCATGACAGGCGTCCTGCCTTTCCCTGAAGCTCAAACAGCTTGTTCAGCGCGTCAAGCGGCGTCATGTGCGTGATGTCCAGGTCCCGGATCTCCTGCACCAACCCCTCTGCGTTTCTTTTCTCCGGGGGTTCCGGCTTTTCAAAGAGCGACATCTGCTCGTCCGGATAGTCTTTCGGCTTCTCCTTCTGCCTGCCGGCAGCGCGGGAAGAAGCGCCTTCTTCGGCTATCCTGGCGGCGTTCCGGGAGATATCGGCTCCGGAGAGCTCTTCGACAAGTTCCGCGGCTCTTGTAAGCACCGGCTTCGGAATTCCCGCAAGCCTTGCCACCTGGACACCGTAGCTTCTGTCCGCTCCTCCGCGCACAATCCGACGCAGAAACACGATATTCTCGCCGTGCTCCTTGACGGCGATGCAGTAGTTCTTTACACCCGGGATCTTGCCCTCAAGCTCTGTCAGCTCATGATAGTGCGTCGCAAACAGTGTCCTGCTCCCGAGCCTGCGGTTCGTGGCGATATATTCCACAACCGCCCACGCAATCCCGAGTCCGTCGTACGTGGATGTACCGCGGCCGATTTCGTCCAGAATGAGCAGGCTGTCAGGAGTGGCGTTGTTCAGGATATTGGCAACCTCGGTCATCTCAACCATGAAGGTGCTCTGACCGCTCGCCAGGTCGTCACTCGCGCCCACGCGCGTAAAGATGCGGTCTACAAGTCCGATGTTTGCCGACTCTGCCGGCACAAACGAGCCTGTCTGCGCCATGAGAACGATGAGAGCCGTCTGGCGCATGTAGGTGGACTTGCCGGCCATGTTGGGGCCGGTGATGATGGCGATCCTGTCTTCTTCTTTGTTCAGGAACGTATCGTTGGCCACAAACTGCTCATCCCCCAGCATCTTCTCGACGACCGGGTGCCGGCCTTCCCGGATGTCGATTACGCCGCGGCTGTTGATTTTCGGCCGCACGTAGTTGTTCTGCTCCGCGGCTCTGGCAAGTGAGCAGATCACATCCAGCGCCGCCAGCGCCTTGGAAGATGCGCGCACACGGTCAATCTGGGAGGCGATCTTCTCCCGGACCTCACTGAAGAGATCGTACTCCAGCGAGTTGAGCCTGTCCTGCGCGCCGAGGATCGTGTTCTCCAGTTCCTTCAGCTCGCGGGTCGTGTAGCGCTCGGCGTTGGTCAGGGTCTGCCTGCGTTCCCAGCTCTCCGGCACCTGCTGTTTATAGGAGTTCGTGACCTCAAAGTAATACCCGAACACCTTGTTGTAGCGGATGCGAAGATTTTTGATGCCGGTCTCTTCCCGGCCCTTTGTCTCCAGATCAGCGATCCACTGTTTTCCGTCTGTCTTTGCCTTGCGCAGCCGGTCGGCTTCCTGTGAGTACCCTTCCCGGATAATGCCGCCCTCGCGCAGCAGAATCGGCGGATCGTCGACGATCGCCCTTTCCACCAGATCATAAAGATCCCGGCAGTCATCGAGCTGTTCGTAAATTTCCGATAGGAGTGCCGCATGTGCACCCGAAAGCAGGGCCTTTATCTGCGGGATCATCCCTATGGACGTGCGAAACGCGATGAGATCTCTCGGATTGGCCGTCTTGCAGGAAATACGGGTCATGATCCGTTCCAGATCGTACACGGCGTTTAAAAATTCCCGGATCTCCTCGCGGATGGCTCCGTTTTCAAGCATCTCTGCGATGGCATCCTGCCGCTTTACGATTTCCTTTTTGTCAAGGAGCGGCTGCTCGATGATACTGCGCAGCGTTCTGGCGCCCATCGCCGTCTTTGTCTTGTCGAGGACCCAGAGCAGCGTCCCGCGCTTTGCCTTCTCCCGCAGTGTTTCCGTCAGCTCGAGATTGCGCCTCGACGAGCTGTCGATGAGCATGAATTTGCCGGTCAGATAGGGGGTGATTTTCGTGATGTGCGGCAGCGAATTCTTCTGCGTATCATAGAGATAATTCAGGACAGCGCCCGCCGCAAAAAAGCCGGTCGGAAAGTCGTTCAGCCCCAGTCCGTCAAGAACGGCGACGGCAAAATGTTCCTTCATGCGCTCTTTTATCGTTTCCTCGTCAAAGTACCGGTTGTCGAGCACGGAGATGCATATATGCTGCCGTTCCTTAAGATCGTCCAGAGAAATCCCGCTCATCGCAAAATACTGATTCGTGATGATCTCCGCCGGGCTTACCTTGGCGATCTCATCAAACAGTTCCCGGCTGTCCTTCACCTCCGTCACGAAAAAGTCGCCCGTCGAGTAGTCACAGTACGCGACCCCGAGCCTGTCACCCAGGTACGCGATGCCCATCAGATAGTTGTTGCGCTTCTCGTCAAGCGCTCCGGGCTCCATATTGGTTCCCGGGGTGACGACGCGGATCACGTCCCGCTTCACAAGCCCTTTGGCCATCTTCGGGTCCTCCATCTGCTCGCAGATGGCGACCTTGTGTCCATTCTTCACAAGCCGGTCGATATATGTCTCCGCCGCGTGAAACGGAACCCCGCACATCGGGGCCCGTTCTTCTGTTCCGCAGTCCTTGCCTGTGAGCGTCAGCTCAAGCTCGCGCGAAACAGTCTTCGCGTCGTCAAAAAACATCTCATAAAAGTCACCGATCCGGTAAAACAGTATGCAGTCCCTGTATTGTTCTTTCATCTGCAGATAATGCTGCATCATAGGGCTGAATGTCATGTCCCGCTCCTGTTCCTCACACCTTCTCACCCAGATAGTAAAATCCCTTCGAGCTCACGAGCTTCACGGGCACGATCTCCCCGACAAGGGATGCATCTCCCGGAAAATGCACCAGAAGGTTATTTGTCATGCGTCCGGTCACAAGGGAAGGATCATGCTCGTTCACCTGTTCGACAAGCACCGGTTCCGTGCGGCCGACATACCGGCTGTTCTCCTTTGCCGCAGTCTCATCCACAACCTTTAAAAGCCTGTCAAAACGCTCCTTTGCGACAGCATCCGGAACCTGCTCCATATCCGCTGCCGGCGTGCCGTGCCGTTTTGAGTACAGGAAGGTAAATGCACTGTCAAACCGCGCCTTTCTCACCACATCCAGTGTGTCCAGAAAATCCTCTTCCGTCTCGCCCGGGAATCCGACGATGATATCCGTCGTGATCGAAACGTCCGGCATTCTTTCACGGATCCGGCTCACCAGGTCCAGATACGACTCCTTCGTGTAGTGCCGGTTCATGTTTCGCAGGATACGGCTGCTCCCGGACTGAAGCGGCAGATGGACATGGTTGCAGATTTTCTTCGAGCGGCTCATCACATCGATAAGCTCGTCCGAAAAATCCTTCGGATGCGGTGTCATGAACCGGATTCTGTCGATTCCCGGGATCTTCTCAATCTGCGTCAGAAGCTGCGGAAACGTAACGGGCTCATCCAGCCCCCGGCCGTACGAGTTGACGTTCTGTCCGAGAAGCATGACCTCGCGCACACCGTCAGAGGCAAGACGGCAGCACTCCTGCACGATATCCTCCGGTGTGCGGCTCTTTTCGCGCCCTCTGACGTACGGGACGATGCAGTAGGTGCAGAAGTTGTCGCAGCCGTAGGTGATGTTGACGCCGGACTTGAAGCGGTACTTGCGGTCAGCCGGCAGGTCCTCGACGATCGCCTTCGTATGGTCCCAGATGTCGATGATCTGTGACCCGCTCTCCAGGCGGCTGTAAAGAATCTCCGCCAGCGCAAACACGTTGTAGGTGCCGAAGACAAAGTCTACAAACCGGAATTTCTCACGGATTGTCTGCACGATCTCCGGTTCCTGCATCATGCAGCCGCAGATTCCGATGAGCATGTCGGGATTGTGGTCCTTGTAATTGTGAAGATGTCCGAGACGTCCGTACACGCGGGTGTTGGCATTCTCGCGGACCGTACAGGTGTTGTAGATGACAAGATCGGCATGCTCATCGTCCGTGTTCACAAAGCCTATCTCCTCAAGAATTCCGCGCAGTTTTTCGGAATCCCTCGCGTTCATCTGACAGCCGAATGTCACGACGCAGCTCGTAAGCCTGCGTCCGCGTCTCTTTTCTTCTTCCCGCAGCCACCGTCTGTCAAGTTCCAGATACCGGCGCTGCTTGTCCAGCAACCTGCTGCTCTCATTTTTTATCTCCAAATCACTCATCTGTGAAAATCCTTATCTTTCAATGTGATACATTCTTCTTCCGTGACGACAGCCGACGCTCTCAGATCGCGGGAGCAGACCGGAACCTGCGGCACAACCTGAAACGAATAGGCCGCAGCCAAGAAATAAATCCCGGAGCACCCGGCAAATGTCCGGTCATAGTACCCGCCGCCGTAGCCCAGCCGGTGACAGTCTCTGTCAAAGGCAAGCCCCGGCATCAGGCAGAAGCTCCCCGTAAAGTCTTCCGTAAGATCCGCTGTCTCCCAGGACGCGTCAGGTTCCGGGATTCCCCAGACGCCGGGGATGAGATCCGAAAGATTTTTCACGCGCTTAAATGCCATCTCTTTTCCCGTTACCTTCGGCAGGAAGAGCTCCTTTCCGGAGTCAAGACAGGTCCGGAGGAAGACATTGGTGTCAATCTCCGTTCCAAACGACGCGTAGGCAAAGACCGTCCTGCTGGCTTTAAATTCCGGGAGCGCGAAAATCTTCCGCCATACAGCTTCGTCTGCTTTCCGGCGCGCTTCCCCGGTGAATTCCTCCCGAAGCGCCTTCATATGCCGGCGCATTTCCTGTTTTTCTGATTTCAGATCGTCAGTCATGCGAATACCAGGATCACTTTCTCCGGCTCCTCGATGCAGGTGATGAACCGGCCGGAGGCGGAAGCCAGCGGCACGCCCTTGAATTCAGGGAACCGGTAAACCGAGAGCACATCTTTTTCGCCGCCGGCAAGAAGGCTTCTGCGGCGGGACTGCAGGATGACCAGGTCGTCTGTCACGGCGACCACTCTTGTGCCCGCCGGCAGGTGCATCTGGACGCGCGATGTATCCAGGTTGATGATGCGCAGATTTTTACCGCTCTCGTCAAAAAGATACGGCGTGTCGCCGATGACGTACGTCCCGAGAAGTTCGGTGATGGTCGGACGGCTTTTGTTCATGCGCACACGACTCGTCCCCTCCTCCGTGTTGTAGATCACGATCTCCTCACGGCCGGTCGGGATGCTGTAGCGGGCATAGATGAGATCCCGCCCGCTGTGGCGCATATAGGGGTAGGTGATATCGCCGTCGCTGGAATCGATCAGATTGGAGAACAGGCTCTCGAGGCTCACCTGAAGCTCCGAGAAAAACTGCCGGATATTGATGAGGGCGATCCCCTCCGGCATCATCTGAAGCAGTTTGAGACTGGCCGTCGCGTCCGAAACCACGCCGTCCGTCAGATCTTTTTCCGTGAGCGGCTGGCCGAAATGCACCGCCGCAAAGCCGTCGGAAAGCGGCAGGATCCGCGAGATCCCGCTTTTTCTCACGATCGGGTTGCGGATCTGCGACAGCGTCACCTTGTCTCCTCCGGCACTCGCCAGATACAGCGTAAACCGGGATGTTCCGAGTTGAATGTTCTTGTCCTTACGCTGTATGAGAACGTGATCCTCATTCAGGACAAAGATCGTGAAAAAGACCGAGTAGCGGAATTCCAGCATGCCCGTCTTAAAACTCACAAGCTGCGTGAGACTTCCGTCCTTCAGCCCGTAGCGGTACAGCGTCATGCGGATCTTCCCGAATCCTTCGCCGGTCTCCTCAGCTCCAAGAAACATGACATACGGGTGGCGGTCCTGCGCGTAGCGGATGTCCTCTGAAAAGAACTTCGGGATATCCGGTGCCACCTCCGTCTGCTGTTTTGTGCGGATGTCGACGATAAAAAGCTTTTCCGCCTCATAGTCCCCGCATCGCTTCTCACGGTCCGGACGCGTCACGCTCAGGCAGTCACCGGACACAAATCCCAGCCGTCCTCCAGGGAAATGCCGTATGATCTGAATATCCATAAGCACTCACCTGTGCGGGAACAGGGTTCCCGTGTGCTCCCCGTTCAGGATCCGGCGGATGTTGTCGATGTCGTTTCCGTTGGCGATGACCATGCTGGCGCCGCTTTGTGTGGCGATTCTGGCGGCCTCGAGCTTGCTCTTCATGCCGCCGGTTCCGAACGTACTGCCGGAATTGTCTCCGCCCATCGAAAGTATATGACTGTCAATGACATCGATCTCATCAAAAAGGCGGGCGTTTCTGTCAAGCTTCGGGTCGGTCGAAAACATCCCGTCGATGTCAGTCAGCAGAATCAGCAGATCTGCTCCGATGAGACTGGCGACGGATGCAGACAGGCGGTCATTGTCTCCGAAGGTCTGCACTTCCGGGATCTCGTCGGTTGATACCGAGTCGTTCTCGTTGATGATGGGGATGGCATGGATCGAGAGCAGCTCAAGCAGGGTGCTGCGCGCGTTTTCTCTGGTGACCGGCAGCCCCAGGTTGACCCGTGTCAGAAGAACCTGCGCCGCGACAGTGCTGTATTCCGCAAACAGCTTCTGATATACGCTCATGAGCTTTGCCTGTCCGATGGCGGCGCATGCCTGCTTCATCTCCAGGCTGTCGGGGCGCTGCGTGATCCCGAGCGTCGTCCTTCCCACGGCAATCGCGCCCGAAGAGACGAGGAGAACGTCCCTGCCCGAATTCTTGATATCCGTCAGCGTGCGGATCAGTTTCTCCATCTTGCCCAGATCCAGTCGTCCGGTCTGCTGATGCATCAGCGAGGAAGATCCGATCTTCACCACGATCCTCCGGCAGGATTTCAGTTCGTCTCTGTGTCTGCTCTCACTCATACTCTCACCCGATTCCTGATTTTTTGCGTATTCTCATGTATTTTACCGTAACGGTTTACATTTGTCACGGATTGCACAGGCACGCGGCCACAGCCTCGGCGGTGCGGATGCCGTCTACGGCAGCGGACGTGATGCCGCCCGCGTACCCGGCCCCTTCTCCGCAGGGGAAAAGCCCCGTGAGAGGCGCCTGAAACGACTCGTCCCGGATGATCCGCAGCGGGCTTGAAGTTCTCGCCTCAACGCCCATCAGAAGCGCATCGTCTCTGTCAAATCCGTGAATCCTCCCGGCAAATGTCGGAAATGCCGCCAGCAGGCTCTCCGTCACAAAAGTCGGAAGGCAGCCGCGCACATCGCCAAACGCCCAGGCGCCTTTCGTCTGCGGGGCAACCTGACCGAGACCTGTCGATACGCGGTTCTCGCGGAAGTCTGCGAGCAGCTGCACCGGGATTCTGCCGGCAGCGGCGCGGTAAGCGGACGCCTCAAGCTGCTCCTGAAAGGCAAGGCCTGACAGGCAGTCCGCACCGAAGTCGTCCGGTGTGACGGTGACGACAATGGCCGAGTTGGCGTTTGGGCCAGACCGGCCGGAGTAGCTCATCCCATTCACAACGAGGTGCCCCGGAACACTGGATGCATTGACGACATACCCGCCGGGACACATACAGAAACTGTACACGCCGCGGCCCGAGGGCAGATTCGCCGTCAGCTTGTAGGACGCTGCTTCCAGGCCGCAGGCACGCATCAAACCGCGGTCTGCATACTTTGAACCGTACGCGAATTCGTCAATCATCTTCTGCGGATGCTCACAGCGCACCCCGACGGCGAAGGGCTTCGGCATCATCGCGACGCCTTCGCGGGCGAGCTCGCCAAACGTGTCCCGCGACGAATGGCCGACGGCAAGAATCACTGTCCCGGCAGCTTTTATCTGTTCCTGCCCCGCTTTGTCCGTAAATTTCACCGCCCGCACCCGGCCGCCCTGCTGGATGAGACCGGTGAAACGGCAGGAAAAGCGCACTTCTCCGCCGAGCGACAGAATTTCCTCCCGGATGGAAGGGATGATGTGCGCCAACACATCGGTGCCGACGTGTGGGTGCGAATCTGTGAAAATCTCCTCCGGTGCGCCGTGCGCCGCGAAAGTTTTAAGAACCTCCTGAATCCGTCCGTTTTTATCTCCGATACCGGTTGAAAGTTTCCCGTCTGAAAACGTACCGGCACCGCCCTCGCCGAACTGGACATTGCTCTCCGGGTCAAGCTCCCCGCCGTCCCAGAAACGCTGAACGTCCTGCCTGCGCTCATCTTCTCTTTTGCCCCGTTCAAGAACGATCGGGCGAAATCCGGCTCTGGCAAGCTCCAGAGCGGCAAAGATCCCCGCCGGCCCGAAGCCGACGATGAGCGGCCGTTCCTCTTCCGTCAGCTTCCGGCTGCACTTTGCCGGAAACACATAGGATTTTTCCGTGTACAGGCAGACACCCGGTGCATGTCCCGCAAGAATCTTCTCAGAACTCACCTCCCGGCCCTTCACCAGTACCCGGGTCACCTCGGCGGTCAGCACCGCAAAGAGTTCTCCGTGATGTCTGGAGTCTATTGATCTCTTCAGGATATGAAAATCAACCTGTGCCCCGGCCGGCAGGCGGAGCGCCCGGATGATGGCGCGGTACACATCCTTTTCCCGGTACGGCAGTTTCAGCCGTATCTGTGCGACTCGAATCATAGCTTTCCTCTTACATACAGGGCAGCGCTTTTCGCCGCCAGGTTTCCGGAAGCCCAGGCCCAGTGCAGGTTAAACCCTCCGCACGGCCCGTCCACGTCAAGCAGCTCGCCCGCAAGAAACAGCCCCGGCATTTTAACAGCCATCATGGTCTGCGGATCCACTGCCTCTCTTGCCACGCCGCCCTGGCACACCTGTGCCTGACTGAAATCCTTGTACCCGGTGACGCGCACGGGGAAGTCCTTTGCCAGCGCCATGGCGCGCCGCAGACGTTCTTTCCCGAGAACTCCCGCCGGCGCTTTTTCGCTGATGTCAAGCTTCCTCGCAAGTGTCTGGATGAGCTTTCTGGGCAGCATCCCTCCCAGGAGCTGCAGGATATTGCGGTCCGCAAAGGAAACAGCAAGGCGGTCTGCAAGCCGCATCAGTTCCTCCGCCTCGTACTCCGGCAGAAAATCCAGTCTTGTCTGAAACCGTGTGCCGCAAGTCAGTGCCTGAACCGCCAGGCGGCTGACCTGGAAGACAGGTATACCGGAAATTCCGAAGTCCGTGAGCTGAATCTCCCCCGTATCCTCTGCCCGTTCCTTACCGCAGGACACCGTGACCCGGGCCTGTGTTCTGACACCGGCCCACACGCCTGCAAGAGGCTCGGCGCACATGAGCGGTGTCAAAGCAGGCAGAACCGGTTTCACCGGAAGATGCAAGGAGGCTGCAAGTATCAGGCCGCTTCCGTCCGAACCGGTTTTGGGCGCGGCTTTCAGTCCGCACGCAAGCAGCACCGCCTTTGAAAAGTACTGCGTACCTTCTTCCCCGGCCGTCACCCGGAAGCCCTGTCTCATCTTTCTCACAGACCGCACGCTGCTTTCCGTCTTCAGGATGGCGCCGGCCTCCCGCGATGCAAGAGCCAGCGCGTCCGCGACGGAAGCAGCCTGGCCGGATCTCGGATACAGGCAGTCCCCGCGGTTCACAAGCGGAACGCCGATGGCGGAAAACTCCCGCATCAGAGTCTTTACCGGTAACGCATCAAGCGCCGGTGCGGTAAATGCCCGCATCGGCGCCGGATAGGAATCAGCGGAAACGGACAGATTGCTGACATTGCACCGGCCGTTTCCTGTAATCAGTATCTTCTTTCCTGTTCTTTCCTTTTTCTCAAGTACAAGAACCCTGAGCCCCGCTGCAGCAGCCCTGCGGGCCGCGAAAAGCCCGCAGGCTCCGCCGCCTGCGATGATCAGGTCATATGTTCTCTCATCTGTCAAGAATGATTTCCTCTCAGATCTTCACAGAGACGATTCTCGGATTGAGGCCGCCCTCGCGAAGCGCCGAAACAATCTGATCCTTGTGCTCGTGTCCGAACGCCTCGATGGTAACGCGCAGCTCCACAGCCGCGGCGCGGTTGATGGATACGAACTGATTGTGCTCCAGCCGGATGACATTGCCCTTGTTCTCGGCGATGATCGAGGCTACCTTGACCAGCTCGCCCGGCTTGTCCGGAAGCAGAACGGATACGGTGAAGATGCGGTCGCGCAGGATCAGGCCCTGCTGCACGACAGACGACATGGTAATGACGTCCATGTTGCCGCCGGACAGGATGCAGGCGATCTTCTTGTTTTTCACATTCAGGTGCTTCGCAGCCGCAACGGTCAGAAGGCCGGAATTCTCGACGATCATCTTGTGATTCTCAACCATGTCGAGGAACGCCACGACAAGCTCATCATCCGGAACCGCGATTACGTCATCCAGATTTTTCTGAAGGTATGGGAAAAGCTTTGAACCGGGCGTCTTTACGGCAGTGCCGTCAGCGATGGTATTCACGGTCGGAAGCGTCACGACGTGCCCGGCAGCAAGAGATGCCTGAAGACAGTTGGCGCCTTCAGGCTCAACGCCGATGACCTTGATGTTCGGGTTGAGCATCTTGGTAAATGTCGACACGCCGGTTGCCAGGCCGCCGCCGCCCACCGGGACGAGGATGTAGTCAACGGTCGGAAGGTCGCTGATCACTTCCATGGCGATGGATCCCTGACCAGTCGCAACTTCCAGGTCATCAAAAGGATGAACGAAGGTCAGACCTTCCTTTTCCGCCAGCTGCATGGCGTATTCACAGGCCTCGTCGTACACGTCGCCGTGCAGGATGACTTCCGCGCCGTACCCCTTTGTGCGGTTCACTTTGATGAGCGGTGTTGTCGTCGGCATGACCACGACGGCGCGCACGCCGTACTTTGACGCGGCATAGGCGACGCCCTGTGCGTGATTGCCGGCGGAAGCCGTGATAAGGCCTTTCTTTCTCTCGGCTTCCGACATGGTGCTTATCTTATAGTATGCGCCGCGCACCTTGTAGGCACCGGTGTACTGCATGTTCTCCGGCTTCAGATAAATTTTATTGCCGGTCTGCGCGCTGAAGTACTCCGAGTACATGAGAGGCGTCGGCGTCGTAACTTCTTTAACCTTGGCGGCAGCTTCCTCAAACTTTTCCAGAGAGAGTTCCTTCATCATGATTCCTCATCCTCCTCATTCTGACTGTCCTGCTGTGTCTCATCATCCCTTGCGAAAAGCGCGCGGACGTAAGAATCCGAGTCGAATTTCTGCAGATCCTCCACCTGCTCGCCCACGCCGATGTACTTGACCGGAATGCCGAACTCTGTCTGGATTGCGACGGCAATGCCGCCCCTGGCGGTTCCGTCCATCTTGGTCAGGACGATGCCCGTGATATCCATGATATCGCTGAATTCCCTGAGCTGTGACAGAGCGTTCTGGCCGGTCGTTCCGTCCAGAACCAGCAGATTTTCCCTGTAGCAGTCAGGATACTCCCTTTGGATTACCCTGTCAATTTTGGCCAGTTCCTGCATCAGATTTTTCTTGTTGTGGAGGCGCCCGGCGGTATCGCACAGAAGCACATCGGCATTCCTGGCCTTCGCAGCCGCCACCGCGTCAAAGATCACGGCAGCCGGATCCGAGCCCTCCCCCTGCGCAATGATCTCCGTTCCCGTTCGGTTGGCCCAGGCGGTGAGCTGTTCGATGGCCGCCGCCCGGAAGGTGTCCGCCGCGGCGAGGATTACCTTTTTCCCCTCGCCCTTCAGGATGCCGGCCAGTTTGCCGACAGTCGTGGTCTTTCCGACGCCGTTGACGCCGATCAGAACGACGACTGATTTCCGATTCTCAAATTCATACGCGTTCGGACCGAGGCTCATTTTTTCGCTGATCGACTCGATGAGAAGTTTCCGGCACTCTGCCGGATCCTTGATGTGTTCTTCCTTAACGCGCTCTTTCAGGCGTTCCAGGATCTCATCGGTTGCACGCACCCCCATGTCCGCCATGATCATGGTCTCTTCCAGACTATCGTAGAAATCCTCATCGATTTCGGAGAAACCGGAGAAAATGTGGTCAAATCCCTTGCTCATCGCGGTTCTGGTCTTGGACAGTCCCGCTTTCAGTCTGCTGAAAAGTCCCATCTGGCTTTCAGGCTCCTTTCTGTTCTTCCCTGTCCAGCTCATCGGAAATCAGGTCCACGGAAACCAGCGTGGAAACGCCCTTCTCCTGCATCGTGATTCCGTAGAGCCGGTCTGCGGCATTCATCGTGCCGCGGCGGTGCGTGATGACAATAAACTGTGTGTGATCGGTCAGCCGGTGCAGATACTCCGCAAACCGGGCGACATTGGCGTCGTCAAGTGCCGCCTCTATCTCGTCCAGCAGACAGAACGGCGAAGGCTTCAGGCTCTGAATAGCGAAGAGCAGTGCGATCGCTGTCAGCGCCTTTTCGCCTCCGGACAGCTGCATCATGTTCTGCAGTTTCTTCCCCGGCGGCTGCGAGACGACGGTGATGCCTGCCTCCAGAATATCGTCCGTCTCGTCCAGCAGCAGCGTTCCGTTTCCGCCCCCGAAGAGCTCCTTGAAGACGCGGTTGAACTCATTCTGAATGATCCTGAACTTCTCGCGGAACTGTCGTCTCATGCCGTCGTCCAGATCTCCGATGATCTTCTGAAGCGATGCGGCTGCCTTAACCAGATCGTCATGCTGGGCCCTCAGGAATTCATACCGGCCGCTGACCTCTTTGTACTGTGCGATCGCATTTACATTGACGGATCCGAGCGCCCGGATGTTCTGACGGCACTGCGCGATGTCTTTCTTCAGCTTCGGAAGCGACGTGAGTTCCGGGTCCCGCATTGCCGCGGCAGAACTGTATGTGAGTTCATATTCATTCCACATATAATCCGATAGCTGGGAGAGCGTCTCGTCCAGTTTTTCCTTGCGCGAGGTCAGTCGGAATACTTCCTTCTCCATATCGCTTAAATCTGAAGAGATCTGCTCCCGCCGCTCAAAGAAAGTCCGGTTCTTCTCCCGGGCCTTGTCCCGCTTTTTCTGCAGCTCCTCAAGCTCCTGCGCGAGAGCTTCTTTTTCCTTTTCTCCCGCTTCAAGGGTCGCAGAGGTCTGCCGGATCTGCTCCTGCATTTTTTCCTTCCGGTCTGCAGCTTCTGCGATCTGAGCTCTGGCCTCCTGTATCCGTGCTGTCAGCTGTTCTTTCTCATCCTGCAGCCTTTTCCGGTTTTCTCCCAGGAATTCTTCCTTCTGAAGAGTCGAGGCGTATGTAAGTTTAAGCTTCTGGCTCTCCTCCCTCAGCGCGGTAAGAGCCGCCTCTTTGCCGGTGCGCTCCCGGCTTAAGGCCTCCTGTTTTTCTTTGAGCGCACTGTCTCGTTTCTTAAGCTCCTGCTGTTTTTGCTGCAGCGCGGAAAGTGTCTCGTCTATGGCGAAAATCTTCTCCGTCAGATCCCGCACCTCGTCTCCGTTTCCGGAGTACAGGGATACGATTTCGTCTTTCTTTTCGGAAGCCTGTTTCAGATTCATCCCGGCTGTATTGGCTGCAAGGCGGAGCTCCTGCAGGCTGGTCTGACTCTTTTCCAGTGCGCGGCGTGACTGCGTCTGCCTTGTTTTTATCTCCTCAGCATCCCGGCGCAGCTTCTCTATTGTTTCGGTGAGTTTTCTCACCATTTCCTCAGCGCTCTCGATCTCCCGCCGCCTTCCGAGCAGATTTCCGGCTGTCTTAAACGCACCGCCGGTCATAGAGCCTCCGGGGTTCAGCTGTTCTCCTTCCAGCGTGACAATTCGCAGAGAATAATGATACTTCCGCGCGATTTTCAGAGCGTTGTCGATTGTGTCGGCAACGAGCACACGTCCGAGCAGAAATCTGGCGAGCACCCGGTATTCCGGGGCAAATGTCACAAGATCGCTTGCCGCGCCGACAGCCCCCGGTTCCGAAAGTGCCGGACTCCCCTCGATTGTGCCGCGCACCGTCAGGGCGTCAAGCGGAAGGAATGTCGCGCGTCCGGCATGTGATTCCTTCAGAAACTGTATGAGGCTTTTTGCAGTGCTCTCGGAGTCGGTTACGATGTTCTGAATCGCACCGCCCAGCGCTGTCTCCACAGCCGTCTCATACCGCTTCTCGACCTTGATGAGATCCGCTACCACGCCGCGGATTCCGGGCTGGCGGTCCTTTATCTGCATGATGCGCCGGACGGCATTCCCGTACCCGTCATAGCGCTCCGCGATGGCAGAGAGCGCTTCCGCTCTGGACTTTTCCCGGTGAAACTCACCGGTCATGCGGTTGAGATTTTCCTGTGTCTGTACTTCCTTCCGGCGCAGCGCCGTCAGCTCGTCCGTGTGATGCTGTATTTCTTTTTCGGTTTCCGACGCTTCCCGCTTCAGTTCCTCCAGTTCTTTCTCAAAAGAACTCACGACGCTGCTTTGTTCCTTTTCCTGCGTCTTTCTCTGAACAATGCGGTTTTGCAGTGTCGCCTTACGGATCCCGTACTGATCCCGCAGCGTCTCCTGCTCCCGGATCCTGGCCGTCGTGTCCGAGACGGCCGAAAGCCCCGCGATGACCTGCGCACTGCAGTCTTCCGCGGCTTTTTCCGTATCCCGGATTTCCTGCTCTGCGGCTGCCTGCCGCTCTTCCAGCTCCTTCTGGGATTTCCGGTACTCCGAAAGAGACGCCGCCATCTCAGAGCTCTGACTCTCAAGCTGCGCCATCTGCTCCTGTGCCTTTTCAAGTGCCTTTCCGGCCGCACCGGCTTTCACCTTTGCCTCTTCCAGATCTTTTTCGGCCGCGTCAAGCTGCTGGGCGGAAAGATTGCGGCTGCCGGTCAGTCTCTCCAGATCCACAGAAAACCCATTCCTCTTCTCTTCCTTCTCCTGTACGCTCCTTTCAAGCCCGGCGATCTCCTGCTCCGCCTGCTCATACTCCGCTTTGGTCGTCTCAAGCTCTTTTTTTGAATCGGCCACCTGACTCTGAGCCTGCGCCAGAAGCTTTCCGTTTTCAGACAGATCCTCACGAAGCTGGTCGTTCTGGATGAGGAAGCTGTTGACATCGTACTTCCTGAGAGTGTCCCTCAGTCCCAGATATTCTTTCGCCTTTCTGGACTCCTCCTCAAGCGGCCCGACCTGTTTCGTCAGCTCTGTCAGAATATCATCCACGCGTGTCAGGCTGTCCTGCTCTTTTTCAAGCTTCTTTACAGCCTCCGCCTTGCGCCGCTTGAACTTCACGATGCCGGCCGCCTCATCAAACAACTCCCGGCGGTCCTCCGGCTTTCCCGACAGAATCCGGTCAATCTGTCCTTGACCGATGATCGAGTATCCCTCCTGCCCGATACCGGTGTCATAGAAAAGCTCCTGAATGTCCTTCAGACGGCAGGCATTTCCGTTTATCCTGTACTCACTCTCGCCGGACCGGTACACGCGGCGCGTCACCGTCACCTCGTCGTACTCGATCTGCAGAACGTGATCTGTGTTGTCGAATGTGATGGAGACCGAGGCAAATCCGAGCGGCCTGCGGTTCTGCGTGCCGGCGAAAATCACGTCTTCCATCTTCGCCCCGCGCAGCTCCTTTGCCGACTGTTCACCGAGCACCCAGCGGACCGCGTCCGCAACATTGCTCTTGCCTGATCCGTTAGGCCCCACGATTCCCGTGATCCCCTTCCGGAAGTCAAAGTGAATCTTGTTGGCAAATGACTTAAAGCCCTGCATCTCGATGCTTTTCAGATACATGAAACCAAACTCTCCTGTCTCAGCCGATCATTCCCCGGGCTTTCAGCGCGACCAGCGCCTTGTACGCGGCCATCTGTTCCGCCTTCTTCTTCGTGTGGCCGGCGCCCGTCTCTGTGAGAAGTCCCGGAACCTCCGCCTTCATGAAGAACGTCTTGTCGTTGTCGGGACCTTCTTCACCGATCTCCTCATACGTGACTTCTTTTCCGACTGCCTGGACCACTTCCTGAAGCCGTGTCTTGCTGTCATAAAACAGTGTCTTGTTCTCCAGGTCATTTAGCACATACAAATCGATGAACGTCCTGGCCGGCTCCATGCCGCCGTCCAGATACAGCGCGCCGATGACAGCCTCAAACGCGTCGGAGACAATCGAATCCCGCTGTCTGCCGCCGGTCATCTCCTCGCCTTTTCCGAGGAGAATGCAGGCGTCAAGTCCGATGTCTCTTGCGCACGCGGCGAGAGTCGGCTCGCAGACGATGCTCGCCCGGTAGCGGGACATCTCACCCTCGCTCATCTCCGGGTGATTCCGGTAGATAAAGTCGCTGGAATTCACCTCCAGCACCGCATCTCCCAGGAATTCCATGCGTTCATTGTCGCCGTAGCGCGCGGCCTGCATCTCGTTCGCCCGCGAGCTGTGCGTCAGCGCCTGAAGTAAAAGCGCCGGATTTTTAAAGCTGTACCCTATTCTTTTCTGGAACTTCTTCAGGATTTCCTGATTACTTTCGTTCATCTCATTCCTCTACACAAAGGAGACTGTCTCCCCTTAAAAGAGAGCCAGTCTCCCGCATTGTCTGTTCGTTTAAACGACCCATTTGCCAGCTTGTTCAGCCGACAGCCTTTTTAATCAGATCCGCGGCATCCTGCACACTCGTCACGTGCTCGATCGCGTCATCCGGGACCTGAATTTTGAACTCGTCCTCGATTCCAACGACAATCTGATACACATCGAGGGAGTCCAGTCCCAGATCCGCGACAAATGTCGTCTCCGGCTTGATTTCCGACGGATCCACGCCGGCAACGTCGGCGATAATGTTCTGAAGCTTTTCGAATTCCATGTTATCCTCTTTCCGCCTGCGGCTTTGTTTCATTCAGATGCAGGCCTTCCACAATCTTCTGATTGATATTTTCCCGTTTGAACGTAATGCACTGCTTAAGCGCGTGCGAGATTTCCGCCTGCGTCGCGTTTCCGTGCACCTTGACGACAAGCCCCCTGCAGCCCAGAAGCGGCGCGCCTCCGTATTCCTTAGCGCTGAATTTCTTCAGCGTTTTCTTCAGCGGTCCGGCGATGAGCGCCGCGCCGATTTTTGTTCTTAGCGATGACATGAGCACACCCTTCACCTCGTGAAGCAGCATAGAGGCCGTGCCCTCGTACATCTTCAGGATGACATTCCCGACGAATGCGTCGCACACGATAACATCGGCCGTGCCCTTCGGGATATCTCTTGCCTCAATGCTTCCGGTGAAGTTGATGTCCGTGCATTCTTTAAGCATGGGGAACGCAGCCTTTACGAGTGCGTTGCCCTTGTCGTCCTCTGCTCCGACGTTAACAATGGCAACTCTCGGGTTTTGTATGCCCAGCTGATTCTTCATGTAAATCGAACCGATCTGCGCCCACTGCACGAGCCACTCCGGCTTCGCGTCCATGTTGGCGCCGGAATCAAGAAGCAGAACCGGCCCTGCGGCGGTCGGTATAATCGGAGCAAAAGGCGGCCTGTCAATCCCGCGGATCTTGCCCACGACGACCTGTCCGCCCACGAGCACGGCCCCGGAATTTCCGGCGGAGACAAAGCAGTCCGCCTCGCCGGTGTGCACCTCTTTCATGCCGATGACAATGGACGAATCCCGTTTTCTTCGGATTGCCATCGTCGGATTCTCGTCCGTTGCTATCACTTCCGTGGCGGTCACCCAAATGAGCCGGTCCTTCGGATAGGTCAGTCCTTCCAGAGACTTTTCGACAGCTTCTTTCGTTCCGATCAGATGAACCGTGAGCTCCGGGTTTTCATTTACCGCTGCGACGGCGCCCTTTACAATCTCTTCCGGTGCGTTGTCGCCGCCCATGGCGTCAAGCGCTACTGTAACCTGTTCTGCCATCTGCCTGTGCCTTTCTTTAAAATGAACTCTTTCGTATTTTACAGGAAACAGCCCTGAAAATCAATGAACATCGAAAAGCGGCGGAAGTCCCGCCACCGGGGCTCCCGCCGCATAAGAGTAAACTTATTTTCGGACGAATTACTTCTCGTCAACGTTGATGATTTCCTTCTTGTTGTAAGAACCGCAGTTCTTGCAGACTCTGTGAGGCATCATAAGAGCGCCGCACTTGCTGCATCTAACAAGGTTCGGAGCACTCATCTTCCAGTTCGCTCTTCTCTTGTCTCTTCTTGCCTTGGAAGATCTGTTCTTCGGACAAATCGACATGATCACACCTCCTCTTTTCCGGGGATCAAACACAACGATTATTATACTCACAGCGCTGTGCGGTGTCAATCGCAAATTTAAGGCTTAGAAAAGTTCCGAAGTGCAGGTCATTCGTTTTCCTGCGGCTCGTTAAAGTCCTTATTCTTGAACAGCCAGAGTAGCAATCAACAGAAAGAATATAAGCGGAGAATCCGAATCCTGAAAATCCCTTAAATTTTATTGTCCGGAATCTCTCCGTCCTGTGCTTTCATGCTGTTCCTCCATGTATGATCCGGATTCTTCCTTCTACCTCCGCATTCAGTCCCTGGTGAGTCGTCATATATTCTTCGACAATATTATTCAGAGACACGGCGGCGATTTTCGGCTCTTCTCCCCCGGTTACAGCCTCCAACGGCATTCCGAAATCGCTTTCGAAATTTCGTAGGTGATAGTCCTGCAGCCCTATCCGGATTTCATCATCATCTGCAATGGATCTGTCCCGGAACTGAAATTCCCGGAGCACTTTCTGCTTCACATCCCAGACAATCCGTATTCCCCTCGAATACTGAAAAAACTCCGTATGCCCCTGCCAGGCTTCATCGCGAAACACATAGGAGATCATTCTTCGCAGCTTTTCGCCGCTCACCGTCAGCGTCCACAGGCAGTCATCATAGGGGGTGTTCTCTCTGAGATCCTGGATTGTAATGACCGGCCCGAGCTCTGTCTTGCGGATCGAACCGGAACCGAGCATCATCAGATCAAAAGAACTCCCCTCCTGAAAAAGATCCGCATACAGATTGCCGAGCTCCGTTTCCTGAATGCGGCATGGATGTGTCAGCTTCCGCTCAAATGTCGTGATCACCCGCGAGTACTTCGCATCGGTTCGCAACTGGTAGCGGTAAAGCATCTCCTCCATGACCGGATCCGGGCTTGCCGTCTCTTCATTGATGGGCACATTCTGCCAGGTGAAATCGTAAATGCTGTTGGTATCCAGATCACAGACCAGATCAAATCGTCCGATGCTGCCCGTTCCAAATCCCGCATGCGAAATCAGAATATCGTTCACTTTTTCCGGCTTGTCCATGAAGGTATGGGAATGCCCTCCGATGATCAGATCCACGCCGAACCTGGGATCCAGCCTGGCGGCGAGCTCACGGTCTTTTTCAATGCCGATATGTGTCAGAACAACCGTCAGATCAATGTCTGTCGTACGGTAGCTGTCACAGATCAGTTCAATTTCTCTGGCAGCCTGCTCTATATTGACCAGCGTTCCGATCAGTTTGTCCTGACGGGTCACCTTTATAACATCTTCGGTGAGAATTCCGATGAAAAGGATCCGCATTCCGCCGATCTCCCGGATCAGATATGGCAGAAACAGCCTGCTGTTGTTCAGCGTCACATACAGATTGGCGTTGATGATTGGAAAACTCGCGCACTTTTCCAGAAACAGCAGATGGGACAGCCCGTAATCCACTTCATGATTTCCAATGGTCATCACATCCGGTTTCAGCTGATTGACAAGATCGATCGTTGATATCCCTCGATATTCCTGATCAATGATCGATCCCTGGAAAACATCTCCTGCAATCGCATGCAGCACGTTTTCTTCCTGCCTGCGGGTCTGTCTCACATATCCCGAAAGAAGCGGCAGACCTCCCGTCTGCTTTCCATCCTTATCTGTGGCAAGAAAATCGCCGTGCATATCGTTATTGTGCAGAATCACCAGCCGCTTTGTTTCCATAAACAGCTTCCCCATTCTTAGAATTTTCCGCTGCCGCCTCCATGCGTGGTACCGGAGGACGATGTGTGTGTACTGCTCCCGGAGCTCGTATTCTTTGCTTTTTCAGTGCGGTCGATCGTGTGATACAGGAACAAATCCCTGCTTTCCGTCACATTCATACTGCCCTCCCGGACATAACCGCCCGCTGCCGCCTGCCGGCGCACCGTCCTGAGCTGACGTTTCATGGATCCCACAACGATAATGGCCACGACAAATCCGATCGCAGGAGAAATAATGAGCCAGATCCACGACAATGGTTTTTTAGGCAGATCGGATGAATCAAAGGGCTTGCCCTCTCTTGCCATAGTCACAAACTGACCACCTTGCCGGGCAAATGTCCGAAAGGCTTCCGCATAATTGCCAGCCGCCAGATCATCCCTCATCTGTTCGCCGATATATTGAATACCTGCATCCGTGAACGCGGTGATGCCATATCCGCAGGTCGAAATGGCCCATGTCCTGTCCTCCGTGCTGATCAGGAGCAGCGCGCCGTCTTTATTGCTTCCATAGCCGAACTGACCGGAATCAAAACTATCATCCGCCCACTCCTGGGCTAACCGTCCATCCAGAGTGTCCACAACCACAACTGCCAGATCAAATTGCAGCTGCACGCTGGTCTCATCCAACAGATTTTGAATCTCGCTGTCCTCCTCTTCTGTCAGAACACCGACAGAATCCTGCAGTCGGTAATGGGCATCCGCAAAGCCCCCTGCACCGTCTTCTGCCAGCGCCGGCACGGATATGCTGAAACAAAACACAAGCAGCAGGAAAACCGTCCATATCTTCTTCATCTGTGTGCCCTCCTCACAAAGCACCCGCCAGGTGCAGCAGCCAGGCAAGCCCATAAACAACAGCACCGCACAGAACCGTAATCCCGATCGTCCATTTGCGTGCTGCCCCTCTGTCGACAGGGAGATCCCCCACCAGCTTTCCCGTCTGTCCGTTCATGGCAAATGTAAAGATTTCTCCGTTCCATGTCGTATTCAGCAGCCATACAGGAAGCAGCGCATACTTGGCACTTCCTCCGTACAGTTTCACAATACTGGTTTCCGGGGTAACACTCGTGTACCCTTTTACGGTGGAAGCGAAAGCTTCCTCAGCACTCCGCTTGATCCTCGTGTTGGCCCGCTCTGTACTCTGCGCGGCATCGACATCGTATCTGTCTGCCAGGTACCCCGCCAGATACGCTGCTTTGAACTCCACTGCGTCATCAAACCGGAATGGTTCGATCGATTCCATCAGATCATCCGGCATTCTGGTTGAACCATCAACCGGGACCTGTTCAAACCCAATCACGCCGCTGCGGCTGACCGAAAAATAACTGGTTTCCGTATAGTTGTAATTGCTGTCACTCCAGTTCTGTACACTGGTCGCTTTATAATGGACGCTTACCTCTGCATCCGCATCAAACAGCCAGAAAGGAACATACACGCCTTTGATCTCATCGATGTGGTTCTGATCTCTGAAAATGGGCGGAAGAAGCCTTTTGCCGCCATAATGCTTTTGCAGTGCAGCTTTTGCCGCCTTTTTATCCAGCTTGAATGGAATAATGTAGTCCGGCTTCAGGGCACCGGAAAACTGTCCTGTCATCACCACCGGATTCCCACAGAACGGGCACGATGTTGCTGCCGTGTTCTCATCCCCCACAATTTCTCCGCCGCATGACTTACAAACGAAGGTACAAAGCCCTTCCGCTTCGCCTGCCTGCCACTGTCCGCCGGCGGATGTCTCCCAGTTCATATCGTCTGTCTGACCGGAATCTGTGTCGTTCTCATAGGATTCCAGTGCTTCGATATCAAACTCTGTACCGCAATACGGGCATTTCAATTTCTGTGTGCCGCTGTCAAAGGCTACAGCACCCCCGCAGCGTGGGCATTTGTATTCCTGTACATGACTCATGTATTGTTCCTCCCTGGCGTAAACCGACCCCGGCACGATCGCTTCCCTTTCCACTCAGTCAAATCTCTGGTAAGGGGAAAATCAGCTGTCTGAGTAAAAGAGGCTGCCGTATCTGCGGCAGCCTGCTTTCTGCATTTGTTCCATACTCACGGCTTCTGAGCTCCGCAGTTTTCACAGAACTTTCCCTGATTGACCCGGCCGCAGTACGGGCAGGTCCAGCTTTGCAGACAGGCGCTGTTCTGTACAGGAGCAGCGCCTGTCTGCACGCCATTCCCCATACCTGCATCTGCCTGCGCTCCATACACCATACCTGCGCCTGCCTGCGCCCCATGCCCCATGCCGGTGCGAAACTGATCCAGCATTCTGCAGATCTCGTCACAGGATTCCCGGTAAGCGCGGTAACAGGAATCATACATCGGCTCCTCGGAACGGTTCGGCAAAAAGCTGTTGACGGGAGAGCGCATTCCGGAAGGCTGAAATGGGATGTGAACAGAGCTGTCGTTCAGCTTGAATTTCATCTCGTTGAAGTATGGTACATTGACAGAAATGATAATGTAAAAATCATAATCGTAGTCATACCTCGGCGGATTGTAACTTCTGCTCGTGACTTTCCCGTCCTGATCCCTTGATTCAATCTTCAGCTCTGTGCGGCTTTCGTCGATGTCCGTGCGGCAGCCTGTGATTACATCAAAGTCCAGAACATCCGAATTGTTATCCGCCGGACTTACCGCCTGGGTTACCGCAAACCACCGGTGGTTTTCATCCAGAAGCAGCTTCGTCCTCTCACCGAAGGCTCGTGTCGTGCGAAACTGAGCGGCGCGCTCACGGTTCGCTTCACGCCATGCAAGCTGCTCCTTTATCTCATCCACCGTGCTGCGGCGTCTGTCACTGAACCACGGTGAAAGTTTTCTGGCGCAGTCTTTGCAGAGATTGCCGTCTTCCAGCTTCCGGTTCCCCAGCAGACCTATTTTCTCTCCACAGATATCACAGTATTTCTTGTCAAATAATCCCATTTCTACCTCCCTGTCACGGCTCATCATTGTCTGTCACTGTCATCGAACGGATCTCCACATTCCGGGCAGAATTTCGGAGGATGCGCCGGGTCCTCCGGCTCCCATCCGCACTTACTGCACCGGTATACCGGTGTGGCGGACGGTCTTTTGGCGCCGCAGTTCTGGCAGAACTTTCCCGTATTAAACGTCCCGCAGGAACAGGTCCATCCATCCTCTGCAGGCTTAGGAGAACCGCATTCCGGGCAGAACTTTCCGGTAACAACAGCTCCGCACCTGCACTTCCAGCTGTTTGGCGCCGGCGCTGTCTGCTGCATCTGCGGCTGGGTCTGAGCCTGCTGAGGCTGCACGGCCTGGGCCTGCATAGACTGAGCCTGCTGCTGGGCTGCCTGTTGAGCCTGGGCCTGCTGCTGTCCCATGCCATATAAATTCTGAGCCGTGCTAAAGCCGCCCTGGCCGCCCATGCCCATCATACCCATTCCCATGAAGCCCGTCATGGCACCGGCGGAGTTTCCCGCGGCGGTCTGCATCGCGTCGGCTGTTGCATTGGTCATGCGGCCTGCCATCATAAACCCGTTTTGGCCCACGGTAGCAGCATCCTCCATCTCGTTGATCTTCTGCATGTCGGCATCGGTAAGCGTGATGGGGTTGAGCGCAATTTTGCCAACTGAAATGCCACGGTTGTCAATCCATTCCTGCCGAAGCGCTTCATTCATCGCAGCCTTCAGTTCCTTCGTCTTGCTCGGGATCTGCGCGGGACGAAGTTCCTGCTCGGCAAGAGCCCCAAAAGCCGGCTGAAGGGCATCGACAAACTCGGTCTTGAGCTGTGCGTCAATCTGGTCCCGGGTAAACTCGTAGGCGACATTTCCGCACAGCCGCGTATAAAACACCAGAGGATCCGAGATGATATAGGTGTAAACGCCGTTGCAGCGAAGCTGCACTGTGCGGCTCATGCCAATCCGCTTGTTTACAACTTCAAAAATAATGGGATTGGCCGTGCCGAATTTGTTATCCAGAATTTCCTTGGTATTAAAGTAGTACACGCGCTGATCCTTGCCCGTATCGCCGCCATAGGTGAAACGTCTTCCGAGCGTCGCAAAGCTCTGTTTCAGGCTGTCGCCGAAAAAGCCGCTGAAAATACTGGGCTCCGTGGAACTGTCATAGGTAAACTGTCCCGGTTCTGCGCAAACCTCGACAATTTTCCCCTGGTCCACAATGATCATGCACTGCCCGTCTGCCACGGCGATCCCGGATCCGTTTGAAATGATATTGTCATTTCCTTTGGTGTTGGCAGACCGTCCACTGATCTGTTTCTGCCCGCGGCGCATAAGAACATCATTCGGCAGTGCGTCGCAATAGAAGAATTCCTTCCATTGATCTGCCAGTGTGGATCCCAGTGCTCCAAGTCCTGCTTTGATAAGTCCCATACTACTACCTCCCATGCTTTCCTAATAAGTCCATTGGTTAAATTGCCGATCTGATCATCCTTGTCTCAGCCAACCTTCAGTCCCTTCACAGTGCTTCGAGCGCCGCCGTCAGATAGGCAGCGGTGACGGATGCATAAAAGAAAGCATCGATCTTTCCTACCTGCCTCGCCTCTTTGACCTGCTGTGCGATGAACGGGTCCGCATTCTCATCGCAGACAAGAACAATCTTGCAGGAAGGCAGCCCGCTGCGCACCTTCAATGCGATCTCAAGGCACTGCTTCATCGTGGCGGTTGGAGCATTGGACACATCCATCAGGAGGATTTGGGCCTGCAGTGCCTGGCACAGATACGCCGTATCCAGAGGCCTGTCGATTGGCACATGCTCCGGACGAAAGCTGCCTGTCTCTGCCAGGGCACGGGACAACGCTTCGGACAGCAGCTGATTCTGAATACTGAGCACGATTCGTTTCAAGACTTTTCCTCCTCTCTTGTTCTATCCCTATCCTATCAAGAGCCCTTCTGCGGCACACCCTGCTTTTCAAGGGATTTCCACAAAAAAATCTCTGCCCGCAATGAGGCAGAGATCGTCTTCTTCTGTCAGCCAGGATTACTCCGGCTGTTTTGCTTCCAGGATAACCAGTCCGCTCTGTCTTGCCTTGACAGCAAGTTCCGTTCTCGAACGGAATCCAGTCTTCTCCCGCATGGATTTCACATAATCGCGAACCGTAAAGCGCGACAGATGAAGGTGCTCCCCGATCTCGGCATCTGTATAGCCGCCGGTGAGTTCCCGCAGGATCAGAAGCTCTGTCTGGGTGAATTCCCCGCTCATCGCAAGTCCCAGACGGATTTCCGGGGGTGCATCCGGGTAGACAGACCCCCCTGCCATCGTGCCTTCCATCAGAGAAAGAATGGGTTCACGGCTGATTTCCTTGTACCAGAAGCTGTCCACGCCGATTTTACGCGCCCTCTCAAGATAGGAGCATTCCGGCATCGAAGTCACTATGATGATCCGGATCTTTGGCCACCGCTGTTTGATATTTTCGGCGGCTTCCAGCCCATTAGCGCCATTTTTCGTCACCACATCCATCAGGATCAGATCGATTCCGCCCCCTGCGCAGTAGACATCCGCCAGAACGGCACTGTCGATGGAAGCGGTCAGTGTAAACTGTTCTGAGGACAGAATGAACATCTCAAATAACTGCCTCGGCATCACCTGATCCTCTACGACAAGTACCCGGTACGGTTTCATGACAGGCCTCCTTCCTCCACTGCAAGGGTAAGCGCAAAGCGCGGTGAACTCACTACTATCATCGTACCGCCCTCCCGCTCAGTCTTTCTGCGAAGAGTCGTGAGGCCGCCGCCTTCCCGGACCGGTCCGTCCGGGACACATCCATTGTTGGTGCAGCGGCACGTCCAGTGCGTGCCATCCTTTTTCATTTCTACGTAAAGCTCACTGCCATGTGCATGCCTTACCGTATTTGTCACGCAGGTATGGATTGCCGCCTCGGTGAGTGCTCTGGCAATGCTGCCTGCCGGCGGGAGCGGGCCGGTCAGAAGGACCCGGATGCCCACCGTTTTTGCAGCGGAAAGCAGTTCTCCCAGGCTGTCGCTCTTTTCATGATCCGGCGGAACCGAAAGAAGTGTAAGATTCTGCCGCCACATCTTCAGCACTTCTTCCTTCTCCTTTCTCCCTGCCGAAGTGACAATACAGCGCTTTGCCGCGAGAAGGCACTCCCCCAGGCTGTCGTGTACACGGATTTTGGCCGCGAGGATTTCCTTCTCCCGCGTAAGTTCCGTTACGGATTCACTGTACTGCAGCAGTCTCGCCTGAATCTGTTGAAGCTGCTGCTGATCCTTCTTCAGTTCCTGCATGATTGCGTGTTTTCTGGTGACATCAGCTGCTGTAATCTGATACACGTCTCCGATCTGTGTGGAGAGGATTCTGCGTTCCAGGTTCCAGGTAACCCCGCTGCCCAGTGTCAGAAATCCCTGGCTTCCCACCGTATCCCAGAAGGCGTTGGCATCAAGAAGCGGTTTCCCTGAAGCGGCGAGGCAGATTTCTTCCATTTTGTGATTGGAGAGAAGAACGCTCCCGTTCAGGTCGCTGAAACAAATACCTGTAGGCAGCTGATTGAAGCTTTCCCGAACCGTGTTCGGGCTCCAGTTCTCCTTCTCCCACTGAACGACTGTAAAAAGCTCCCAGATGGTCAGTCCGGCAAGCAAAAGAAACGAAATATACAGGATTGCTTTGTTTTTCAGGCTCCAGGCAGGAAGAAGCGTCCCCGGGACCTGTGCTGTATTCACCATCAGCTGGAAGAGTGTAAATCCACCGATCAGCAGAATTCCGGCTGAGATTGTCTGCCATATGCCCCGGTGCTGCAGTACTATGGCGATCACGCAGAAGATCTCTGCGAAACAAAGGATCAGCATTGACGTCAGAAGCAATCCGAAAATAGCAGGCGGTATCTCGCAGATCATATCCTTTCCTCCGTTTGAAAAGTCCGGTAAAAGGTGCCGTCGGTCTCCACAGCACCAGGCATCTCGTCCGGGCCATCCAGCATCAGTCGCAGAGTCAGATTGTCTCCCTCCACGGACAGATTCACTACAAGAGCATCCAGATCCGGCAGAACTTTTTCAATCGATTCCTCAAAAAAAGCATAGGCGCGGCTCAGCTTTGAAAGAAGGATCGTTCCCCTTCCGCTCTGTATAAAGCTGCACTCTACGCCACAGGCAGAAATGTAATCAAGAGATTCGCGAAGACAGAAAACAAGTTCCTGCGAATCCGCAGACTGCTCCCTCTGCGAGAGCAGCCGCAGATTGCTGGAGCGCTTGAGGTACGCATTCAGAACGCATGCCATCCCGAGGCGTCTGGAAAAGTCCGCCGCATCAGGCGTCAGCTCTTGAAGAAGGAGACGGATCTTTGAAATCTGCGGGCGTGCCGCGGCAGCTATGCTGTCATAGATCCGATTCTGCTCCCGCAGATGTGTCTGCTCTTCCCGTACCTTGTTCTCCCCGCGAATCAGATCATTTTCTTCGGAAAGAGCTTCCTTTGCCTCCCTTAACTCCTGGTTCAGGCGGTTAATCGTAGACAGGTCATCCTTCCAATACACGCGCCCCGTCCGGATGGCTCGGCTCTGCAGACGGATATCCGGACTCAGGAACACCGGCACGTCTCTGGCGGCGAGCCGGTTTGCATCGGTCAGCGACTCAGCACCGGGAGCAGAGATGCGCACCCTGCCATCCCGGTCGACGATCTGTGCATCCACCGTAGAAGCCCGTAAGAATTCTTCATATCCGATATTGGAGGGTATCAGACCAGTCTGAATACAGCTTTCCCAAGCCGCTGCAAGGGCAATTCCCGCTGCCTCCGTCACCTCAAACGGCTTTCGGATCGAGAGAAACTGAAAAGCATTGTACCAGAAAAAGAATATGGTGATGCAGAGAATCCAGATGACCGGAAGCCATACAAGTCGCCGGCTGTGAGAGATGCGGCACTGATGAAAAATGACTGCAAGAGCTGTCAGATACTGCAAGGCCATCCACGCAGTCATGACGAAGAACATCGGAAGCTGCCGGTAATAATTCTCCCAGGGAATATCCGGCGTGAAGCCAAAGATAATATGGTGCATGTCATTTGTCAGAACGAGCGTTGTGAAAAAGCCATCCGGGATCAGGAGAAACCACAGCCATTTCTCGTGTTTTCGATAGCCGATGCGCCAGGCTGCAATAAGGGACAGGGTGGGAAGAAAATTCAGTGGAATATAATAGCTGTACCACAGCTGACGGCAGATGTCGCGGGAAAAACTAAAAAAATCATACTTTGCACTTCTTAGCACAAACCAGAGAATCATGAGGCCAATCGAGGTAAGAAGCAGCCTTCGTATCCGTATATTGGTCAGCCGGTTTCTGAGCGTGATCCCCCAGTAAAGAAGAAGGCCCACATAGATCATTGTCCCGACGCAGATAAGAGATGCGCCGCTGCCCCACAGACTGCTGATATCCGTATAATGGAGCACAGCTGCAAGCAGAATCAGGCAGGCAGCTGTCAGGTTTGCCCGGATTGTTGCTCTGTTGCAATGCAGCACGCCTCCCCCTCCTTTTGATCCGTTCTGATCGTTATATTTATTATACTCCGGCCTGCAGGCTCTGGAAACTGTTCTGTTGATAAATATCTTTCCGCATCGGTAACGCTCAGACTTCCCGGTTTCCGATAGGCATCGGCGTTCTCTTTGATTTCCGGCGTTTCCATAGTGCAACCTGTTAAAATGCGGGGATTTAAAAAAAGCCCTCCGCAGTACACGGAAACACTGCAGAGGACTTTCTGATTACCTGATATTTCTGTGAGATCCCCGGGTGTCTTACTTTGTCAACTCCAGAGTCTCTCTTGCGATGGCAAGCTCTTCGTTCGTCGGGATGACGCAGACCTTGACCTTTGAATCCGGCGTTGAGATCGTCATCTCCTTGCCGTGAGCCGCATCGTTTGCTGCCTTGTCAATCTTCACGCCAAGATACGTGAGATAGTTGGTGACCTTCTCGCGGATGAAGTTGGAGTTCTCGCCGACGCCGGCCGTGAAGGCGATTGCATCCACGCCGTTCATGGCTGCCGTATAAGCGCCGATATACTTGGCAACACGGTAGATATACGCTTCCATTGTCGCCTTTGCCAGCTCGTTTCCATCTTCCATAGCCTTCTGAAGATCACGGAAGTCACTGGAGATGCCGCCCGACATACCGTAAACACCGGACTTTTTGTTGAGAATCGTCAGCATCTCACTGATCGAGATGTGCTCATGGTTGCAGAGGAACTCGAGGATGGCCGGATCCAGGTCGCCGGAACGGGTGCCCATGATCAGGCCTTCAAGCGGTGTCAGACCCATGGAGGTATCGACACATCTGCCATTGACGGTCGCGGAGATGGAGGCGCCGTTGCCCAGATGCGCGACAATGACCTTGGAGTTGTTCACGTCAAGTCCGGCAAAACGGATGAGTTCCTTCGATACGAAGCTGTGGCTTGTGCCGTGGAAACCGTATCTGCGAATGTGGTACTTCTCATAGTACTCTCTCGGGATCGCGTAAAGATAAGCCTTCGGCGGCATGGTCCCGCCAAAGGCGGTGTCAAACACAGCGACGTTCTTCTTGCCCGGCATGGCTGCCTCGCAGGCCTCGATGCCGATAAGGTTGGCCGGGTTGTGAAGCGGTCCCAGGTCAAAGCACTCACGGATGACCTTCTTCACATCATCATTGACAACGATGGACGCCTGATACTTCTCACCGCCATGGAGAACGCGGTGTCCGATGGCATAGATTTCCGAAGCATCTTTGATGACGCCGTGCTGCGGATCTGCCAGAGCGTCCAGCACAAGCTGAACAGCAACCTTGTGGTCCGGGATCGCCTGCTTCACAACGTATTCGTCCTTGCCGGCCGGCTTGTGGGTTAGCTGGGAGCCCTCGATTCCGATGCACTCAACAAGGCCCTTGGCGAGAACACTCTCGTCGTCCATGTTGATCAGCTGATACTTGAGGGAAGAACTTCCGCAGTTGATGACTAAGATATTCATGTGAACGTAAACTCCTTTTATTACTTGTTTGCCTGTGCCTGAACAGCGGTGATGGCTACGACGCCTACGATATCATCCGCGAAGCATCCGCGGGACAGGTCGTTGACCGGCATTGCAAGTCCCTGAAGAACCGGACCATACGCGTTGGCCTTTGCAAGGCGCTGAACCAGCTTGTAGCCGATATTTCCGGCCTCAAGGCTCGGGAATACAAGGGTGTTGGCATGGCCGGCCACCTCGCTGCCCGGTGCCTTCGCAGCGCCGACACTCGGAACCAGAGCCGCGTCAAGCTGCAGCTCGCCGTCAAGCTTCAGATCCGGATACTGCTCATGCGCGATCTTGACCGCATCGGCAACCTTGGTCACATCGTCGTGCTTTGCGCTGCCCTTTGAGGAATAAGAGAGCATTGCAACCTTCGGCTCATCACCGGTCAGCATGCGGAAGGACTCGGCGGAGAGGCCGGCGATTTCGGCAAGCTTGGCGGAGTCAAAGTCGGTGTTTACGGCACAGTCAGCGAAAACGAAGAGGCCGTTGTCTCCGTATTCGCAGTCCGGAACCTCCATCAGGAAGAAACCGGAGACGCTGTGGATGCCCGGCTTTGTCTTCAGAAGCTGAAGCGCCGGACGGATTGTATTGCCGGTGGAGTGGCAGGCGCCCGAAACCGCGCCGTCAGCATCGCCGCACTTGCACATCAGGCAGGCGTAATACATATAGTCAGAAGTCATCTGCTCTTCCGCCTTCTCCGGAGTCATGCCCTTCTTGGCGCGCAGCTCGACGAACTTGTCAATGTATTTCTGTCTGTTCGGATCCGTGAACGGGTCAACGCATACAGCGCCGGAGATGTCGAAACCCTCGCTGTTCTTTTTGATGTCTTCCGGTCTGCCGATCAGGATGATGTCTGCAATGCCTTCCTTCAGGATTTTCTCGGCGGCCTCGTACGTTCTCTTGTCCATGGTCTCCGGGAGCACGATTCTCTTCTTGTCCTGCTTTGCCTGCTGTTTGATCTTGTCAATGAATGCCATACCTGATGCTTCCTCCTTTTGAGGCACAATAAAAAGACGGTCTGCACGTCCCGCCTATGTAAGCCTTTACTTTGTATTATAAACTCTTTTCACAGCGATACAAGGCTATGCATTGTTCAAAATCACATGCAATATTGTGTTTTCCCGTAATACTCTCTTACAATGGTATAATCTCTTTATGAGCAAGCAACATCGTCCTGGAGGTTTGAATTGAACGCTGTCGGAATCACCGCCGAATACAATCCGATGCACACCGGCCACATCTGGCAGCTTAAGGAAGCCAGGCGCCTTTCCGGTGCTGCCTGCACCGTCGTCGTGATGAGCGGCGATTTTGTTCAGCGCGGCACTCCCGCCATCTATGACAAATATACCCGCGCGAGGGCGGCTCTTACTAACGGCGCCGACCTTGTCCTGGAGCTGCCAGTCGTTTATGCCGTTTCATCCGCCGAGATGTTTGCGCTCGGCGCCGTGCGCACAATGGCGGCACTGAACGTCTCCTGTCTTTCGTTCGGTTCGGAGAGCACCGACCTTTCTCTCATGCGGCGTGTCGCTGCGTTTCTTGCGTGTGAACCGGCTGCGTACCGGGAATGTCTGGCAGGCGCTCTTCGCGCGGGAGCACCCTACCCCGCAGCAAGAGAAGAGGCTCTTGTACAGGTTCTCTGCCGTCCTTCGGGAGGCGCCCTGCCGTCTTCTTTTCCTTCCGAAGATGCCGTGCGTAAACTCCTGCGCTCCCCCAACGATATTCTGGGTATCGAGTACATGAAAGCCGCCGGGCGGGAACAGTTTTCATGTGAGTTTGTTCCGGTACGGCGCATCGGTGCGCAGCACGACGAGGCGGCGGAGCACCCGGGTTCAGAAATGCCTGAGGGCGTGCCCGGCGCACGCAGTGCCTCCGCCATACGGAAACAGCTGATCACAGCTTCAAGGAACGGGAAGCTTCCGGACTTATCCGTGCTCTCCTGCCTGTCGCCGGAGCTCGCCTCCGCAGTACGGCTGGAGCAGAGTGTTCCGCTGTGTCCGGAAGACTTCCGGGCGGTTCTTTACGCAAAGATAGAGGACATTCTGTACCGGTCCGGATACAATAAAGTGTCCGCCGCGCAGGAGCTGACACAGTATGATGACATTCCGGAATCTGCCGCAATGCGCATCCTGCGATTATTTGACCCCTCACTTTCCGTAGAGAAATTCATTGACACCGTGAAGACGCGCAACATAACCCGCGCGCACGTCGCCCGCTGCATGGCACACATCCTGCTGGGAATCCGGAAAGAGACAGCCGACAGATACCGCAGACAGCTGCCCTTTATACGGGTGCTGGGGTTCACGCAGACAGGTCAGCAGTATCTGCACGAAAACGCCAGATCTGCTCCCTGTCCCGTCATCACAAAAACGGCCGGCTTTGGGGACCTTATCCCGGAGGACCGGCACGCGTCTGCTCTTTACAGACAGATATACAGGAACAAAAGCGGAAGACTTCTCCCGGACGAATTCCATGCAGGAATCATACGGGTGTGACGGTACGGCTTTAAAATCCTGTCAGTTCTCCAAAGCACTCTGCCACGGCTGCGGTACGCTTCTGATGCACATCCTGCCTGCAATTGCCTCCTGCATCAAAAGCCACAGATACGTATCCTGCAGGGCATCGGCAAGCGGGTAAGCCCCGTCCTTTCCCTCCCGGACGCATTCCATGCTGTCCATCAGCCTGCGAATCGCGATATCGTCTTCTTCGTAATCCTGCCGGTCCGGGTCATCCGCCACGCCAAACCGGTTCTGATACTGCGTGTTCTCGCCGAAGGACTCCTCATAGAACTGCCATTTGCCGTGGTACGCTCCGGCATATACCATGTTCTGATCACAGATCTCGCCCTTCCCGCCCTGAAGGAGCAGGTGATATCGCCGGATGGCTGAATGGTACAGAACGCTGTCAAAGTCGTAGTCCGCTCTTTTCCCATTTTCAAACACGAACCTGACAAAGTCACGAGGTTCGCTTTTCAAGGCGCCATCACGTATAATTCCCGGTCTGTGTCCTGTTACAAGCACCTGCTCCTGCAATTGTTCACCCTGTATCGCCACGGTTTCTGCACGAACGCGCAGAAAGTGCCGGATAAGACTGATTCCATGATACCCGTGAGCCCGGGATATGTGCAGATAATACGGATCGCCTATCTTGCCGGAATTTACGGCCTCACAGACTGCTGCAAGGGAAGGCGTCAGCAGATACTGTTCAGCCACCATTATCCGCAGCCTGCCGCTGCAGCTTTCCTGCCAGATGCGGTGCAGATCTTCTTGTTTTACCGCCGGCGGGGTCTCGCAGAGAATCGGAAGCCCGGCTTCTTCCAGCCTGATTATCCACTCAAAGGAAACCTCTTTCGGAACGGCAAGTACCAGAAAATCCGGCTGTGCTGCAAGACATTCCTGAAAATCAGACAGGCAGCGCAAGCCGGTCTCAGACTGCAGAATTTCTGCTTTTTCGGGATTCCGGCAGTATATGACCGGATCGTCGTAGTTTTCCGGCTTCCTTCTGGCGGCGCGGACATAATACATTGCCCTCCACCCGGCTCCGATGATGACAAATCTTTTCATGCAAAGCATACCCCTGTAAAAAAGACCGGAAAGCATTTTCTGCCTCCGGTCTGATTATGTAGAAATTCAGTTTTTGAAGCTGTGCAGCGGCGCCGGGATCCTCCCCTTGCGGTTGATGAAATCCCCGCACCCGAAACGGTTCACCGGCATGATCGGTGCGTGTCCCATCAGGCCGCCGAATTCGGCGTGATCGCCTACAGTCTTGCCGATAACCGGAATCAGTCTGGCCGCTGTCGTCTTCTGGTTGACCATGCCGAGCGCAGCTTCATCCGCAATGATGCCGGATATCGTGGACGCCTCAGTGTCACCCGGTATCGCGATCATATCAAGGCCAACAGAGCAGACGCAGGTCATCGCCTCAAGCTTTTCGATCGTGAGCGCGCCGGCAGCGGCTGCATCGATCATTCCCTGATCTTCGCTGACCGGGATAAAGGCGCCGGAAAGGCCGCCCACATAAGACGAAGCCATGACGCCGCCCTTCTTGACCTGATCGTTTAAAAGTGCCAGCGCGGCGGTGGTACCGGGAGCTCCGGCCTTCTCGACACCGATTTCCTCGAGGATATCCGCAACGGAATCGCCGATAGCCGGTGTCGGTGCCAGAGACAGGTCGATGATGCCGAACGGAACACCCAGACGGCGGGCTGCCTCCTGTGCGACAAGCTGTCCCACACGGGTGATCTTGAATGCCGTCTTTTTAATCGTTTCGCACAGAACCTCAAAGCTCTCGCCTCTGACACTTTCCAGTGCGTACTTAACGACGCCAGGCCCGGATACGCCGACATTGATCACGGCGTCCGGCTCCGTGACGCCGAGGTATGCTCCTGCCATAAACGGATTGTCATCCGGTGCATTGCACAGCACGACAAGTCTCGTGCAGCCGCTGGAATCCATGTCCTTCGTGCGTTCGGCTGTCTCCTTTACGATCTGTCCCATGAGGCGCACCGCGTCCATGTTGATGCCGGTTTTGGTTGAACCGACATTTACCGAGGAGCAGATGTGCTCCGTGCAGGAAAGAGCCTTCGGAATCGAGCGGATCAGAAGCTCATCAGACGGCGTCATCCCCTTGGACACGATAGCCGAATATCCGCCGATGAAGTTGACGCCGACGTCCAGAGCGGCGCGCTCGAGAGTGCGGCAGATCTGAACATAGTCATCCGGCGTGTGGCAGCATGCTGCGCCGACGAGTGAAACCGGTGTAATCGAGATGCGCTTGTTGACGATCGGGACGCCAATCTCTCTGGCAATCTCCTCCCCGGTAACGACAAGGTCCTTCGCATAACTTGTGATTTTGCGGTAGATTCTGTCGCAGACATCGGAAAGATCCGGGCCTGCGCAGTCCAGAAGGCTGATTCCCATCGTGATGGTGCGGACATCAAGATTTTCCTGCTCGACCATCTTGTTGGTCTCAGCGACTTCCATTATGTTGATCATAATCGACGCCTGTCCTTTCTCTCAGATTCTGTGCATGCTGTCAAAGATTTCTTCCCGCTGGCACTTGATCTTCACTCCGATGGAATTGCCGACTTCCTCCAGCTCACTCACAACGGTGTCAAAGGATTTCACAGAACCTGAGACATCGACGATCATCATCATGTTGAAATATCCGGACAGGATTGTCTGGGAGATATCCAGAATGTTGATTCCCGCGTCAGCAAGATAGGTGCAGACTTTTGCAATAATTCCGACGGTATCCCTGCCGACCACTGTGATGATACACTTTTCCATGATTTCATCCTCCCTGATGACTTAAAGTTCGACAATTCCCGACGGCACGTCTCTGCCGGCGACGCGGATGTCGAAGTCCTTTGCCCTGTACGGATTGTCCGCCATGTCAATTTCCTGGCGGACCGCTTCATAGGCGAGCCTGTCGTAATTGTTCTCCTTCGAGAGATGTCCGAGAAAAACAGTCCGCACCCGGTCACTCAGCACGCTGCTGATGAGCCTGCCTCCTGCTTCGTTGCACAGATGGCCCTTTCTGCCCAGGATTCTCTGCTTCAGATAGTACGGATACGGTCCGACCTCCAGAAGGTTGATGTCGTGATTGGCTTCGACGAGAAGCGCATCTGCGCCTTTCAGATTCTGAACCGTGTAATCGGTGTAGATCCCGAGATCCGTGCAGACTCCCGCCTTTTTCCCGCCGCAGCTTACCGTGTACGCGACCGGCTCCGCCGCGTCGTGCGATATGGCAAAGGAGTGAACCGTCAGATCGCCGACCTTCACATTCTCATCCGCACTCACCTGCCGGAACAGGTCAGCCGGGATTTCCCCAAGAGACGTCGTCTGTCGGATTCCCTTCATCGTGCCGGATGTCGTGTAGATCGGAATTTCATCCCTGCGCGCAATCACGCCAAGTCCCTTGATGTGATCCGAATGCTCGTGCGTAACAAATATCGCGTCGATATCCGCCAGAGACAGTCCGGCCAGTTTCAGACCTTCCTCGATTTTCCTGCGGCTGATCCCGGCGTCAATCAGAATATGCGTGTCGTCAGAACCGATGTAGATACAATTGCCGCTGCTTCCGCTGGCGATGCTCATCATGCGCATGGATGCTTCTTCCTCCCGTTTCGCATAACATTAGCATAGGTTCAGCAATTTCTCAAGGCAGCCTTTCGTCTTCTCAGGATTTCCGCTATTGTCGATGACCTGCGTGCAGATGGAGCGGAACTGTTCGTCGGAAAGCTGACTTTTCAGGATACTGTCGATTTTTTCGTCGCTGTAACCCCGTGAAGCTTTCAGGCGCCTGCGGCGCACCGCCTCCGGCGCATAGACATACCAGAACTCATCGCAGACCGACTCGTAGTGGTCCTCGTACAGCAGCGCCGATTCGACGAAAAAATAGTCCGTCTCTCCCCGGATGCGCGCTTCCGTAACCGCGTTGATTACCTGCCGCTTCACAAGTGGATGGATGATACTCTCGACCACCACTTTTTTCCGCGGTTCATTAAATATTACTTCTGCCAGTCTGTTCCGGTCGATTGTACCGTCCGCTTTCAGAATACAGTCACCGAAAAAGGAAATGATCCCGCGGTACCCCGCCTCGCCCGGGCGCATCAGCTCTTTTCCGATGGCATCTGTCTGAACGGCCGGATATCCCATGCTCTCTAAGATCTCCGTGACCGTGCTCTTTCCGCTTCCGACACCGCCTGTCAGCCCGATAACTTTCATTCCGTCAGTGTGCCTCCGCCCAGTTAATGCCTTCGTTGATGTCAATCTCCAGCGGCACCTTCAGATCCGCCGCGTGCGTCATGCACTCCGTGAGGATCTGCTTTACCGCCTCCTCTTCGCCCGGCGCCGTCTCAACGAGCAGTTCGTCGTGCACCTGAAGGACAACTCTTGATTTCATGTGACTGGTCGCAAGCGACTGGCTGACACGGATCATGGCGATCTTCATGATGTCCGCCGCGCTCCCCTGGATCGGCGCGTTCATGGCAACCCGTTCGCCGAACTGCCTCCGCATAAAATTACTGTCCTTAAGTTCCGGTATCGGGCGCCGTCTTCCGAACATTGTGACGGAGTACCCTGTCTCTTTGGCCGAGGCCACGAGCCGGTCGATATACTCCTTTACCTTCGGATAGGTTTCAAAGTACTGTTCTATATAGTGCTTCGCGTCATTTCTCGATATGCTCAGATCCTTGGAGAGGCCGAAGGCGCTGATGCCGTAGATGATGCCGAAGTTGACCGCCTTTGCGTTGCGGCGCTGCTGCGGTGTCACGTCCTCAAACGGCACGTGAAACACCTGTGACGCTGTGATCCGGTGAATATCCTTTTCGGAGCGGTACGCCTCAATGAGTTTCTCATCCCCGGACATGTGCGCCATAATGCGCAGCTCGATCTGCGAATAGTCCGCATCGACAAATGTATACCCCTCCCGCGGGATGAACATCCTGCGGATCTGGCGTCCGAGATCCTGCCGCACAGGTATGTTCTGCAGGTTCGGGTCCGAGGAGCTGATGCGCCCGGTCGCCGTGACCATCTGATTGAAGTGACAGTGAATCCGCCCGTCCGGTGCTATGTAGCCCGGCAGCCCGTCCGCATAGGTCGACTTGAGCTTGCTGTACGTCCTGTATTCCAGAATATCGGCCACGATCGGATAGTCGTTAGCGAGCTTCTCGAGAATGTCCGCTGAGGTCGAATATCCGTTCTTCCCTTTCTTCCCGTTCGGTATCTTCAGATCCTCAAACAGGACCTGGGCAAGCTGCCTTGGCGAATTCAGATTGAAGGTCTTCCCGGCCTCCCCGTAGATCTTCTCCGTCAGTGCGTCAATCTTCTTCCCGAGCTCCTCTGCGTACTCCTTCAGAGAATCCGCGTCGATCCGCACGCCGGTCTTCTCCATGTCATAAAGGACGAAGACAAGCGGCATCTCCAGGTTCTCGAAAAGATCGTACATATCGGCGTCCTTCAGCCCCTTCTCTATCTTTCCGGCCGTCATCATCGCCGTCCAGGCGCGCTGCGATGCGTCTTCGATCCGCTCCGGCGCGTCCGGAAGCAGATCGTCTTCCTTTTTCTTTCCGGCTGCTTTGGCCCGCTCGGACAGAGACGGCAGCGGCACATCAAGCAGCGCGCCTGCCAGTACGTCCGCGGTATACGCGCTTCTCGCCGGGTAGAGAAGATAATCCCCGACGCTGACATCAAAGACCGCTTCCTGACGCAGATTGTGCAGGTACAGGTCCGTGAACGCTCCCAGCTGCCCCTTCAGGTCGAGAAAGCACAGATTTCTGTCCGATGCGGCATCCGAGAGCTCAATCAGCTTTCTGGCGAAATAGCTTATCGTAAAATAGCCGGCGGTCGGAAAGAAATAATTCTTTTCCCCTTCTTCCGGTGCAAGCGCCAGTCCGATAACTTTTCCGGAGCGGATAAGATAGTTCACGCCGAGCCTCTTTCCGCGCGAAAGTGCTTCCGCCTGTTCCCGGAATATCCTATCGGCCTGCTCCAGCCGGTGTATCTCCTCATACGGGCGCAGCTGCAGGCTTTCCTTTGGCATCGGGGCCGCGTCCGTGTGCGTGAAGCGGTCAAGATACTTTCTGAAGTTCAGTTTTTTGAAATACGGGTACGATTTTTCATTGAAATAATCGCCCGTCACTGCTCCTTCAAGGTCCAGTTCAACCGGCGCATCGGTGCAGATTTTCGCCAGATCATAGCTCATGCGGATCTGTTCTGTATTTTCGGAAACCGAACGGCGCACCTTGTCGGGCTTAAGCTCCTGCGCGTGTGCGATTACCTCGCCGATGCTGTGATACTGCTCAATGAGTTTTGCGGCGGTTTTCGGGCCGATCCCGGGCGCTCCTGGAATATTGTCGGAGCTGTCTCCCATCAGTGCCTTCTCGTCGATAAACTCCTCCGGTGTCACGCCGAACGTTTCCTTGACCTCTTTCGGACCGTACTCCTCGACAAGCGATTTCCCCTTTATGGTTTTCGGGATTGTCACGGTGATCGAAGGAGAAGCCAGCTGAAGCAGATCGCGGTCACCGGACAGGATGGTCACATCCAGCCCTTCCTTCGCCGCCCTGACCGCCAGCGTCCCCATGAGATCGTCCGCTTCGTACCCCGCCAGCGACCGGATTTCAATTCCCATAGCCGCAAGGAGTTCCTGAACTTTGTGAATCTGCTGGTGAAGTTCCGGATCCATCGGCTTTCTTGTGCCCTTGTAATCCGGATACATTTTATGTCGGAATGTCGGCGCCGCCGTGTCGAATGTGACGATCAGGTACTCCGGAGAGCGCTCGTCAAGGTAGCGGAACAGAATGTTCAGAAATCCAAGAATCGCACCGGTCGGCTCGCCTTCCGCATTTGTCAGATGGGGCATCGCAAAATACGCCCGGTTCATGATGCTGTGTCCGTCAACGATCAGTATTTTTTTCTTCAAAGCAGTCCCCTTTACCATTTTTCCAGGAGCATGAGTGCCGTCGCAGCCAGCGCGGCGATATTCGCAATCCCGAGTGCCAGGAGAGACAGACGCTCCCACTTTTCCTTCCGGCGCACTTTTGCTTCCATATCGGAGAGCTGCTTTTTCATCAGCCCCTGGAAGTCATAATCCCGGATGAGTCTCACTGTTTCGGCGTCCGGACTTGTCAGTGTCTTTTTCTCCTTCAGGCCATACTCCAGAATGTCATATGTCATGAGCTCTTCCTGACAGCTTTTGCAGTGCTTCACATGCCGTATAAAGTCTTTCATCTCTTCGTCAGAAAGTCTGCCGGATACAAAGAGCGGCATATCGCGCTGTATGCTCTCACAGATTTCCTCGTCCTTCCCGGCCATCGCACCCTCCTATCCGGCCTGCCGCCGCAAAAGAACCCGCAGAAGGAATTCTACAAAAAAAGCCTGTGACTTACCAAGCGTAAATCACAGGCCGGACGAAATGCGGATGGCGGGACTTGAACCCGCATGATGTCACCACCAGCAGATTTTGAGTCTGCCGCGTCTGCCATTCCGCCACATCCGCACGCTCTGGTTAATGTACCACAGCTTGCCGTTAAAATCAACCGAGGAGCTGATCGTAAAGCTCTTCGTACTTTTTCGCCGAATTCGTCCACGAGAAATCGCGGGTCATGCCGCGGTCGACAATCCCGTTCCACTCGTGGCGGTGATTGTAATAAACGTCCTTGGCGTAATTGATAATTCCGAGCATCTCATGCGCATTATAGTTGGCAAATGAGAATCCGGTCCCTGTCCCCTCATATTCGTTGTAAGCTTCGACAGTGTCTTTCAGTCCGCCTGTCTCGCGCACAATCGGAACCGTTCCGTATCGGAGACTGATGAGCTGGGACAGACCGCAAGGCTCAAAGAGAGACGGCATCAGAAAAGCGTCCGAGGCGGCGTAGATCTTGCGGGCCAGATCATCCGAGTAATAGATGTTGGCCGACACACGGTCATTATACTTCCAGTCATAGTGGCGGAACATGTTCTCGTAGCGCTCTTCTCCCGTCCCGAGGACGACAAGCTGAACGTCCTCCTGACAGATCTGATCCATGACACAGTTGATGAGATCAAACCCCTTCTGATCGGTGAGGCGGGATACGATGCCGATCATAAATCTGTCCTTATCCTGCGCAAGACCAAGCTCTTTCTGCAGCTCTGTCTTGTTCTTCCACTTCTCCTTACGGAATGTGATCTGATTGTACCGGGCCGGAATCTTCCCGTCAGTCTCCGGATTAAACAGCGCGTAGTCGATGCCGTTGACAATTCCGGACAGGCAGTTGCTGCGTGCCCGCATCAGTCCGTCAAGATGCTCACCGTAAAACGGCGTTTTGATTTCCTCCGCATATGTCGGAGAGACAGTCGTCACCCAGTCGGCATAAACGATTCCGCCCTTCAGGTAATTGGCGTCCCCGTACGCCTCCAGCTTGTCGGATGTGAAGAAATAGTCCGGAAGACCGGTGATATCCTTCACCTTCTTCAAGTCCCAGATACCCTGAAACCGCAGATTGTGGATGGTCATGATGGAGCGGATACCCTGATAGAACTCCCCGTCCGCAAATCTCTCATGCAGATATACGGGGATGAGGCCCGTCTGCCAGTCATTGCAGTGGATGATGTCCGGCCGGAACCCCAGGACCGGGAGTGCACTCAGTGCGGCCTTTGCAAAGAAGGCAAACTTCTCGATGTCCTCGTGAATCCAGCTGTACGGTTTGGGGCCGCCGAAGTAAAATTCATTGTCGATGAAATAATAGGTGACGCCGTCGACCTGCGCCTGCAGCACGCCGACGTACTGGGTGCGCCACGCCAGATCAATGTAAAAATGCGTGATGTATTTCATCTGGTCCCGGAGTTCCTGCGGTATGCACATATACTTCGGGATCATAACCCGCACATCGTATTTTGTTCTGTCACAGTACTTCGGCAGTGCGCCGACAACATCCGCCAATCCGCCTGTCTTGATAAAAGGCACAGCCTCAGAAGCCACAAGCAGAATGTTCTTCATGGTTTTCCTCCCCGTACAAATGGATTGCAGGCTGCGCGTAAACCTCACGAAAGCAAAAAAATAAGTGCAGCCTCTAAGCTGCACTTATTATAGCATATCCATCAGGGATAAACATCAATAAACTCGTCTCACATCCAGCACCGTGAAGGAAGAAACGTGGGAATACCGCACGATGTCGCCCGGCTGTGTCGCGTTCAGAATCATGCCGTTTCCGGCATACAGTCCCACATGGCCGGGGCAGAGAACCAGGTCTCCCGGCTGCGCATTGGCAAGTCCCACAGAGTAGCCCGCGGAAAGCTGTGCGGCGGATGTTCTCGGAATGCCGATGCCCAGCTGCGCATATACATACTGTGTCAGACCTGAGCAGTCAAAGCCGGCCGGTGTCGTGCCGCCCCATACATACGGAGTTCCGATGTAGCTCTCTGCGATGGAGAGAGCCTGTGCTCCGATTGAGGTGTCTGAGGACACTTTTGTGGTGCTTTCAGAAGAGGAAGAAGAAGGCTTGGAGCTCTCCGTCTCCTGTGCCTTTGACTCTTCCGTTTCGGTACTTCCGGATGTCGTCTCAGCCGGTGTCTCAGGCTGGGACGTTGTGGTCTGCCCGGTTGTCTCTTCTGCAGCAGCAGGCGCTTCCGTCTGTGCTTCCGATGTACCTGTGGAAACAGATGATCCCGACTGTGCACTCTGACTGCCGGATACCGCCGAAGTGCTTCCTGAGCTCTCTGAGCTGCCTGTCGTCGGATCCGCGAGGCCTACAGCCGCGAGGATCTGCTGGGCAGTCTGTGCAGAGCCGGATGATGCCGAAGAAGCCGTAGCGGATGCCGCTGCTTCCTTAGCCGCCTGTTCTTCCGCTGCCTTTCTGGCCGCTTCTGCAGCCGCTGCCTGAATCTGACTGTCCAGATCATCGACCGTTCCCTGTGCATCCGAGATCAGTGTCTGCAGTTCCTGGGTTTTTTCAAAGTTTGCTTCATACGAAGCCTGCAGATCATCTCTCTGGCTTGTCAGCTGCTCGTTCAGACTTTCAATGTCACTCTTTGTCTGCGCCAGCTGGACCAGTCCGTCTCTGTCTGTCTGATAGATGCTCGATACGTAGCTGCTCTTCTTGAGAAAATCTGCGAAATCTTTCGAAGAAAGAAGAATCTCCGATACGGACGATCCGGCCTGATTCTCATACATATACCGGATGCGCTCATACATCTTCTGCGTCTGATCCTCAGACTGCTGATTGACTTCATCCAGCTTCGCCTCGTTTGCAGCAATCTGTTCATTCAGATCCTGTGCCTGAAGTTCCAGGCTGCTCATCTGACTGAAAAGATCCGTCATCTGCTGCTGAAGGTCGGAAACGTTGGACTCAGCTTCCTGTTTCTTCTGCGTAAGATCCGATATGTCATCGGCCATAACGCCGCATGCGGCAACCGAACTGATGGCAGCTGCCAGCATCAGGCTTCTGGAAAACTTCCGAAAATACATTTTCACCTCATAAAATTCTAACAGATTTTGTTACGAATTTATTTCGACATGTGTAACTATACTACTACATATCGTGCATTTCAACCCTTTTTCGAAGATTTGTCACATATCACGAAATAAAATTGTAACACTTATGTAACATTCCTCGGAATAGCGGGCTGCTGCGAGACTGAGGTGTCTGCTTTCCGGGCCATTTCCCGCATTTCCTGCGCACTCCTGCGGACGGCGTCCGTTATTCTTGTACCGCCAAGGATCCGGGAAAGCTCTTCTATACTCTCCTCTTCGGAAAGTTTTTCAATTGTGGTGACCGTTCTGCCGTCTTTCACGCGCTTGGCGATCCGGAAATGTACGTCGGACATAGCTGCAATCTGTGCCAGATGGGTGATGCAGATGATCTGATGCGATCCCGCGAGAAAATGGAGGTTTTCGGCAACCTTCTGCGCCGTGCGGCCGCTGATGCCGGCATCAATCTCATCAAAAATAAGCGTCCCCGTATGGTCCTTTTCGGCCATGCAGGTCTTGACGGCCAGCATGATACGGGAGAGCTCGCCCCCTGAAGCTGTTTTCTGCAGCGGATGCAACTCTTCTCCCGGATTGACGGCGATCATAAAATTCACCGCATCCTGACCGTTTTCGCCCGGTTCCGGGAGTCGCATAAAGGAGGCCGTGAAGCGGTTGTCGAGAAAATTCAGGCCCCTGAGATTTTCCCGGATTCTCCCGCACAATTCGTCCGCCGTCTTCTGCCGGATCTGTGTGAGCCTGTCGGCAAGTCTGCCGATCTCCTGCTGCAGTTTTCGGCACGCGGAATTTTTTTCCTCCAGGATCTGCGCGCAGTTTTCAAGTTCCTGAAGTCTCTTTTCCTTCTGCTCACAGGCTGCGAGGATGTCCGGAATGCTCCGGCCGTATTTGTCCTTCAGGGCATTGATGGTGTTTAAGCGCGCTTCCGTGTCCGAGAGCGCCTGTTCATCATATTCGTGCGTTTCCATGTAATCCCGGAGGGACCTGGACGCATCGGAGATAATCCCGTCCAGATCATTTAAAAGCTTTTCCGTGTCCGCAAGATCCGGGTCAAAAGCCGCGGCCCTGGAGACCGACTGTATGATCTGTCCGGAGAGGTCCGAGAGATTTTCCGGTGCCTCCGTGAGCAGGTTTTCAGCATCCGTGAGATACTCAAAGATCCGGGAGGCATTCGACATCCGCCGGTAATCCGCCTCAAGAGCCGCGTCTTCATCGGGCTTTAGCTTCGCGCTCTGTATTTCCTGTATCTCAAACTGCAGGAACGACATCTCTCTGGCGCGTGCGGATTCATCCATTGAAAGTGCCTTGATTTCCTTCTTCTTTTCCTGGAGACTGCGGTATCTGTCCCGGAGAGTCTGACGGAGAACGCCTGTTTCCGGCGGGCAGAAGGAATCAATCAGACGCAGATGTTCCTCCGGGGAAAGCAGCGCCGCATTGTCGTGCTGGCCGTGAATGTCGATCAGCAGGCTCTTGATTTCCCGTACCTGTGCTGCGGTGAAAAATGTACCATTAACTTTGATGCGGGAGCGGCCGGGCGTTATTTTCCTTACGAGAATGACTTCGCCGTCCTGGGCGTCTTCAACCCCCAGGTCTTTGAGCGCAGCCCGCTTTGCCGGATCTTCAACAGAAAAAACAAGCTCAACAAGAGCGTACTCTGCCCCTTTCCGGATGACTTCCGCGCTCGTCTTGCCGCCGAGTGCCAGCTGAATAGATCCGAGAATAATCGATTTCCCGGCTCCGGTCTCACCCGTCAGGATATTGAGCCCCGGACCGAATTCGACATCGGCCTCCTGTATCAGGGCGAGATTTTTAACATGAAGATTTGTAAGCATTTGCCCTCTTGACAGAACTGTCGGTGAAATTCACGTTCCGAGAATGCCGCGGATCTTCTTCATCAGTCTCGCGACACCCTCCGGTGTGTGCACGGCGCACATGATGGTGTCGTCACCGGCGATGGAGCCGATGATCTCCTCAAAGTGCAGGCCGTCGACCGCGGCGCCGACCGCCATGGCCATCCCGGATACAGTCCGGATGACAAGGAGGTTGCCGGCCGAATCCATGGATACAAAGCCCTCTTTCAGCACCCGGACGTACTTTTCATTCAGATGCGGTTCGCTGACATGATACTCTACATAGCGCTGCCCGCCGCGTCCGTCTCCCGTCTTGGTCAGATGAAGTTCCCGGATGTCGCGGGATACCGTCGCCTGCGTGACTTTCCAGCCTCCCTCATTCAGGGCTCTGGCCAGTTCTTCCTGGGTTCCGATGGACTTCTCGCGGATCAGTCTCAGGATTTCGTTTTGTCTGTCTGCTTTCATGATACTTTTTACTCCTGAAAGGTTCAGAGTTTTTCGCGGAGTCTCTGAACAAAGCCGCAGCGGGTCGTACGGATGAGCAGTGTCTCCTGACTCGACTGGCGGATGATGATCTCATCCCCCGTCTGCACATCGATGCAGTACTGTCCGTCAAACCAGACACCGCGGTCAGTCCGGACCCGGTTGTCGCGGTCCCGCAGACGGATCCCGATCTTCGTGTTCTCATCGACGATAATGCTGCGCCCCGTCAGAGAATGCGCACAGATCGGCGTCACCATCATGACCTTGGCAGAAGGCTCGATGAACGGGCCGCCGCAGCTTAAAGAATACGCCGTGGAACCGGTTGCGGTCGAGATGATTGCCCCGTCGGCCGTATATCCGGTCAGGAAGTCGCCGTTGAAGTAAATGTCAAAATCCATGACGCGCATGTCTTCGCGGCGGTTCAGGACAATGTCGTTGAGAGCGCTGCTCTGGCAGCGGACCCGGCCGTTGCGGCGGACTTCTCCGTCGATCATCATCCGGTGCTCAATCTCATATTCGCCGGAGGCTGCCCGCCCGAGGACGTCAAATGCCGAGGAGCGGTCCGCATCGGTGAGATATCCGAGCGTCCCGATGTTGATGCCGAGGATCGGAAGGCCTTTGACTCTCGGATCCCCGGCCGCGCGGATGAGCGTCCCGTCACCGCCCAGCGTGATCACACAGTCCGCCTTATCCGCGTTCTCCTCTCCTCCTGCCTCAGCCTGCGTGCAGAGAGCCCTGCAGCCAAGATCCTGCAGGCAGTCGGCGACGCGTTTGGTGAACAGGAATCCGGGATCTTTCGTCGCGTTGGTTATGATTAGAAAATTTTTAAGAGGCTGTGCCATTTTCTCACCTGTCAAGTTCTTCGTGGGCTGCCGCCACAATCTTCTCAGGCAGCCGGTCCGGCGGAAGCTGGATGGCTCCCTCGTCTCCGTTTTCGATGAGGTGGCACAGATATTCGATGTTGCCCTCCGGACCTTTGATCGGGGAATACGAAAGATTCACAACCAGAAAGCCTGTCGAAACCGCAAAAGAAAGCACCGAACGGATAACTTCCAGATGCACGGATTTGTCGCGCACAACACCGTGCTTGCCAACTTTATCCCTTCCCGCCTCAAACTGCGGTTTGATCAGACATACCATCTGGGCTCCGGGTTCCAGAAGCTGCTTCACCGGCCCGAGGACTTTGGTAAGAGAGATGAAAGAAACATCCACGCTTGCGAATCCGATTTTATCGGCGATGTCTTCCGGCCTGATATACCGGATATTGGTGCGTTCCATAACCACCACACGATCATCGCTGCGCAGTTTCCAGTCAAGCTGGCCATGTCCCACGTCAACCGAATATACTTTTACGGCGCCGTTTTGCAGCATGCAGTCGGTGAAGCCGCCTGTCGAGGCGCCGATGTCCATGCAGACCTTCCCCGCCACACGCACGTCAAAGGAATGCATCGCCTTTTCGAGTTTAAGGCCCCCGCGGCTCACATAGGCGAGAGGTTTTTTCTGACGGACTTCAATCTGCGCGTCCTCCTCCACCGGCGTTCCGGCCTTGTCTTCCTTCTGGCCGTTTACATAGACTTCGCCGGCCATGATGACCGCCTTCGCCTTTTCGCGGGATGGAAAAAGTCCACGTTCCGTAAGTATGACATCCAGTCTCTTTCTGTTCATCGTGTTCAGACCACTTCTATCCTTCCCTCTTGCTGTGACTCCAGTTCCTTCCGGACCCGGACCGCCACTGCCTGCGCATCACACCCGTAAAGTTTTCTCAGCTGGCTGATGCTGCCCTGCTCGATGTAGGCGTCCGGAAGTGTCACCGGCAGGATCCGGCATTTCAGATCTTCCAGTCTTGCCCAGGCGCACACTGCCTCGGCAAAACCGCCGGTGCGGCAGTTGTCTTCCATCGGAACAAGCAGGCGGTGCGTCGCGGCGATCCGCCTGAACAGCAGACGGTCAAACGGCCGTACAAAACGGACATTCACGACCGTCGCGCTTATGCCGTGCTCTTTCAGTATCTTTGCGGTTTTCCCCGCCTCATCAACCATATCGCCGACGGCAAGAAGCGCCACGTCTTCCCCGTGTTCCAGAATCTCAGCCTTTCCGGCCATGATGCGCTGTCTGGAGTCCAGGTAGATATCTTTCACTTCTCCCTTAGGATAGCGGATCGCGATCGGGCCGTTAAATTCCTCCAGTGCAAAGCGCAGTCCTTCTTTCAGCTCCCACGCGTTCTTCGGGGCGAAGATCGTCATCCCGGGGATGCTCGAAAGATACGAGAGATCATAAATCCCCTGATGGGTCTCCCCGTCACTGCCAACCAGCCCCGCGTGGTCAACGGCAAACACCACATGCGCGTGCTGCAGACACACGTCATGCAGCATTTCATCGTATGCGCGCTGCAGAAAACTGGAATACACGGCAAAGACCGGCTTGAATCCGGCCACCGCCATTGCCCCGGCAAATGTCACCGCATGCTGCTCCGCGATGCCGACGTCAAAGAAGCGGCGCGGGAATGCGTGCGAGAAGCGTTTCAGTCCGACACCGCCGGACATCGCCGCGGTGATGGCGACGATTTTTTCATCTTCCTTTGCCAGATCGCAGATGGCGTCCGAGAGTGCTGATGAGTATGTCGGCCCGCTCTCCTTTAACGGGTTTCCGGTTGCCACGTCAAACGGACCGACGCCGTGAAACCGGCTCGGCGATTTCTCTGCCGGCGGATATCCCATGCCCTTTTTCGTCACGACATGGATGACAACCGCGTGGTCAATCCGCATGGCTGTGCGGAGTACGCGCGTCATTTCATTTACATCGTGCCCGTTGATCGGTCCGAGATATGTGATCCCCAGCCCGTCAAAAATCGTGTGCGGCGTCACCATGGACCGGATATTGGCCTTGGTTTTTTTCAGCTTTTCAATCAGTTCATCGCCGCCGTCCACGCGCTCCAGTCTGTCCTGCACCTTCTCCTTGAGGTCATAGTACTTTCCGGATGTGCGCACCTCGTTGAGCATTTTCGAGATGCCGCCGACATTGCGCGAAATAGACATTTTGTTGTCATTGAGAACGATTATGAAATTGCTCTTGAGCCTGGCGGCGTTGTTGAGCGCTTCATAAGCGAGTCCGCCCGTCAGGGCGCCGTCACCGATCACAGAAACAACCCGGTTATCCTGCCCCGAGAGTTCTCTTGCGTACACATACCCAAGCCCGACAGAGAGCGATGTGGAGGAATGTCCCGTGTCGAAGGCATCGCAGTCACTCTCACGCCGCCTGGAGAATCCGCTCATGCCCCCAAACTGACGGAGGTGCTCAAAGCCGCCCGCCCGCCCGGTCAGAATCTTGTGCGTGTAGGTCTGATGCCCGACATCCCAGATCAGCTTGTCCTCCGGAAAATCCAGAACAAGATGAAGCGCCATCGTCAGCTCCACTACACCGAGATTGCTGGCAAGATGCCCTCCCGTACGGCTGACGTTCTCAATCAGAAACTGCCGGATTTCCGCCGCCAGATCCGAATAATGCCCGGGAGGTATGTTTTTTATGTCATTTGGTTTTTTGATTGTCTCAAGGTACATACCTGAAAACCTCTGCTTAGTATTCCCGGCTCACAAGTCTTTCCACAAGCCAGAGCAGGAAGTCGTTGTTTCCGCAGGAACGGATCCGGCTCTGCGCCTCGGCAGAATACTTCTCAACATCTCTCTGCGCCCTGTCCAGCCCGAAAAGCGTAACATACGTCGTCTTGTCGTTTTTTTCGTCACTCTTCACCGGCTTGCCGAGTTTCCCTTCGTCTCCCGTCACGTCCAGAATGTCATCCCGTATCTGGAATGCCATGCCGACGAGAAGACCGGCTTCTGTGAGAGCTTCCACTTCTGCGGCATCAGCTCCTGCCAGGATCGCCCCCGCGGCAAATGCCGCCTCAAGCAGTGCTCCCGTCTTGAGCCGGAAGATGAAGTCCAGCTGCTCTGCCGCAACCGGCTTTCCGGTCAGTTCCACGTCCAGCGACTGGCCGCCCGCCATGCCGTAGATTCCCGCTTTCTTTGCGATAACTTCGCCGGCCCGGCTCATAACTTCTCTTGTCTCGTCCGACTCTGCCCCGCACACTGCCTTTAAAATCAGCTCAAATGCGTAGTTTAAAAGTGCATCGCCGGCCAGGACTCCGAAGTCTTCGCCGAATTTTGCGTGTGTTGTGAGATTCCCCCGGCGGTACATGTCGTTGTCCATCGCCGGAAGGTCATCGTGCACCAGAGAATAGCTGTGGATACACTCCAGCGCTGCCATGAACGGATAGCACGCGGATTCGTCTTTGCCGCCGCACAGTCTGTACGACTCAAGCAGAATCATCGGACGGAGTCTCTTTCCTCCGACCTGTACGGAATAATCGGCAGCCTCTATCAGCTTCTTCTGAAACCCTTCCGGTTTCGGAAGATACTCTGTGATAATCGTATTTACCGCTTCCGTCTCGCTCTTCAGTCTGCTGCTGTAATCTTTCACTCTCCGGCCTCGCTTTCCGTATCCGCCTGCAGAACCTGCACCTGCTTTTCAACCCGGTCAATCGCCGCATTGCACTGCCTGACAAGTTCAACGCCTCTCTGATACCTGGCAAATGCGTCCTCGAGCGAGATATCCTTTTTCTGCAGATCCGCCAGCACCTGGTCCAGTTCCGCGAATTTTTCCTGCAGCTTTTCCGGTGTTTTCTTCTTTTCTGCCGCCGTCTGCCCCGTCATGTCCTGTTTCATGATTTCCTCTGTTCCTGTGCAAAAACCGTGTCATCCGTGCCGCGGATGACAGCGTCCGCACGGCCGTCATGAAAATACAACTTCAGAGCGTCGCCCTTTTCCAGCTGATGAACGCCGGAAATACGCTCCGCTCCGCCTTTTGTTTTGTCTTTTTCCACATAGGCATATCCGCCTGCCAGCACGCGCAGCGGGGAAAGTCCCTGCAGAGTGCCCGCCGACTGCTTGATACGCGTCCTCGCCCCGGAAAGCTCTGCCTGCATCCGGTACCGCAGTTCTCCCCGCATCGTTTCTGTCCGGGACCTGTCGCGCACTGAGACAGCTTTCATGGACGAATACAGTTTTTCCGGATATGCCGCCAGCCTCTTCCGGAACGAATCCGCCAGATGCTGCGGGCTGAGTGTCTGGAGCTTCAGCCGGCGCATGGAAAGCTGAGTCTTCTTTTCCGCCGTCACATCCCGCATCCGGTTCGAAAGACTGTCCATGTAGCCGGCAAGCAGCCCGTCAAACTCCGAGAGCTCCGTCACCGCCGCGACCGCTGCCTCTGTCGGTGTGATCACGTGCATATCTGCGACTGAATCCGCAATGGATACATCTCCTGTGTGCCCGACCGCGGATATGACCGGCGTCTGCGAATTAAAAATCGCCCACGCTACTTCTTCTTCGTTGAATGCCCACAAATCTTCGCTGGAACCGCCCCCGCGCCCGACAATGATCACATCGGGATTCAGCGCATCAAGCCGGCTGATGCCCTCGGCGATGGACGCGGCAGCTCTCTCTCCCTGAACGACAGCGGGAGCCAGAAAAATTTCCACATAAGGGTTCCGCTTTTTGGCGGTCGTGACAATATCCAGAACCGCCTGTCCTGTGGGAGACGTCACGATTCCTATTTTCGCTGCAAATTTCGGGATCGGCCTTTTGTACTTCTCGTCAAAAAGCCCTTCCTCCCGCAGCTTTTCTTCCAGCTTTTTCAGCCGGATATAAATTTCACCAGTCCCTTCCGGCACGGCCTGCTCCACAATCAGAGAATAGCTTCCGCCCTTCACGTATACGTCCATGTAGCCGCGCAGAATCACTTTCATGCCGACTTCCAGGCGGTACGGCATCTTCTTTGCGGCAGACGGCCACATGATGCAGTTCAGGACGGATGTGTCATCTTTGATTGTAAAGTACAGCGTGTTCCGGTCGGTTATTTTCGAGATCTCTCCCGTCACATAGACATGATTTAAAAACGGATCGCTGCCGATCAGAGCTTTGATCTGCTGATTCACCTGTGTGACGGTGGAAGGCTCTCTCACAAAACGCCCTGTCATCCGTTATTTTCAGCCGGCTTGAGCCTGGACATAATGCCGTTCACCAGCGCCGGCGAAGAACTCTGGCCGTACTTCTTTGCAAGTTCAACCGCCTCGTCGATGGCTACTCCGGCCGGAATATCCGGATCATAAAGCATCTCGGAAATGCCGAGTCGAAGAATCGTGAGCTCCGCTGTCCCAAGCCGGTCTGTCGGCCAGCCTTTGGACACGGAATTGATCTTTTCGTCAATTTCCGGAATATGAACCGCCGCGTTTATCACTTTTTTGCGGATAAACTCTTTATCCGCATCGGTAAAAGCCGTCTGCTGCGCCGTCATTCCCTCGTCCTCCGGGTCATCCGCAGCGTGCTGGAAGTACAGATCCGCCTGGCCGTTCAGAGAGTTCGGATCGTAAAACGCCGCCTCAAAAAGGATCCGGAACGCATGTTCCCGGAGCAGACTTCTGGACATCCGGTTACTCATTGGCATTCACCTGTTTCGCTTTTTCCGTTCCGATTCCTGCAATCGTGATATTGACATCATCCACCGTCAGTCCGGTCATGGTCTCGATCGCCGATTTCACTTTTTCCTGCACGTTCTTTGACACGTCCGGAATTGCGTAACCGTACTTCAGAATCAGGGCGAGGTCAACGGTCACCGAGTTCTCCTGGACATGCACTTTTACGCCGTGGGAAAGATAAGACATTCCCAGCCGCGCCACCAGTTCCTTCGTGATATTGCCGGCCATGGACTCGACGCCTTCCACCTCCGTCGCCGCCAGTCCGGCGATGATGGCAACGACTTCTTCCGAAATGATTATCTCGCCAAGATCCACATCCCTGCGGATCGTATATCTGTCAGTCCTGGTCTTTCCGGTATCCACTTTGCGCACTTTTCTGACCTCCTGAAGGACTTCTTTCTCCCTGAAGACGAAACAAAGCCCATACTTTAGCAGTATTATACCCGAGTGCCCCTGTTTATGCAAACAAACTGTTGGGTTTAAAAAGCCCCCGCAGGAGCCTTGTCCCAAGGCACCTGCAGGGGTTCATTCTTTACTGTACAGTCTGCGGCAGATTACTTGTCGGCGACTTTGACGTCTTCCTTCTCCACTTCAGCGGCGAACTTTGATTCATCGAGCTGACTCGGATCCTGTCCGATGTAAGCCGTGATACCGCCGTCGATGTAGACAACCTGGCCGTTGATGAAATCAGAAGCCGGGGAAGAAAGGAATACCGCAAGACCCATCAGATCATCCGTCTCGCCCCAGCGCTGAGCCGGTGTCTTGGAACGGATAAAGCGGTCAAACGGAGCCATCGAGCCGTCCGCCTGTCTTGCACGAAGCGGAGCGGTCTGCGGAGTTGCGATATAGCCGGGGCCTATCGCGTTGCACTGAATATTGTACTGGCCATACTCAGAGCAGATATTTCTCGTGAGCATCTTCAGTCCGCCCTTGGCGGCAGCATAGGCGGAAACCGTCTCGCGGCCGAGCTCGGACATCATCGAGCATGCATTGATGATCTTGCCGCGTCCTCTCTTGATCATGCCCGGGATAACCGCCTTCGAGCAGATAAAAGGGCCGGTCAGGTCAACATTGATAACCTGATCCCACTGTGCGACGCTCATCTCGATCATCGGGATTCTCTTGATGATTCCGGCATTGTTGATCAGGATATCGATCGGTCCGACCTTCTCCTCAACATCCTTGACAAATGCCTGAACCTGCTCTTCATTGGTTACGTCGCATACAGCGCCGTAAACCGGAATTCCGGCCTTTTTGTATGCCTCAAAGCCTCTGTCCACCAGTTCCTGCTTGATGTCGTTGAAGACAATCTTTGCACCCGCCTGATACAGAGCAGTTGCATAAGCAAGTCCGAGTCCGTAAGATGCGCCGGTGACCCAGGCAACCTTTCCGTCAAGCTTGAACTTATCCAAAATTCCAGCCATTGTAAAACCTCCCTGTCTGTTTGTCTATTCAAAGGACCGGACAAGCCGGTCCCGATGAATCCGTTAAAAACAACTCCGCCCGAATTATTTCAGGTCTTCCATCGGAACATCGTCCATGTCGTCAAAATCCTGATTTTCGCCGACCATGCCCCAGATGAACGTGTAGGCATGCGTCGCGGAAGCGCAGTGGATCGACCAGCTCGGAGAGATGACCGCCTCTTCGTTGCGCATCACGATATGGCGCGTCTCTGTCGGCTCACCCATGTAATGGAACACAACAGAATCCTCCGGCACATCAAAGTACAGATACACTTCCATGCGGCGGTCGTGCGTGTGGCAGGGCATCGTATTCCACACAGATCCCGGCTCAAGGCAGGTCATGCCCATCTCAAGCTGGCAGGATTCGACCTGTCCCGGAAGGATGTATTTGTTGATAGTGCGGTGGTTGGAATCCTCAAGCGTCCCCAGTTCCTTCTTGTTCTCCGGAAGAATATCTTTGCCCGGATCAATAAACACAGTCGGGCAGGTGCGGTGCGCCGGAGCAGAATTGAAATAGAACTTTGCCGGAGTGTCTTCCGAATCGCTGCGGAAGGTGATGTCCTTTGCGCCCATGCCGATGTACATACCGTCTTTGCGCTTGAAATGGTACTCCCTGCCGTCCACGGTCACCGTTCCGCTGCCGCCGATGTTGATGATTCCCATCTCCCGTCTCTCAAGGAAATACTTCGCGCGCAGCTCCTCTCCCGCCTCAAGCTTCAGTTCCTTCTTCACCGGAGTCGCTGAGCCGACGATGATGCGGTCAATCTGCGAATAGATGCACTTGATCTCATCCGGTACGAAGAGATCCTGAATCAGAAAATCGTGGCGGAGTCTTGCCGTGTCATAGTTTTTGACGTCCGCCGGATTTGCTCCTGGTCTGACTTCCATACTATAGAAAACCTCCTGTGTAAGTGTTTTCATAAACTGTTGCCATTTTACCATACTGACGCATGAAAAACAATGCGGCTCCATTTACAAATTCCGTTTCAAATATTATAATCCGGAACATATGCAGTCATTTTCCAGCAAGAGGGGTATTTCATGAGCTTCCATATCATCAAGGAAATGCCGGCGCCGGAGGAAGTCAGGGCCCTGTTCCCGGTTTCCATGCGGGCCGCCGAGCAGAAAAAAAGAGAAGATGCAGCCATTGCCGATGTGTTCACCGGAAAATCCGATAAATTTCTGCTCATCATCGGGCCGTGCTCGGCCGACAACGAGACCGCCGTGCTCGATTACACGCAGCGTCTGCGCAAGGTCTATGACAAGGTCCGGGATAAACTGATCATCATTCCGCGCGTCTATACCAACAAGCCGCGCACGACCGGTCTTGGCTACAAGGGTATGCTTCACCAGCCGGACCCGGAGGGACGGCCGGATCTGTATCACGGGCTTGTCGCAATCCGCAAGATGCACATCGACGTGATGGAGAAGACCGAGATGATGCCCGCCGACGAGATGCTCTATCCGGAAAATTACGCCTATTTAAGCGACGTCCTCTCATATGTTGCTATCGGTGCCAGATCGGTCGAAAATCAGCAGCATCGTCTGGTGTCCAGCGGCTGTGACGTGCCGGTCGGAATGAAGAACCCGACTTCCGGTGATTTTCAGGTCATGCTCAACTCCATCGTTGCAGCGCAGGCGCCGCAGGAATTCATCTACCGTCAGTACGAGACGAAGACGGACGGAAACCCGCTCGCCCACGCGGTTCTTCGCGGAGCTCAGAACAAGCACGGACAAAATATCACGAACTACCACTACGAGGACATCGTACTGCTCATGAAGATGTACCGCCAGCGCGGACTTGCAAACCCGTCTGTCGTCATCGACACGAATCACAGCAACTCCGGAAAGCAATACTTCGAGCAGATCCGCATCGCCAGGGAAATCATGCACAGCCGCCGGTATTCAAAAGAGGTGCATGATTTCGTAAAGGGACTGATGATCGAGAGTTACATTGAGCCAGGTGCGCAGAAGATCGGCGACGGCGTATACGGAAAATCCATAACCGACCCGTGCCTCGGATGGGAACAGACTGAGCGGCTGATCTACGATATCGCCGAGGTCGTCTGAGCAAAAGTTTGGAAAATAACAAACCCGGGAAGAGGCTGCACACCTGCTCCCGGGTTTTTCTTATCTGTCATTTCTCTTGATCCGGTCTTTTGCAATCCAGGTCATGACCGCCGCGATCGTCTTGGAGTCCTGGATCCTGCCCTCCGCGACTTCCCGAATAAATTCCTCCGGCGTGAGAAACAGCGGCTCTATCGCCTCATCCGGGTCCAGGTGCTGGCTTGTCATCTCAAGCCCCTCCGCAAGAAAAACATCCACGACTTCATTGCTGTAGGCGATGGCTGTTATCTCGGAAAGCAGAGGTGATACGCGCTTCGCGCGGTACCCGGTCTCTTCTTCCAGCTCTCTTGCCGCCGCCTGAAGGCTTGTCTCTCCTCTGTTTATCCCGCCGGCCGGAATTTCTGTCGCAATCCTGTCAATAGCCTCCCGGTACTGCCGCACCAGCAGAATTTTTCCGTCGTCACGGACGGCAACACAGGCTGCCGCCCGGCTGTGATCGACAAAATCATAGTATTCCGTCCGGCCGTCCGGGGTGTGAATCGTATCCCTGCAGAATTTCAGAATCGCCCCCTGATACACGACTTCGCGTCCGGTTCGTATGATATGCTTCTTAGGATTCCCGTCTGTCATTTTATCTCTGTACATTTCTTATAGCAGGCGTCCGTCGCTCGGATCACGGCGCTCCGGAAGCCGCATTCCTCCAGCGCGGACACTCCCTGAATCGTCGTGCCTGCCGGAGAGCACACGGCGTTCTTCAGGACAGCCGGGTCCTCCCCCGTCTCAAGCACCATCTTCGCCGCACCGAGCACCGTCTGAGCTGCCATCTTAACAGCAGTCTTTCTCGGAATTCCGTATTTCACGGCACTGTCCGCGAGCGCCTCAATGAAAATATAGACATATGCCGGAGAAGAACCGGAAACACAGACAACGGCATCCATAAGTTTTTCGGGAACTTCCGCCACCCCGCCGAAGGACTTCAGAAGAGTTTCGACAGCCCTCCGGTCTTCCTCTCCAAGGGCGTCACCATATGTCACGCCGGTCATACTCTCTCCGACCTTTGCGGCCAGGTTCGGCATGATGCGTGCGATTTTTTCGTGGCCTCCGAGCATCCCGGAAAGCGCGCCAATCGTGATGCCGGGCGCCGGAGATACAACCAGTGCCCCCTGCGGCAGGTTTCCGCGTATCTCCCCGGCAACTTCCGCATAGACCTGCGGCTTCACCGCGAGCACGACAATATCCGCATCGGCTGCCTGAACATTGGTCATGGCAAATGTCATCCCTGTCGCCGCAGCCGTTTCTTCACCGTGCTTCCTGTCCGGAACAGAAAAAACGCAGTTTCCGGCCCCGAACACGCGGATCGCACCTTCCGCCATGGCACGGCCCATATTCCCCATTCCGATGAAACCGATTTTCATCAGGCTCTCTCCTCAAGAATTTTTCTTATGCTCACAAGTCTCACGCAGAGGGTGAAAATTTCAGCCGCTTTCGTGAGATCCTCTATCGTTGGGAAGGTCGGTGCAAGGCGGATATTGGTGTCTTCCGGATCCTGGTGATATGGAAATGAGGCTCCCGCACCGGTCAGTTTCACACCGGCATCTGCACACAGCTGCACGATTTCCTTTGCGCAGCCCTTCTCCTCCGAGTCAAACGAGATGAAATATCCGCCGTTGGGGCTGGTCCATCTCCCGGTCCCAGTGCCGGAAAGTTCTCTGTCAAGGACCGAAAGGAGTGCTTCAAACTTCGGCCGGACATACTCCGCGTGCTTTTTCATCTGGCTTTCTATTCCCGCACCGTCCTTAAAGAATCTTGCATGTCTGAGCTGGTTCAGCTTGTCGTGTCCGATGATCTGGACAGACATACATTTTTTAATATCTTCCAGGTTCTTCGGAGAAGATGCGATTCCAGAGACGCCGGCGCCCGGGAAACTGATCTTGCTGGTTGAGAAGAATTCAAAGACCATATCCGGATGACCGGCCTTTTCGCACTCTGAAATGATGTCAAGCAGAGTATCCGGCTTGTGGCTGCCGTACAGATGATGCACGGCATACGCATTATCCCAGTAGATCCGGAAATCCTCTGCAGCGGGTTTAAGTGCCGCAAACCGTCTCACCGTCTCGTCTGAATACGTGAATCCCTGCGGATTGGAGTACTTTGGAACACACCAGATCCCTTTGACCGCCGGGTCATTCTCAACGTACTTTTCGACAAGATCCATATCCGGACCGTCCTCACGCATCGGGATATTGATCATATTCACACCGAAGCTCTCCGTAACGCCGAAATGACGGTCATACCCAGGAACCGGGCAGAGCCACTTCACTTCATCCAGACGGGACCAGGGCGTGGAGCCGCAGACGCCGTGCAGGAAACTTCTGGCCACCTGATCGTACATGATATTCAGGCTGGAAGCTCCGAAGACAAATACATGCTCCGGCGTTGTTCCTATCATCTGTGCGAGCAGCCTCCTGCACTCAGGGATTCCGGTAAGATTCCCGTAGTTGCTGCAGTCTGTTCCGTCTTCCGCATGAAGATCGGATTTCGAGTTGACCACATCCAGAAGCCCTCTCGAAATAGTAAGCTGATCCGGCGAAGGCTTGCCTCTGGACATATCCAGCTTAAGGCCGGCTGCTTTTGCATCTTCGTACTGCTCTGACAGAGATGTCTCAAGTGCTTTCAGCTCTTCGGTCGTCATATCCTTGTACTTCATGATAATCCCTCCTTCATGTTTCAGACACACATACACTACAATACAGGTGCGAAAGAAAAAGCGCAAGCTCTAATTAAGTTTTATAAGAATATTAAGCATTTTCTTTTGAAAATTAACACATGAGTCGTGTGCTGCCGCTGCAAAAAAAATCCGGGAGGCTCATCACCTTCCGGACTTCTTTGTCTTCTGATAGCTTATTTAGCATAATCAACTGCACGTGATTCTCTGATAACGCTGACCTTGATCTGTCCCGGGTATTCCATCTGATCTTCGATCTGTTTGGAAATATCGTGGGCCAGAAGAACCATATCGTTATCATTGACGACTTCCGGAATCACCATAACTCGTACTTCCCGACCTGCCTGAATAGCATAGGATTTCTGAACTCCCTTGAAGGAATTCGTGATATCCTCAAGCTGCTTTAATCTGTTTGTGTAAGCTTCCATGGTTTCTCTTCTCGCTCCCGGACGGGCCGCCGAAATGGTATCGGCTGCCTGAACGATCACAGCGATCAGACTTTCCGGCTCGCAGTCTCCATGGTGGGCTGCAACCGCATTGACGATAACCGGGTTTTCCTTGTACTTCTTGCAGATATCAACGCCGATCTGTACATGCGTTCCCTCGATCTCATGATCGACCGACTTTCCGATATCATGCAGAAGACCGGCGCGCTTGGCCATCTTCACATCGACACCGATCTCCGAAGCGATCAGCCCGCTGATCTGTGCGACTTCAATAGAATGCTGCAGTGCATTCTGGCCGTAGCTTGTGCGGAACTTCATCCGTCCGATCAGCTTGATAAGCTCTGGATTCAGTCCGTGCACACCAACTTCGAGCGCCGCATTCTCGCCTGCTTCCTTGATGAGCTGGTCGACTTCTCTTCTCGCCTTCTCAACCATCTCCTCAATTCTTGCCGGGTGGATACGTCCGTCGACAATCAGTTTTTCGAGTGCGATTCTGGCAACTTCACGCCGGATCGGATCAAATCCGGAGAGGACAACCGCATCCGGCGTGTCGTCGATAATCAGCTCCACACCGGTCAGTGTCTCAAGAGTCCGGATATTCCGGCCTTCCCGGCCGATGATCCTTCCCTTCATGTCATCATTCGGAAGCTGGACAACCGAGATGGTAGCCTCGGCGACATTGTCCATCGCGCAGCGCTGAATCGCATTTACGACGATGTCCCTTGCCTTCTTGTCCGCTTCTTCTTTGGCTCTGCTCTCAACGTTCTTGATCATGACAGCAGCGTCGTGCTTAACACTTTCTTCAACAGATTTCAGCAAAACTTCTTTTGCCTGTTCGGAGGTAAGACCTGAAATTCGTTCAAGTTCCTGCAGTCTCTTTGCCGTGAGGGTGTCCACTTGTTTCCTTGCCTTACTCAGGTCGTCTTCTTTTCTGGCAAGTTCCTGTTCGCGCTTCTCAAGAGAATCCGCCTTTTTGTCAAGCTGTTCTTCCTTGTTCTGAACACGATGTTCATTCTTCGAAATTTCCGCCCGTCTCTCGCGGAATTCTCTCTCTGCTTCATTCTTGGAGCGGAGAGCTTCTTCCTTTGCGGCGAGAAGGGTTTCCTTTTTCGTGGAATCAGCCTGCTTTAAAGCATCATCAATGATCTGCCTGGCCTTGGTCTGAGCACTTTGAAGGGCATCGGCGTCCTTCCTGTCTCTGGACTTGTTGGCTGCTGTCCAAGCGGCCCCTGCTGCTATCACAGCCGTTACGACCGCGATAATAACATACAGCACAAGAGCGCCTCCTATAAAGTTTTGTTGCATTACACAACAGTAAAATATTAACCGGAATTTAATAACCTGTCAAGATTTCTTACCGGCAAATGCCGGCATCTGACGGCCTGACGGCGTTCCCCGCCTCAGGTTTCCTTCTCTTCCATGACAGAGCGCAGCGCTTTTTCCGCCGTCTCTGCGGAAAATCCCTTCCGGTACAGAAAGCCCCTCGCCTTCTGCAGGGTCTGCCAGTCGTTCAGATCATCGCCGGCATGCAGCTTTTTTCGCAGAAGTCTTTCGGCCAGATCCGCCTGTGAATCCGGGTTGTCCTCATAATAGGACTCACACGCCTCCCCGACCGCCTTCGGATCAGCGCCTTTTCTCTTCAGGAATTCCATAACGGCTCTCCGGCTCTTTTCTCCGCCGTGAAACTGCAGATAGTTTCCGATGTAACGCTCATCGTCCAGAAAACGCTCCCGTTTCAGGCAGTCCGTCACCGCTTCGATAATGTCCTCCGGGTATCCGCCGCGCTGCAGCTTCTTCCGTATCTCGCCCTGAAGATAGTCCCGCTCTTTGAGCAGATGAAGGCAGCGCGTGAGTGCCCGCCTGTAAAGACCTTCCCGGATGCCTTCATAGACATCCGGGCTGATCATCCCGTTTTCACGGATCTGATATTTCTTAAGTTCTCCTGTATACAGAGGGAATGTATCCGTGTCGTCCACCGTGACGAGCGCCCTGGATTTCGTCAGTTTCCGGATTTCCGTAATCTGATGTTCCAATCTCAGTCACCTGGCTCACTTTCCGGTACGTCCGGTGTCTGCCCGTCACTCTCCGGGCTTTCATCTTCCGAAGCTGCTGCGCCATCCGGATTGCCGATGTGATAATAGTCCCTGACCTTCCGGGTGATTTCCTCCATTACATCCGGATGTTCCGCCAGATATGCTTTCGCGTTTTCACGGCCCTGTCCGATCTTCTCGCCGTTATAGGCAAACCACGCGCCGGACTTCTGCACGATATTGCAGTTCACGGCCAGATCCAGGACATCCCCTTCGCGCGAAATCCCCTTTCCGAACATAATGTCAAATTCCGCCTCCCGGAATGGCGGAGCCACCTTGTTCTTAACCACCTTGACGCGCACGTGGTTTCCGACCACCTCTCCGTTCTGCTTGATGGATTCTGTTCTGCGCACCTCAAGCCGAACAGACGCATAGAACTTCAGTGCCCGTCCGCCGGTCGTTGTCTCCGGATTGCCGAACACAATGCCGACCTTTTCACGCAGCTGGTTGATAAATACGACAATGCACTTGCTCTTGCTGACAACCGGCGTCAGTTTGCGCAGAGCCTGGCTCATAAGCCGTGCCTGCAGGCCTACGTGCGCGTCGCCCATGTCGCCGTCTATCTCCGCCTTGGGGACAAGTGCCGCCACCGAGTCGATGATGATGATGTCCACAGCCCCGGAACGCACCATGGTTTCCGCGATCTCAAGGGCCTGTTCGCCGCTGTCCGGCTGGGAGATATACAGGTTGTCAATATCTACGCCGATGTTTTTGGCGTAGCGGGGATCCAGTGCGTGTTCTGCGTCGATGAAACCGGCGATTCCTCCGCGCTTCTGAACCTCAGCGACCATGTGGAGCGCCACAGTTGTCTTGCCGGAGGATTCCGGCCCGTAGATTTCAACTACGCGCCCCTTTGGTACGCCGCCGATTCCAAGAGCTATGTCCAGACTCAGCGATCCGGTCGGCTCCGCCTCTACATTCTGGGCTGCAGCCGATTCGCCAAGGCGCATGACGCTGCCCTTGCCGAACTCCTTTTCAATATTGGCAATGGCGGCGTCCAGCGCCTTCTGCTTTTCGTCGTTTTCTCTGCCGGTATTTGTTTTATTTGAAGAAGCCATTCAAACTCTCCTTTTAGAACATTTGTTCGATTTGATTGTAATTCACCTGCGAAAAACAGTCAAGAAAAAATCCGGAATATATGCCTGCAGAAAGAATAGCATATATCCGGATAATAAACAACCTGTCCTGTACGGGGCCGCTCAGTGCCTGCTCTTCTGCCTTGCCGGCATATGGCCGAGCAGCAGCTTCAGGGCGGACAGGACCGTCCTGGTTCGGATTTCATTGCGGGTACCGGAGAGCGAAAGTCTGCAGACCTCGCAGGCGCGCCCGCCCATTTCATCCGGGTACGAACAGCCGATAAAGACAGTCCCGACATCCTGACCGTCCTCTTTATCGGGTCCGGCCACACCTGTGGCGGATACACCGTACTCACATCCCGCCAGCCGTGCTGCATTTTCTGCCATGGCGCGCGCCGTATTCTCGCTCACCGCTTTCCACGCCCGGATATCTTCCCGCGGAATTTCGAGCATTTTGGACTTGGCTGCGTCCGAATAGGTGATGTATCCTTCTTCCAGACATTCCGAAGCACCCGGGATCGAGATGACCGACGCCGCTATAAGCCCGCCTGTCAGCGACTCCGCCGTTGCCATCTTCCGGCCGCAGGCCTTCAGCGCCGTGACCAGCATACAAGCTGTTTCCTTCAGTTCAAGAGCCTGAGAGATCATTTTGTACTGCCTTCTTTCATGACAGACCAGTTCTGTTTGAGATAGATCACAAGAGACAGAACGGTCAGAATTACCGCGATGTATTTTACAATCTGGCTGAGAACCCCGAAGAAAATCCCGGGAATCGCGGCTGTCAGCAGAATGATCATTGCCATCTGGAATACCGTCTTCCACTTTCCCCAGTAATTGGCGGCTATCACAACATTGTTGCTGGCTGCCACAAGCCGGAAGCCGCTGATGGTGAATTCCCGCGCGATGATGATGATGACAGCCCATCCCTCAAGCCGTCCCAGATCAACCATTGCGATCATAGCCGAGCAGGTGAGGAGCTTGTCAGCCAGCGGATCCATAAATTTCCCGAAGTTGGTGATAAGTCCCCGGCTTCTTGCAATCTTTCCGTCCGCCAGATCTGTCAGGGAAGCAGCCACAAAAACAATCAGCGCCGGAATGTTCCATCCGAGGTACAGGAAGACCAGATACAGCGGGATCATGAAGATACGGCACATCGTCAGTTTATTCGGCAGATTCATGCAAACATCCTCCCTGAAATTCTCAAGTTGTGCTTTCCGTCATTATACCAGTTAAATCATATTCCGAGGCACCGGTTATTTTTACGTCTGCCATGGTTCCGGAAATCAGATCCGCATCCGACTCAAAAAATACAAGACCGTCGACTCCCGGCGCATCCCGGTAGGTTCTACCCGTGTACACGCCGTCGTCCGGCAGATATCCTTCCGTGATCACCTCCAGCGTCTTTCCGACAAGTGTTTCATTTTTCTGACGGGAAACCTCCTGCTGGATCTCCATGATCGTGTCGCGGCGCTTCTGCTTCACCTCTTCCGGAATCTGATCCGGGAAATCCGCGGCCGGCGTTCCCTCCTCGCGCGAATACGTGAATACGCCGAGCCTGTCAAAACGCATCTTCCTGACAAATGTCACCAGCTCCTCAAAGTCCTCGTCTGTCTCCCCGGGGAAACCGACAATGAGAGTTGTGCGCAGCGCGATCTCCGGGATTTCTTCCCGCAGGCGGCAGATAATCCGCTCCAGATCGGCCCGGCTTGTCCGCCTGGCCATCCGCTTCAGAATGTGGTCAGACGCATGCTGAACCGGCATGTCAATGTACGGCAGCACCTTGGGCTCCTGCCGGATCGTGCGGATGAGCTCCTCTGTTATCTCCTCCGGATAGCAGTACAGGATACGGATCCACTCAATCCCGTCAATCGCGGCCAGATCGTGAAGAAGCTTCGGCAGCTCCTTCTTTCCCGAGATATCCGTCCCGTAAAGCATCGTCTCCTGCGCGACCAGAATCAGTTCCCGCACGCCCTGTGATGCCAGGTACTTTGCCTGCGCCAGAAGATAGTTTTCGGGAATGCTGCGGTAATTCCCGCGTACGGAAGGAATTGCACAATATGTGCAGTGCTTGTCGCACCCTTCGGCAATCTTAAGGTATTCATACCATCCGCCGGTTGTGATGACCCGCGTGGGCGGGAGCGGTGTTCTGTCAGCGCTTTCCACTACCACAACAGGGCCCTCCTGCTGTACGGCACGCCTGGCCCGCTCCTGTGCCTGTTTCCGGCCGAGAAGATCATCCAGCACGTCCCGGATCTTGTCGGCGGAAGACGTCCCCATGATCGCATCGACCTCCGGGATGCTCTCCTGAATTTCTCTGGCGTAGCGGTGCCCCAGACACCCGGTGACAACCAGCGCCCTGCATCTTCCGTCTTCCTTCAGATGCGCCATGGAAAGAATCGTGTCGATGCTCTCCTTCTTGGCATCCTCTATAAAGCAGCATGTGTTCACAATGACAGCATCTGCTTCCACCTCGTTGTCCGTCATGGTATATCCGCTGCCCAGCAGCTGTCCCAGCATCTCCTCGGAATCGACCAGATTTTTGTCGCATCCGAGAGATACCATCAGGATCTTCTGTTCTTTACTGTTTGTCTCTGCCACGGCTCCTCCCCGGCGAAAAAAATAAAAGGCCTGCCGTATAAGTGCAGGCCCTGATGCATTTTCATGGTTCTTACTGTGTGTCGTCTGTCTGGCCGACAATCCGAACCTTGCCCTCGTAGAGTTCCTCGACGGCGATGGAAAGCGGCTTCATATTTTCGGAATCCGGGATCATCGGCTCGCCCATCTTTAAAGTGATCAGCTGATTGTGCTTAAGCTCATAGAGAGCCTCTTCCTCATCCTCGTCGATGACCCTTCCCTCCTGGGCCGCTTCTCTCTGAGCCTTGTCAAGTTCTTCCTTGATATGGCGGGCAGCGATGATCTGTCTTGCTCTTGCGCTCGTGGCTTTCACGATCGCGTAGCGGCTCTCGACCAGCGGCTGTTCGCCCGGCTCGACGTCACTGTTGATTTTGTTCATCAGTTCGGTATATGACGGATGTAACATACATTCTCTCCTTGTGCTATGCTCTGAATTTCTCCAGTCCCTGCCGCATTCGGCGGATGAGCTGGTCCTGGCGGCCGGTTTTCAGCCTCTCTGCGTCGGCGATCATCTCGATCTTCCCGGCACATGTCTCTACCTCATCATTAACGACCAGATAGTCGTACTTTTCAATTCCTTCCGCTTCCTCACAGGCGCGTGCCAGTCTTGCACGCACCGTGGCGGCGTCCTCCGTGCCGCGCCCCACAAGCCGTTTTTTAAGTTCATCGGCCCCCGGCGGCATGAGAAAGATGAGAACGGCGTCCGGATACATCTTTTTGATATTCATGGCACCCTGAATTTCAATTTCCAGAATGACATCAACGCCTTCCTTCATCTTCTGCTCAACCCAGGCTTTCGGTGTCCCGTAATAATTGCTCACGTACCGGGCATATTCGATGAGCTCATCGTCCCGGATCATGCGCTCGAACTCTTCTTTTGTCCGGAAAAAGTACGAGACGCCTTCCTCCTCGCCGGGCCGCGGCAGCCTCGTTGTCACGGAAGTGCTGAGAGAACATCTGTCCGGACGGTCCGCAAGGATCTGTTTTACGACGGTCCCCTTTCCGCTCCCGGCAAATCCCGAAATCACAATCAACAGTCCTCTGTCAGCCATACAGCCTCTTTTCTTCCATAGGCAGGGAAGCGCAAAACGGTATAGAATCAAAATTCACCGAAGTATTATAGAACGCACCGGGCAGAAACGCAAGCCCGGAATCACTCAAGATTTTGAATCTGCTCGCGGACCTTTTCTATGCCGGTTTTCATTCCGATCGCTGTTTGAGAGAGCAGAACATCATCGGTCTTTGAGAGGATCGTGTTGGCTTCCCGGTTCATCTCCTGCACGATAAAGTCAAGTTTTCTTCCGATGGCGCCGCCCTCCTCAAGGGTCTCCCGGGCCTGTGAGAAATGGCTGCGAAGCCGGACAATTTCCTCATCCACGCAGATCTTGTCCGCATACAGCACAACTTCCTGCGCCAGGCGGTTCTCATCGACCGGCACTTCACCGGCAATACTGTTTACGCGCTCTCTCAGTTTCTTCTCGTAGTTTGCGACAATTTCCGGCGATTTTTCCTCCACCGAATCCAGAAGAGCGGAGAGGCTGTCCAGCTTGCCAAGGAGGTCTTTTCTGAGGTTTTCTCCTTCGATGGCGCGGACTTCAGAAAACTGTCTGCCGGCACCGTCAACGGCTCTTTTCAGGAAAGCCCAGACTGCCTCGTCGTCAGACTCCGGCTCCTGCTCGGTGATAACGTCCGGAAGTGACGCGAGATCCAGCAGCCCGACAGAATTGTCCATGCCGAAATCCGAGCTCATCTGCGCGAAGATATCCAGATAATTCTGTGCCACACTCCGGTTGTACAGAAGTCTGACCGATGAAACGTCCCGGTTCTCATAGCTGACGCTGATGTCGATCTTGCCCCGTGCAGCGTATTTCCTGACCTCTTCCCGGACACAGCTCTCGAGACTGCCCAGTTTCCTCGGCATTCGCACCGCCATCTCAAGGAATCTGTGATTGACCGATTTTATTTCCACAACAGCTTTCTGACCGCCTTCCGTGATCTCACAGCGGCCGAATCCCGTCATACTTCTAACCATCGTTCCTGTTCTCCTGCTTCTGGTCTGTATGCACGGAAAGGCAGATGGCAGTTGTCTACCCTGCATGTGCGTTTCCGCGCGTATCTCCGGTACATTATATCAGATACCGGACAGCCCGGGAAGGAATATGGTATGATACAGGTACGTAGGATGGAGGTTCACTATGGCATTTGACGGAACCATGACAGCTGCAGTCCGCTGCGAGCTTTCTTCGTGTCTGCACGGCGCACGGCTCTCGCGCATCGCACAGACGGAAAGCGACGAACTGCTTCTCACCTTTAAGACAAACAACCAGTATGACGGCAGCGGACAGCTGAAAGCAAAAGCTGACACGGTGCGCGTCCAGCTCAGTGTGAATGCGTCTCTTCCGCTCGTGCGGATCCTGGACGAAAACAAGCCGTCCCCGGAACAGGCTCCGGCTTTCTGCATGCTGCTGCGCAAAAAAATCGGAAACGGACGCCTGACGGCAATCACGCAGCCCGGAATGGACCGGGTGCTTGTATTCTCTTTTGAGCATCTCGATGATATGGGAGATCTTAAGACAATCCGGCTGAATGCCGAATTCATGGGCAAATACAGCAATCTGATCCTGACAGACGAAACGGACACGATCATCGACGCGATCAAACGGATCCCGGCGTCCGTGAGCTCCGTCCGTGAGGTCCTCCCGGGGCGCCCGTACTTCATTCCGGGTGAGAACGACAAGCTCAACCCGCTGACACTGACACAGACGGAGTTTGAGGCGAGAGTCTTTTCACAGCCGCTGCCTCTTTCCAAAGCGATCGTAGCCTCCATAACCGGTTTTTCCCCGATGCTCGCCGAAGAAATCGCCTTTGAGGCCGGAGCAGACAGCTCCCGTCCTGCCAGCGCACTGGATCCGGCCGGAAAAGAAGCCGTTTTTGCGGCATTTGCCGGGATGGCGGCCCGTATCCGGGAGGAGGATTTTAACCCGGTGCTCTACCGGCGGAACGGTGAAGATTTTGCGTATTCCGTACTGCCGATGCGCATGTACGACGGATTGGAATCAGAAGCCTTTGACAGCCCGAGCACACTGCTTGGCCGGTACTACGCCTCCCGCGACAGGCGCGACAGGATGCGTCAGAAATCCTCGGACCTCCGGCACATCGTCAGCACGCTTCTGGAGCGGACCGGGAAGAAACTCGCGATCCAGGAAAAGCAGCTGGAATCCACGCAGAAACGTGACCGCTTCCGCGTGTACGGCGAACTTCTGCAGGCCTACGGCTACATGCTCACGGACGGATCGGAAAGTGCCGAGGTTGAGAACTACTACGACGATAACCGGAAAATCCGGATTCCGCTTGACCCCGCAAAATCGATTCAGGAAAATGCGAACCATTATTTCGAGCGCTACAGCAAGCTCAAGCGCACCTTTGAAGCGGACTCAAAACTGATCAAAGAGTCGCGGGAGCAGCTGGATCACCTTGAATCGATCCTCGTATCGCTGTCTGCTGCAGAGACAGAGAGTGATATAGCCGCCGTGCGCCGGGAACTGGCCGATTCCGGCTATATTCACGCCAGGGCAGACCGGAAAGAGCGGCCTGACAGATCGCTCCCGATGCATTTTGTGTCTTCTGACGGATTTGATATCTATGTCGGAAAGAACAATCAGCAGAACGAGATACTGACGTTCAAAATGGCATCCCCGTCCGATTGGTGGTTCCACGCCAAGAAAATGCCGGGCTCCCACGTGATCGTGCGGGCGCAGGGCAAAGAGCTTCCGGACACAACTTTTGAGGAGGCGGCCAGACTTGCCGCGCATTTCTCAAAGGCGCAGGATTCCCCCAATGCGCAGGTCGATTACGTCCGGAAAAAAGAAGTAAAAAAACCGCCGGCAGCAAAGCCCGGATTTGTCATTTATTACACGAATTACTCGATGGTGGCCTCGACAAATATCGACGGTATCCGGCGCATAGAGTGACCTCCTGTGCGATGCCATAGCCGTGACGCTCTTTCTATATCGAGGCGGGATATTTGGGAGGAACGGCTGCCTCAATATAAAAAGTAAAAAGCTGCCGCCGGATTTTATTCCGGAGGCAGCCATTCTGCAATATATACTTCTCAATATTCCGCAGCGCCTGGAAACTCAGGCCAGAACAACCTTGCGGAACGTCTTCTTGCCTTTCTGGACGACAACGCCCTTTTCGAACTTCTCGATCGGGAACGTTGCGGCGATGTCGGTAACCTTGTCACCGTCAACCGTCATGCCGCCCTGCTGAATCGTGCGGCGGGCATCCGAACGGGAGGCAATCGCTCCGGTTGCGCACAGAAGCGAGATCGCGTCGATGACGCCGTCCCGGAAACTGTCTTCCGTGACTTTGGACTCCATCATATTCTCGGAATATCCGCTGCCGGAAAAAAGCGATCTTGCGGCTTCCTGTGCTTTCTCCGCCTCCTCTTTCCCGTGAACCTGACCGGTGAGTTCAAACGCAAGAATCTCCTTGGCCCGGTTGAGATCAGCTCCCTGCCAGCTTTCCATGTCGTGAATCTGCTCAAGCGGCAGGAACGTCAGCATCTTGAGGCACTTGATGACATCCGCATCGTCAATGTTTCTCCAGTACTGATAGAACTCATACGGTGAAGTCTTGTTTGCGTCGAGCCACAGAGCACCGCCCGCGGTCTTGCCCATCTTGGTGCCGTCGTGCTTTAAAAGAAGCGTAATCGTCATGGCCGCTGCATTCTTGCCGAGTTTCTTTCGGATGAGGTCGGTCCCGGCGAGCATGTTGCTCCACTGATCGTCTCCTCCGAACTGGAAATTGCAGCCGTAGCGCTGATACAGCATCAGGAAGTCATACGCCTGCATCAGCATATAGGAGAACTCGAGGAACGACAGGCCGTTGGCCATGCGGTTTACATAAGCTCTTGCGCGGAGCATGTCATTGACGGAGAACAGTGCGCCGTAGTCACGCATGAAATCCAGGAAATTCAGGTCGCGAAGCCAGTCGGCATTGTTGGCCAGAATCGCTTTTCCGTCACTGAAGTCAATGAAACGGGAAACCTGCTTTTTGATGGCTGCCACGTTGCTGTCAATCGTCTCAACCGTCATCATCTTGCGCATGTCCGTGCGCCCCGATGGATCTCCGATCATCGCCGTGCCGCCGCCCATCAGTGCGATCGGCTTGTTGCCGTTCATCTGAAGACGCTTCATAAGGCAGAGTGCCATGAAATGACCGACGTGAAGCGAATCGGCTGTCGGATCAAATCCGATATAAAACACCGCCTTGCCGGTATTGATCAGATCCTTCACATAGTCTTCATCCGTCACCTGCGCGACGAGACCGCGCGCCTTCAGTTCATCATAAAGCAGCATCGATTTGTCCTTTTTCCGTTTAATATATTACGGTGCCCGGAAAAACTCTTCCGGCCACCGTTTGTTTACACATTTTACCAGTTTGTCTCTTTCTTTGCAATCGCCGCAGCACACTCCTCAAGAGAAGAGCTGCCGGACAGCAATGCTGTCAAACCATCACAACCCGCATCATGTTCGTGCGGCCCTTGATGAGATTGTCATTGGCGATGCCGGCGCTCACGATGACCGTGTCGCCTTCCTCGATAAGTCCCTCCTGAAGGGACGCCTCGATAGCGTGCTCGATCACGAGCTCCGTCGAAGTCTCCTGGGTCGTGCGGACCGGTTTTACATTCCAGTAAATCTGCATTCTTCTGAGAACCTGCTCATTTGGCGAGCAGCCGATGATAAGAGACGCCGGGCGCAGCTTTGAGATGGTGCGGACCGTGTATCCGGTCATGGACGGACAGATGATCGCCTTTGCGTGCAGATTTCTTGCCGTCTCCACAACAGCAGAGCATACAGCGCTGGCAATGCCTCTCTTTGAATGAGCCTTGAGCATCTCCTCCGAGTCATCCGGGAGATACTTCTCTGTCGTCGAGGCGATCTTGGACATCATCTGCAGTGCCTGAAGCGGATACTTGCCGTTGGCCGTCTCACCGGAGAGCATGATGCAGTCGGAGCCCTGGTAGATCGCATTAGCCACATCGGTCACTTCCGCGCGGGTCGGACGCGGATTGCGGATCATGGAGTCAAGCATCTGTGTCGCCGTGATAACTGTCTTGTACGCATTGTTGCAGCGGGAAATCAGTTCCTTCTGGATGTGCGGTACATCCTCGCTCGGGATCTCCACGCCCATGTCGCCGCGGGCCACCATGACGCCGTCGGCTGTGCGGATGATCTCATCCATATTGCGGATGCCTTCGGAATTCTCGATCTTGGCGATGACCGGAATGTCCGCGTTGTGAGACCACAGCAGATCTTTAATCTCGCGGATGCAGGCTGCATTCCGGACAAAGGACGCTGCGATGTAGTCAAACCCCTGATCGATGCCAAACAGAATATCTTCCTTGTCCTTCTCGGTGATGTTGGGAAGACGGACCGATACGTTCGGAACATTGATGCCCTTGCGGGAACCGAGCATGCCGCCGTTTTCAACCTCGCAGAGAATCTCGCCCGGCTGGCTGATCTTCAGAACCTTCAGCTCAATCAGGCCGTCATCAATCAGAATTGTGTCGCCGATGGAGACATCCTGCGGCAGCCCGGAATAGGTGATCGACGTGTGATGCTCATCGGTCATACCGGAATCATCCGTTGTCAGCGTGAACTGCTGGCCTTCCTTCAGCTCGACCTTGCCGTCATTCGGCACAACCCCCGTGCGGATCTCCGGTCCTTTTGTATCCAGAAGCGTTGCAATCGGAATGCCCAGCTCTTCTCTCACGCTGCGGACCAGCTCGAGCCTGTGCTCGTGTTCCTTGTGATCCCCGTGCGAAAAATTGAAGCGGGCGATATCCATTCCGTTTAACGCCATCTGCTTCAGCAGCTCTCTGTCATTGGTGTTCGGTCCCATCGTGCAGATAATTTTGGTTTTCTTTATCATCTTTCGCGTCTGTCCTCCATTTATGTCCGATATCACTATATCAAATCACCGCGGCATTTGCCATTGTGCTTTTATAAGCTTCCGGTAAAGTCAGAGCGGTTCAGGCCCTTTTCCGGCCTTCAGGTCCTCTTCAGTCACATGACGGTGTGCCCGGATGTGATCCTCGCAGAACTCAAAATTTCCGGCACATTTCGAGCAGAACCGGAATTCGAGGTCCGGGTCGCTCACATCGGTGCGGCCGCATATGGCGCAGCGGTGCCGGTATGGTCCGCCGTTTTTTCCAGACGGCTGGAGCGGTGTAAATGCGCCGCTGCCGCGTTCTCTCTTCTTCTTTTCCGTGTTAAAAGAAATCACATCCGCCTTTGCGCCGCGCTTCATCTGTGCCCGGAACTGTTTCTGAACGGAATTCGGACGCTTCCGCTTATACTGGACAGCCAGATAGATGAAGAAATTCGCAAGGCCGATGATGGCGGCAGCCGCGGCCCCGGGCGCAGCCGCCACGCCTGCCATAGCAAGGCCGCTGATAAGTCCTGCCGGCAGCGGAAGAAAGGCGGACAAAATGCCGAAAATAACCGTGAGCGCGATTATCAAACCGTCTATCCAGGCTAGCCACACCATCTTAACCGGCAGGATGAAGAAGAGCAGAATCTGCGTGTCCGGCGCCTCCACGGCAAATGCGAGAAACAGCGACATGTTGATGTACGACGTCGAGAGGATCAGATTATTGCCGGTCAGCAGGTAAATGAGAAGCGCCGCAGCAATCTGAATCAGTACGCCGCCGAAATAGTACTCGTTGAATTTCACCGTGCCCCAGAAATTCTCCAGCGCGTTGCCGATCATCAGATAAAAATACAGAATAAAAATCAGGAAAATCAGATTTCCGGAGGCCGGCGGAATGAGCAGGAAGGTTACAATCCGCCATATCTGTCCCCGGCAGATGAGTGCCGGATTTAAGGTGAGCCAGCTCTCCAGCCCGAATATGGAAAGAAAATAGCCAATGGCGTACCCCGCGACGATCCAGCGCATCAGTCCGCTTATCGCGAAACGCCCGATCCCTCTCTTTTTATGCCCCCATCCCGAAGATGTCATACACGATTCTGCCTTTCTGCTTAAAAACTTCACAAATAAATTATAAATCGGCCCGCGTGCCCCGTCAATCTGCTCTGCGGCCCGTATCTGCGCGCTTTTCCGGGATGGTCGGAAGGGACAATGCAGATTTCTTGTTAATTGCAAAGACCCGGAAGAATTCCTATAATATAGCGGATTTACGAATAACAAATAAGGTCTGCAGGACATTTTCCCTGCATCAGGGTAATTCATGGAAACAACAGCAAAAAATCCGGTATCAGCAGAAAAGAAATACAGGGTCGGTATTGACATCGGTTCCACGACCGTGAAGATTGCCGTTCTGGAGTACGGTTCAAACAAAATTGTATTTTCAGATTATCAGAGACATTTTGCCAATATTCAGGAAACTCTCCAGCATCTGCTGGAGGAATCCGTCGAAACACTCGGCCAATACGAAATGTACCCGGTCATCACCGGTTCCGGCGGTCTGACGCTTGCAAAGCACCTGGGCGTCCCGTTCTTCCAGGAAGTTGTCGCGGTTGCGACTTCTCTCAAGGACTACGCGCCGCAGTGTGACGTCGCGATCGAGCTCGGCGGTGAAGACGCTAAGATCATCTATTTCACCAGCGGCATTGACCAACGCATGAACGGAATCTGCGCCGGCGGCACCGGTTCCTTCATCGACCAGATGGCCACGCTGCTGCAGACCGATGCGGCAGGCCTCAACGAATACGCGAAAAACTACAAGTCCATTTATCCGATTGCGGCGCGCTGCGGCGTTTTCGCGAAGTCGGATATCCAGCCTCTGATCAACGAAGGCGCTACCAAGGAAGACCTCTCCGCTTCCATCTTCCAGGCTGTCGTGGAACAGACCATCTCCGGTCTGGCGTGCGGCAAGCCGATCCGCGGCAACGTGGCATTCCTCGGAGGCCCGCTTCATTTCCTCCCGGAGCTTCGAAACGCCTTTATCCGCACGCTTTCCTTAAAGCCGGAGCAGATCATCGCGCCGGAGAATTCCCATCTGTTCGCCGCCATCGGTTCAGCCATGAACTTCCACAAGGATGTCCACTATCCGGTAGAGCAGATGATCAGCCGCCTCAAGAGCAAGGTCAAGCTGGAATTTGAAGTACAGCGGATGGAGCCGCTTTTTGCCGACAAGGCGGCATACGGGCAGTTTCAGTCCCGCCACGCAAAGGCACAGGTTGTAAAGGGGGATCTTGCCAGCTACCACGGCAGATGTTACCTGGGCATTGACGCGGGCTCCACAACCACCAAGCTGGCAGTCGTCGGTGAGGACGGCAAGCTTCTGTACTCCTTCTATTCGAATAACAACGGCTCTCCGATCGCGACGGCCATTAAATCCCTGAAAGAGATTTATGCCATCAAACCGGCGGACGCCGAAATCGCCTGTGCCTGCTCCACCGGGTACGGCGAGGCGCTTCTTAAATCTGCTCTGATGCTCGATGAGGGCGAGGTCGAGACCGTCGCCCACTACTACGCGGCGGCGTTCTTCCAGCCGGACGTAGACTGCATCATCGACATCGGCGGTCAGGATATGAAATGCATCAAGATCCGCGACAAGAGCGTCGACTCTGTGATGCTCAACGAGGCGTGCTCATCCGGATGCGGTTCCTTCATTGAAACATTTGCCAGATCTTTGAATCTGGATGTGCGGGATTTCGCGAAGGAGGCGCTTTTTGCAAAGCACCCGATTGATCTCGGGACCCGCTGCACTGTGTTCATGAACTCCAAGGTCAAGCAGGCGCAGAAAGAGGGCGCAGGGGTTCCGGATATCTCCGCCGGCCTTGCCTACTCGGTTATCAAGAACGCTCTGTACAAGGTCATCAAGATTTCAGATCCGAAGGAACTGGGCTCCCATATCGTCGTTCAGGGCGGTACGTTCTACAACGATGCCGTTCTGCGCGCGTTCGAGAAGATAACCAATACCGATGTCATCCGCCCGGATATTGCCGGCATCATGGGTGCGTTCGGCGCAGGTCTCATCGCCAGAGAGCGCTATGTGGCAGGGAAGAAATCCTCCATGCTGTCCATCGAACAGATCAACGCTCTCACGTACACGACGAAGCTCGCCCGCTGCCACGGCTGCACCAACAGCTGCCATCTGACCATCAACCGCTTCTCCGGCGGCCGTCAGTTCATCACGGGCAACCGCTGCGAGAGAGGTCTTGGTATCGCCAAAAAGAAGGATCATCTGCCGAACCTGTTCGAATACAAGCTTCACCGGCTGTTCGACTATGTGCCGCTTGACGAGGACAAGGCACCGCGCGGAACGGTCGGCATGCCAAGAGCTCTGAACATGTACGAGAACTATCCGTTCTGGTTCACGTTCTTCACGAAACTGGGCTACCGGGTGGTCCTGTCTCCTGCCTCCAACCGGAAGATCTATGACCTGGGCATCGAGTCGATCCCGTCGGAATCCGAGTGCTACCCGGCGAAGATCACGCACGGACACATCATGTGGCTGATCAAAAACGGCGTGAAGTTCATCTGGTACCCGTGCATCCCGTACGAACACCAGGAGATCCAAAATTCCAACAACCACTACAACTGCCCGATCGTGACCTCCTATGCGGAAAACATCAAGAATAATGTCGAGGATCTGAAGACGGAGCACATCGACTTCCGCAACCCCTTTATGTCGTTTGAGAGCGAGGAGAAGCTCCGCACGCGCCTGACGGAAGTATTCCCGGATATCCCGAAGAAGGAGATCCGCGAAGCCGTGCACAAGGCCTGGGCCGAACAGATGAAATCCAGGGAAGACATCCGCCGCAAAGGCGAGGAAGTCATCCGCATGCTTGACAAGACCCATCAGCGCGGGATTGTGCTGGCCGGCCGGCCGTATCACGTCGACCCGGAGATCAACCACGGCATCCCGGAGCTCATCAACTCCTACGGTGTGGCCGTCCTTACAGAGGATTCCATCTCCCATCTCGGACATGTGGACCGTCCTCTCATCGCGATGGACCAGTGGGCATACCATTCGCGTCTGTATGCGGCGGCCAGCTACGTCCGCACCACGAAGAATCTGGACCTGATCCAGCTCAACTCCTTCGGCTGCGGCCTTGACGCCGTGACGACCGACGAAGTCAGCGAGATTCTGCGGAAATCCGGAAAGATCTACACGGTTCTGAAAATCGATGAGGTCAACAACCTGGGAGCCGCCCGCATCCGCATCCGTTCGCTTCTGGCAGCGCTCCGCGTGCGTGACATGCACCCGGTCAAAGGGCAGCACGTGCACTCCGCGGCATTTTCCCGCCCCGAGTTCACAAAGCCGATGCGCGAGAAATACACGATTCTGGCGCCCCAGATGTCCCCGATCCACTTCGAGCTTCTGGCGCCGGCCCTCTCCTCCTGCGGCTACAACATCGAGGTGCTCGACAACGACAACCGCACCGCAATCGACACCGGAACGCGCTACGTGAACAACGACGCCTGCTATCCTTCCATGATGGTCGTGGGCCAGCTGATGAGCGCCGTTCTCTCCGGGAAGTATGACACGCATAAGATCGCCCTGCTCATCACACAGACCGGCGGCGGCTGCCGTGCCTCCAACTACATCGGTTTCATCCGCCGCGCCCTCGTGAAGTGCCACCTCGAATACATCCCGGTCATCTCCATGAGTGCACAGGGACTTGAGACCAACTCCGGCTTCACCTACACTCTCGAAGAGGCCAAAAAGGCGCTCATGGCGCTGCTGTACGGCGATATCCTGATGAAAGTCATCTATCGCACGAGGCCCTACGAACAGGTCCCCGGTTCCGTCAACGCGCTTCATGACAAATGGAAAAACATCCTCATCCGCCAGCTGACACAGCCGAAGGTGACGTTCCGGGACTTTAACGAATACTCCCGCCAGCTGATCCGGGATTTTGACACAATCCCGCTCACAAACGAGGTAAAGCCGAAGGTCGGCGTCGTCGGTGAAATTCTGGTTAAGTTCCTGCCAAGCGCGAACAACCACATCGTAGATCTTCTGGAGAAGGAGGGAGCCGAGGCGGTCGTGCCGGATCTGATGGGATTCATGTTCTACTGCCTGCGCAATGAGCGCTACAAGCATGATAACCTCCTGACACCGAAGAAGTCCGAAGTTATCTCCGAGGCCGTGCTCAAGTTTATCGGGCACATCCGGAAGTCCGCAAACAAGGCCCTGGCTGAGAGCAGCCGTTTCACGCCCTGGTCGGATGTCGACGAGACGGCTAAGGAAGCCAGCCAGCTGGTATCTCTGAACAACCAGACCGGCGAGGGATGGCTGCTTCCAGGCGAGATGATCGAGCTCATCAAGAGCGGTGTTCCGAACATCGTCTGCTGTCAGCCGTTCGGATGTCTCCCGAACCACATCGTGGGCAAGGGTGTCATCAAACCGCTGAAGGCAAGATACCCGGGATCAAATATCATTGCTATCGACTACGATCCGGGTGCCTCGGAAGTCAACCAGCTCAACCGCATCAAGCTGATGCTCACACAGGCCGGCAGAAACCTTCGCGAGAAGGAGCTCGACACACAGCCGGCCGTGCAGGAGGCCTGAGCAGGGAAGCTGCGCTCCTGCAGATCATGCCATTCCTCCTTGCGCCTGTCAGCTGCAAATGCAAGACCAGTTAAAAAAGCTGCCTGTCCGGAAAGTATCTCCGGACAGACAGCTTTTTTAAGTATGGTTACGCGTCCCGCTTTGTCACAATTTCAGACGCTTTCTTGTAGATGCTGTTTTCAGGGACATATCCGCGGACACTCGAGAGCGGATAGACGTTGCTCCCTCTTCCGACAATTGTTCCCGGGTTCAGCACGCTCCCGCAGCCGATCTCCACGTGATCGCCCAGAAAAGCTCCGATCTTCTTGATGCCGGTCTCGATACTTCCGTCCGGTCCCTTAATTACGATCAGCTTCTTGTCCGACTTCACGTTTGAAGTAATAGAACCGGCTCCCATATGAGAAAATGTACCCAGGATAGAGTCTCCGACATAGTTGTAGTGCGGAACCTGCACGTGGTCAAACAGAATGACGTTCTTAAGCTCCGTGGAGTTCCCGACAACACAGTCGGCACCGACAAGCGCCTTACCACGGATGAACGCGCACTGGCGCACCTCGGTGCGCGGGCCTATGATACAGGGGCCGGCAATATAGGCGGAGTCAAAGACATGGGCGCTCTTGTGAATCCAGATGTCATCTCCGCGCTTCTCATATTCATCCTCCGGAAGCGCCGCACCGATTTTACGTATGATCCCGGCAATATCTGCGAGCGCCTCCCACGGATAGGTGTAATTTTTCAGGTACTCTCCCGCTGCCGAGGCATTAAGATCAAAAAGTTCCGTGATTTTCAGTTTCCCGTTCATTTTCAAAAAGCTTCCTTTTCTTTATTCTACTGTCACCGACTTGGCAAGATTTCGCGGTTTATCGACGTCGTTGCCTTTCAGGGCCGAGCAGTAGTAGGCGATAAGCTGCATCGGAACGGCGGCTGCCATCGGATAGAAGATATCGTCCGTCTTGGGGAGGTGAATGACGTAATCAGCCACATCCTTTCCGACTTCCACCTCCGGCGCGCAGATCAGAACGACTTTTGCACCCCGCGCCTTCACCTCCTTGATGTTGCTGATGGTTTTTTCGATGATCCGTTTCTGTGTCGCGATGGCGATGACCGGCATTCCTTCCGTCACCAGACTTATGGTCCCGTGCTTGAGCTCGCCGGCAGCGTACGACTCGGAATGAATGTAGGAAATCTCCTTGAGTTTCAGCGATCCCTCCATGCTGAGTGCATAGTCGAGCCCCCTTCCGATGTAGAGAAGACTCTCCGCATTCATGATTCGGGATGCAATCATCGAACAGGTGTCCTTCTCCTCGAGTACCTGCGAGATTACGTCCGGCATCTCCTGCAGATGGGACACGGCCGCCTCGCACTGGGAACGGGAAATGGTGCCTTTCTTCAGTGCCAGCTCCATCGCGATCAGATATACCACCGCGATCTGAACCATGTACGCCTTGGTCGAGGCGACGGAAATTTCCGGGCCGGCATAGGTGTACAGGACATGATCGACTTCTCTGGCGATAGAAGAACCGACTACATTGACAATTCCCACCGTGTCGGCGCCCTTTTCTTTTGCGAGGCGAAGCGCAGCCAGCGTGTCCGCGGTCTCGCCGGACTGGGAGATGGCGACGAACAGATCGTCCTTTGTGATCAGCGGATCCCGGTAGCGGAATTCCGACGCCACATCAACCGTCACCTCCACGCCGGCGGTGCGCTCGATGACATACTTCGCGACCAGCCCGGCGTGCATCGCCGTTCCGCAGGCTACAAAGAACAGTTTCCGGTACTTCGGCAGTTTGTCCGTGTCGATGCCGTCGCCCTCAAGCCACGGCAGACCGTCCCGGATGCGCGGGCTTATGGCCGCGCGCACAGCCTCCGGCTGCTCGTGGATCTCCTTTAACATAAAGTGCGGATAACCGCCCTTTTCTGCCGCAGAGACATCCCAGTCAGCCGTCTGGACCTTCTTCTCCACAAGATGGCCGTCCATCCCCCGGATATACACTCCGTCCGCCCGGATCTCGGCGATCTCATCTTTTTCCAGAAGATAATACTTCTTTGTATAGGAAATAAAAGACGTCACGTCCGAACCGATGAAATTCTCGCCGTCGCCCAGTCCGATCACAAGCGGACTCTCGCAGCGCACGGCATACAGCCGGTCCGGAAAGTCCCGGAACAGCACGGCAAATGCGTACGATCCGCGGATCACACCGAGCGCCCCTCGCAGTGCCTCCTGCGGGTCGCGCTTTCCGGAGCGGTAATACCAGTCAATGAGGCAGGCCGCTCTCTCCGTGTCCGTCTCAGACGAGAAAGTATAGCCCTTCTGTGTGAGGAAATCTTCGATCTCCCGGTAGTTCTCGATGATGCCGTTGTGAACCAGCATCACATCTTTCGTCCCCTGCGGATGCGCGTTGACATCCGACGGCGCGCCGTGCGTCGCCCAGCGCGTATGGCCGATCCCGGCATGCCCGGCCGGTCTGTCCTCATCCGCCAGTTTCCGGCGCAGATTGGAAAGTCTTCCCGCGGCCTTCCGCACCTGTATACCGTCCGGTCCGGCCACGGCGATGCCTGAAGAGTCATACCCCCTGTACTCCAGCCGCGCCAGTGAATCAACCAGCATGTCCACGCAGTCTCTTGTGCCAATGTACCCCACAATTCCGCACATACATTTATTCTCCCGTTAATTTTTTCCCGGTTTTTTGTAGTACGTGGCTGACTCCGCGTACATTCTCTGCAGCTGCCCCTGATTGGCAGCCTGTTTCACCTGATCGGTCCGACGGACGATAAAGTCCCTGAGTTTCTCCATATACTCGTCCGGCCCGATCGTGCCTTCTGCGACCATCGTGAGACCTTTCTCCCAGCTTGCTGTCATCTTCGGACTCAGCATCGGACGCATCGAGACATCAACAGCATCATACACCATCTCGCCATACAGCGTCGGTTTCATAACCTGTGTCTTCTTACTCACGGACAGATAACGGATCCGCTCCAGTTTGCTGAGGATCTCCGCGCGCGTCGCACTTGTTCCGATCCCGGAGCCCTTGATCTGTTCTCTCAGCTCCTCGTCCTCAATCAGCTGTCCTGCGTTCTCCATGGCAAGGATCATCGAACCGGTCGTGTACCGTCTGGGAGGTGTTGTCTGCCCCTCCCGTACAGTAAACGCAAGTATATTGATTTTATCCCCTTTGCGAAGTCTTTGCAAGGCAGCGGACATGGCGCCGGATGTCCGGCTCTGCTCCTCCGGACTTTTGCCTCCGCTCTCGTCCCGGTCTGTGAGTCCGGCAATCGTGCGGTATCCGGGATCCGTGAGTACGCGCACCGACGCCGTGAAGGTTTCCGTATGTTCTCCGTCCGGCACATCAATCGTGAGTGCGATCTTGCGGTACTTTGCTGGCGGCATGAAAATGGAAAGAAAACGCCGGCAGATCAGCTCATAAACCTGGCGCTTCAGGCCATCAAGATTTCCCGCAGCCCTCGTATTCCCGGTCGGAATAAGTGCATAGTGGTCGGTGATCAGCTTGTCGTTGGTGTACCGCGTCCTGCCGATCTTCTTCCAGGCGTCCGCCTTCAGAATCTGTCCGGCGGCCGTGCTGATGTCCGTTCCGGAAAGGGAAGCAAGCCCGCGGATGTTGCCGTCAATCTCCTTTGCGACGGCGCTGGAGAGTACGCGCGCGTCCGTCCGCGGGTACGTCACCAGCCGTTTCTCGTATAGTTCCTGGATAATCGTAAGTGTCTGATCCGGACTGATATGGAATTTCCGCGAGCAGTCGTTCTGTATTTCCGCCAGGTTGTAGAGAAGCGGCGGATTCTGCGTCTCCTGCCGGTTGGAAAATGCGCTGATAACCCCCTGCACCGGGTACCCGCCGACACACAGGCGCCTGATCATCTCCTCTGCCTTTTCCCTGCTTTTAAAGCCCGTATCTTTGTAGAGCTGCGGATCACCGGTGTACGCGCTTTTTTCATTCAGTTTCCAGTCCGCGTCAAATCCCGGCTTCGTCTTTGCACTGATCCGGTAAAAAGTCTCCGGCACAAACTGCCGGATCTCCCGCTCCCGCCGGACAACCATACCGAGAACGCAGGTCATAACCCGTCCGACGGAGATTACCGCATATTTCCGGTGCAGAAATGAAGCCATTCCGTTTCCGTATTTGAGCGTCATCGCACGGGAGAAATTGATTCCCATCAGATAATCTTCTTTCGCGCGAAGGTACGCCGCGTCAGCCAGACTGTCATACTCGCTCTCAGGCCTGGCCGTTCTGATTCCTTTATGGATTTCTTCTTCCGTCTGGGAATCAATCCACACGCGCCGCTCGTCCTTGCCGGTAACGCCGGCTTCCTGGCGCACCAGGCGGTAGATATACTCTCCTTCCCGCCCGGAATCGGTACAGACATAGATCCTGCGCACATCCTCCCTTGTCAGAAGTCCCTTGACGATTTCAAATTGCTTCCGGATGTCTTTGATGACTTCATACCGGAACGTCTCCGGAATAAACGGCAGGGTGTCAAAGGACCATTTCTTCAGCTTCGGGTCATAGCTCTCCGGATATGACATCGTGACCAGATGGCCCACGCACCAGGTCACAATCGTGTTCTCCGATTCCAGATACCCGTCGCGCTTCTTGAAGTTCAGGTGCAGCGCGTCTGCAAACTGTCTGGCTACACTCGGTTTTTCAGCTATAAATACATATCTTTCCATGCGATGCTGCTCAGTTCTCCGGATCTTTTGACTTGTCAATGGTACTCTCATAAGCCGGCAGAAAATGTTTCAGAAAAAACTCTGCCTCCGGCATGTGCATGCCGTGAATCTTCTGCAGGATCGACTGCTCCGCGTCCCGGAAATCCGCATTGCCCATGTTGCGCTCCTCGATGCACTTCAGGTATGCACTGATGCTGTCGGCTGCCTTGACATACTTCCAGAGTTCTTTCTCTTCTTCCGTCGGCAGAAGCAGTCCCCTGTAATCATCCCGCATTTCCTCCGGAAGCCCTTCCAGCAGTTCATCTCTTGCCACCTGTTCCACACCCGCATACGCCTCACGGATAATGGGACTGTAATACTTGACCGGAGTGGGCATGTCGCCCGTTATAATCTCCGTCACATCGTGATACATTCCCAATACCGCCAGGCGCTGCGCATCCAGATGGCCTCCGAAATACCGGTTTGCGATGAGTCCCAGCGCATGGACGATGTACGCTGTCTCCAGCGAGTGCTCGCAGTTGTTCTCCTGTCTGGTATTGCGCATCAGGCCCCACCGGTTTATATACTTCATGCGGCTGAGCATGGCAAAAAACTGATTATTCTTCATGACTGCTCCTGCAGACTCCCGTGTACTTGAAACAGGCCGGAGGAAATTCCGGCAGAAAGAAAAAAGACATATCCGTGCTTATCATACCACCGGACATGCCTTTTTTAAAATACGAAACGGAATTTCAGTTCTTCTCTTCCTCTCCGGTCAGGTAGCCCTTCGCGGCGAGAAGCTCGGCGATCTCGACAGCGCCGCCCGCGGCACCGCGCAGCGTGTTGTGAGACAGGCCAACAAATTTGTAGTCAAATACACTGTCTTCTCTCAGACGGCCCAGCGAAATGCCCATGCCGTGCTCAAAGTTGACGTCCATGCGGACCTGCGGCCTGTCCGGCTCTTCCAGATACTGAATGAACCGGGCCGGGGCACTCGGCAGCTTCAGCTCCTGCGGAAGGCCCTTGTAGCTTGTCCATTTGTCGATGATCTGTTCCTTTGTGGGCTTGCGCTCAAAGTTGACGAAAACCGCCGCCGTATGGCCGTTTAATACCGGAACGCGGAGACACTGGCAGGTGATAACCGGTTCGGTAGCCGGAACAACTTTGCCGTCAACAACCTTGCCCCAGATGCGCAGCGGCTCTCTCTCGGACTTCTCTTCCTCACCCGAGATATACGGGATGATGTTTCCTTCCATCTCCGGCCACTGGGCAAAAGTCTTGCCTGCGCCGGAAATCGCCTGATAGGTCGTCGCCACGACGAGCTTCGGGCGGAATTCAAGCAGCGCGTTGATAGCCGGCGTATAGCTCTGAATCGAGCAGTTCGGTTTCACGCAGATAAATCCGCGCTTTGTGCCAAGTCTTTCCTTCTGTGCCTCGATGACCGTAAGATGCCCCGGATTTATCTCCGGGATGACCATCGGTACGTCCGGCGTCCAGCGGTTTGCGCTGTTGTTGGAAATCACCGGAATCTCCGCTCTTGCGTAGCGCTCCTCGAGTGCCCGGATCTGTTCCTTCGGCATATTGACTGCGCAGAACACGAAATCGACCATGGATACGATTTTCTCAAAATCCTTATCCATGTCAAGAACCGGCATGTCTTTTACGTACTCCGGCGTCGGAACATCCATCTTCCAGCGTCCGTTCACCGCTTCGGCGTATGTCTTTCCTGCGCTGCGGCCGGACGCGGCCACACATACCGGTTTGAACCACGGATGATTTTCAAGAAGAAGTACAAAGCGCTGTCCGACCATGCCGGTCGCACCGAGAATGCCGACTTTAAACTTTTCGTTCATATGAATGATCCTCGCCTTTCCGTATTCTGCCGCTTTCTCTTCGGCTGAATTTTCCGATTATACTATCATATCCGGAAGACCTTCGCAAGCCTGCCGCGCCCGTGCGCCACCGTATCAGACGGGACATCCGGTATCTCCAGCAGATAGTGCTGGTACGCGTTGATCACCTTTGTGCCATCCGTCTCCATCTCCCGTACAAACCTGCAGCCGTAATTGATGTGCACGTGACCGTGGACATGATACGCCGGGTGATACTTCCGTATGAGTTCATTGAAGCAGTCAAATCCCGTGTGACACGGATCTGTGTCATCCCCGACGCCCCTGGAAGGCGCATGTGTGACAAGGATGTCGAATCCGTCATTCTTCTTCAGCTGCCGGCTCATTTTGCGGATGCGGCGGGCCATTTCCCTGTCCGTGAACTGGTTGTCCCCTTCCTTGTAGCGCATGCAGCCGCCAAGCCCCAGAAACCGCACGCCTCTGTAAGTGAACACTCTGTCCTCGATGCACTCACAGCCGCCCGGAGGATTCTGCGCGTATATGTCGTCGTGATTGCCGCGCACATACAGAACCGGAACACGGCTCATCGTCGCAAAAAAAGACACATACTCCGGTTTCAGGTCGCCGCAGGACACGATCAGATCCAGGTCGTCGAATTTACTCTTGTCAAAAAACTCGTAGTAGTAGGGGTCGGGTTCGTCCGCCAGAAACAGTATTTTCATCTTCCGTGCTCATTCACTCTTCAGAAGAATGCCTTCCTTGTCAATCACACCCTGAGCCGCCACCAGCTGTTTTGCGTCTTCATCAAGCTGTTTCACGCCCGGGATCTCACCGATTACATTTTCAAGCAGATAGTCCATTCCAACGATCTGTTCATAGCCAAGCTCCCTTGTTTCCGGATTGGCATCTGTCCCGTCCTGGCAGATGATATGCCCCGTAAACGGCTGGAACTCTCTCTTTTTTATTCCGGATTCGAAATAGTTCACGATTCGTCTGGTCGGCTCCGGAATCTGCTTGGACATGAAGAATTCCACTACGCCGGCACTCATGCCCCACCAGTAGTTCAGCGCCTTTACGTCCTCGTCCTTCTTCCACGAACCGGAGACAATGCTCTCAATCATCTTCTCGTAGAAGATGCCCCAGTGAAACAGCGTCATCGCCAGATAAACCGGCTCGTCGCCGCGTCCGCGCTTAAACAGCCCGAAACGCCGCTTCTTTGAATTCGGAATGACCATCTCATGTGTAGAGATCAGATCGCACCCCTCGTGATAGAGGTCTTCATAGTAATCATCTTCCTTCAGGCCGGACCAGGACAGATAGACCCTGGCCGCCGGATTCACCGCAGCAACACCCATGGCAAATGCGTTGATGTCCGCAAATGTCCCGGCAATCGGCGTGTTGGCCACATACCCGATCTTGCCGGTCTGCGTGAGCGCGCCGGCAATGATTCCGGACAGGAATTTGCCTTCGTAGAGTCTCGCGGAGTACGTGCGCACGTTATTGTAGCTGATGTCCAGCGAATTGCAGAGGATCTTCACGTCCGGGTGCAGCACAGCTTCCTTCACGCAGGCCAGAATCATGGCCGCATTGGTCACGAAGATGACATTGCATCCGCTGCAGATCAGCTCGTCGATGGCGGATTCGTCCGTCTCGCCGACCTTCACGTCGCACTTGACCATGGTTTCCAGGTCATCACCGAACACCTCTTCCAGATATTTGCGGCCCAGCTCATGTGCATACGCCCACTGCGACACTTCCGGATTGCGCTCGTACACAAAGCCGACTTTCAGCGCCTTCACACTCGTTCCGCCCGGGAGCAGAAAGTTCAGCAGGCTTCTCGGTTTTGCCGCCTCCGGCGCAAGCTTCACGTCAGCCGACTCCCCGTCGCTCTGCCCCAGAAGCTCAAATTCTCCCCAGTAGCGGACGACATATTTGTCCATATCGGTCGGCGAATAGTGAATGACCTCGCTGTAATTCTGGATATGAATGAACCGAAGATACGCATCGCCGACTGGATATCCGAACTTTCCGCCGCCGTGCGCCAGAAATGCGTCGCGGAAACGCATATACGAGCTTGTCAGGTCCGTCCGCTTCTCCGCCGGGTACTCCTCACCGGGCGTCACGCCGACCAGCTTCATGAGCACGTCGAAACTCTCCGGGTGGCTGAACCAGATCTCGGCGATGTGCGTCGACCGGTAGAACGGCAGATAGGCCAGCTCAATCTTCACCTGCGGATCATCCGACATCTTGGGGATATATATGGTTACATCCGCGCGGATGGAGTATGCGTCAAAGTACTTCATGACGCTGACGCGCTTGTTTCCCTCAATGACATAATATTTATGCAGATACTCAATGACCTTGATTGGGTCATGAATTCCCTCTTCCTCGTGGCTGATCGAAAGCGTCACCCACTTCGCTCCGAATTCTGTGTCCATCGGCAGAAGCGGCATGAAATTGTCGGCAAAGGCTTCGGTTCTGCCTCTGTGCGCCGTCCCGACGATAAGTTCCAGAGGTATATCTACGACGCCGACCTTTTCTTCCTTTTCAATCATCGAACGATCGCAGATCTCGTCCAGAGCCGGGAGATACTTCTTACCGCTCGACCGGTATGCGGACAGGCCTCTTTTTTCAGCCTCCAGATAATCTTCTGCTGCCATCGTCTTGTCCTTTCCTGTTTTAAGCCATTCCTCACTTCGAATTTTCCATATCTGTAATTATACAGTTTCCAGTGCTTCTTGAAAAGGCTTCACAAAAAAGAGGCGTGAAGCTTTCACCTCACACCTCTCGTTTTCAAATGTGCCGGATGACTTCAGTGCAGGCAGTCACTTCTCGTCTTTGATCGCCGCCTGAGCCGCTGCCAGTCTTGCGATCGGTACGCGGAATGGCGAGCAGGAAACATAGTCAAGGCCGATCTTGTCGCAGAACTCAATCGAGCTCGGATCGCCGCCATGCTCACCGCAGATACCGCAGTGCAGCGTCGGACGTACCTTTCTGCCCTTCTGTACGGCAATCTCCATCAGCTGGCCGACACCGTTCTGATCAAGCTTCGCAAACGGATCGTTCTCGAGAATCTTGCTCTCGTAATAGCTCTCCAGGAACTTTCCGGAGTCGTCGCGGGAGAATCCGAAGGTCATCTGCGTCAGGTCGTTTGTGCCGAAGCAGAAGAACTCGGCGTCCTGTGCGATCTCATCAGCCATCAGCGCGGCTCTCGGGATCTCAATCATCGTGCCGACTTCATACTTCATGTCAAGACCGGAAGCCTTGATCTCCTCCTGAGCGGTCTCATCGACAACGGTCTTCACGAAGTCAAGTTCCTTCTTGTCACATACGAGCGGAATCATGATTTCCGGAACAATATTCCAGTCCGGATGCTTCTTCTGCACATTGATGGCAGCGCGGATAACGGCTCTTGTCTGCATGCGGCCGATCTCCGGGTAGGTGACAGTCAGACGGCAGCCGCGATGGCCCATCATCGGGTTGAACTCATGCAGGGATGCAATGATGTCCTTGATCTGGTCGACCGTCTTGTGCTTCGTGTCGGCGAGTTTCTTAATCTCTTCCTCGGTCGTCGGAACGAACTCATGAAGCGGCGGATCCAGGAAGCGGATCGTCACCGGATCGCCTTCCATCGCCTCGAACAGCTGCTCAAAGTCGCCCTGCTGATATGGCAAAATCTTATCCAGCGCCTCTTCGCGCTCTTCTACGGTGTCCGAGCAGATCATCTCACGGAATGCGTCAATGCGGTTTCCGGAGAAGAACATGTGCTCTGTGCGGCACAGGCCGATTCCCTGCGCACCGAGCTCTCTCGCCTTCTTTGCGTCAGCCGGCGTGTCGGCATTGGTGCGGACTTCCAGTCTTCTGTACTTGTCAGCCCAGCCCATCAGTGTCGCGAAATCCTCATCCTCGACAGCGCCTTCCTGTACTTCCAGAGCGCCCTCGTAGATATTGCCGGTCGAACCGTCAAAGGAGATCACATCCCCTTCTTTGTAAACCTTGCCGCCGAGCTTGAAGCTCTTCTCATCCTCGGCAAAGGCGATCTCCGAGCAGCCGGCAACACAGCATGCGCCCATTCCGCGGGCAACAACGGCAGCGTGGCTTGTCATGCCGCCGCGGGCCGTGAGGATACCCTGTGCGGCCTTCATGCCTTCGATATCTTCCGGAGATGTCTCGCGTCTAACCAGTACAACCTTCTCGCCCTTCGCAGCGGCGGCCTTTGCTTCCTCGGCTGTGAACACGATCTTTCCGCAGGCAGCGCCCGGAGCGGCCGGAAGGCCTTTTCCGATCTGCTTTGCATTCTTGACCGTGGCCTTGGAGAAAGAGCCGTGAAGCAGCGTGTCGAGGTTGCGCGGGTCAACCATGAGAACAGCCTTCTTCTCGTCGATCTTTCCTTCCTTCACTAGGTCACACGCGATCTTGAGAGCGGCCTTGGCGGTTCTCTTGCCGTTGCGGCACTGCAGCATATAGAGCTTTCCATCCTCGATGGTGAACTCCATGTCCTGCATGTCTCTGTAGTGATCCTCGAGCTTGTCGGAGATGCTGATCAGCTGGTCATAAATCTCTGGAAGCTTCACCTTGATCTCGTCGATCTTCATCGGTGTGCGGGCGCCCGACACAACGTCTTCGCCCTGTGCGTTCATGAGAACTTCCGCGTAGAACCTGTTCTCACCGGTAGCCGGGTCGCGGGAGAACGCAACGCCGGAGCCGGATGTCGGTCCCATGTTGCCGAATGCCATCATCTGCACATTGACCGCTGTGCCCCAGCTGTACGGAATGTCGTTGTCGCGGCGGTATACATTCGCGCGCGGGTTGTCCCAGGAGCGGAACACTGCTTTCACGGCCTCGATCAGCTGTTCTCTCGGATCAGTCGGGAACGGCTTCCCGATCGCCTTCTGATATTTCTCCTTGAACTGCTCTGCCAGATCCTTCAGATCGTCCGCATCCAGATCCACGTCCGCGCTCACGCCCTTTTCATTCTTCTTCGCGTCGATCAGTCTCTCGAACTCGCTCTTGGGAACTTCCATAACAACGTCCGAGAACATCTGGATGAATCTTCTGTAGCAGTCCCATGCCCAGCGCGGATTGTTCGACTTCTCCGCCAGCGTCTGCACGACATCCTCATTCAGACCCAGGTTCAGGATCGTATCCATCATGCCCGGCATGGAAGCCCTCGCGCCCGAGCGCACAGAGACAAGAAGCGGATTCTCGCGGGAGCCGAACTTCTTGCCGGTGATCTTCTCGAGCTTTTCCATGTACTCAGCGATCTGGGAGCGGATCTCGTCATTTATCTGTCTGCCGTCCTCGTAGTACTGAGTACATGCCTCCGTCGTGATGGTGAACCCCTGAGGAACCGGGAGGCCAAGATTGGTCATCTCCGCCAGGTTCGCGCCCTTTCCGCCGAGAAGTTCACGCATGTTGGCATTGCCTTCCGCGAACAGGTAAATCCATTTCTTTGCCATAATAGTCCTCCAATTCCGATTTCTGATTGGAATTTTAGCATATTGACCAATGTTTCACAATCATTGTAAGAGTTTACATGGCAAATGAATTTTTAAATTTACGTAAAGCAGCCCCGGAGAGAAAATACTCTCTCCGGGGCTGCCGCTTCAGGCAATTATTCTGCTTGTGGTTTTTTGTCACGGGCTGTCAGTTTCCCGTCTGTCAGATCGATCTCGATCGTGTCTCCCTCGCTGATGCTGCCGGCGAGGATCTGCTTTGCCGCCAGCGTGTCAACCGTTCTCTGCAGATATCTGCGCAGCGGTCTTGCACCGTACTGCGGGTCAAATCCGTTGTCAATGACGTAGTGTCTCGCGGCCTCCGTCAGTTCCACGCGGATCTGTCTGTCCTCCAGTCTCCTGTTGACATCGTTCATCATCAGGTCGACAATCCGGCTGATGTTGTCCTTCGTCAGCGGCTTGAAGAGAATGATCTCATCGAGCCGGTTCAGGAACTCCGGACGGAAATGCGCATGAAGCTGCTGCATAACCGCTGCTTCCGCCTCCGGTCTGATATCTCCCTTCTCGTCAATACCGCCCAGCAGAATATCCGAACCGATGTTGCTGGTCATGATGATGATCGTATTCTTGAAGTCCACCGTGCGGCCCTGCGAATCGGTGATCCGGCCGTCGTCGAGAACCTGCAGGAGTACGTTGAACACATCCGGGTGCGCCTTCTCGACTTCGTCGAACAAAACAACCGAATATGGCTTTCTCCTCACGGCTTCGGTCAGCTGACCGCCCTCATCGTATCCGACATACCCCGGAGGCGCTCCGATGAGCCGGGAGACGGAATACTTCTCCATATACTCGCTCATATCGATCCGGACCATATTGTTCTCATCATCAAACAGTGCGGCGGCCAGAGCCTTGGCGAGCTCAGTCTTGCCGACACCGGTGGGGCCGAGGAACATGAACGAGCCGATCGGCTTGCTCGGGTTCTTGATGCCGGCTTTGCTGCGCATAATGGCTTCCGTTACTTTGCGCACGCCTTCGTCCTGTCCGATGACCCGCTTGTGCAGCTCATCCTCCAGGTGAAGCGTCTTCTGGCGCTCCGTCTCGGATAGTCTTGCGACCGGAATACCGGTCCAGCGGGACACGATTCTGGCGATCTCATTCTCCGTGACGCTCTCGTGCACGAGGTCCATGTCCTTTTCGGACACTTTCTTCTCTGCTTCCGCCAGCTTAGCCTCAGCCTGCGGCAGCTCGCCGTACTGCAGCTTCGCGGCCTTGTCCAGATCATAGTCGCGCTGTGCCTTCTCGATTTCGGTGTGCAGCTTTTCGATCCTGTCTTTCAGTTTGTGTGTCTCGTCGATCGCAGCTTTTTCGTTCTTCCATCTTGCCAGTTTGCCGGAGTACTGACTGTTCAGCTCGCCAAGTTCCTTATCCAGATCGGCAAGCCGCTCCCGGCTTAAGTTGTCCGTCTCCTTCTTAAGAGCCGTCTGCTCGATTTCCAGCTGCATGATCTTTCTGTGCAGCTCGTCCAGATCCGACGGCATGGAATTGAGTTCTGTCTTGATCATGGCGCAGGCCTCATCCACGAGGTCGATCGCCTTGTCCGGCAGGAACCGGTCGGAAATGTACCGCTTTGAGAGCGTCGCGGCCGAAACCAGCGCTCCGTCTGTGATCTTCACGCCGTGATAATTCTCATAGCGCTCCTTCAGGCCGCGCAGGATGGAGATGGTGTCCTCCACCGTCGGCTCGTCAACCATAACCGGCTGGAAACGCCGCTCCAGTGCCGCGTCCTTCTCCAGATACTTCCGGTATTCGTCCAGCGTCGTCGCACCTATGCAGTGCAGCTCGCCTCTGGCGAGCATCGGCTTTAACATGTTGCCGGCATCCATGGAGCCCTCCGTCTTGCCGGCGCCGACAATGTTGTGAATCTCGTCAATGAAGAGAATGATCTGTCCCTCACTCTTCCTGACTTCGTTCAGAACACCCTTCAGTCTCTCCTCAAACTCGCCTCTGTACTTGGCTCCCGCTATGAGCGAACCCATATCCAGAGAATACAGTTTCTTGTTCTTCAGTCCTTCCGGAACATCCTTGCGGACAATCCGCTGTGCGAGTCCTTCCACGACGGCCGTCTTGCCCACGCCCGGCTCACCGATGAGAATCGGGTTGTTCTTGGTCTTGCGGGACAGAATCCGGATCACATTGCGGATTTCCTCATCCCGGCCGATGACCGGGTCAAGCTTTCCTTCCTGCGCCGCCTCGGTCAGGTCCGTGGCATATTTTTTTAATGTATCGTATGTGACTTCCGGGTTATCGGTTGTCACAGCCTGATCCCCTCTGACTGACTGCAGTGCCTTCAGGAATTTGTCTTTTGTGACGCCGTACTGGCGGAAAAGACCTTTGATTCCCTCATTAGGCGAAGCGATCAGCGAGAGAAACAGGTGCTCAACCGACACATAGGAATCACCCATGCGCTTTGCAATATCCTCGGCTCCCAGCAGCGCGTCGTTGAGTGACGGGCTTATCTGCCTCTGTACATTGGAGCCGGAGACCTTGACCTTCTTCTGGAGAAGAGCGTCAAGACTCTGCATAAAGCTCTTTTTATCGATACCCATCTTCTCGATCAGGCTCGCGATCAGGCTGTCCTCGACCGTCATCAGGCTGTACAGAAAATGCTCCTGATCGATTGTCTGGTTGCCGTAGTCATACGCCACCTTTTCACTTCCGTTGAGTGCTTCGATGGATTTCTGTGTAAACTTGCTGATGTTCATGGTATCACCTTCTTTCAATCAGGATCCCGCACCGGTTTTTTCGCATCTCCCTCTGCCGGATCCTCATATTTCCTTTCACATCCTCATTTCTACCACGGATTATTAGCACTGTCAACAGGTGAGTGCTAATTTTATAGAACCTTAACATTTGCCATATAAAAAGGGCAGAGAAAAGCCGCTTCCAGCCCTCTCTGCCCCGCAAATGGCAAATGTGAAACCGCCCCGCAGGAACGGTGAAATCTCTCCCGCCGCCTGTGCTTATCCTGCTTTCGCGATTGATTTGGTTGCCACGATGTTGACGCCGGTTCCGGCCACATCCGGCAGGATCACGTCTCCGATCGCAACCGGAGCCTTTACATGAACCTCCTCGACCGCCGCCATGACATCAAAGATCTTCCCCTTCGGGATGTCCTTCTCCGTCTTGACGGATACAACCGGGAGATCGCCGCCGTCCACCTTGACCGTTGTCGTCACGACGCGGGTCGGAGATACGACTTCCTTCGCAGCGTAAATCTCGCCTCTCTTGCAGGTGTTGCCGGTTATCTTCAACACCTTTCCGTCTTCCATATCCACTGAAATCTGGCAGCCCATCGGGCAGCAGATACAGGTAAGATGTTTCGTCTCAACCATCTTCAGGCCTCCTCGATTCTGACCGTGATTTCCTTCAGGCCATCTTTGGCAAGCAGCGTCTTCTTCGGCAGAATCACCTGTTCCATCTCGCCCGGAGCCATGATCTGCTTTCTGCGGTGCTGAATGCGCTCGTCGTTCAGATACACGCTGATGTAGGAATCCTTAAAGACCTTCCCGACGCGGAACCGGACGGTCACGGAATCGTCACAAAGCGCCGGATCGATCGTTGTAGGAACCGTGTAGCGCACGCCGTCTACAGCTTTGACCGGGACAGCCGTTTCGCTCTTCTGCTCACCGCGGGTTATGTACTCTGCCGCGTGACGTCCGGCGGAAGCTGCCTCCTCGGAAACGTAGTCGACCAGGTCATGAACGTGCAGGACATTCCCGCAGGCGAACACGCCGTCAATACTCGTCTCAAGCCGGTCGTTGACCAATGCGCCCCTCGTCACCGGATTTAACGCCACACCGGCGCTCTTGCTCAGTTCATTTTCCGGAAGTAGTCCGACAGAAAGAAGAACCGTGTCGCAACTGTAGTCCTCTTCGGTCCCCGGAATCGGCTTCATGTGCTCGTCGACCTGGGCGATGGTGACGCCTTCGACTCTTTCCTTGCCCCGGATGTCCACAAGCGTGTGGGACAGCTTGAGCGGAATGCCGAAATCATCCAGGCACTGAACGATGTTACGCTTCAGGCCGCCGGAATACGGCATGATCTCGGCCACCACCTTGACCTTTGCCCCTTCCAGCGTCATGCGCCTTGCCATGATGAGGCCGATGTCACCCGATCCGAGAATGACGACCTCACGGCCCGGCATGTATCCTTCGATGTTGATCAGGCGCTGCGCCGTGCCGGCGGAAAAGATTCCGGCCGGGCGGAAGCCCGGGATGTTCAGGGCGCCTCTCGGCCTCTCGCGGCAGCCCATCGCCAGGATAACGGCCTTTGCCCTGAGCTGGAACATTCCGTCCTCGCGGTTCATGGCTGTCACGACCTTGTCCGGCGTGATGTCCATGACCATCGTCGAGAGCCTGTACTCGATTTTCCGCTCGAGCACCTGCCGGATGAAACGGTCCGCATATTCCGGTCCGGTCAGCTCTTCCTTGAATGTGTGCAGTCCGAAACCGTTGTGAATGCACTGATTGAGGATTCCGCCGAGACAGTTGTCGCGCTCGAGAATCAGAATATCCCGAATGCCGGCATCATACGCGGATACGGCTGCCGCAAGCCCGGCCGGACCGCCGCCTATGATCACCAGATCACAATTCTTCATATGTCTCAAACCTCCTCACTTTTCTTGCTGTAACCGAACACGATCTGCGACTTCCCGCCGCTCTTGGTGATGTCCGTCATCGGCACGTTCCGGTATTTTTTCAGCAGATCCATGACACGCGGCGAACAGAAGCCGCCCTGGCATCTTCCCATGCCCGCGCGCACTCTTCTCTTGACGCCGTCGAGGGACTTCGCACCCAGCGGTCTTGTGATCGCGTCGATAATCTCTCCTTCCGTCACGGACTCGCAGCGGCAGATGATGGTCCCGTACGCCGGATTTTTGCGGATCAGCTCATTGCGCTCTTCCAGTGTGAGCTTCTTCGGGTCGAGGATTCCCCTGCGCTTTCCGTTGAAGTTCTCATTCTTCTCTGCCCGAAGCTTAGCGGCGATTTCCCCGGCAAGCATCTCACCGATGGCCGGTGCGGAGGTCAGGCCCGGCGACTCGATGCCGGCCGCGTCAAAGAATCCGGCCGCATCCTCCGGTTCACCGATGATAAAGTCATCCCCGTCTTCATGCGCCCGAAGTCCCGCGAAGGAGGTGATGACCTCTCTTGTCGGGATGTTCTTCACGCCGCGGAAGCACTTGGTGTTGACTTCCGTGAGACCGGCTCCGGTCGTGTTGGTCGCTTCCTTGTCGTCGACGTCAACAGCAGTCGGCCCGAGCAGCAGGTTCCCGTGGATGGTCGGGGACACCAGAATGCCCTTGCCGAACTCGTTTGGCAGAACAAAGATCGTGTGCTTCACGTGACCGCCGGCTGTGTGATCGAGCAGGCAGTACTCGCCCTTTCTCGCGGTGATGTGAAGCTTTTTCGCGCTTACCATGTTGTGGATCGCATCGGCATAGACGCCGGCCGCGTTGACAACGGTCCTGGTGTGATACACACCGGCACCGGTTGTGACGGCATACGAGCCGTTTTCCTTCGCAATGGAAGAAACCTCTTCATCAAAGCGGAATTCCACGCCGTTGGTGTACGCATTTTCCGCCATGGCGATTGTGAGAAGGAACGGACAGATAATCCCGGCCGTCGGCGCGTAAAGTGCAGAGACAACATCATCGGACAGGTTCGGCTCCATCTCGTGCAGCCGGTTGATATCGGTGATGATCTCAAGGCCTTTTATGCCATTGGCCACACCGCGATCGTAGAGCGCCTGCAGTTTTTTCGGATCGTCGTTCTTCAGACATACGACAAAGGAACCGATGCGGGAGAACGGAACGTCCAGATCATCCGTCACCCCGCCCATCATCTCATTGCCGCGCCGGTTGAGTTTTGTCTTAAGCGTCCCCGGCACCGCGTCATAGCCGGCGTGCACGATGGCCGAATTGGCCTTTGACGTGCCGGTGCAGACATCTTCACCCTTTTCCAGTACCAGTGTCTTCAGCTTATAGCGGGAGAGCTCTCTTGCAATCGAGCATCCCGTGACACCGGCGCCGATGATGATTACATCATACATGTGATTCTCCTTATCTTTCAGCAGTTTTTCTGCCGCTTACTTCTGTAACGGACCGTCGTTCCAATCCTCTTTTGCCCAGCCGAACGAATACCGGACAGCCTTATTCCACCCGTCAACCTTGTGCTTGCGGGTTTCCTCATCGATCGACGGCTGAAAGGTCCGGTCGGCCTGCCAGATGCGGCTCAGTTCCTCCCGGTCGTTCCAGAAACCGGACGCCAGTCCTGACAGGAAGGCTGCGCCCATGGCAGTCGTCTCGACGCACTTCGGACGCATGACCGGAATGTTGCTGATGTCGGCCTGCGTCTGAAGCAGATAGTTGTTGTGGCTCGCCCCGCCGTCGACCTTCAGAGCATACAGATCGATACCGGAATCCGCACACATCGCCTTCAGGACGTCATTCACCTGATACGCCAGTGAATCCAGTGTCGCCCGGATAATGTGGTATTTGTTCACACCCCGGGTGATGCCCACAATCGTGCCGCGCGCGTACGGATCCCAGTGCGGCGCTCCCAGCCCGGCAAATGCCGGAACCACATAACAGCCGGCCGTGTCCTTCACTTTCCGGGCCATATACTCGGAATCCTCCGAAGAATCGATGAGCCGCATCTCGTCGCGCAGCCACTGGATCGCGGCACCGGCGATAAAAATTGATCCCTCCAGCGCGTATGTAATCTTCCCTTCAAGACCCCACCCGATCGTCGTGAGGAGTCCGTGGCTGGACGTGACCGGATTGTCCCCGGTATTCATCAGCAGGAAGCCGCCGGTTCCGTACGTATTCTTCACTTCACCCGGCTGGAAGCAGGTCTGCCCGAACAGCGCCGACTGCTGATCGCCCGCTGCGCCGCTGATGGGAATTTCATGTCCGAAGAAGGACTCATCGCTGAATCCGTAGAACCGGCTGGAAGGTACAGCCTGCGGAAGCATCTGCTTGGGAATATCCAGCAGTTTCAGTATATCATCATCCCAGTCAAGTGTGTGAATATTAAACAGCATTGTGCGGGATGCATTCGAATAATCGGTCACATGGACGCGCCCGCGGGTGAGTTTCCAGATGAGCCACGTCTCCACCGTCCCAAACAGTAGTTCTCCGTTCTCAGCACGCTTTCTGGCGCCTTCCACGTGATCCAGAATCCATTTCAGCTTTGTACCGGAAAAATACGGATCCAGAATAAGTCCTGTTTTTTCGCGGATCATCCCGCCGTATCCTTCTTCGGCGAGCTTATCGGTATAATCCGCCGTGCGGCGGCACTGCCAGACAATCGCATGATAAACAGGCTCTCCGGTCTTTTTGTCCCACACCAGAGTCGTCTCGCGCTGGTTCGTGATTCCGATGGACACGATATCGGACGCCGTGATGTTGATTTTCTGCATCGCTTCGACCGCTACCGAGAGCTGGGATGCCCAGATCTCATTTCCGTCATGCTCGACCCATCCCGGTTTCGGATAGTACTGGCGGAATTCGCGTTGAGATACGGAGGCAACCTCGCCCTTCCGGTTGAAGAGAATACAGCGGTTGCTCGTCGTCCCGGAATCAAGAGCCATAATGTATTTCTCGGACATTGATGGTCTCCTTGATTTTCACAAAATTTCTTGTTCCTATTTTAACATAGTTACCTCGAAAAAGCAGTCTGAAATTGCCGTAAACCGACATAGCTTTGCTCTTGTATCACGAAGTCTGACACCGGAATACTGCAACAAAAGACCGCGGGCAGCTTTTCTCGCTGTCCGCGGTCTGTTCTCCTGCGCGTTTTCAGTTCTTCTTTTGCTCTTCTTTTTCTTTCAGGGCCTCGTCCAGGGTGTGCCAGCCGAGTACCGCACATTTGACACGGGCGGGCATATGACGGATGTTCTCGAACGCCTGCGAGTCTTCCAGCTCGTCCAGCTGCTCCGGATCCGTGACGGTCCCCTTGATCATGCCGATAAAGATATCTGCCAGATGTCTGGCTTCCTCAACGCTCCTGCCCTTTATAAGGTCTATCATCATCGATGCGGAAGCCTGCGAGATCGCGCAGCCGTCGCCGACAAAGGAAGCATCCTCAATTCTGCCGTCTTTCACGCGAAGTTCCAGTGTGATCTCGTCACCACAGGAAGGATTCACGCCGTCATGCACGATGTTCGGATTGTCGATATCATGCTTGTGCTCCTTTGAGCGGCTGTTCTCCGTGATGATCTGTGTGTAAATCTGATTAAGACTCATAGCCAAGCCACTTCCTTACTTTCAGAATACTGTCACACAGTGCGTCGATGTCTTCCTTTGTATTGTACACCGAGATGCTCGCACGGCAGCAGTTGTGGATGCCGAGATGCCCCATCAGAGGCTGCGCGCAGTGGTGACCGGCTCTGACGCACACGCCGTCGGCGTCCAGAATCGAAGCCACATCATGCGGATGCGCATCATCGATGTTGAACGCGATCGCCCCGACATGCTTTCCCTCGCCGGTTCCGTACACGGTCACATGCGGAAGACTGTGAAGCTTTTCCCACGCATAATCATACACGGCCGCCTCGCGCTCTTCAATGGTGTCCATGCCGATCTTGTTCATCCAGTGGATCGCGGCGGCGAGGCCTACAGCCCCTCCCGCGTTCTGCGTGCCGGCCTCAAACTTCTCCGGAAGCGGAGCCCAGACGGCATCCTGCTCGGAGACAGAGTCGATCATGTCCCCGCCGGACAAAAACGGCGGCATCTCCTCAAGCAGATCCTTCCTTCCCCAGAGAATGCCGATTCCGAGAGGCGAAAACAGCTTGTGCCCCGAAAATGCAAGAAAATCCGCTCCGAGAGTCTGAACATCGATCGAAAGATGCGGTGCGCTCTGTGCCGCGTCGACAACGACAACTGCCCCGACCTCATGCGCTCTGGCGATGATTTTCTCATACGGCGTCACAATGCCGAGGACATTGGAGACCTGTGTGATGGCCACGAGCTTCACGCCCGGAACGATTCTTTTTTCGATCTCCTCGTCCGTGATCTTTCCGCTGCCGTTTTCCGTGTACATATAGTCGAGCACAGCGCCCTTCGCCCGGGCAACTCTTTGCCAGGGGATCAGATTGCTGTGATGCTCGAGAATCGAGATCACGATGTGATCGCCCTTCTGAATGTGCGTGAGGCCGTAGCTGTAAGCGACAAGATTTAAGCCTTCAGTCGCGTTGCGCGTGTAGATCACCTGCGTGGGGTCAGCGTTGATGAACTGCGCGATCACCTGCCGCGCGTTCTCGTAGCTTTCCGTCGCCTGCTCGGCAAGTTCATAGACACCCCGGTGCGGGTTGGCGTTCTTCTCGTAGTAAAACTGGCTTACCGCCTCGATCACGTCCGCCGGGCGCTGGCTGGTTGCCGCCGAGTCAAGATAGTGGAACGGCTTTCCGCTTCTCTTCTCAAATATAGGAAATTCCGCCTTTATCTCTTCATCAGTCAAGGTTCATTCTCCTCTCCAGATACGCATGGATCTCCTGTCTGACCGCCTCATCCGGAATCTCGTCGATGACCGGATTGAACCTGGACTCCACGGCGAGCTGTCTTGCCTGGCTCTCGGTAAGTCCTCTGGACTGAAGATAATACATCAGCTCTTTGTTGATTTTCCCGATCGATGCAGCGTGCTGGCCGTCCACATCCTCTTCATCGCACAGAATCAGCGGAATGGAACGGTTGCGGGCTGTCGGACTGAAAAGCAGCACATTCTCTGCCTCGCGTCCCTTCGATCTGCTGCAGCCGTGGATGAAAGCCATCGACCCGCGGTAGACCTTGTCGGAATTACCAAACAGAGCGCCGCTGGCCAGCATGGATGTCGTCGTCTTTTTTCCGGTGTGCCTCGTCACATAGCTGAAATCAAGTCTCCGGCTCTCATCTCCGAAGTAAATCGTCTCCTCCGTGAAACCGGCTTTGTATCCTTTGAGCGCCGCGCACCCTCCGGCAAATGCAGCCTTTCCGCCGAGCTGTACCTGAATCAGATGCACGCCTGCCTCATCACCGATGATGGCTCCGAAGTCGTCGCCGATCATAGTGTCATTTCCGGCTGTCTGAGACTGAATGACCGTCACCTGCGCTCTTGCAGCTGCGATGACCTTCACCAGACGCGTTGCCTGCGTGCCGTTTGCTTTCGTCCCGGACACATGCGAGTAGAATGTCACCCGGCTGTCCTCAGCGGCGTCAATCAGAATCACTTCCGCAGAAGCGCCCGCGTTGTCATCCCGTATAACGCCGAGGTCTTCACCCTTTCCGGCGCGGATGAGCTGTACGGACCCGGCATGGCTTTCTACGTAGGAAACAAATTCCCCGCCCATTCCGGTTTCAATGCCGTTAAATTCCGCCGGGATGTCCGCCTTCACCTGTGCCTTTTCTTCAAGCGGCATGTTGGCGAAATTGAGCATCAGGTGGTTCCAGGTCAGAGTCGGAAGCGGGTTGACCTTCAGTATATTCTGTTCTCCCATTTTTCCTCCTCTCTTCAGAACGTGGACCCGTCCATTTCCAGTTTGATGAGATTGTTCATCTCAACGGCGTACTCAAGCGGCAGCTCCTTGGCAACCGGCTCGGCAAAGCCCGATACAATCATTGCCCTCGCGTCCTCCTCCGAGAGCCCGCGGCTCATCAGATAGAAGATCGCCTCGTCGGAGATGCGTCCGATCTTTGCCTCGTGTCCGACGTCCGAATCCGCATTGCGCACATCCATCGCAGGGATGGTGTCCGAGCGGGACTTCGAGTCCAGCATCAGCGAGTCGCAGTTTACACTAGACTTCGCACCGATAGCGTCCTTTCCGATGATGACTTCACTGCGGTACACGCAGATACCGCCGTCCTTGCTGATCGACTTGGTGGAGATGTGCGAGCTGGTGTTCTTCCCGTTGTGCACAACCTTTGCGCCGGTGTCGAGCGCCTGTGTCTTTCCGGCAAATGTGATGCCCGTAAAATCCATGTGGGAATTGTTCCCTTTCAGGATCGTCATCGGATACAGATAGGAGATGTGGGAACCGAAGGAACCGGAAACCCACTCCATAATGCCGTCATCTTCCACCAGGGCTCTCTTGGTGTTCAGGTTGTACATGTTCTTCGACCAGTTCTCGATGGTCGAATAGCGCAGTCTCGCGCCCTTTCCGACATACAGCTCCACGCAGCCCGCGTGCAGGTTCGCCACGTTGTACTTCGGCGCCGAGCAGCCTTCGATAAAGTGCAGATACGCGCCCGGCTCAACGATAATCAGCGTATGCTCGAACTGCCCCGCTCCCGCCGCGTTCAGGCGGAAATAGGACTGCAGCGGAATGTCCACATGCACACCCGCCGGGACATACACGAAGGATCCGCCGGACCACACAGCCCCGTGCAGCGCCGCAAACTTGTGGTCCGTCGGCGGCACCAGATGCATGAACTTTTCCTTCACCAGATCGGCATACGGTCCGCGCAGCGCGCTCTCCATGTCGGTGTAGATCACGCCCTGGCGCGCGACTTCATCCTTTACGTTGTGGTACACAACCTCCGAATCGTACTGCGCGCCGACGCCGGCCAGCGACTTCTGCTCGGCATCAGGGATGCCCAGACGCTCGAACGTATTCTTGATGTCGTCCGGCACTTCACTCCATTTGCCGCGCATCGGCGTATCGGGGCGGACATACGTGATGATCTGGTCCATGTTCAGGCCGTCAAGCGGCGGTCCCCAGTTCGGCACGGGAGTCTTCTGATAGATCTCCAGACTTTTGAGGCGGAACTCCCGCATCCAGTCCGGATCGTTCTTTTCTTTACTTATCTGTTCAACAATTTCAGGGGTCAGCCCGGCATCGGTCTCAAAGGAGGCGTGCGTCTCATAGCGGAAATCGTAGATCGAACTGTTCACGCCCTGAATTTCAGGTCTCTGATCTTCCACAGTCTCATTCACCTTCCCTGATAAGCTCGGCAAATCCGTTCTCATTGATATAGTCAACCAGTTCCGGCCCGCCGGTCCTGATGATCTTTCCGTCATAGAGGACATGAACAAAGTCCACCTTCAGGTCCTCGAGAATCTTCGTGTTGTGCGTGATGATAAGCAGGCTGTTTTCGTCAGTCTTGAACCGGCGGATTCCCTCCGATACCACGCGCACCGCGTCAACGTCAAGCCCTGAGTCCGTCTCATCCAGCATGGCAAATGCCGGATTCAGCGTCAGCATCTGGACAATCTCCGCCTTCTTCTTCTCGCCGCCCGAGAATCCCACATTTAAGTAGCGGGATGCGTACGAGTCGTCCATGTCAAGCGCCTTCATGGTAGCAGCCAGCTCTTTGTGGAATGCGAAATAGCGGATGTTTTCCCCCGTGAGATTCTTTTTGCACACGCGGAGGAAATCCTCCATCGTCACGCCGGGAACCTCCTGCGGAGCCTGAAAGGACAGAAAAATCCCCTTTCTTGCGCGGGCATCTGCCTTTTGCTTCGTGATGTCCTCTCCCTTGAAAAGAATCTTTCCTTCCGTAACCTTATACTCCGGGTTGCCCATGATGCAGTTGTCCAGCGTGCTCTTGCCCGCGCCGTTCGGACCCATCAGGACATGCGTCTCGCCCTTATTTACAACAAGATTAATGCCTTTAAGGATTTCTTTTTCCTCGACATCCGCGTGAAGATTCTCCACGCGCAGCAGTTCTTCTGACATTATCCTCTCTCCTTGTTTAAATTCTAGTATTTCACTAGGAATAAGATAACAATAAACCGGCAAAAATTCAACAGCCGGTTTTTGATCTTCTTGTTTACGTGTATACACTTTTCTGCAAGTGCAACCTATCGTATTATAAGAGCAGTTGCGCGGCTTCGCAACGAAAAAGTCTCCGCCGGATATGCTATAATCAGGGAATCCTGACATTTGCCGGCACTTGTACGGTGAAAAGATACGGAGGTGTGCGCCGGTATGACGTTTGAGCAGCTGGAATATTTCATCGCGGTGGCGGAGACAGACACCTTCTACACCGCTGCGGATATCCTGCACATGACGCAGTCCGCCCTCTCCAAGCAGATCATGAAGCTTGAGAAGGAACTGGATGTGCAGCTCTTTGACCGCACGCACAGAAGTGCCCAGCTCACATACGCCGGAAAAGTGTTCTATGAAGAAGCCCAGAAACTTGTCCTCGAGTACAGAAAAACGCTGAACCGGATGGAACACATAAAGAGTCCTGTCGGTGAGGCGCTTTCCATCGGCACGCTCCCGATTCTGGACGCGTTCGGTCTGCGCCGTCCGCTGCGCGAATTTAAGGCCGGACACACAGACACCCGCATCACAATCGACGAAGTAGAGGAGCAGGAGCTGATGTTCGGCCTGGACTCGGATATCTATGATTTCGTCATCGGCAACGAGTTCATGTTCACCGGCCGGGGATTCACACTTTCGCCGTTTGGTGAGGATGAACTGATCGCCGTTTTCCCGGAGGACAGGGAACCTCTCGCACCCGTCTCCCTGCCCCTTATCGCCGATCACCCGCTGTGTCTTCTGAATTCCTACACGGCCACCTGCCGGCTCTGCATGAAACTCTTCCGGGAGCAGGGAATCACGCCGGACATTCTCCGCTCGGCAAGAGTCGGGCAGATTCTGCAGCTTGTGCGCTCCGGGGACGCCATCGGTCTGCTCTCCCGAATGAGTCTCGCGTCCCACCCGCACGCCGGTGTCACAGCCGTCCGTCTTGACCCGCCGGTGATTTTCAATCTCGTTTTTGCGGCCCGCGACGACAGCACGGAATCGCTTCTCATCCGGGAGCTGCAGGAACGGCTTTCTGCCGCGTGCCGTCTCTTAAAACCGCTGACCTGACACTTCATCTGCCGTTTCAATTTCCCGGACGGCTCTTCTGATATCTTCCGGGCTCCCGGCGATTGCGTCTGCGCCTGCATCTTCCAGCTCGCCGGGAACGGCGAATCCGAAGCGTACGCCGACCACCGGAATTCCGATCCTGTGGGCACCGAGCACATCTTCCTTGCGGTCGCCGATCATGACACTAGCCTTCATGGCAGATGACATATCCGGGCATGCATCCGGAAAGCTCTTCTGAATTCTCTCCAGCGCTGTCCGGATGATATCGCTCTTGACCACGTGCTTTCCGGCAAGATCTGCTCCCGACACCACCGCGAAATCCTCCGCCAGTCCGAAGTAATCGAGAATCTTCACCGCAAAAACCTCCGGCTTTGATGTTGCCAGGACATTTACATACCCTTCTGACTGTGCCTTCTTCAGCAGCTCCGGAATTCCCGGTATGACAGAGTTTTCATACAATCCTGTCGTCTCGTAGCGCTCTCTGTATTTTTTTACAGCCTGCAGGCTGTCCTTCTCATTCAGACCGTAAAAATCCCGGAAGCTGTCCGTAAGCGGCGGTCCCACGAAGCGGTTCAGTCTGTCCACATCTGTCTCATGAATACCGAAACTCTCGAGGGCATACTGCGCGCACCGGCGGATTCCCGGTCCCGAGTCCGTGATCGTGCCGTCAAGGTCAAAAAGCAGAAATTTTCTCATACGATGAGTTCTCCCAGATTCTGTACAAAAAGATCGGCTGTCTCCCGGATTTTTTCTTCCTGATCAGAGGATCCCGGGTCGGCCACGCCGACGGTAAAGAAGCCGCCGGCTCTGGCGCCCAGTATTGATTTGAGCGTATCTTCCACAACAATGCACGCATCCGGAAAAGCCGCCTCTTTTTCTGCCGCCCGGATATACACGTCCGGCGCCCCCTTGTCCCGGTTCACTTCCCGCGTCTGGGTGAAGCTGCTGAAATACGGGAGGATCCCGCATCGCTCAAGGCACGGCAGAAAAAGCGACTCGTCTGAAGCCGTGGCCGCAGCGATCCGTATACCGTGCCCGGCAAGATAGCGCAGGAACTGCGCCGCATAAGGTTTGAGTCCGATATTCTCCCGGTACTCAGCAAGTGCCATCGCGTGCCACTCGGCGATGATTGCTTCTGCGCTCTCTCTCAGGCCGAAACGCTTCTTCGTGTACGCGGCGCCGATTTCGTAATTGAGCGTCTTGATATTCTCCATGTAGTCATCCGGCGCCGGTATGCCGCGTCTTGCAAGAAACTGCACGTCAATGTCGTGCCAGAGTCCGGTCGAGTCAAGAAGTGTACCGTCCAGATCCAGGATGGCCGTCGTGAAATCCGGTGTTTTTCTGCCAATTGTCATGCGTTCGTCGTGTCATCCGGCATCACGGAGAGATGATTCTTCACGTTGTCGAAGGTGTAGTCCGATTCGTAACTGTTGATCTTCTCGTAGATCATATTGTTCTTGACGGTAGTCTTTATGGAATCCGTCGTGAGGTCCGGTGCCGTGCGGTTCTCAAAATAAACGTAGTAGTACACCGGAGTAGTGGAAGAAGTATCCGCGATGACGGTGGAATCGCCGGCCTGACGGGACTCGTCAAACAGCCAGTCGGCCATGTCGGTGCTGGAGATGCCGGAATAGCTCATATCGGACATTTCCATCGCGTCGTCATAGTGATCTCCCTCATCTTCCGCGCTTCCCGAGTAATACCGGTATGTCACGGTGTCAAGGCTTTGTTTGTTCTCGCTGTAGTAATTCTGAATATCCTCATCCGTCGGTGTTGTGTTGTCCTGCAGATAAGTCAGGTACGCCTTGCACTTGAGATCGGTCTTGATCCAAGAAGAGATCATCTCTTCCGTCGCATTCTCCCCGAATACGGTTTTGATGTACTCCTCACGGCTCTCGCCGGCTGCTTCGGCGTCAGAGTCAAGTGAGCTCATGTACGTGTCGTAGTCGGAATCCTGCGTGTCATACGTGAAGTCGGAGTTGGTCCCCATGTCTTCCAGAAGCGCCATCTCCTGTTTGACCGTGTCTATGGCAAGAGAGTTGAACGCCTGTTCATACGTGTAGCCGCTCTGGCCGTAATACTGGGTCGAATCGCCTGCAGTCTGATCATAGGACATGTACTGGGTCATGTAATCGCCGTAGGTCATGTCGCCGTAGAGCGTCTGAGAGAGAAAGTCCCGCTTGGAATAGCCGTAATAATACTCATACTTTGTCTTACTGATCTTCTCGTCGCCCACGGCGATGTATTTTACGTCCGTGTAATAGTAGTTTGAGCCGTAGTGCCAGATCAGAGCCGCCGCCACGATCGCACACGCGGCCGCAAGAGAGATTTTCATGATCTTTGCCGCGCGGGCATCGGAGCGCTTTATCCTCTCCCTCTCGGCCATCTTCCTGTCGTAGCTGGTGACCGTCTCCGTCTCTTTTTCTTCGGAGATTTTTTCGTCCTCTTTGCTGCGCTTCTTCTCCTGACGGGCCTTCTCCGCCTCTACAGCCTTCTCGATCCTGGCGTCTTCCTTTGCCTTGCGCGCCCGCTCCTTCTCCAGCTTCTTTCTCTCCTTCTCGTCGAGATTCTCCATCAGATTGCGGTTTTTGTTAGCCATTTTAAAGCATTATCCTTCCTTGATGAGATTTTTTTCTATTGTCTTAAGCTCCGCCATCCAGACCGCTCCGGACGCGTCGCTGGGCATGCGCAGATCCCCTCTCGGGCTCACCGCCACGGTTCCGACCTTCGGGGAATCCGGGAGACAGGAGCGCTTGTACTGCTGCGCGAAGAACCGCCAGGTAAATGTCCTCAGCCAGCGGTAAATCGTCTGCGGATCATACTCCCCGTCAAAGGCAGCCTGCGCGATTCTGAACAGTTTCTTCGGATGCACGCCGAAGCGCAGCATGTGATACAGAAAGAAATCGTGCAGCTCGTACGGTCCGACCAGATCCTCGGTTTTCTGCGAGATCTGTCCCTCTTCCGGCGGAAGAAGCTCCGGGCTTACCGGAGTGTCGAGCACGTCAAGAAGTGCCTTTGCCAGTTTCCCGTCGTTGCAGGTATCCGCCTCGTAGTGCACCAGATAGCGCACCAGTGTCTTGGGCACCGACGCGTTGACTCCGTACATCGACATGTGATCGCCGTTGTAGGTCGCCCACCCGAGCGCCAGTTCGCTCAAATCGCCGGTTCCGACCACGATTCCGCCGTACATGTTGGCCAGGTCCATCAGAATCTGCGTCCGCTCTCTGGCCTGCGAGTTCTCATACGTCACATCGTGCCGGTTCTCGTCCTGGCCGATGTCTTCAAAATGCCGGCGCACCGCCTTCAGAATATTGATCTCCTTCAGCGTGCATCCCATCTGCCGGGTGAGTGTCACGGCGTTTTGGTATGTGCGGTCTGTCGTGCCGAATGCCGGCATCGTGACGCACAGAATTCCTTTCCGGTCAAGTCCCAGCGAGTCAAACGCCCGCGCTGTCACAAGTAAAGCGAGAGTCGAGTCAAGCCCGCCCGAGATTCCGATCACGGCGTGAGAACAGCCGATGTGATCCAGCCTCTTGCGCAGCCCCATACTCTGAATCTGCAGGATCTCTTTGCAGCGCCTGTCACGCTCTCCGGCCGCATCCGGCACGAACGGCGTCCGGTCATACCGGCGCGTAATACGCAGCTCCTTCTGCTCCATGGAGAACGGAACAACCCTGTATCCCTCATCCTTCGTGACAAATGTTGTCATCCTCGCTCTCTCGGCCGTCAGCTTCTGCAGATCGAGCTGTGCCGGAAGAAGCCCGTCCGTGAAGCGCTCCGATTCCGCCAGCAGGGTGCCGTTTTCCGCGACCAGGCGATGCCCGGAGAACACAATGTCCTGTGTCGACTCATCCCTGCCGCTGCTGCAGTATACATACGCGGCAACCAGTCGTGCAGACTGGCCTGTCACAAGAGACTTCCGGTAATCCGCCTTCCCGATGAGCTCGTTGCTCGCGGAAAGATTGACAATCACCGTCGCGCCGGCAAGCGCGTGATTTACGCTTGGCGGAAGTACCACCCAGAGGTCCTCGCAGAGCTCCGCCCCGATACAAAGGTCCGGATTCTCCGCACAGGACAGCAGGATATTTCCGCCAAACGGCACAGGCTGCCCGTCAAACAGAACGTCTGTCACATCCGGGGCACCCGGCGTGAACTGACGTCTCTCATAGAATTCATTGTAATTGGGGAGATTTCTCTTCGGAATGAACGCGAGCACTCTGCCCTCATACACCGCCGCCGCCACATTGTAGAGCTTTCCGCACACCATAAGCGGCAGTCCGACAAATGTGATCATTCCGGGCCGTTCTGCGCTTCTTCTCACGATTATTTTCAGGCTGTCTGCGGCAGCGTCCTGCAGTGTCCTGGTCAGAAACAGATCTCCGCAGGTATAGCCCGTGACAGCCAGTTCCGGGAGAACCAGAAGCTGAATGTCCGCTGCGTGAGCCTGGTCCATAGCCAGAAGAATCTGCTGCGTATTATAGGCACAGTCGGCAACTTTCAGCCTTGGCGTGAAAGCCGCCACATTCAAAAATCCATCTTTCAACGGGATCCCTCCCTTTTTTCTCCGTCTGCAGCCAGAGAGCCGTATTCCTGTCTCCTGCAGACTGTGCGTTGTTGTATTATACCATACCCCACGCAAAAAGATGTGTCCGGTTTGTGTACAAAAGGCGCATAAAAAGCCCCGCAGGCAGCCGCTGCGGGGTTTCGTATGTTTATATACCTGTGCCCGTCATTATCCGCACGGGTCAGTGATTCCCTTTCAGAATTCTTGAAAGATGCGGATACAGAAGTGCCACGATGACGCTCACAATGCCCGCCTTGAGAAGATTAAACGGCCCGACGCATATGGCGGCAAACGAATAGATATCGTTCACGCCTGCATTGATCGCGCTTCCCATCCCGATGAACGAAGCCACCGGGATGCCGTATAGTTCCGAGTACTTCGGCAGCAAATACACGGCATTGAGAAGCACGCCTCCGGCGGTCATGAAGACGGAGCCCACGATGAGGCTTACAATCGCCTGTCTCTTCGTGCGGTGGAAGTGGTACACGACAGCAGCCGGCACCACCAGAAAGCATCCGACGATGAAGTTCGCAAACTCCCCGACAAATGCAGTACTCGTCCCCTTTACGACAAGCATCAGAAGATTCTTTAAAGCCTCCATGATGACGCCGGCACACGGCCCCAGCATGAACGCACCGATGAGAATCGGAACTTCCGAGAAGTCAACCTTGTAGAAGGACGGAGCCAGAAACGGCAGCGGGAAATCAACATACATCAGGATGACGGAAATCGCCGTGAACATGGCGAGAATGACGAGACGATTCACCTTCGTCTTTTCCGCCGCGAATTTCCGGCCGCTGTACTTTTCAATCACCTTTTGAAAAAGAAACGCACACAAATAGACCGCGGCACTAATCGCGATCGAAACGGCAAGAAATACAATGTTCTCTTTTACAATCTGCATAGAATTCTCCCTTCTCACATCCAGACTGTACTGTCGGCTGAGGCTTCTCACCTCATCAGCCGGAGAATTAAATTCAGGTCTGATACTGACCTGTTCATCCGGCTCGCGGGCTTGCCTTTAAGACGCATAAAGCGCCTGTAAGCATACCGCCGGTCAGGAATTCACGTGAGGCTTCCCCACGTGTCACCTTGCCCCGAAGAGCTCAAGATATAAAATTGTCAAAAACGCGCAGGCCCAGGCTGCCGGACCTGCGCGCAGTTCCTTATTTACGGTAGTTCACAGGAGTACATTTGTCAAGGGTGCTGTTTATTTCTTCCGGGAAGCGAGCCAGGAGGTTATCCGGGCGGCGCACCACTTCGTCTTCTCCGCCGGCAGCACGAGTGCAAAGCGCACGTGATTTTTCCCGAGCGACCCGAACGCCGAGCCGGGCGTGCAGAGCACTCCGGTCTCGCGCAGCATCTCAAAGCAGAACTCCCTGTCGTCTGTGAACCCTTCCGGAATCGGGGCCCACACGAACATCGTCCCCTCAGAGCTTGTGACGTTCCATCCTCCTGCGGCAAGCGTGCCGCAGAGTGCGTCCCGGCGTTCCTGATACGCCTTCTCCTGCCTGCGGACACTGTCCTGCGGGCCGGTCAGCGCCGCCACCGCCGCTTTCTGCTGCAGCAGGCACATGCCGTAGTCAAACTGGGAGCGGATCACCCGGAACTTCGCGATCACCTGCGGATTGCCGAGAACGAAAGAAATCCGCAGTCCCGTCAGGTTGTAGGTCTTTGACAGCGAGTTGAACTCCACGCCGACATCCATGGCGCCCGGCAGTGACAGAAACGAAAATCCTCTGCGGCCGTCGTATTCGATCTCCGAGTACGCGTTGTCGTGCACGACGAGAATGTTGTATTTCTTCGCGAAGCGGATGAGCTTTTCATACGATCCGCGGTCCGCGCACGTACAGGTCGGATTGAGCGGATAGGACACGACGATCATCTTCGCCTTTTTTGCGATGTCCTCCGGAATCTTTTCAAGAAGCGGAACGTAGTGATTCTCCGGATCAAGATCGTAGTTTACGATTTTCGCACCGCAAAGATACGGCCCGTCCGAAAAGATCGGATATCCGGGATTGGGCGTCAGTACGATATCGCCCGGCTCGCAGACAGTCCACGCGATATGCGCGAACCCCTCCTGCGTGCCGTTAAGCGACATGATTTCATCCGGCGTGAGCGTGACGCCGTATCGTCTCTCATACCAGTCCTGTACGGCCTGTATCAGCTCTCCGGTGTCGCGGATCGCGTACTTGTAATTATCCGGATCCAGAGCCGCTTCACTCACCGCCTTCATCACATGAGGCGCCGGCTTGAAATCCGGCGTCCCCACAAACATGTCATAGACCGGCTTTCCGGCCTTCAGGCGCTCATCCTTTTTCTCAAGCAGTTCGGCGAAGATGTTCAGCCCGAAATGCTCTGCGCGCTCTGAAAATGAAAACTCCATTCCTTAAAGCCTCACTTCTGCAGATCAGCCAGCCGCTGCTTTGTTGCCGCCAGCATATCCTGATAGTTCTTCTGTTTGCTCTTTTCTTCCTCGACCTTTGCGGCCGGTGCCTTCGCAAGGAACTTCTCGTTGGAAAGCATCTTCTGCGAGCGCATCACCTCTCCGGTGAGTCTCGCCTCTTCCTTCTTCAGTCGTTCGATCTCAAGGCGGATGTCAACCAGGTCGGCAAATGGCATATCGATCTCGCCGTCGCGGATGACAACCGAAACCGCCGAATCGTCGATACCGGTCTTGTCAGCCTGTACCGCCACCTCTGACGCAAACGCGAGTGTCGCGAAAAACTGGCCCGATTTCTCAAATGCCTGGCGCACAGCCGGATTTTCAGAAACCACATATACCTTCGCCTTGCGGGACGGAGCCACATTCATCTGCGTGCGGGCGTTGCGGATGCCGCGTACGGCTTCCATGACTCTCCCGACGTCCTCCTCTTCCTGCGGGAAGCTGAGCGTCTCGTCGTACAGCGGCCAGCTGGAGATCATGATGGACTCCTCGGCGTCCTGAACCGTGCAGAAAATTTCTTCCGTGATGAACGGCATGAACGGATGCAGCAGTTTCAGCAGCGTGATGAGGACGTTCTTGGTTGTCCAGAGTGCAGTCCTTCTGTCCTGTGCGTCGTTTGTCTGATACAGGCGCGGCTTGACCATCTCGATGTACCAGTCGCAGAATACGTCCCGGATAAAGCCGGCAAGCTTGTCGTAGGCAATGCCAAGGTCAAAGTTCTCAAGATTGTCCGTCACTTCCCGCACGATGCGGTTGGTCCGGGAGAGGATCCATTTGTCGGCATCCGTGAAGTGCACAGGTCTCTTATCGCCGGCCTTTACCGCGTTGTCCGGATCGTTCATCATCACGAAACGGGATGCGTTCCAGACCTTGTTCGCGAAATTGCGGCACGCCTCGACACGCGAATAGTAGAAGCGCATGTCGTTGCCCGGCGTTGTGTTGCTGATGAGGGACGCTCTGAGCGCGTCAGCACCGTACTTGTCGATGACTTCCAGCGGATCAATGCCGTTGCCCAGTGACTTGCTCATCTTGCGTCCCTTTGAGTCGCGCACAAGTCCGTGGAACAGGACGCTCTTGAACGGTGCCTGGCCCATGTTCTCGTATCCCGAGAAGATCATGCGGATGACCCAGAAAAAGATGATGTCGTATCCGGTCACCAGGACGCTTGTCGGATAGAAGTACTCAAGCTCCGGTGTTTTATCGGGCCAGCCGAGCGTCGAGAACGGCCAGAGCGCCGAAGAAAACCATGTGTCGAGTGTGTCCGGATCCTGCGTGATGTGGGTGCTCCCGCACTTCGGGCACTTTGTGAGCGGCTCTGCGGAGACAGTCAGCGCGCCGCACTCATCACAGGTGTAAGCCGGAATCCGGTGGCCCCACCAGAGCTGTCTGGAGATGCACCAGTCGCGGATGTTGTCGGTCCAGTTGAAGTATGTGCTCTTCATGCTGTCCGGGATCAGACGGATCTCACCGTTTCTGACGGCGTCTGCAGCCGGCCTGATCAGGTCGTTCATCTTCACGAACCACTGCTTCTTGACCATCGGCTCGACCGTGGTGTGGCAGCGGTCGTGCACGCCGACGTTGTGGCGGATCGTCTCGACTTTGACGAGCAGTCCCTGTTTCTTCAGATCTTCCACCATCGCCTCGCGTGCCGCATAGCGGTCCATGCCGGCATATTTGCCGCAGAGGTCATTCATGGTGGCGTCGTCGTTCAGGATGTTGATCTGTTCGAGGTTATGGCGTCTGCCGACCTCAAAGTCGTTCGGGTCGTGCGCCGGCGTAATCTTCACGACACCGGTGCCGAATTCCCTGTCGACATACGAATCCGCAATGATGGGGATATCCCTGTCCGTGAGCGGCAGATGCACCATCTTGCCCACAAGGTCCCTGTAGCGCTCATCATCCGGGTTTACGGCAAGCGCGGTATCGCCCAGAAGCGTCTCCGGGCGCGTGGTGGCGATCATGACGTATCGTCCCTCTTCGCCGACAATCGGATAATTGATATACCAGAAGTGGCCCTCCTGCTCCTCATACTCGACTTCCGCGTCCGAGAGAGACGTGTGGCACACCGGGCACCAGTTGATGATGCGGTTGCCCTGGTAGATGAGGCCCTTGTTGTACAGGTTGACGAAAACCTGGCGCACAGCCTTTGAGCATCCCTCATCCATCGTGAAACGCTCACGGTCCCAGTCACAGGAAGAGCCGATCTTCTTCAGCTGGCTCGTGATCATGCCGCCGTATTCTTTCTTCCAGGCCCAGACATGTTTCAGGAATTCCTCGCGGCCGATTTCATGCTTGTCAATGCCCTTTTCCTTCAGGGCATTTGTGACCTTTACCTCCGTGGAGATGCTGGCGTGGTCCGTGCCCGGAACCCAGAGTGTCTCATAGCCCTGCATTCTCTTGAAGCGGACCAGGATATCCTGCATGGTGTTGTCCAGCGCGTGGCCCATGTGCAGCTTGCCGGTGATATTCGGCGGCGGCATGACGATCGAGAAGGGCTTTTTGCTCTTGTCGACCTTCGCGTGAAAATATTTGTTGTCCAGCCATTTCTGATACAGTCTGCCTTCGATGGCAGCCGGATCATATGTCTTGTCAAGCTGTTTCCCCATTGATGCTGTTCCTCCTGACCTTTGACTGCCGCCGCAAGAAGGCGCCTTGCACCCGTCTTTTCCCGCAGCAGTTCTTCCAATAGTAGCACCGCCCCTCTGCATTATCAAGAAGCCCGGTTTTTCCCGCGTCTCCCCGTACGCATGCATCTGACGGAGTGTCGGATCAGATCCCGACGCTCAGAGCCGCATCCATCTGCTCTGTCACGTCTCCGAGCTCCCGCCCCGTTGCAGCAGCAAGTTCCTGGTACAGGATCTTTTTTGCCTCCGAAAGCATCCTGGCGTCCGCCGACTTCATTCTCCTCACCTGTCTGGCCCGTTCGTTCCGGATGTTGTAGAGATGGCGGATCAGATGCATGATCTCCTTCGGATCCTGCGATTTGACAATTGTCTCATAGTCTCTCGGAGAAATCCTCTTGTTCATCGCGGCGTCCTTCGCGCAGCCTGATGCAGTAATCATCAGTTCTTCCGCATCTTCTGTGCTCATCACGTACCGGATCGGCACCTTGTTTTGTACCGGGCAGTAGATTATACCCCGGTCGTCGTACAGCGGCGTCAGAAAGTAGAAAGTGCCGTCAACCCCTTTAATCTCCGGCTTCCCGATATTTGTGATCTCACAGGTCCCGAGGACGCCGTATTCAACCTTGTCACCGATTTCAAACATACAATCCCTTCTTTTTGCCCTTAAAAAAGCGGCTTTTCTGCCGCCTTTGGCATTATGATAACACTTTTTTCAGTATTCCGGGAAGCGCCGATTTTTCCGCCGCAAAAAAAGATGTGCCGGAAATACACTTCCGACACACCATCTTGTCATCTGTATGCAGCTGTCAGACAGAATTCAGAACAAATCCACAGCACCCATGAAGTTGTCATTGGCGACATAGTAGCACTTGCCTTCTTCCGGCTTTACGTACAGCTTGACGCTTACAACGTCAACGCCCTGAGCCTTTGCGTCGGCAACAACCTTCTCCACGAGGGCCGCCTGCTCAACCTGTCCGCCCATATACTGGAAGAACACCTTTGTCTGCGGCTCTGTTTTTGCGGCTTTCCTTGCCCGCGCAGCCCTTACCGGAGCCTTCACGGCTTTCCTGACTTCTTCCTTCTTCCCGGCGACAGCTTCTTTTACTTCTTTTCCCGCCTTTTCCACAGCCTTTTTAACTTCAGCTGTCTTCTCTTCGGCGGCCTTTTTAACCTCGGCTGTCTTCTCTTCGGCAGCTTTCTTCACTTCAGCCGTCTTCTCTTCCGCAGCCTTCTTCACTTCAGCGGTCTTTTCCTTTGCAGCTTCCGCTTTCTTTTCAACTGCCTCTGCCGCTTTTCCGCACTCTCCATCCGCCTTCACGGCCTGCGCCATGAGCGGCTCCTTCGTTGTGGCAGCTTTCGCCGTTCCGGCCGCCGCTCTTTTTGCTGCTGTTGTCGTTGTCTTTCTCGTCCTGCTCATGCCTTTCTCCTCCATCCTGTATGCTGCAGCCTTTGCCTCTGAACGCAAAGCATCATGAAGCCAGAAATTCGCAGATATCTGCCACTGCCTGTTCAGCGTCAGCCCCTTCGGCACAGACGTCAACTTTCATGCCGTCATGAAGTCCGAACGCCATCATTCCCATCAGGCTCTTACCGTTGATGTTCTTGCCGTTGCCAACCAGTTCGATATGGCTCTCATACTTGCAGGCCTTCTGAACAAGCTCGGCGATCGCGTTCTTATGCTTATTCTCGAGATTTGATACCTCTACCCTTTTTGTCATCTCACACCTCGAATGAAGAATCATGCCGGTTGTAAGCACCGTCAAGTCGAAATGATAGTATGAATTTCAAGGTATGTCAAGTCGCCCCAAGAGCCCGGGAGCGGCCTGTGGCGTAGAGTTGCGAGACATCTTCGTCGAAGTTCTCCGTCACCTCGTAGCCTTTCAGCATTTCAAAAAAACGCCTTTCCCTCGCATCCTCCGGTTCCGGCCGGGTGAGAATCTCTTCCACGGTTTTTTTCAGATCATCCTCAGAATGTATAATGTCCGTTAAAATATTAAATTTTCCCGCGAGGTATCCGGCCGCATACGCGCACTCGTAGTTTCCGACCATGACTGCCTCCGGAAAATCCGTCTTTTTTTCGACCGCCTGAACGGCCAGCAGCTGTATCATGCACCTCCACCTTTCCCGAACAGTTCCTTCAGATCGCTCACCCGGGAGATGGTCCCGTCAGGCGACACTGCCTTTCCGAACCCGTACGCCGCATAGATAAACGGCAGACCGGCAGCCTTCGCGGATCTCTCGTCGCCGGCCGTGTCGCCGACGTAAACAGCACGCTTCAGGCTGTTGCGCTCCATCAGAATCCGGATACTTCCGTCCTTGGCAGCATGCGTCCTTCCCCAGCACTCTGTGTCCTTGAAGTACGTGCCGAGTCTGTGTGCAGCAAGGAATGCCTCAATGTATCCGTCCTGACAGTTGCTCACGATAAAGAGCGGGAAACGCCCGGAAAGAAACGCAAGCGTCTCTTCCAGCCCCGGAAAGAGCTTTCCTCCGTGTTTTTTAAGATACTCGTTTTCATGCGCGCACATCTTCGCCATGACGCGTCCGCGCGCACCGGGCTCAGCTCCGGAAAGAAGTCTGTCCCGGATCTCGTCCATGGGAAGTCCGAAGCACGGAAGGATTTCTTCTTTCGTGAGCGGACCTCTTGCGGCCCCGGGATCAGAACAGATCACTTCATTCCACGCTTTCAGGACACCGTCTCTGGAATCCCAGAGCGTGCCGTCCAGGTCAAACAGGATGCCGTCGGTCTTTGAAAAATCCATATGCTTATCCTCTGAGTTTCCGGACCAGTTCCGTAAGTTCCGCATCCCGGCTGATGTCCGAGGCGACCTCGAAACAGTCAGCCGCTTCCTGCAGCTGCCCCGCGCGGATAAGATCATATCCCGCGTGACACACAACCTCCATGGACATTTCGTCAGGCCGGGTAAAGATATCATTGGCCAGGAGGAGCCTGTCGATTTCCGCATCTGTCATCGGAGGTGTCGTATCGCCCAGCGCCGTCTCCAGATACTTCAGCTCTCCATCGGCGTTCTGCGAATGGAAATAGTTGTTCGCGCGGATATAGCAGGCCCGCGCGACGTCCGGTTTGTACTTTTCGACAAAATAAAAGCCGGCGTTGCGGTAGTATCTGGCTGTCTCCGCTCTCGTGAGGCAGTAGCGGTGTGCCTCCTGCGTCTTGTCCAGATACGGTCTGAGCTTTCCTTCCTGCTTCAGCGCCTCCGCAGCGGCAAGCTTTGCCGTAAGACTCACCGGATTCCAGAGCTCTGCTTTCCGGAAGTACCGGTATGCCGCGTGCGGTTTTCCTTCTTTCAGCTTCGCGCTGCCCGCCTGCACATAGTAAGAACTGTACGGCACCTGCGCAAACCGGATCCTGCGGCCGTTTTCCGGGAAATACCACCGGTACAGGTAATACTCCATCACGTGGTCAAAGCTGACGGTTATCGCTGTTTCAGATACGCGAAGCGACTCGCCGCCGTCTTCCATGTTTTCCAGAGTTTCAACGATCTTTCCGGCTGTCTCAAGTGTTTCGTCCACTGACATTTTCCTTTCTGACATGTCCCTGCAGTATGCAGATACTGCGAGGCGGAACCGTGAGTTTTCTCTGATCGTCCGATATCACCGGCTTCTCTCTCTCACTGTCGCAGATCAGGACCTGCCACCCGTTTTTGCGGTCTGCGTCCGGCAGCGCCAGGTCCCAGGGTTCCCAGTACATGTTGAGCGCCGCATACAGCAGGCTGTCGCTGTCTGAGTCAGCATATGTCTCGCAGAACATCAGACCGATCTGGCGCACCGAACTGTCTGTTCTTGTGAACCAGGCGTTCTCGCCGTGCACCGAAAAATCCGGGCAGCCTATCGAAAGCGTGTCGCTGCCAAGCAGCGGTCCGTCCATGTGCAGAATCTTGTGAGCACGGCGCAGCGAAAGTGCCTGCCTGGTGAACGCAAGCATCCGCGTCGCCTCGGCACCCCGGTTCCAGGTCACCCACGAGAGCTCGCTGTCGATATCATACGGATTGTTGTTGCCTTCCTGAGAGTTCAGGAATTCATCCCCGGCCCGAAGCAGCGGTGCCCCCTGCAGAAGCATGAGCAGCAGAACGGCATTCTCCCGCATCTGCCTGCGCAGCAGAAGAACAGAGCGCTTTCTGGTCGGTCCTTCCACGCCGCAGTTCCAGCTGTAGTTCTCCGTCTCACCGCCGCTGCCGCTCTCCCCGTCTGGCCCGTTGTGCTTTCGCTCATAAGCGTACAGATCCGCCAGCGTGAAGCCGTCGTGGCTCGTCACACTGTTGATCCGCGCACATGTCTGCGGGCAGTCGCGGATGATATCGATCACGGACCGGATCTGATTGTCATCGCCCTTTAAAAAGCGGCGCATAACCTGCCGGCAGCCGTCATTGTACGACGCGACATGGCGCTTCCTCGGAATGGTTTTATCCCACCACACCGTAATAAGCTTCGTGTCCGCCAGATACGGATCCGCGACAACCGCCGCCAGCGTCTCCTGTGAGGCATACAGATGAAATCCGTCCACGTGATAGCTGGACACCCAGTAGTGAAGGCAGTCCAGGACCATCCCCGGTTCTTCATCCGCGAAATACATTTCCATGATGACTTCCAGCCCCGCCTTGTGCATCCGGCGCACCATCGTGCGGAATTCATCCGTATAGCGGTCACTCTTGTCGGCGCAGTACGCCGCTTTCGGGGCGAAATACCCGAACGCAGGCGTATATCCCCAGAAGTTCAGGCTGTGATTATCTTCCGGTATTCCGGGAGCCTTTGCCTTCGGCCCGCCCGCTGTCAGCCTGTGGCATTCGTCAAACTCATACGCCGGCATCAGCTCCACCGCCGTGACACCCAGCGACGCAATGTATGGGATCTTGCGGGTCAGCCCGGCAAATGTCCCCTTTTCCTCCTCCGCAATGCCGGAAGTCTCCGACTTTGTGAACCCTCTCACATGCAGCTTGTAAAAGACGCTGTCCGCAAACGGCGTGCGCGGATGACGGTCCCCCTTCCAGTCAAATGCCGTTTCTTCCTTAAGAAACGACAGGCTGCCCGTCACCGGTCTCCCGGACACTTCCCCGAACCGGCCGCACTCTGTGAAACATACCCCATACGGGTCCGGGATGATGCATCCGTCAACCTCATAGGCATAGCGGTACGTGGAGAGCCCGGGGTCACGGATGCGGATACAGCTGTAGGTTCCCTGCTTTACATGGTTCTCCAGGCTGATACGGCAGAACGGTATCCTGTCATCCCTGCGGAACAGCAGAAGAAACGCCGGAGCCTCCTGACGCGGCCGGCGTGCCTGCCGGTACTCGGAAGGAAGTGCAAAGCCGAACACCGCGCCGTCTTCTGTCCTGTGCACTCCTCTGAATGCGTGATATCTGTCTGAGTCAGTTTCCATACCCCGCCCTTCCTGATTTTGTAACTGTGATGACTGCTTTTTCATAAATTATAGACATTATACCATTTTATTCGCGGGAAGGCGACGTGCCGAGGCCTTCTCCATTCCAGTCGGGGATGAAACTTTCTTTTTGCGTCGGTCCTTCCTGAAAAAACGCGCGGGTCACCCCCAGATCCAGAACGTAGTCCAGAAAGCGTTCATATTCTCTCCTTGTCACGCGCCGGTTAAGCTCCTGCGGAAGCGCAAGTCCCTGAATCGGCGTGTACTGGTTCATCAGGGAAAAATATATGTCATCGCCGAACGCGTCATACAGAAGCTTTACGGCCTGACACGCCTCCCGGACGTGGCCCGGCAGCAGAAGATGGCGTACGATGACACCTTTTTTTAGAATTCCCTCCTCGACACCCCTTTGCGCCGCTTCCTCTTTTCCGAAAAATTCACACGGACCGGCCTGCTTCACCATCTGTGTGATGGCTTTAAACGCCGTTTCGGGGTAGTCCGGCGCATGAGAGTAGGTACTGGCTGTCTCTTCCGAGACATATTTAAAATCCGGAAGGTAGCAGGTGACCAGTCCGGACAGCTGCTTTAGCGTTTCAACCGTCTCATAGGAAGAAGTGTTGTAGACAAAGGGAATCGTGAGCCCTAAAGCGGCTGCCTTCCTGGCTGCCGCGGCCACCTGCGGCACAAACTGGGTCGCCGTGACCAGATTGATGTTGTTGGCGCCCTGCCCCTGCAGGCGTAAGAATGCGTCTGCCAGCCCGTCCGTGCTCACAGAAACGCCGCAGTCATTGCCGCCTGATATTCTGTAATTCTGGCAGTACACACAGTGAAGCGGGCAGCCGGAAAAGAACACGGCGCCGCTGCCGCGCCGGCCCGATATGCATGGTTCTTCCCACGCGTACAGGGCGGCGCGCCCCGCCATCACCACGGCACTCTCTCCGCAGTACCCCCGTTCTCCGTTCTGTCTGTTAACAGCACAGTGCCTAGGACACAAATCACAGCTCATGTGCGCCCCCCTTTCGTGACCGCCTTAAAAAGCGCCTTGCAGACGCTGTAAAAAGCCCGCTGTAAAAAGGCCCGTAAAAAAGGCGGCAATATATGATTGACAATCATCGCAATTTCTTGTATATTAGTCAAGTCGACGTGCTACTGTGGCTCAGTTGGTAGAGCAGCTGATTCGTAATCAGCAGGTCACCGGTTCAAGTCCGGTCAGTAGCTTTTTATTTCGCAGATGTAGTTCATCGGTAGAACGCCAGCTTCCCAAGCTGGAGAGGCGGGTCCGACTCCCGTTATCTGCTTACTTGTTTTTGTATTCTTCTCTCAGGTGTCGGATGATTTCCCTTGAAGTTCAGAACATTCGCATATTCATGAGCAGACTGCTTATGAAAAGTGATTTTGACCGCTTCTGTCTCGTAGAAGCTTCTGTTTCCGCGTTCTGCAATTTTGAGATTTCCGGGCGCACGAATGCAGAATGGTTTTCTCCCAGCGGTTCGCAGACAGACCCTGCGCAGGAACATCCGCCGCTTCCCGCGTATGTTTCCTGGGAAAAAATCCGCCCGCACGTGTTTCAGGTAATCCGGGGCGGCCGCACGCCTCTGCGCATGAAAATCATCCTCGCCTTAACGCCGGCGCAGATCGCATCGGTCCTGAAGAGCAGCCCGGACAGCGCATCCGTCTCTGTGGAGCAGGTGAGCGGCATGTTTTTGAATATCGTATATGACAAGAACGGTCTGATGCTCACGACCGGTACGGCCATGAAGACATTTACCATGGACCGGTCCGCCGAAAAGGCCTTTGACAAAGAGATGACTTCATTTCTCACAGAAACAGGTATAGATTTTAATACTAGCACTCGCCTTAATTGAGTGCTGATTTTTCTTGACTTCTCTCCGGCCCCGTACTACAGTAGGGATTATACGGAAAGGAGTATCTATCTATGGCAGAAAAACATGGCAGTCTCACGATTAACAGTGAGAACATTTTCCCTATTATCAAAAAATGGATGTATTCCGATCAGGACATTTTCTTCCGTGAGCTTATCAGCAACGGATCCGATGCCATCACCAAGCTGCGCCAGCTCGCTCTGATGGGCGACTACAAGCAGCCGGATGATATCGAATACAAAATCGAAGTCAGAGTCAGCAGCAAAAACAAGACCATAAAATTCATCGACAACGGTCTTGGCATGACGGCTGACGAGGTCGACAAGTATATCAACCAGATCGCTTTCTCCGGCGCCAAGGAGTTCCTCGACAAGTTCAAGGATAAGGGAGGCTCCGACCAGATCATCGGTCACTTCGGTCTCGGCTTCTACTCCGCGTTTATGGTCGCGGACCGTGTGACCATCGACACGAAGTCCTGGGAGAAGGACAGCACGCCGGTTCTCTGGAGCTGCGACGGCGGCACGGACTACAACATGACGGACGGGTCCCGCACCGAAACCGGCACGGCCATCACCCTCTTCTTAAACGACGAAAGTCTGAAGTATGCGAACTACTATACGGCTGAGGAGATTCTTCACAAATACTGCGAGTTCATGCCGTATCCGATCTATCTGACCGATGAGGACCTCGGACAGCAGACCGAGGACATCCCGGAAGAAGAAATCACCGAAAAGGACACCGTCATCAAAAAGTTCACAAAACCGGCTGTGACGGAGGAAAAGAAAAAAGACGACGGGACCACGGAGACGGTCACAAAAGAGCCGGAGAAAAAGATGGCCACAATCGTCAAGAGACCGGTGATGCTCAACGACACGCATCCGCTCTGGACGAAGAGCCCCAGCACCTGCACGAAGGAGGAGTACATCTCCTTCTACCAGAAAGTCTTTAACGACTACAGGGAGCCGCTTTTCTGGATCCATCTGAACATGGACTATCCGTTCACGCTCAAGGGCATCCTGTACTTCCCGAAACTCAATCCGCATATCGACAAGCTCGAAGGCACAATCAAGCTGTATAACAACCAGGTATTTGTCGCGGATAATATCAAGGAAGTCATCCCGGAATACCTGATGCTGCTGAAAGGTGTCATCGACTGCCCGGATCTTCCGCTGAACGTCAGCCGTTCGGCGCTGCAGAACGACGGATTCGTGCAGAAGGTTTCCGGCTACATCACCAAGAAGGTCGCCGAGAAGCTCACCGGCATGTTCAAGACCCAGCGTGACGACTACAACAAGTACTGGAACGATATCAATCCGTTCATCAAGTATGGCGTGATGCGCGACGAGAAGTTCTACGACAGGATGAAGGATGCCCTCATCTTCCGCAATATTGGCGGCAAGTATCTGACCCTCAAAGAATGCATCGACGAGAACAAGGAGAAGCATCCGAACAAGATTTACTACTACACGGACGAAAAAGAACAGAGCCAGTACATCAACATGTTCAAGAGCTCCGGTATCGATGCGGTGTGCCTGGATCAGTCGATTGACTCCCCGTACATCTCGTTCCTGGAGAGCAAGAACAAGGCCCTTCATTTCCTGCGGCTCGACGCGGAAGCCTCCGAGGCATTCAAGGACGGCACCGTCAAAGAGGAGGATCTGAAAGCCGACACAGACAGCCTCACAAAGATTTTCCGGGACGCACTGAAAAACGACAAGCTGAATGTCAAGGTTGAAAAGTTCACCGATCCGTCTGTCTCCGCCCTGATCACACTCGACGAGCAGGATCACCGGATGCAGGAGATGATGAAGATGTACGCCGCATACGGCGAGAGCATGCCTTTCACCGGAAAAGAGCAGGAGACGCTGGTGCTGAATGCCGGAAACGATCTGGTACAGCACATCCTGAAGACTCCGGCTTCCGAAGACACGCCGGTCTTCTGCCATCAGCTCTACGACCTGGCGCGCCTGTCTCACGGGACGCTGGAACCGGACGAGATGACGGAATTTATCCGCCGCAGCAACGATATACTCCGCCGGCTTGCAAAATAAGACAACCGTGTTATCCTGTTATAAGCAGGAGAAACGGGCAGGGGCTCTTCTTTGCGAAGAGTCCCTTTTCTTATATATCGGGGATGAAATGGACAAGCTGGATATCACAGATCTTGACGGAAGCCGGAAGAAACACCGCAGAAAGAAAGCAGAACACATCGAAGGAACCGTAACCGTGCACAAGGTGAGCCGCAGACAGAGAAAGAAGGAATCGCCGCAGCGGCAGAAACATCCGGTTCTCTACGCGATTCTTGACGATCTGGAAGTCATCGGCATCGCTCTGGCGATCTCGGTATTTCTGCTTGAATTCGTCATCATCAACGCACGGGTACCGTCCGGTTCCATGGTCAGCACCATCGGCGTCGGCGACAGGCTCATCGGTTTCCGGCTCGCTTACGCCACACAGGAGCCGCAGCGCGGCGACGTGATCATCTTCCGCTTCCCGGACGACGAGAGCCAGCGGTTCATCAAGCGGATCATCGGCCTTCCCGGAGACACAGTGGAGATCCGTCAGAATGAAGAAAATCCGGAGCTGGCCGATGTCTATGTGAACGGCGTGAAGCTGGAAGAAGGGTATCTCGGCGAGCCGATGCTCTACGACCCGGTCCCGGGCGGAAAACACACCTTCACCGTCCCGGAAGGCTCGTATCTGGTACTCGGCGACAACCGGAACCATTCCAACGACGCGCGATTCTGGACCAATACGTATGTCTCAAAAGACAAGATCCTTGCAAAGGCCGTCTTCCGCTATTACAGCGGAACGACGCGGTTCCTGTCCTTTAAGATGATACAATGACCAGGAGCGCCGTAAAAATAAACCGCTGCCACAGCACACAGAACATGTGCGGTGACAGCGGTCTTTTTTTTTCGGATTTTCGGATGTGTACTTCGCCGGACTTTCAGACGCGGGAGAGATACTCGCCCGTTCTGGTGTCAATCTTGATCTTGTCGCCCTCGTTCACGAAGAGCGGAACCATAACCTCGGCACCTGTCTCAACGGTAGCCGGCTTTGTCGCGTTGGTCGCAGTGTTGCCCTTGACGCCCGGCTCGGTCGCCGTGATCTCAAGCTCCACGAAGAGCGGCGGCTCGATCGCGAATACATCACCGTTGTGGCTGTCGAGCTTAACGACATCATTCTCCTTGACAAATTTCAGCGAATCACCGACGGTATCTTTGGAGAGAGCGATCTGTTCATATGTCTCCGTATCCATGAAGTTGTACAGATCGCCGTCCTGATACAGATATGTATAGTCGCGCTTGTCAATATGAGCTGTAGGAAGCTTCTCAGTCGGACGGAACGTCTTCTCGACAACACCTCCCGTGATGATGTTCTTAAGCTTGGTTCTTACAAACGGTGAGCCCTTTCCCGGCTTAACATGCTGGAATTCAATGATCTGCCAGAGGCCGCCGTCCATTTCGACGGTGATGCCGTTCTTAAAATCTCCTGCTGCTACCATATCTGCAGTTCCTCCTTAACATACTTTCCTAATTTTATAATATCTGGCATCCGCGCGCAAGTGCCCGTCAGCCATTTTTTCGACTTTCTGCCACAAGCGCTTCCATTGCGAGCAGATACCCGTTCAGGCCCAGTCCGACAATCTGCCCCAGGCACACAGGTGCCGTGACGGACGTATGGCGGAACTCCTCTCTCTTGTGGACATTGGAAATGTGCACCTCGATGACCGGAATCGGCGCGATCGACCCGATCGCGTCCCGCAGCGCATAGCTGTAGTGGGTATACGCTCCCGGATTAAAGACAACGCCGTCAACTCCGTCCCGGTACGCTTTCTGCAGACGGTCGATCAGCTCTCCCTCGCCGTTGCTCTGAAACAGTTCCACCGTGACGCCGAGTTCCTCCGCTTTCCTGCGAATCATCTTTTCAAGTGCCTCAAAGGAATCCGTTCCGTAAATTCCCTTCTCCCGGATCCCGAGAAAATTGATGTTCGGTCCGTTCATGACAAGCAGTTTCATATGTCCTTCTCCCTCTCCTGCATGATCGTTAATATCTGTCTTGCCGTCTGTGCCGGTGTAAGTCCCCAGGTGTCAAGGACCGTATCCGCGGCGGCCATGTATGAGGCTTCCCGCGCCGCCATAAGACGGAGAATATGCTGTTTAAGGTCGTCTCCGCTCTTTCCTTCCAGGACCGGCCGGCTTTTGTCCTTCTGCAGCCGCGCGCACAGCTCATCCGCCGGGGCCTTGAGGTAAAAGCAGTGGCCCGCTTCCTTCATCAGTCTCCGGTTTTCCTCCCGGCACGGCAGCCCGCCGCCGACCGAGACAACCACGCCGGTCCCCTTTGCTTTGGCGATCTTTTTCATCGTCTGAGTCTCCATCCGGCGGAACGCCTCTTCCCCGTCCTGCGCAAAGATATCGGCGATCGAGCGGCCGTCTTCCCGCACGATCTCAGCATCCGTGTCAATCACCGCAAGTCCCGCGATGCGGTTCAGTTCCCTTGCCACCGTGGTCTTGCCGGCGCCCATGAATCCAAGCAGTACAATGTTCTTCATTTTCTTCTGCCCGCCATTTCCTGCTGCATGGCAGCATATACCTCGTCTGCAGCTTCCTTTGGAACCTTCCTTCCGGTCCAGAGCTCAAACGAAGCAATTCCCTGATACAGAAGCATCAGAAGTCCGTTATACGCCGGATGTCCGGCCTGTCTCATGTACTTCATGAAGCGGGTCTCTTCCGGATTGTAGATGATGTCGATTCCTGCCGCTGCCTGCGCAAAGAACTCCGGATCGTCCACCGGAGAGCTCTCCGTGTCCGGATACAAGCCGACCGATGTCGTCTGAACCGCCAGATATCCGCTGCCGGCCAGACTTTTCAGCTTTTCTGTATCTGAGAGGATATCCATTCCGGCAGGAATGACAAGTGTTTCTCCCTTCCAGGAGTTGACGGCATCGGCAATCCGGCCTGCCTTCTCCTTTGTGCGGTTCGCGATCACAATGCGGCCCGCTCCCTCCTTTGCAAGACTGAAGCAGACTCCGCGCGCGGCTCCGCCGGCTCCCACAACGACGACACCGGCTCCCTGCAGCAAAATGCCGCAGGCTGCGGCTTCTCTGGCGAATCCCTCCACATCCGTGTTATACCCGGTAAATCCGTCACCATCCCTGACAAGCGTGTTGACCGCCCCGACCGCATCCGCCAGCGGGTCAACAGAAGATAAAAGCGCCCGCACACTCTGCTTATGCGGAACGGTCACGTTCATTCCCCGGATCCCGAGGGCAAAAGCGCCTTCCAGCGCTGCCCTTACATCCCGCCCGGCAACCGGGAAACAGACGTATGTCATGTCAAGCCCCGTTTTTTTTGCCAGCATATTGTGTATAAGCGGCGAGATCGAGTGCGCGACCGGGCTGCCGATCAGGCCGTAAACTTCTGTTGTTCCCGTGATTTCCATCTTTCCTCAAATCCCCGTCTTTGGCGTTTTACTCCGTATACAGACGGTCATACCGGTTCATGCCGTACCGCTTTTTGTACACCTTCCGGACCGGCCATTCCAGCAGCCGTTTCAGGACGATCTGAATCTCCTCATGCCGGTTGATGGGATCCACCAGTATGGACGGAATTCCCGCCAGATTGGCCCCCCAGATGTCGGTGATGAGCTGATCTCCGACGACCAGTGTGTTCGTGCGGTCCGTCATCATCCGCTTCATCGCCCGCACATACCCGCGCGCCGACGGCTTTCCGGCCTTACAGATATAGGAAGACTGGCACGCGTGGGCAAATGGAGCCACACGCTCTCTTTTATTGTTGGACAGGAAGCAGGTGTCAAATCCCAGATCGTGCAGATATTCAAGAAAATCCCGTGCCCGCCTGTCGGCTCTCGCCCCGTGCGGCACAAGCGTGTTGTCAATGTCCAGGATCACCCCGGCAAATCCCCTCCGGTACAGCTGTTCAAAGTCGACGGAGTATATGGAGTGAAAATAGGCGGTAGTCATCCATCCTGCACGTTTTTTCAATTGGCCTCTCCTTTGTCCTTCATGCTGCTGACCTCATCCATAAAGGACTCAACATCCTTGAACTCCCGGTACACACTTGCAAACCGGACATACGCCACTTCATTCAGCGCCTTGAGTTTCTTCATGACCAGATCGCCGATGACAGACGACGGGATCTCCTGCTTGTCCATCGCCAGGAGCTCCGCCTCCACCTCGTCAGTCAGCCTGGTCATCTCGCTCTGCGTCACCTGCGTTTTATAACAGGAGCGCACTACACCCGAGTAAATTTTGTTTCTGTCAAACGGTTCGCGCGTCTTGTCTTTTTTGATGACAACCAGCGGTGTCGTCTCCAGTCTCTCATATGTGGTAAAGCGTCTGCCGCAGACAATACACTGGCGGCGGCGACGGATCGACCCGTCCTCCGTCGGACGGGAATCGATCACTTTGGTATCTTCCGCACCGCAATATGGGCAATTCATATTTTTCCTCCGAAGCAGGTTCTTAAATACACACCCGGATTGTGATACTTTTGTATGCATATTATAAATTGCGCGCGGGATGCGGTCAATCATTTGCCGCCTGTAAACAGGCCAGTTTCCTGTTGAAATGAGCTCCTGTCCGGTTTAAGATAGGTTCAGAATATTCAGAAAGGCAGTGAAAAAAGCATGTCTGTAAAATACACAGCCTACGTGGGATGTTACACACGCCAGAACAAGAACGGCGGTATTCAGATTTTTGATGTGGACGTTGCTGCGGGGCGGCTCATTCCGCGTGAAAACGGCACTGTAACGGTCCACAACGCTTCGTATGTTGCGCTTTCACATGACGGCCGGTTCCTGTATTCCATCTGTGACGAGGGCGTTTCCGCATTTACCATCCTGCCGGACGGCGGCCTCGAGATGATCAACACGCTTTCTATCAACGGTATGCGCGGATGTCACATCGCGCTGACGGGCGCAGATGACTACCTGGTGGTCTCCGGATATCACGACGGCAAGGTGACAGTCATCCGGATAAGCGATGACGGCGCCCTGGACTGCATCACGGATGAAGTCTATCACAGCGGCATCGGAATGACACCCGACAGAAACTTCAGCCCGCATGTGGAGTGCTGTACTTTCACGCCGGACGGCGAATACCTGTGCGCCTGCGATTCCGGCATCGATCAGATCAAGATTTACCAGTTCAACTACGGGACCGGGCGCCTGAAGCTGGTCGATATCATCCGCACCCAGCTGGATTCCGCACCGCGCCAGATGATTTTCTCAGGTGACGGGAAGTTTGCCTATGTCGTCTGCGAGAACAAGAACCTGATCGACGTATTCAAATACACAAAAGAAGGAAGCAGGTTCAGCTTTGAGCCGGTTCAGGTCATCTTCACGGTCCGCAGCAAGAACAAGGGAAACAATGCGCCGTATGATCTTGTCTTCACACAGGACGGCGGCATGGCGCTCTGCTCAAACGCCGGGAGCAATACCGTTACGATGTACAGAGTCAACAGGGAAAAAGGGACTCTTTCGATTCTCTCCTCTCTTCCGATCAGCGGCCGTTTTCCGAAGTATCTCAGCCTTTTCCCGGATGACAGACATCTGCTGTCCATGAATGCCGATGAAAATACCATCACGGATTTCAGCGTTCACTTCGACAAGGGCACGATCATCATGAACGGCAATCCGATTCATATCACATCCCCGAACAATCTGGTCATGCTTAAGACAAACGTCTGAACACAAAAAAATCTTTGCCGCAGTCTTGTACTGCGGCTTTTTTGTTGTACAATGGTGCGCAGTGTGTGTCAGGAGTTTTCCATCAGCTCCCAGGAAAAACAGGAGGGAACCATGAGACATCTTCTTAATCCGCTGGATTTCAGTGTCGAAGAAACCAACCGTCTTCTTGACCTCGCAAGAGACATCAAGGACCACCCGGGTCAGTATGCTCACAAATGCGAAGGCAAGAGGCTGGCCACTCTGTTTTATGAACCGAGCACCAGAACCAGGCTCAGCTTTGAAGCTGCCATGATGAATCTGGGCGGCACCGTGCTGGGCTTCTCATCCGCCCAGTCAAGCTCCGCTTCGAAGGGCGAGAGCGTGGCCGATACGATCCGCGTTGTATCCTGCTATGCCAATATTGTCGCCATGCGGCATCCAAAAGAAGGCGCCCCTGCTGTAGCAGCCCAGTTCTCCCGTGTACCGGTCATCAACGCCGGTGACGGCGGCCACCAGCATCCGACCCAGACGCTGGCCGATATGATGACAATCCGCGAACTGCGCGGAAGCCTCGGGAATTTCACCATCGGCCTCTGCGGCGACCTTAAGTTCGGCCGCACCGTCCACTCTCTCATCAGTTCCCTGATCCGCTATCCGGGAGTAAAATTTGTCCTGATCTCTCCGCCGGAGCTGCGCGTCCCGGACTCCATCCGCGAAGATGTGCTGAACGCTCATAACATCGAATACAAGGAAGTGGAGAAGCTTGAGGACGTCATCCCGGAGCTCGATATTCTCTACATGACCCGCGTACAGAAGGAACGTTTCTTCAACGAAGACGACTATCTGCGCATGAAGGATTTCTACATTCTGACCGAGAGCAAGCTCGCGCTCGCCAAAAAGGACATGTACATCCTCCATCCGCTGCCCCGTGTCAATGAAATCTCTGTCGAAGTGGACAAGGATCCGCGGGCGCAGTATTTCACCCAGGTACAGTATGCCGTCTACGTCCGCGAAGCGCTGATTCTCACGCTTCTTGATCTTGTCTGAAAGGAGATCCCCTCATGTTAAATGTCGATAAGCTAAGCAATGGTATTGTTCTGGACCACATCAAAGCCGGAAACGCCATGAAGCTCTACAATTTCCTTCATCTGGACAAGCTCGACTGTGAAGTCGCCATCATCAAAAATGCCCGCAGCCGCAAGATGGGCCGCAAGGACATTCTGAAAATCGAAGGCGGACTGGATCTTGTCAATCTCGACGTGATCGGATTCGTGGATCCGGATATCACCGTCAACATCATTACGGACGGGAAGATCGAGAAGAAGAAGCTCACGCTGCCGAAGGAACTCCACAATGTCATCGCCTGCCGCAACCCCCGCTGCATCACATCGATCGAACAGGGACTCGAGCAGGTCTTCGTGCTCACCGACGAAAAGAAAAAGGTGTACCGCTGCAGGTACTGCGACGAGGCGTACACCTGGAATGACTGACTGAAAGGCCATTCCTTTTAATATAGTAAAAGTAAGCTTCGGCTGCCAGACGCGTAAGGCAGCCGAAGCTTGATTTTTTTCGGAAATAAAAATGAGCTGCACGATAAGCCGGGTTATGTTGCGCTCCGGGAATCTCACCCGGAGGCCGGCGATCATCTTTCTAGGCCTGCCGTTGCCGGCAGGCTCAAGCAACCTACCCGAAAGACCGCAGCGGGCCGCTGCATCGCTTTCAATCTGGTCTTGCTTCGGACGGGGTTTACACAGCCGCTTACAGTTACCTGAAGCGCGGTAGTCTCTTGCACTGCCATTCCACCCTTACCCTTCCGGCTTGCGGAAAGGCGGTTTCTTTTCTGTTGCACTGGCCTGGGAGTCACCTCCACCGGACGTTATCCGGCGTCCTGCCCTGCGAAGCCCGGACTTTCCTCACCCGCCTCCCTTGCGGAAGACGGCCGCGACCGCCTGTGCAGCTCACAGACTTGTATTTTAGCCTGACGGAAAATATTTGTCAAACGGAATGCGCAGCTGCCTGCTGCCTTCTCTGCTGTCTGACACGCATCCGGTATCTGTCAGAGAGTACACCGCTGATTTCGCTTTGAATCTGCTGAAATTTATGCTATTGTATGAACATATTGATAAAAATGTGACAGACTTTGTCGAATCCCACGATTTTTCTGTCTCATTCCATTCGTACTCAAAAATATCATTTATGTGGAGGTGGATTTTCTATGAACCTGTTCGGAGGGGTCATCTCGATTCAGGGAATCACGTACCTGATGTTCGTCGTCTTCGCCATCACGGCACTGGGGCTCGCACTTGGCAGAATCCGGATCAAAGGTATTGATCTGGGAACCGCCGGTGTCTTCATCGTCGCGCTCATCTTCGGCTGCCTGTTCTACCCTTCTTTAGAGGCGCAGTTCGGCACATACACAAAAGACGCGCTGAAAATCATTGAGAATATCGGTCTGATTCTCTTCGTGACTTCCGTCGGTTTCATCGCGGGACCGAAATTTTTCGGCAACCTGAAGAAAAACTTCAAATCCTACGTCCTTCTCGGCTTCATCATCATCGCCAGCGGCTGGGTCGTGGCCATCCTCTGCATCCTGATCGGCCGGGCGCTCGGGGAGCCGGATCCGAAGCGCCTTACTGCCATTGTGGCCGGTCTGTTCTCCGGCGCGCTCACGAGCACACCGGCATTTTCCGCGGCCAAGTCAACGGTTGCCGCGCAGTATGAGGACCTCGTTTCCGTCGGATACGGAATTGCCTATATTTACGGAGTCATCGGCGTGGTTCTCTTCGTTCAGCTCATCCCGAAACTCACGCACGCCAATATTCCGGATGAGCTTCACAAGCTCGAGGAGGTGTCCGGAGGTTCGGGGCGCAGCGTGGACAAGTCGCGCCTCATCGAGATGGACCCGTACGGAATGATGCCGTTCGGCCTTGCCGCCATTGTCGGCATTTTAATCGGTATGATCCGTATACCGCTCTCCTCGAAAGGCTTCGACGGGACCACCTTCTCTCTCACGACGACGGGCGGCTGCCTGCTGTCCGCTCTCATCTTCGGACATTTCGGGCACATCGGCCGCATATCCATGATGCCCAATGACAAATCCTGCAAGACCTTCCGGGAATTCGGCCTTGTGCTGTTCCTCCTGGGAGCGGGCGTTTCCGGCGGCGCGCAGTTCGTGCAGAACTTCAAGGTCATCTATTTTATCTATGGTTTCCTGATCACAAACCTCTCGATGATCATCGGATACTTCTTCGCGACCAGAGTGCTGAAGCTGAACCTGCTGAACGCTCTCTCCGCCATCACCGGCGGCATGACAAGCACCCCGGCTCTCGGAACCCTGATCTCTGTCGCCGGCTCCGAGGAAGTGGCTTCCGCGTATGCCGCCACCTACCCCGTTGCCCTGATCGCCGTCGTACTGGCGACGCAGTTCCTGATCATACTGTTCTGACACATCTGTCATGTGCTTTTATTAAAAGCACATGACAGATAAAACATCCCCCGGCGGTCTTTGATACAGCCGCCGGGGTTTCGCCGTTAAATGTCCAGTTTCGGAGGCTCGTCCAGATGATCCGACACATATCCTCCGTTCTTTCGTCTCTGTCTTACACACTCAGTGAGCAGGTATTCGATCTGACCATTTACCGAGCGGAAATCGTCCTCTGCCCATGCGGCAATCGCCGAATACAGTTCGTCACTCAGCCGCAGGGGCACCTGCTTTTTACTCATTTACACCTCACCACCTGATGACTGCCCTCCGGACGCGATAGAGGGCATTTTCAGAATTTTCAGTACAGACTTCCGGAGTTCACAACCGGCTGCGCGTCGTGATTGCCGCATAAAACGACCAGAAGATTGGATACCATGGCCGCCTTGCGCTCCTCATCCAGATCGACGACGCCATTTTCTTTCAGGCGCTCCAGCGCCATTTCCACCATGCCGACCGCGCCGTCGACAATCATCTTGCGGGCGTCGATGACAGCTGACGCCTGCTGGCGCTGCAGCATTACGGCTGCGATCTCCGGCGCGTACGCCAGATATGTGATGCGAGCCTCGAGAATCTCCAGTCCTGCGTTCTGCACTTTGTTCTGGATCATCGAGCGGATGCGCTCGGCCACGACTGTCGTAGAACCACGGAGGCTTCCGTCGTCGGCCTGCCCGTCGCCTGTCGTGTCGATGCCCGGCGCCACATCATATGGATAAATCTTCACAATGTCGCGGACTGCCGCGTCTGCCTGCAGGGACAGATACTCTTTGTAGTTATCGACGTTGAAAACCGCACTCGCCGTGTCGCGCACTTTCCAGATCACGGCGACGGAGATCTCGACCGGATTGCCCAGCACATCATTGACTTTCTGCCGGGCATTGCTGAGGGTCATCGCCTTGAGGGAAATCTTTCTGGACCCGGATGTCTCATCCTTTGACGCTCCCGATGTAAATATAATTTTACTCCCCCGGTTTCCCTCGTCCACGTCGCCACTCTGTCCGAGGCGCGTCTTCGCCGCCGGATTCACCGCGGAGCAGAACGGATTTACATAGTAAAATCCTTCTCCTTTCAGCGTCCCGATATACCTGCCGAACAGCGTCAGGACCAGTGCCTCCTGCGGCTTCAGAACCTTCAGCCCCAGAAACGGAATCCATCCGATGCACATCCAGATAAATCCCGGAAGAAACACCGGAAGATACGGTGAATCCTCCGTGCCTGCCGCAATCCCGGCGGCAAATGCGGCCACCCCTGCCGCGTAAAGACCGCTCCACAGCACAAGAAACAGCATGCCGTTTTTCTTTCCGGACAAAACCTTCTCGCTCATACCTTTTCTCCCTCTCGGATCTCCAAAATGATTTCCTTTATGAATCAGATATTTATCTGATATCATATTGATATCACATCCTGAAAAGACTGTCAAGAAGAATGCAAAAAGGCATAAAAACACCGGCTGCCTCTGCTCCATCTACGGGGCAGTCAGACAGCCGGTTTTTAAAGCCTGATTCCGTTACTTGATCAGCATTGCGTCTCCGAACGAGAAGAAACGGTATTTTTCCTGAACTGCTATGCTGTAGGCGTGCAGGATGTTTTCGCGCCCGGCCAGTGCCGATACCAGCATGACCAGCGTCGATTCCGGCAGATGGAAGTTGGTGATCAGCTCATCCACTGCCTTGTAGTGATAACCCGGATAGATGAAGATCGAAGTGTCACCGGACCCTGCGTGCACGATACCGTTTTCGTCCGTCACAGTCTCAAGCGTCCGCGTGCTGGTCGTTCCTACGGCAACGATCTTTCCGCCGGCAGCACGCGCACGGTTGATGCGGTCTGCGGCGTCCTTTGTCACCTGATACCACTCGGTGTGCATGTGATGATCGAGAATATTCTCGGTCTTCACCGGTCTGAACGTTCCGAGTCCCACGTGCAGAGTGATGCGGACGATGTCGATTCCCTTTTCTTCAATTTCCTTCAGAAGCTCTTCCGTGAAGTGAAGGCCCGCTGTCGGCGCAGCCGCCGAACCGTCGTGCTTTGCGTAAACGGTGTTGTACATCGACGGATCCTGCAGCTGATGCTTGATGTACGGCGGAAGCGGCATCTGGCCGAGTTCGTCAAGAATTTCCTCGAAAATTCCCTCGTACTCAAACTGCACGATGCGGTTGCCGTCATCAATGATGTCCTTGACCTCACACTTCAGCCGGCCTTCCCCGAAGTCAATCCTCGTACCAGCCTTGCATTTCTTGCCCGGGCGGACAAGGACCTCCCAGGTATCTTTCATATCCTTCTTGCGGTTGAGCAGCAGCACCTCAATCGAGGCGCCTGTGCCTTCCTTGACGCCGATCAGGCGGGCCGGAATGACACGTGTGTCATTGATCACCATTACATCGCCGGGATTCAGATAATCGATGACATCCCGGAAAATCCTGTGCTCAATGGCACCGGTCTTTTTGTCCAGCACCATCAGGCGGCTTGCGGCCCGGTCCGACAGCGGATCCTGCGCGATCAGTTCCTGCGGCAGGTCGTAGTAATAATCATGGAGATCCATCCCTTCGGGGAGGTTCGGATCTCTCTCCTGTTTTGTTTCCAGTTCAGACATTATTTTCTCAGCTCGATTCCAAGTTCTGCAAGAGCCTTGACGATTCGATCCATCGGTACGGACACTTCTTTGTCCTCAAGCGTGTGATCCTTCGCCCGGAATGTGATTGTGTAGGCAACCGACTTGTAACCTTCGGTGATCTGCGATCCTTCGTAGATATCGAAAAGTCTGTAGCTCTCGACATTCTCTCCGCCCTGCTCACGGATGACATCTTCGATCTGCGCGACGAGAATGTTCTTCGGAACTACCAGCGAGATATCTCTTGATACAGCCGGGAAGTTCGCGATTCCTGTGTAACGGCGGTCAAATGTGGCAAATTTCGTCACTTCCGGCAGATCGATGACAGCAAGATAGCATCTCTGTCCGATGCGGTAGCTTTCTGCCACCAGCGGATGCAGTTCGCCCAGATATCCCATCTTCTCGCCGTGATAGTACACAGCTGCCTGTCTGCCCGGGTGCAGGAACGGAATACCCGCCTCCGGGTCATAGCTGATCCGGTCTCTTAAGCCCGTCTCCTGGAAGAACTCCTCGATAACGCCCTTCATGTCATAGAAGTCACCCTGTCCGTAGAAGCCCAGCGTGAATTCAATCCGCTCGTCCGGCAGCTTCTCGGATGTCGTCGGGTCATCCTTGTCCGGGATATAGACCTTGGCAAGCTCGAAAAGCTTTACGTTCTCATTGCGTCGGTTGAAATTGATAGAGAGACTGTTCAGCAGTCCGTTGACCGGAAGCGTTCTCATAATGGAGAAATCCTCGCCCAGCGGGTTGGAAATCTTCACGCATGTGCGAAGCGGCGAGTCTGCCGGGATGCGAAGCTTGTCAAACACCTTCGGGCTCTCAAACGAGTAAGTCATCGCCTGAGAGAATCCGCAGAACTCAGCGGTCTCAAGCGCCTTGTCCTGAACTCTCTGCTTGAAGGAGATGCCGCCCATCGTCGTGGCGCCCTTCGGAAGCGTGGTCGGAATCTTCTGGTAGCCGTAGAATCTGGCGACTTCCTCCGCCATGTCTGCCATGCCCTTGAGGTCCTGACGGAACGTCGGAATTGTCAGCATATTTGTGGCCTTGTCGTATTGCGCTTCGATGCGGCGGAAATATCCGAGCATCGTCTCCGGATCAATATCGGTGCCAAGAAGTGCGTTGTACTTGTCCGGCTCAAACGGAATCTGTACCTTTTCTTTGTGTACCGGATAGACATCCACTTTTCCGCCGACCACATCGCCCGCGTCGAGCTCTTCGATGAGCTGGCAGGCACGGTTTATCGCCTCTTCGGCCAGTTCCGGATCCAGTCCCTTTTCAAACATACCGGAAGCATCCGTGCGCAGTCCCAGTCTCTTGGACGTCTTGCGGATGTTGGTGCCGTCAAAGGTCGCCGCCTCAAACAGCATCGTCTTCACATCGTCTGTGATCATGGAGTTCTGCCCGCCCATGATGCCTGCCAGGCCGATTTCCTTCTCGCCGTCGCAGATCATCAGGCAGTCGTGATCCAGAATGTGTTCCTTGCCGTCAAGCGTTGCGAACTTGTCGCCGTCAGTAGCTCTGCGGACGATGATCTTGTGACCCGCAATGGTGTCGTAATCGTACGCATGCATCGGCTGGCCGTACTCTTCCATCACGTAGTTTGTGATATCGACAATGTTGTTGATCGGGCGGATTCCGCAGGTCATCAGACGGTGCTGCATCCACAGCGGTGACGGCGCGAGACGGATATTGGTCACGACGCGGCCGATGTAGCGGGAGCACAGATCGGATGCCTTGATCTCAACCTGAATAAAATCTGCCGCATTCTGATCATTTCCGGTCGGCTTTACAACCGGCGGAACAAACTTCGTGTCAAATGTTGCGGCTGCCTCGCGCGCAACACCAAGAATGCTGTAGCAGTCCACGCGGTTGTTCGTGATCTCATACTCGAATACCGCATCATTCAGTCCCAGAAGTGCCGGAACATCCTCGCCGACCTTTGTGTCTGCAGGGAAAATGTAAATGCCGTTTTCCGGTGCATCCGGATAGAACTCGCGGTTTGATCCCATCTCTTCGATGGAGCACATCATACCGTCCGACTTCACGCCTCGAAGTTCACCGCTCTCAATGCGGATACCGTCTTCGGGCATCGGACCGCCGTCATGACCGCCGGCCACCTTGCCGCCAGGCAGGCAGACCGGAACCTTGACGCCGCTCATGCCGACCGTGATGTTCGGAGCCCCGGTCACAATCTGCGCTGTGTGATCGCCCACATTGACCTGGCACACAACCAGATGATCCGCATGCGGATGCTTTTCAACCGAAAGAATCTCGCCAACTACAATTCTTTCAAGATTCTTATTGAGTACTGTATATCCTTCCACTTTTGTGCCGGACATTGTCATGGCGTCGCGGAACTCGTGTTCCTGCACATCCTTGATGCCCGGGACTAATGCCTTAATCCAGTTCAGTGAAGTAACCATTTCCGTTTCCTCTCTTTATTCCGTAACTTTTCCGTTAATTCCGATACGTTCACACTGCTCAGAACTGATCCAGGAAACGGATGTCATTCTCATACAGAAGACGCATATCGTCGATCTCGTCCTTCAGGAGAGCGATTCTCTCGAGGCCGATGCCGAACGCGAAACCGGAATATACATTCGGATCAATGCCGCTCATCTCCAGAACATGCGGATGAATCATGCCGCATCCCAGAATCTCGATCCAGCCTTCACCCTTGCACATGCGGCAGCCCTTGCCGTGGCACTTGAAGCAGGTCACGTCGCACTCTGCAGACGGCTCGGTAAACGGGAAATGGTGCGGGCGGAACTTAACCTTCGTATCCGGCCCGAAGAGCTGCTTTGCGAACTCCGCCAGCGTCCCCTTCAGATCGGCAAATGTGATGCCCTTGTCGATGACCATGCCCTCGATCTGATGGAAGCACGGGCTGTGGGTCGCATCCACTTCATCGGCACGGTATACACGTCCCGGCGCGATCATGCGGATCGGAAGCTTTCCTCTCTCCATCTGACGCACCTGAACCGGAGAGGTCTGAGTGCGCAGCAGAATCTTGTCATTGATGTAAAATGTATCCTGCTCGTCCTTGGCCGGATGATTCGCCGGGATATTCAACGCCTCAAAGTTGTAGTAATCGTATTCAACCTCCGGGCCGTCAACCACTTCGTAGCCCATGCCGACAAAGATTCTCTTGACTTCGTCCAGAGCCAGCGTATTCGGATGACTGTGTCCCAGTTTCCCCGATCTGGCCGGAAGCGTCACATCGATCGTCTCCGCCTTCATCTTCGCGTCAAGCGCTCTGGCAGCGAGCTTCTTTCTCGCCTCTTCCAAGGCCGCCTCAATCTGGGCGCGGGTTTCATTGACCATCTTTCCGACAGCCGGACGATCCTGCGGCGCGACATCGCGCATGCTCTTCAGAACACCGGTGAGCTCGCCCTTCTTTCCGAGAATCGTGACCCGGATCTGATTCAGACCTTCCAGATCCTGAACCTGTCCGATCTGTCCGGCGGCTTTTTCCCGGATCTCCTCAAGCTTCTCTTTCATCATGACCGTGATCCTCCCATATAAAGCTTGTCACCTATTTTACCTTTATCGTCTTTTGAAAACAACACTAACCTCAATTCGTCAGCTTAAGATAGGACTCTTTAAGCTCTTCCAGAAACTCTCCCATCCGGCTGTAGTACTCCTCGGGATTGCCCGGATCCTTCTCGGACTCGATCTGCTCAAGCAGCCGCCACTGCGCCGTAAAGCGGGCGTTGTCACGGGTCTGGGAGATAGATTTTTTGGCGCGCACGTCGTCCGGATCTTCTGCCCTGGCACTCACATATGCGCTGCCCCGGGAGAGTATCTCTGCCTGCAGGGCGGCTGCGGAGCTCTCCGGTCTGTCATTCATCTCATAAGCCTTTGCAAAGCACTCCGCCGCCCGGTCAAAAAGAAAGCATCTTGCATTCACAATTCCGAGATTGTGCCAGACCCGGCCGTAGAAACGCCCGGAGAGCGACGGGTCCTTCGGAGCAGCAAGAATCCTGTTCAGATTCTCCATCGCCGACTTCAGACAGTCGTTGACGATAAGGTTCTCGGCCACCATATTCATGCGCTGATGCGGTCTTGCCGCCTTGAGCGAATCAAACTGCACCGACAGACGCGAGATCTCATCCTCCGAGTAAAGCCCGCAGCGCTTGAGTATAGAAGAAAGGCTTTCGGAAAGCGGCGCGCCCGCTTCCATCAGGGAGACCAGATGCCCCGCCAGGCGGCTGTTGCCGGTGTTCTTCAGAAACTGCAGCAGCTTTTCACCGATAAAATCCTTCTCAATAAGGCAGATGCTGTGATAGATATAATACCCCAGCTCCTCCAGTGACCATACAGGCCGCGCGGTCCTGCCAACGGCCAGCGGATGCGGTACCGGGCTGCCCGCCACCGCGAGCCACCCGCCGGATGCACTGCCGGGCACTTCTTTTCTCCGTGCGGCATCACTTGCCACGATGTCATCTGCCTTGTCTTCTTTTTCGTCGAGCAGGACCGTCTCCTGCACCATCCGCCCTGTCGAGGCGTAGAATGCGCCGAATCCGTCGTCCTCCAGTCTGAGTTCCACCCTGTCTGTCCCCGGGAAGTGGACGCTCAGTTTCAACCGCACACTGCGGTCGTCTCTTGCCGGGAATCCGGAAAGAGACAGCTCCACAGGGAGCGGTTCCTTCTCCCGGTCGCGCACCAGCAGCGTGACAGCATCAAGGCCTTCCTCCATAAAGAAGCAGGTCCGATCCGCCAGAAGAAAACTCTCTCCCTGCCGTACAAGTGGAAACTCACAGGTCTTCATGCCCTTCATCAGCATGATCGAAATTCCTGCCGTCACGCGGTTTCTCATCGCCGGAATGCTGCGCCCGAACAGCTTCAGAGAGCCTGCATCCGCTGCCAGGAGGCACACACCTTTCACATACAGGTTCTGTCCGGCAAAGACACGCCGCCCGGTACACAGCTTCTTCAGCAGCCCCTCCGGAAACTGATCCGTGTCAAAATAGCAGCCCGTCAGGTACACCGCCGCACAGTTCTGACTCCTCAGCGATTCGTTGAAGAAATCCGAGAGTTCCCCCTCCTTGTCAGCAAGGGCTTCGCGCCCGAGCACACCGGGGCCGAAACTCTGCGGGTCTCCGGAAAGCGGTGTGACGGTTGTGTACACATTTTTCCCGCTGCGGAATTCCTTCAGGAACAAAGAGCAGATTCCTGTCTCGTCATAGTCAAAGACCATACTGCCCGGATCGCGCAGTGCGGGCGGCATTCCGTATACATACCCGGCAAATGCCTCCTCCCGGCTGAACACAGCCGTCTTTTCCGCCGGGACACCACATCTCGCAAGCGCCGTCCTGACTGCCTCTGCCGCTTCCCGCGTAAAATCATGCAGACATACGCCGACGCCGGCCGGACAGCTGACGGCTTTCTTCTCCTTAAGCGCTGAGAGCAGACTGCCAAGAAGCGCTGCCAGCTGACCAGCGTCATTACACTTCCCGTCTGTCAGTATCCGGGAGAGCGGCACGGGGTTGGGGAAGAGGTAGGAGCCTTTTGGCGTCGCGGCATTCTCCACAGCCTTCAGGCTGACTCTGTCTGCGCCGGATACAGAGCAGATCTGCGAAAAACGCTCGCCCAGATCAATTCCGATATAAAGGTCATCCGGCTTCATCCTCTTCTCCTTTCTCCGTCAGGACTGTGAACAGCTCCCGAACACAGTAGTCGTCCGTCAGAATCTGCCGCAGTCTCATCTTCATCTTTCCCGTGTCATGATTCTTCCAGGCCTCAAAGGCACCGGCAAGCGCCCCGAAGCGCCCGGCGTCCTCCGGCGCCATCTTCCCGTACAGTTCCATCGGCGTCTCCCTGACCGTGCCATCCGGCAGTTCTTCCCGGAAGGTCCCCGTGAGTCTTTCGCCCGGGAACAGCACGAACGCAGCGGTGCAGATGCCGCAGATCTGCTCCTTCACCCGGATCGTCTGCTGCTTCCCGATGTTCCCCCGGATGTCGGTGACCTGGCAGATAAGCGTGACGTCATCGCCCGGAAGTGCCTGATATGTTGCGACCGTCTTGTCAAGCACATCGGGAGGAAGCTTTATCTTTTCGGAAAGCGTACCAAAGAATGCAAAGCAGCGCCCTGCCTGCACCATCCTGTCGAGTATTCTCTGATCGAGCTCCAGTTCCTCTTCCCGCAGCCCGCGGAAGTGCTCCTCCCCGTCATGCTTCAGAAGTGCCAGCTGCACAAGATCCGATGTCCCCGCGCGGTTTCTTCGAATGCGGTCCCTTGCCGCCGTGAAGAACACCGGCTCACATTTCTCGCCCAGGACAAAGCTCTCATACGCCTGAGCGTTCAGGAACGCCCGCGTCACCGGGCTATCCCCTGTGTGGCGGCAGTACGCGGTGAAGACTTCGCCCAGATGGGCCTGACGGCTGTGCGTCACGAGAATCTGGGATATCAGGCGCTCCTCGAGGTCCGGCGCATCCACGCCCGTCTCCCGGCACGCGGAAAAGTACGCATACAGCTGCGCGCAGGACCCTTCCCCGCGCCTCTGCAGTACCCGCAGTGACCGCTCGTCATAACATCCCCCGGCGAATGCGTACGCACACAAGCCGGTCGTCAGCTCGTTGTCCTCACCGGCGTTCGTGGCGATGAGCCCCGTCGCGAGGGACAGCACTGTCCCCGGATCCATGCCGGAGACACCATAGAGCTGCGCTGTCATACCCGCCTCGTTAAAATACCCATGCTGGGAGAACAGGCGGATCACGCGGTGAGCCGTGTCAACCGGAAGCTGCATGTGCTCGTCCGGAAGGTCCGGGATCTTCCCGTATCTGTCAAAATAGGCCGTGCGCCAGGAAAAGATCTGCGCTTTCTCCCAGTCCGAGATAAGGGCGGAACCCATGAGGGAACCGGAAAACGATGCGATCGTGTCCCGCGAAGCTTCCTCCTGACTGTGCTGCGAGAAGAAACAGATCTGATACAGCGGGTCCGGCAGGCACATCAGCTGATCGCTCTGCGCGACGTGAAAATCCGGGAAGACCGCCTCCATCTCATAACTGACCGTGCCGATCATACGGTTTCCGACCGTGTCTTCAAAGACAAATGCCGTGTGGTCCGTGATGACCGGAAGAAAAGCCTCGCCCCCTGTCAGTTTGATCCGCCTCTCCTCTTTCAGCTCGCGGGTCATGAGAATTACCGAGTCCGCCTCCGGGTCAGACGTACGCACCCGGTATGAACTCACCGCCCGGAAGCCTGCAGGAGCCAGTGACGCGTCCGGCGTCCCGTGCTTATACAGGTACCTGTAGCAGACAGCAAGATCATCCGATATAGAGCCGGCGGCCAGTGAATCCGCCGAGAACTTCAGAACAGCCGGGCGGTATTCCTCCTGAATCGCCTCGCTGCCGTGCCGGATCACATACGAATAGATCCGCGCCGTCGTACCCGCATCCAGTCCCTCACACCCGAACTTGAAATACAGCAGCACACTCTTGGGCAGACGGATATCCCGTCCCGGCTCCAGGCTCATGGCATAATACTCGAAGAGACGTGTGATATTCAGGCCGCGCAGAACTGCCTTCTCGTAATACGGGAACCAGGTCTTTCCCCGCCGTCCCGCCCGGATCAGCAGCCTGACAAGCCCCGTCAGGATCCTGTCATCATCGATCACTTTGTTCAAAGCCAGAAGGAGCTTTTCGTCAGCCGTATCGCAGGAGGCGGCGCGGGACGCCAGGTCAACCGCCTGAAGGGCAAGCGGCTGTCCGATGACGGAATAGCGGCACCCGAAGAGAAGCACCTGCCGCTCAAACGTATTCAGAACGCGCAGCAGAAGCGGGTCCTGATTCAGGATCGAAAGCGCCTCCAGATAAAGAACAGGGCTGCTGCATCCTCTGGAAGCCGCGTCCTTCATGCGCGTGAGCCAGAGGCTTCTGTTTTTATCCGACGTCTTGTCAAGCTGCCACCTCATCCAGAGCATCGGCCAGGCGTTGAGTCCTCTGTCAAAGCTTTCCTGAAGCGTCCGTCTCACCTCATCGTCGAATTCCCTGCGGCGGTAGATCGCAGACAGAACATACAGGGAACCGTAGTACAGAAGCGACCGAGTCCTGTACTCCTTTTCAATGCGCGGCTGCAGGAGCTGCATGATCTTTCCGGCTTCCTCCATGCGGCCCTCTTTTGCGTATAAAAAAGCACGGTACAAGCACGCCTGCAGATCTTCCGGATCCTGTGCGAGTCTCTGGCTGATGAGCTGCGTGCAGGTATTCATCCACTCGTTTTCACTCTGCCTGCCGGTCCGGAACAGCAGATACTCTTCCGTGAGTCTGATCGCAAGAAGCCGCTTTTTTGCGTGTTCTTCTCTCTCTTCCGCATCGGAAGAACCGTCCCCGGTGCGGCGGATGGCAAGCGTCAGATCCTGCACCCTGGATCCGCTTTTCACGCGCACCCTGCCGTAGTTGATCCCGGCGTGAAGACTCTGTGCCCGGACTTTAAGCTTTGTCTCCCACCTGCCATTCTCAAAGGAATCGGTGTCGAGTTTCACGGCATCACATTCAAGGAACGGCCCATCCGTCATGATATTGATTTTCGCATACCCCGGCTGTACAGCCGTCAGAGTAAGCACAACCGACGTGTCCGCCGCGCAGGTTATCGTATCCTGCGAAAGAGCCGCCTGTATCCGGACCGGACTTTTTGCGGACACGGCCGTCAGAAATTCCTCAACGGCCAGCCGCCGGTTCTTCTGACGCACCAGTGCCCTGTGCAGAGTATCCTCCCTTGACCCGTCATCCGTGAGTGCCTCAAAATCCTCACTGAAGAATACATCGGCCGCCGCCGCAGGGTCTGCAGCATTAAGCGCAGCAAACTCCCGGATGTTCCTTATCTTTTTCCCTTCGATCTCCGGATACGGGCGCACGAATGTGAACAGACACGGAATGACGAACTCACCGGCATCGGTCTCACAGTCAATGGTGCACTCAATTTCACCGTCCTCCGTCTCGCCCCGGCTGTTGACCTCCAGACCGATCGTCACTGTATCCCCGCTTCTGACCGCATCGGTGAGCTTCACACGCAGATCGGAAGAGGATGCCCGGACTTCAAGCGGCCCGTCAGTCTGAATGCAGAGCGCAAACCGGTTCTTCCGGCCGATCCTCACTTCCTCGCACAGACTGTCAGGGATCTTTATGATTTTCGGGGGCCGCAGGTTGAAATCCCCCTGCGCCAGGCGTCTGATACTGTTCATTTACGCATCATCTCCGTGTTTCAGTTTATTCAGGAATTCGCCGGTCATCTTTTCTCTTCCCTCTCCGGAAGGGATGTAAAAGCCCGTACCGGCGAGGGCGTCCGGCAGATACTGCTGCTTCACATAATGGTGCGGATAATCGTGGGCATACTTATAGCCGGATCCGTGTCCGAGCTTCCCGGCTCCCGGATAATGCGCGTCCCGCAGGTGTTCCGGAACGGACGGCGAAGGATCTGCCTTCACCGATTCGAGTGCAGCATTGATCGCATTGATGCAGGCGTTGCTCTTCGGTGCGCTCGCGATGTAAATCGCCGCCTGGGCAAGGATCAGTTTCCCCTCCGGCAATCCGATCCGCTCCACCGCCTCCGAGGCCGCCACGGCCACCTGAAGCGCCTGCGGATCCGCATTGCCCACGTCCTCGCTCGCGCAGATCATCATGCGCCGCGCGATGAATTTCGGGTCCTCGCCGGCGTACAGCATCCTCGCGAGCCAGTAAACCGCCGCATCCGGGTCGGACCCCCGCATACTCTTGATGAATGCAGAGATTGTGTCATAGTGGCCGTCTCCGGACTTGTCATAGCGGACCGCCCGCTTCTGAATGCACTCCTGCGCGACGTTCATGTCGATCACGATCCTGCCGTCTTCTCCCACGCCGGTCGTGAGCGCGCCCAGCTCCAGCGCATTCAGAGCGCTTCTGGCGTCGCCGCCGCAGGCGTCCGCCAGGAACCGGCAGGCATCCGCGGTGAGACTTACGTTCATGCTTCCGAGACCACGGCTGGTATCCTTCACTGCCCGCTCCAGCAGGACCTGAATATCCTCCGGCACGAGGGGTCTGAGCTCAAAGACAGTTGACCGCGAGATCAGCGCACTGTTGACTTCAAAGTACGGGTTTTCCGTTGTGGCGCCGATCAGCACGATCGTGCCGTCCTCCACGAAAGGAAGGAGAAAATCCTGCTGTCCCTTGTTGAAACGGTGAATCTCATCGATGAACAGGATCGTCTTCTTCCCGTACATGCCGAGACTGTCTTTTGCGCGCTTCACCGCCTCTTCCATTTCCTTCTTGCCGGCCGTCGTGGCGTTGATCTTCTCGAAACCCGCACTCGTCGTGCCCGCGATTACACGCGCCAGCGTTGTCTTGCCCGTTCCCGGAGGCCCGTAGAAGATAACGGATCGAAGGCGGTCAGCCTGAATCATTCTCGTGAGCATCTTCCCCGGCCCCAGGATGTGCTCCTGGCCGACGACCTCCGCCAGCGTCCTGGGGCGCATTCTCGCAGCCAGCGGTGCCTCCTGCTCCTGTGTTTTTTCACGCATTAAATCAAACAGATCCATGAGACTCCTTCACTGCTGAATCCAGATTTTCACGGCTGCCCCGGGACTCGCGACCTCTCCCCTGCCGTCAAAGACAAGCAGCTGTCCGTCTTTCCCCGCGGCATACGTCTTCCCGCGGAATACCACAACCTGCTCTGCGTTCCCGGCGCCTGTAAGCTCTGTCACTTTCCCGGCCACACTGACCAGGCTTATACCGGATGAAGTTTCTGCCGCCGCGCCATTCAGGCCGCTGACAGCGGAAAGCTTCGCGCCCCGCAGACTTTCCGGGAGCACCTTTATCTTCCTTCCGGAGAGCACACAGACTTCCCCGTCTTCGTCGGTGAACAGCAGCTTCCCGCTGCCCGCAAGCCACACATAGGTCGAATCGGCGGCGCCTCCCGCCGCACGGACCAGGACGCCGTTCTCCTGCATGAAGACACCGCTGCCGTCCACGGCATATGCCGGCGTCCTTCCCCTCATGAAAAATGTGAGAGACTGTCCGCACTCCCAGAGCTTTTCCGTCCTGCTGCCATCTGCCAGATAATATGTGCCTTCCTTCCGGTAGATATATGCAGCCCCGCTTTCCAGCACTGCGCCGCCCGCCTGGGTGTACACGCCGTCCTTTCCTGTCTCCGGAACCTGAAGATCCGAAGCGCTCTGCGCGATCTCCTGCGTATGGATAGTGCCCCGGCTGTCCGATGAAAACTGATACAGCACTCCGTCCCGAATGTAGACGGCACTGCCGCTCTCCGGTGTCCCGTGAAACTGCGAGACGTCAACATCCACACGCACACTGCTGCCGCCGGATCGCGCAAAGAAGGCCGTGGCTCCACTGCCCGAATACGCCCAGTTTGTCTGCGAAGACGGGTTCACGAGGAAAAAAAGCGCCCCAGAGTCTCCGAGCCCGGCAAATTCCACGTCCTGTTCTTCTGACGCGATCTTCTCATACCCTTCCGGATTCCCGCTCTTCCAGCGGCACACAACATTGCGGCCGCCGGTATAGACAACCGCCGCGAAATACTTTCCGTTCTTCGAGACAGCCAGAGATTTCACAACTGCCCCGGCAAGATCCGACGGAATATCCGAGAAGTACGCTTTTCCGTAATCACTCCAGAATGTGGTCCGGCCTTCCGAGACATCGCTCAGCTTCCCGCCGTCCACCTGACTTGTCGTCCCGTCGGCGTACACCCACAGATGCGTGTGCATATAGCGCCACATGCCGCTTCCCGCCGATATGCAAATCAGCAGCAGCAGAAAAACTGCCACTGCTGCGATGATCACTTTCCGGAATCTTCTGGCGAACTTTCCCAGATAATACAGAATATCCTGCGCTTTATCATACAAAAACGCAAGTGCCGCGTTCAGACTGCGCAGCGTCTTGGAGGCGGCCGGACGGCTCTTCCTGCGCTTTCCAGTCACTGACGACCGTCTGGTGCCCTGCCGTCTCTCATAAGCCGCGCGGCGCTTCTCATATGCCTCCCGGTTTACGAGGACCTTCGGCTTTTCGCAGTACGGACAGGAATCGCCTTCGTATTCGCGCCCGCATTTGGGACAGATTTTTGCCATTCTCCCTGCCATACCTTTTTAAAGAATGACTCCCGGGACTTCATCCCGGGAGCCGAAGCCAAATCTTTTCAGAATGCAAGCTTCCTGGCGAAGTATGCTCTGAGATCATCAATCTTAACGCGCTCCTGCTGCATCGTGTCGCGGTCGCGCACGGTGACAGCCATATCATTCTCCGAGTCGAAATCGTAGGTGACACACCACGGCGTTCCGATCTCATCCTGTCTTCTGTAGCGCTTGCCGATGTTGCCCCGGTCGTCATAGTCGCACACAAAGTCCTTCGAGAGCATGTCGCGGATCGGTTCTGCCTTATCGCCCAGTTTCTTGGAGAGCGGCAGCACGGCCACCTTGACCGGTGCGAGAGCCGGATGAAAGTGCAGAACGGTGCGCTTGTCGCCTCCCTCCAGTTCCTCCTCGTCATATGCAGAGCACAGGAACGCCAGCGTCACGCGGTCCGCTCCCAGCGACGGCTCGATGACATACGGGATGTACTTCTCCTTGGTCTCATCGTCAAAATACGAGAGATCCTGACCGGAAACCTCCTGATGCCTTGTCAGATCATAATCCGTGCGGTCCGCGATGCCCCAGAGTTCGCCCCAGCCAAACGGGAACAGGAACTCCAGATCGGTCGTCGCCTTCGAGTAGAACGAAAGCTCTTCCTTCTCATGATCTCTTGCCCGCATCTCTTCCGGCTTGATGCCAAGATCCTGCAGCCACTTGATGCAGAACTGCTTCCAGTACGCGAACCACTCCAGATCGGTATCCGGCTTGCAGAAGAATTCCAGTTCCATCTGCTCGAACTCTCTGGTGCGGAACGTGAAGTTGCCCGGCGTGATCTCGTTCCGGAAAGACTTCCCGATCTGGCCGATGCCAAACGGAATCTTCTTCCGGCTCGTGCGCTGCACGTTCTTGAAATTCACGAAAATCCCCTGCGCTGTCTCCGGGCGCAGATATACAGTGTTTTTGGCATCTTCCGTGACACCCTGGAATGTCTTGAACATCAGATTGAACTGGCGGATCTCCGTGAAATTGTGCTTACCGCACTTCGGACAGCAGATCTTGTGCTCCTCAACAAAGTCCTCCATCTGCTTGTTGGACCAGCCGTCCACCGACCCTCCGAGATCATAATGATTGTCAGCGGCCCAGTCCTCAATCAGCTTGTCCGCCCTGTATCTCTCGTGACACTCCTTGCAGTCCATCAGCGGGTCGGAGAAGCTCGAGAGGTGGCCGCTCGCGATCCAGGTCTGTGGGTTCATGAGGATCGCGCAGTCTACACCGACATTGTAGCGGCTCTCCTGGATGAACTTCTTCCACCAGGCCCTTTTCACATTGTTCTTCAGCTCAACGCCCAAATTTCCGTAATCCCAGGTGTTGGCCAGGCCGCCGTAGATCTCGGAACCCGGATATACAAAGCCTCTTGCCTTGGCAAGTGCTACAATCTTGTCCATTGTCTTTTCCATACCAAAACTCCTCCCGGCGCCTGTGCTTTCACTTTGGCAGCCTTTTTTTATTTTACTCTATCTGCAAGACTTTCACAAGCTGTCAGGAAGTCTCCCTCCCCGTCTGTGGCGCGCTCTCAAGCATCTGCTGCGAGCGCATCGGCCACTCAAACGTCCTGTCGCACATCTTCTGGCAGATCGTGCAGAGGCGCGCCTGCACATCTTCCCGAACTGTGAAGGAAAACACTCTGGACAGCGGCGTCGTCTCGATGAAATGGATCGTGTACAGCAGGATCTTCCGAAGATCCGGTGCGTCGCCCTCAAGCGTGCCGGCAAGTGCGCCAAGGTCCGGCAGCTCGCCGGATGCCTGTACTGCCCGGATCTCGTACACACAGCGGATGAGCGCATATGGCATCTGCTTTTTCTCGAGCGCCGTCAGCCCCGCGTACAGCAGATTGATATTATCCGACGCGTCAAGGCCTTCCTTTCCGTAGTAATCGGCGATCTCCGCAAAGTAGCAGGCATACAGCAGGGCGTCAAGGTCCGAGGTGACGCCCTGGAAGAAGCGGCGGACATCCGCGCTCTTCACCCGGAACGACGTCCTCCCCTCATACAGCTCGAATATCCCGAAGACAAGAGGCTGCGTCACCCCCATCAGCGGGCTGTTCATCTTTCTGGCGCCCCTGGCGAAGGCCGAGACCTTCCCGAGCTCCCGGGTCAGCAGAACCACCCGGCTGTCATACTCTCCCATTTCCGAATTCTTCAGGACGAAGCCCGTGGCGCTCACAACTCCTGCCATCAGTCATCCCTCTTCCGGTCATACCCCAGCGATTTTAAAATCGCAGGATTATCCTTCCAGTCCCGCCGCACCTTGACCCAGAGCTTCAGGTTGATGTGGCGGTCAAACTGCTTCTCCATCTCCTCGCGGGCCTGCGTGCCGATGCGCCGGAGCATCTGGCCGCCCCTGCCGATGATGATGCCCTTGTGGGATTCCCGCTCACACAGGATTGTGGCCTCAATGTCCGTCACCTTCCCGCTGCGCGCTTCTCTCTCCCGCATCTTCTCGATGGAGACGGCGATCCCGTGCGGGACCTCCTGCGAGAGCAGCCGCAGCGCCTTCTCCCGGATGATCTCTGCGGCAATCTGCCTCTCCGGCTGATCTGTCACCGTATCCTCCGGAAAGAACAGTTCTCCCTCCGGGAGCAGCCGGAAGATTTCGTCCCGAAGTTCCTCGCATCCCACGCCGGTCCTGGCGCTCACCGCGACACATGCGTCAAACTGTGCCAGACGCCGGTAGCTCTCAAGGACGGAGGCTATCCTCTCTTTTTTTACTGTGTCCGTCTTGTTGATGACGAGGATTTTCTTCGCGGGAACTCCGGATAGCTCCTGGCTGATCAGCTGTTCCTCGCGCCCCGGGTTCGTGAGAGGATCTGTCACCCAGATGACGATGTCTATGTCCTTCAGGCTCTTTCGCACGGCTTCTTCCATGTACTCCCCGAGGCGGCTTTCCGCCCTGTGAAGTCCCGGCGTGTCGGTGAATACGATCTGTCCCCGGCTGTCTGTGTACACCGTGCGGATCCGGTTTCGCGTCGTCTGAGCCTTCCTGGACGTAATTGCGATCTTCTGGCCGATAAGCCGGTTCATCAGCGTGGATTTCCCCGCATTCGGCCGGCCGATCATCGTGGCGAACCCCGCTTTCACTCGCCCGGCCGGTCCGCTGCTGCCGATACCGCTTTTTGCGAGCATTTCGTCAAGATCCATTTGCCGCTCCTCTGATTTTTCTGTCTGCATATTCACGCATTGTCACTTTGCTTCACGCCGCCGTCTGCCTCCGCAATAAGCGGCACGATCCTGTCAAACATATCGGCGTGTCTTCGGATCTGATCCTGATTCCCGATCACCACCAGGTGCCCCGCGTCAACAATCTTGCGGACTATTGGCGCAAGAGAGCGGATCGCGTCCTGATCGGCCTCCATGACTTGCCGGCGGTCACGCCTCAGTTCTTCGTCACTCACCCGGCTCATATACGCCGAGAATGAATAACTCGTCATGTTCGAAGCCGGCATCGGCGTGTCCATCGCACCGATGGTGCCGATGATATACTTGAGCATGTCGCGGTCGGATACCGTGAAGTTCTCCACAAAGCCGGCAGCATTCCGGTAGATTTCGTCGGTCTGCAGAATGTGCGGATCCCGGTAGGACACCAGCACGCCCTCGCCGTTCTTACGGAAATTGCTCATGCAGCCGTAGGCTCCGCCCTTCACGCGGATATTCTGCCACAGGTACTCATAGCTGAAGATGATGCGCAGCACCTGCAGTGCACCGGTGTAACGGGTATCCCCGGTGAGGAAGTTGCCGCTTCTTGCCACATAATTCACCTGGGACGAAGTCGTGCATGCGGTTCTCTCCGTGACCGGCGTAAAGTGCCTCGTGCACCGGTTCTCGTTCCCCTTTGGCAGCCGGCTGATAAGTGCCTCGCACTCCGGAGCAAATGTCCGGAAGCCTTTCTCGTCAGCCCCGAGCGATACCATCAGATTGGCTTTCGTGAAGATCAGGCCGACCAGCGTCTCGAGGTTCCGGATGAGTTCGTCCTTTCTCTGGTCGAAGTGATCCGTCAGCGCTCTGACCGTCCGGTAGAACCGGTAACCCGAAAACTCGTCCGTGCGGTATGCGTCCTCCGAATACTGTGCCGCGGCGCTCATGGAGGCGTACAGATGGCCGGACGATGTCATGCCTGTCTCCATCCTTGTCACCGTCTGCTGCAGAAGATCCGACAGCCGTCTGGTATCTGTGAACTTCGTGCGCAGCATCTCCTCTTCCATCATGGCAAGCAGGAAACCGAGCTTCCCGAAAAGCGCCTTTCCGCGGACCTCGTACATCAGCTCCGACTTTCCGTCCGCAAGCGCATTCCTGTAAACCGTCGGCTCTGTCGTGAGGCCGCCCAGGTTCGTGTTGATCTCATTCGTGAGATCCGTATAGCTGTAATGTTCCGTGTCCATCAGCCCCTGCACCGTGGAGAGAATGCCAACGTATGGCAGCAGGTCATCGGGAACATTTTTCAGAGAGAAGGCCAGCGTCACATACCCGATTCCGTTCGTCGGGATGTCCGTGTGCACCAGCGTCTTCCCCGCAATCTCTTTCTTCAGGCGAACCGGGAGAACCGGATCCGGGGTGATGTCCGAGAGCTTGAGCATCGGGACCTTCGCCAGATCTTCCTGGGACGAAGGTTCACTCTGATATGCCTTGAGCGCCTTCGTGTCCGCCACAATCGCTTCACGCTGCGCCTCAGTCATCCCGTCCCGGATGGCGGCCATGCGCTCCTTTTCCTCTTTCTCCTGCCGGCGCGCCTCCTGCTCATCCGGCACAAGCGTCACATCGACACACGTCGGATTGCCCGAGAGCCACTTCGCGATGACGTCGGCAAAGCAGCGGGTCTTCACCGCGCCCTCGAGTTCTCTGTAGATGTCGCCCAGTTCGATCCGCACGAATGGCTTTGTCTCGTCGTAGAGCCACGTGTCCATCATCGACAGGAAGTACATGAGTCCCTTCGGGAAGCGTCCGAAGTCCGCCTCTCTGTAGCGGAATTCCTGCGACTGGAGGCCGGCCATGAGCATCTTTGCGTCCGGTCCGTCCTTGGCCATCTGGTCGAGCGTCTCCCGGATGATTTCGTCAAACTGCTCCTTCTGGGACTCATCGGCCCCTCTTGCGATGATGGAATACGAAGGCTGAAGGAGTGAGGTCTCCCAGGATGAGTCGATGTCCGATCCGATGCCGGCGTCAAGCAGTCTCTGCTTGAGTATGGCGCCCGGAGCCTGCACCAGTGCGTAGTCGATCGCATCCATCGCCACGAGCAGTTTCGGGTCAAGACTTGTTCCGACGATCCAGCTCTTCGAGAGGTATGTCCCGCCTTCCAGCGGAGTTCCCTCTGCAACCGGGTACACGGCCCGCGCTTCACGCGGCTTGCTGAATGCCGGCTGCGGCGTTATCACAGGATGCGCGGCATTCTTTCCGCCGTCAAAACGGCTCAGATATTCCCGGTCCAGATAGTCGAGCTGTTCCTGTACATCACAATCTCCGTACAGATAGATATAGCTGTTGGCCGGGTCGTAGTAGGCCTTGTGATACGCCAGAAAATCCTCGTACGCCAGCGTCGGGATCACCTTCGGGTCCCCGCCCGACTCAAACGCGTAACAGGTGTCCGGGTACAGGTTCGTCATGATCCGGCGCTCCAGGACATCATCTGCCGAGCTGTACACGCCTTTCATCTCATTGAATACGACTCCGTTGACCGTGAGCGGAGCATCCTTGTCCGCCATCTCGTAATGCCAGCCTTCCTGGCGGAAGATCTCGGGGTGGATATAGATATCCGGGTAGAACACGGCGTCAAGGTATACGTCCATGATGTTCCGGAAATCCGCATCATTGCAGCTTGCCACCGGATAGACCGTCTTGTCCGGATACGTCATCGCGTTTAAAAATGTGTTGAGAGATCCCTTCACCAGTTCGACAAACGGGTCCTTCACCGGATACTTCTTCGATCCGCAGAGCGTCGAGTGCTCCAGAATATGCTGCAGACCCGTGTCGTTATCCGGCGGCGTCTTGAACCCGATGGCGAAGACTTTGTTGCGGTCCTCGTTGGAGAGAACGGCTATTCTGGCGCCCGACTTCTTGTGGCGCAGCAGCAGCCCCCAGGACGCAAGGTCCGGCAGCGGAACCGACTGTATGCATGTATACGCCGACAGATCCAGTCTGTCAGCATCATCCTGATTTCTTATAATGCGCATAAATCCTCCGAATGAATTGACTATATTTCTCCTGTATTATCGTATTCTTCTGCTTTTATTGCAAGAAGCGGCCGGGTTCGCGGCAGTCATCAAAAAAGGAAGCCGTCATCCGACAGCTTCCCGTTACATGTTGCTTCTTTCTTCCGGTACTGACTCCATCCCTTCAGCGGCTGCCGCATCCGACGGACTCATGTATCCTGGTCGCCCTGCGCCCGGGCTGCGGACTTGACCTTTTCATACACTTCCTCAACCGTATGAGCAGCCAGCTGCATTTCAAACCCGCTCTGAATTTCTTTCAGAGAAGCGTTCAGTCCCTCGTGAATATTCCTGCCGACCGGACATTCCGGATTCACATTCTCGTGAAATCGGAACAAATCCTCTGTGCTCCCCGTCTCAACCGCCCGGTATACGTCAAGAAACGTTATCGCATCCAGTGGCCTTGTGAGCGAGATCCCGCCCGTACCGCGCCGGATCTCCATGATCCCGGCGTTGCGCAGCTGCGACATGATATTCCGGATGATGACCGGATTACTTCCGACGCTGGAGGCGAGGAAGTCGCTCGTCACCTTTGTCTGTCCCTGAAAGTACTGCACAGCTGTGAGAATATGTACGGCAATGGTGAATTTCGTGGATATCTGCATATGGCTTCCCTGAAAATAGCATCTGCGGACAAAGCGGCACGTATTGTCCCTACGTTGTAAGATATCCTTTTACACACCATTTGTCAACGTGGCTGCCCTTCTTCGTTTTTCTTTCCGCGCATGATGAGCGCGAAGAGAATGGCACAGGCGGCGGCAATCGCGATGAGAGCCCAGAGCCCTGCATTCAGTCTGTCGCCGGTGGAAACAACGACGGTTGTCCTGCTTTCCGGTGCGGTGGTTTGAACCGTTGTCGTCTCCCGGGGCGATACGGGATCACCCATCACGATGCTGTTGTCATCCTGCGCACTTCCGTCCACGACAAGTGTTCCGTCAGTCTTCACGACAAAGGTGATGTCATCTGCCTTCAGGTATCCGGCCGGGGCTTCAAGCTCATGAAGTGTATACTGCCCCGGCTTCAGCAGGCCGGTATCATGATCCACGTCTGTTGTCACCCAGTTCTCCAGCACCTGTCCCTGCCCGTCCAGTATCTGCAGACCGGCTCCTGTGACTTTTTTGTCCGTCAGATTGCCTTTTTCATCTAGAGCACGCTTTTTAACCTTAATGTGTGTCCCATAATTCTCCAGCATCTTCGGCAGCATTGTCTGATTCGTGATCCACTGCCCCGCCGCACCGTCCGCTCTGGTCTGCATCAGGGGAATAAATGCCAGAACCGGCGTCATCTCCGAATACATGCAGGCTGTTGATTCCGGGCGCCTGCCGGACTGATACAGCAGATAGATGCCGAAGTCATTCCCTGCGTGGAGTTCCGCCTTTCCCTGCTGATCTGTGACATCCGCAGCGTCAGCCTCGATCTGCTCATTCGAAACTATCTTCCACGCCTTGTCAGCAGCGTTCGCGCCAGCTGCCGCATCGTCCTCCGCAAGAAAGCGGTCCCAGTCCGTCCCGGAAAGACTTTGAAACGCCTCTTCCAGTGCATATGTGCCGTCCGGGTTCAGGGACGCCGCCTTCACCATCGAAATCTCTGCCCCTTCGATCGGAGTCGTCTCCTTATGCTCATATGTATTTCCATCTTCCAGTATAACCGTCACGGTACAGTCCTGCGCCTCATCCAGGCCAAGGTTCGAATACAGGCCGGACGCGTTCACTTGTACTGCACCAGCGAGCAGGCATACCGCTGATACCAGTGCTGTCAGTATTGCGTTACTTGTCCTCCTCATCAAGACTCCTCCCCTTATTGTGATTGTGTCTCTTTTTCCGGATTATCATCATGCGCATCAACACAACGATGATCAATGCAGCTGTCAGCCCCGCGGCAGCAAACCGGATCGGATCATCTTGCTGCAGTGTGACTTCGTATTTACCGCTTTCTTCCGACACGGCTTCGGGTCTGTAGGGCACTCTGCTTCCACGCACAAGAAGCCGATGTGTATTCACGCCATACGGTGTGCAGGTGAGCAGCGTGCACAGATCCCGCCCCGGTTCAATCTGGATCAGGGTCAGGTCATCGGGACTCACGACGTTAATCTGGTCAACCTGATAGGCCAGCGTATCGCCCAGAATATGAAGAAAAAAGATATCGCCCGTTTCCATTCTGTCCAGATCCGTGAATAGTTTCGCATTTGCCAGTCCCCTGTGTGCCGCCAGCACGGCATGCGTATTTACTCCCCCGACAGGAATCGAAGTCCCCTGAATGTGACCAACACCTTTTGAAAGAGCCTCCGCTCCGGTTCCGTGATAGATCGCAAGTTCAATGTTGATCTTCGGGATCTCGATCGATCCCATCACTTCATCTCCGTTCGGATTCAGGAGAGAGTCATACGGATGAGACAGTGTGTAATCTTCAGAATTCTCAAAGATGTCCTGTACTTCATTGACGGTGTGCTGCCGGTTGTACTCGCGGGCCTCCCCGGCAATTCTTTCTATCTCATCTGACTGAATCTCAGAGACAGTCTCCTCATACTCTGCCGCCAGAAGCTTATTGCGGTGACGATTCCACGCATCCGCAAACGACGGGTACATCAGGATGAAGAATCCAGTCAGGAATCCGAAAAACAGCAAGGCATACCTTTTTTTCTTCATGTCCGCTTTGCCCCTGAATTGTGTCTTCTTCCCGAAAAGTGCATGAATATCCAGACAAAAAGCAGTGTCACCGCCAGGCCGCCAAGAGACCACAGAAGATAACTTGTATGGGAGCTAATTCCCAGTACTGATCCCGGGCTTTCGTCTATCGCATCGGTCTCGTCGTATTTCACTCTGTGCCCGGTAACCAGGAGCCTCTGTGTGTTCACTCCGTACGGCGTGCAGGTCAGCAGAGTGCACAGGTCTCTTCCCTCCTGAACTCCGAGCTGCGATGTATCTTCCGGCTCTACAACACTTATCGTCTCCACTTCATATGCCAGTGTTTCATTCAGAATATGGAGATAAAAATGATCTCCCATCTGCATCGTATCCAGATCTGTGAACAGCGCTGCACTTGGGAGCCCTCTGTGTGCCGCAATAACGCAATGCGTTCCGTTCCCGCCGATGGGAAGAGATGATCCCTCCAGATGACCTGCCGCATTCTGAAGGACATCCTCAGCCGTGGTGTGCATGATGGGAAGTGTAATTTTAATACCGGGTATCTCCACCGTCCCCATCATTCCATTGCCGTTTATATTCAGGCAGTCAAGATACGTCTGATCCTCACCGTCCCGCTCCTCGGCGGCGGCAAAGGAGTCCGGAAGCCGGATCGGCTGGAGCGACTCATCATACGCACGAGCCTTTGCCCATTCGTCTTCAAACTGAATCGCTCCGTTCTTGTCCTTTTCTAAGATCTGCTTCTCATAGTCGCCCGTCAGCTGTCTCTGTCTATACTGGTTCCAGTAATTCGCAACGGTCGGATAAAACAGTACAGAAAGGCCGAAAAGAAATCCGGCCAGACAGATCAGACCGCGTATTCTGCTTCTTTTCCGGTTATTCTCTGCTGTTTTTATTGGCTTCATCTCTTCCTTCTCGTCCCGAATGATCTGGCATTCTCCCCGGAGCTCTGACGGGCTCCGGGGACGATATTCTGATCCCGGTCATGCGTATGCTTCAACCGTAACAACGCATGAACTGTATTAGAGGTCTGTATGGCCGGAATTACTGCGCGCTTCTCTTCTTGCTTGCGAAGTAGAGGCCGGCCATTGTGATCATCACGGCACAGCCGACGACGGTGAACAGGATGGTTCCTCTGCCGCCTGTGGCCGGGAGTCCGGAAAGCCTGGTATCCTTGACTGCATTTTCACCTGTGGCGCTCGTCACCACGAGTTCTTCCTGACTGCTCACGAATCCGTCCTGGTCCTTGTCCTCCATCTTCACAGATGCCATTCCGCCATTCGCATTGATGGAGTATCCGAACGGAGCTGCCGTCTCTTCAAAAGTATACACGCCGATATCCACGCCCAGCACTTCCGCAGCGGCCGTCTTATCCAGTTTCATGATGCAGCCGTTCTGGTCTACGCCGGCGATGACACTCAGCTCCTCAGCGCCGGCCTCTACCCATCCGGCGACCTCATACACCCCGTCCGCCTTCTTCGTCAGGAGTGCGATTTTATCACCCTTGTGGAGTCTAAAACTTGCACCGACCAGCGGATTTCCGGCTGTGTCCGTTTTTTCCACAAGTATCTTAGCCGTAAAATCTTTCACGGTCTTGCTCTTTGTCTCATTCATGTCGGTAACGGTGTTGGTGACACCATTGAGCGCATCGCCATTGACGACAGCCTTATAGGTCACTTCGACTTCCGCTCCGTCAAACGTTCTGTCAGTGATTGGAATGGTCAGCTCAAAGGAACCCTTCCGGTCATCCGCACCTTTCGTGAGCGTGTACTGATTCGCATTGAGTACCTGATTCCCCACCTTCACCTTTAGAGTCTCAAAATCATAATCCGCACCGGTGAGTGTATCGGTGATTGTGAAGTATTCTGCCTCCGGCCGGATTGTGCCGTTGATCGTGTACGTCAGGACCTGACCGATGTGAACTGCCTTGTCGTCATCGTCATCCTTCTTGTCAATTGTAAGTTCGCTGTATTTGGCGACCAGCGTGGCCTTTGCGCTGTCGATCAGGTGCGTATCTTCATGATACATGTACGTCTGCGCAATCATCGGATTGTAGGTCACCGCTCCGGTCGTGGTGCCGTCTTCTGCCAGGACAATATACAGTCCCTTCTTAAGTCCCGTGAATTGCGCCTGTCCGGTTTTCACAGTATCTGAGGCATCCTCTTTAAAGCTTCCCGGCTCCGCCTTCACTTTTTTAGCCAGCGCTGCGATTTTTTCTTCCAACGCTTTCTCTTCTTCTGTCGTCACCTTTGCCGGCAGATCGGAAGATGTGAATTGATCTGCAAGCACCCATGCATTGTCAGTTTCATCAAAGCTGTAGACAAGATAGATCTTTACGGTCTGCCCTCCGACGGAATCACCGCCGTGTCTGAGATTGGTAACCAGTATGGATGATTCGCCTTTCTCGACTGCCGGATTGTCAGCAGCAAATACAGCTGTACTCATTGTCAGAATAAGTGCCATGGTCAGCAGCATGGAAATGAATTTTCTTAATTTTCTCATATGTTGTCCTCCCCCGTGAACCTGGGTAATCTGTCTGTTTCTGTCATTCGACACAGTTTGGTATAGCAGATTCCTTAAAAGAAGCGGTGTTTGCCCTGAAACCGGATATATCCGGTAACTCACCCGCACCTCCTTTCCCGGTTGTTCCCATAAACTGCGGCACAGGCGAAAATCATGGAAATCAGCGTTCCGCATAGTATGTACCAGTAGATGCCATTCCCCCCTGCCTTTGGCAGTTCATAAATCCGACTGTCAGAGATGATTATGGTATAGGCCTTACCATCATCCGTACTGCTGATCTTAACTGTCTCTGAATCAGAGACCGCTGTCACAACAGACCGGCTTTCGGTATTCCCCCGGTTTACGGTGAAATCCAGCGGCTGTATCCGTGTGTATCCTGCCGGTGCCTGGGTCTCTGTCAGGCGGTATGTTCCGTCCGGAAGATCTCCTATGCGGTCGGTGAGCGCTCCGAGAGTTTCTCCCCGCATCGTAACAGCTTCGCCAGGCGTCCCGTCCTCATGAATCTTATTCAGGATGAACTGCGCACCGGTCAGAAGATGACCGTCGGCGTCTGTTTTGCGCAGGCTGATCTGTATGTCATCCTGACAGCGGTTAGTCACCCCGATAACCTCTTCCTCATCGAACAAGACGGTGCCTTCTGCCTTATCGCCGCTGTCCTGGCCATTCACAGTCATCATCACATTCCATCTTCCGTTCGCCGGAGAAATGGTGCCGGCTTCTGTGATGCTGTAGCGCGTATTGCCTGGAAGATAAGCGGCCACGATCCGTTCATGGATCTTAAGTTTCAGCCGGATCTGCACCGTTGTCTCTCCTTTTTCCGGATCGTATGCAAGTGAGTAGTTATCTGCGTGTACGCCGCCTGCAGCCATCTCCCCGAAAGTTCCGCTCTCAGGATCCTCCGTGGTGTCATAGGCATCCTGCCCGTAAAACAGGAGCTGATAATCCTGATCCGAATGCTCGCCGGGCGATGTCATATTCACCTGGAAGATAAATGTCTCATCTTTCAGCGCCGGATTGAGCGAACCGTCCTGCAGAAGCGTGATATCCTCTCCATCTGCGCTCTGCAGCTTCTTCTCCAGCATCAGGCTGCCCTTCAGCATATTGGATGCGGAAAATTCCGCGATCTGCTCTTTCAGTTCGCCGCCGTCATAATCATATAGTCCGTCCTGCGAACCGTTCAGCATCGGATGCCAGGTCCTGGTCTTCAGTTCGTAGTGTGAATCTGCCTCTGGCTCTTCAATGTCATATGTGTGGCCATTCTCGAGCACTTCACCGTCCGAGATCAGTCCCGGCGCCACATAGATCTGAGTGCTCCAGTCATTGTCCGTGGATAATGGAACATTCCGGAAGAGAGTAGTCGCGGCCTCCGTTCCTTTGTCCTGAATCAGGTTGAAGTAGATCACCTCCGGCCGCTTCCCGGAATCCAGATCATCAACCCAGTACTTACGAACACGGATATTCCTGACCTTCAGTAAAATTCCTTCCGGGTTTTCGATCTGCGCAGGTTCCTGCGGAACAATCGTCTGTGTGATCTGCCCGTCAACACTTTCCGTCAGGATCGAACTGTATGCCACCTTTGTGCCCGGGGTATTGGTTTTCAGCCGGTAATTCCCGTCTTCTCCCGGTGATATCTGTGCTTTCTGTTCCTCTGGCAGTTCATCATATGTGAGTGTTCCGTTCATGAGTCCCGCCGCCAGATCAAAGGCAGCCTGATCCGGCCAGACAGTAAAGGTGACTTTATAGGTATATCCGCTATCCAGAGCGAATGCCGTCTTCTCGTCTGCATCCATGCTCCACACGATGTTTCCGTCTGTGAATGCCGCTCCTCTGAAGGTCCGTTTTTCTCCGTTTACCGTATAGGAAAACGTATTGTCCTCCCCCGGTGTCAGATGGACCTCGTTTCCGTCGGCATCCGTCACGGAGTAGCGGAAATTCTCCGTGCTTCCGCTGATCAGCCTTGAGGATGTAAGCTGGGTCAGCCCGTCATAGACGGTAACATTCTGATAATCGATCTTGTGTGTGATTTCATCGATGATATCGGAAAATGCCTTCTTGATCGCCTCTTCATCCTGGGCCATATAATACCGGTCTTCAGGATAGGTTGCTGTTTCGGAATCCGTTCCGGAATAGGCATACCGCGTCAGATTTTCCATGTAACCGGCAACCTCTTCCGGTTCGAACACACTGATCGAGTAGAAGTGGATGCCCTTCTGCACGATGCTGTATGCGTCATCCTTGGCGAACCAGTAACTCATGTATACATTCTGGTTCGCTCCAGCCGTCTCCGTTCCTCTGTAGAATGTCGGTTGTCCATCTGATATGAAGATCACATATTTTTCCGCATCTTCCCGGAATGCTGTCTGATTGGCGCTGTACAGTGCCGCTTCCCAGTTGGTTCCTCCGTTCGGAGTTCCATTGCCCACATACTGTTTAAAGATATTCTTATCCGTTGTCCAGGCAGACGCCTCGGAAGCACGGCTGGCGAATGTGATCAGAGACAACCGTACCCGGTCGGGATACTGTGCCGAATTCTGCGCGAGAAGCTTCTCTCCCAGCGTGTCAAGTGTCTGCCGCGCAATAGCCATCCGGGTAGTCTGACCAACCGGATCGTTCATACTTCCTGAAGTATCCTGAATGATCAGGACATCAGCCCGGCTGCTCTCCGAACTGCTGCGGGACTGCCCCTGCACGGCAAGAGACAGATCATATGTCCCGTTGCCATTGTCCGTAAGCGTCTTGACAGCATTCGGGGCTTCCAGCGAAAGTTCATCGCCGCTTCCCTGCCCCGGCTTTGTGTCATCCAGTGCGAAAGATTTCAGGAATGTCACCTCGGCGGGAGAATCCTGTGACCATATCCCGGAACGCACTCTCGTCGTCACGGTTTCAGTGCCGTCTCTGGTCACTGCCAGGTAATAATACCGTGAATAGATGGCTGAAGCGGTCCTGATGTGACGGTTTACAACAGATAGTTTTCTTGCCGCGGATGATACCCCCTGTGAGTTGTAGGGATCGATGTAGACGCTCCGGCTGCCTGATAAGTTGGCGAATGTTCTGGCCGAACGATTCGAAGTCCACACATAATGCTTGATATCGTCAACCGCCCGGATCTCTGAAGGAAATACGGCTGTACCGCCATTCACACTCACCTGCATCAGCGTTCCGTCGTTCTTCAGAGCGTAGTAATTCATCCCGGTGTTGGTGCTATCGCTGCTGCCGTCTTTTTTCGTATAGCTGAGCAGGACAACATACTGACCATCATCGGCCGGCCATCCGTCCACCAGTTCTCCGGCTGTGACGACGACTCCGGTCACCGAAAAACTGTTCTGGGAGAAGGTAAGGGACTGAACGGCGCTGTCCTCTGTCATCTGCGTGTCAACAGGAAGGATTTCCGGCACGGATGAATCCGGCGTCTGCGCAAAGTGGACCGCCTGCACAGTCTCTCCGTCGCCGACCTCCATTGCCTCATGAAATGATATCTGAACATCCACCTTTGCGGCAGGATCCGGTTCGATCTCCCGCCCGTCGCTGATAAAACAAATGTCGAAAAACCGGGCCGCCGTGATAACTTCATCTCCGAGCACATCTGCCGCCTGACTGGCGTAACTGCGGACCTGCTCGTCATCCCGGATCTCACTGACCTGAAGGAGTGCGTTCTCTGGTATTCCTGCGTCTTCTCCGTACGTGACGCATACCGTGTACTCACCCTCAAGCGTATATGTCCTTGTCCCGGCCGCTGCAGCAGGGCTGAGTGTTTCCACCTCAACCGGCTGATCGGTCTGATCTGGCAGCGGTATCTGCGTTTCCGGCTGCTCCGCCGGTGTGCTCTGCGTAATCTCTTCCGCAGCTTGTGTGGAGGAGACCGCCGCCGGGGAATCCGCTGGCCTGGTGGTATGCACTTGTTCGGATTCTGCCGGCGGCTGCGCAGTGCCTTTCTCTGCAATGCCTTTCTCTGGTAACGTTTCAGGCGCTTCAGACGTCTGAACGGCAGGCGCCTGAGGCAGAACCGGAATATCTGTCTGCGTAACCGCTTCGGTCTGAATGCCAGGTGGTGCCGGCTGTGTGACAACGGTTTCCTTATCCGCTGCTTCTACGGTTGTCATCTCGCCGGAAGCTGTACTGACAGCCGGTAAGGTCGTCTGTGTTTCCCTTTCGGCATCCGGTTGTTCCTTTTTTTCAGGACTCACCTGTCCGGCAGCCGTCGTGCTCACAAGACTTCCTGCCGCTTCTGCCAGCCCGGGCTGTGCAACCGAGAGTACAAGGATTATCGAGAGTATAACTACCCAGAATGTCTTTGCTTTACCCCTCATATTTCTGCCCCTTCTGCAGGCTGATGGAACCGCATCCATTCCTGTGTCCGGATGCTCTGCTCCATATCGTGATATTGTATAATAACTCAGATGTAAGTCTCTTTATATCAGTAATTATATACAATTATCAGGTTGTTGCATCGCCGAAATATGATGGGTATTATGACATAAATCGTAAAATATTTAAATTATTCAGAATAATCGGGATCAGCCTGTCAGGTATTCCAGATCTGCCGAACCTGATAGAACAGGTACTGATCAAACTTCTTTCTGGCTTCCGCCAGGCTCTCTCTGCGAATTGGAATATTTATTCCGCCGCGCAGAGTGAAGCAGCGCAGCTGTGTGTCAATTCCGGTGACATACATCAGATTGACTCCAAAGCTGCCGTGACCGCTGAAAAAGAGGCTCTCATCGAGTCTTGTCATCAATTCCTTAAGTTTGCCGTAATAGCGAATCTCCGATCCGTCCGTCAGCACGATTCGAATCCGATGTAGTTCCTGCTCGAGATACAGGATATTTCGGAAAGGTATTCCGATGTCTTCCCCGCCTTTGAGAATATGGAGAGTTCTCAGACTGTTCCGGATCGCATACGCCAGACGCAGTACTTTCTCCAAGTCCTGTCTCTCAAACGGCTTCATGATATAGGCGATGACAGACAGACTGTATCCTTCCGCTGTGAATTCCCGGCTGGTTGTCACGAAAACAACCGGAACCTGCGGATCCACACTTCGCAGGTTCCTGACTGTCTCGACACCGCTCATGCCTTTCATGAAAATATCCATCAGTATCAGGTCATAGCTGCAGGGAACATAAGAGGACAGCAGCTCTTCACCGCTAGAAAAGTATGTCAGAGAAGTCGGAATACTGCATGCAGCCAGCGTCTGTCCGAGTCTGTCCCGATCACTTTTGCAGTCTTCGCATATCGCCACTTTTAAATCATCCATCATCCTCACCTGTTCCCCGGTTGTCCGTATGATTCATACGTGCAGTCTGCCTTGTTGTTTCCCTTAGATAGACGGACGAATGGAATATGTTCTCCGATTCATCCGCTTCAAAGCTTGCGCTTCCGCCGTGCGACTCAGCCACCGAAGCGATCGATGAAAGGCCGGTCCCCACATCATCTCTTTTGCTGGAAATATATTCCCCGTTTACTCTCCGGATTTTTTCTCCATAACTGTTGTCCATGGATATTATGAGCATGTCATCCCGCACCATACTCGCTATCCTGATAAACCGGCTTCCGGTCTTCTGACGGCTGCATGCCTCAAAGGCATTCTCCAGAAGGTTCCCGAAAACAGCGCACAGTTCCGAATCCGACACGCCTCTCATATGTTCCGGCACTGTAAGCCGCACATCCATTTGAATGTGATCTTCGGCGCAGCGCCTGTGAATATAGGAAACGATGGAATTCACGGAGATATTGTCACAGTAGATGTCGATCCCGGTCGGAACAAGCCGCAGCAGCTGATCTATATACTGCGTGACACCGGATGCTTTTTCAGAGAAGGCGATGCCGCGGATGGCCGTCAGCTGGTGACGTATGTCATGGCGGGTTCTGCGGGCATCCGCTTCCTGCTTGCGGATCAGTTCCAGCTGCAGATTCTGCTCTTTCTGCTGTATCTTCATGAGTTTCACTTGCTGTTTCAATTCGTCTTCCCGGTGTATGGTCAGATACAGATCCTTCAGATACAGAACTCCGCAATAGTAATACGCGATGAAGAACGCAAACATCCCGACAGAAAAATATGCGGCAGATTGAAACAGAAAGTGACTGTGATAATTGAAAAGCTCAAGAAAGATTGAAAAAGCAAGGATGACCAGCACCACCAGATAGCGCCGCGCCGGACGGCTCCGATACCGAAACCATTCTCTGAGAGTCATACCCATGACAGCTGAAAACGCTGCCAGGAGGAATGCTTGTGTCAGACTGATCAGATGATAGAATGAAACGATTCCTGTGACCTGAAGAACTGTCAGCGCACACGGATACGCAATAGCCGCAAGATCCAGGATATCAAGCCACTTGGTATCGTGAAACAACACGGCATACCGGCTCACTTTTAAGAACGGAACGGCACTGCACTGAAGTGCCATGAATGCCGTAAAATACAGAAGCATCGGCTGATTCAGGAAGACATTGGTCAAATTGCACTCCCCGATAATCCAGAGCCCCAACACCGTGATAAACACGCCCGACCAGAACAGCATCCGGATACCATTGATGTGTCGTCTCCCAGTCACAGATATACAGGTCACGGCTATCCCGTAGCCTATATAAACGACAGATAACAGGAACGGTGCCCCGTACCACTTCCACAGATACGCATTCAACGCATGAATCTCGCCAGCTGCAACCGGATAGATCATGAGAGAATCTTTCTGATATGGGAAACGGTATACAAGACGGATGTCCGAATCCGAATCCTCTCCGGAACCCGAACGCACCGTCAGACACTGTACCTCTGTGGCCGGATCTCTCATCCACGATGGGTAGGCATCCATTTTCCCGAGTTCTCCCAGAAGAGTTCCGTCTACATACACAGAGAGCGGCGCATATACAGTTTTTACATAGAGCGCATCTCCGGCTGAAACCGGCGTTTTCATCCGGATTACGATCTCTGTCCCCGGGGCCTGATCCTGTACGCAGACCGGAAGTGACACTTCCTTTGTCTGGCCGCCGACCGTCATCTCAACCGCATCAAGAATATGAATCGGATCCGTCTGCGGACTGCCGCCTTTCTGCTGCAAAAGCCAGATCTCGGCGGCAGAAGCAACCGCCAGAGCAGCAAAAATTCCATAGAGGAGATACCTTGATGCCCGTTTCAACCACGCGCTCATAGTTTTCCGTTCTCACTTTCCTTTGACGGATGGCTGCACCATTGCACCGACAACCAGAAAATGTGACGTCTCGCCGACTCCTACACAGGTCGAGAGTGTTATCAGAGGAGGCCGCCCGGAAAAGTTATCTGTATAATCACCTCCCGGGGTATACTCCGAACGCGTCTGGCAGGTTGTCACATACTGGTCATATCCGCTGTCATCCCTCACGTTGTTATACAGCGGATCGTCTTTGACGCACTGAAAATAAGAAAAGATATGATATTTGTAAACCCTAGATTTCGTGTATATATACATGTACGGATCTGAGTCACACAGCCCCTCCTGGCGCTCAAACCGCTTCAGGGATCCGAACATGGTTCCGTTTTTCATGTTGTGGCCGTAGATGAAGGAATTGTAATCCGAGAAATCTGCACTGGCATCCTTTTCCAGGAAGATGCACCCGTACACACTGCTCTCACCCGTAAAAAGAGTATTCAGATATTCACTGTTGTCATGACTGTGCGTGACAGGATAGTACAAGTCCAGCGCAGGGATATACAAAACGCCAATAAAATCCGAGTTCTGAGCAGCAAGCGCATCATAATCGATATCCAGATCCGGAACGGATACCGGTTCGTACTCTTCTTCTGCCTGTGCTTCCGGATCATCTGCCGCCGCAATATCCTGCAGACGTGTCTGCGCATTCTGAGGAATCACAACCGCCTCATTTACTTCCCCGTATACCTCTTCGCCTCTCTTATACTCACTGTACTCCGAAAAAAAACGGTACCCGGAGTACACGAATACGACAATAAGAACGAGAAGAATAAGATCGGAGATAATCCGCACTGTCCGTTTTTTTCTGCCGCGACCGCAGCTGTCACTTTTCTGTTTTTTTTCGTTTCTTTTCATCGTATCTCTTATGTATCAGATCAGCGGCACCTTCTTCAAAAGTTCTCCAGCAAGTGCCAGTATCAACTCATCATCTATATAAATAACCTATCATATTCCCTGCAGGGAATGCAAGTCACGGGAGATCTGTTCAAAAACCGCAAAAAAAGTCTGACAGTGGCGGGGATACTGATCTCCTGAGCCACTATCAGACTCTGCTTTAAACTACTGCAATCGCCGTGCGCAAGACGGTGCACGGTACTGTGGGCGGTTGGGACTCTTTCACCCTGCCCGCTTGGAATTACTTGTTGCCAAAAAACCCGCGTTTCTTGAAGGTTCTCTCTTTGCCGGACTGGATCCGGTCGTACTCCATGAGCGCCTCCTTGGCCTCAGAGCTGAGTCTCTTCGGCACTTCGATGGTGATCGTCATGTACTGATCGCCGCGCATCGCGGAATTGCGCAGGGACGGCATCCCCTTGCCTCTTAGACGGACTCTCGTCCCCGGCTCCGTTCCCGGCTTGACCTCATACTCGACCTGACCGTCGATCGTGTTGACGATGATCGGACCGCCGAGCACAGCTGTCGCATACGGGATCGGGTTGGTCGTGAACAGATCGTATCCGTCGCGGCTGAACTCACGGCTCTCATCGACGATGATCTGGACGAGTATATCGCCTCTCGAGCCGCCGTTCTTCCCGGGTTCGCCCTCTCCGGACAGGCGCACAAACTGGCCGTTGTCGATCCCCGCCGGAATCTTGACCTGCAGGGTCTTCTTCCGGCTGATGTACCCGGTGCCATAGCACTTCGGGCACTTCTCGCGGACGATTTTCCCAGTTCCATGGCAGTCCGGGCAGTCGGTCACATTCTGGATCATACCCATGATGGAGCGCTGGGTGTATACGATCCGCCCGCGGCCGCCGCACCTTGGGCAGACCTCCGGCTGCGTGCCGGGTTTCGCACCGGTGCCGTGGCAGTCAGGGCACTCCTCCCGGACCATGGCCTCGATGTTCTTTGTCGTCCCGGTAAAGCTCTCCTCAAACGTTATATGAACAGACATCCGCACATCCTGTCCTCGGGTGGCTGTGCTTCCGGAAGAAGATCCTCTTCTGCCTCCGCCGCCGAACAGACTGCTGAAGATGTCGGTGTCATTGAAAATATCGCCGAAGATATCACCCATCTGGCTGAAATCAAAGCCGCCCGCGCCGCCGCCCGCGCCATCAAACGCCGACTGGCCGAACTGATCGTACTTCGCGCGCTTGTCCGGGTCGCTGAGCACCGCATAGGCCTCGGAGGCTTCCTTGAACTTGTCCTCTGCTTCCTTGTTGCCAGGATTCAGGTCCGGATGGTATTTTTTGGCAAGCGTACGGTATGCCTTCTTGATTGTGGCCTCGTCCGCATCGCGCGGGACACCGAGGACCTCATAGTAATCTCTTTTTTCTGCCATCGTACCCTACCTCATTCTTTCTTCAAGTCTGTAACACACATACGTCCGGGGAAAGGTCCAAAAGACCTCCCCCGGCGTATGACACGCGCATTCATCCCTTTCTGGATGTATGCTTATACTTCCTTGTAGTCGCCGTCGACAACATCATCGCCGTACGGCTTGCTGCCGCCATTTCCGCCATTAGCCGGGCCGGCCTGTGGTCCCGGACCAGCCTGCGGGCCCGGTCCTGCCTGTCCCTGGCTGCCTGCCTGTGCGGCTGACTGCTGATACATCTTCTCGAACAGCTTCTGGGCTGCATCCATCAGCTTCTGGCGTCCGTCCTTGAGCTGCTGTGCCTGCTCATCCGTCACATTGTTCGGATCGGTCTTGTCAACCAGCTCCTTCAGGGATTTCAGCTGTGCCTCAACAGCGGACTTGTCATTCGGATCGAGCTTGTCGCCGGCCTCTTCCAGAGCCTTCTGGGTCTGACCGACCATAGCCTCCGCCTCGTTGCGGGCGTCGATGCCTTCCTTGCGCTTCTTGTCCTGCGCCTCGTACTGGGCAGCTTCCTTGACGGCCTTGTTGATATCATCCTCTGACATGTTGGATCCGGCCGTAATGGTGATGTGCTGCTCCTTGCCCGTACCGAGGTCCTTTGCGGATACATTGACGATGCCGTTCGCGTCGATATCGAAGGTAACCTCAATCTGCGGAACGCCTCTTCTTGCCGGCGGAATGCCGTCAAGACGGAACTGGCCGAGAGACTTGTTGTCCCTTGCGAACTGCCGCTCACCCTGTACGACATTGATGTCAACAGCGGTCTGGTTGTCGGCAGCCGTCGAGAAGATCTGGCTCTTTCTGGTCGGGATGGTCGTATTTCTCGGGATCAGTTTCGTCGCGATGCCGCCCTCGGTCTCGATGGAAAGAGACAGCGGGGTTACATCCAGCAGAAGTACATCTCCCGCACCGGCATCACCGGCGAGCTTGCCGCCCTCAATGCAGGCACCGATCGCCACGCACTCATCCGGGTTCAGATTCTTGCTCGGCTCCTTGCCGGTGAGCTCCTTTACCTTTGCCTGAACAGCCGGGATTCTGGAAGAACCGCCGACAAGCAGAACCTTTCCGAGGTCGGACGCATTGATACCGGCATCGCTGAGCGCTCTTCTTACCGGATCTGCCGTCGCGTTCACCAGGTCAAACGTCAGCTCGTCAAACTTTGCTCTTGTGAGCGTCATGTCAAGGTGCTTCGGGCCGTCAGCCGTCGCCGTGATGTACGGAAGGTTGATTTCCGTCTGCGTCGCGCTGGAGAGCTCCTTCTTCGCCTGCTCCGCGGCAACCTTCAGTCTCTGCATTGCCATAAGATCGCCGGAGAGGTCAATGCCTTCCTTGCTCTTGAACTCGGAGAGCATCCAGTCCACAATCTTCTGGTCGAAGTCATCGCCGCCCAGATGGTTGTTGCCGGCCGTCGCCAGAACTTCGATGACGCCGTCGCCGATCTCGATGATGGATACATCGAATGTACCGCCGCCGAGGTCATAGACCATAATCTTCTGCTCGCTCTCGTTGTCAAGGCCATACGCAAGCGCTGCCGCTGTCGGCTCGTTGATGATACGCTTTACATCAAGACCTGCGATCTTGCCGGCGTCCTTGGTCGCCTGACGCTGTGCATCGTTGAAGTAGGCCGGGCATGTGATGACCGCTTCGGTGACTTTCTCACCCAGATGATTCTCTGCATCTGCCTTCAGCTTCTGAAGGATCATCGCGGAAATCTCCTGCGGCGTGTAAGACTTGCCGTCGATCTCCACCTTGTAATCTGTGCCCATATGTCTCTTGATGGAAGAAATGGTTCTCTTCGCATTGGTCACAGCCTGACGCTTTGCCGGCTCACCGACAAGTCTCTCACCTGTCTTCGTGAATGCCACGATCGAAGGGGTTGTTCTCACACCCTCCGTATTGGTTATAACGACCGGCTTGCCGCCTTCCATAACAGCTACGCAAGAGTTGGTCGTACCAAGATCAATACCGATAATCTTTCCCATAATCACAATCCTCCTGTCAGTTAGCTACCTTGACCATGCTGTAGCGGACTACAGTGTCATGGTAGGTATATCCTTTCTCTAATTCCTGAACGACTGTATTGTCTCCGACCGAATCGTCCTCACAGTGCATCACGGCATTGTGACGGTCCGGGTCGAAGGTCTTGCCGACGGATTCAATCGGCTTAACGCCGATATCCGAGAGCATCTTTACAGTCTGCCTGTAGACCTTCTCCATACCGTCGGCAAATGGCATCTTCTTCTCGTCGTCGGAAAGAAGTGCCAGACCGCGCTCGAAGTTGTCGACGATCGGAAGGAGCTTCTTGATGACGTCGACCGCACCCATATCGTACATGGATGCCTTTTCTTTCTCGGTTCTCTTCCGGAAGTTGTCAAATTCCGCCATCTGACGCATCAGCTGATCCTTGAGTTTCGCGATCTGCTCATCCTTCGGATCCATCTTCTTCTTTTCGCCGGCAGATTCTTTCTTTTCTCCCTCTGCAGCCTCAGTTCTGCTTTCCTTCGTTTCCTCAGGCTTCTTTTCTTTCCCGGCCTGTTGTTTCTTTTCTTCTTTGTCGGAAGCTTCTTCCCGGCAGGCTTCTGCTTTGGAAGATTTCTCTTCTGCGGCCTTGTTCTTTTCTTCTTCTGACACGGCTGCCTTCCTTTCTCCTAAGATTTTTTGAATATATCATCAAGCTGCGTCCGGATGGTCTTGAGCGTCTCAACGACCTTCTGGTAATCCATCCGGCGCGGCCCTATGATCCCGATCGTACCCTTCATGCCGTCGTGAAGCTCATACGTAGCTGTCACCACAGAGCAGTCCTTCATGCTCTCCACCGGCGTCTCATCACCGATGTAAACCGTGATGCCATCTTCCGCGCTGGAATCCTTCTCGGATTTGATGAGGCTCGTCAGGCCTTTCTTTTCTTCCAGCGTGCTGATGAGTTCACTGGCTGTCGTCGAGTCTGAGAGCTCCGGGTACTTGAAAATATTGGTAGCTCCGCTCGTGTAGATCTGAAGATGATCAGCGTTCTGTATCGACTCGATCAGAGCCTGCATCACCTCGCGGATAATCTGTCCGTGCTCCTGCCCCGCCTTTGACTCCAGCCCGGAGAGCAGCGCCAGATTCATCTGCTCGAGGGTGAGTCCGTTCAGCGTTGTGTTCAGCAGAAGATTGAGCTTCAGGATCTGCTCCTGCGTGATGTCCTCGGAGACTTCCACGACTTTGCTGCGGATCAGATTCCCATCCATCACGATGACCAGCAGGATCTTTCCGCTCCCAAGCTTCGTCAGCTGAATGAACTTCAGCTTGTTGCCTTTCACGGAAGGTGTGGAGATCATGGAGGCGTAATTCGTGTCTTTGGCGAGAAGCCTGGCGACGTTCTCGAGAAGATCATCCACCTTGTCGACCTTGGAACTGATGAACTTGCGCATATCATCCAGCTCCTTCTCGCGCTTGTCCAGATCCTTCTGCTTTTTCTCGATCTGATCGCTGTTCTCCTTCATGATCTGCATCATCCTGTCGACATAGAAACGGTAGCCCTTGTCTGTCGGAATCCGTCCGGCCGACGTGTGAGGGGCAATCACATATCCCATGTCTTCAAGATCTGCCATCTCGTTGCGGATCGTCGCAGAACTTAGCTTCAGATCCGTGTACTTGGAAATCGTCCTGGATCCGACCGGTTCACCTGTCGCAAGATACGTATCAATGACCGCTTTGAGAATCTGCTGCTTGCGCTCATCCAGCCCGTCATCCTGTTCTGCCATTCACCGCTCCTTTCTGTTTCAATTAGCACTCGTACGTATCGAGTGCTAACATCGACATACATAAAGTACAACACTCCACCTGGGATGTCAACCGGTAACACAAGAATTTGTATAAAGATTTTCTAAATTGCCCCAAATCTGGCATTTCCCATCCTCTGACATTCTACGGCCATAAGTTCCCGCGCATGAAAAAAGAGGCTGCATGGCGCAGCCTCTCTCGATTTCTTTCTTTTTGTTATCTGTCCTGACAGTTGCCGAAAGGTCTCTCTCCGAGGGCGTCTCACAATCCGAGCGTCTTCTCAACCGCCTCTTTCATCTTTCCGCTGTCAACAACCGCTGTATGGCGGACAGGCGCGGTCCGGAGTTCTGAAACAGCTTTCGGCACCGGAACCCTGCTGAGCTCTGAGAGTTCGTCCGCCAGGTCCAGATCATCGCCCGAAAGCTTCTCACCCGGCCGGATCGCCTGAAGCACGCTTCTTGTGAACTTAAACGGGCTTGCGGTCGAGGCGATGACAGACGGGGTTCTGTCGCCGGTTTCCTTCACGTATTTGTCATACACGGCTGAGGCCACGGCGGTGTGAGTGTCGATCAGGTATCCCGCGTCGTCAAACATATGGCGGATTTCCTCCGCGTCTTCCTCTTCCGTCGCGAAGTTTCCGTAGAAATCAGTGAGCTTTTCGCGCATGTCCTGCGTGATGGTGTACTCGCCCTTCGAGGCGAGCTGCTCCATGAATGCTTTCGTCCTGGAAGCATCTTCGCCGGTGATCTTATAGATCAGCCGCTCCAGGTTTGAGGAGATCAGGATATCCATGGACGGAGATGTCGTCAGGATAAATGCGCGGTTTCTGTCGTACTCGCCGGTGTGGAAGAAATCGCAGAGAACCTTGTTGGAGTTGGACGCGCAGATCAGCCGGTTCACCGGAAGCCCCATCTGCTTTGCGTAGAAGGCAGCCAGAATATTGCCGAAGTTTCCGGTCGGAACGACGAAGTTCACCTTGTCGCCGGCTTTGATCCGGTCAGATGCCACGAGTCTGGAGTACGCATACACATAGTATACGATCTGCGGCACAAGACGGCCGATGTTGATGGAGTTGGCGCTCGAGAACTGATACCCGGCGTCATTCATCACGGCGGCAAGTGCCTTGTCCGAGAAGATCTTCTTGACACCGCTCTGCGCGTCGTCAAAATTGCCGCGGATGCCGAAGACAAAGGTGTTGCTGCCCTTCTGGGTCACCATCTGCTTCTCCTGGATCGGAGAGACGCCGTCCTTCGGGTAAAAGACGATGATCTTCGTCCCGGGAACATCGGCAAATCCGGCAAGAGCCGCCTTGCCGGTGTCACCGGAGGTGGCCGTCAGGATGACGATCTCCTTCGTCACGTGGTTCTTGCGCGCCGCCGTGATCATGAGATGCGGCAGAATGGAGAGCGCCATGTCCTTGAAGGCGATCGTTTTTCCGTGATACAGCTCGAGAAAGTACCGCCCTTCCGCCTCGGCAAGCGGTGCGATCTCATCTGTATCGAACTTGTCGTCATACGCCTTGTCGATGCAGCTTTTCAGCTCTTCTTCCGTAAAGTCCGAAAGCAGCAGTTTCATGACCTCGTATGCCACACCGCGGTAATCCATGGCCGCAAACTCTTCCGGTGTCCGGTCAAGCTTCGGAAGTGCAGTCGGAACAAAAAGTCCGCCGTCATCCGACAGTCCCTTCAGGATTGCCCGGGAGGCGCTGACTCTGACGGAGGCATCTCTTGTACTTGTGTATACAACGTCCATGTTAACCCCTTACTGTGCCTGCTTTTCGTTGATGTAGTTGATCAGTCCGTTCGCGTTGATGATTTCCTGCATGAACTCCGGGAACGACTGGCCCTGGAACGTCTTTCCGGTCGTCTCGTCCGTGATGATGCCGCTGCCAAAATCAACCTTCACCCTGTCGCCGTCTGCTATCGCGGCCGCCGCCTCCGGACACTCGATGATCGGCAGCCCGATGTTGATGGAGTTCCGGTAAAAAATCCTGGCAAATGTCGGCGCGATCACACAGCTGACTCCCGCCGCCTTTATGGCAATCGGCGCGTGCTCTCTGGAAGATCCGCATCCGAAGTTCCTGCCCGCCACGATGATATCGCCCTTCTTCACCCGTTTGATAAAGGTCTTGTCGATATCTTCCATGCAGTGAGCGGCAAGTTCCTCCGGGACCGAGGTATTCAGATACCGGGCGGGAATGATAACATCCGTGTCCACATTGTCACCGTACTTAAAAACAGTTCCTTCTGCCTGCATTGTTATCCCTCCTCACAGTCCCAGCTCCGAGGGCTGGCTGATTTTACCGGTGATGGCGCTGGCCGCCGCGACGGCCGGGCTCGCAAGATATACCTCCGAAGTCACATCGCCCATACGGCCGACAAAGTTGCGGTTTGTCGTGGACACACATCTCTCGTGAGGAGCGAGGATTCCCATATAGCCGCCAAGGCACGGTCCGCAGGTCGGAGTCGACACGACGGCGCCCGCCTCGATGAATGCCGCGATCATACCCTCTTTTACCGCTCTGAGATAGATATCCTGCGTTGCCGGAATGATGATGACCCGAAGACCTTCGGCCACTTTTCTGCCCTTCAGGATCTCATACGCAGTCTTTATGTCGTCGTAGCGGCCGTTGGTGCAGGATCCGATCACAACCTGATCAATCCGGACGTCTCCCGCCTCGGAAACCGTCTTTGTATTCTCCGGGAGATGCGGGAAGGCAACTGTCGGCTCAAGAGTGTCCAGATCTATGGTGACCGTCCGGGTGTACTCCGCATCCGGATCCGCCGTGTACTCGTGCGGTGTCTTCTTTGAGTGCGCCGCCATATATTCACGTGTCCGGTCGTCAACCGGGAAGATCCCGTTCTTGGCACCGGCTTCGATCGCCATGTTGCAGATCGTGAAGCGGTCATCCATTGTAAGAGAAGAAACGCCGTCGCCCGTGAACTCCAGGGACTGGTACAGCGCACCGTCAACGCCGATCTCACCGATCAGATGGAGGATGACATCCTTGCCGCTCACCCATCTGCGGCATCTGCCGTGGAGAACAACCCGGATAGCGGACGGAACCTTGAACCACGCTCTGCCGGTTACCATTCCGGCTGCCATGTCGGTGGACCCGACACCGGTCGAGAATGCGCCGAGTGCTCCGTAAGTGCAGGTATGGGAATCCGCGCCGATCACGAGATCACCGGCTGTCACGAGTCCTTTTTCCGGGAGAAGCGCGTGTTCAATGCCCATCTGCCCGACCTCAAAGTAATTGGTGATCCGGTTTTCTTTCGCGAAGTGCCTGAGGCACGCGCAGTTCTCCGCAGACTTGATATCCTTGTTCGGGACGAAATGATCCGGAACCAGTGCAATCTTATCCTTGTCAAAAACCGCCTTCTTTTTGAACTTGTCCAGCTCGCGGATGGCCACCGGAGACGTGATGTCATTTCCGAGAACCATGTCAAGGTCCGCCTCGATCAGCTGGCCCGGCTTTACCTCCGAAAGCCCGGCGTGAGACGCCAGAACTTTCTGTGACATTGTCATACCCATAGATAGCTGCCCTCCTGACTTTTAAGGGATTTTCGCTCTATTCTAACGTACACCGCCGCTAAATTCAATGCGTCATGATGACAATTCAAAGCGATAAATCAAAATCCGTCGTCACAGTATAATCGGAGCTTTCCTTCAGCAGCATCTCTTTGCGTACCTGAAGAGCCGTGCGGTATCCGACGACATGCGCCGTCCGCTCATCCGATCCGGCCGCTGTCACAAACAGGTTGTCCCCTTCGGCCGTGCCTTCCGGATACCGGATGCCGTCCTTTGTGACCTCCACGTTTTTGTACGCCACGCAGGCATACCAGGTGCCATCTGTCAGATCGTCTCCCGCCAGGTTTTCGTCTGCCTTCACCTGCAGAATCAGATACAGGACATTTTTCGTATCCGCGCTGCTGCTCCCGGAAAACAGATAGTACCCTTCATAGCGAATCTCAGCAGACAGACTTTCATCGCCGGTGTCTTCCCGGATTTCCCTCAGAACCGCCTGTGCTGCGTCCGACTTGATCTCCGAGAGATCTGCTCCCGAAAGCTGCCCGGCATCTGTGAGCCATGTGTCAGCACCGTCCGCCGTGACGGTCATGGAAGTCCTGAGAGGAGTTCTCCCCAGATTCCGGACACAGTATGAAACAGGATCGTCAACATCAAGCGTCACCGTAATCCGGTCACCCTTTGTGATCCCGCTCGTCTTGCTGAGTTTCATCGGAATGCTGTCGGCAGCAGCCGTCCCGCTTTTCACGATTTCAGCGGATGCATCCGGAGAAACGCCGCTGTAGGAAATCCGCACGCCCTCAAACGGATCAAAGGAAGTAAGTTTATTCAGACCGCTCACGACATATGGAATCTCTGTTCCTTTAAGCGTCACATTATAGACACCCGAGAGCACGTCCGCATCCGCCGTGACAAGAGCTGCCGCCGTATCGCCGTTCATAAGCTTCCCCTGGTCCGCTTCCGTCTTCAGACTGCCTTCGATATACCGGGCCAGAACCAGAGCCGGCGATTTGCTCTCCAGGTCACTCTGGGAAAATCCCTGTTTCAGATACCGGTCGCGGTTGATCTGAATCTTCCTGTCGTAATCCCTGACGAATCTGTCTTCATCAAGAGAAGCGTTCACTGTCCCGGCTCCGTCGTTCCCCTGCGCGTCAAAGACGATATATCCTGAGAGATCAATTTCCTCTTTTGTCTGATTTCCGCGCAGAAACAGCGCGGCCATGACAATCAGCATGACAAGAATCGCACCGGAGAACATATAAAAGAGCGGATGGGAGCGCCGGGGGGTTCTTCCGGCCGTCTGCTCATCCGTTTTTTCCTGTTGATTTATCTCTTTTGTATCCGCGGGCGCCGGCAGTTCCTGCACGGGTTTGTGCTGCGGGCTCTCCTGCTCTTCAGGTTCTTCTGATTCTGCCTGTTTTTCGTGTACGGGCTGCTCACCGCTATTTTCTGCATCCGCCTTCACATAGGTGACATCTGCGTCTTCATCCGGTGACTTCCCGATTTCCGGGGCTCCGTCGACGCTGAAAATATCCGAAGCTTTAAGATCATCCATGGCTCAGCCGTTCTCCTCTATATTAATACCGCGATGCTCAATCCGCTTCCAGTCCGAAGAAGGGAAAATCCACCCGCGCAGCGAACACAGGGAATACAGAGAAAGGAACAGCCACATGAACCAGTATGCAGGATTCATCCCCTTCATGTCTTTCAGATGATAGAATTTCTTCAGGAAAAACCGCAGAACAGTGGACATGGCGTAAAATCCCGCCAGTGTCATCGCAGCGGCAAAAATCGGATAGAGCGAAAGCCAGTACAGATTTACAACCAGCCCTACGACCGTTCCGAGAGCGCCCGCCGGCCCCATCAGAAGAAGCAGGAGATTATCTGTTATCCTCATCCGGTATCCGGAAGACTGCTTCGGTCTTCGCATCCCCGACAGCCACATCGAGAAATACCGCGGAAGGATCTGATATGTCCCGGTACACCATCTGGAGAGCTGACGCATCATGACCGTGAAACGCGACGGCTGTTCATCATAGCACACAGCCTCAAGGGCGAATGCAACCCGATATCCTCTGGCGCACGACGTCACGGCCATCTCGACGTCTTCTGTAATCGAGCTCGTGTTCCATCCATGTTCCAGGACTTCCTTCGATGCGACAAATCCGGTGCCCGTGAGCAGAGCGGAAAGCCCCAGCTTCTGCCTCGTATAGGAAATCAAAGCCGAGTAGCAGAGCCAGTACGCCTTGAACCAGCCCGTGACGATATTGCTGCGGCCGTCTGCCGGATCGCCCGCAATCCGGTTTCCCTGGACAATTTTCTCGCCGGCCATCAGGTATTCGTTCATCCTCTCCAGAAAATCTTTTCTGGGAATGTTGTCCGCGTCAAAAAAAGCGAACGCGTCAATCTCATCACCGTATTCTGCCAGAATTCTCTGGATGCCCCAGTTCAGCACATCCCCCTTGCCGCTCGTCGGCCCGCTTGTCCGCTCGTAGACCGTGACATTGTCAAAGGTCCTAGCAATCGCCGCTGTATTGTCCGTACAGTGATCGGCGAGGAGAAAGATATGGACGAAGCTCTTCGGATAATCCTGCTTTCCAAGGCTGGCCAGAAGCCGCGCAATGACTTTTTCCTCATTCCTCGCACAGATCACAACCGCGAAACGGCTGCATACATTCACAGCAGGGTGAATGACCCGTTTCCTGACGAGACCGCGCGCCGCCACGATTCCGGTCCAGATGACCGGCACCGTCATGATCATCTGAATGATAATCAGAAACAGAATCCAACCCGGTATTGCTCTCATGTATTGTATTCCGGAACCGCTCCGGATTTCCTCCCCTGCAGGTGTCCGCTGACGCTCGTCATGGCGGTTGTCTCAATTTTCCGGTGATCATTTACTTCCAGTAATAATCCCATTTCCATTATAGTATGAACGGTTCCATTATGGAAGTGCCTTGACATTGACACTGTAAAATAAAAATGCTTATAATAATCCGTTGTGAGCGTTTTCACGTATAGAGGAGTCCAGGCATGGAAGAACTGTTTGATAAGCCCCGCGAAGAATGCGGCGTTTTTGGAATTCTGGCCCCGGAGGGCGAAAATGTCGCGCGAAGGATCTACTATGGTCTGACAGCGCTCCAGCATCGCGGACAGGAGGCAACCGGCATCGCCGTATCCGATACAGCAGACCCGGCTTCCCGGATCCGTTTTCACAAAAATCTCGGACTTGTCAGTGAGGTCTTCTCACCGGACATTCTGGAGAACCTGAATGGCAACATCGGCATCGGCCATGACCGCTATTCCACGCAGGGGTCCAACACCGTTGAAAATGCGCAGCCCATGGTCATGCAGTACTATGGCGGATATCTGGGACTCGTTCACAACGGCAACATCGTCAATGCTCCGGCACTAAAGAAAGACCTGATGTCGCTTGGCGTCTGCTTCCACTCCACATCCGATACGGAAGTTGTGGCAAGCCTTCTTGCCAGAGAGAGCACTCAGTGTGATACCGTTGAGGAGGCGGTCAAGCGCACCGCGTCCAGACTGATCGGCGGTTACGCGCTGGTCTTCATGAGCGGCAGCAAGCTCGTCGGCGTGCGTGACCCGCTCGCGCTCAAGCCTCTTTGCATCGGCAGGGCCGGCAGTTCGTACGTGATCGCCAGTGAATCCTGTGCCCTGAGTGCTGTCAATGCGCAGTTTCTGCGCGATGTAAAGCCGGGTGAGATCATTACTATTACGCCGGACGGCATTCATTCCGATTTCATCCCGAAGGCAGACCGCGAGGCGCACTGCATCTTCGAGTATATCTATTTTGCAAGACTGGATTCCTGCATCGACGGCATTGATGTAAACGACGCCCGCATCCGGGGCGGCCGCGCACTGGCGAAGGCCTTCCCGGCCGATGCCGATATCGTGGCCGGCGTTCCGGAATCCGGTCTGGCGGCTGCCGCAGGATTTTCCATCGAGAGCGGAATTCCGTACCGTTCGGTTTTCCACAAGAACAGCTACATCGGGCGCTCGTTCATCAAACCGACCCAGGAGGAGCGCGAGACAGCCGTTCAGCAGAAGCTCGGACTTCTCTCTTCTTCCGTCCGCGGAAAGCGCGTCGTGCTCATTGATGACTCGATCGTACGGGGCACAACGATCCGAAACCTGATCCGCTCTTTAAAGAACGCCGGTGCAACGGAAGTTCACGTGCGCATCAGCTCGCCGCCTTTCCTGCACCCGTGCTATTATGGCACCAACGTGCCGACAACCGGCGAACTCATCGCTTCGGCACAGTCCGAGGAACAGATCCGCCTCATGATCGGCGCCGACTCGCTTCATTACATGCGGATCGAAGATTTCCGCCAGATGGTCGGCGAGCTTCCGCTCTGCAAAGCCTGCTTTGACGGCGACTACCCGACCGAGGTGCCGGAAGAAAGAGTTTCACGCTAATTAGTTCTTTAGCTGTACACCCGGCGGTTCCTGCCACGCGCAGGGATCCGCCGGGTGTTTTATTTCTTCTGTGGGCTCCGCCGGCATATCGCCTGACACCCGGTGATGAGCGGCCGCGCCACAAAAAAGCTTCCGGGAACATCCCGGAAGCTCATCTTTACTGTATCAGTTCGGAAACTGTCTGCTTTTTGCTTAAAGCTCAGGCTCTCTCGATCTTGCCGGAACGTAAGCAGGAAGTGCAGATGTACATTCTCTTAGCACCGCCTTCGGTCTTTACGCGAACAGACTGTACGTTGGAATTCCACTTTCTGTTCGATCTTCTATGAGAATGGCTCACGTTGTTACCGAAGTGAGCGCCTTTTCCGCAGATTTCGCACTTTGCCATGATCCTAACACCTCCTTACAGCTTCCGGACGTAAAAGCGTCCGCAACAAAAATTATTCTAACAGACGGGCCTTCACAATGCAAGAACTTTTTAGCGCCTTGCCGTCAGACCCCCTTGCCATCAGCCCGGGAGCTGCCTTCTCACTTTCCGTCCTTTTTGTCCTGCGCGTCTTTCCGGATGTCATCGACAGCCGCATCGACCGCATCGTCGTTCTTCCCGGAAAATGCATTCGTAATCCGGTCGACGACGGTCGGAGCGAATTCCAGAATTTTACTCAGCGTGTCTGAATTCTTGATGTCGACGAGGCGCGTCGTACCGTTCTGAATGATCAGGACGGCTGTCGGTTCGACTTTGCCTGTCACGCCGCCGCCGGTGTGGTCCTTCTTCTCGCCGGCAAATGCGCCGGCTCCCATGCCGAAGCTGACGTCTACGAGCGGAATAATGGTCGCTCCCGAAACCGTAACCGGTTCTCCGATCACGGTTCTTGCGGATACAAACCCGCTCATTCCCCTGAGCATCGCTCCCACTGCATCGTCAAATTTATTCTCAGCCATACTCATCCTTTCTGCCCGTTCCGGCATTCCGATCTGCTGACTGTCTGTCTCTTTCTGTGCTTCCTGTGTCTCCTGTGCTTCTTACCGCTTCCGTCCTTGTGGAGAACCAGCCGGCGGAAGTCTTTGTCCGTCAGAACCTGCACGGCGATAACCAGTACATGAATCAGACGGATCTTTCCCCTCAGGAACACATGTGCCGTCAGGGTTTCTTTCTCGAAATCCGGCGTAAACTCTACATCCTGCCACCCGAAAATGCCGGCAGCAGCCGCCACAAGTGCCGTAACCTGCCCGGTCGCGGCAGGGTCATCCGCACCGTACACTATCTGAACATCTGCCCGCACCGGTTTCAGGAGCGAAAGGATTCTCTTAATCTTTCCGTACAGATTCCCGGCAAGACGCATATAGGCAGGATCATCCAATATCTTCTTAATAGAAGAAATTTTCTTCCCGATTTCCGTCTTTTTTTCGCCGATCCGGGAGAAGAATCCGCGTAGTGCTTCCGGAATATTCCGGAGCTTCTCAAAGAATTTCCGCAGTGCGGCAAAGTGCTTTTTTCCGGCTTTTTGTCCAGAATCAGCCCCGCCGGGTCTTTCCGGTTCTCCGGATGTTTCTTCCCGGTGCGCGGCACCTGCTGCCGCAGCCTTCTCTTCTTCTCTTTTCTTTTTGTCTGCCTGTATCGCGTTCCTGTCGTCAAACGTTTCTGCCTGCGATGCGTCTTTTAGGTTTCGGCGGCGTTTTTTCTTACTTTTTTCCGACTTCTTTTCATCCGACAGAAGCGTAAAGGAGAGGATTTTTACAAAGTAGTGAAAACCGCCGTCTCTGTAGAATGCCCCTGCCCCCAAAAAACCGAACAGCCAGGAGACAAAGGCATCTGCCTGCGGTTTATCCGGACTCCCCCGGTAATCCCCGGTTATCCTGTACCGCAGAGGCACAAACAGAACTGCCGCCACGATAAGGATGATCAGGCACAGAATTACCAGCAGTACAATCCCGATGATTTTCAGAATTGCAAGTATCAGTGCCAGCATTCCTCCTCCTTGTGTGATCACCTCCCGAACCGGCCGGCCAGATACGAGGCCGCGTCCGGATTTCCGGTCCTGCAGACAGCTTCTTCTGTCAGTTTCTGTGCCATCTCAAGAGCTGCCTTCCTGTTTTCTGCGATTCCGACACCGAAATACGTATCGCCCGCAAATTCTGCACGGCGCGATTTTATCTCCGCCACCGGTATGATTACCAGCTGCGGCTCTCCCGTCTCTTTCCGGTGAAGGGCAAATATTCTGGCAGCCGGCGGGAAATCCATCGACCGGATCGCGGGACCGATCTGCCTTCGCCGCTTCTCCAGTCCCGGACTCAGATAAACCGTTTCAGCCCACTTCATGACCCATTATCTCTTTCAGCAGTTCCACTGCCGCTATACGCTCCGCCGTATCCGAGCATTGTTCCAGCGACACATTGATGTAACTCTGCAGCGCATCGGTGTCGAAAAAAAGCACCGGAAGCTGCGAGATGACAGATGCCATAAGCGCGCGGCGGACCGGCTGGGAGACAGCAATGAACTGTTCCGCGAGGGTCTTCTTCACGCCTGCGCACACTTCGTCCGCGTACTGGTTATCCGGCACCGAAAGCCTCTCCGGACTCTCGTGCAGGCTGACAAAATCCGATCCGGACTGCAGCTTCCCGCACGCCTCAAGATCCTGAAACACGGAAAGCACGCCGCACTGCGCAAGCTGCGCACTCTGGTCACGGACTGCCGTGTCCACGGCAAAGGATGAACTTCCGAGGATCATCAGGATCCGCTCCTGCATTCCTTCAAGCGGTATGAAATCATCCTCGCTGACTGCGTCTGCCATCTCCGGATCCATGAGCCGTGCAAGGACATTCCGCGCCGTCACGTACGTATCGCGCAGTCCTCTTTCAAACGCGTCCGCGCCGGAATTTTCTTCCGGAACGCCTGAAAGGCAGACGGTATAGGCGTCATTGGTCATCTGCGCGAGCAGGACAAATGCATCCGATATATCGGTTATGGATGCGGATGCCTCCGAAAGGATGCGGGAAAGTTCGTCATACTCATCTTTTGTGATATCCCGGTAGTCCGCGGACAGAAGGCGTCTGTGCGCTTCGTAAATTTCCGGAAAGTGTTCCTGTGCCCCGTCCGGAAGCGAAAGTGTTCCGCTGTCCTTGAGCATATCCGCAAAATCATCAATCGTGCCCTTCTGGGCGCCCCGGTACAGGGTGAACGCGTCACCCAGCGTCTCGAAGAAGTGCTGGCGGCTCATCCGCATCGGGAGCTGTGTGATCACCTCGCGGATGCGCTCGTTGACTGCCACATTGTCCTTTGTCTGAAAGATATAGTGGATCAGATCGTTTGTGAGATAGTATCCGTAGTATTTCTCGTCAAGGACAGCGTCTTTAAACCGGTACTCGACGCGGTTTAAGACGTATTCGAACACGCGGAAATCTTCCGTGAAGGAAGTGAGAATCTCCATCTCCTTCATCAGGCGGCTGCGCAGCGCGTCAGCTTCGTCTCTTCTGTCAGCACTGACAGTCTTATCGGTAACCGTCTCCCGGATCAGGTTCGCAAGAGAACTTTTAGCCTCTGCGTACCGCCTGTTTTCTACCGTCCGGCACTGCCTGGTAGCGTCCGGTTCCCCGGCCTCTTCTTTGTAGACTGTCCAGGCATTCATGGACAGTTTGATCATTCCCAGAGTCCCGTAGAGCAGCCGCATGCCGGACTCATATCGTCCCAGATTCAGAGGCAGATTTCTGCCTTTTTCGATCTCATGGGCAATGTAGGTAAGATCCTCCATTGTTCTTCTTCTCCCGCTGTTTATTTTTCTTCTGCTGACGACCCGCCGTCAAGATCCGCCGGATTCATCCTGTCCATGACGCCGGTGAAATCCAGCGTGGCAAAATAGTCCCTCGGAGTCTCCGCTCTCCGGATCATCCTGACACTTCCGTCTTCCTGCAGAAGCAGTTCGGCGCACTTGAGCTTTCCGTTATAGTTATATCCCATGGAGTAGCCGTGGGCCCCTGCGTCATGGATGATCAGATAGTCGCCCATGTCGATTTTCGGCAGCTTCCGGTCGATGGCGAATTTGTCACTGTTTTCGCACAGCGAGCCGGTCACGTCATACACATGGTCGCACGGTGCGTTTTCCTTGCCGGCCACCGTGATGTGGTGATACGCGCCGTACATCATCGGACGCATAAGGTTGACCGCGCACGCGTCGCAGCCGATGTACTCCTTGTAAATGTGCTTTTCGTGAATTGCCTTCGTCACGAGCACGCCGTACGGAGCCAGCATAAACCGTCCCATCTCGGTGTAGATCGCGACGTCTCCCATCCCGGCCGGTATGAGAATTTCGTCATATACCTTGTGGACCTTTTCGCCGATGTCCAGAATGTCGTTGTCTCTCTGTTCCGGGCGGTACGCGATGCCGACGCCGCCGGAAAGATTGATGAAACGGATATCCGCTCCGGTCTTGTCCCTGAGCTCAACGGCCAGAGAAAAAAGCTGGCCGGCAAGTTCCGGATAATAGTCATCCGTCACGGTATTGGATGCAAGGAACGCATGAATGCCGAAGTGCTTCACGCCTCTGCTCTTAAGAATCCGGAATGCCTCGAGGATCTGGTCGTGGGTCATGCCGTACTTCGCGTCACCCGGGTTGTCCATGATGTCATTGCCCATCTTGAAATATCCGCCCGGGTTGAAACGGCAGCTCATGGTCTCCGGGAATCTGCCGTCAAGCGCCCTGTCCACCATGTCGATGTGAGTGATGTCGTCCAGATTTATAATGCCCCCCACTTTGGCGGCGTAGGCAAATTCCTCCTCCGGCGTGTCATTGGAGGAGAACATGATCTTACCCTCTCCGAACCCGAGAGCATGAGCCAGCATGAGCTCTGTCTTGCTGGCGCAGTCCGTGCCGCAGTCGTATTCTTTCAGGATATTCAGAATTGCGGGATTCGGAGTGGCTTTGACCGCAAAGAATTCCCGGTAGCCCGGATTCCAGGAGAACGCCTGTTTGATCCGTCTGGCATTGGCGCGTATTCCGGCTTCATCATAGAGATAGAACGGCGTCGGATACGTGCGGTTTATTTCTTCCAGCTCTTCCTTAGATACAAATGACTTCTTGACTCCCATAATCCTCATCCTTTCTTTTTCTTCAGCTTCTGGAAGCTGTGATGGAAAAGTAATCGTACAGGAAATCCCGCACAACCCGCACGGACGGTGTTGACTCTGTTGCATTATCCTCAAGTACAACCGCAAACGCGATCTGCGGATTCTCATACGGTGCGAAGCCGATCGTCCACGCGCGGACAGCATTCGGATTGCTGTCGTCATACTGCGCAGAACCTGTTTTCACGGCACAGGTGTATCCCTGTACATTGACGCCGCCGCCGGTGCCTTTCGTAACCACGGAACGCATGAACTTTCCTAACAGCTGCGCCTGTTCCTCTGTCATCGGCGTATTGTATACCTCCGGCGAAAAAGTTTCGAGAATATTCCCGTCGGAATCCACAACATGGTCGATCAGATACGGCTTCATCTCCACGCCGCCGTTGGCGATCGTGGCGGCAATCATGCAATTCTCCAGCGGCGTAATGCTTGTGCTGCCCTGCCCGAACGATGTTCTCATAACATCCGCTTTCGATGACGTTGCATCCAGAAGAAATGTTGGTGTCGAATTCTCAATTCCGATATCCAAATCCTGGTTAAATCCCAGTGACAGCACTGTATCACGGTATGCCGTCGGATCGAGGGAAAGCCCGATGAGGGAAAATGCGCAGTTGCAGGAATCGGCAATTGCCATCTCAAAGTTCACCTTTCCGTGAGCGTGTGTACACCTGACTGTCGTTGCGCCGTCGACCGTCAGTTCTCCAGTGCAGTTGTAGCTGAAGTCCGACCAGGTATCCGGATTCTGCTGCAGATAGGCCAGCGCCGTCACCATCTTAAAAGTGGACCCCGGCGGGTACAGTCCCTGCGTCGCGCGGTTGACAAGCACGGAATCCGTGCTGGACAGATTCAGCCAGTCCTGCATGTTTTCCGAAGCCGTATTCGGATCATAGCTGGGATTGCTGACCATGGCGAGAATCTTGCCGGTGGAAACATCCATGACAACCATGGCGCCCTTCTGGTCTCCCATCTGGTTGACAGCCGCCTGCTGAAGCGATTCATCCAGCGTCGTGTAGACCGAGTCACCGTACTGCTCTTCGTAAATGTCACCCGACATCGGATCCGCCACGTCAACGCCGGAGGTTGAGCGCGTCAGATATTCATCGGTGCCACCTTCAAGTCCCGAACCGCCGCCGCGGGCCATACCGACCGTCTGTGCAAAAAGCGATCCGAACGGATACTGTCTCACTTCCTCCGTGCTATCCTCGGAGAGAACGGTCTGTGCGAGCACGGCGCCGTCGGACGAATATATCGACCCTCTGCGCACCTCGATGACCGGCTCTCTCTCGATTCTCTGGTTGTAGACACTGTCTTCAATCGAAGGAGCGACGACAACCGAAAAATACCCGAGATAGACGATCATCACCAGAAAGAGAACCACAAAGACGTATGAGATAATATTGGTCTCACGGTTCCGGATTTTACGCACGCCGCGGCGCTGCATCTGCTGCGGTGCGCTTTTCCGCTTGTTTCTTTTTCCGGTCATACTTAACCTCTCCTTCATCCTTTCTCATATTATACATGCCATTTATCAGACCGAACATCAGCAGGGCGCTGATGACTGACGAACCGCCGTAGCTGACAAATGGCAGCGTAACACCGGTCATCGGAATCATGTTCATGGCCGATCCGACTGTCAGGAACACCTGGAATCCGTACGCCGCGCCGATTCCGACCGCAACCAGCCGGTAGAACAGCGTGATGCAGCGGGATGCAATGTTCATCATCAGGATCAGGTTGTTCAGGCAGATGAGCAGGACACCGATGCCGAAGATGATTCCGAATTCCTCGGAAATCGCTGCGAAAATGAAGTCCTTCACGACAACCGGCACCTTGTCGGGGCTGCCCTGAAGCAGTCCTGCGCCAAACCATCCGCCGGCACCGATCGCGAACAGCGACTGGCAGATCTGATACCCGGATCCCGTCACCGTCGCCCACGGATTTTTCCAGATTTCAATACGGGTCGTCACGTGCGGGACAAGCCGGATGGCAGCCGCGGCGGCACCCGCGCCGCAGGCGGTGCCGGCCACGAGAAGCAGCCAGTTGTGCGTCGCAACAAACAGCATCATCAGGTATACAACAAAGAAGATCAGGCCGGTTCCCAGGTCATTGGACGCGATCAGAATGCCGATGTGAACGATGGCAAGAAGCGTTGTCACAACAATCCGCGGAAAGCTCGTCGACTTATTGTACATGGAGGCCACAAACAGAATAAAGATGATCTTGATGAACTCACTGGGCTGGAACGTAATGCCGGCGATGGAGATGTTCAGGTTGGCTCCGTAGACGCTCCGGCCGAGGGCCCAAACCCCGGCCAGCGAGAGAACGCCGATGAGGCAGTACAGCCAGCTGAGGTTCCGCAGTCCCCGGAATTTGCTGATCATCCACGGAATAAAGAACGTGATGACCGTTCCCGCCGCAGTGATAAGCGTCTGTCTGACACCCCGGTCGAAATCAAGCCGCCCGATGATGATAAATCCGATCATCAGAAGCAGGCACATATTGTTGATGAGCAGTCTCGACGCCTTCGGGTAGAGCACGTCATAGATCATGATCGTCATGAAGATCAGGGCGAACTGCACAAAATACAGAATTGCGTACCGGAAATCATCCTTGAGCAGATAGAGAATGATATATCCCAGAAGGTGAATCGAGAACATGATCAGCGTCTCAAAAACGTAGATTTTCGTCCGCTTCTTCTCAACCCGGATCGTTGCTCCCACGTAGGCGAACAGCGTATACAGGGTGATCAGCCCCGCAAACAGGTATTTGGACGCCTCCACGAGTATAGTTGAAATTTCCTGCATATATCTTCTCCCCGAAGTCTTCTTCCCCTTTTACAGGACCCCGAGTTCCCAGTGTCCCTTAGCGGCTTCCGGGAACTGCCTTCCGGCTGCCGCATCCCGCAGAACAGCGCTGCACTCTTCCCGGGTCTCGGTCGTAAATTTAAAACGAAGTCTGGTAAATCCGGCACCTGCTGCCTCCCGCAGAAAGCAGACCGGTCTGTCATCGTACAGCGTCATAAAGCAGTAGTCGCACCGGCACACGCCCCGCATCTGCCTTCCTTCCTCATCCTGCAGGATAATGCTGCCGTATCCGTGATCGCACAGGCCGTTTGTTTTTTTAAGACACTGCTCGGTCACCATGAGAGACGTCCTGCCGTACGCGATGAGTTCGTGATCCGTCATTCCCGGAACCGCTTTCAGTTCCGCGCACGTGAGCTCCTCCGGGCAGGTGAATTCCGGCGGATTCTGTTGTCCCGCGAGGCACGAAAGCTGCGCGGCTGCCTGCTGCTGACACGCGTAAAGGGACGAGTCGAGAACCAGTTTCTTTCCGGTGTCTTTTACAAAGGCGAGCTCCTCAAGATTCTTCACAAGGAACCCGTCAGCGCCGCTCTCAAGCGCCGCCTGTATCTGTTCCCGGAGCAGGCCGCTCTTTTTCTCCCGCACGACCGGCACCAGGCTGACCATTGCTTCCTTCCCGTTCCTTTTTACAGCTGCGGTCACCTGTTTATTTACAAGTCTGTCGGACAGGTAGATCCGGGAGATCTCCGGGCGTTCAAGAAGTGCCGCGAGCTGTTCCTGCGTCTGCACCTCCGCGGAATACCGGCAGGCCTTCACAGGTTCAGCCTGCCATTTAGCTATAGTATCATGTTTCGTGTTTTCTGAAAAGTTCTTACGGGAATAAAGCGCATATACCGCTTCTTCCAGCTCTTCGCAGGCCTGCCGGCGCATCGCGTTCAGTTCTCCGGCCGGAAGAAATACATCTCCCGTTAGACGCACATCGCACGATTTTGGTGTGAACGGAGTCCTGCCGAGCTTCATAAGCCGCGCGGCCGTTTCGTCACGTCTGGCCGGATGGCTTTCCGCCGCGCTGACAATTCCGCCGCTCACGCACACCTCCGGACCATCCGGAAGCCGTCTCATTGTCAGAACCGCCGGTTCTCCGGCGGCTGCCCTGAAAGAAAGAGCCACCGGGACTTTGCGCTCCGTTTTGACGAAGTTTTCGTCAACTTTCCGGTTGACTTCCCCGTCCTTTAGTCTCGGGAACGTCTGGCCCGGCCGGATATTCAGCTTCCACGGAAGATCCACCGTGAACGTTCCGCCCTTTTTCACCTCGTCTCTTCCCGTGAAGGTAAAGGGCCGGCGGATTTCGTACACATCCTGCGCGTGCAGGTCTGTGAGCGCCTCAAACGTCACGCGGCCATCCGAATTGCTTACGGCCTTAAGCGCCTTCACGCCGACATTGTCCGGACGCACAAAGGTGATCATGTCAGCTCCCTTGTCTTTCTGAAAATAGCCGGGTGTGAAACCGCCCCGGTTAAACAGGCCGGCAAGTTCCTCAAGATCTTTTTGATCGACCGTATACCTGCGTCCCGAAAGCGCCAGATCCAGATACTTCCGGTAGATCGCGGTGACGTCCGCCGCGTAGTTGACATTTTTCATGCGGCCCTCGATTTTAAGCGACGCCGCACCGGCGTCAAGAATCTGCGGAAGCTGCGCCAGCGAGCAGATATCCTTCGGGCTCAGGACAAATGGCCCCGGTGTGTTCACCTTCCGGCCGTCATCTGTCAGAATGGTGTATTTCTTGCGGCATGGCTGGGCGCAGCGGCCCCGGTTTCCGCTGCGGCCTCCGCGAAAGCTTGAATACAGGCACTGGCCCGAGTAGCAGTAGCACAGCGCCCCGTGGACGAACACCTCCAGCTCGGCGTGTGTCTTGTCGTAAATCTCCCGGATCTCTGCAAGTGAGAGTTCCCTGGCCAGCACAATGCGGCTTGCTCCCGCGTCCAGAAGCATCTGAGCCGCCGCGGCGCCGGTGACCGTCATCTGCGTGGAGACGTGAATGGGAAGATCCGGAAAAGTTTCGCGGATGATGCGCATCACTCCAGGGTCCTGCACCAGTACCGCGTCAAGCCCTGCCTCGTAAAACGGGCGGAGGAAGCGGACGAGTTCTTCTGCCGGCTCATCCGGTTTCAGAAGCGTGTTGACCGTCAGATAGATCCGGGCACCGCGAAGGTGGGCGTACTTCAGTATTTCCAGAATTTCCTCTTCGTCCAGATTCCCTGCATACGCTCTCGCACCGTACATCCGGCCGCCCAGATACACGGCATCTGCACCGGCGTTGATTACAGCCTTCGCGATATCCAGGCTGCCGGCAGGGGCCAGCAGTTCCGCCTTTTTTTCTGACATCCGTCTCTCCTTCACATAAAAAGCGGGCGCTGTCTGTTCCGCCCGCTTTCAGATTCTTGTTTCCCCCGGAAGATGGTCTCAGGCCTGCTGCTTTTTACCGGCGCTGCTAAGTTCTTCCTCCAGCCGCGCGATCTGTTTCTGGCAGCGCGCGACTTCCGCCTTGAGATCCCTGAGTTCCTTCTGACGCGTGTCAAGCTGGATCTGATCCGTGATCAGCTCATGCTTCAGGTCGTAAATCTCCTTGTCCTTCGCGTCAATATCCTCCTGAAGGCTGTCGGCGATTTTCTTCGCCTTGAAGTAATCGTCGGCCAGATTCAGGTAAACCATATTCACGCGGGTGTCGGAAGGCTGTTTCCGGAAATCCCTGTCCGCGTTCAGCTCCGCAAGACGCCCGCTCACATGAGATGCCAGCTTCTGCAGATATTCCTCGCTCTCATAGCCGGACAGCGTGAACACTCTGCCGCCGATCACGACTTCCACATCGTTTTTATCCGCCATGCCTTTGAAGCCTCCCGCCTAACCCGTCTTTTTAACCTGATTATACTCTTCCCCGCAGGTCCGATTCAAGTAAGGCCGAGTGCTGCGTACGCTCTGGCCGTCGCCACCCGCCCGCGGGGCGTCCGGTCGATAAATCCGTTCTGGATCAGATACGGTTCATACATGTCCTCAAGCGTCCCGGCATCCTCGCCGAGTGCCGCGGCAAGCGTCTCTAGTCCAACCGGCCCGCCGTTAAACTTTTCCGTGATCGTCCGCAGGATCAGGCGGTCTGAGCGGTCCAGTCCGTCCTTGTCGACCTCCAGAAGGTCGAGGGCCTCCGAGGCGACTCTGTCCGTTATCGTGCCGTCATAGCGCACCTGCGCAAAGTCCCGGACACGGCGCAGCAGCCGGTTTGCAAGTCTGGGCGTCCCCCTCGAGCGTCTCGCCAGTTCCAGGCATCCCTTCTCATCGATTGTGACGTTCAGGACCTCTGCCGAGCGGCGGATGATCTGCTCCAGTTCCGCGGTCGAATAAAATTCCAGATGATCCACGATACCGAAGCGGTCGCGCAGAGGCGCGGAGAGAAGTCCGGCCCGCGTGGTCGCGCCGACCAGCGTGAACGGCGGAAGATCCAGCCGCACCGAGCGGGCTGTCGCTCCCTTGCCGATCATGATGTCGATCGCGTAGTCCTCCATAGCCGGATACAGGACCTCTTCCACCTGCCGGTTCAGCCGGTGGATCTCATCCACAAAGAGCACGTCCCCCTCCTGCAGCGAGTTCAGGATCGCCGCGATCTCCCCCGGCTTCTCGATGGCAGGACCGCTCGTGATTTTCAGATGCGTCCCCATCTCATTGGCGATGATACTGGCGAGTGTCGTCTTTCCGAGTCCCGGAGGACCATACAGGAGTACGTGATCCAGAGGTTCCCTGCGCTCTTTTGCCGCCGCGATGTACACCTTCAGCTTGTCGGTTACTTTTTTCTGCCCGATATAGTCCGCAAAGCGCACCGGTCTGAGCGAACTCTCCTGCCTTTTTTCTTCCTCATCCGCCTCCGTGGTGATGATGCGTCGTTCCATAACACAGCTCCTGACTCATTTTATAGCAGTCTCTCAGACCAGCTTCTTCATGGCGGCCTTCAGGATCTGCTCGGAATCCATCCCGGACACGTCGCCCAGCGACTGAACCGCCCGGTACGCGTCGGTGCTCCCGAAGCCGAGAGCAACCATGGCCTCGATGGCGTCGGCAGCACCCGAGCCGGCTGACCCGGAAGGCACCGGCTCTCCACCGCCCGTGTTTTCCTGCGTGCTTTCGATCTTAAGCTTGTCCTTCAGTTCCAGAATGATCCGTCTTGCCGTCTTCGGACCGATGCCCGGCGCCTTCGAGATTTTCTTTTCATCCTCGGAAAGCACGGCAAACCGCAGCTCATCCGTCGAAAGAAAAGAAAGCAGCGCAAGCGCCCCCTTGGGTCCCAGTCCGCCAACACCAATCAGCATCCGGAAAATCTCCCGCTCGTCCTTCCCGGCGAATCCGTACAGCGACGGCCCGTCATCCGTCCAGCGCAGGCAGGTGTATATCTTCACCTCTTCGCCGACAGGCGGCAGTTCGGCAAACACCGTCTGCGGGACCTGAACCTCGACACCCAGCCCTTCATGATCGATAATGACGGAAGACGGCGTCTTTCCGGAATATTTTCCCCTGATATATGCGATCATCCCTCATCCTTTCTGTGCCGAGAGCAGATGATTGATGAACTGCTGCGCCGTGCGGCCGGACAGCCCGCCGTGGCTCATCTCCCAGCGGTGCGCCTCCATGTGCAGGTCGTCTTTATCCATGCGGATGCCGTTTTTGCCTGCCAGATGGTCGACGATGTCGAAATACTCGTTCTGCGTCGGCTTGGAATAGTTGATTGTGACGCCGAAACGCGAGACGAGCGAGAGCTTTTCCTCCATCGTCTCCGAGCGGTGCAGGTCCTGGTCGATGTCCGAGCGGTCATTCCACGTCTCCTTCACGAGATGCCGCCGGTTGCTCGTGGCATAGATCAGAATATTGTCCGGGCGCGTCTCCACGCCGCCCTCGATGACGGCCTTCAGGAATTTGTACTCCGTCTCGTTTTCCTCGAAGGACAGGTCGTCCATGTATATAATAAAGCGGTAATTCCGGGTCTTGATCTGAGCGATCACATCCGAGAGGTCCTTGAACTGATGCTTGTAGATCTCGATCATCCGCAGTCCCTTGTCGTAGTACTCATTGACAATCGCCTTGATGGACGTCGACTTTCCTGTGCCCATGTCGCCGTAGAGCAGGCAGTTGTTCGCCTTGCGCCCCTCGACAAATGCCTTCGTGTTCTCAACCAGTTTGGCCTTCTGTCTCTCGTATCCGACCAGATCGGACAGGTACACCGTCTCCATGTTGTTGATTGCGTGAAACCGCACGCCTGACTCCCCGTCGGACAGGACGCGGAATGCCTTGTGAAGGCCGAACATTCCCACCCCGTAGTGCCGGTAGAATTCCGTAACAAGATCAAAAAATGCATCCGCAGAGCCGGCTGCCGCAAGTCTGGGCGAGAGCTCCCGCACCCGCTCACTTACACTCCGGTTGTACAGCTTCTCCGACTTGTCGATCGCGTGATAGCTCTCCAGGAGCCCGAAGCAGCTGATCCCGAGCTTCTTTTCAAGCGGCGTAAAGTCGAAATGGAACAGATTCCGGAAAACTTCAAAATCATTTTTCGCGAATACATTGACTGACGCCCCGGCCGTCGCACCCTTTTTTTCGCACGTGATGGAAAATGGCGTTTCCGTCGAAATCAGCAGGTATGTGAGATAGTTCTGCCAGAGATTTCCGTCAAACCCGTACTTTGTCGCCGTCTCAAGCAGCCGGCGTACCTGTGTGTACACGCTTTCTGTCAGTGCCGCGTCAGAAGTCTTCCCGGCGTCTGCCCGGCGGTAGATGTCCGCCATCTGCATGAGGATGGAATCCTGCGGTATTGCTCCATAAATTATCAGCTTCGAAGTCAGTCTGTACATATCGGTCCTCCCGGAATGCAAACATCTGTTCTAATCAGTATACTCATTTACAGGGAAAAATCAAAGCCATCCTCGCCGACGCTCTCCAGCTTCCGGCGCAAAAGAAAAGTCATCATCTCCGTGCGGCCGTGCTCCTGCATGGTCCGGATCGCGTCTTCAAAGTCTTCCTCTTTCATGCCGTCCCAGTCTGCGAGGCGGCGGACCGCCTCAAAGTCGCCCGACACCGCGGCCGACGCAAACAGTTCCGGAAGTCTGGCAGACAGAACGCCGCGCATGGCTGCGGCCGTACTCTCAGCGAGTTGAGCCGCCGGGTTTTCAAGCATGGAAAGTCTCGCCAGAAGCATCCTGGCTTTCACGGCGTCAAGCAGACCACTGACAAGACTCCTGTCGTAATACGTGAAGTCATAGCACTTTCCGTTCCTGCCGAACTCTTCCATCAGCTTGTCCTGAAGATACGTCCCGCCGTCCGGGAACGGAATGTCCAGGCCGTCCGCTCCGATCACCACCCGCCTAGCCTGGCACAGGACAAAGGCTCTTTCGTGTATCGAGATGACGGAGGGCGGAAGCAGAATCTCCTGCGCCGGGCAGCGGTAGAAGCACTCCGCGGCGATTGCGCGGATCCCGTCCGGCACCTTTACGCACGGGCCCTCTCCGAACCAGCGAAGCAGCATGTCGCCGCGTAAGACGTAGTCTCTTTCCGCGTGAAACAGACGGTTCCCGTCCGGAAACTTCACAAGCTGTATTCCCTTTCGCGCAGAATACAGGTTGGTAATATTGGAAAATGCACCCTCCCGGATATCCTGCAGGCTCGCAGGAAGCTCAAGTTCCGAAAGCTGCTCCCGGCCTGAAAACGCATCGCCGGCTATGCAGGTGACGCCTTCCGGGACACGGTAACACTCCTCACGGCTCTCCGGGTCCGTTGCCGCAAGCAGAAGGCCGTCCGGACTTTTTTTGAAGATCCCGAATCCATCCGTGCTCCAGACCGGATTTCCGGGCTCAAAGTGCAGACGGAAAGGCAGAGATCCGATCCCGCCGATCCGGCGCACACCCTTCGGGACAACCAGACTCGTCAGGGACGTCCCGGCTGCAAAGTCCTCCCCGAGGCTAAGCAGACTCTCCGGCAGGTTCAGTTTCCCGAGCAGCAGCATCCACGTGAATGCGCCGGGGTCAATCCGCCTCACTCCTTCCGGCACGGTCAGCTCCATGATCTCCGATCCGTGCGTGGCCAGCGCGCCTGTCCCGATCTCCCGGACAGGCTGTCCACCGAGACTGCCCGGCAGCGTCAGACTTCCGGCCGGATCCGTCTCCGGCACGAATCCTGTCAGAATGACGCCGTCTTCCGTCTTCTCGTATTCAAAAGAACCGTCGCGCATCAGAGCTTCATTTCCTCGTCTTCTGCCTGTGTTCCGTCCGTAAATTTGCGGATCTCATCGCGGAGCGTCCGGCTGCGCTCATACAGCATGAACTGACGGCTGTACTCATAGTACCCGGCACAGCCGTGGCGCGAGATGAAGCGCGCCGCGTCAGGTGACGCCGAGAGGTCTGTCACGAGTACGAGCATCTGATCGCTCTTTCCAAACGCCTGTGCAGCAAAGGCGAAAATATTGTCAAGACGCTTCTTCACGGCGCCGGCCGCCTGCCCGGCGTCCCGCACGCGCTTCGCGTACTCCTGCCTTATCAGCTCCCAGGCCGGACCGGCCTCCGGGATCTCCTCTTTCTTTATCTCGTCAGCCAGGGCCTTCAGGAAGCGCTCTTTGTATTCCCGCTCATACCGCGCCCCGGCGGTCGCGGTCCTGCCGGCCTCGTCTGCCGCCTCGCCGCACTGTTCATCTTTTGCCAGGCTCTCAAGCCGCGCGGTCAGTTCTTCGGATGACTGTGCATGCTCAGCCGTTTCTTTGCAGGAAGCAAGTGGACCGTGCAGCGCGCGCAGCACATCCTCCTCCATGACCTGCGCATGCATAGACGGCTGCAGCGCGTCCAGAAGCAGGCCGGTGAGTGTCATCTTCTCGTCAAATCCGGCCTCCTTTGCGCGGCGGATTACACTGTCCGGTGCATTGCCGGCCAGAATGTCCTGCACGTGATAGTCCTCGCCGTATTTGTGATACAGCCGGTAGTACGACCCGAAGTCCGCACAGATATGCTCATTGCGGATGTACTGGCTGATGAGGTCCTCGTCGACCGGGAAATCCGCCTCCTCGTAGAGCTTCACCGCCTGCGACAGGTCCTCCCATCCGCGCGCGGTCACATAGGTGCGGCCTTTGCCTGTGTTCTCAATCCGGTAGAAGTTGTCGCGGTGAATGTCCAGATAGCTCACAATCGCGCGGTGTACCTGCGCATCCAGAGCCCAGGTTCTCCAGGCCCCGTAGTTCGGCTCTGTCACGATGACCTTGAGACGGTCGAGCGTCACGATGTCGAATTCGCGGACAGACCGGTTGTACTCCGGGGGATTTCCCGCCGTGACGATGACCCAGCCGTCAGGAACCCTGTGATTTCCGAACGTCTTGTACTGCAGGAACTGCAGCATGGAAGGCGCCAGCGTCTCCGAGACACAGTTGATTTCGTCCAGGAACAGAATTCCTTCCTTCTTCCCGCTCTTCTCCATCGCCTCATAGACAGATGCGATGATCTCGCTCATCGTATACTCGGAAATCTCATAAGCCTTGTCTCCGTACTCCTTCTTCACAATCATGGGGAGGCCGAGCGCGCTCTGACGGGTGTGATGGGTCATCGAATACGGAACCAGGCAGATGTCCAGTTCCTTTGCAATCTGCGCCATGATGGCCGTCTTACCGATTCCGGGCGCCCCCACCAGAAAGACCGGGCGCTGCTCCTGAACCGGGATCCGGTAATGACCGAATGCATCCTTCATCAGGTAAATCTTCACAGCCCGTTTTATCTGTTCCTTTGCCTGCTGTATATCCATGTTTCTTCTGCCTTTCCTCATATTTCCTGATTTGTTTTCCGCGGGTCGTCCTGCCGGACCGTGTCCCGGTCAAGCACAATGCGGCAGGCCCAGGCGGGAATTTCCGGAATTTCCTGTTTCCCCTTCAGGAAGACAAATCCTGTCTGAAAAGACGGGGCTTTTTCCGGATAGGTTCCGATGCCGTCCGTAAAGTACAGAAGCCCACGCAGGTCCGTGAATTCCCCCGTGCGCTTCAGATCCTCCACATAGTCAAATACCGGCCGGAAATCCGTTCCCCCGGCCCCCTTTATCTCAATGTCCCGGCAGTAGTCATCCAGCTCTTCCAGGCTGGTTATCTTCCTGTCGGAGAGCACCTCGCAGTCGCACTGCAGAATATGCAGATTCATGCGTCGGAAGAACACATCCGAGTTCCGGATGATGGAGTACGTCCGGTGAAGAAACCCTCTTACCACACTGCCCTGACACGATCCGGACGTGTCGATCGCTATGCAGAAATCCCGGATCTTCCTGGCCTCCCGGTATTCCAGCGGCTCAATGAGCGGAATATTGCCGTACAGGCTCATCCCATAGGTATAATAAATGTAATCGAATTCGTCCATGTTCACATGGACTTCTTCCGTCACTCTCGCAAATCTGTCAAGAAGATCCCGGTACTGCCTGTCGTCCGGATAGAGATTGCGCAGATGAAACTGCGCGTTTCCGCTGCCCTTTCCGTGCCGGCTCTTTGCGGCGTCCTGCAGCATGGCGACACTCGAGCGCACCTCATTCCACTGCTTCCCCGGATCCATGTTTTCGCTCTGCATCCCCGCCTTGTTGGTGTAGCGGATGCGGACGTTCTTGTCCTCCGAGAGCCACAGATAGTGAAGGTCCCGCCGGATAAGGGCACTCTGCGCCAGCAGCAGTTCCGTAAGCCGGTCATCTCTCACCAGAGCGTGGTACACCTTCTCCGCCTGCAGATCCCCGGCCTGTGTATCAGATGCGGCCTGCTCCAGCAGCTCCTTCTCCTCTTCGTCGCTTACCAGCGGCCATTCCTGCGCCAGTCCGTTTTCAAACAGGCGCCTCTCCACCGCCAGGTCCGCCGCCAGATCCCAGGCGTGCAGATTCAGCATGCTGTACTGAAACGGATGCAGATACAGACAGTGAAACAAAAGATGAAGATATGTCCGGAAGACCAGATTTTCATTCCCGGCGAATGTCTCGACCGCCCATGCCGCCGGCAGAACAATCTGCTTCCCTTCCGTAGCCGGCCCGAACGTATTTTCCTTCTGCAGAGCCTTGTCGCTTCTTGTGTCCCTGCGGAACACAACCGGCATGCGAAAAAGCGCGCGGTTCAGATATGGATGCTGCGCCGCGACACTATCCCGCACAAATGCAAGGATTTCAGAGGCCAGTTTTTCCTCCCGCTGTTCTCTGTCTTCTTCCATTACACCTTCTCACCTTTCGGCAGATGCCGGATAAGTCCGGCTGCCGTCAGTCCTGTCACAATTCCCGTCACTATGGCAAATGCACCCAGAACCGGAAAGAGTCCCAGCACCGCCTGACTTCCAAGCAGCGGCACCGCCACCAGGATCTGCCCGGCCTGATGGGCGAGAGCCCCGGCCGTTGAAACACCGGTCACGCCAAACTTTCCGCTGCGATACAGCAGAATCATGACCAGCAGACTCACAGCGCCTCCCGCCAGACTGAAAAGAAAACCGTACAGCCCGGTGAACATCAGGCCGTTCACGAGAATTCTCACAAGATCTACCGCCACGGCCATGCCGGGTCCTGCTGTATAAAGTACCGCAAGGACTGCTATATTGGCAAGTCCCAGCTTCATGCCGGGCACAGGCAGCGGGATCGGAAGAAGCGTCTCCACATAGCCAAAAAGAATGGCAGCTCCCGTGAAAAGAGCTGCCGTTACCATTTTCTGAACTTTTTTATCTCTCACTGCGCTACTCCGTCGATTTCCTGCTCATCAGAGGTAATGCGGATGACCAGCTGATGCGGCATGCAGACAATCGTCTGACCGGTCCGGCTTATCGCTCCCATTGTAACACAGATCCTGTCCGGACAGTCAGCCTCCGTGACTCTCACTTCCCCGTCTTTGATGACAACGGTGTTCGTTCCGCCGGAAGAAGCCGTGAGCGTAAACCGGGCGTCCCTGTCAAGCGGATACAGCGTCGTCCTGCCTTCCAGCGTAATTTCAACCTGCGCTCCCTGCCGGCTTCCCGGAAGAGCCAGTATCTGCCTGTCCGCCAGAAGGAGAGCGATGACGGCAAGGACACCGGCCAGGACCGCAATCAGGATAATATCTGCCTTTTTGATGGTCTTCACCGCATTTCTTCTGCCGCTGCCTTTCAAGCACTCACCTTTCCGAATCGTCTCAGAAGCGCTGCACGATGATCTTTCTCGGGCACTTCTGCGCACATATGCCGCAGTTTTTGCATTTGTCATAGTCGATGGCCGCAAGATTGTCGTTTACGTGCACCGCATCGGCCGGACAGTTTTTCTCGCAGATCCGGCATCCGATGCAGCCGGTCTTGCAGACCGCCATGGTGTCCTTCCCCTTGTCCTTTGACATGCAGTCAACGACGTACTGATTGTCGTAGGGCACCATACGGATCAGACGGCGCGGGCAGGCCGCCACACATTTGCCGCAGGCCCTGCACTTTTCTCTGTCAACGACGGCCACGCCGTTTTGTACATGGATCGCGTCAAATTCACAGGCCTTCACGCAGCTGCCAAATCCCAGGCAGCCATAGGTGCAGGCCTTCGGGCCGCCATCCGGAAGAAACGGCATGACGGAGCAGTCCTGAACACCGGAATAGCGGTACTTTGCCGGCGCCTTCTCACAGTCGCCCCCGCAGCAAACCCACGCGGTCATACGTTTCATCGCCCCGGCACTGCTTCCCATAATCTGCGCGATCTGTTTTGCGACCGGCTCGCCGCCGACCGGGCAGGCACCGGCAGGCGCGCTGCCGTCTGCGATCGCCTTCGCACACGCATCGCATCCCGCGAACCCGCATCCGCCGCAGTTGTTTCCGGGCAGAAGTTCCCGCACCTTCGCTTCTTTTTCGTCAACCGGCACCTCGAACTTCTTGCCCATGATGCTCAGGAAGAAGCCCAGCGCCAGTCCTGTGCCGCCCACGACAACAGCGGCGATGATAATTCCACTCATACTTTTCTCCTGAAAGGTCCTTACGTCACTCACATGATTCCCGCGAACCCGAAGAACGCAATCGACATCAGTCCGGCTGTCAGAAGCACGATCGGCATGCCTTTGAAACTCTCCGGCACATTGTTGTACTGTGTCTTCTCACGGATTCCGGCCATCAGGATGATCGCAATACAGAAGCCCGCGGACGTGCCGAAGCCGTTGACAACCGACTCCGCCAGTCCGTACGAATCCTGCACATTGGTCAGAGCCGTGCCGAGCACGCAGCAGTTGGTGGTAATCAGCGGAAGATATACGCCCAGGGACTCATACAGAGCATGGCTCTTTTTCTTGAGGACCATCTCCACGAACTGCACCAGTGCGGCGATGATCAGAATGAACACGATGGTGTTCAGATAGACCAGATCAAGCGGCACCAGAAGATAGTCATACAGCAGACTGCAGATCGACGAGGAAACCGTGACGACCGCGATGACGGCAGCGCCCATGCCGGCCGCCGTTTTTATGGACTTGGAGACGCCCAGGAACGGGCAGAGTCCAAGGAATCTGCTGAGCACGACGTTATTGACAAGCGCCGCGCTCACAGCAATGACAAGCAGTTTCATCAGGCGCTCTCCTTTCTGCTCTCACGCGCTTTCTTCTCCTGATTCTTCCGGATGACCCGGTTGCGGATGGCGATAATAAAGGCCAGTACGATGAACGCCCCCGGCGCCAGGATGAAGATGTTGGCCGGCGTGTAAACGGACTGGGGGATCGTAAATACGGCGGACGCGCCATCTGACAGGAACGTCCCGGCGCCGAGCAGCTCGCGGATCATGCCGAGGATCGTGAGGGAACACGTAAATCCAAGCCCCATGCCCAGGCCGTCCATCGCGGACGGGAACACCGGGTTCTTGGATGCGTAGGCCTCCGCGCGGCCCAGGATAATGCAGTTCACGACGATAAGAGGAATGTAGATGCCCAGTGAATCATACAGGTCCGGAACATACGCTTCCAGCAGGAACTGGACCACCGTCACAAGGGACGCCACGATGACAATGTAGGCGGGCATCCGGACCCGGTCCGGGATGAATTTGCGCAGCATGGAGATCAGAGTGTTGGAGAGCAGCAGGACCACCGTTGTGGAAAGTCCCATGCCGATGCCGTTGATCGCCGATGTCGTGACCGCCAGCGTCGGGCACATGCCCAGGATCAGGACAAGTGTCGGATTCTCTTTGATAATGCCGTTATACAGCCGCTCCCTGCCCCGGGAAGCCATGGATTCCTTTTTGTCAGCCAATGGTAACACCTCCCGCTGTCGAAATGCCGTTATCCTGCAGATTCTTAAACGCGATGAGCGCCGCATTGATGCCGCGCTGGAACGCTTTGGAAGTCACGGTCGAGCCGCTGATCGCGTCCACCGTCCCGCTTGCCGGATCCCCTCCGCTCTTCACGAGATCAAAGCTGTCCTGCTTCATACCGGTCCACTGGGACAGGAAAGACGGATCCGCCTTGGCCCGCATTCCGAGTCCGGCTGTCTCGGAGATTGACAGAATGGAGATTCCGCCGATCGTTCCGTCCGGTTTGATTCCGACAGAAAACTGTATGTCCCCGCCGTATCCGTCGTGCGCCGTGACAGTCACCACAACACCGGAATACTTCCCGCCTGTCGAGGCGATGACAAGGCCGGTGATGGAATCACTTGTGTAGCCGGCCTCATTTAAAAACGGCCTCATCTGCGCTTCGATGTCCGTCGAATAGGCCGTGTCCGCGGCAGCCTCAAACTTGTCCGCGTCCGGAAGCACCGCCTGATAAGCCTGTGTCCTGGTCTTCTCCTCCTGCGCGGCGATCGGTCCCTTGGTCAGGTCGTAGAAGAATCCCAGAATAATGCCCGAAATAAGAGTGATGATGAACAGACGCATCGCATCTTTTACGATCGGATTTTTCATCTCTCACGCCTCCTTTCCGGCCGCTTCAGTCTTTTCCGGCTTCCGGTATCCGAACGGCTTCGGAACAGTCGCGCGCTCGATCAGAGGAACCAGCAGGTTGCTGAAGATGATTGCGTAGGAAACGCCTTCTGCCGAGCCGCCGAACATACGGAAGATAAATGTCAGGAACCCCGCCAGCGCGCCGAAAATCAGCTTTCCGGCCGGTGTGTCCGGGCTCGTCACATAGTCGGTCGCCATGAAGAAAGCCCCGAGCATCAGGCCGCCGCCGCAGAGTTCCTCCGCCAGATACAGCGCGTCAAACGAATGCCCCGGCGCCAGGAAAAACACCAGAATGGCAAATGTGCCGATATACGCCGCCGGAATTCTCCAGGAAATCTCTCTCCGGGCGAGCAGGTATACGGCTCCGATGAGAAGCGCCAGCGCCGACGTCTCACCGATGGTGCCGCCGGTCGTGCCGAGGAATTCGGCTGCAAGCGACACCGTTCCTTCCGCCGCGTCTGCGCCCGGCTTAAGGATGGCAAGAGGCGTCGCAGAGCTGACACCGTTGTACACGAAGCCGGTCATCGCCGCCGGGAAGGATATGAGCAGAAAGCAGCGCGCCGCCAGTGCCGGGTTCATGAAATTCTGCCCGATGCCGCCGAACAGCTGCTTCACGATAATGATCGCGAACACGTCTCCCGCAATCAGCATGGCGATCGGAAGCGTCGACGGAATGTTCATGGCAAGCAGCAGTCCTGTCACCGCCGCCGAGCCGTCGCTCACCGTCACCGGCCGCTTCATGCCTCTCTGGAACAGGTACTCGGCAAGCACGCAGACAGCGATGCTCACGACGATGCGAATAAGAGCCGGAGCCCCGAAATTGTAAATACCAAAAAGCGCCGCCGGCGTCAGCGCGAGCAGCACGTCGCGCATAATGGAACCGGTCGTCATCGGACTTCTGAAGTGCGGATTCGCCGATACGTTGAATTCATCCATTCCTTATCTGCCCACCTTTCTCTGCCGCCTGTGCCTTTGCCTGCATGGCAGCCTTTTTCTTTTCCGCCAAAAGCTGGCGCCTCGCCGACTTGATCAGCTGCGTCAGCGGCCGTTTTGCCGGACAGCTCCAGGAACAGCTTCCGCACTCCACACACTCCAGACCGTGCAGCCTGTCAAAAGACGCGAGGTCACCTCTCGCCGAACAGTCCGCCAGTCTTGCCGGAAGCAGACGCTCCGGACATCCGGCTGCACAGCGGCCGCAGTTTATGCAGGCTGATTCCTGCAGGCGGCTCACGGGGTCCTTCTCAAATACCAGCAGGCAGGAAGAGCCCTTCACGAGCGGGACATCGAGACTGTACATCGCAAATCCCATCATCGGTCCGCCGCTGATGAACTTTTCCGGCGTTCCGACAGCCCCGCCGGCCGCTTTCAGAGCCGATGCATAGCTGGTCCCGAGATGTACGCGCATGTTCTTCGGTTCTTTTACGCCGTCTCCCGTCACCGTGATGATACGCTCCATCAGCGGCATGCCGTCAAGAACCGCCCGCTTTATGGAATACACGGTGTCCACGTTGTCAACAATCGCGCCTACATCCGCCGGGAGCATCTTTGAATTCAGTTCCCGTCCTGTTACCGCTTTGATGATCGTGCGTTCACCGCCCTGCGGATACTTGGTTTTAAGCGGGACAACACGGATGCGCTCCATCCCCTCCGTCAGTTTCCGCATATGGGCAATCGCTTCCGGCTTGTTGTCCTCGATTGCAAAATATCCTTTTGCGCTGTCAAAGAGTTTCAGAATCACCTGAAGCCCCTGCACCAGTGCCTCGCCGTCCTCCAGCATTCTCCGGAAATCACTGGTCAGATACGGCTCGCACTCCGCACCGTTCACAATGACAGCGTCAATTTTTTCCGGATTCTTCGGTGCAAGTTTGACGGCAGTCGGAAAACCGGCGCCGCCCATGCCAACGACTCCGCCGTCGCAAACCCGCCGCAGGATCTCCTCTTTTGTGAGGGATTCAAGCGAAGCGGGATGAAACTCCGTTTCCTCTTCTTTCCCGTCGTTTTCAATCACAACGGACATGCATTTTCCGCCCGTTGCCAGTGTTCTGGGTTCGATTGCCCTGACGGTCCCGGAAACGCTCGAATGGATCGCCGATGAGACGAAGCCTCCCGGTTCGGCCAGAAGCTGTCCCCGGAGCACGTGATCCCCTTTGGCCACAACCGGCTTTGAAGGTGCTCCGATTGACTGAGACAGCGGAAAAACCATCTCCTCATCGGCAGGAAGCATCACGGTTTTCTGCTCCCGTGAGAGTTCCTTCCCTTCAAAAGGATGGATTCCGCCCTTAAACGTTCTCTTGCGCACAGTCCCCTCCTGCAATATAGTACTGAAAGACATGGTGTTTATACGGACACCACGTCCGGAAATTACCATGCATTTTACTATAATTGAACAAGCTTTTCCACACAAAGCCTCTATTTTCAGGCAAAAGGACTAAGAATGGCAAATAATTCCCCGCTTAGCGCCAGGCTAAACGACGCCTGCCGGCGCGCCGCACAGTACGAGACGTATATATACACGGATTTTCTGGATCTTCAGGGCGTCAGCCTGTACAAAAGTCTCACCCGCGAACTGACGGCAGTTCCCTCCTGCCTGTGGGGCGGGTATCCGCAGGCAGAACACCAGCTTGTCATCTTCGGTTCCGAAGAGCAGCTCGGTTATCCGCCGGCGCCACCCATCGTGCTTCTTGAGATCCGGCCGGCTGCGCCTAAATTTGCCGAAGTGCTCTCGCACCGGGATTTTCTCGGATCGCTGATGGGTCTTGGCATCCGCCGGGAAGTTCTGGGCGATCTTCTCGTGAAGGATTCGGTGTGCTGCGTATTCTGCCTGGACAGTATGTCCGGGTATTTAAAGACAAATCTCACGCAGGTTAAGCACACCCTCGTCACGGTGCAGGAGATTCCATCCCTTCCGGATGGTTTCAGGCCGGTCACAGAAGCTTTTTCCTTCGTCGCTGCCTCCCTGCGGCTTGACGCCGTAGCGGCGGCTCTGACCCATGAATCCAGATCCGCCGTCCTCTCCCGTTTCCGCCGGGGCGAAATCTTTGTAAACGGTGCCGAAGTGACCGACGGCTCAAAAAAATGCGTTCCAGGAGACACGCTCGTCATCCGGCACATCGGACGCTTTCAGATCGGTGACCTGCAGGGGGAAACCAGATCTGGGAGAGCCCGCATCGAGGGCTTAAGATATATCTGAAATCTCTGCAGTTTCCTTCACAAAAGCCATTAAAAAAAGTCTTTACTCCTGTACGTATACAAGAGTAAAGACTTTTTCACATGTCAGAGTGTTTCTCTCCGGATCTTCCGGAAAGCTCAGTTCTCTTCGTTCTCGTTCTCCTCGGTGGAGTAATGCGTCAGGCCCTGATCTTCCGCATCCTTCATGGAGAGGTCGATCTTGTTGCCGTCCTTGATCTCCTTGACCATAACCTTTACAGCCTGGCCAACCTTCAGAACGCTGTCAACCGTATCAACGTGGTTGTGGGAGATCTCGGAGATGTGAACGAGGCCGTCAATTCCCGGAGCCAGCTCAACGAACGCGCCGTACTCTTTGATTCTTGCAACCTTGCCCTCTACAACGGAGCCGACCGGGAACTTCTCTTCGATATGAAGCCACGGATCATCCGACGGGAACTTTGTGGAAAGGGCAATCTGCAGAGTCTTCTGGGTATCCTTCTTTGCTGCATCCGCCTCTTCCTCAGCCGGCTGCTCCTCTGCCTTCTTGCCTCTTCTCTTGCCCTTCTTCTCGACTTCCTTGATGTCCTTGATGAAGCACTTTACGACATCGCCTTCATGGTACTTGTCGGTTGTGCGCTCCGTGCGGCCCCAGCCCATCTCGGAGATGTGAAGAAGTCCGTCGAATCCGCCCAGATCGATAAATGCACCGAACGACTCAACTCTCTTGACCTTGCCCTCAACGACATCGCCCGGCTTGTGCTCAGCCAGGAACTGCTGCTTCTTCTGCTCATACTGCTCGAGAATCAGCTCCTTGCGGTTGCCGATGATGCGTCTCTCTTCCGGCGCGTACTCGCTTACGTAGAACTCGATCTCCTTGCCGACGAACTGGTTGAGATCCTTCACATAGTGATCATCAACGAGGCTGGCCGGGATGAAGACTCTCGTGCCGCTCACGATCACGGACAGACCCTTGTGCGCGTCCATGACCTTGCCCGTTACGGTTGTGTGATCCTTGTACGCCTTCTCAAGCTCCTCATTGGAAGTCTCTCTTGCTCTCAGGTAGGAGAGCGCAACGTAACCGTCGCCGTCATTCGTCTTAAGAACCTTTACGCGAATCGTATCGCCCGGCTTTACCAGATCCTCAAGCCTGGCGTCATTATCCTGTGTATACTCTTTCTTTACAACTTTGCCGTCTGATTTGTAGCCGATGTCAAGGAGAATTGCATCTTCGTTCACCTGCACAACCGTTCCGTCAAGGACTTCACCGTTGTGGATGTTCTTCATGCCCTGCTCCTCCAGCAGCTTTCCAAAATCCATTTCTTCAGACATTGTGTAAAACCTCCTCGATAATTGTATTAGGGGTCGATGCCCCTGCAGTAATACCGATGCTGTCTGCCTTCGCCAGAGAAATAAGATTCAGGTCGGCAAATGTCTGAATAAGATAAGTCTCAGGGCACTCCCTCTTGCAAATCTCGTAAAGCTTCCGGGTATTGGAGCTCTTCTTACCGCCGATTACAATCATCGCGTCAACAGTTGCTGCAATCCGGCGGGCTTCAGTCTGGCGTTCCTCCGTCGCACTGCATATAGTATTACATACGTTAGTATTGTACCCTTTAGCTCTTATGATTTCAACAATTTCTTCAAATTTCTGAAGATTAAATGTTGTCTGCGAGACGATCGTGACATCCGTGTTTTCCGGAAAAATCAAGGAATCAGCCTCTTCCTTCGTATCGATCACCGTGGCGGGTTTCCTGCACCAGCCGCAGATGCCCTCTACTTCCGGGTGGGTCCTGTCTCCGACGATGACCAGCTCTCCGTCTCCGGATGTGACTTCTCTGGCGATCTGATGAATCTTCAGGACAAAAGGACAGGTGGCGTCCACGATCCTGAACCCCGCATTCTGCAGGTCATCATATACATCCTTCGACACGCCGTGCGACCGGATGACAACCGTCCCTTTTTCCGCCTTCCGCACGTCATCCGGTGTGTCAAGCACCGTTACGCCGTGCTTCTGCAGGTCATCTACCACCGATTCGTTGTGGATGATCTCCCCGTAGGTGTAGAGAGGGCCGCTGCCCTTCGTCTCGTCGTAAACCGTCTTCACCGCTCTCTGCACGCCGAAGCAGAAGCCCGCCGTCTGTGCGAGGACCACCTTCGGATTTTTACGGCGGATGCGCGCAAGGCCTTCGATCCGGTTCACAACCTGCTCAATCGTCATGTCCGATGTATCAAGTACCACTGCATCATCCGCCTTCTTAAGCGGTGAGACTTCCCGGTGCATGTCCTGATTGTCCCGCTTCTCAATGTCTGCCTGGATTTCGGCGATGTCAGCCGGCTCTCCCTTTTCCAGAAGCTCTTTCCAGCGTCTCCTGGCACGGGTCTGCACACTGGCTGTCAGATAGATTTTGAGCTGCGCACCCGGCAGCACGACTGTCCCGATATCCCGGCCGTCCATGATTACGTTTCCGCTTTCTGCCATCTGCCGTTGCAGGGCAACCAGGCGGCTTCTCACCGCCGGATAGCGGCTGACCCGGCTTGCCAGCCTGCCGGTCTCCTCTTCGCGCAGCCGTTCTGTGACATCCCGGCCGTCCACAAATACATGCTGCACGCCGTCCTGATAGCGGATGTCCATCGTGATGCCGGATACGGCTTTTGAGACCGCCTCTTCGTCATCCGGATCCACCCCGGCGTCCCGGATGAAAATCCCGATCCCGCGGTACATGGCTCCGGTGTCGATATAAGTCAGATCCATGTTTTTGGCCACGAGCTTTGCGATCGTACTCTTCCCGGCCCCGGCCGGCCCGTCTACTGCTACTGCATATCCCATTCTCAATCCTCATTTCCGGCGGCGTATTTCGCCGCGTTTATTCCGGCCGTATGTCCGGTAGACCAGGCAATCGTAAAATTATAGCCGCCTGTGAGCGCATCCACATCCAGTATCTCACCGGCCATGAAAAGTCCCGGCACCTTTTTCACCTGCATAGTGGACGGGTCGATCTCTCTGACCGCCACACCGCCCTGTGTGATAACAGCCTCGTTAAAATCTCCGCTTCCGGTGAGTGTGAGCGGAAAGTTTTTGATGATCTGTACAAGCTGAAGTCTCTGCTGCCTGCGGATTTCGTGCACCTTGGTCTGCGGCGCGATACCGGAGAGACAGATGACTTCCGGAATCATCTTTGACGGCAGCAGCCTGTCCAGGGCATTCGCGAAGTTCCGGTTCTTTTCACTCTCAAAGTCCCTGAGAATCCTCTCGTCCAGTTTCTTTTCGTCCAGTGCCGGCTTCAGGTCGATATACATCTTCAGTTCCTGTTTTTCAAGCAGTTTCCCTATGCGCGCGGAGGCAGTCAGAATGACCGGTCCGGACACGCCGCGCCGCGTGAAGAGCATCTCTCCGAACTCGCGGAAGATTTCCTTTTTTCCGGCAAGGATGCGGACTTCAACATTTTTAAGGCTGAGCCCTTCCATCTGGGTACAGCACCCCTCTTTCACACGCAGCCCGACAAGCGACGGGCGCATGTCTGTGACGGAAAGCCCCAGATTTCTGGCCCAGACAAATCCGTCGCCGCTTGATCCGGTCGTCGGATACGAAAGGCCGCCCGTTGCGATGATACAGGCATCTGCCTTAACCAGCCGGCCGTCATCAAGAAGTGCCGCCGCAAAACGGCCATTGGTCACGAGAATGTCCTTCACTTCCGTGTGCATGAGAAACTTTACGCCGGCTTTCCGGCAGGCTGTCTCGAGGGTGCGGATGACGTCCGAGGAATGATCGGACACCGGAAACACGCGGTTTCCGCGCTCAACCTTGGTCGCCAGTCCGTGTTCATTGAAAAAGCGGACAGCGGATTCATTGTTGAATTTTGAGAAGGTGCTGTAAAGGAATCTCGGATTGGAGATAATGTTCCCCGCCAGCTCGTCCGGGGCGCAGGCATTAGTAAGATTGCAGCGCCCTTTGCCGGAGATATAGATCTTCCGGCCGCATTTCTCGTTTTTTTCAAGACAGCGGACAGATGCGCCGGCCTGTGCAGCGGCATACGCCGCCATCATGCCGGATGCCCCCGCGCCGATAACAAGTACTGTATTCAAATTGTGTCTCCCGTCATTCCGCACTCTTCAGCGCTGTCACCGGATCGATCCGCCGCAGCATTCTGCCTGTCACAAGCTGTACCATCAGCGCGAAGGCAAATACCAGCGCCGCCGAAATAATATAGGATGACAGATGCAACGCAGTTTCCAGGCTGATCGCCGGAAGCTTCAGGACCGTATCAAGCGTCTGCGCAAAGGCCCGTCCGAGCGGTATGCCCGCCGCGATGCCAAACAGTGTCAGAATCATAACTTCTTTATTTATATACAGGCTGACTTCGCGGTCAAAGAATCCCAGGACTTTAATGGTCGCCAGTTCCCGCTCCCGCTCGGAGATGTTGGTCGTCTCGAGTGTATACAGCACGACAACCGCCAGAGCCGCCGACATGATTATTACCACATATACCACCATGTTGACAAGCTCGAATGACTTTTGAAATCCGGATTTCACCTCTTCGGTAGATACGCAGGCCGTGATGGCCTCTTTCTCCGAAAACGCCCGGCACCACGCTGTCTGGTCATCCACGGCACCACTGAATGTGAATATCGCGGCATTCGGTGCATATTGCGAAAAGTAGTGTTCAAACGTATTTTTCGTCATGTAGATGCAATTACCGAGATAATTTTTCACAACACCGTCCAGTACAATCGTTTCCGCCGGCATGTCAGCTGTGCCGGCCTCAAAGGTACAGCCCGGAATAAGCCCCAGATTATCCGCTGCATTGGAAGTGATCCATGTCTCCCCGTCCTCCGGTATCACGGCCTCCCCGTCCATGCCGGTCAGACTTACAAGTCCGTCAAGTACAGAAGCATCCGGGACCACATACAGCTGTGCGCTCATCTCATCTCCCGCGCCGTTTTTAACAGACACCGACGTCACATACAGACTCTGCACCGCATCGATTTCCCCGTCTGCCTTCGCTTCTTCCAGATACCGGAGCAGTGTATCCTCAGAAGAAGCCACGGCCAGACAATCGTACCGGAACACACCGCCATACTGCTTTGGAAGCATATCCGTCACGGAATCCTGCACCGCAAAGCCAAACAGCAGCAGCGCCATGCAGCCGGCTATCCCGACAACCGTCATCAGGAACCGTTTCCCGTACCGGAAAAGGTTGCGTGCCGTGACCTTCGACAAAAACGACATCCTTTTCCAGACGAACGGAATATATTCCAGAAAAATCCGTTTTCCTGCCGGCGGCGCTTTCGGCCGCATCAGCTCAGCCGGTGTCTGCTTCAGTTCCTTCCGGCACACTGCTCCGGCTGCCAGCAGAATCGCCGCAAGGAAAATCGCAGGCCCGCACACGCCCTCTTCCGGCAGAAACGAAAACGTATACCCCGGAAACAGGTACATATTGGAAAAGACCCAGAACAGGAAGCGCGGAAGAAGAATGAAAGCTCCGACACTTCCGGCAGCGCTTCCGGCGATGGCCGACAGCGCCGCGAAAATCATATATTTCCGCCGGATCTCCCGGTTCGTAAATCCCAGCGCCCGGTACGTCCCGAGTATCCCGCGGTCCTCTTCCACCATCCGCGTGATGGCCGTCAGGCTGATCAGAATGGCAACCGCCAGAAACAGGACGGGGAAAACCTTGCCGATTGACTCAATCGAGTCCGCATCGCTCGTGACGTTGCTGTAGCTGCTCAGCGAATTGCGGCTCTGAATGTACCATGTCGGCCGCCTGATCGCTTCAATTTCCTCATCTGCATCCTGTATCTGCTTTTCAAGCGCCGCCTCTCCGTCCTCTATTTCCTTCTCACTTTCGGCAAATTTTCCCTCTGCCGCCGCCTTCTGTCCCTCCAGTTCAGCCCGGGCAGCCAGGAGTTCATCCTTTGCCTGCTCAATCTGGCTGTATCCGTCCGCAATCTGTGCCCGTCCGGCATCAATCTGACTCTCTCCGTCTTCGATCTGCCGGCGGGCTTCCTCAAGGCGGGCAAGACCGTCATCAATCTGACTGATACCTTCCTCTGTCTGCGCAAGCGATGCATCAATCTGCTTCATCATCTGCGCTTTTTGCTCTTCCGTAACACCCTGTTCAGCCTGCAGGGCGCCCTTCTTTGCATTCAGGCCATCCACCTGTGCCTGTAAATCTGCCTTTTGTTTGTTCAGACTGTCCGTCTGCGTCTGCACCTCTTTCTTCTGTCCGGCAAGCGAGGCGGCGCTGTTCTCAAGTTCCTGCTCCTTGTCCTGCAGTGTCTTCGCATTATCTGCGATCCCGGCAGCCCCGGCGTCAATCTGCGCCTGTGCATCAGCAAACTGCTGCCCGGCCTCCTCCCTTGCCCTGGCAAGCTGTTCTTTTGCATCTGAGAGTTCTGTTCTGGCAGGCTCTGTTTCCTCATTCAGCTTCTCATATGCCTCATCTTTTACCTGCTGCAGCCGCGCTTCTTCACGGTTCTCCATTACATTTAAGCGAATCTGACTCTCAAGACCTGACACCGCCGCCGAATACTCTTTGTCATAGGTGAAATAGGAATTGCTGTCGCGCATCCGCACCAGAACCGCCGAATACGCATCCTGTAGCGCGTCTGCAGGCAGGATATACAGGCAGTCCTTGTCGACACTTGAATTCCGGTACGAAACAGATCCGCTTGTGGTCCCTGTTTTTGTCGGATCCACGATCATCGCGCATATGGCAAATGTATCCGGTACTACCTCAGAATTACTGTCATCTTTTTCCACACGCAGCGTATCGCCGACTCTCAGACCGTACTTGGCAGCTGTGTCCTTCGTGATGGCGCACTGACCGGACTCTGAAGGCAGAACGCCTTCCACGATATACGGCGCGTCACTTCCGTCTTCCGCTATGGTCTGATACGAAAGATCCAGGACTGCATCGTCACTCGTGTATACAATCAGATCCGCGCTGTAAATTCCGGCCGCACTTTCGACATCTTCCATGTCTTTCAAAGCCCTGACATCATCGTCGGTCATACCAAGCGAGGACTGGATTTTCAGATCGTGAAGATTCTGGGAATCATAAAAAGAATCCGCCTCCACGCGCAAGTCCCGGCAGGCAGCCGTAAGGCCTGAGAACATGGTGACGCCAAGCGCTGTAATGACGGCAATCGCAAGAAATCTGCGCCAGCCGTCTCTTAAGGTTCTGAAAATATCTTTATCATAAGCACGCATCATAGACTCACCATTTCAGGTTTTCGACCGGTTCCGGATCCGGATTGTCGGTCTGGGAGATCACCTTGCCGCTGCGGAAGCGGATTACGCGGTCAGCCATCGGCGCAATGATCGAATTGTGCGTGATAATCACAACCGTCATGCCGTCTTCCCGGCACACTTTCTGCAGAAGTTCCAGGATCTGAACCCCCGTCACGTAGTCCAGCGCTCCGGTCGGCTCATCACACAGCAGCAGCTTCGGGTTCTTGGCAATCGCCCGCGCAATTGAAACCCTCTGCTGCTCACCGCCGGAAAGCTGAGCCGGGAAGTTGTTCATGCGGTCTTTCAGGCCGACTTCCTCAAGCACCCGGACCGGATCAAGCGCCCCGCGGCACACCTGGGAAGCCAGTTCGACATTTTCCAGGGCAGTGAGATTCGGAACCAGATTGTAGAACTGAAAGACAAAGCCGATATTCAAACGCCGGTACGCTGTCTGCCCGCGGCTGCTGAAACCTGTGATGTCCTGTCCGTCGACCATGACCACACCGGACGTGGCAAAATCCATACCTCCGAGAATATTAAGTGCGGTTGTCTTACCGGCACCGGAAGCGCCCAGAATCAGAGAGAGGCTTCCTTTCTCAATCCGGAAGGAGGCCCCGTCAAGCGCCATAACACGGGAAGCGCCCTCCCCGTATTGTTTCATGACATTCTGAAATTCAATATATGCCATACATTCTCCTGTTTCATTCACGTCTCTTCTCTGTTTACAGTGTATCACGAAAGCGGCATAATTGTCCGGTTTCCGGGGGTTTGGCACGCAAATCCGAAAATATCTTTAACGTTCGCGAAAAAGATGTATTATAAAATTATCGTAAAGTTTTGGAACGTGCCGCGTCAGGAGGAGATATGCTGAAACGATTGTTCCGAGATTCCTATACAGGTCCTGAAACCTTCTCCAATGCCAGTCTCCGGTCCCTCATACTTCCCCTACTGGCGGAGCAGCTTCTGGCGATGCTTGTCGGTATGGCCGACACCATGATGGTTTCCAGCGCTGGAGAAGCCGCAATCTCCGGAGTCTCCATCGTCAATGACGTGAACAACCTTTTGATCGCCGTTTTGTCAGCCCTGGCCGGCGGCGGTGCCGTCACAGTCTCCCAGTATCTCGGGTGCGGTGACCGGCGTCAGACCAATTTCACCGCCGGGCAGCTTGTCATGATCTCCGGCCTGATTGCGACAGGTGCGGCTGTCATCTCGCTTCTTTTTTACCGGCAGATTCTGCACACTCTCTACAGCAGCGTTGACAGCCAGGTCATGGCAGCGTCGGAGACGTATTTCTGGATCACCGCCATTTCTTTTCCTTTTCTGGGTATATACAACAGTTCCGCCGCGATCTACCGCAGCATGAACCGCACCCGTGTGACGATGAATGTCTCCATCCTTATGAATGCCATCAACATCTCGGGAAATGCAATCGGAATCTATGTCCTACACCTCGGGGTGGCCGGTGTTGCCTGGCCGACCGTCATCTCCCGTACTGTCGCAGCTATTGTCATGACAGCGCTCTGTTTTCGGAAGAACAACGCCATCTTCATCACGCTGCGCGATATTTTCGCATGGAACGGGAGATGTCTGAAGAAGATTCTTGGAATTGCTGTCCCGAACGCGACAGAAAACGGTCTTTTTCAGCTCGGCAAAATCATCATCTCCGTACTTGTCTCGACTTACGGCACGATGCAGATCGCAGCAAACGGCGTGACCAACTCGCTGAGCGTCTTTTCCTACGCCACCGAGTCCGCCATGATCCTCGCCGTCGTTCCGGTCGTTGGACGCTGCGTGGGCAGCAATGACTATGAACAGGCGAAATTCTATATCCGAAAAATGCTGAAGCTCGCTTACGTCATGGTCGTCGCCGACAGCCTTCTCGTGTTCCTGTTCACTCCTTTCGCACTGAATGTCTACAGCATCTCCGCGGATACAGCGGCGCTGTCCCGCACAATCATCTGCATGGACTGCCTCGCAATCGCCACAATCCACCCGCTCGCATTTGTCGTCCCTACTGCAACCCGCGCCGCAGGCGACGCGAAATACACGATGGTTGTGGGCATCGCCTCGATGTTCGCCGCCCGGGTGTTCGGCGCCTGGTTCTTCGGAACATTCCTCGCTCTCGGGCTCATCGGAACACGCATCGGATGGTATCTTGACTGGGCCGTCCGGGCGTTCTTCTTCATCCGGCGCTACCGCTCCGGAAAGTGGCAGTCCTACCGGATCGTGTGAATGGGAAGCCTGCCGACTTCCGGCTTGGAGACTGGGACTTATGCACAAAAAAACCGCCGCTTCTGGTTTAGAGAAACGGCGGTTTTCTTTAGTTACGCGTCAGTTCAGACAGGATAGCTTTTTGTATCCTTGTCAGCCTTGGACGGGTCTACTTTGCTCTGCTGAGCTTCTCTGTACTTGAAGAATTCCTCGGCAACCTGCGGGAACAGAGCGTACGACAGAACATCCTCATCCTGCTGCTTGTACTTCTGAACAACCGGGTTCTTCCTGATATCCTCAAGCTGCGGCTTGATCAGGTCGGCCGGGCGGCAGGTGATCGGCTTCTCGTCTCCGATAGCCTTCTTCTGCACTTCCGGATTGAACGGTCTGATTGTCTTGCCGAAGTCTCCGTGCAGGAACTTCTTCGACTCCTTGGTGATCATCTTGTAGCGCTCGCCCTGCAGAACGTTGAGCACAGCCTGTGTGCCGACGATCTGAGACGACGGGGTTACAAGCGGCGGCTCGCCGAAGTCCTCGCGCACCTTCGGAACTTCCTCCAGAACGGCCTGAAGCTTGTCCTCGGCACCGGCGGACTTGAGCTGGCTCACCAGGTTGCTGAGCATACCGCCCGGCACCTGATAGCGGAGCGTGTTGATGTTCACACCCAGAACCTTTGTGCTCATGAGGCCGGTCTTGAGAGCTTCCTCGCGCATCGGCTGGAAATACTGGCCGATCTTGACAAGCTGGTTCAGATCCAGTCCCGTGTCATACGGCGTGTTCTGGAATGCAGCGACCATAACCTCGGTCGCCGGCTGCGATGTACCCATGGCAAAGGGGGACGCAGCCGTGTCGATGATATCCGCGCCGGCCTCAACCGCCTTCATGTACGTCATGGAAGCAACGCCGGACGTGTAATGCGTGTGGATCTCGAGCGGAAGGTTGGAGCCCGCCTTGATTGCCTTCACCAGCTTTTCAGCGGTGTAAGGAAGAAGCAGACCTGCCATATCCTTGATGCAGATGGAATCCGCGCCCATCTCCTCGATTTCCTTCGCCATCTTCTCCCAGTACTCAAGTGTATAGGCATCGCCGATGGTGTAGGAAAGGGCAACCTGTGCATGTCCGCCTTCCTTCTTGGTGGCCTTTACAGCCGTCTCAAGGTTTCTGAGGTCATTCACGCAGTCAAAGATACGGATGATATCGATACCATTTGCAATGGATTTCTGAACGAAGTACTCGACAACGTCGTCCGCGTAGTGGTTGTATCCGAGAATGTTCTGCCCGCGGAAAAGCATCTGCAGCTTCGTGTGCTTGAATCCGGCTCTGAGCTTTCTGAGTCTCTCCCACGGATCTTCCTTGAGGAAGCGCATGCACACGTCAAATGTGGCGCCGCCCCAGCACTCCACTGCGTTATATCCGACCTTATCCATCTCATCGACGATCGGAAGCATCTGTTCTGTCGTCATACGTGTCGCGATCAGCGACTGATGTGCATCACGGAGGACTGTCTCTGTAATGCCGACCGGCTTTTTACGCTGTTCTTCAGCCATTTTTTGTCCTCTTTCTGCGCCAAAGCTTTTAAAAGTGCCGGCCGGCGCTAAATGCCGGCACTTCTCAAGTCAGATTGTTTCCGTCAGTTCACGCCGAACATGGCCATGAACGTACCGGCCGCAACGGCCGTTCCGATAACACCGGCAACGTTCGGTCCCATGGCATGCATGAGAAGGAAGTTGCTGGGATCTGCCTCCTGGCCGACCTTCTGGGATACACGGGCAGCCATCGGCACAGCCGAAACGCCGGCCGACCCGATGAGCGGGTTGATCTTTCCGTGTGTCAGCTTAGAGAGCAGTTTGCCGAGCCATACACCGCCGGCCGTACCGAAAGCAAATGCGATCAGACCGAGTGCAACGATCTTGAGCGTATCAACATTCAGGAATGCCTCGGCCGATGTGCACCCGCCGACAGACGTACCAAGAAGGATAACTACGATGTACATGAGCGCGTTGCTGGCTGTCTCGGTGAGCTGCGGAACCACGCCGGACTCCTTGAACAGGTTGCCCAGCATCAGCATACCGATGAGCGGAGCTGTGGTCGGAAGAATCATGACAACCACGATCGTCACGATGATCGGGAATAGAATCTTCTCGAGCTGGCTGACCGGACGGAGCTGGTCCATGCGGATCTTTCTCTCCTCTTCCGTTGTAAACAGCTTCATGATCGGCGGCTGAATGATCGGCACGAGTGACATATAGGAATATGCCGCCACAGCGATCGGGCCAAGGTATTTGGTCTGTCCGAGCTTACCTGCCAGGAAGATCGAGGTCGGGCCGTCCGCACCGCCGATGATGGAGATGGCGGCGGCAGCCTTGTCCGGGAATCCCATCAGAACTGCCATGATGTATGCGACGTAAATACCGAACTGTGCCGCTGCTCCCATCAGAAAGCTGATCGGATTGGCAATCAGCGGGGAGAAGTCCGTCATGGCTCCGACTCCCAGGAAGATGAGGGACGGAAGAATCGACCAGTCATCCAGCAGATAGAAGTAAGACAGAAGACCACCGACTCCGTTGCTGGAGTCTTCAATCTTGAGCATGATGTCCGGATACATATTAACCAGGAGCATGCCGAATGAAATCGGGATGAGAAGAAGCGGTTCATATCCCTTCTTGATCGCAAGGTACATGAATACCAGCGCGATTATAATCATCAGGTAGTTGCCCCAGGAGAGTCCGAAGAATGCTGTCTGCTGGACGAGGTTTGACAAAGTAGATGCTATGTGGCTCATTATAAACCTCCGTTATAACGATTGTCTGTCTTCGATCAGTTGAGAGTTACCATAACCTGGCCGGTCTCAACCATATCGCCGACGGCAACGTCAACGGAAACAACGGTCGCGTCCTGTCCCGCCTGAATTTCATTCTCCATCTTCATGGCCTCAAGCACTACGAGTACGTCGCCCTTCTTGACAGCCTGACCCGGCTTTACCGGAATTCTGAGAACCTTGCCCTGCATCGGGGCTGTCGTCTTGATGGAGCCTGCGCCGCCCTTCTTTGCAGCCGGCTTTACGGCCGGCTTCTTTGCTGCGGGAGCCGGAGCAGCCGCTGCTGCAGCGCCGGATGTGCCCTCTTCAACCGTTACATCATAAACTGTGCCATTGACAGTGATCGTATAATTCTTCATAGTTAGCTTCTCCTTCTGATTTTCTTAATCGAACGTACGACCAGATCATTCGGCTGTGCCGTACCTTCCGCGGCCGCAATCGCCGCTGCAATGACTGCAACAAGTTCTGTATCGTCCGTCAGATCTTCTTCCTCTTCCTCCGGCTCGGCGATAACCGGTGCCGGCGCCGCAGTCTCCGGAGTCTTCTTCTGCCCGAAGTGGTTGACGTGCTTCAGAAGAGAGATAACCCAGCTGATGAAGATCAGAACGATGAATACAAATCCGAGACCGATGAGCGTATTCATTCCGGCCTTCGACATCTTTTCGCCCAGTGTAAATGCCGGGTTGATCGCAGCACCCTCGATTTCATGATAGGTATTAATCGTGAATTCGAAAGTGCACTTTCTCAGTTCATAGGTCGTTTCTGCCGTGATGACGCAAAGCGTCGAACTATCGCTTCCCGTCGTAACACTCATGCTGTCGATGGACTTGAGCTGTCCCAGATCCTGTCTGGTCTTGATCCAGCTGTTGTACATCTCCACGGTATGAATCTCGATGCCGTTCGGGTCAACCGGATAATTCTTATTTGTGTAATCCGCAATCGAAATTGCATTTTCCGCATCAGAGCGGATCTGCTCGTCCGGAACCGCGTTGAGGTACGCGATCATATCGATCGCCCAGTCCTCCATCGCCGAAGCTTCCTGATAGACCTCAGCCTGCTTCTTCGCGGTCTTGTAGGAACTCTTGTCGATGGAAGTGCTTTCACAGCCGGCAAGAGCGAACACGCAGATCACCATGAGCAGAAGAGAGAGCAGTTTCGCGGAAATCCTGCCATGTCTCCTATTCATTTATGTCCTCCCCCTTCAGACCGTTCCGTGCTTCTTGACCGGACGGTCCTCAGCCTTTGAATACAGCATCTCAAATGCAGCTGCCACATACTTCCTCGTGTCCTCGGGAGCAATGACGGCATCCACAAATCCTCTCGCGGCAGCCTCGCCTACGCCGGACTGCAGCTTTGCGTACTCAGAGGCCTTCTCGGAGATCTCAGCCTGAACATCCGCAGCGGAATCAATCTCATCTGCGTAGATGATCTTTGCCGCTTCGGAAGCATCCATCATGCCGATCTGTGCGTCATCCCATGCATATGTCATATCCGCACCGAGTGCCTGGGAATTCATGACGGTGTAAGCTGTTCCAAACGACTTTCCGGTCACAATATTCACCTTCGGAACACTTGCATTGGCAAAAGCAAACGCAAGCTTTGCCGCTGCACGCGCCATCTTCTTCTCGGAAGCGACGCTTGCGTCAAAACCTTCCAGGGCAGAAAGTGTCAGAACCGGAATTTCAAAAGAGTCGCAGAAGTTTACGAAATCAGCCGCCTTGTTTGCGCCGTCAACCGTGAGAACCGGAGCAAACTTCTCCGCTTCTTTTCCGTCGTCGCCGAAAACAGCCGTGCGGTTTGCAACCGCTCCGACGGTGGCACCGTCAATCTTCAGGAATCCTGTTACCATCTCCCTCGCATAGGCGGACTTGACTTCAACGAAAAGGCCGCTGTCAGCGATATCAGTCAAAGCAAGAACCGGGTCAGCTTTCTCAGCGCTCATGTCCGGGCATGCGCGGTTCAGATCATCCTGCGAATCCGCGTAGTCTGCCTCTGAATCATTGTTGGCCGGAAGCAGGGAAACGAGCTGTCGTACGCCTGCTGCAACCGCTTCCTCATCGCCGGTGAAGTCAACCGCCCCGGCGGCTGCCTGGAATTCTGCCGACGCCGTGTCCAGTTTGTCCTCAAAGTTCCCCGCAAGAGCGTTCGGGCTGTTCACGAAGAGCTTCGCGCCGTCTGCCATAAATGTGAAGTCGGACATTGCTGCAAGAAGCGCAAGACCGCCGCCGCACTTTCCGTACACTGCACAGATCTGCGGAATCACGCCCGAAGCAAGATTCTCCTTCTCATAAATAGCGGCGAATGCGTTCAGCGCATCGGTTCCTTCCTGAAGACGAAGACCTGTGCTGTCCAAAAGTCCGATCACCGGAGCTCCCATCTTCAGAGCCAGATCATAGATGCGGACAATCTTTCTGGCATGCATCTCCCCTACAGAGCCATTCAGAACCGAAGCATCCTGGCTGTAAATGTAGACAAGGCCGCCATTGATGGTGCCGTAACCGGTAATTACGCCATCAGACGGGGCTGCCTTCTCTGGCAGGTTGAAATTCGTCGCCCGTGCGGTGACCTGAGCGCCGATTTCAACAAAGCTGTTGTCATCCAGGATTGCATGTATGCGATCCAGAGCTGACATCTGTGTCGAATTGCTCATTATAAAACCTCCTGATAAATGATTATAACCTACTATATCTTATAACAGTTCCGTAAATTTAACAAGAAATTTTGTAAGGGTTTTCTTTCGCAGAAATAAACGGAAATCCGGATATTTTCCGGCCTTCAGTCTCTCGTCTCAAATACAAGTACAGAGCCCTCAGCCACCTGGATGATGCCTTCTTCACCAGCGATTTCATTGCTCACCGTGAGTGAAGCGCCGCGCCTGATCAGGCCGCGCGTGAGCGGGTATTTCATTCCGGACAGACTCACGAGAGCCGTATCGGTAAAGGGGAGGATACTGACATACTTTCCGAACTGTTCCCTTCTTTTTATATGCATTTCTCCGCTGCAGAACCGGATCCGGTTGTGGGAGTCATACAAAGTAACCGGAACTCCGGTCTTTTCTCCCATACTGAGCAGGTCAATGTTGGTGAGCGTGTGGTCCAGCCTGGTCCCGGTGGCCCCGAGACAGTCGATGCGCTGTGCTCCCCGGCTGATGGCTTCCTCAAGAGCCAGGTGCATGTCCGTGTAATCTTTTTCCGGCGGAAAGCCGATTCTTTCCACATTGGAATACTTTTTCAGAATCTCCTGCGGTGCCGAGTCAAAGTCCCCGAGAAGCAGATCCGGCCGGATTCCGAGTTTGTCCGCATGTATCAGCCCGCCGTCGGCACAGATAATCTGCGTGTACTCTCTTGATTTCAGAAATCCGGATGCCCAGCTGACATCCACGCTGCCCCCTGCAAATACAAGAGCTGCCTTCTGCATTTTCCTTTCCTCCTCAAAAAAGCCGCACCGGGAATTCCCTGGTGCGGCTTTGCATTTGTATTCAGGTCTCCGGATGGATGGTGCTTCCTTTTCTTACTGTCTCCTGGAATCATTCCTTTCCGGACAGGTACTCATCGATGCCTTTTGCAGCCGCTTTTCCGGCGCCCATGGCAAGGATTACCGTCGCGGCACCCGTCACGGCATCACCGCCGGCGTATACGCCTTCTCTTGACGTCTTGCCGATGCTCTCCTCAGCGACGATGCATCCGTGCTTATTCACATCCAGTCCCTTCGTGGTGGAGTGAATCAGCGGATTCGGGCTTGTTCCCAGCGCCATGATCACCGCATCGACTTCCGTGTCAAACTCAGAACCAGGAATGGCAACCGGCCTTCTTCTCCCGGAAGCATCCGGCTCGCCAAGCTGCATCTTCACGCAGCGGATACCCGTGACATTTCCCTTGTCATCCTCCAAAATGGCAACCGGATTGGTGAGAAGGTTGAAGATAATCCCTTCTTCCTTCGCGTGATGAACTTCCTCGGCACGGGCCGGGAGCTCCGCCTCGCTTCTGCGGTACACAACATGAACTTCCGCACCCAGGCGCAGAGCGGTTCTCGCGGCGTCCATCGCCACATTGCCGCCGCCGACAACGGCTACTTTTTTGAAGCGGGCAATCGGCGTGTCGTAATCATCCCGGAACGCTTTCATGAGATTGCTGCGGGTAAGATATTCATTGGCCGAGAAAACACCATTGGCATTTTCGCCCGGAATGCCCATGAAACGCGGAAGTCCGGCGCCGGAACCGATGAACACCGCGTCAAATTCCTCATCGTTCATCAGCTGGTCGATCGTGATGGACCTGCCGACGATGACATTGGTCTCGATTTTCACACCGAGTCTGCGCACATTCTCCACCTCATGCGCAACGACCGTGTCCTTCGGAAGACGGAATTCCGGAATTCCGTACACAAGAACACCGCCCGGCTGATGCAGCGCCTCGAAGATCGTCACATCATAGCCCTTCTTCGCCAGATCGCCGGCACAGGTGAGTCCGGACGGACCGGAGCCGATGACTGCGACCTTCTTACCGTTCCCGCTCTCCGGCTTTTCCGGCTCAATGCCGTTCTCACGGGCCCAGTCCGCCGTAAAGCGCTCGAGCTTTCCGATAGAGACCGGCTCGCCTTTGATGCCGCGGATGCAGCGGCCCTCACACTGTGTCTCCTGCGGGCACACGCGGCCGCATACAGCCGGAAGCGCACTGGACTCACTGATGATGCGGTATGCTTCCTTTACATCCCCCTGCGTGAGCTGATGGATGAATGCCGGGATATTGATCGAAACCGGGCATCCTTCGATGCAGCGGGCATTTTTGCAGTTCAGGCAGCGCTTTGCCTCTTCCGACGCCTCCTGCGCGTTATATCCGTAGCAGACTTCTTCGAAATTTTTGTTTCTTACATCCGGCGCCTGTTCTCTGACCGGTACTTTATGCATAACGTCCATTTTACTGTCCTTTCGCAAATACTCTTATCAGCACTGGCCGCAGCCGCCCTTGTGTTCGTCGCCCTCAATCTCTTTGAGGAACGCACGGCCTTCCTCGGTCTTGTAAATTCTCTGGCGCATCATCGCCTGGTCGAAGTCCACGAGGTGTCCGTCAAATTCCGGTCCGTCAACACACGCGAACTTTGTTTCTCCGCCGACCTTGATGCGGCAGGCACCGCACATGCCGGTACCGTCCACCATGATCGGGTTCATAGAGACAATCGTCGGAATTCCGAGCTGCTGGGTAAGCTTATCTACGAATTTCATCATGATCAGCGGTCCGATCGCGATACACAGATCATACGTCTTCCCCTGATTTTCAACGAGATCCTTCAGGACGTCGGTTCCCATGCCCTTGCGCACGTAACTTCCGTCATCAGTCGTCACATACAGATTTCCGGCGACAGAGCGCATCGGCTCTTCCAGGATAATCAGGTCTTTTGTCTTGGCCCCGATAATGACATCGCAGCTGCATCCCTGCTCGTGAAGCCATTTGACCTGCGGATAGACCGGAGCTGTGCCGACACCGCCTGCGACATAGACAATCCGCTTCTTCTTAAGTTCCTCAGGGGTAAGTTCTGTCAGTTCCGACGGGCGGCCCAGAGGTCCCACAAAATCTTCGTATGCGTCGCCCGCCTGCAGTTTCGCCATCCGGTACGTTGAGGCTCCGACAACCTGGAACACGATGGTAATCGTGCCCGCCTGCCTGTCGTAATCACAGATGGTGAATGGAATGCGCTCGCCTTTGTCGTCGATCTTGGCGATGACAAATTGTCCCGGCAGGCAGTGCTCAGACACCCTCGGAGCTTCTACCACCTGAAGATAAATCTTCTCGGCGATATTCTCCGCCCGTAAAATCTTGTACATGCTTATCTCCTTTCAGACCGCTTTCCGCTCTGTAAATTATAGTGCACATTTTAATGAATTCTTCTGTTGTTGGCAATAATCGATTCGCCGTCCGTGTCAATATGGCACAGCGTTTCCGCTGCTGTCAAACTTGTACACCGTCCCGTCCCCGGTTCCCACGCCGTACAGGCCATAATCCGAAGTCTTTCCATTCTGTGTCTGCGTCACCCGGATTACGATAACCTCCGAATTGTTCAGAACTCTTGTCGATTCCTGCGCAAACTGCAGCGTGGCTCCCTTTGCCGTGGCTCCGGATGCCGTCAGTTCCCCCTTTGCCGTCATATGCTGTTTCAGCAGGGCAAGACTCTCTTCATATGAGAACTTTTTCGGCATGCTCACCACATAACTGCGGGTTGTGACGCTGCTTTCAACGCCGTACCGGCTCACGGCGACAGCCTTGAACGTCACATTCCCAAGTGGAATCAATACCGGAGACGTATAGCGCGCTGATTCCGTCGTGGGATCGGAACCGTCAAGCGTATAGTAGATGCTGACGCCCTCTTCCGCTGACACATCAATCCTTCTCCCGTAGGAATACTCGCCCGAATCCGGTGTCACAGCCGGTGCCTCCGGTGCCAGATAGGTAATCGAATAGTTGAGTTCCAGCACTTCACTCACCACACCGATTCCGTTCATCGCAACCGCCTTAATCTGGGTGCTGCCCTTGCCCAGGGAAATCGGATCAGTATAGACTTTGCTGTCTTTGTCCGGATCGGACCCGTCCGTCGTATAGTATATCCAGCAGTCATCCGCCGCCTGCAGAGTCAGCGTAATTGGGTTATTATAGTTTCCGGAAGCATAGTCAGCGACCGGTCTGTCAACTTCATACGGGACAAGATAAGCCTCCGCTTCTTTCCCCTTATAGGCTGCAATCAGTTCATTCAGGGCTGTTCCGTTCTTATCGTCACTGTAGATCTTCGCCAGCAGCTCGATTCCGCGGCTGTAGTCCTCCTGCTGCCCCAGAAGCTTTGTGAGCGTGTCCACTGCCTTTTCCTGATCGTCCGTCTCGTACTGCGTATATGCCAGCATGTAGAGCAGTTCCACATTGCTCTTTCCCTCAGCTGTGGCTGCCGCATTGGTCAGATACGGAAGCGCCTCTGTGTAGTTTTCTTCTTCATACAGCTCTTTTCCTTTTTTCAGCTGCATCTCATAACTCGTTCCGTTCCAGACCGCAAAATATACCGCCGCAGCGAGGATCACCAGTGCGGCTGCTATCAGCGCCACCGCCTTGCCGACCGTGAATTTCTTCTTCTGCCTTTTTGTCTTCTGCCCGGCTGGGCGGCCATCGGCAGGCTGCCTGGATGCCGGCACGCGGCCCTCTGCATTTCTGCCCGCAGCAGGACCTCCGACACGCTCACCGCGCGCCTGGGCGGCTCCCTTCGCCTTGAATTCCTCTTCCTGCATCATCTGCCGGATCGAGGCTTCCATCTCCCGGTCAAAGTCACTGTCGGATTCGTTTTCTTTTTTCTCATGAGCGGGCAAAGCGCCGCTGTCTTTTGTCTCCGGTTCCGGCATTCCGCCTGTCTCATCGAGATCCGGGATTTCAACAGACATGTCCCTGACTGCAGTCGGCTTTTGTGTTTCGGTATCCGGTATGGCAAAGCTTTTTGTATTATCCCGAAACTTCGTCTCGTCCGACCAGGCTGCAAATCCGGTGTTATCGGCAAGCATCTGTGTGTCTGATCCCCTGTCGATTTCAACGGAGGCTGTCTGTTGTTTTACAGCGGCAGCATCTGTCCCTTTTTCTTTCCTCTGGTTGTACGGCGTGTCGGGTGTCTTTTCCTTATCCCGAAACACCGGTATGACGCGTGTGAGATCTCTCGTCACTTCTTCGGGTTTTTTCTCATCCGGCATAGTCTTTCCTCAAAATCAGTAATCGTAATTAGATTTATTCTATCACTTTTATGTATTTTGCAAAAGAGGGGCTGCTGTAAGGTTCCGATGCTCCGCGTTCCTGCCCTGTATTAAAAAAGCGGAGAAACGATCTGCTCGTCTCTCCGCTGCGCGTTATATTTCCGGAAAATGAGGTGACAGGAAACAGTAACGGACAATTAAAATCTTTCGAAATTACTTCTGTAAAAGATGAATTGCAAAGCCGCCGAACTCTCCCTTCAGATAGATCGCCTTGAGCTTGCCGTCCCTGATGCTCGCGGAATCCTGATCGAACTCAAAGCCTCTCTTCTGTAAATGATATACGGCTCTTCCGATATAGTTCGTGGCAACGGCAACGTGGCCGCATGTGCCTCTGCCCGGCTTCTTCATGAGCTCAAAGCCTGTGCCGGCGAATACAGAGCTGTTTCCTACCTTCTTTCCGAAGGAGAAGGCCCTCTGAAGCTGATCGGCAAGGCTGATCGCGTCCTCCTCGCTTGTCATGTTGATTCCGACATGGCGGACCTCAAATCCGAGCATGGTATCAACAGCGTCTCTGGTGATCTCCTCAATCTTGTCAAACTGGCCGGCATTGATCATGTCCTTCCTGACCATCCAGGAACCGCCCGCGCAGAATACCTTGCTGAATCCGAGATAATCATTGACATTCTGTGTGTTAATACCACCGGTCGGCATAACCCTGATATTGGTGTAGGGGCCTGTCAGAGCCTTGATATAGGCAACACCGCCCGCCTGCTCGGCCGGGAAAAACTTAATGTATTCGAGTCCGAGATCAATGGCAATCGCAACATCCGAAGCGTTTGCGGTTCCCGGAATAACCGGATATCCTTTTTCTACGCAGTGCTTTACAACGATCGGATCAAGGCCCGGGCTCACAATGCACTTCGCGCCGGCTGCCCATGCGCGGTCTGCCTGTTCCGGGGTGAGAACGGTGCCGGCGCAGATAAGCATCTCCGGGAACTTCTTCGAGATACTCTTAATCGCTTCCTCCGCGGCTGCGGTGCGGAACGTAATCTCAGCTGCCGGCAGTCCGCCCCTGATCAGCGCCTCGGCGAGAGGTTCAGCGTCCTTGGGATCATCCAGCGCAACAACCGGAATGATACCAATTTTACTCATCTCCTCGACAACGTTCATAAGTATATCTCCTTTTTACCTGATATCCGGCTTTTACATTGTGACGCCCTGCTTGAAGATGGCAAAGTCGTGGAATCCCTCTTCTTCTGCTTTTATCTTTTCACCGGAGGCAACGGCGATCACCTTGTCGTACAGTCTGCGCGCCATCTCCGGAAGCGGCACATCATCTGTCACGATAGCACCCGCGTTAAAGTCGATCCAGTCCTTCTTCTTTTCCGCGAGTTTTGTGTTGGACGCAATCTTTACGGTCGGTACCGGGCTGGCAAATGGCGTCCCCCTGCCGGTCGTGAACAGAACAATCTGCGCGCCGGCTGCCGCCAGAGCCGTCGAAGCGACAAGGTCATTGCCCGGTGCAGACAGCAGATTCAATCCGTGATTCTTCACGCGGTTCCCGTATTTTAGCACGCCGCGCACAAGCGATGATCCGGATTTCTGCGTGCACCCGAGCGACTTGTCCTCCAGCGTCGTAATCCCGCCGTCCTTGTTTCCCGGAGACGGATTTTCATAGATCTCCTGACCGTTGCGTATGAAGTATTCCTTGAAATTGTTGATCAGATCCACGGTCTCATGAAACAGCGTTTCATCCGCGCACCGGTTCATGAGAAGCGTCTCGGCGCCGAACATCTCCGGAACTTCCGTCAGAATGGTCGTTCCGCCGCGCGCGACGAGCAGATCTGAAAAGGCACCGACCGTCGGATTTGCCGTGATACCGGAGAGCCCGTCCGAACCGCCGCACTTCAGGCCGACGATCAGTTTTTCCGTGGAGATCTTCTGTCTTCTGAAGGAAGCCGCATAGGCCATCAGTTCGTCGAGAATCCTGCCGCCCTCTTCCTGCTCGTCTTCCACGTCCTGGCACTGAAGGAACCGCACGCGCTGCGGATCATATTCGCCGATGTAGTCCTTAAGCACGGAGATCCGGCTGTTCTCGCAGCCAAGCCCCAGCACCAGAACACCTCCGGCGTTCGGATGGCGGATGAGATCTGCCAGAATATGCCGGGTATTTTCCTGATCTTCCGTCATCTGGGAGCAGCCGTACGGATGCGTGAACGCGACAACCTCGTCCACTCCTTCCGGCTTTCTCTTTCTGGCAGCCGTCTCAAGGCTGCGCGCGATCGAATTCACGCAGCCGACCGTGCAGATGATCCACACCTCATTGCGCACACCGGCACTTCCGTCTTTTCTAAGGTACCCGTCAAAATACCCGGGTTCCTCCTTCGGCACATCTTTTCCGACCGGATTGTACCTGTACGAATTCAGATCACCGAGAGCTGTCTTCACATTGTGCGTGTGCACCCATGCTCCCGCCGGAATATCTTCCTTTGCATGGCCGATCCGGAATCCGTATTTGATTACGTCTTCGCCTTTGCGGATCGAACGGAGGGCAAATTTATGTCCCTGCGGGATGTCTTCTGTCAGTTTTACGCTGCTTCCGTCCTCAAACGCGGGCTCTTCCCCTGCTTTGAGCTGTGTAAGGGCAACCGCAACATTATCCGCCCCGTTAATTCGTATGTATCTTTTCATGCCACTTCCCCTGCGCATTCTGTAAGCGCTTTCATTTAACTCTAATCTATACCCGCCGCGCCTGAATGTCAATATAAATCATGCTTGTTTTACCTCCCCGGCGATAGTATAATGGCGTTAGTGTAAGTGCTTACATTTGCCTTGTAAGCGCAATCCGGAAAGGCTGGCTATCGGCAGAAATGAATATATATGATGTTTCGCAGAAGGCGGGTGTTTCCATCGCAACCGTCTCCAGAGTTTTAAACGGCAACCGCAGTGTCGCCGACAGTACGCGCAAACGGGTTGAAGCCGCCATCAAGGAACTTGGCTACGAGCCGAATGTCTTTGCGCGCGGCCTCGGCCTTAACACCATGCAGACGATCGGAATTCTCTGCAATGATTCTTCCGATATTTATATTGCCAACGCCGTCTACTATCTCCAGCATTTTCTGTCGGAACACCACTACGACTCGATTCTGTGCTGCACCGGAAACAATCCGGATGATTTCCGGAAATACACAAAGATGATCCTCAGCAAACGGGTCGATGCCGTCATCTATACCGGCTCCCAGTTCATCCTGAATCAGCCGGAGGAACACGACAACAGCTATATTCTGAACGCCTCAAAGGAAGTTCCGATATTTCTGCTGAACGGAATTCTGGAAGGCGAAAACATTTACTGTGTGGTGAACGACGATCATCTGGCAGTTCATGATGCGGCCATGAAGCTGATCAAAGACGGACGGCGCCACATCGTGTATCTCTATTCCGGCACAACTCTCAGCAGTCAGAACAAGCTCTCCGGTTTCACGGACGCACTGAATGAGGCGGGGATCCCGAACCGGATTGAGTACACACATCTCGGACCGAAGGATATCTACGCGGCAAAATCCTATCTGGAATCTCTCTATAAAAAAGGACTTCCGATCGACGCTGTCATGGCGAGCGAAGACACACTCGCTGTCGGCGCCGTGAAATTTGCGGAGGAACATGGCATCCGGATCCCGGAAGAACTTGAGATCATCGGATACAATAATTCTATCCTGGCCGAATGCACGCAACCCGAGCTCACTTCCATCGACAATCATGTCGAGGAAGTATGCCGCACGCTCACGGACAGCTGCCTGAAAGTCCTGTCCGGAGAGGATGCCCCGCAAAAAGTCGTCCTCACGGCGGTCCGCATAGACCGCGATACAACCGTAAACTAAGCAGCCATCCCTGTCAGAAGACTGCGTTAGGATTCATACTCTATGGAGGTATTACGAATTATGAAGAAATTCATGGACAAAGACTTTATGCTGTCAACCCCGACAGCACAGCATCTCTTCCACGACTATGCGGAGAAGATGCCGATCCTGGACTATCACTGCCACATCAATCCGCAGGAGATCGCCGAGGACCGCAAGTTCGACAACATCACGCAGGTATGGCTCGGAGGCGACCATTATAAATGGAGACAGATGCGCACCAATGGCATCGATGAAAAGTACATCACCGGCGATGCCCCGGATCGCGAGAAATTTCAGAAGTATGCCGAGACGCTTGAGATGGCCATCGGCAACCCGCTGTACCACTGGTCACACCTTGAGCTTCAGAGATATTTCGGCTACTACGGAACACTGAACGGCGATACAGCTGAGGAAGTCTGGAACCTTGCAAACAGTAAGCTGCACGAAGATTCCATGACCGTCCGCAATCTGATCCGTCAGTCCAATGTGACGCTGATCTGCACAACCGATGATCCGGCTGATTCTCTGGAGTGGCATCAGAAGATCAAGGACGACCCGTCCTTTGATGTTCAGGTTCTTCCGGCATGGCGCCCGGACAAGATCATGAATGTCGAAAAGCCGACATTTGCCCCGTATATCGCAAAGCTCTCGAAAGTTTCCGGTGTAGACGTCAATTCCTATGACACCATGATGCAGGCTCTTAGCGAGCGCATGGATTTCTTCGACACACTCGGCTGCAAGGTTTCCGATCATGCTCTGGAGTACGTAATGTACAAGCCGGCCACAAAAGACGAAGTCGAGAAGATTTTCGAGAAGGCTCTCGGCGGAAAGCCTGTCACAAAGGAAGAAGGAGACAAGTTCCGGACCGCATTCCTGCAGGAAATCGCCGGAGAGTACGTTAAGCACGGCTGGGTAATGCAGCTGCATTACGGTGCGATCCGTGACCAGAACACCAACATGTTCGACAAGCTCGGACCGGATACCGGATACGATGCCATCAACGCATATGACAGCTCCATCGAGATGGGGCAGTTCCTGAATGCCCTCAAGAAGTCCGGCAATCTTCCGAAGACCATCCTCTACTCGCTGAATCCGACCGCCAACGCAACTATCGGCGCGCTGATCGGCTGCTTCCAGGATTCCGACGCGGTGATGAAGATCCAGCAGGGCTCCGCATGGTGGTTCAACGATCACAACCAGGGCATGCGCGCGCAGATGACGTCTCTCGCAAACCTGAGCCTGCTGGGCAACTTCAACGGCATGCTCACCGACTCCCGCTCCTTCCTCTCCTATCCGCGCCACGAGTATTTCCGCCGCATCCTCTGCGACCTCATCGGTGGATGGGTCGAGAACGGCGAATATCCGGATGATGAGAAGGCTCTTAAGAAGATTGTACAGGGCATCAGCTACAATAATGCTGTGCGGTATTTCGGATTCAATCTGAAGACTGTTGAAGTATAAGCACTATCGTCTATCATCAGAAAAAGGCCGTCGCTTTTCGCGGCGGCCTTTTTTGTACGCTTTTATACGCTAATACCCGTTTTACCGGATAACTTCCCCTGTATACAATTCTCCTGTCTTCTTCACTCCGATTACAAACGGAAATTTTCCGAACTGCGTGCAGAGGTAATAATCCGGTTCCCGGTACTGGGTCAGCGCTGGGTCAAAAAAGTGTGCTCCGGCTTTCCGCAGCCTCTTTTTCGCCTGTTCCATGTCAAATGGTTCCCCGAGAACCTTCGCCTCGATGTACTCCGCGCAGATCCTGTCCTCATCTGCCGGTGTCAATCCCGCTCTGCCCATCGCCACCGTCGTCACAATTTCAGGATTTTTCTCACGAATATATGAAGCGATTGCATCGGCATTGACCAGACTTCCGGTTATGATTTCATCTGCATGCACGGCATTGACAATCCCCTGTGTGCCGGCGCTGGTGGAATGGATGACAATTCTGCCCTTCAGATCCGCGCCTTCCATCTCACACGGAGAATTTCCGTAGTCACAGCCCGGCACTTTCGCTCCGCCGCGCTCGCCGCACAGCAGCCAGTCCGGGTGCTCTCTTTTAAGAGTAAACGCATCCTCCAGACTTCCGATCGGATGGGTCTGTCTGACACCTGCCGCAAAAAGATACGCCTCCAGGGAAAACGCCCGGAACACGTCAATGACAACGGTAAGCCCCTCTGCTTTTTTTGCCCCTTCGATCAGTTCCCGTCTGACAAATTTCATCTCTCAAAATCCTCTCCGATCCGGCGCGGCTGAAACTTGTGCTGCCGGAAGCATATAATCCTGAATGTCCGGCCGTCTGCCTGTCTGTATCCGGCTGCTTACCTTGCATTATATCGCTGCAAGGCGGCATTTTCTATTTCAAGCGCTCTTTCAATTCCCTTTTCTTCCAGTGTTTCAATAAAATCATCAAACTCATTCAAATCTATAGTGCCGAGAATAAACTGCAGCGTCATATCATCCCGGTACGCGTTGATTTCATTCATAATAGAAGAAAACTCAACACTTTCAGCCGCTGTCGGTGTGATCGGCGGAAGAATGTGTTTTGAGGCATCCTGAACATACCATGTATCATTTGCTTTTTTCTGCCCGTCGTAAACGTAATACTGTTTCAGATACCGGAGATCCTGTACAAACGGTCCGTTATAATTTCCGCGGATATAGGCAGACATAGCCTGGGCAGCCGGAAGGCCGTCCGGATTTTTCAGGACTTCATCCGTATAGACCGGTTCTCCGTCCTGTACCGTGTAACTGACACCTTCCGTTCCGAAGTTGTAGTACATATGCCCTTCCTCACTGTATCCCCAGTCGAGCAACCTGGCAGCTGTCCCGTAATCCCTGCATCCTGTTGTGATGGCAACGCCCCCGTTTGAAGTCACCAGATTGTCCATCTGCCCCATCGCCGGTGTATCTCCTTTGACCAGCGTCGGTACCGGTGCAGGCTGCAGATTAAAGCCAGGATTGCTCTTCAGAGCTTCTGTCATCCACACCCCGGCGCGGCTTCCGGTCCACCCGGCCGACGCGCCGCTCTGGCCGCTCACCACCTTCGCGCTCACCTGATCCAGCTGCTGCGTCGCAATATCCGGATCGATCAGCCCCTCTTCATACCACTGGTGCATGGTTTCAAGAAATGCACGGTAGTTCTCCTCAGCAGGCCCGAAATGAACCTTCCCGTCGTCCCCGACATAAAACGTCTTAACTGTGTTAAACGCATACTGAAAAGGAAAGGTTTCCGTCAGCTCCGATATATTGTATTCATAGGTGAAGGGGGCTGTACAGCCCTTCTTATCCCGGAAGGCCGTGAGCACCGTGTGCCATTCATCAATCGTCTCCGGCATGGAAAGTCCCAGCTCATCGAGCCAGTCCTGGCGGATCCACAGTCCGGAGGACAGAGTAAGATCCTGATCACCCCGGATAAAGGGAAACATATAGTAGTGCCCCTCATCGGTCTTGCACTGCCGGTCCACCTCCGGGTGGGACTCAAGATATGCTTTCAGATTCGGGCAGTATGCCTCTATCACATCGTTAAGAGCAATGATTTTCCCGTCCGATATCGCTTTTTCCGGACCGCCCGGATATTGTGTCCAGGCATATTCCATCACATCCGGAAGATCCCCGCCTGCCATCAGCATGCTGAACTGTTCGTCAGTCTGTCCCGCCGGAGGGTGACGGAACACAATATTCACGCCGGTATTTTCCATCAGTCCCCGCGCAAACGGAGTATCTCCGAGATTCTGATAGAGAGCGGAGACATTGTCATTCAGCTCACACCAGTAGGTGACAGTCGGACCCCCGGGAATTGTCCCGCTGCCTTCTTCATCCTGCGCCCCGTTCCCGGCTGTCTGACTGCCTGCAGCATTACCTGCCTGTCCCGGAACGCTGCATCCTGCAAAAAGACATGACGCCGCCAAAGCGGCAAGTGTCAGGGCTGCCCCGCGTTTCCCTTTCATTCCGACGCCTCCTGTCTTGCGTGCATCGCCCTGAACTGCCCCGGCGTGATCCCGGTTTCTTTTTTGAATACCCGGATCAGCGCGCCGCTGTCCCTGAATCCTGTCTGCTCGGCGATATTCACGACCGAATCGCCTCTGATGAGCAGTTCCTTTGCTTTTGCAATCCGTATGGAATTGATATACCCCAGCAGGCTCACGCCGGATTCTTTTTTAAAGAGGGAAGAAAGATAGGAAGGTGTCAGGTTGAAATGCAGCCCTGTCTGTGAGATATTCAGATCCGGATTCCCGTAGTTTTCCTGAATGTACCGGCACACCTCCTCGTACAGACGGCTGGACGGAGGATTCTCCCGGCTCTTCTCCCGGACGGCAGTGCACAGCTCTGAGAGCATGGACAGAACCGTCTCCCGGATCTTCTGTCCCCTCGCCTGCTCGACAGCATCATACCGCACGATCTTCCGGCTGCTGACACCCGCCTGCTGCGCTCCTTTGGCCATCGCCGAGAGAATGTCGAAAGCCAGATACCGGTTCATCACAGCCGGGATTCCCGCTTTTGGCCCCGTCTCTTCCGCTCTTTCAATACTTTCCCGCGCTTTTTCTTCATCACCGGATGCAACAAAAACGATCAGCCTGTTTTCATCTTCCATGCTGAAACGGTACCCGTCTCTGAGATCGCGGATCTCCCGGTACTGCAGAATATCGGAATCCTGACTGAGATAATCTGCTGTTTCCAGCGCCTCATGCCAGGAATAGTAAATACCGGAAAGTCCCGGATGAATATTGCCCAGGGCCGCCGTGACACTCACTCCTGCCGCCTCTTCCATTTTCTGCAGGGTAAAAGCGATCTTCTCCAGAAGCTCATCCGGCACTTTCTCACTTTCTGATGCTATACTCACGATCGCCGCTTCATTTTCGCCGGCGTCTGTCATTTCCATGTCAAAAAAATCACCGGCGGCTTCCTGGAAAATATTGGCAATCATAAACTGCAGGAGATCAATCCGGAAGGTCTGGGAACCCTTCTTTTCATCCGGCGGGCTGCAGTGAAACAGCACGCACAGATATCCCGGCCCTTTCAGATGATATCCGGATATATCCGGAAAGCTCTCACACGGCCGCTCCAGCAGAGAATACACCTGATACTTGTGAAGCCTCTGCCGGCTCAGGAACAATTCGTGCCGCGCCTGGTCCGAATTCTGTAAGATTTTCTGCAGGTAGATATTTACCTGTTCATACTCGTTTCCGGCTTTCACAGGGGCCTGAACGTCCTCCCTTGCGCCAAGACTCCTGACAAGTTCGTGGAGCGGATGGTAATTGCGGTTTGTGAGCCGGGCAGACAGGTACAGTCCGAAAAACATACAGATGAACAGACCTATCAGAGAGCAGATCTGGATTTCTCTGGCACCGGACTGTATCAGTGTCATCGGAACAATCAGAATATAGCGGTATCGTCCGTCATTTGCCATTTCTGTCAGTGCCGCATACTTTGTCCCGCCGGAATGCACATATTGAAAAATGCCTCTTTCCTGGAAAGCCATATCCGTCAATTCACTGCCGTCCATGTCTCCGGCCTGTGACAGGATATCGCCGGCCTCTGTAAGCACGCCGATCTGAATCGACGGATCGGACTGAAACTGAAGAAGTCTCTGATTCAGCAGGCTTTCATTCACAAGTATGGCAATTGTGGAATTGTTCCGGCTGTATGACGAAGAACTGTAATCGGATATCGTATTGCAGGAAAACAGCAGGCGGCGTGATCCGTCCGAAAAGCGGATCTGCAGCATATCCCCGGGATTCCTCTGTCCGGCCAGATATTCCCGGAGCTTCTCTTCTGACAGATCCGAATCTTTCAGATACAGATCATAATACAGCTCCAGGCTCATATGACCGGTCGTGCCGATGACCGAGTCTGACTCTTTCATATACATAATGGCATCACGGATAAATGGATACGTATACTGAATCTGTGACAGACTCCGGTTAGCCGCCACCAGAGTCATATGCTCTGTCGGACTGAAGGAGGTTCCGGCCAGTGTCAGAGATCTCAGGTTTTCATCGGTCAGCATTCTGGACTGGATCTGCCGTATTTCATCAAAATAGTCATCAAAATCAATCCGGACCTGCTCGAGCAGGGATCCGTACACCTTTTCCGACGAGCGCTCCATTGCCCGGTACGAGACTTTGTACAGAACCAGACAAAGCGCCAGCGGAATGAGCAGAACCAGTATATAAGAAAAGAACATTCTGAAGCGGACAGATTTCCTGTTTATTCGGATTGCTGTGCTTCCCCGCATGTATGCCCCCAGTTTTTTCTGCCGCAGCAGATCTTTTGTTTCTATGTCTGCACTGATTTTACGTCTCAATTGCAAACTGAGATTCCATACCCAGAGTCTCAGATAAGGTTGGATTTTAATAGTTGTAGATGAAGGAAGAAGGGTATGGATTCTCCCTTACAAACATATGAGATGGACTGGAAAGTCTATCTCATTTTTTGTTATCTTAAAGACTTCTGGCGGTCGTTAGAAAGGAACCGCTATGTCTAAGTTTTTGACTTATGATGACCGTCTGGAGATTGCCAGAGGCCTCAAGGAACATCAATCATTCGGTACGATCGGGCGCAGGCTCGGAAAGGACCGGACGACGATCGCTAAGGAGATCCGCCGCTACTCTTATGATAAAAAGAGCGGCCGGCCCGGTTATCCCTTTAACCCCTGTAAGCACCGGAAGACCTGCAAGTTGAAGGGACTCTGCGGCCCGAAATGCTCACGCACATCGCTCTATAAATGTAGCCTATGTTCTGAATGCTATCAGCACTGTGAAGATTTTTCAGAAGATGTCTGCTCCGTCAAGAGCAAGCCTCCTTACGTCTGCAACGGATGTGGGGCGGTGAATGAATGCACGCTCCTGAAAAGGATCTACGATCCGGCAGATGCCCATATCCAGGCAACAAATGTCATCTCTGAATCCCGCACAGGTATCCTGACGAACGAGGCCACGATCAGTAGGATCAATGCTATCATTACTCCTCTCGTGAGGAACGGACAGTCTCTCCACCAGATCTATCTTGACCATGTAGATGAGCTCATGTGCAGTGAAAAGACCCTCTACAACTATGTAGATGCCCAGCTCTTTGATGTCAGGAACATCGATCTTCCACGGAAAATGAAATACCGGCCCCGGTATAAGAAGCCAGAATTCAAGGTGGACAGGGGCTGCCGCATTGGGCGGAACTATCAGGACTTCCAGAAGTTCATAGAAGAGGGAGCTGAGACACATATCGTTCAGATGGACAGTGTCATCGGCAGGACTGGTGGGAAATGTCTTCTCACGATCCATTTCGTGGAGACCAGCCTGATGCTGGCTTTTCTCAGGGATGCGAACACTTCAAGGTCGGTGATCGATATTTTTGACCATCTGGACCATGTCCTTGGTCCGGACCTCTTTGAAAAGCTTTTTCCAGTGATACTTACCGACAATGGAAGTGAGTTCTCAAATCCAAAGGCTATCGAATACCGGGAAGGCTCGAGAGGGAAGCGTTCTCTTATGCGGACCAAGGTCTATTATTGTGACCCAAGCAGTCCTTATCAGAAGGGATCCTGTGAAGTGAATCATGAACTGATCCGGAGAGTGCTTCCTAAGGGCACTAGCTTTGATGACCTGACGCAGGAAGAGGTGACCAGGATGATGGATCACATCAACTCGTACAAAAGAAAGAAGCTGAATGACCATACGCCCTACGATGCATTCAGCTTCCTTTACGGAGAAGAAGTGCTCAAGGAGCTGGGATGTTCCAAGGTCTCTGCTGAGAACATCGTCCTAAAGCCTAGACTTCTCAAAAAGTAACCAGTATTTACGTACGGCCGCCAGAAAAGATCACAACTGAACAATTGAGATCAGAGATGGAATCTCCGTATACAAAAAGTTTCGAGCGTGATCCGATCTCTGTTTGCCATGCAGAAATACGGTCTGAAGTCATTGTAGCATGTATTAAAAATATTGAAATCCGGGAATCTTGCTTACAAACTGGGATTTTCATTTACAGATCGGGAATCTCGGTTACAAAATGCCTCCTCTCATTTACCAAACGGGAGTCTCTGCTTTCAAACGGGACTCTCAGGTTACATTTCATCCACTGATTTTACGCGCACCTGATTTCAGGCATTATAGCATGTCCGCCCTAAACCGGAAATACGGGAAATGCCACAAAAGACCCAAAAGCCCGAAAAAACACCCGCAGGCCCTTTTACCAGGCCGCGGGTGTCAGATTACAATAAATTACATTTTTTCAGATTGCCGGATTCTTTCATACGGACATTCTCACAGGTGCATCACTCTGTCTTTGATCTCCTGTGTTCTGCCCTGATTCCAGAACTGCGTGCCAATATATCCGCAGGTACGTCTCGCGACATTCATCTTCGACTGGTCGCGGTTTCCGCAGTTCGGGCACTCCCAGACGAGCTTTCCGTTCTTGTCGGTCACAATCTGGATCTGTCCGTCATACCCGCACACCTGGCAGTAGTCGCTCTTGGTGTTGAGCTCGGCGTACATGATGTTGTCATAGATGAACTGCATCACGGAGAGAACTGCCTCGATGTTGTTCTGAAGATTCGGAACTTCCACATAGGATACCGCGCCGCCCGGGGAGAGCTTCTGGAATTCGGACTCGAACTTGAGCTTTGAGAACGCGTCGATATGCTCGCGGACATTCACATGATAGCTGTTGGTGATGTAGTTGTGATCGGTCACATCCTTGATGATGCCGAAACGCTTCTGCAGGCACTTCGCGAACTTGTACGTCGTGGATTCCAGCGGGGTGCCGTAGATGGAGTAGTCTATGTTCTCGGCCGCCTTCCATTTCGCGCAGGCGTCATTCAGCCGTTTCATCACGGCCAGCGCAAACGGCTTCGCAGCCGGATCGGTGTGGCTCTTGCCGGTCATATACTTGCACATCTCGTACAGCCCTGCATACCCGAGAGAAATGGTGGAATAGCCTCCGTAGAGAAGCTTGTCGATCTTCTCACCCTTCTTCAGCCTTGCCAGCGCGCCGTACTGCCAGAGGATCGGCGCCACATCCGACGGTGTCCCCAGGAGTCTTTCGTGGCGGCAGCGAAGCGCTTTGTGGCACAGTTCCAGACGCTCGTCCAGGATCTCCCAGAAGCGGTCCATGTCGCGCTCCGACGAGCAGGCCACATCGACCAGGTTGATGGTCACGACGCCCTGGTTGAAACGGCCGTAATACTTGGGCTTTGACGGGTCATAGTCAAGCGCGCCCGCCACGTTGTCATACCCGTTTCCGGAGCGGTCCGGCGTCAGGAAACTGCGGCATCCCATGCACGGATACACATCCCCGTTCCCTTCGGTCTCGCCCTTTGAGAGCTTGTACTCGCGCATCTTCTTCTCGGAGATGTAGTCCGGAACCATCCGCTTTGCGGTGCATTCCGCAGCCAGCTTCGTGAGATACCAGTAGCGGGAATCCGGATGGATATTGTCCTCCTCCAGAACATAGATGAGCTTCGGGAACGCCGGTGTGATCCACACGCCCTTCTCATTCTTGACGCCCTGCATTCTCTGGCGGAGAACTTCCTCGATGACAAGCGCCAGGTCTGATCTGGTCTGCCCGTCCGGCACTTCATCCAGATACATGAAAACCGTGACAAAGGGCGCCTGCCCATTTGTCGTCATGAGCGTGATGACCTGATACTGAATAGTCTGAACGCCGCGCTTGATCTCCTCGCGCACGCGCATCTCCGCGACCTTGCGGACCTCTTCGTCTGTCGCCGTGATCCCGCTCTCGCGGAAGTCCTCTCTCACCTCGCGGATGAACTTCTCACGGCTCACCTGGACAAATGGCGCCAGATGCGACAATGTGATGCTCTGGCCGCCATACTGGCTGCTGGCGATCTGCGCGATAGCCTGCGTGGCGATGTTGCAGGCAGTCGAAAAGCTGTGCGGCTTCTCGATGAGCGTTCCGGAGATGACGGTGCCGTTCTGAAGCATGTCCTCCAGGTTTACCAGGCAGCAGTTGTGCATGTGCTGCGCAAAGTAATCCGCATCGTGGAAGTGAATAATGCCCTGCTCGTGCGCCTCTACGATGTCGTCCGGGAGAAGAAATCTCTTTGTGATGTCCTTGCTGACCTCACCGGCCATGTAATCGCGCTGTACGCTGCTGACCGTCGGATTCTTGTTGGAGTTCTCCTGCTTGACCTCCTCGTTGTTGCTCTCAAGCAGGCTCAGGATTCTCTGATCCGTCGTGTTGGACTTGCGGACCAGTGCCCTCTTGTAGCGGTAGGTGATGTACTTTCTAGCCACCGAAAACGCCTGATCCTTCATGATCTGATCCTCGACCAGATCCTGGATCTCCTCGACGGAAAGCGCCCGTGTCGTCTTCCTTGCCTGTTCCTCGACGAAGCTGCCGACCGCCTGAATCTGTTCCTCACTCAGGCGCTCCTGTTCCGGAACTTCCCTGTTCGCCTTCTGAACGGCGACAATGATCTTGCTGATGTCGAATTCGACCTCTTCGCCGCTTCTCTTGATAATATTCATTCTACGTCCCCTGCTTTTGTGCGACTTTGTTTTTGAGATTGTCTGATTTTTGATTTTTGTTTCCTGTATCTTCCGGTTCTTTATTCCGAAAGCAAAAAATCCCGCGCGTGATTGCTCACGTGCAGGATTCATGTTACTACATATTGTGGTTTAGGTCAAGCATGTAATACTATATATAGTTTTTGTCAAACCTTACCGCCAGGCCGCTTTTTTTCAGGGTTTACGGCATCCGGCTGCTCTGGCAGGTCAGATAAATAATCTGTCGTCCGCTCTGCTGATTCCACAAAAATGAAAGAACTTTCTCCATGTGACTGTCATCCAGATTAGCAAATGGATCATCCAAAATCAACACCGGATGTTCCTGCGGATACAGACCGTCCAGCAGCGCCAGCCGCTCCGCGAACCGGAACAGATCCTGTGAGCCGCTGCTGTAGTAGCCAAGCTGCCTCTCGCGCCCGTTCTCGACAACACTCAGTCTGAAATTCTCATCGACCTTCACTTCCATGGCGCCGCCGTCCGTGAACAGTTCCAGATACTCATTGATATGCTGGCTCACAAGCCTTCTGGCGCCCTCCGCAGCTGTTCTCGCTGCTTCCTGCAGCAGCCTGTCCGCCTGTGCGTAAATTTCCGCACGCCGGCTCTCCTCGTCAATCTGTGCGGTCAGCTCCTCGACGCGCTTTTTCTTCTCCGCATACTGTGCCTTCAGCTTTCCCTTCTGCTCGGCGTACATCTGCTGCGCCCGGTCTGTTTCCTCCTGGCGGGACTGCAGCATCTGCTCCCGGCTGATGCCTTCCGCGCGGTTCACCGTGTGCGAGGTGACCGCCGAGAGGATCAGCACCGCCAGAATCATCATGCCGACTCCGGCCGCAATGACAAATGGCGGTCTTGCCGCAGGTACATAGATGCTTCCCGCGATCCCGACGACAAGCAGGAGAACGGCAACGGCGATCAGTCTTCCGTGGCCTTTCTTTTCCGGCGGCTCTGTCAGCTTGCGCATCAGCTTTGAGTCGTTCAGGTCTTCCTCCGTCAGATGCACATCGTCGAGATCCTGCGTGTCCGACAGAATCCGCGTGTAATCCTTGATATCTGCCGTGCTGTCCGCATCCGCCTCAAGGTAATTGAAATCGCTCCCCTCTTTCTCGACGAACCCTTCTCCCGACTGTTCCCGCGACAGTTCCTGCGTTTCTTTCTGTTTCAGCTCATGGTACTGCGTGCGGATCGAGCGCATATCAGCCGCCAGCTGCGTTCTCTCGTCGCGCAGCTGCGCCAGATGCCCGCGCCCGCCCTGGCGGCTGTAATACCGCACGGCGTCCTGCAGCCGCTTTAAGGCGCCCGGCAGCTTCTTCATGTCAGGATCCGGGTCCACACTGCCAAGCTCCGCCTGGAGCGGCGTCTCAACATTCAGTCCGTTATCTGTCGGAACCGTGGACTCACTAGTCAGAAGCAGTGTCGAAGCGAATGCATCCCGGCTGATCCGAAAAATCGTCTCCCCCGGCACGTCGCCGAGCGCATCACTCACCTTTCCGGTCTCCATATCCGTGACAATCAGCGTATCGTCCTTCTCCCGGACACCGAATGTCCGCTCGATCCGGTAGTGCCTTCCCTGCCACTCAATCTGCAGTCCGCCGCCCATTCTGGCGTTGTTCCAGGGCGCGTATTTTGTCCGCTCCTCGTCCCGAAAGTCTTTTCTGGTCCGGGCAGGAGGCATCCCGTAGAACATCGCCCGCAGAAACGCGGCCAGCGTGCTCTTGCCGAATCCGTTGTCAGCCAGAATGCTGTTCAGCCCGGGATTTAATTCTTTCTGAAAGCCTTCCAGTTTACCGAAGGCATCAATGCGAATCTTTTCAATCTTCACAATGGCAGCTCCTCTCCGTCCAGAGCCGCAAATCCGGCTTTCAGGACTTCATCGGCCGTCTGTGGCGCAAGCTGTGCGTCCCGCACAAGCTCCCGGTAGATTTCCCGCAGGGCAATCTGCTCACCGGCCGACTCATCTGATGCCTGCTCCGGCATCTTCCTCGCAAGCGGCCGTTCCTCGCGGGTCCAGTCATCTGCTTCCGCCGCAAGCTTTGCCTCTTCCTGCGGGTTCCAGATGCGGGTCGCGTCTTCGTCCCCGTCAGAAGGCGAAACGCGCGCCGTGCTCATCTGCTGTCCCCGCCCGAGCACCGTGAGGCCGGATGTGTCGATCCGCACGCCGAAATACTCCTGCAGCAGCATCTTCTGAAGCCCCGCCGGGCTGAACTCCTCCTCCTTTACCGTCCCGTCAAGATGCAGATACACCAGATTTTCTTCCGGTATGTCCTGCAGCGACTGGTGAATTTTATTCAGGATATCCCCTTCCGTGTCCTCCCTGTCAAGCGTACAAGGCACGGCGGCACACTCCCGGAGAGCTGCCCGAACAAACCGGCGGCTCCCGTTTTCCGTATTGACTACGATAAAGCCTTTCTTTCCCGGCTCATCGTACCCACGCGCTTCCAGGCACCCCGGCCAGCACAGCGTCAGCCTCGCATCCACCTGCGCCGCCCCGGCTGCATGCACGTGGCCAAGCGCCCCGTAATCGAGGTTCCGGTTCTTAAGCGCCGAGAAAGGCACCATCGTCCCGTCGGCAAAGGTAAACATCTGCCCCGACACAGTCCCGTGCATCATGACGATATTGAAAAGCCGGATATCCGCCTTGATATAGCGGATGTCATCCGCCGTCTCCGCCGCGAACACGCGCGTAGAACCCATGCGGACGGAGTGGCCGCCCGTCAGGATTTTGACGTTGCTCGGAAGCCGGTCAGCCGGATCTCCGGACGCAGCGCGCTGCTCCCTCGCGTGAAGAAAACGGCCGTCGTGATTGCCGGGCAGGATCAGGAAGCGCACCGGTGTGGCGGAAGCCATGGCTGCCAGACAGCGTTTCCATGTTTCCGGCGTCACATAGTCGGTGTCAAAAAGATCGCCGGCGATCAGGCACGCATCTATTCTGTGTCTCCTCGCCATGGCCGCAATCCGGGACACCGAGTCATTGATCTCCCTGCGCCGCAGAGCAGTCCTGTCAGGCAGAAGCCCGCTCTCCAGGGATGACCCGATATGAAGATCCGCACAGTGAAGTATACGCATAGAATCTCACCTCAAACAAACTGCAAAAGTCCGGACGGACTGTCGATGACGCCGGCTGCGCCGAGCCCTTCAAGCACGTCCTTTTCCCGGCATCCCCAGCTCACAAGTACAAACGGCGCACCGGCCGCCCCGGCGAATGCCGCGTCAACCTCCGTGTCGCCCACATACAGAACTTCCTCCGGTCTTACATTCAGGAAATCCAGACAGCGGTCAAACATATCCGGGTCGGGCTTGCGCGCAAAGCCTTTCTGCCACCCGAAGATGCACTCAAAACGCTCTCCGAAGAATTTCCTGACAAAAGGCCCGGCGACGCGTGCGTCCTTGTTGGTGATCACCGCCAGCTTCACGCCGCGCCCCGACAGGGCAGCCAGTGTGCCGCGGATTCCCGGATACACCTGTGTCCGGTCACTTGCATGCTGTGTGTAAATGTTCCGGAAAACGTCAAATACGGCCGCCTCTGTGTCCGGGTCTGTCCCCTGCGGCACTGACCGGTGAATGAGCATCTTCGTCCCGTCGCCGATATCCTGCCGCGTCTGCTCTACACTTCTTGGCGGCAGGCCATATGCTGCAAGTCCCGCGTTCACCGCCGCGTTAAGATCTTCCGCCGTGTCAAGCAGGGTCCCGTCCAGGTCAAAAAGGACCGCCTTGAAACGGGCCGTTTTCTGTCCTTCACAGCCTCCCTGCCCGGAAGTCTCACAGTTCTCCTGATTCGCACATCCGCCGCAGGACAGCCGGGTCTCCTTCCCGCCGTGTCCTCTCACATAGACCGTGTGCACAGCCATAAAGGCAGCCATGACGCCTGCCAGTACCAGCGCGCCGTACAGAATGTTCAGCATCTTTTCATCTTTCCTGTCTGTTCTTCACCAGTTCGGTGATATCCGTGATGTGGCGGTTGCTCCGCTCCTTGAAATATTCCGCGTACAGCGAGGCAAATGTCCGGAGCACGCTGCGTTTCTTGTCAGGACTCAGGTCCGCCAGTTTCCGGAAGGATGCGCCCGCGCTCTTGAAAAACGCGTTGTTGATATCCGTCAGCGTCGAAGCTCCGGATGCAGTCACCAGTTCAAATACCGAGTCCACAAATTTCTGCCTCTCGGACCGGTCATAAGAATAACACCATTTGTAGAGCGCTGCATTCCATATTTTCGCATTTTCATCCAGATCGTCCGCATACTCGAAATCCGTTCCCATCACCTGCCAGGTCGTGGCATCATGCTGCATGACGCGCACGCCGGAACTTTTTACGATCCGGTAGTTCCCTGTATTTTCCATGAGGAAGCCGATGATCGAGTACTGCGGGACGATTTTGATAATCCGGCTGGCTATTTTTTCCGCCGCCTTTGCAAACTCCGCCGAATTCTCGAAGCCGGGGCCGTCGTTATCATATATGTGCAGAATTCTGTCCTGCACCGTTTCCTGCGCGTGCAGGGCGCCGTAACACGCAAGATTCCCTCCCTTGGAATGGCCGCCGACGCGAAGCCGCACCGTTTTCGGCAGCTTCAGCGCGTTCAGGTATTCCGCAGCCTTCTGCTGGCCGGGCACAGGAGTCAGGAAACTCATGTTGAAATTCTCTTTCCACCCGATGATCGTGTCGTCCGTCCCCTGGAACGCGGCGTACCAGGTTCCGTCCGGAAGGAGGAATGTCACGGCAGCAAACTGAGTCTGCCTTTTCTCATCATAAATCTTCTGCCAGGAACCGAGCCGGATGTGACGGAAACGCGGCTGTTTTGCGCACTCCCGCAGAACATAAGGCGCAGATGCGACAAAGGACTTGTCGGCGGCAAGCTGTTTTTCATCATGCAGTCTGAAAAATGTCTCACATGCCTGTCCCAGCGTGACGCTTCCCGATTCCCCCAGAAGCGGGACGCAGCCGGTAAAATCCACATAGGCAAGCCACGAAAAAATCAGATTGTCGACAAGATTAAACGGATCGCGCCCGAACGTAAGATCCCCTCTCCAGTGTATATAATCCCGAAGATCTGCCACCTGCACTCCTCCTGTTTCTTTTAGTGTCTTAACGCGCGGTACTTCGCCAGAAGCGCCGACTTTTCCCGTTCCGTCAGGTGATGCGGCCTGCCGGTCAGCTGCGCGATCGAAAGAATCTTTGCTATTTTTTCCGCCGCCTCCGCCTTTGCGAAAGCCTGCTCCACCGAGCCGGCGCCGGCAACCAGTCCGTGGTTGGCAAGCAGCACTACGTCTTTGTCCTCATTGACAAAGTACCTTCCGAAGTCCATGAACACCTGGTCAGTCCCGGGCGTTCCGTATCCGCAGACCGGAATCTCTCCGCCGAAAAACATATACACCTCGGCCAGATCACCCCGGATGGCCCTGTCGTTCATCGCCCAGGCCGTCGCAAAAGGACTGTGGACGTGAACGACCGCGCGAATGTCCGGCCGCAGGCGGTACAGCGCCAGATGCATCCGGAACTCACTGCTCGGACGGCTCCCTGTATCTGTCAGAATCTCTCCTTCCAGGGACAGCTCCGGGAGCATTTCCGGCGTCACCTGCTCTTTGTTTTTCTGAGACGGGGTGATCAGCACCCTGTCCCCGACACGGGCCGAGATATTGCCCTCAAACATGTTGACAAATCCCAGTTCATAGCTCTTCCTGAAATACCGGATAATTTCTTCCCGGACCTGTTCCTCATTCATCTGCTCTTCTCCCCTTCCTCCTGCTTCTCACTTCTTCCAGGCGTCCTCCGGTTTCAGGCCCAGCGCTTCATTCATGCTGCCGGTCCTGTAGCCGAACAGGTCCATTGTAACATAACTGAATCCGATTTTATGAAACGCCCCGGCCGCTTCCTTCCGGATGCTCATAAGAAGTTCCTGCTCCGGCGGCAGAACTTCGATCCGGGCGAGTGCGCCTTTTCCGTTCTGATCCCCGCCGTGCATGCGGACCCGGATCTGCGAAAATCCCCGGTCCCGGAGCCATTTTTCGGCAAGTCCCACCATCGCAAGTTTTTCTGCCGTGATCGTCTCCCCGTACACAAACCGCGAGGCCAGACAGGCGGCAGACGGCTTGGACCAGGTCGGAAGTCCGAGCGTCTTTGAGATCGCCCGGATATCTTCTTTTGTAAGTCCGGCTTCCCGCAGCGGACTCTTCACCCCGAGTTCCCGGACCACGGCAAGACCGGGCCGGTAATCGTCCAGGTCGTCCATGTTGGAACCTTCCGCGACATACGCAAGACCAAGCTCCTTAGCTCTGGAAGAAAGCTGTGTGAACAGTCCCTGCTTGCACAGATAACAGCGATTGACCGGATTTTCCTTAAATCCCGGTATATCAAGCTCCTCCACCCGCAGAATCTCATGACGGATGCCCCGCTCCCTGCAGAAATCATCCGCCGCTTTTGCCTCGGATTCCGGAAGCGATGCGGACAGTGCCGTGACGGCGACGCAGTTCTCTTTTAATACCTTGTGTGCCTCCGTGAGAAGCAACGATGAATCCACACCTCCGGAGAAGGCAACGGCCACACTGCCCAGGGAGGTCAGATACGCCTCCAGTTTCTGTTGTTTTTCCTGTATCGACATGTTCTGCTCATTCCTTTCCTGTCTGACCAGTTTTCCAGTCATCAAAAAAGACCGATGTCCTTCGACAGACATCGGCCTTGCGAGCGCGAGACGGGATTCGGACCCGCGACCCCCTCCTTGGCAAGGAGGTGCTCTACCTCTGAGCCACTCGCGCATTCCAGTGCGTTTTTTTCGGACGCAAGTAGTATATTACATGAAACGGGTATGTCTGTCAAGCATAAATTTGATTCTTTTCAAACTTGGACAAGCCCGCCTGCCTTCGGTTATTTTTCCCGGTCCGGCAGGAAGCTCGAGACGGTCACGGCAAGGGAGCCATGGCCGATATGACAGCCGATGGAAACCGGCAGCGGGTCGAAGTGGACCGGATACTGCGGGAACTCGTCCTGAACCTGTTTTATCCAGCCTGCGGTCGTCTCCTGGTCGGCCGTGTAAGCGCCGGCGATGTGAATGCGGCCTGCCTTGTCCGCCTCCGGGAAGCGGTTCTGAAGGTCCAGATGAACGGCCTTCAGCATGATCTTTCTGGCGGAAACCATCCCGCGGGATTTAGCGTAGGAATCGAGCTTTTCGCCCTGGATCTGCAGAACCGGCTTGATGTTAAGCAGGGTTCCGATCGCGGCGGCGGCCGGCGTGATCCTCCCGCCTTTTTTAAGATACTTCAGTGTCTCAACGGTGATATAGATACTGGAATTTCCGGCATCTTCCTCCAGCTTTTCCTTAATCTCCTTCGCGTCAGCCCCCTTGTCTGCAAGAAGCTTCGCATCAAGTGCCGACTGGCGCTGTGTAACGGAAATCCGGTGATTGTTCACGACCTGAACCTTGCCGTCATAATCCTGCGCGAGCATCATGGCCGTCTGACAGGTGCCGGAAAGACCTGCGGACATGGGGATGAAGACAATGCTGTCGTACGATTTCAGAAGACGGTCGAATTCTTCCTGCATCTCCCCCACACTCGGCTGGGAAGTAGAGACATTGGCATCCTGGCGGAGATAGTCATAAAACTGCTCCTGCGTGATGTCCACGTTCTCCATGTACGATTTTCCGTTGATGAAGATTGGCATACTCATGAGTTCGATTCCGTTTTCGCGGGCATCTTCAGGCGTCATTCCGCTGTTGGAATCGGTCAGTACTGCTACTCTCATAAGTCCTCCTTGAATAAGACACTTTGCCTAATTGTACTCTAAAGCCCGGGCTGATACAATCATTTTGTAACAATTCTGGAATCGTAAGAGGGAATGAAGTTGGACATCCGGATCACACAGATAACAGATATGGACCGCAGACAGAAGCGCGCATGGGCACGCATCTGCGCCTCCTGCGGCGGATATGACGCCTATGGCGATGACACCGGTTTTCCGGTATTCTTCGCGTATCTGCCGGGAAGTTCATCTCCCGCCGGATTTCTCACCGGCTGCCACATCCCGCCTGATGCGGGAAGGAGAGACGAAACCGTGGAGGTATCCGCTGCCGTCAGACCGGAAATGCGCCGCCTCGGCGTGTTTACCGCGCTTCTTGAAACAGCAGCCGGGGCAGCCGGAAAACTCTTTCCGGGCGCCACACTGACAGGGCCGCTTCCGGCAGGCCTGATTTCTTCCCGTCTGGCTGCCGACTATCTGTACGATGAATTGCTGATGCGCTGCACTGCGCCCGGCAGCCTGCCGCCAGGCGCTCTTCCCGCGGGAATGTCGGTTGAAATGGCGGCTCACACGGCCGGGCCCGGCGCCAGGGAGGCAGAAACAGAACTGTTTCTGCAAAACGGCAGTCAGACCGCCGCGCACATGACACTCACAGGCGGCGGAAATTTTTACTGTATCAGCGATGTGCATGTGCCGGAAGAACTGCGGGGATGCGGGTACGGCACGCTCCTTCTCACCCATGTGCTTACACGTCTTCCTGCCGGCAGCGCCGTCGTTCTTCAGGTCCGTTCCAACAATAAACCCGCCCTCCGGCTGTACCGGAAGACGGGTTTTGAAATCTCCGAAAGGCTGTCTTTTTACAGGTTCGACCGTCTGTTTGCAGCAGACATCAGGAAGCCGCAATGACGTCCTGCATATCGTAGAGCCCCGGTTCCCTGTCCCTAAGAAAACGGGCGGCGGAAACGGCGCCCTTCGCAAAAATTGCCCGGGAAGAGGCTGTGTGGCGGATTTCGACAACCTCGTCCTCACCGCAGAAAATGCAGTCGTGGACACCGGCGATCGTGCCGCCGCGCACGGAGGAGATTCCGATTTCCTTCGGATTTCTCGGCTCGTGCTGTTCATGTCTTCCGTAATTGTACGTATACCCTCCGCCGAGGGCTTCATTTGCCGCGTCTGCGATCATCAGGGCCGTCCCGGACGGAGCGTCCAGTTTGCGGCGGTGATGCGCCTCCACGATCTCCGTGTCAAATCCGGCCTGTCCAAGAACCTTCGCCGCCTGTGCAACCAGACTCAGGATCACATTTACGCCAAGCGACATGTTCGCGGAACGCAGAATTGGAATCGTTTCCGCTGCTTTCCCGGCATGCGCGATCTGTTCCTGCGAAAGGCCGGTCGTGCAAAGAACCAGCGGAAGCTTCTTTGCCACGCAGTCATCAATCAGCGCATCCACAGCCGCGGCTGTGCTGAAATCGATGACGACATCCGCGTCTTCCTTAACCTCTCTCACTGACGGATACACCGGAAAGCGGCAGACTGCCGGAGCGTGCACATCCACACCGGCGACGCACACCGCGTCATCTGTCTTTTCGATAAGATCCGCCAGAACGGCGCCCATGTGGCCGCCGCAGCCGTTAATGATAATGTTCATCTTCTCTTCCTTCCGTCAGGCCGTCAGACACGTAGCAGTCCGTACTCTTCCAGTGCTTTCTTAAGCTGCGCTCTGTGCTCCGGTTCAATCTCCGTGAGCGGCAGGCGGAGCGGTCCGACTTCCATCCCCATCATATTCATGGCCGCCTTGACCGGAATCGGATTCACCTCGCTGAAGAGCGCATCGATGAGCGGAAGTGCTCTCTTCTGCTCCTCAAGGCTTCCCTTCGTGTCACCCGCAAACCACTTTGCACAGATATCATGCGTCTGCCTGGGAGCAACATTGCTGAGCACGGAAATGACGCCCTTTGCGCCGATGGAAAGAAGCGGAACAATCAGTCCGTCCTCGCCGGAATACATATCCAGTCTTCCCTCCGAGAGCTCCATCGTGTGAAGTTCCTGGGAAACATTGGCTGTGGCCGCCTTGATGGCAACAATGTTGTCGACATCCTTTGCGAGCTTTGCCGCCGTCTCCGGCGCGATGTTGCATCCCGTGCGTCCGGGAACATTGTACATGATAATCGGCAGATCAACGGAAGCTGCGACTGTCTTGTAATGCTCGTACAGTCCCTTCTGGGTCGCCTTGTTGTAATACGGCGTCACGACAAGACATGCATCCGCGCCGGCTCTCTGCGCCGCCTGTGAGAGAATAATCGCAGCGCTTGTTGCATTGGATCCGGTTCCGGCAATAACCGGAACTCTGTGTTTCACGTAGGAGCAGACGAACTCCAGGGCTTCCTGGTGCTCTTCCATCGTCAGCGTAGATCCTTCGCCGGTCGTGCCGATGGCCACGATCGCATCGGTTGAATTGCGGATCTGCCAGTCGAGGATCTCGCCGAACTTCTCATAATTTACCGTTCCGTCCTCATGCATCGGCGTTACGATCGCAACGCCGGCACCCGTGAAAATTGACATAGTGTTGTCCTCCTTGTGCCTCTGGTAAAGTCAGAGAACGCTGGAAAGTTCTGTTCATTCTGAAGGCAGGCCGTTCCGAAAAAAAGCCTGCTCACTTCAGAACGTGAGCAGGCTGTGGTTGTCATGCGTATTAGCCCGGAATGGCTGCAGACAAGTAGCTCTCCATCAGGTTCTGATGACAGTTGCATGACTGTTGGCCATGCACCCAGCGGCAGAAGCACCGGCACGCTTCTGCTGCTTCGGCGCTTTTTCCTTTTCCCCGTCCTCTTCCGCGCACCGGCGCGTCAGGCGGCGTACTGATAAAAAGCGCAACCTCTACTTACCAATATTTTCGTTTATCTGAATCTTACTCTGCCCTGTCGGCACTGTCAACCGCATCTGCGCGCATCAGAGAAACTTCATATGCCGTTCTCACTTCGCTGCTGCCGTTTGCGAATCGCTTCGTGTAGGCGCGGCTCTGCATCCTTCCCGTCCCCTCGATCTGTGTACCAACGGAAAATGCCGCGGCCATCTCCGCCGTCTTTCCCCAGGCGATAACCGGGAGATAGTCCGAACGGCCATAGCTCCTGGAAACCGCAACGAGCAGGTCACAGGCCTTGCGGCCCAGCGGCGTTTTCCGGAGTACCGGCGGCTTGCAGATATATCCTCTGAGCGTCAGTTCATTGGCATCCGTTGCCTCGGCGGACACCTCCTCCATTTTCTCCACATAGACCGACAGAATCAGATGATTGTGCTCTCCCACATGGTGATTGTAGGACCGCATCTGTCCTAGCACCGTGACTCTCTCGCCTTCCCGGAAACCGGAGACTTCCACCCGTCCTTCCGGAAGGGTGAGCGGCAGGGTATCGACGGTGCCCGAGAGCCGCTTCACATCCAGCGTAGACTTGTAGAACGACCGCTTTCCCACACTGTGACTGAAAACCACCGGGCTGCTTAACATTCCTGTGAGCCCTACGCAATTATTTTCCGCACTGTTTTCTCTCATTTTTATAAAGCCGGCAATCACTGTGTCCGGCCGGCAGATGAAACGCAGATGCCGTTTTCCGACAGGTTTATATTATATCCAATATCTGGCAGGCTTATATTTTAACCAATATCCGGCCGCAGTTCAAGAAAAAATAGCGTAAATACGCCATTTGCCCGGCGAATCCTTTCACGCATTTTACTATTGATTTTCATGTTTCTTGTGTTAGAATACTTAAGTTGCAAACTAACAGAGTATAAAAAATATGAGAAAGGAAAAGCAATGAGAATCAAACGCGAAGATATCCGGAACATCGCAATCATTGCTCACGTCGATCACGGCAAGACAACGCTGGTTGATCAGCTTCTCAGGCAGAGCGGAACCTTCCGCGCCAATCAGGAAGTCGAAGACAGAGTTATGGATTCCAATGCCATCGAGCGCGAACGCGGCATTACGATTCTTTCCAAGAACACAGCTGTCACGTACAACAACGTGAAGATCAACATCATCGATACCCCCGGCCATGCCGACTTCGGCGGCGAGGTTGAGCGTGTCCTGAAGATGGTGAACGGCGTTGTGCTCGTGGTTGATGCCTACGAGGGTGTCATGCCCCAGACGAAGTTCGTACTGGAAAAGGCGCTGGCACTGAATCTCAAGGTCATCGTCTACATCAACAAGATTGACCGCCCGGATGCACGCCCGGCCGAAGTTGAAGACGAGACGCTCGAGCTGATGATGGACCTGGACGCCAACGACGATCAGCTGGACTGCCCGTTCGTCTACGGTTCGGCCAGAGACGGCTATGCCATCGCGAATCTAGATGACACGCCCAAAGACATGAAGCCGCTGTTTGACGCCATCCTCCGCTATATCCCGGAGCCGGAAGGCGATCCGGATGCGAGCACGCAGATGCTGATTTCCACCATTGACTACAACGAATTTGTCGGACGTATCGGTATCGGAAAGATCGACAACGGAAGCATTCATATCAATGAAGACGTGATGATCGTGAACCACCACGACAAGAGCGTCCACAAGAAGGTCCGCATCACGAAGCTCTATACATTTGACGGACTTAAGAAAGTTCCTGTGGACTCCGCCACTGTCGGCGAAATCGTGGCTGTCTCCGGCATCGATGATCTGCACATCGGCGACACGCTCTGCGACATAGAGAACCCGGTCGCAATCCCGTTCCAGAAGATTTCCGAGCCGACGATTTCCATGTACTTCCTGGTCAACGACTCTCCTCTGGCCGGTCAGGACGGAAAGTATGTCACATCCCGCCATCTTCGCGACAGACTCTTCCGGGAGCTGAACACCGACGTCAGCCTGCGCGTCGAGGCGACGCCAGGCGTGGAGAACGCCTTTAAGGTCTCCGGGCGCGGTGAACTGCATCTGTCTGTTCTTGTCGAGGAGATGCGCCGCGAGGGATATGAATTTGCCGTCAGCAAGGCGGAAGTCATCTATCACTATGACGAGCGCGGCCGCAAGCTGGAGCCGGTGGAGACAGCCTATATTGACGTTCCGGATGACTGCAGCGGTTCCGTCATCCAGAAGCTCTCCCAGCGCAAGGGTGAGCTCATCGGCATGGCTCCGATCAACAACGGCTACACCAGGCTGCAGTTCAAGATCCCGTCCCGCGGACTCATCGGATACCGCGGCGAGTTCATGACGGATACGCGCGGAAGCGGTATCATCAACACATCCTTTGACGGGTACGAGGAGTACCGCGGCGACATCAGCTACCGTCAGACCGGATCTCTCATCGCGTATGAGAGCGGCGTGGCCGTAACCTACGGCCTGTTTAACGCGCAGGAGCGCGGGACTCTGTTCATCGGTCCCGGCGAGCAGGTATATAACGGAATGATCGTCGGCGAAAATCCACGTTCCAATGATATCGAGGTCAATGTCTGCAAGACAAAGCACCTCACCAACACGCGTTCTTCCAGCGCCGATGAAGCGCTCCGCCTGACGCCGCCCAAGATCCTAAGCCTCGAGGAAGCGATGGACTACATCGACACGGACGAGCTTGTGGAAGTAACGCCAAATCACATCCGTCTGCGCAAGAAGATTCTTGACAATAAAGAGCGCTACAGAGCCTCAAAACGATAAGGAACGGGAAAGGAAAGAAAATGGAAAATATCGACAAGAATTACCTCGGCGCCAAAGTAAAGAAGCTTCGCATCAGCAAAGGCCTGACGCAGGAGGATGTGGCCAAGGCACTCAACGTGACACCGGGATACATCAGCAACGTGGAGAACGGACGCAACCTGATGACTCTCCGGATGCTCTCCTACTACGCGGACCTGACCGGCGTGTCTCTGGATTACCTGGCCGGAAGCATTGACAAGAACTATGAGAAGACCGCGCTTGACAACGAGATCCTTAAGCTCGTCTCCCATCTCTCGCCGGATGAGAAGGAAAAGCTCATCTCGACGCTGCGCATCTGGACGAAAGATACCAAAAAGAGCAGATAATTTCACGATTTTAATTGCCAGAAAAAAGGACTTCCGATTCCGGAAGTCCTTTTTTCGTCTGTCATTTTTTCACTGTGCGGGAACGCTGACCGCTTATTTCTCTCAGATTTCCGTCAGAGAATCGACGTCATCCGTCACCAGCGGGTCGCCCGTACAGCCACTGACCGAAACACCCCGCATCGTCAGATTTTTTACCCCGCGGATGATGAACCCGGCGTCACGCATCTGTCCGCAGCCTTCCATCATAGCCGGCTGACCGCTTCCGGCATCCGGTGCAAACGACACATAGACCTGCTCAAACACGAGATCTTCTATTTTTTTCTCCGGCAGTCCGGCAATCCACGCGGCCGCGTACTCGCATCCGCAAGCCCTGATATTCCGGAAAATGAGCTTCCCGATCGAAGGCGTGCGCTCATCCACCGGAAGCGCCCGCTTCGTGCCGACGTAATCCGAATGTCCGTCCGGGTCACAGTAGTAAAAGCTGTTCACGACAAAGGGCGTCTTCACGCCATCCATCCGGATATTCTCAAACCGGATGTCCGTCAGAACCGAGAGCGCTCCTCTGCCGCGCCGTGTCTTCACGCGCAATCCTCTGTCCGTGTTTGAAAACTCGCAGTTCTTCACCCGGATATTCCGCACGCCGGCCGCGATCTCCGAGCCGACCGTGACGGCTCCGTGCCCGTCGCGCATGAAACAGTTTTCGACCCGCATGTCCGATGTCGGTGTCTGATATTTCAGAGCCTGGTAGATCTTCCCCGACTTTATGGCAATACAGTCATCTCCGACCGAAATCTGTGTGCCGATGACCGATACCCGGCTGCAGCTCTCCGGGTCAAGTCCGTCCGTATTCGGGCTGTCCGCCGGATTGCGTATATTCAGATTGAGGAACTGCAGATCCCGCGAAAAATACGGGTGCAGTGTCCAGGACGGCGAGTTGGTCAGGGTGATCCCCTGAAAAACGATCCGGCTGCAGTCTTCCAGAAAAATCAGCCGCGGCCGCCAGGCAACATTTCTCGTGCGGACATCCTTCCACCAGGTATTCTTCCCCGCGCCGCCGTCAATCGTCCCCTGACCGCTGATTGTCACGTCCGACACGTGCAGGCCGGTGATGATGCCCGCGAAACAGTCGAGAGGATTGCCCTCCCAGGTTCCGAAATTCTTTTCGTCAAGACCGTCCGTCGTCGGAATGGTGCCGGGCAGGATAGGACAGCGCTCCCGGTCCGGGATTCCTTTAATCACCGCGCCCTTTTCCAGATACAGGTGCAGATGGCTCTTCAGGAAGATGCTGCTCACGCAGAAGACCCCCCTGGGAACCAGCACCCGGCTCCGCTTCCGGCCCGCCATGATGGCGCACTGGATCGCCGCGGTGTCATCATGCTTTCCGTCTCCGAACGCTCCGAAGTCCCGGACATTCAGCGTCACGCTTTCTTTCTCCGTGACAAATGCAGCCTTTCCGACAGTCTCCCCGTCCTGAAGCGCCGTGATTTCATACGCCTGTCCGGGTGCCAGCCCGTAGACAGACGTCACAACCGTGTCTGTTTTTATGCGCTGTCCGTCCGAGAGCACAAGCTCATACGGCTTGTCGGCGTAATACAGCCCCGCTCCCGAAAGCCGGACAACCGCGGTGCGCATTCCCTTCCAGAGAAGCTTCAGCTCCACAGCACACCTCCGTTCTTCCTGCCGTAATCCCGGTAATCCCGATTGCGTATCCCTTCTGCGTATACAAGGGCAGCTGCCGCGTACAAAAGAGCATCAGCAGATTCATCAGCGTGTCTGATGATCTTCGCGCATGCTTTTTCAGCCGGCTCCGCGTATACGTCCGTGAGGACGGCTCCCAGGCGGCAGGCCTTAAGAATCGCATACGAGGAGAAAAGAACACAGATATCCCCCTGCCGCTTATGTGCATCGCCGTCCCGCTGCCCGGTGAGCCTGTCCAGGCATTTCCGGAATATATCCTGAAATCCGCGGTATACTTCATACACCGCCTGGTCCATCCACTCCATGCTCTCGGTGGCACATGCCATCAGAAGCGACAGGTCTTCTTCCCGGGCAGCCGGAACCGCCGCAAGCGTATTCAGGAGATCAGAATATCTCCCGCGTGTCCCGGTTTTTGTCTCCGCCAGCACAAGCCCCGGGATATACAGATATGCGTCCTGCGGCGTGCGGATCCCCTTAAGGTCCGTGTTCGCAGCTTTTTCTTCAGCCCGCCTGCCGGCCTCTTTCTCTCCGCTCAGCATGAGCGCCGCGATGCCCGGCCATGTATTTTCAGCACTCTTTTCCTGCGCGGCAAAATCCGTCAGAACTTTCTGCCAGGAGTTACCGCCCGGAAAGTGCGCCAGTGCTGCCACAGCCCTGGAAGCGGTCTCGCCTGCAAGCGCTCCGCCTTCCTGCGCCAAATCCGGAAGTCCCAGAAGCAGAGAGCTCTCCATCTGCCTGTTTCTCTTCAAGCTGATCCTCCTCCGATAAAGTGAATCCGTCCCGTCTCGTCCGCAAAATACGCCCGGCTGCCCAGATCCTCCGGGCTCACCTTCCCGGCAAATGCATCTGCCGTCCGCGCCAGAAATGCTCCGTCAGCCTCTGCCGGTACGAGAAGCGAAGCCTCTACGTTCTCACCGTATTTCGTGTCCAGCAGCACGCCCCCGGCGTCTCTTGCCAGCCACTCCAGCTTTCCGGCCTGCTGATAGGAAAGTGTCAGGCGGTAATTCTTTCCACGGACAAGCTGTGCAAGGCGGGCACGGGCAAGTGCCGCTTCCGCAGCTGCCCCGTACGCGCGGGTCAGTCCTCCGGTGCCCAGCAGTGTCCCGCCGAAGTACCGGGTCACAACCAGCAGCGCACCGGTCAGATCCGCTCTCGTCAGGCAGTCCATGACCGGCTTCCCGCCGGTGCCGGTCGGCTCCCCGTCATCCGAAAAGTGACGGATTCTTCCGAAATCCGTCACATACGCATAGACATGATGCCTGGCATCCCAGTATTTTTTCCGCACGTCTTCCAGTAGGGAAACCGCCTCATCCTCCGAGCGCACCGGATACAGAGAGGCCAGAAAGCGTGATTTTTTCTCGGTTATCTCACCATTCCCGGTGTGTACGACAACGTTCATGCTTGCACCGCCGCTGAGGTCTGCTCTGCCGTGGCCGGCGTCTGCGCCGCCGTCGTGCTCTGGGCCTGCGTCGTGCTCTGCGCCGCCGTCGTGCTCTGGGCCTGCGTCGTGCTCTGCGCCGCCGTCGTGCTCTGGGCCTGCGCCGCCGCATTGGCGCCGGTCAGATACCCTTTGGCCTCCGTCGCGTATTCCGATGCCGGGAAGCGGTCGACAACCATCTGATAATACTTGGCGGCATTGGTAACGTCTCCTGCCGCCGCGTAAGCTCTCGCCGCGTAGTATACATACTCCGCATTCGTGCTGTCCGCCCGCGCCGCGCGCACGAATGCCAGGATCGCCGTCTGATAGTTTCCGGCGTCAAAGGCCGTCTTTCCGGAATCATAGATCTCCGGCGCATAGCTCTTCATGTTGTCGGAGAGCATCTGGTACAGCGCCGCCGCTTCCGTCTGTGTCAGTGCGGAAGAATCCTCAATGTCCGCCAGATTTTCCGCCGACTCGAGCATCCTGCCCGAAAGATAATTCTGAGCCGAAGCAATCAGCGACTGGGTGTTACCCGTATCGCCGCCGGCAGTCTGGAGATTTGTGTACTGACGCTGCACTTCCTCAAGCTGGGACTGCAGCGACGTGATCTGGGCATCCTGGGATGCGATCTGACTGGTCAGCTCTGAATTTCCGGCCTGTCCCTCCGTATACGCGCTCCGGCGGATTGCCGGTGTAAGCAGGAGGAAAAACAGCAGAATTCCGAGCCCCGCTCCGATCAGAATGTGCACCGCCGTGGCGGCGCCGTTTCCGGGCATCCGGAAGCTGCCGCGCGGAATAATCACGTCATTGCCGGACAGCGGCACTTCCTTTTCTTCCTCCGTGTGCGGCCGGAATCCGGACGGCGAATTCTTGCGCTTCTCACGGAGCCTGTCGCGGATCTCCTGCAGATAACGCTGTGCCAGTGTGTTGCTGCGGTCCACGTGAAGAACCGTGTTGAGACAGCGGCGCGCCCGGTTGTACTCGCCGTTCTGAATGTACAGAAGGGCCAGAAGCTGCTGCGCTTTCAGCAGATTCGGATGTGCGGCCGTGACCTTCTTGAGCTGGATCATTGCCATGTCGGTGTTGCCCTGTCTGGCATTGCGCAGCGCAAGATTATACTGGCTGATGGCCTCTGTCACGGAATCAAACGCTTCCTTATCTTTCTGCGCCTCCTGAATATAGCGGGATGCCAAGTTGTCCGTCGGCATGATGCTGCGGCTGATAACCCACTGGCTCAGCCCCTCGACGATATCGCCGCGTTCCGTATACACCAGTCCGAGCAGATTTCTGGCCTGGATATTTCTCTTGTCGATTGTCAGCGCCGTGCGCAGGCTCTCCACGGCGCCGGTCAGATTGCGCACCTGTGCCTTGGCGAGGCCCAGATTGTAATAGGCGTTTGACGCTCTCGCAATCCGCTTGTAAATATGAACATCGGCGCCGCAGTTCGGACAGATGTCCGATTCATTCAGCAGCGCCCCGCACCGGTTGCATCTCATGTCTCCCTGCCTTTCAGTGACTGTTTCTGTTTCCGGACGCGGCAGCTTCCTGCATCAGCTGGCTGATCAGATCCGAAATGTCAGGGACATCATTGTTGTATATCGTATCCTCCGCGTCCTCTACCTCGAGGCTGCGCTGGAACTTCTTGATCTCTTCGTCAAAATTGAGCATGGCTGGTCCTTCTTTATCCGCTTTGTGACAAAATCAGTATCATTCTACATTCTGAATTCTGAAAAATCAACTTGACAGCCGGTTATGCGCAGCGGTGTAAAAAGCGGCTGAAGAAAAAAGCGGACAAACCTTTTCCCAAACGCCGCCCTGCGGACAAAAAAGCTGCCGCAGCCCCGGTACAGAAGGGATTGCAGCAGCTTATTCTGTTTAAATTTTCACCGTTCCCGGCTGCCTGTATCAGTACACACCCTGAGCGATCATCGCCTCGGCAACCTTCTCGAAACCGGCGATGTTGGCGCCGACTACATAATTGCCGGCAAATCCGTACTTCTCCGCCGCGTCGGACATGTTGTGCGCAATGTTGACCATGATATCCTTGAGCTTCGCGTCAACTTCCGCAGCCGTCCAGGAAAGACGCTCGGCATTCTGACTCATCTCCAGAGCCGAAGTGGCCACGCCGCCGGCGTTGGACGCCTTGCCCGGTGTGAACAGAAGACCGCTCTTCTGAATGTACTGTGTAGCCTCAAGCGTTGTCGGCATGTTCGCGCCTTCAAATACACCCTGGCATCCGTTCTTCACAAGTGTCTTCGCATCTTCAAGACCGAGCTCGTTCTGCGTCGCGCACGGGAATGCGTAGTCGCACGGAACGGTCCAGACGCCCCTGCCCTCATGATACTCTGCATTCGGACGGGCTTCCTTATAAGCCGTGAGTCTGGCTCTCTTCACTTCCTTGACATCCTTGAGGACTGCCACGTCAATGCCGTCCGGATCGTAGATCCAGCCGGTGGAATCGCAGCATGTCACAACCTTCGCGCCGAGCTGCTCCGCCTTCTCAATCGCGTAGATCGCAACATTTCCGGATCCGGACACAACGCAGGTCTTGCCTTCCAGGCTCTTCCCGTTCATCTTGAGAATTTCTTCCGCGCAGTACAGAAGGCCGTAGCCGGTTGCCTCGGTGCGGATGAGAGATCCGCCGAATGTCAGGCCCTTGCCTGTGAGGATGCTGTCATAGCGTCCTGTGAGTCTCTTGTACTGGCCATACAGATATCCTACCTCGCGGCCGCCCACGCCGATATCGCCGGCAGGAACATCCGTATTTTCTCCGATATACTTATAGAGCTCGCTCATGAAGGACTGGCAGAAACGCATAACCTCCGCATCAGACTTGCCGTGCGGATCGAAGTCAGAGCCGCCCTTGCCGCCGCCGATCGGAAGACCGGTGAGGGAATTCTTGAACACCTGCTCGAATCCGAGGAACTTCAGGATTCCGACATAAACCGACGGATGGAAACGGAGCCCGCCCTTGTACGGTCCGATGGCATCATTGAACTGAACCCGGTATCCTCTCTGGATATGCACCTTGCCGTTGTCGTCGGTCCACGGAACGCGGAATGTGATGATGCGGTCCGGCTCAACCAGTCTCTCAAGAAGCGCGTTTTTTCTGTAGAGTTCCTCATTGCGGTCAACAACCGGTCTGATCGAATCCAGAACTTCCGTCACAGCCTGAAGAAATTCCGGCTCGTTCGCGTTCTTTTTCTTCACGTCTTCAAGAACTTCGTCAACGTATCCCATGTCTGGCTCTCCTTCTTTTTTAAGAAACAGAAATCGTTCCTCTGTCTCTTCTTTTGATTTTTCAAACAGTATACCTGCTGCTCTTGATAAACGCAAGTTTAATATCAAATTATTTGATTTTTTTAGTCATTTGTCATTCTGCCGTCCCGCCGAGTCTTTTTTGCTCCGGCGTGTGAATGCGCGGAATTTCTTCTTCCCGCATCCGGATGACCGGCGCGCCTTTGCCGCGGATATAGTCGCCCGTGATCGTCACGCTACCGATATTTCTGTCCTTCGGAACCTCGTACATGATATCCATCATACGGCTCTCCATGACGGATCGCAGCGCTCTGGCACCGGTTTCTTTTTCAAGGGCCAGGTCAGCAATGGCTCCAAGAGCGTCATCGGTAAACTCCAGATCCACGCCGTCAAGCGCAAGAAGCTTCTGGTACTGGGCGATGATCGCATTTTTCGGATCGCGCATGATCCGGACCATCGCGTCCTTGTCCAGCGCCTCCAGAGAAAAGACTACCGGAAGGCGGCCGAGGAATTCTGAAATCATGCCATACTGCTTCAAATCCTCGATGGTCGTGTAGCGGAATATATCTTTCACGGAATCATACTGATCTTTGAGTTCTGCCGTGAAACCGATGCCGGATGTCTTGTTCAACCGGTTGCGGATGATATCCTCAAGTCCCGGGAACGCGCCGCCGCAGATAAACAGGATGTTGCGCGTGTTCATGCGCGTGAGGGGAACCATGGCGCTCTTGCTCGTGGCGCCGACCGGAACCTCGACTGTCGTGCCCTCAAGGATCTTGAGCAGAGACTGCTGCACGGATTCACCGGAGACATCCCGACTGTGCATGTCCTGCTTTTTTGCGATTTTGTCGATTTCATCGATGAACACGATGCCGCGCTCTGCGCGCTTTACATTGTTGTCAGCGCTGGCAAGAAGTTTGGAGAGTACGCTTTCCACGTCATCTCCGATATATCCGGCTTCCGTCAGGGACGTGGCATCCGCGATCGCAAGCGGAACCTTCAGAAGCTTTGCGATCGTCTGTACCAGATACGTCTTCCCGGACCCTGTCGGTCCGATCATCAGCATATTGGACTTTTCAATCTGAATGTCATCCATCGTGCCGGTCGCAACCCGCTTGTAATGATTGTACACGGCGACCGACATGACCTTTTTCGCCTCTTCCTGTCCGATCACATACTCGTCCAGCATCCGCTTGATCTCGTGGGGAGCCGGAACGTCCGAGAGCTTCAGCGGCACCTCTTCGTCTTCCTTCGCCTGCTGTCCTGCGCTCTGTCCCGTCCTGAGCTTGAAAAAGGAAAACGGGTCAAAGCCATTCTGTCTTCCGGCTTCTGTTTCCGTCTTTTCCTTTCCGGCGTCCTGTCCGTCTTTTTTACCGTCACTCTCACTGCCGCCTTCTCCCGTAGTGCCGGAAGTCAGGTCACTTACCATCCCCGGCGGCATATTGTTCATCATATTGGTGAGATTGAATCCATTGCTGCTCATCACGTCGATCGTGCGCTGCATACAGTCCATGCATATATACATTCCGCCCATGTCAAGCTGCCTGCCCGTCACACTCTCCGGACGGCGGCACACGGAGCAGTAATGTTCCTTCGTATCACTCATATTCTTTCCTCGATTCCTGCAGTACTGCCTTAAATTATACCCGCTCCCGCGCGGCGCGCAATAAACGCCGCATTGTTATTTTCTAAAAAAAGCAAAAAAGACGGCTCCCTCTCATGCATGAAGAAGCCGCCCTGAATATTAACGCCTGTTCGATTTTGCTTCGCGCCAGTTTACTGGGAATTTGCCGGTCTGCTGCCGAGTGTCACATCAACCGTCTTCTCCACATACTGGTTGTTGTCGAGATGATAGTACGTTATTGTCACTGTTTCGCCGGCCTTGTAGTATTTCAGCAGAGAGCTCAGGCTGCTCTGGGACGTAACGGTCTGATTGTCAAGTGCCGTGATGACATCGTACTCGGCAAGTCCCGCCGACTCAGCCGCCGATCCGGCCTGGACATAGCGGATCATCAGGCCCTGCGGATAGCCGTAGGTGCTGGAGATGTCAGACGTGATGTCCACACCGCTGACACCAAGGAATCCCTTCTCACCGTCCGGAACCGCCTCACGGCTGGAATTGGTGCTCATGCTCTGCACCAGGTCGATCACATCGCCGACCGGGATCGAGTATGCCATGTTCTGCACGCCGTCATCACTGGACTTCGCGAAGTTGATACCGATGACCTCGCCCTTCGAGTTGAGGAGGGCGCCGCCGGAGTTGCCGGAGTTGATGGCAGCGTCGGTCATGATCAGGTCATCATAGGTATAGTTGTTGACCGTGATGGAACGGCCCGTTGCGGAAATGATGCCGCTCGTCACGGACTGGCCTTCACCGAGTGCATTGCCGATGGCGACTACCGGTTCACCGACTTTAAGAGCAGACGTGTCGGTGTTGAGTGTGGCGACCGCGATCTGGCTGAGCGTGGAATCAGACAGATCCGAGAGCCTGACCTTAACGACCGCCACATCCTTGTCGGAACGGGACCCCACGACGCTTGCGGAAGCCGTCGAGCTGTCGTTGAACGTCGCCGTCAGGTCACTCACATCCGTCACGACATGCGCATTGGTCATGATGACGATGGAGTCATCGCTCTGACCGATGATAATGCCGGTCCCGGCTGTCGTGTACGTCTGCGTGTTGTTCCCGCCGAACCAGTACATGTTGTTGGATGTCGCGGTATACGTTCCGGACAGTTCAACCATCGCCGGGAGCACGGACGACGCGATGGACTCGACGTCCAGTTCGCTCACGGATGAAACCGTGTCGCCGCTGCCCGTACTGCTGCTCACCGAAGTAGTCGTCGGAATCGTCACATTTCCGGAGCTTCCCGTCCCCGCAACTTTCTGAACGCCGACCATCACGCCGCCGGCGATACCGCCGAAAAGAATCGCCGAGAGCACCAGCGCTCCGATTTTTTTCGCTGTCGGATGGCTCCTGTGCGGCCGGTTTTTCTTCGGATTCTGACTCTCCGTGTTCTGGTAGAAACCGTTCTGATAGTATCCGCTGCCGCTGCTGTTCTGATAGAAACCGCTGCCGCTCTGTTCACTCTGACCGCTTTGATTCTGCCATGTCCCGTTTTCACGCGACTCGTTGTGCCAACCGTCAGAATCTGCCGAAGTGCTTCCTTCCTTTCCCTGATTCTGGCCGCCATTTTGACCGGAACTGCGGGATTCTTCGTTCTCGTATTCGTTATTGCCATACTCTTTCATAAATTCTCGTCTCCTCAGATATTGTTTTCAGGCCTGCGCCCGTATTTCCTTTTGACAAATTAAACTATATCAGCGCTTTGTGAACGAATTGTGTTCGAACTATGATATAAATTTGTCGTCTATAAAGAATTACGGATTACTGCTGCTCAGGTCGCCGCCTGAAACCGCGTCTGAAAACCGCTCCCGCAGGGCCGGGAATTCACGCCTTTACGTTGTCTTCGACCGCTTTCGTCAGTTCCTCAAGCTGGGACGCCGAATCCTCAAGGCTGCTTCCACGCACACCCATATAGAACTTGATCTTGGGCTCTGTGCCAGACGGTCTCGCACAGCACCAGGCGCCGTCGGAGAGGTCATAGTACAGCACATTGCTCTCCGGAAGATCTGTCTTTCCCTGCTCACCGGTCCTGGTATCAAGCGTCGTGCCCTTCTTGTAGTCGCGGAACTCCAGTACATCCCAGCGGCCGATCTTCTTCGGCGGATTGTTCCGGAGCTTCTCCATGAGCGCCGCGATCTCCTTCGCGCCCTCCGCTCCCTTCATCGTGATGGACTTTTGTCCCTCGCGGTAATAGCCGTACTTCTCGTAGATGTTCAGCATCTGATCCCACAGGGTCAGGCCCTTGCTCTTGTAGTAAGCCGCTGCCTCACAGAGCGCCATGACGGCAGAAGGCGCATCCTTGTCCCTGGCGTGCGTGCCGACAAGGCACCCATAGGACTCCTCAAACCCGAACTCATAGACCCAGTCATGATTCTTCTCAAAGAACTTGATCTGCTCGCCGATGTACTTGAAGCCGGTGAGGACCTCGACCAGGTGAAGGCCGTATTCTTTCGCCACCGGGATGGCCATGTTGGTAGAAACAATCGTCGTCACCAGCGCGCCGTTTTTATGCAGCAGCCCCTTCTCTTTTCTCTGCGAAAGGAGGTACTCCGCGATGAGAATCGCCGACATATTGCCGGTAAAGGACCTGTATTCTCCGGTTTTGCTGTCTTTGGCCATGACGCCCAGACGGTCCGCATCCGGATCGGTCGCCAGAATGATGTCCGCGTCTTCTCTTTTTGCCAGCGCGAGCGCATATGTGAAGGATTTCGGATCCTCAGGGTTCGGATACGCGAGTGTCGTGAACTCCGGGTCCGGCTTCTCCTGCTCCGGGACAACATACACATGGGTAAAGCCCAGATCGTTTAAAATCCGTCTGACCGGAACATTGCCGGTTCCGTGGAACGGCGTGTAGACAATCTTCAGATCATCCTGAACCCTGCGGATCAGCTCTTCGTTCAGGCAGTTCCCGTGAAGCGCCGCCACATATGCGTCGTCCATATCATATCCGATGATGCGGTAGAGGTTCTTCACCATCGCCTCTTCTTTATCCATCATCTTCACGTCCGCGAAGTCCGTCACCGCCTGAACTTCGGAGATGATCTGTCTGTCTTTTGGAGCTGTGATCTGCGCGCCGTCCTCCCAGTACACCTTGTAGCCGTTGTACTCCGGCGGATTGTGGCTGGCCGTGATCATGATCCCGGCGATGCAGTGAAGCTTTCTCACAGCAAAGGATAGCTCCGGCGTCGGTTTCAGATACGGGAAGATGTAGGCAACGATGCCGTTTGCAGCAAGGCATCTTGCCGCCTCGTCGGCAAATTCCGGACTCATCCGGCGGCAGTCAAAGGAGATGGCAACGCCCCTGTGAGCTCCGCCCTCTTTGATGATAAAGTTTGCAAGACCCTGCGTCGCTTTCCGAACCGTATAGACGTTCATCCGGTTTGTGCCGATCCCTACGATTCCGCGCAGACCGCCGGTCCCGAATTCAAGGTCCCGGTAGAAACGGTCTTCAATTTCATCCGGATTATTTTCGATGCTCTTCAGTTCCCGGCGCGCTTCTTCGCTGAAGTACGGATTGCTCATCCATTCGCGGTACGTTTCCATGTAACCCATTTTTCTATCCTCCTTAAATCCTTAATACACTCTCTTCGGCTTTCATGCACGCGGCAGTTCCCCGCCGTCATCCGCCCCGGTTTCAAGCGCTTCCAGAAGAACCTGTACAACTGCTTTCAGGGCTTTTTCCTCGTCCGGTCCCTCTGCCGTGAATTCCACCCTGGCGCCGTCCCGGATGCCGCAGGCCAGGACCGAGAGAACACTCTTGGCATTGGCCGACTTTCCTTCATAAAACAGCCGGATGGCGCTCTCATATTTCTGCGCTTCCGTGCACATAGCCGTCGCCGGCCGCAGGTGAAGCCCGCTGCGGCAGTTGATCGTAACCTGCGTTCTGACCATCGTTGCTCTCCTTCCTTCAGTTCCCGGGCAGCACGCTTTCCTCCTCTGATTCCGTGTCCGTCCGGACAGTACTTTTTTCCGCGGTCTGCCTGGTTCCCTGCGCAGCTGACGTCGTCTGTGCCTGGGGCCCACGGGTGATCGTCAGGGTCATCCTGTACTCGCCCGTGACCGTCACACCGGACGGCGGGGAGAATGTAACAGCTGCCGTCTGTGTCCCCTCCGAAAGTCCCGCGGCACTCACCGCAGCACCAAGGCCCTCCGCTGTAAGCGTCGTTATTCCGTTCTGTGAGCCTTCAACCTGAACGATCAGATCCTTTCCGCTCACCTGCGCACTCAGTCCGTCCGAAACGCCGGTCACTTTCACAGCAGAGGCAGGTACGGTGATGGTGCCGGATGCCTCCGGCCCGATCTCCACCCGCACGGAAATCATGCTGTCACTCACCAGAGAGATGTCCGAAGGCAGATAATCCTCGATCCAGAGCCGGAACGTGGTGGAATCGGACAGTCCCTCGACATTCAGCGCCTCCGACGGGATTGCGATCTCACTGATCTGACTGATAACCTCGGAATCTCCAGATATCGTGATCCGGTCCGAATCCGGTGTCACCTGGCTCACCTTGTATCCTGCGGCCGGCTTTCCGGACGTCGTCAGAATGAGCGGAACCTCCTTGCTCAGAGACACATCCGCGGTGTACCGGACTTCCCGTGTGGACAGGCTCAGATTATCCGTGCCTACCGTATTTCCGGACGAATCATACAGCACAATGGACGCGGTGTCATCAATATCATGATTCAGTCCGCTCACATCGTAGACGGCAGCGACGAGGGCGATATTTCCGACATCGCTTGAAGATCCGGAAATTGTGACAGACGACGGCGTAATGCTGCTGTTCAGGATCGCATAGCCGCTCTCCGGATCGCCGACGGTCGTCAGCTGTATATCAAATGTCTGGGAGCTCCGGTTCTCAATGTTCAGCCGCACGGACGTCTGGCTCGGTGTCGCCGTCACATCCTCCACAGCGCGCCCATTTTTCATGACCCGGACGGTGATGTCCACGTAATCCGAGTTGTCCCGCAGCGTTGAGAGATCCGCCGTCGCTGTCACGTTGGATGAGTTGAGGGCCGTCACCTTGCTGGAAGGCCCCGAGAGCGTGACGGAAATCCGGCTGCCGTCGAGCACCGAGTACGAATATCCCTTCTCCGTGAGCACGTCGTCATTTTCCAGGGTCACACTGATTCCGCTGAACGTCACCGACGTGTACGGATCGTAGGAGTTGACGATCAGAATCCAGATCACGATGGAAAAGATGACGGCCAGCAGCTTGAGTGTTAAATTGTTAAGAATCTTTTCCTTCATTGGCCGCCTTTTTCCTGTTTTTGAAAAGTCCGAGCGATTTAATCGTGAAGCCTCCGTGGTAACGGATCGCCTCCAGCCGGCGCATGAGAGCCTCCCTCGTCACATTGTAATCCAGGCGTCCTCTCTCCGCCACCGAAACCACCCCCGTCTCCTCGGAGACGATAATGGTCAGCGAATCGGTCACCTCCGAGATGCCCACGCCCGCCCGGTGTCTGGTTCCGAGCGCCTTGCTGAGATTGACATTCTCCGTGAGGGGAAGGTAGCAGGTCGCCGAGACGATTCTGTCTCCCCGTACGATGACAGCGCCGTCGTGAAGCGGCGTGTTGTGCTCGAAAATGTTGATAAGAAGCTGACTGGAGACAATTCCGTCGACCTCAATGCCGGTCTTGATGAACTCAACCAGCTCCATGTTCTTCTCAATCACGATCAGTGCACCGGTCTTTGCGGATCCCATGGCGAAGGCCGCCCGGATAAGCTCATCCTCGGTGTGCCGGCTGAAACGCTCGCCGCGTGAATCTTCGCGGCTGCCGTTTTTCAGGAGTCTCCCCATGAGCTGTCCCTGGCCGAGCTGTTCAAGCACCCGGCGCAGCTCCGGCTGGAAGATGATAACGAGCGCGATAAAGCCGACCGAGAATGTCCGCTGCACAATCCAGATGAGCGTCTTGAGCTGCAGCGCGACGGCCAGAAAGGAAAAGGCGGCCAGAATGATCAGGCCGCGCATAAGCGCGAACGCGCGGGTGTTCTTGATCCAGAGAAGCACGTAATACAGAACAAACGCCATGAAGGCGATTTCGATCACATTGGAAATCTGCAGGGACGGTATATAATAATTCGAGAAAATCCTGGTTGCAAAATTCACTGTCTGAAAGTCCTCTCGTGTACTCCCGATTCAGTTTCTGTCAGACGGACTGCCCTCCGAAGTGTGCTCCTGCACTGCACCGGGCGCGCCGGACTTTATCTTTCTGGCGTTAATATGCGTGATCCGGAGTTCTTTTCTTGCCAGTCTCTGCTTCGGGACCGCCGTCACATAGTAATAATATTCCGAGTCCTCGATCCTCAGATGCTCAGACTTCGTATAGTCAATATTATACTGGAAAAGCACCGCCATTTCACCTGCAAATGTTCCGGCGGCAATACTGACAAGAGCCGGGACCAGCTGGATCCCCGCATTGAGAAACATATTCAGGAGCAGAAGGAAAACCGCTTCGCTGACAGCTCCCGCAATGACGGCGTAACTGAACGCATGCGGCACCGCCAGACTTCTGAGGAAGCTGACGACGATCAGGGCGATGAGAGAGCAGGCGATGATTACAATCATCTCCCGGCTCCCCGCGATCATATTGTATGTGTAGGCGATCAGATCCTGCGCGTTCATGGATTCCTGCACCGTCTGCGTGTTCTCGATCGTGCCGATCGCGTCGACCGTGTAGAACAGGAACAGCCCTACCGGAACACCCGCGAGCGGAAGTCCCGTGACAAAGAGGGCGCAGAGGACCGGAACAAACAGCGGAATCCTGAAACAGGCGCACAGCATCGTGAGCATCGAGACCAGAATGGCCTTCGGTGCGAACCGGTAATACAGAAGATATACGATCAGAAAGAGAAGCATCACCGAGAACGCCAGGAGCTTCGAAAAGCCGTAGATCTGCACAATGATCAGAACAAGGTCAACGACAGCCGTGGCTGTGACCGGAAAAAAAGCACATCCGGCTGCCAGCAGCAGGTTCAGCCACGGCAGATCAAGCACCCTGGAATATCCGAGTTCCGAGAGGATCGCCGTCATGGAAACAAGCGCCAGAACAAAACGAAGGCATCGTTCAACCCATTTCCGGTGCGCTTCGATAAATGTAATGATTTTTTCCTTTACTTCAAGTAAAGTTCCCATCCTTTCAGCCCGTCCGCCGCGGCTGGTCCAGTCGTGCGATCAGCTCCCGCCGGTTCTTCTCCTTTTTTGCTTCTTCTGACACGCTCTCATAGCTCTTTCCGTACCACCAGAACGCAAACAGCATATATGCGCCGATAAAGCATATGTCAAATGCCGGGTGAAACAGCCCGAAAAACGCACGAAAACCTGTCACCCGGACGGCTTCCGCGGCTGCGTCCCACTGCCCGTTTACCAGGCACTGCAGAATTTTTATGCACACAAGTGCCGCGGCTGTGATGAAGCCCGTCCGGACAGCTTCCGTGACACAGTAACGCACTTTGGAAACTTCCGCCGCATATAACGTCCTGTCACCGCCGTGTTTCCGATAGATGGCAGAAACAGCCATGAGCCTTACTTTTTTCTGACTGATCATGCCGGTATCTCCTCATTTGTCCGCATCAGAGGTATACCCGGAAGCAGATCCGGGAATCCTTATAGTCAACTTTTATCTCAGCCTTCAGCATCCCCGCGATGCTCTGTGCCATGGAAAGCCCGATGCCGTACCCGCTCTTCCTGCTGCTGGTGTGCGCGGTATCGGCCCGGTAAAAGCGCTCAAAGAAGCGGTTGTAGTCCACTCCTTCCCCTTCTCTGAAGTCATTGCTCACCGCCAGGCACGTCCGCTTTTTCTCCTTTGCAAGCTCTATGCGGATACAGCCTCCGTCGTCACAGTATTTGACCGCATTGTCAAGTAAGATGTTGACGATCTCCGTGTACATCGCCTTGTCAGTGTGGATGACAACATCCTTTGTGATATCCGTTTCAAGACGCTTTCCCTGGTTCTCGGCGACCGTCCGGAATGACGAGGCGGCATCCTCCACCACGTCGGAAACCGGAACATCCTGAAGGGTCACCACGTCGGTGTCCTCCTCCATGCGTGCCATCTGGATCAGATTCGCGACCAGCGCGGACAGACGTTTCACCTGGTGCATGGTGCTTGTCGTCCACTCATTCTCCCCGTATGTCATCTCGAGAACTTCCGTGTTGGCCGAGATGACGGCAAGCGGTGTCTTAAGCTCATGCCCGGCGTTGGTAATGAACTGCTTCTGCTTGCTCATGCTCTCCACGATCGGAGCGACCGCTCTTTTCGAGTACATCCAGAGAAAAACGAAGATCAGGATATCAATCAGAATCATGGCGCCGAAGGTGATGATGAACATGTAGTGGACATTTTCCACAAGGGACGTGACTTCCAGCCAGACATCAAACCATCCCGTGTCGGTCCGGACAATCCGCAGGCAGTAAAAGCCTTCGTCGTACGGGATGATACGGTCAAACCTGTCTGAACCGGTGCCCCATTTTTCCGTCAGATATTCCGCCTCCTGCTCATCGGCCGACGAGACGTGGGACATGTCGGTTCTCACGATATTCCCCGCTTCATCCAGGGTGACGGTGAAGTAGCGGATCTCATTCTTCAGGTCCAGGTTATAGTTTCCGGAAACAGGACGGGTCTCAGCGCTTATGGTCTGCTCAATCGAAAGAATGATGTTGAACCGCGTGTCAAATGTCTGGTACAGCCGGACGATATAGGACAGATCCAGGCCGAGCATAAGAAAAAACATGATGATCAGGAAGGCCGCCATGAGGACTTTGATGAATTTTTTCCGTATTTTCTTGTACAAAAAGTCTCACTTTCCGGCCTGAACGAGCTTAAAACTCCCGCCGTGCTCGCCCTCGATGCGAAGATCGGCCCCGACCCACTGTAGCTTCTTCCGCAGATAACTCACATAAACCCAGACAATCTCAGGGTCTTTTTCCTCATCCTCCCGCCACACGTGCTTCAGCAGGTCTTCCGTGGCAATCTCCTTTTCCGGATTTTGCATAAAAAATTCCAGAAGCTCCGCTTCCTTACTGCCAAGGCGGACGGAAGTCTCGGACTTCAGCTCCAGATTTTCAGTGTCAAGCGTGACCGAACCCATCTGAATCCGGCTAGGATTGTAGCTTTCCGAGGAACGGCGCGTAAGAGAGCGGATCCTCGCCAGCAGTTCCTTCATCGCGAAGGGCTTGGTCAGATAATCATCCGCTCCCGAATCCAGACCTTCCACGCGGTTTTCGATCTCTGCCTTGGCAGTCAGCAGAAGCACCGGCGTGTGATTTCCCTCCGCTCTGAGTTCCCTTAAAAGCGTGATGCCGTCTTTCTTCGGCATCATAATGTCAAATATCATGACGTCATAGGCATTGCTGTGTGCCAGCCTGTATGCCTCTTCTCCGTCATATGCGGGATCCAGCTCGTACCCCTGCAGCTTTAGCACCGCCGCGAGCGCGCGGGAAAGCTCCCGCTCATCCTCTGCCAGAAGCAGTTTCATTATAGCCCTCCGTGCTTCTCAGTCCGAATTCCCTTCCTTCATTCTCAAAAATCAGATCCCTGATCGTCTGCATCGACATGTCCGTGGAAGCCATTTCGTCGGCACAGCGCTTCAGCTCCGCCACGATAAGCTTCGTGTTGCCGATATTTTTCTTGTACTTCAGCTTGTGTTCGAGTGCCGCCCAGGAATCCATGGCGATCGTGCGCAGCTGAATCTCCGCGAAGTACTCACCCGGATTATTCCCGTCCACATCCGGAAACGGTGTCTTTAAAGCAACGATCATGTGATAGCTCCGGTATCCGTTGTCCTTGGCGTGACGAATGTAATCCTTTTCCTTCACAACGCGGATATCCGGGATCTTCCGGATCTCCTCGACATTTCTGTATACGTCATCGATGAACCCGCTGATCAGCCGGATGCCGACCGAATCGGTCAGTTCCTTCAGGGCGGAGTGCTCGTTTACGGGAAGGCCCTTGCGGACACATTTCTCCCGCATGCTCTCATCCGATTTTATTCTCGCGCTGAAATGCTCAATCAGATCGAGCCCCTCCTCTTTCCGGATCCGGTTGTAGTATTTCAGGATCTTCCCGGTCAGCGTATCCAGAACCTTCTGCAGATATGGATCGTATTCCCCGTAGATACTTGTCTTCTCATCTTCCATATCTGTTAATTTTACCATAGACAGGCTTTATTATGTGTGAAGAATATGTTAAAGATTGCTTTCCTGTATTATGCCGTAAACCCCGTCCATGCGTCACTGCGCAGCTGGCAGTGGCTGAAGACGCTAAAAACCCCGCCTCCTGTTTTGCAGGATGACGGAGATGTCTGTATTCATTCTGAATACTGTTATGCTTTTTCCGGGAACGGGTCGTCGATGGAGCGCAGCGCGCGGAAATTTCCGGTGAGGGCCGTGTACATCTGAAGGAGAACCCAGCCGATGCCGGCTGCGCCGTCGTACAGGCCGATCGGAGCCGTCACGGCCTGCGGGCTCACGCGGTCAAGCGCGAGGTTCCAGGTGATGCCTTTCTTGGCGTTTCTGGCCCATCCAAGCAGATGGTCGGACGCGCGGCGGGCGGCATGGAGCCACTTCACTTCCTTAGTCTCAGCCCAGAGCCCCAGGAACAGATCCACCATCCCGGCAGTCCCGCAGCAGAGATTTGCCGTGTACCAGTATCCTTCCGAATGATTTTCCGGGGCGCCGGCCGCAAGGACGCCCTCTGCGAGGCGGAGCTCCCAGTCCCGGTCATCCCGTTTTCCCGAAATTTTGTAGAGCTCATCGAAGTACCGGCAGGTTCCGACCGGGCCGTGGCAGTATCCGAGATAGAACACATCCGGCCTGTCCGGCAGCGCGTGCGGGAGCAGCGCCGCCGAGCCGTCGCCGTTATACGTGGCGGCGGCAGCGATAAATTCTTTGATGCCGTCTGTCGCCTCAAGGAACGTCCGGTCGCCGGTCGCCTCGTATACCTTCAGGAACATATAGCCGATGCCTGCCGTTCCCATCGGAAAGTTCGGGTCGATGTAGTCCTCTCCCGCGCCGAAATACTTCGGATCAACCCCCAGGTAGTAGCGCCCGCCCTTCGGATACGTGTGCACCTTGTTCAGGAACCACTTCGCCGCTTCCGCCGCGAAGGCTGTGAGCTCCGGGCGTTTCAGTTCCTTTCCGGCCTTGAGAAGATACAGAATGGTGCCGGCATTGCCCACGATGCCGGGATATGTAGACCAGGAGTACCCGATTCCGTCTTCCGGCCTCTGCGCCTCGGCAAGGATCGCATCGGCGATGGCATTGACCGTGTCAAGATACGTACGTTTTCCGGTCACGGCAGCAAGCTGCAGCAGCGCCACCGACACACCCGCGTACCCGGTGGTAAATGCGAACTTCGAAAAGTTCTTCTGCAGATCCCTCTTTTCCTCCCAGCGGTACTGAAGATACCGTCCGCAGTCCTCGGCTTCCTCCAGATATTCCTGTTTTCCCGTCACATCGTACAGGGAAAGAAGAAATAAAATAATTCCGCTGCTGCCTGAGTAAACGCAGATCTCGTCATAGTAATACGGCTTCTGCGCCTGCGCGTCTTTAAGCAGAAAGCGCGTCCCGTGCGCATCGCTCACCCGCCGGCTGTTGATATACTGCATTGCCTCTTCGGCGGCCTCGCGGTACTTTTCCGGTTCCGCGGGGCGCAGGATCGTATTTCTGTCAAATAGCATAGCCAGAGCCTTTCTGATTAAACCTTCTGAGATAGAATTTATCTGTACATATCACTCACAATATTTCTACTATACTCTCACTGAACATCCGGATCAACGATGCCCTGGGCAGCCAGAGATTCCTTCGTCTCATGCTTTCTGCCCCAGCCGGTCAGGATCGCGAACCAGAAGACGACGGTCAGAGCGATGCTGTGGAAGTTCCAGCCGACAAAAGAGATCGGATTGTAGCCGTCCGCCACAACGCCGGCGGAAACAGCCAGCGCCGCGAGGTTGAGGCATCCCGCGTTGGTCGGGACGAGATACCCGACGCCGCACCCCAGGCCGTCCAGGAAATTTGCGGCCCGGTTTCTGTCGATGTGGAACGGCTTCATAATCTGGCGGATCATCGGGCCGGTCGCCGCAATCGCCGTGGTGCCGGAGCTGATCATGATGCTTAAGAGAGATACCATAAGGCCGGACACAATCTCTGCTGTCCGCTCGGACTTCGCGTACTTTTTAAGCGCCCCCAGAAGCGCGTCCAGAACACCTGCCTCCGTGATCAGACTCACCATGATGAAAATAAACAGAATAAAGATCGCGGAACTGAGCATCCCGTTAAAGCCAGCCGCGATAAGGCCGTCCTTCGCGATAAGTGTGGACACGTCGGTGTAGCCGAACGCAAGAAGCATCAGAATTCCGAGGATCTCGTTGATGATCAGGGCTGTCATCAGATTGGCGCCCTTGAGCATCAGGATGATGATGAGAACCGGAAGGATCAGAAACACAAGGCTTGATGCATAGGTGGAATCCGGCTGCGCGTAGCTCACGTCCGCCCCCGGGTGCGTTACGCCGGCAATGATATATCCGATGAGTGCGGCTGCGCCGGCGATCAGTGAATATTTCAGACGGGACCGCACCACATAAATGACCTTTGCCTCCTGGGTGAGGGAAGAGGCGATCGTAGTATCGGAGATCGGCGCCAGATTGTCGCCGAAAGCGCCGCCCGCCAGGATTGCGCCGCAGGCAATGTTGATGTCAACGCCCATGGCCTGCGCCAGCGGCAGCAGGATCGGAGCGGCAGTCGTCGTGGCTGCGGCCGCTGAACCGGTGGCTGTCGAGAGGATCACCGGGAGCAGAAAGCAGATGGCCGGGAGCATCGCCGGCGTGATATGAGCCAGAGAGAACAGCCACACGAGCGCCTCGACCAGATGGGATGCGGTGAAGATCTTGGAAAGCACACCCGCAAACAGGAAGATGATGAGCATGAAAGAGAAGATGTTGCTTCTCACGCCATCAATGACGGCTTTCTGAAACCTTCCCTTGTCCTTGTACACAAAAAATCCCGTGATGATCGCGGCGTAGCCCGCAACCCAGTAGTTCATCGTGGACCTGAATCCGGCGAGTGCCAGTGCGACCATGGCAGCCAGCATCACGATAAGCGGCATCGCTCCCCCGACGGCGCCGCCGTGGACAGCCGCAAACGTCCCGTTTGACTCTTCTCTTTTCTCTCCCATACGCTTTCCTTCTCTTTTCAGCCTCTCCAAAGCCCCTGGCTCTCATACTCCTTAGCCCGGACTTTAAAGAGCTGCTTTTATATTCCCGTTCATAGGTAGGAATACCGGTAATTATAGGGACGCGTCGCGCTAATGTCAACAAAAAAGCTCCGGTCTGCTTTTAAACAGGCCGGAGTTTGTTTGCAAAATCACATCGCGGCAGGAAATCCGGACGCAAGCATCAGATTTCGAGACCGTCGATGATCTCTCTGAGAACTCTCTGGGAGTGCTGCATCTTGTCGATTTCTTCATTGGTCATCGGCATCGGGATCTTGCCCTGTACGCCGTTCGGACCGATGATGGTCAGACAGCTGAGGCAGACATCACTCACACCGTACTCGCCGTGCATCATCGTGGAACAGCAGGTGATGGAGTCATACGCGCTGGTCAGCATGTTGACGAGATTCATGACGGATGCCGCGATACCGTAGAAGGTAGCGCCCTTGTCCTTGATGATCTCGCCGCCGGACTTCTGGACATAGTAGAAGATCTCGTCCTTGTCGATCGGCTCAACCGGAAGGCCCTTCTGCTTGACGAGGCTGATGTACTCATCAATGCTCACACCGGACACGCGGATCGTGGACCACGGAATGAAGGAAGTGTCACCGTGCTCGCCGAACACATAGGAGTGCACGTTCTTCTGCGCGATGTTGAGTTTCTGAGCGAGAATACACTTGAGTCTCGCGGAATCAAGGATCGTTCCGGTTCCGATGATCTGATTCTCCGGGATTCCGGAAACCTTCATAAACACATAGGTCAGGATGTCGACCGGGTTGCTGACGATGATGTAAAGCGCGTTGGGAGCCGCCTTTGCAATCTGCGGAGCGATCTCCTTTATGATGCCGACATTGGTCTTCGTGAGCTCAAGGCGGGTCTGGCCCGGCTTTCTGCCGATACCGGACGTGATGATGACAATGTCGGAGTTCACCGCCTCCTCATAGTCGCCGTACTTTACACGGATCGGATCGCGGAAGCTCGTCGACTGCGCGATATCAAGCGCCTCGCCTTTGGCTCTGGCCGTGTTGACATCGATCAGCACGATCTCGGATGCGTGGCTTCTCTGAGAGAGAGAGTACGCGATGGTTGAGCCGACGGAACCTGCCCCGATGATAGTAATCTTTCTTCCGATTTTCTTGTCCATAGTCAGTCTCCTTCTTCACTGAATCTTCGGGCCGTCATAAACATTTCTGTCTCTGAGATAATTCGGAAGCAGCTTCGGCGATACCTTCTGCGTGCTGATTCCGGCTTCCTTAATGGACTCTTCAAATGCGGTCACATGCGCAAGGGTCAGTTTCCCGTTCTTAACTTCCTTCACCTTCTGTCCGGCAGCTCTGCCTGCGTCACGTCCGAAGACAATGACATCCAGAAGGGAATTGCCCATCAGGCGGTTGCGTCCGTGAACGCCTCCCGTGACTTCGCCGGCTGCGTACAGATTCTCGACCGTCGTCATGCAGTCGGTGTTAATCTCCAGTCCGCCGTTCTGATAGTGCAGGGTCGGATACACGAGAATCGGCTCTTTGCGCATATCAATGCCCCGCTTCTCAAACATCCGGTACATGGCCGGGATGCGGGCCTCGATGGTGCCCTCTCCGTTGATCAGGTCGATCATCGGGCTGTCAAGCCATACCGCCTTGCCGTGGCCGGTATCAACGCCCTTGCCTCTGTCGCCTGTCTCGCGGATAATGGCTGCCGCCTCTACGTCGCGGGTCTCAAGCGGGTGAACGAAGACTTCGCCGTCGCAGTTCACCAGCTTGGCGCCCAGACTTCTCACCTTCTCGGTAACGAGCGCGCCGAAGATCTGCTCCGGATACGCCGCTCCGGTCGGATGATACTGCAGGGTGTCCTCATACAGAAGCTTCGCACCGGCTCTGTATCCCAGAACCAGGCCGTCCGCCGTCGCGCCGTAGTGGTTGGACGTCGGGAAGCCCTGATAGTGCATTCTCCCGGCGCCGCCGGTAGCCAGGATGACCGCCTTCGCACGCACGACAATGAGCTCGTCAGTCTCCATGTTGATAAATACCGCACCGGCAGCCTTGCCTTCTTCATCTTTAATGATCTCGACAGCCGCCGTGAAATCAAGAATCGGGATTTTGCGGTTGAGCACTTCGTCACGAAGCGTTCTCATAATCTCCATGCCGGTGTAGTCGCGGCATGCGTGCATTCTCTTGCGGGAAGTGCCGCCGCCGTGGGTGGTAATCATAGTTCCGTCATCTGTCTTGTCGAATTCCACGCCCAGATGGTTGAGCCACCGGATGTCCTCCGGAGCCTCGGTCACGAGCTTTGCGACGAGTTCCTTCTTTGCCGCGAAATGGCCGCCGCCGTACGCGTCAAGGAAATGCTGCATCGGGCTGTCGCCCTCTTTGTCAGCCGCCTGAATGCCGCCTTCGGCCATCATGGTGTTGGCATCGCCCGGGCGCAGTTTCGTGCAGATCATAACCTTCGCACCCGCTTCGTCAGCTTCGATTGCCGCCGAGCATCCGGCGCCGCCGCCGCCGATGATCAGGACATCCGTCTCATAGTCCGGATGCTCCAGATCCACATCGCCCTCGTGTACTCTGGCGTGAGCCTGCAGCATGTCAGCCAGCTCGTGCGGTGCCTTGTCGCCGGCGTTCACGCCGATTTTCAGCTGTTCGAACTGATCCTCCCGGTAATCCGGATGATATGCCTTAAGCAGTGCGTCCTTCTCGTCAGCTGTCATGCGGACAGGCTCCATGGCAGCGTTCTCTTTTCTTCTGGCCTCTACCTTGCGGATCGATTCCTGAAATTTTTCCGGATACATATCTCACTCCTCACTTCTCAATCACGCGGTTGTTGTACAGTTCCTTCAGCTCATCGTCGGACTTGCTCATGAGATCCTTCATGGCCTGCTCGTAGTCGCCGTTCCAGATCTCTTTCACGCGCTTTTCCAGGTGTCCGGACTCCGGCTCCAGGTACCGTCCGTTGAGTCTTCTAGCGAGCATTGCCACCTGCGGATGAGAGATGCCCGCCGGGCAGCGGCTGGAGCAGATCCCGCACATCACACAGTCAAAGGAGAGCTCCGCACACTTCGCGAAATCGCCTCTCTGCGCGTATGCGATGTACTGCATGGTGTTCAGGCCCTGCGGGCACGCCTTCGTGCAGGCATTGCAGCCGATGCAGGCATAGATCTCCGGATACAGCTGCATCATGAGCTGCTGTTCCGGCTTTACTTTCTCAATGTCGTAGATCTGCTTCACAAGCGGGAAGAACGGCAGAGTTGCCACATACATGTTATCCTCGACTTTGGTCTGGCAGGCGAGGCACATTTTGAGTTCCTGCTGGCCCGCGATGCGGTAGATCGTCGCGCAGGCGCCGCAGAACCCGTTGCGGCATCCGCAGCCTCGCTTAAGCTGATAGCCGGCGTACTCCATTGCCGTCATGATCGTGAGGTTGTCCGGCACCTCGTATTTCTTGCCGAACAGATAGATATTTACCATCTTGTTGTCCATAATGTCCTCCACCGTAAGATCAGTACTCATCCGGAAGCTCGCCGAGCTCGTCAAAGCTGAATACCGGGCCGTCCTTGCAGACATATTTGTCACCGATGTTGCATCTTCCGCACTTGCCGATGCCGCACTTCATGCGCATTTCCATCGTTGTGAACACCTGGGAATTGGTGAACCCGAGTTTCTGAAGTCCCTGCAGCGTGAAATGGATCATGACCGGCGGGCCGCAGATAATGGCGGTTTCAGTTGTCGGGAAGTTGAGCTCCTGAACATAGTTCGGGACGAAGCCGACATGGCCGTCCCAGCCCTCTTCCTCGCGGTCGATGGTCAGATAGACGTTCATGTCCTTCTCGTTCATCCACTCGTTCTGCATCTCCGCAAGGTCGACCAGATCTTCCTTCGAGCGGGAACCGTACACCACGTCGATATGGCCGTAGTTTTCACGCTTCGCGCGGACGTAGTTGATGACTGAGTGAAGCGGCGCGAGACCGATGCCGCCGGCGATGAACAGCAGATCGCGGCCTTTGAAGGTCGTGTCAACCGGAAATCCGTTGCCGTACGGCCCGCGGACCAGGATCTCCTGGCCGGGCTCCATGGAATGCAGCCAGCTTGTCAGCACGCCGACCTTCTTGATGGAAAATTCCATGTACTCTTCCACCGTTGGGCTGGAAGTGATGGAGATCATCGCCTCACCGACACCCGGAACGGACAGCATCGCGCACTGCCCCGGGATGTGCTCGAACAGCTTTTTTCCATCGGTTCCGACAACGCGGAACGTCTTCACGTCCGGCGTCTCCTGCCGGATTTCCGTTACGACGCCGACCCGCGGGATCAGTTCTTCGTTTCGCATTGTGCGTCCTCCTCCATGGCCTTCATGACCTTGACGATATTCATGTGAATCGGGCAGCGGCGCAGGCATCTTCCGCAGCCGACGCAGCTGTACATTCCCTCATTGCGGATCGGATAGTACACAAGCTTGTGCATGAATCTCTGGCGGAAGCGCTCGAGCTGTGTCTTTCTCGGAGTTCCGGCCGCCATCATGGTGAAATCCTTGTACATGCAGCTGTCCCAGCAGCGGTACCGCTCGACACCGTGGCCGCCGTCGAAGTCTTCGATATCGAAGCACTGGCAGGTCGGGCAGACAAATGTGCACGATCCGCAGCCCAGACACTTGTCGGAGAGTTCCTTCCATATCGGGGAGTGGAAGATTTCCAGCTCCTTCTCACGGTTGTCGGCCGGCGTCAGGCTGTAAAGAGGCATCTTCTTCTGAATTTCATGCACTCTTCTCACTTCTTCCTGGACATCCCTTTCCGCCTTCTCGTCCGTGACGGCAGAAAGCGCCGCAAGGTCAAGCTTTTCAAGGAGCGCCTTTCCCTTCCCGGAGATTCCCTCGAGGTAGATGGTGTCTTCGGTCATCCACATGCGGGCATCGCCTGCGGGCCTGGCAGCGTCAATGCCGAAGCTGTGGCAGAAGCAGGTTTCGGACGGCTCGGAGCAGGCAAAGCTCACGACAGTCGCGTGCTTTCTTCTGTTTTCGTAGTAGGTGTCGACCGGATCCGCAAGGAAAACGCGGTCCAGAACATCAAATGAACGGACATCGCAGGCGCGCACACCGAAGATGCAGTAGTCCTCCGCCTCTGTTCTCGGATCGATGACCTCGATCTTCTTTCCCTCCATGCGGAACTTCGCCATCGGCTGAACCTGCGGGAAGAAGAAATCCTTGGCCGAACGGAGTGTGTTGAGTTTCGTGGACATTACTTTGCCCGGCTCGTATTCCTCAAAGACGGAAACCTTATCGGACTTATCCACCGGAATGTACAGTTTTTCCAGCTCCGAAATCTGTTTTAACAGCTCCGGAAGTCTGTCAGCGGAAATTCTCGTGATCATCAGCGGATACCCCCTTTCTGAACGATGGAAGGCTCTGCGTCACGATCCTCGGTAAATGCAGAAAGCGGGCTCATCTGGCCTTCCTTCTCTCCGGCCTGATAGTCGCCGTAGAGCGTATCGATATCCTTGATGAACTTGCGGTTCAGCAGATGGAGCGGAATGTGCTCCGGGCATACGCGCGAGCACTCGCCGCAGTCCGTGCAGCGGCCGGCGACGTGGAACGCGCGGATGATATGGAAGTTCGCGTCCTCAAAGTCGTTGGAAGCAGCCTTGGAGAAGACGCCGGACTTCGGGTTGTCGAACACGCACAGCTCACAGTTGCAGGCCGGGCATACGTTGCGGCACGCATTGCAGCGGATGCAGCGGGAAAGCTCGCCCTGCCAGAAGTTGAAGCGCTCCTCCGGTGTCATGGCCTCGAGCTTCTCAACCTCATCGAACCGGTGGGAATCCAGAACCTCGCCCTCTTCTCCGATGAGTTCGTCATACACGACATGTTTCCGGCTCTTGCAGCTGCGGCACCGCTCGTCCTGCGCAACGTCAAATGCCATGCGCTTTTCCCCATACACCGTGTCGCAGACCAGATCATCTCCGTCTTTCTTCACGGCGAGGATACCGTGGATCCCCGCATCGTGCAGCGTCTCGGCGCTGACCTTTCCGTCGCAGGGGATGCCGACTGCGTAAATATTCTCTCTCTTCAGCCTGTGCTCCGTCATCAGCTGGTTGAAGCTGTAGGTGTCGCAGGGTTTTAAGAAGACCGCGATCTTTCCTTCCTTCTGTGACTCGGCGATCAGGTACTTGGACAGATTCGCGCCGCAGAAATCGTTGTAGACAAAGTTCTTATTAATATCCTCTGCGCTCTCAAAGACCGTCGGTGTGATGTCGTAAAAGAAGTCACCGGCCGACCAGCCCAGGACCCGGTTTACCGTCCCGTCTGCAAGCAGCTCACAGGCGCGTTTTTTCAATTCGTCCTGCATCTTAAATCCTCCAGTCTTCTGCAGCGTCCAAGCTTCGTGATCTGTCCGACGAAATCGTTCATGACATCGACAAATCTCTGGCCCTCGGCCGCCGATACCCACTCGACTCTCGTGCGCTCCTTCTCGATGCCCAGATAATCCAGCATGGAGAACAGGAGTGTCATGCGCCGTCTGGTGTGATAGTTTCCGGTCATGTAGTGGCAGTCGCCCGGATGGCATCCGCAGATGATCACGCCGTCCGCTCCGCGCTGAAATGCCCGCAGGATGAACATCGGGTTAATCCGGCAGGAGCAGGGAACACGGATGATCTTTACATTGGCAGGATAGTTCAGGCGGTTGGTTCCGGCCAGATCCGCGCCGGAGTAGGAGCACCAGTTGCAGCAGAACGCGATGATCTTCGGTTCCCAGGTTTCGTTGTCATTTGTCATCTGCATAATGCATCTACCTCCGCCATAATCTCACTGTTGGAGAATCCGTTCAGATCCATCGCGCCGCTCGGGCAGGTGACGGTGCAGGCACCGCAGCCCTGGCAGACGGCCGGATTGACCTGTGCGACTCTTCTGACTTTGGTCGTGCGGTCGCGCATGCGGAATTCCTTGTCCACATAGGTAATCGCGCCATACGGGCACACATCTGCGCACTGGGAGCATCCGGTGCACATCATCTCGTCGGAATGCGCCACGCACGGGTTGCCGGCCAGCTTGTCCTTCGAGAGAAGTCCGATGACCTTGCTTGCCGCCGCGCCGGCCTGGGCGACGGTCTCCGGGATGTCCTTCGGGCCCTGGCACACGCCGGAGAGGAATACGCCGGCTGTCGGGCTCTCGACAGGTCTCAGCTTCGGATGGGCTTCAGTGAACCAGTCATTGGTGTCCATGGAAGCGGTGAGCATGGTCGCCAGGTGTCTCGCGCTGTGGCTCGGCTCGATGGCAGCCGCGAGGACTACCATATCCGCATTGATGGTCAGCTGCTCGTTCATAAGCAGGTCGGAGGCCTGTACGATGAGCTTTCCGTTCTCCGGCGTCACCTTGCCGACGGCACCTTTGATGTAGTGAACGCCGTACTGTTCCACCGCCCGGCGGTAGAATTCGTCGAAGTTCTTGCCCGGCGTGCGGACATCAATATAGAAGACATAAATGTCGGTGTCCGGATAGTGGTCCTTCGTCAGCATGGCGTGCTTGGCCGTGTACATACAGCAGATCTTGGAGCAGTACGGCTTGCCGCCGCGTGTGGAATCGCACTCGCGGGAGCCGACGCACTGTACGAATACGATCGTCTTCGGGCGCTTGTGGTCGGACGGGCGCAGAAGCTCGCCGCCGGTCGGGCCCGCGGCGTTCATGAGGCGCTCGTACTCAAGAGACGTCACGACGTCCGGACTCTGCGAATAAGCGTACTCATCATATTTTGAGACATCCATGATCTCGTAGCCGGTCGCCGCGACGATCGCGCCGTACTCGACTTCGATCTCCTTGTCCGTATCCTTGTAGTTGATCGCGCCGGCGCCGCAGACCTTGGAGCACAGCCCGCACACGCCCTTGTTCAGCATCAGGCAGTAGTTCGGATCGATGGTCGCTACCTTCGGAACAGCCTGGGCAAATGGGATATAGACGGCCGTGCGGTTGTTGAGCCCTAAGTTGAACTCATTCGGAGCCTTCTTCATCGGGCACTTCTCGGTGCAGAGGCCGCAGCCCGTGCACTTCGTCTCATCGACGTATCTGGCCTTCCGTTTGATGGTTACCTTGAAGTTTCCGACAAAGCCGGACACATTGGTCACTTCGCTGTAAGAATAAATGTGAATCTTCTCGTTCTGTCCGACTTCAACCATCTTCGGGGTGACGATGCAGGACGAGCAGTCCAGCGTCGGGAACGTCTTGTCCAGCTGGGCCATCTTGCCGCCGATCGTCGGGTTCTTCTCGACGATATCGACATCGTATCCAGCGTCCGCGATGTCAAGCGCAGTCTGCATGCCGGCGATACCGCCGCCGATGACCAGCGCTCTCTTGACGACCGGCGTCTCACCGGCTGTGAGCGGGGAGTCAAGCTCCGCTTTTGCGACCGCCGCCTTCATCAGGGCGATGGCCTTCTGCGTTCCGATTTCCTTGTCCTTATGAACCCAGGAGCACTGCTCGCGGATGTTCGCAATCTCAAGCAGGTACGGATTCATGCCGACGGCATTCACCGCCTTGCGGAATGTCTTCTCGTGCATTCTCGGAGAGCAGGAGCAGACAACCACGCCGGTCAGGCCGTATTTCTTGACGGCATCCTGGATGAGATCCTGACCGCTCTGGGAGCACATATAGGTGTAGTCCGTGGCGTACACAACGCCCGGAACATGGCGCGCCGCCTCGGCAACGGCCTCAACATCCACCGTTGCGGCGATATTGGTTCCGCAGTGGCAGACAAAAACACCGATTTTCTGCATTTTCCTCTCCTTTACTTCGTGTACTTGCGGTAAGCCGAAACCAGAAGCTGCTGCGGCATATCCGCGTCAAGCCGCTCCGGGACCTGATCCGGGATCAGGTGATTTCCTCCCTGCTTCCGCTCCACCGCCAGGCGGACAGCCTCGATCAGGCGGGCCGGGTCAACCTGTCTCGGGCAGCGCTCGATGCAGGCCATGCAGGAAAGGCAGCGGTAGATGGAGCGGCTGTTCATCAGCTCTTCAATCCGTCCGCTCTCGACCATGGCCACAAACTGATGCGGATGATACTCCATCTCGTCAAATGCCGGGCAGGTCGCCGTGCAGCGGCCGCATTTCATGCACTTGCGGGGATTCACGCCGCTGATCGCCAGAATTTCTTCCGGCGTCACTGTATAATTCGATGCCATCTTCAGCCCTCCTTCACGCCGAGTGCCTCGGCCAGAACATCCGTGAGATACCGGATTTCAACACCTGTGCCGTCTGCGTACTTCTTCAGGTTGTAGAAGCACAGCGGGCAGGCGGTGATAAGCTTGTCGGCGCCCTGCGCCTTCGCGTTCTCAAGGATCCTCTTCACTCTCTTTTCCGGAAGAGCGCTGTCCTCGAGTGTCAGGTATCCGCCGCAGCACTCATTTCTCTGCGCATATACGACCGGTGTGGCGCCGATGGCAGCAAGAAGGTCCTCCATGATCCTCGGGTTCTCCGGGTTGTCCATCGCCATTTTCTTCCCCGGCCGCAGGAGAAGGCAGCCGTAATACGCGCCGATCTTCTGCCCCGTCAGCGGATTCTTCACCGCCTTCTTTACATTGTCAAATCCTACAACGTCGCGCAGAAGCTCAAGATAGTGAAGCACCTTCGTCTCACCGTGGTACTCCTGACCGTCCGAAGCGATGTAGTTGTTGACCTTCAGGCTGAAGTTCTCATCGTCCGCGATGTCGTAATTGGTCTGTTTCAGCACGTTGTGGCAGGCAGAGCAGAGCGTGACGAGCGTTCCGCCGTTGTCCCTCGCGTAGATGAGCGCCCGGATGGAAGAAAGCCGGATGGCAACTTCATCCTTTGAGAGCGGATACACGCCGCCGCAGCACTGCCATTCCGGAATCTCTGTGAGCGGGACCCCGAGTGCCTGCGCGCATCTGCGCCCCCAGGTGTCAAGATCCTTAGCCTTCTCCTTTAACGTACAGCCTGGAAAATAGTTGTAAACCATCTGTCATGCCTTTCTTGTCAGACCATCTGTTCCGGATGGAAGACCTTGTCGAATTCTTCCGCTGTCAGGAATCCGAGCTTTACGCATGCTTCCTTCAGCGAGATATTTTCCCTGAATGCAAGCTGGCTCGTCTTCGCGGCCTTCTCATATCCGATGTACGGATTCAGAGCCGTCACGAGCATCAGCGAATTGTAGAGGTTGTGGTGCATCTTTTCCCTGTTCGCCTTAATGCCGACCGCGCAGTTTTTATTGAACGAGCGGATGGATTCGGAGAGAATCCGCACAGACTGCTGGAAGTTGTAGGCGATCACCGGCATGAAAACGTTCAGCTCAAAGTTGCCCTGCGTGGCTGCCATGCCGATGGCCGTGTCATTGCCAATGATCTGCACTGCCACCATCGTGACCTGCTCGCACTGCGTCGGGTTGACCTTACCCGGCATGATGGAGGAACCGGGCTCGTTGGCCGGGATTGTGATCTCGCCCAGGCCGTCTCTCGGGCCGGATGCGAGCCATCTCACGTCGTTGGCGATCTTCATCATGTCCGAGGCCATCGCCTTCACGGCGCCGTGGGCGAACACGATCTCATCCTTGGAGGTCAGAGCGTGGAATTTGTTCTCCGCCGTGCGGAAGGTCTTGCCGGTCAGGCCGGAAACCTTTTCGGCCACCAGCCGGTCAAAGCCCTTCGGCGCATTCAGCCCCGTTCCGACCGCCGTGCCGCCCAGCGCCAGGCTCTTCAGCGGTTCTACCGCCATCTTCACCAGCTCGACGTCGCGCTCCAGCGAACTTCTCCAGCCGCTGATCTCCTGTGAGAAGGAAATCGGAACGGCATCCTGCAGATGCGTTCTGCCGGATTTGACGATCCCGGCATTCTCCCTCTCCAGCTTTAAGAATGTCTCAATCAGTTCCTGGGCCGCCGGAATCAGCTTGTCCTCAAGCGCCAGGACCGCGGAGATGTGCATCGCCGTCGGGAACGTGTCATTGCTCGACTGGCTCATATTGATGTCATCATTCGGATGACAGAGTTTCTTTCCCGCAATGGAATTCGCCACATTGGCAATCACTTCGTTGGCATTCATGTTGGACTGGGTGCCGGAACCGGTCTGCCACACGACGAGCGGAAATTCGCTGTTCAGCTCACCGCTGATAACCTTGTCCGCCGCCGCCTCAATCACGGCAAGCTTCCCGTCCGTCATCTTCTCCGGCTTCAGCTCATGATTGGCCTCGGCTGCCGCCTTCTTCAGAATTCCGAAAGCATGGATGATTTCCTTCGGCATCGTCTCGATTCCGACGCCGATCTGGAAATTCTCATGGCTTCTCTCGGTCTGGGCACCCCAGCAGTGATTGGCCGGCACCCTGACTTCGCCCATGGAATCATGTTCAATGCGGTATTCCATTTTTACCTCCAAACCAGATAGGTTAGGCAGTCTTACAGGAGTTTGTCCCATTAAACTGCATTCTGAAAACTACTGCTTGTTCAACTATAGAACATGGTTAATTATTTGTCAATCTGTCACGGTAAAAACTGTGTAAGATTTCGGGAAAGTCTTCTGCAGGCCGCTTCTGTTTCTGTAATCCTGCCTGACGCCTCTGGTATTTCCATTAAAAATGAGAGAAAATAAGAAAAATGTTCCGTTCAGGAGTTCCCACAAATGAAATCTCTGACAAAACAAAAGAATGCTCTGAAAAGCCGCCTGTACGACGCCTCTAAGATTGATTTTGACCATCTGACCTTTACCGGAGAGCAGCTCAGGGCCCTCATGATCCCGCTGGTCATCCAGACACTTCTGGAATCCCTGATGGGTATGGTCGACAGTATGATGGTCTCCAACCTGGGCAGCGCAGCCCTCTCGGCCGTGTCGCTTGCCGACTCCATCAACGTGCTCGTGATCCAGATCTTCTCGGCCTTCGCGGCCGGCGCCACCATTATCTGTTCGCATTATATCGGCGCCAGAGATCTGAAGGCGGCCAACGCCGCGGCAGGTCAGGTCATGATCTCCGTGGCGTTTCTTGCCGGACTGACAGGGCTTGTCTGCTTCCTCATCAACCGTCCGCTGCTGGGGCTGGTGTTCGGAGCCGTGGAACCGGACGTCATGGACAACGCTGTCACCTATTTCAGCTACACGTCTGTATCCTTCCCGTTCATAGCCCTCTTTTCCGCCGGATCCGCCTTTTACAGGGCCGGCGGAGAATCGCGATTTCCCACCATTGTGGGCGTGTGCTCCAACTGCATGAATATCGCCGGAAACGCGCTGTTCATGTATGCATTTTCCATGGGGGTCGGAGGAGCGGCGCTCTCGACGCTGCTCTCCCGCATGTTCAGCTGCGTGTGGATCTTCCTGGCCCTGCGCCGGGACACGAAGCCGATTGTCATCCGCCGGTACGCCGTGCGTCCGGACTTTGGAATCATAAAGAAAATTTTCAACATCGGCATCCCGTCGGCCGTCGAAAACGGAATGTTCCAGTTCGGCAAGCTCGCCATCCAGTCGAGCGTCTCGACGCTCGGCACAACCCAGATCGCGGCGCAGGCCATGACCGTGATCTTCGAGTCGCTAAACGGCATGGCGCCGGTCGCAATCGGGACCGGCCTGATGACCGTCGTCGGCCAGTGCCTCGGCTCGGGAAAAGTCGAAGAGGCGAAATACTTCACCGCCCGGATCTGCCGGGACGCGTGGTTTGCGCTTCTGCTCAACTGCCTTATCGTGTATGCCCTCGCCCGCCCGGTGTGCATTCTGGCCGGGATGGAGCCGGACGCCTTAAGCCAGTGTCTTTCCATGACACTCCTCATCACGATCGTCAAGCCGCTGATCTGGATCCCGTCCTTCACGCCCGCCAACGCCATGCGCGCCGCCGGCGACGTGCGCTTCTCCATGATCGCCGCGAGCTGCACCATGTGGATCTGCCGCGTGATGGTCACCACGCTTCTCATCCGCGCGGCAGGCTTAGGCGCCGTAGCTGTCTGGATCGGCATGTTCATGGACTGGGGATGCCGCGGGGTTCTCTTCACGATCCGCTACTTCTCCGGCCGCTGGCTGAAGCACTCCGTCATCTGACTACAGGTCCAGGATACGGCCGGTGAGTTCTGCGAGTGTCACCTCGCCCCAGCTGTAGTTCTGCAGATACACGCCCTTGAACAGGGAGGCATACCGCGGACTGCCCGACAGATAATCGTACAGGTCGCAGCGCACCGCCTCCGGGACGAGCCGCCGGCTTCCGGACACCGACTCCACAATGTCCCCTATTCCGTACGACTCCAGCGTTATTTTAAGCCGCAGAGCCACCTTGCGGTACCGCGAGAGCGTCACCGGCGTCACCGGCTCGTCCTCCCAGAGGAATCCGACCGCCTCCTCACTCGTGACGAAGCCGCCCCTGCGGTCCGTGAGAAGCGCCAGCAGTTCCTTCGCCTTCCGGTTCCGGAACACAACCGGCTTCTCCCCGACAAATACGTCAAAATACCCGAACGTCCGGATGAAGACCTTCGGGCGTTCCTCTTCCCCGGCCTCCTCTCTCTTCCCGTCCAGGTTGTACAGCATGACAAATCTCGGCGTACTGCTCTGGGTTTTCTGGGAGCAGACTGCTCTCAGCTTCCGGATGCGCTGCTCCTTAACGTCCAGGTACTCAAACGTGTGTTCTCCGCTTGCGAGCAGGTCCGCAAACTCTGAAATGTCAGCCCGGCTCTTCGCGACAAATTCCGGCATCGGCGTCTCCTTCTTCATGAGGGACAGCCATTCTTTTTCCGTGACTCCGAAGAATTTCCACACATTCTCACTGGCGTAAAGAGGCCGTACGCCCCAGTCCGGCGTGATCTCAAAGGCCGCTATCCCTTCCGTGAACCGGCTGATGATCTCATGCATCGTCTCCGTCAGTGAGGCGTTCTCTCTTCTTAAAATGTCCGCCTGTGTCTCCTCCGGGAGAACCCGGCAGCAGAAAAGGCTGACCCCCTCTTCCATCTTCAGCGAGATGCCGGTGTACCGGCGCAGATGTCCGTCCGAGGACTTCGCATCATAGGTGATCGCGGCCGGCGCCTCTTCCTTACCGCCTTCAACGGCCGCGAAGTAGGACGCAACCCGCGCCTGGTCCTCCGGCGCCACCATGCCGTTTATCCATCGCCCGGAGGCGCTTCCCGCATTCATCGGAACATTTTCAAAAGCCGAGAACAGGGGTGATCCGCCGCTGTAGATGCATGTGACCGTGTCCGTCGCGTGATCGAAGCGGAAGATCTTGTCGTAGACTTCGGTCAGAGCCCGGATGTACCAGCCGGTATCCGACTTTCTTTTTTCACACAGCTCGTCCTGTAAGCCGGAGATGTCCGAGAGCGACGAACAGCCGGCGAGAGCGCCCGTCTGCACTCTCACCGGCACAATTGTGTCATTTACGTATTTTACCGTGCCGTCGGCACAGATAATCCGGTACCACTCGCTCTTCTGTGTAAGACTTTCCCGGACCTCTTTGAGAAACTGCCGGTAGCGCTTTCTGTCCTCTGCGGCGATCATGCTGACGTATCCGTCCGGCTGTGTCAGGAACCGCTTCGGGTATCCGGTCATCTGGCAGAGATTTTCGGAAACCTCCCGCACGGTTCCTGTCCCGTCTGTGAGGTCAAGAATATGAAAGCCGCTCACCGGCAGCGTTCCGGCGCAGATTCCGCCTGGTATGTTCCATTCCGCCATGGTTCCTCCTCACCTGCAGGTCTGCATCTGCCTACAAGAGTACCACAAACTGCTGCCCGTGTCCTTTTTTGTCGCGCGCCCGGGTAAGGGTGTCCGGACCTTGGTCCCGGACAATCCTTAAAAACGGCGGAACCTTGCGTACCGCTTTGCCAGCAGATCCGGATCCTGCCCGAGTTTTTGCAGTTCTTCGGACAGACTTTCTCTCAGCCGGTCAAAAAACGGCTTTTTCCCGATGTCTTTCTCCTGGATAATCCGGTCTGTAACGCCGAGGGCGAGGGCGTCATCTGCCGTGAGATGCAGGCAGACAGCCGCTTCGGAGACTTTCTTCGGGTCCTTCCAGAGGATCTGCGCACAGCCCTCCGGAGAGATAACGGAATAATAGGCGCCTTCCAGCATCCAGACCTGATCGGCCAGCGCCAGACCAAGCGCACCGCCGCTTCCTCCCTCGCCGATTATAACCGAGATAACCGGCACGGAAAGCCCTGCAAGCTCCTTCAGGTTTTCGGCGATCGCCTGCCCTATCCCGTGCTGCTCATCCGCAAGTCCGCAGCCGGCTCCCGCCGTATCCACAAAACACACGACCGGTCTTCTGAATTTCTGCGCCTGACGCATCAGGCGCAGCGCCTTGCGGTATCCTTCCGGATGAACCGAGCCGAAATTCCGGGCCTGCCGCTGCCTTGCGGTGTGCCCCTTCTCAACGGCAAGAACGGTGACCGGGCACCCGTCAAGCCGCGCCAGTCCGCCGACAAGAGACGGGTCGTCGCCGCTGCCCCGGTCTCCGTGCAGTTCAAGAAAAGACGTGAACACATTGCTGATATAGTCAAGACCGGTTGGACGGGAACTGTTTCTGGCCGCCTCCACCGCCGCGTATGCATCGCTGACCGTCCGGTTCATCTTCTCTTTCCTCCCGCCGGATGCATTGCCAGAAGCTGCGTGAGAAGTGGTTTCATCTGCTGCCTCGGCACGATCCGGTCGATAAATCCTTCCTGTTCAACCGTCTCTGCTTTCTGGAAATCTCCTGGCAGCCGTTTTCCCGTCGTCTGCTCCACGATTCTCCTCCCGGCAAAGCCGATCGTCGCTCCCGGCTCCGCAAGCGCAATGTCTGCTTCCATCGCGAAACTTGCCGTCACGCCGCCCGTTGTCGGATCGGTCAGGACGGCGATGTATAAAAGTCCCGCATCCGAGTGCCGCCTCACCGCGGCACTTATCTTGGCCATCTGCATCAGGGACAGAAGCCCCTCCTGCATTCTGGCACCGCCCGACACGGTAAACCCGACAACCGGCAGATGTCTTTCAAGCGCCAGCTCAAATATCCGGGTGATGCGTTCTCCGACGGCACTTCCCATGCTTCCCATCATAAACCTTGGTTCCATGAAAAAGAGTGCGCAGGGCACTCCGCCAACCGTGCCCGTCCCGCAGATAACCGCTTCCTTTTCACCGCTGGCCGCGCGGGCGCTCTCTCGTTTCCCGGGATAGCCGGGAAAATGCAGAGGATCCTCTCCGACAACGTCCTCGAATTCTTCCCGGAACGAATTCGCATCGGTTACCATCCGGATGCGCTGTCTTGCGTTCATGCGGAAATGATGCCCGCACGGACAGACCATGTACCGGGCCTGCAGAAGGCTCACCGGCGTGCTCTTCCGGCACTCCGGACAGGTGAGCTCCGGCTCCATGGCGTCTGCCTGCACCGGAAGCCGGTCTCTTCCCCCGTCCTCCAGCGCATTGTCCGGTTTCAGAAAATGTAACAGCGCCATCTCTCCTCCTTTCCCGCTCACGTTTTGCTGTTTTGCGCGGCGTCACGCTTCGGAATAAACGTCAGATCGTATGCGCCGCTGGTAAATGTCTCGTCCTCCAGAATGCGCATCTGCTCCCGGATACTGCAGGGAATGCCCTCAATGACAAGTTCCGAGAGCGCCATGCGCATCTTGCGCAGTGCCTCCTCCCTCGTGAGAGCGCGGACCGCGAGCTTTCCGAGAAGAGAATCATAAAAAGGCGACACCCGGTTTCCCTCGACAAGCGCCGTGTCAAAGCGCACATCCGGACCGCCCGGAACGTGCAGAGTGTCAAGCGTCCCGCATCCGGCAGCATTGATCCGGCATTCGATGGCGCTGCCGTCAGGGCGGATATTTTTCCGGGTTACAGAAAGCGGTATGCCCGCCGCGATCCGGATCTGCCACTTCACAATGTCAATGCCGGTCAGCATCTCCGTCACCGTGTGCTCCACCTGAAGGCGGACGTTCATCTCCATAAACCAGAATCTGCCGTCCGTGTCCATCAGAAATTCCATCGTACCGGCGCCTGTGTAGTGAAGTTTCTTTGCGGCCTGCACAGCTCTGCTCATGAGCCTTTCACGCTGCCCTGCGCTAACAGCCGGGGAAGGTGTCTCTTCAATGAGCTTCTGGTTGTGCCGCTGAACCGAACAGTCCCTCTCGCCCAGTGCAAGTACATCCCCCTGTTCATCCGCCAGAATCTGCACCTCGATGTGCCTTGCCGGAAAGATGCATTTCTCAAGATACAGACTTCCGTCTCCGAATGCGGCCATGGCCTCTGCCTGTGCTTCCGGCCATGCCGCAAGAAGCGCCTGTTCATCTGTTACTTTCCGGATTCCGCGGCCGCCGCCGCCGGCACAGGCCTTGAGCATCAGCGGATATCCCAGGCGCCTGCCGGCATCCCGTGCCTCATCAGGACCGGCAAGTGCCAGCGTTCCCGGAATCACTCTCAGGCCGGCCCTCTCTGCCTTCTCCTTCAGCACGGCTTTGTCCGAGAGTGACTCCATGAGATCCGGATCCGGTCCTATGAAACAGATGCCGTTTCTTGTGCACTCCCTCGCAAAGTGCGCGTTTTCGGAGAGAAACCCGTAGCCCGGGTGAATCGCCTGGGCACCGGAGACAAGGGCCGCCCGGATGATCTGCTTCTCATCCAGATAACTGTCTGATGCCGGAGCCCGTCCGATGCAGTAGCTTAAATCCGCGAGCTGCACGTGCAGAGCATCCCGGTCCGCCTCCGAATACACGGCGACCGTCCCGATCCCCATCTCCCGACAGGCCCGGATGATCCGCACGGCGATCTCGCCCCGATTTGCAATCAGTATCCTGGAAAACATCGCTCACACTCCCAGCTCCTGCTTTTTTACAAGCGCCAGCGCAAACTGGCCGGTCATACAGACGGTATCCTTCACCCGCACATCGCCCTCGGCAAAGAGGAACGGCCCCTTGCGGCGGATGATGCGGCTGTGAATCTCGAGGGTATCGCCCGGCACCACCGGATGGCGGAACCGCACATGATTTAGCCCTGAGTAAACCGGAAGATACTGCTCTTTTCCGGGGGCCGCCAGCACACAGGCAGACTGCGCCATGATCTCGCACAGAATGACGCCCGGCACGATCGGATGCTCCGGGAAATGACCTTTCAGGAAAAACTCATCGCCGCGCACATGATAGTGTGCAACAGCCGTGTCATCCCCCGTCCGGCTCGCGTCGTCCAGCAGCAGCATGTTGTCGCGGTGCGGCAGCAGCCGCTTCAGATCCTCACGGTCCATCTTCAGTCCTCCCGGATAAGAAAAAGCTTTGTACCGAACTCCACCGTCTGGCCGTCCGTCACAAGTACCTTTTCGACCACGCCGTCGGCAGGCGCCGTGACCTCATTCATCAGCTTCATCGCCTCGACGATGCACAGCGTCTGTCCTTTCTTTACGCGCTCGCCCTCCCTGACAAAGGGCGCCGCACTTGCCGATGGAGCTGCATAAAACACGCCGATAATCTCGGACGTGACCGGAACCTCTCCTTGTTCCTCCCCGACGCTTTTATGTGCAGCGCCGGAATCTGCGGTGTTTTTTAAGGCAGACCCGCCGGACAGCTGCGGAAGCGGCTGAACGGCATTTGCCGCGGCGCGCTCCATGCGGACGATATTTTCACCATTTGTTATCTCTAGCCCGGTCAGGTCCAGTTCCTTCATAAGCGCTGCGTACGAGCGGATTTCCGATTCTTCCATATTCCCTCACACCTTTCTGAACGCAAGGCAGACATTGTGTCCGCCGAATCCGAACGAGTTGGAGAGCGCCAGCGATATATCCTCCTTCTGCGCCTTTCCCGCCACAACCGGGATGTCACAGGCTGCGTCTGGTTCCTTCAGGTTGATGGTCGGCGGCAGGATGCCTTCATCCAGGGAGAGAAGGCAGGCAAGAGCCTCAATGGCGCCGGCCGCCCCCAGCATGTGCCCCGTCATCGACTTGGTCGAGCTGACGAGCACAGACGAGAGCTTCCCGTCAAATGCCTTTTTGATCGCGATCGTCTCGACCGAGTCATTCATCGGTGTCCCGGTGCCGTGCGCGTTCACATAGACGCGCTCGCCGTCCGAATATCCGGCCTCCCGGCACGCCTCAATCATGGCGCGGGACGACTGTTCCGCCTCCGGCTGTACCGCCGTCATGTGATACGCGTCGCAGGTCGACCCGTAGCCGCAGATCTCCCCGTAGATTTTCGCGCCCCGCTTCACGGCCCGAGCGTATTCCTCAAGAATCAGGGACACAGCGCCCTCCCCGATGACAAATCCGGCCCTGCGCCTGTCAAACGGCAGCGAAGCCGCATCCGGATCGGTCGCACAGGAGAGCGCTCCCATGTTCCCGAAACCTGCCACGGCCGACGGGCAGATGGCCGCCTCCGCACCTCCGGCGATGACGGCGTCCGCGTATCCGTGCCGGATCATGCGGACTGCCTCGCCGATGGCATTGGACCCGGACGCGCAGGCCGTCACGGCGGGCAGCGCAGACCCGTGGCATCCGTGCCGGATGGCAATAAGACCGGAAGCCATGTTGGAAATCATCATCGGAATCAGAAGAGGCGATACTCTTCTCGGGCCCCGTGCGAGCAGTCTCTCGTGTTCCGTCTCAAAGGTGCGGATCCCGCCGATGCCGGTCCCGAAATAAACAGCGAAGCGTTCCGGATCTACCGTGCCCGCGATGCCGCTGTCATCACACGCCTGATCGGACGCCGCTATGGCAAGCTGGGCGTAGCGGTCCGTGCGGAGCGACTCGTTGACGCTCATGTAGTCCTCCGGGTGAAAGTCTTTCACTTCCGCTCCCAGATGAACCTTAAACTTTTCCGTGTCAAAGAGGCTGATTTCTCCGATGCCGTTTTTCCCGGCTTTCATCGCTTCCCAGGTTTCCCGCGCGGAACTCCCGAGCGGCGTAACGGCACCAAGGCCGGTTACCACAACTCTTTTTCTCTCTTCCATCTCCCGTCCTCCTCACATGGCCAGACCGCCGTCAACGGTGAGAACCGTTCCGGTCACATACGCCGCTTCGGCCAGATACACAGCCGCCTGTGCGACTTCCTCCGGACATCCGATCCGCCCGAGCGGAACAGAAGCACTAATCCGGTCCGTGTCAATTCCTTCTGTCATGTCAGTCCCGATGAATCCCGGGGCTATGGCATTGCAGCGGATGTTCCTGCCCGCCAGTTCTCTTGCCACCGCCTTCGTCAGACCGATGAGCCCCGCCTTTGACGCCGCGTAGTTTGCCTGTCCCGCGTTGCCCGTGAGACCAACAACCGAGGAGATGTTGATGATGCACCCCCCGCGCTGCCGCAGGAAAATTCCGGAACAGTGGCGGATCATGTTGAACGCGCCCTTCAGATTCACATCGACCACACGGTCAAAATCCTCTTCCTTCATGCGCAGGATAAGTCCGTCGCGCGTGATGCCGGCGCAGTTGACCAGAATCCCGATCCCGCCGAAGTCGGAGCGGACATTTCCAACCGTCTCCTTTGTTTTTTCAAAATCCGAAACATCGCAGATATAGTGCGCGGTCCGGACACCATACTCCCCGGCGATCTTACGGCACACATCCGCTGCCGCCTGCCCGTTTCCGGAAGAGACAACAGCTATGTCCGCGCCCTGTGCGGCAAGAGCCCGTGCGATCGCGCGCCCGATCCCGCGGCTTCCGCCCGTGATCAGCGCTGTTTTTCCTTCAAGCGGTTTTACAGACTCCAGCAATTGCCTCACTCTCCTTTGTAATCCGTGTAGTGAACCGCCCTCTTCTCAGGGCAGATCCGCTGCACCATATGGGTGAGCGTCCGTCCCGGTCCGACCTCGACAAAGGTTTCAACGCCCTTCGCGCACATATCCCGGATCATGCTTTCAAAGAGGACCGGATGATCGATCTGCCCGGCCAGCGTCTCCCGGATTGTTTCTGAACCTTTCCCGTATTCGCGCCCCGTTTTATCCGACCAAAGACGGACTTCCGGTTCCCGGACCGCGACTTCTGAGAGAACCTTCCGGAACGCTTCCGCTGCCGGAGTCATCACCGGTGAGTGGAACGCGCCGCTCACCCGCAGCATCACGGCTCTTCCGCCTGCCTCGCGCACCCGGATGATGAATTTCTTCATCTGCTGCGCGTCGCCGGACACAGTCGTCTGTCCCGGGCAGTTGAAATTCACCGGCCAGATTTCCGGAAACGCCCCGGAAAGCTCCTGCACCGTTTCCGCCGGAAGTTTCAAAACCGCCGCCATCGACATCTGTTTCCCCTCACCTGCCTTCTGCATGAGCCTCGCCCGCTCGCAAACAGCCCTGAAGCCGTCTTCCAGACTGAAGACCCCGGCGAGGACCGCCGCGCTGACTTCTCCGAGCGAAAACCCGGCAGCATCAGACGGCTTCACGCCGTCTGACAGCAGACAGGCTGCTGCCGCCATCTCATACGCGAACAGACACGGCTGGGTGTTGACCGTCTGCTTTAACGCCTCTTCCGGCCCCTTTAAGCACAAGTCCGAGGTGCCGGGCCGCAGCGCGTCACAGGTTTTAAAGACAGCCGCCGCTTCCGGCCTGACAAGGAGTTCCTTTCCCATGCCGGCGAACTGGTCTCCCTGCCCGGAAAAGAGAAACGCTACTGTACCCATTTGGCCGCACCCCGCAGGATTGTCTCTGCTTCGTCTGTCACTTCCCGTACGATTTCCGCGGCCGGCTGCACGCGCTTCACCATCGCCGCCGACTGCCCGGCAAGAAAACATCCCTTCATGGCGTCCCCGTCTACAACCGCTTTCCGCAGTGCTCCGGTTCCAAGCTTTTCAAGACTCTCGTCGCTTGCCCCGCCGTACTCTTCCTTCAGATACTCCCTGGCGAATGGCGTCCTAAGCGACCTCACCGGATGTCCCAGTCTTCTTCCGGTGACCATCGTGCAAAGGTCTCCTGCCTTTAAGATTTTCTCCCGGTAGACCGGTGAAATCGTGCATTCCTGCGCCGAAAGAAACCGGGTGCCCATCTGCACGCCGCACCCTCCCAGCATCAGAGCCGCCGCCAAGCCGCGTCCATCGGCGATACCGCCCGCCGCGATGACAGGAATATTCACTGCGTCCGCCACCTGCGGAACCAGAACCATCGTGGAGAGCTCTCCGATATGCCCTCCGCTCTCACCGCCTTCCGCGATCAGCGCCGCCGCACCCGTTCTCTGCATGAGACGCGCCAGCGCGACCGACGCAACAACCGGGATCACTTTTATCCCCGCCGACTCCCACATCTTCATAAATCTGGAAGAATTGCCGGCGCCGGTCGTCACGACGGCCACATGTTCCTGCGCAGCCACCTCTGCCACTTCCTGCGCATACGGGCTCATGAGCATGATGTTGACGCCAAACGGCTTATCCGTCCTCTTCTTCGCCTCATGAATCTGCTCCCGCACATACGAAGCGGGAGCGTTCCCCGAGGCGATGATTCCGAGTCCGCCGCCCTCCGAGACGGCAGCTGCCAGTTTTCCGTCCGCGATCCAGGCCATCCCGCCCTGAAAGACAGGAAAGCGGATCCCCAGCAGGTCACAGATCTGTGAGCGAATCATGTCACGCCTTCTTTACTTTTTCCTGAATCAGTCTGTCGAGTTCGCCTACCGTCCCGACCTTCTCCTGAATATCGATCTCCTGCCCGATTTCATCCTCGAGGTTCATCAGAAGCTCGACAGTGTCAAGCGAGTCGACGCCAAGATCCGCAAACCGGCTTTCCGGCGTGATATCCGTGACGCTGCATCCTGTGCGCTGTGCGATGATCTTTGCGATGGAATCAAAATACATGGCTGTTTTCCTCCTTTATCGGACCGGACCTTTCCGGAACCTTTGCCTGCATTATAGACTCAGGGCTGTTCCGCCCCGCACCCCGCGGCGTTCCAGAAGCGTTCCACAACCGTAAAGGATTTCTGAAATAAAAAAAGCCCCGGCCGGGGCACGTAAGAAACCGTAACCCGGCCGGGAATGCAAAATATATTATGGCGAAAATAAAATGTACAGTAATCACGCCTTTTACAGGCTGTCCAGCAGTTTCAGACTTTCCTTCGGATGCCGGGTCATATCATGCTCCCTGTCAACCGCGATCAGGCCGAATGTCATGGAAAATCCCTTCTGCCACTCAAAATTGTCAAGCAGGCTCCAGTAGAAATACCCCTTTACCGGAATACCATCCCGGATACAGTTTTTAACTCCTTCCGTCGCCTTCCGGATAAAATCGCAGCGCAGGGAATCATCGTCTGTGGCGATGCCGTTTTCCGTCACGATGAGGGTTCCTTTAAAATCCCCGGCCACTTTTCTCAGGACATTCTCAAGTGCCTCCGGATATATCTCATATCCCATCTGCGTTCTGCCGCGCGGATGATCCGGCTCACAGGATCCCTGCGCATTGACGCACTTCCTCGTATAATTCTGAACACCCAGAAAGTCATCGCCGGAAATCCAGGGAAGATAATGCGTGAACTCATCCTTCCACATGCGGTCCGCTTCCTGCTCTCCTCCCGGGCACGCCTGAATATCATGCAGAGAGAGCGTCAGACCGGCCTGAATCGTGGGGTCCGCCTGCTTGAGAATTTCCCGCGCGGCCTGGTGAGCCTGCATAACCAGGCGGTCGCCCTCCGGCGTTGCAGGTGAGATAAAGCAGGCGGCCTTCCGGGGATCCGAAAGTCCGAACGCCTCTGCCATCTCCTGCATTCCGGCGCGCAGATCTCCTTTTAGGTTAATGCCGACCTGCACTCCGCTTCCGGCCCCGGTCTTCTGCCGTCCGTAACTTTTCATGAGTTCCTGCAGCTGAAGGCGCATATTTGCCTCATTGATCGTGCATACATACCGGACCTTTCCGACAAGAATCGGTGCAACATGCCGGACATATTCAGCAAAATACGACACAACCTCCGGATTCTCCCATCCGCCTTCCCGGATCAGCCATGCCGGTGAAGTAAAGTGCATCAATGTCACAACCGGTTCAAGACCGATTGCGCGGCACTCGTCAATCATCTGCGCGTAGTGTCTGAGCTGCGTCTCATCAAATACATTTTTCACCGGTTCGATTCTCGCCCATTCAATCGAAAAGCGATACGCATTGGCGCCTGCATCACGCAGCAGTTTCATATCCTCTCTGTAGCGATGATAATGGTCAACCGCTTCTCCGGACGGCTCCGCAAACTGGCTGTGCGGCAGATGTTCCATCACCCAGTAATCGCTGTTCGTATTGTTTCCTTCCACCTGATGCGCCGCCGTCGCGGCTCCCTTCAGGAATGTCTCCGGATAATGTTCATTCATTTCAGTATCTCCTTATCCCCTCATGTCCGGCATCGCTGACGCCGTCTGTTTCCTCTCCCAGACGGATCACTGCCCCGTGTGTAATACCGTATTCATTAAACGCATCCACCCGAACGAAGTATGTACCGCCTCTGACCAGCGCTCCGATTTTTCTGAAGCTTTCAGCGCTGTCTGCGTTTGTGTATGTCATGCAGCTGTGGTACAGCTTGTCCGGCGCATATCCCCAGATAATGTCATACCCCAGAGCCCGCTTCCGTGTTCCGGCCCCCGCATCGCGCACGCAGACCTGCATGTCCAGATCTCCGGTCCTCTCTGCGGTAAAGTCGGGAATACAGGGACGAAGCTCACAGTCCTCTCCGTTTCCGAACACGCGGAGTCCGCTGATACACGGATTCTGGTCATATGGCACCTGTATGCTGCCAAGCCGCAGAAACCGGATCCTTTTCCCGCTGTCAAAGACTATGAAGTCATGCGGAAGATCGGTCAGCGCCTCCGACTTGTCACAGAGGATCTCCCACTCTGTTCCGTTTGCGGAGCCTTCCAGTTTCCACCGGGTCGGAAGTATACGGCCATCGATGAAGCGTGCCTGACTGCCTCCTCTGATTTTACCGGGCACCGGGATGTCAATCGCATCATCGGCAAAATTGATCTGGACAGCCCGGACCTGAAAACAGCCGCCCAGATCCATCTGGAGCCATTCCCTCCGGCTGTTCGTGGCGGCACGCCACCAGGTTCTCACATCTTCCGCGGATGCCTGCTGAGGGTCGTGCCCCGCCGTGAATGAAGAGGCGCTCATCTTCTTGCCGGAAGAAAGAAGCATCCACTCCGGTTCCGCCCAGGGATCGGAAAGCCCTGTCATCCGGCGCGGCCAGTCACCATACCGCTGATTGCAGAACATTTCCCCGTCCCGGTCGTATCCGGCCGGCCATATTCCGACCCGCCGCTCAAAATCATGATTCACGCTGATGCGCATAGTCGCCGCATGCCAGAGGTGTCCGTTGCGATCCTCCATAGTGGATCCGTGGCCGGCTCCCGGCAGAAAACCGCCCGGCTGATACGAATACGGATTATTCTTCTGGAGGCGGAACGGCCCGAGCGGCGCATCACTCACATAGACACCGTCTCCGTATGTGTTGTACTGCGTCCCGGCAAATGCATACTGAAGATAGTACTTCCCGCCGTGCTTGTCCATCCAGGCGCCTTCTATGAACGGCCGGTTTGTGAACATCCCGCGGATGAGCGGCCTCACAGCCTCCGGCACATCCTCTTCCCGAAGGCCGTGGCCCTTTAAAAACGCCCGGTACCCCTCATCGGCCTCCTGCGGTCCGGCCGGCGGCAGTGAATTGTCCTCACCAATCCGCTCGAATCCGTTCGTATCCGGATGACCGGATATACACTCCACCGCAGGACGGACAGGATTCATCGTCTCGGGATCCAGCTCTGTCCCGTAAATCGGCGTGATATTGGAGCATCCCCAGTAAAAATATACTTTTCCGTCATCATCTATAAAAAGATTCGGGTCCCAGAACGGGAAACTGCCCTTTATCTTCTCATAGGGTCCGTTCACGATATCCTTCGTCCGGTACCGGTCGCAGTTTTCCTCGCGTCTGGAAGCGCAGAAATACACGTAATCTCCCATTACGCGCACATCCGGCGCATAATCGTACAGCGGAAGTTCCTCCGGAAGTTTCTCGTATTGCCAGTGCGCCAGATCGTCTGACACCCACACGCCCAGATTCATAGACGGAAAGATGTAATACCTTCCCTTGAACAGGATCATCGACGGATCTGCCGCTTCCCGGCAGATCTGTATTTTCCCCTCAAGCCGCGGGTCCCGGTTGAACTGATAGCGATACGGTACATTGACCGGATTGCAAAAAATGTTGTCCAAATCCTGTCTCCTTTCACTCGGAAAGATATTTCATAATCTGCCGCTCCATCTCAGGACACCACCAGTCTCGATATCCTGCTTTTGTCGGATGGATATTATCGTACATGTAAAGTGCGCGCTTCTCATCGGGGATGGAATTAAATTCAGTACTATGCCACAGATCCAGAACACCTATACCCCACTTTTCCTGAAGTTCCATCAAACGGCTCACCATGGCATCGTACGTTTCGCTGTCATACCTGGATCCGGTATAGAACACGACCGGACAATTCCAGACAGACTTTGCATAACAGATGATGTATTCACAAGCTCCGGTTATTGTGGTGGTATCAAACGCATTTAATTCCATGCTGTCAGAGATTTCACCCAGAGGCAGTTCCTTTGTCGCGTCGTTGGTTGAAAGCTGACAGACAAAAAGGTCATAATGGGCATCAGGGTCCAGATTGTGTAACATTCTCTGCACATAGGAGCTTTTTCCATTATCCACAAGCGTTGTTCCGCTGACAGCTTCTTTTGTAACGGAACAGCCAAACCGGGCAGCAAAATACTCAGGAATCCCTTCCCTAAGCGACGCAGCTCCGTACGTTACCGACGATCCGAGAAAACATATATTATCCCCCTGCAGCGGATTTCCTTCCAATAAAGCCACATGTTCCATACTGTAGGTTGAAGCATTTCCCTCCAATTTTCTCATGCGGATGTCTCCCAGACTTTTAAAGGGTCCAAAGCCAAAGCGATAGCCGATAAGCAGCCATTCCACCAGAAAAAATGCGGCAATACAACTCAGGATTATTTTCCAGTTCACCTTTTTCTTTTTCGTTTCCATACTCTCACACCTTTTCACACAAAGGTCACTTCCGCATTTGGATCGGACTCTTTTCGCCTATATATTCAGTCCGCAGCAGTACAATCATACCGGAAGCATCCGGGTGCCACTGTCTCTTTTGCTCTGCCCGGCAGGCATATCTCACTTCTGACCGGAACTTCGATGTCGTAGTGAATGCTCCCTTCCTGCCCGTATTCCCACGATACGGCGATCCGGCCGTTTACACTCTCGTAGCTCCCGGCAGCGCGCCCGAGCCTTCTGTCCGGGCAGGGGGCGATGCGGACAGCGGAAAATCCCGGTTCTGCCGCCTGAATCCCGAGAATGTCTTCATAGAAGAATCGTCCGACACTCCCGAATGCGAAATGATTGAACGACACCATGTTTCCGCCTTTCATCTCTGTCTCGTTTACAGATCCGTCCGGGCGCAGACTGTCCCAGCGCTCCCAGATCGTCGTCGCTCCGGACTTTACCTGATACATCCAGCCCGGGCACCTGTCCTGTAAAAGCAGGTCATACGCCAGCTTCGCGTCGCCGTGCCGGGCGAGCATCGGAAGTAAATACCCTGTCGCGTAAAAACCGGTCTGAATGCCGTCCGACTGCAGTTTTTCTCTCAAAGTCCTGTACAGGCTTTTCCAGATCTTTTCCTCCTTCTGCTCATCAATCACCAGCGCCAGCGCCATCACGTATGCCCCCTGGTAATCGTCGTTCATCCGGCCGTCTTTGCCGATGAACACCTGATGGTAGGCATATTCTGTTTTTTCCAGCTGCGAACCGTAACGTCTTTCATCCTCCGCATGCCCGAACATTCGGGCGGCTTTTACCAGAATCCGCAAATCATTCACGACAAATGCATTCGACACCGGGCCGTTGTGCATTGCCATGTATTTCACGTCCTTCCCGGGAGCCAGCCAGTCCCCGAGATTCGGGGCGATCCACAGATTTTTTCTCCCCATGAATCCGCCCATGTGCGAGATGATACAGTCTGTATGCTCCTTCATACTCTCATACTGGCGCACAAGCGCCGACGGATCGCCGTACTGCCTGTAGATCAGATCCGGCAGAATCGTGACGGCATCTCCCCAGCCGAGCATATTCAACATCCCCGGTTTTTCCGGTCCCATGGCCGGCACGACCGGCGCCACATAGTGCTGACTGTGATCCTTCTGTGTGTAACGGATATCCCGCAGGAACTTGGTCAGAAATGCCCGTATATCGTAGTTGTAACATCCCGCCGGAGCGAATGCCTGACAATCGCCTGTATACCCCATACGCTCGTCTCTCTGCGGGCAGTCGGTCGGCACCTCGATGAAATTGCTCTTCTGACTCCAGAGCTGATTCAGATATATCCGCTCCACCCCGCTGTTTTTACACGTGAAGGTTCCCGTGCGCCGCATCTGCGTGTGAATACAGAATGCCTTCAGGAGGCCCGGTGTATAGGGGGCACCGGTGAGCTGTGCATACCGGAACCCCATATAGGTGAACCGCGGTGTATAGGTCTCCTGCACACCTTCACCGGTATAATAGACGATCTCGGCTTTTGCCTTCCGCAGATTCGCCGTGTATAGAGAACCGTCCGGTTTTAAAATCTCCCCGTGGCGAAGCTGCAGTCTGATTCCCGCCGGCACATTTTCATTTTCCCTGCACAGCGCTTCCGGGTTAATCGTTATGAATCCCGCGAAATTCTGGCCAAAATCCAGAATCGTGACAGGCTTCTCTGTTTCCAGAACCTTCACCGCGCGAACCGGCATTTCCTCTGCTGTTCTTGTAAAGCACAGAGGTTCATCCAGCACGGCCGGCAGCGGTTCTTCACAGGGAACCACCCGGACATCACTCTCCTGCGGGATAACATTGGCATGATAGATCTCCCCGTCATAAAGACCGGCATATTCATACGGGCTCGTCAGGGACCGCACCGTCTCCGGATCCGAATAAACCTGCTGTGTTTTTCCGTCCCTGTATGTCAGGAAAAGAATCCACGAAACTGCCGCGTGACGACCGTAAATCTGTGTCCGGTTGTCGAACGTGTAGCGCCCGCAGTACCAACCCTGTCCGAGATATACCCGGAGCGTATGTGTTCCCGCTTCCCGCAGCATTCCGGTGACATCATAATCATTGGCCTGCAGTTCCCGCGGATAATAGGTATAGCCGGGCGCAAACAGAATATCCCCGACTTTTTTTCCGTCGATCTGCCCCTCGTATACCCCCAGTGCCGTGATGTACAGCGCTGCTTTCTGAAGGCCGTCTGCAATCTGAATGTCCTGTTCCAGAACATCGACCGCCCCTTCCGTATACGGCGTATCCGTCTGTATGAAGTGGTCCCGGAGCATCTCCCGGCATCTGTCATTTTCACTCATTTTCTGTCTCCCGCACCGTCAAGATGCTCCTGCAGCCACGCTCCGCTCATCTGCAGCGATCGTACCGGATCCTTTCCGATCCAGTTTCTGTGAGTCTCCAGAATCACGGCATCACAGGTTTCTGCCGCCTGAGTCAGAATCGCTTCAAGCGGCATATTCCCCGTTCCGAGTTCCATACCGTCTGATTTCAGGATGGAACCGGCCGCTCCTGCCGGTCGGATTCCCCGGTCGTTGATGTGCAGCAGTTTTATCCTCTTTCCCATCCGGCGCATCCGTCCGACAACATCACACCCTGTCTCCGCTGCCCAGAAGCAGTCAAACTCGAAGCTCACCAGAGACGGATCGGTGCCGTCCACCAGCCGGTCGAAGGCCAGCGCTCCGGTCTTATCGCGCAGAAACTCACAGTTATGATTATGATAGAAGAATGCAAAACCGCTCTCAGCACAGAGTTTCCCTGCATGATTTAACCGCCTGACAAGCTCTGACACCGATTCGCGGTTTCCGTAATCATAGTGATACATCCCGGTCAGAACGATCCGCCTGGTTCCAAACGTCTTCGCCTCATCCAGCACGGCCTGCGGGTCCTTCTCCAGACTGCCGAGGTCCGTGTGCATCGCCAGAACAGACAGACCGCTGTCTGCGATCATCTCTTTCCAGGGAAGACTGCCGCCGGCGCCCATCTCCATGCCGGCCATCTTTGTGAACAGGCGGATTGCAGCCGGCATTTTGTGCAGCATATACCGGTTCAGTTCCAAACCGTCAAATCCCGCCTTCTTTATCTCCCGCAGTGCCCGCCTGGCGGAATCCTCTGTCTTTACTTCGGTCCGAAGCTGTATCTGCTGAACACCTGTCTGCATGATTTTTTCCTTTCCCGGCATACACCTGACTGCCGCAATCCGCAAGCTGCATTCTGACTGTTCATCTGTCTTTCTTCGGAATGGTCTGCAGAATCCGGTTGAGCTGCCGGATATCCTCTTTGTCCGCTCCGCCCTGTTCCAGCAGGGATATCATCTTCATTCTTCCGAGCATTTTCTGAAGTCCGGGATTGTCTTTCACTGCTTCTGCAACATCGCCCCGGCTTTTTGCCGCCCGGTTCATGAGTTCTCCGACGACAGCCGCTGCCTGTTCATTCTCCCGCAGCTCTCCCAGTGTGTCCTCCACCGAATAACAGGAAGGATCTGTCTGCGAGCTGTCAAACCAGTTTGCGGCGCCCCCTTTAAATTCTCCATATACATACGACGGATCTGCCTCCGGAACTTTCCGGATCTGCATTTCATCCCGAACGGTTGCACCGGCCGGAAGGCAGAAGGATTCTCCTCCGGATGCCTCAGCACTTATATGTATATCCCTGTTTTCCTGCTTCAGACGAACCTTCCACTCAAAAACACCGTCTCCCGTCTTTTCTCCGTAATCCTCTCCGTCCACGGTAAGCCTTACGACCGGAAGATTGCTGTAAGCCTTGATCTTCGTGATTTCGTGCTCCCGGTTTACGTACCGCTTTCCGCACAGATGAACGAAGGGCTCGGTCCGGTTCCACACTGCCTTGTAGGCATAAAAAGCATCCTTGCGGATCTTCCTGTCAAATGTGACCAGTCCCTTCTGATTTTCGCCGTGCTTTCCGCCCTCATCCCGGCCGTCGGCTGCAAAATCAAACAGATTCCAGACATGCGTTGCCCAGAGATATGGCCTTTCCTCTATCATCCGGATCATATGCTCATGATACAGTGCCTGATACCCTTCCGTGTAATCGCCCTGCTTCGGATCTTCCGCCTGAAAAGCCGGATTCGCATCCGCACCGTACTCAGAAAACCCGATCACGCGGTCCGGATATTCTGTATGATACTTGTCAAAAAACGCATCCGTGTCCTGCATCGAGCCGACATACCAGCCAAAATATAAATTGTAACTGTTCACATCCGGAATTTTCAGAATCGGGCTGTCCGTCTCCAGCATGAAGACATCTGCTATTGTCGTCAGCCTGCCGGGATCCAGGCGGTGGCACAAATCGTTCAGGGCCCGGAGATTATCCATCAGATCTTCGGATACGGCGCTGGCTGCCGTAATCTCATTGGAAAGTCCCCAGGCAGCTATGCAGGGGTGATTGATATTCTGCAGAACCAGATCCGTCATCTGATCCAGCGTATTCTTCCGGCCATTTTTCATGTACATCGTGATAAAAGGAATTTCTGTCCATACCACGATCCCGTTTTCATCGCACAGGTCATAGAAAATCTGTGAGTGCTGGTAATGAGCGAGTCTGACGGTATTTGCACCGATTTCCCGGATAAATCCCATATCCTCGTCAAACTGCTTTTTTGTCAGCGCATTGCCGAGCCCCTTGTAATCCTGGTGCATGGAAACTCCGCGCAGAGGATACGGCCTTCCGTTTAACAGGAATCCTCTCTGCGGGTCTGCCGCCATGACCCGGCAGCCGAAACGCACCAAAACCGCGTCCGTGTCCGAAGCTGCTTTTGTCCCCGCCTGTCGCTTCACAAGCCGCGCGCGCATCGTGTAAAGGTACGGATCCCTCACACCGTCCCACAGATGCACCTTCTTCACGTCAAATTCCGTACGGCTCTCTCCGGAAAAATCGATGTCTGCTGCCGCAGCTGCCGTTATTTTTCCCGAGTTGTCCAGCATTTCAAAGATGACCTGCCAGTTCCGTGTTTCCTCCGGGGATGAAAATCCTTCCGCAAGAGCTTCTGCCATGACTGTCGCGCTTCTGTCGCGAAGACAGACCTCTGTCGTCACGGTCACGCCGCAGGTTCCGTTGTGCAGAAGGGCCAGATGGACACGGTCCGCATACAGAAGATTCACATCCCGGTACAGCCCTCCATAGAACGTGAAATCTGCCTTCTGCGGATAAACATGATCATTGTCCGCATTGTCACAGGATATAGCGAGAATTCTTTTTTCTCCCGCTGCAAGAGCATCGGTGAGGTCAACCCGGAAAGTCGAGAAGCCGTCCTCGTGTCCTGCCAGCTTTCTGCCGTTGACAAATACTTCACTGCTGCAGGCGGCCCCGTTTACTTCCAGAATAATCCGCCTGCCTGATGCAATCTGTTTATCCAGCTCCGTCTGTCCGGGGAAATCATTCAGATCTTTACAATACCAGCAGGTGCCGCGGTAATAATCATTTCCGCCATCCTGCCCGTCTTCTGCGTTCCAGGTGTGCGGAAGGCAGATGGTTTCGCCCTCTTTACCGGCAGCATCTGCAGCGTCAGCCGCCGCTTTCACAAATTTCCAGTCCCGGTTAAGCGATATCTTTTCTCTCATGCTTCACTCCGTTTTCCTGTCGTTCCTGTTCCGTTCCTTGCGTTCCTGGATGTCTTCCTGAACTTTTCGCATAGCGGTTTTGTCGAGGCGGCAGAACCTCATGGAGATGAGTGTCACAATCCATCCGATGATTGCCAGACCGTAGCTCAGGAAAATGCACATCCAGAACACGGGCCTTGTCAGTTCGTCGCCCGGCTGCGGCATCGTGGCGGTATATCCGATCAGAGCCACACATGCGGTGGCAATCATTGCTGAAAATGAGGAGACAAGCTTGTCGATGAGGCTGTACGTTCCGGTGACAACCGCCGGAATGAATTTTCCGCTTCTTGCCATCTCGTAATCAACCACATCCGACAGAAACGCGCTGTCGCCCATCGTGACGCACATCTTCGCTCCGTTGAGCAGAAATGTCAGAACAACATAGAGAATCATGGCAGGCCCCATCTTCGCGATATCCCGTGTATCGATGAGCGCAAGAAACGCGATGAGCACAGCCGAAAGGAGAATACAAATCCTCGTCCATGTCACGATCGTCTCTTTGTTGCCATGCTTCCCAGCATATCTGGCGCCGAGCGCAGCGAAAAGAATACTCGGAAGCATACTGATCATATTCAGGATTGTTGCCATCCCCATATTTCCGATCAGAATGCCGTACAGAAGCGTCGTGACAATTGCCTGTGATCCGGCCTGCTGTGCGATCTTATCGGAAGCCGCTGAGGCGATGTAGCACTGCAGCGGATGGTTGTGCGTAAGGACATCTGCCATATCCCGCAGGCTGAGACGTTTATCGTCCTTTTCAAGTCCTTTGAAGTTCCCGGGAACGTCATATTCCCCGACGGCAAGGCAGACGGCGACAAGTCCGATAAAAGAGACACCGACACAGATTGCTGCTGCCGTGCTCAAAAACTGCTGATTATACGTGCCGCCGAACTTCGGAAGAAGAACGACATTCAGAACAATGGTAAGCGTCACCGGAACCAGATAATTGAAAACAGTCTGCCACACGCCGACCTGCGGTCTCTGCTTCGGATCATTCGTCAGGAGCGGCGGAATGGTGAGCGCCGTCATGTTGCAGATTGTATATCCGATGATATACACAACATAAATCAGAACAAATGTGACAATTCCATGGCCTTTGCTGCTTGCAAAATCAAACATGAAGAGTGCCGCCGCCGCCTCGATCACCCATCCGATTGACATAAGGATCCGGATCTTGCCGTGCCTTGTGTTCACCCTGTCATACAGAAAGGCAAGCATCGGGTCCGTCACGGCGTCAAAGATACGGGTGCCCGTGAGAATATACCCCACCACCACTGTCGCGATGCCATAACCGATACTCGCCGAGTAACTGGCCAGCCCCATCAGGGAATACATGCTCATCCCGATCAGAGCATTTAGTGAATAAAGGATAATCTGCCACAGCTTTGCGCGCCGATAACAGACTGTCTCCGTTATCCCTTCTGTTTCTTTGTTCATCATTTCTCCCCTCTTTCCCGCTCTTCCCGGATCCTGCGGATCCGCCGCGGGTATGCTTTATGATGAACTCATTCTAGTATCGGAAAGCCGGCTTTATGGTTCCCTGATTCGCCTTATTGTTCTATAATTTGTGTTGATTTCTGTTTGCACGAAAGAGAGGGCAGATAATGGACACAAACGAAAAACTACGTTTCCTTCTGGAACTGATAAACTGCAATTACCCCGTCGGCATGTGGCACGTGGCATCGTATGATTCGGATCCGGAGCCGATAGGAAACCGGCCGTTTTTCTCGTTTCTGCCGAACCATTTCTCCTCAGGCGAAGATATCCGTCTTCTGAAGGACTACATGCTGAGCGGCAGACCGGAGCCGGTCGTACTGGAATACAGGATCGGGTTGTTCTGGATCGTAGGCTTCACCTTTGTTCCGGAAAGTCCCGTTGCAAGAGATATGTACTTTCTCGGCCCCTTTTTTACACAAAAGAACTCCCGCAGCGTACTGCTTAAACGGCTCGATCTGTACTCTGTATCTGTCCCGGTCCGCCGCCAGCTCGCCGAAGCGCTTCTGAACACCGCTGTCATGCCGTTCCCCGCAATTACAAGACTTGCCGTCATGCTGCACAAATGCCTTACAGGGCAGAATATTTCCACATTATCGGTTAAAGCGCTGGGAAATCTTCCGGACAACAGCACCGATGAGACAGGCAGCGGCAGTCCGAAGACACACAGAGGCATCTATAATTCGGAAAAAGAATTCCTGCGGATGATCCGGGAGGGAGACAGCCGCTATCCGGAAGCCCTGAAGATAAGTTCTTCCCTGAGCGCCGGAATGCGCGGACAAGCCGGTGACTCTGTCCGCCAGACCAAAAACAACCTTCTGGTCCTGCTGACCCTCGTTTCGCGCGCGGCGATGGAAGGCGGCCTGGATTCTTCCGTGGCGTACGACATGAATGATACCTACGCCGCGCGCATAGAATCCTGCCGCTCTGTCTCGGAGCTCTCCCTTCTTGGCAGACTGATCGTTGACGACTATGCGGGCAGGGTCCGCCAGCACAAAGAGCAGGCGGGCATATCTCCTCTTATTCTGCAGAGCTGCGACTATATCCGCTCTCACGTAAACACAGAACTCACTATTCAGATTCTTGCGAAGCGCTGCGGATACAGTGACTACTACTTCTCCAGGCGGTTCCATCAGGAGACCGGAGTCTCCATCCGCCAGTTCATTCTGGAGCAGCGTCTGGAAGCGGCGCACGACCTTCTATTGTCTACAGACAAAACCGTCAGCGAGATCGCCGCTTCCCTCTGCTTTGAGAGCCGCAGCTACTTTGTCACGGCCTTCCGCAGAAAGTACGGCTGCACACCCGGGAGTCTTCGCTCGCGCAAGGCCTGAAAAGAAACATTTGCCATATATTAAATCAGTATCCGTACCGCCTGCGGTTGCGCACGAGCAGGAAGGCCGTCAGGATGAGGCACAGGCTGTCCGATACGACGATGACGGACCACAGGCCGTCAAGCCCGAACAAAAGGGGCAGAATCAGGATAGAGCTCACCTGCAGGACAACGGTGCGCATGAACGAGAGGACGGCCGAGAGCAGGCCGTTGTTCAGCGCGGTGAAAAATCCGGAGCCGAAGATGTTGAAGCCCATGAAGAGGAACGCGGTGCTGTAGATCTGAAAACCGTGGACGGTCATCTCCATAAGGCCTGCATCATAGCTGACAAATATGTGCACCAGCAGGCCCGCGGAGAGTTTGGCGAGCACGGTCAGCGTGACAGCCGCCGTCAGGATCATCGTCATGCTCTTCCGGAAGATGTTCTTCAGCTCGTCTCTGTGCCTGGCCCCGTAATGATAGCCGATGACCGGCGCGATGCCGACCGTATATCCGAAGTAGATGCCCACGAAGATGTAGTTGACGTACATGATCACCCCGTACGCCGCAACACCGTCGGCCCCGGCGTAGACAAGAAGCTGATGATTGTAGAGCATCCCGACCAGAGATGATGCCGCGTTGGAGAGCAGCTCGCTGGAACCGTTCGTGCAGACTTTCAGAAGCGCTTTCCAGTCCATATGCGTCTTTCCGATGCGAAGCTTCGTGTGGTTCGGCAGGATAAAATACAGGAGCGGGATCAGGCCGCCAACCGTCTGGCTCGCGACCGTTGCCCAGGCAGCACCGGCCAGGCCGTATCCCAGGACTCCCACAAAAAGCCAGTCCAGGAACATGTTGGTCACACCGGCCGCGATCGTCACGGCGAGTCCCATCTTCGGGCGCTCCGCGGTGACAAGAAAACTCTGGAACAGGTACTGCAGCATGAACGCGACCTGCCCGACCATGTTGATGCGGGTATAGAGCACCGCTAACGGCAGCATCTCGTCCGTCGCGCCGAGAAGCCGCAGGGCAGGTGCCGCGAAGACATAGCCGATGACAGACAGGATTGTTCCGAGCACAATGAGCGCATAGATGATGAGCGAAAAGATCTCATTGGCGCGCTCCTTGTGCCCCATGCCCAGTTCCATGGACACCAGTGCCGTGCCGCCGGAGCCGAACATGAACCCGATGGCCGCCAGGATCATGATGAATGGCATAGCCAGATTCAGGGACGCGAACGGCAGCGCGCCCACATAGTTGGATACAAAATATCCGTCGACTACTCCGTAGATGGACGAAAAGATCATCATCAGGATCGACGGCATGGTAAAGCGCAGCAATCGCCCATAGGTAAAATGATCCGAAAGCTGTATTCTGGTACGTTTCATAAAGTATGGATTCCTTCCCGCAGTTCATCCCGGAACCGCTCGTTCAGCCGCAGAAAAGCTTCCCGCTCTTCTTTGGTCCAGGACTGAAAGATACTCTCCTCAAGCCGGACAAGCGGCACAATTTTTTCCTGAATCTCGTGTCTGCCGGCCTCCGTCAGAAAAATCCGTTTCTGTCTGCCGGTCTTCCTGGCAAGCTGCAGCAGTCCGTCCCTCTGCATCTTCGCGATGGAGGAATTGACGGTCTGCTTGCTCATATAAAGACTCACCATGATCTCGCTCTGTGTGATCCCTTCTCCCAGGTCAAACAGCAGATACAGGATCATGCTTTCACTGTCGGACATGCCGGCTTTCAGGGAAAATGTGTGGTAAAGGGCATTTATTTCGCTGTTCACCCGGTTAAATGCGTGAATCGTGGTCTCTTTCACCTGTCTTCCCGTATGTTCTGCCGGCTGGCATGCAGGATCTTTCATTTTCTTTCACCACCTTTCGGGGTCGTTCAGGCATAATACAGTAAAAAAAGTCCGGATTCAGACTATTTACAGCCTAGTCTGAATTCGGACTTTTGTCAAATCTCTGGTTTTAAGGAATGTGCCCGTATTACCCGGGTCGTTGGTCTCACTTGTCTGAAGCAGCGACGGGAGGAGCCGGGACTTCCACAGCCGGTACCGTCCGGATATCTTTCATCGTCACCCCTTTCGCATGGGAGATGAGGATATTGCCGGCATAAACTTCCATCGGGCTGGCTTTCTTTCCGCTCGGGCTCATGGTCTGCCCCGCCGCCACGCGGATGCGGACCGGCTCTTCGATCTCAACATCTTCCAGAAGGACATCTGTGATGGCATGTCCTTCCTTATCAAACCCGATGAGTTCGACGGCCGGGCAGTTGACCCACTCGTTGCGCCCGCCGTTGTTGTCGAAATACCGGCCGAGCAGGTGCAGGCTGCGGAACTTGAATCCGGAGAAGAACGGCATGTCGGGCGCCCCCTCGCCGTCCATGTTCACGACCGCGTCGTGCACGGAGATGTGCGATACGCTGCAGTCCCGAACCGTAAGCCCCCGGACATACCCGCCCCGCTTCGGACAGCCCTTCACCTCGATGCCGGCCCAGGTTCTCCGCATGTCACAGTCCCAGATTGAAACATCTTCCACACCGCCGCTCATCTCAGAACCGATGCACAGGCCGTGGCCCGAACTGCAGTTGCAGTCAAAAATCCGGATGTGCGAAGACGGGATGCCGATCACATTGCCCTCCGGATTCTTTCCGGATTTAATCGCCACGCTGTCATCCTCCGTGAGAAATGTCGTATCAAAGATCGTGCAGTCCGAGGAGGAATCCGGGTCCCAGCCGTCGCCGTTCCACACGCCGGCAGAGACTATTGTGCACGCGTCCGTCACGATATTCTTTGAGTACACGAAATGCAGGTTCCAGGCAGGTGCCATTCCGGCGGTGATGCCGTGAATCCATATGTTCTCGGCACATGTTACATTCAGAAGTCTGCCGCGCACGCGGCCTGGGAGTGTTCCGGCATTTTCCAGGCCTTCCGCCTCAACATCGGTGTTCTTAATGACGGCAGCGATTCTTTCCTTCTCGGTATTTGCCTCTGCTTTTGCAAGCGGCACACCACCGGAAAGAATCTCCCCTTCTCCGTAGATGCGGACATTGCGGCAGGTGACGCCTGCAGCCCTGTCAAGCCGCCCGACATTGATCTGGCTGCGGAAGCACATCCGCTCAAGACCCTCGAAGCGGCTCGGAATGAGCGGCAGATAGTCCGCCGGATCCGCAGTTCCCAGCAGTTTCGCGCCTTTTGCAAGACAGATGTCGGTGTCGCTCTTCACATCCAGCGCTCCGCACCGGTATACGCCGGCCGGTATAAAAACGATCTGGTCCGGCCTGCACTCATCAATCGCCCTCTGCAGAGCCTTCGTGACAAGCGTCTGCCCGTCGCCTGCAGCGTTATACGGAGCTTTCGTGACATCGATTTTCTCTTTCTTTTCCTCTGTTTTCACGGTCACACAGCCCAGAAGGTTCCAGAAATCCTTTTCCCTGTCGCCCGGCTCAATATTGTACGAAACGGTATAACGCCTCGTCACCCCGTAGGGAAGCCCCGTAACCGTCACATGGGTGGAAGATGCGTTCCACACATTTCCGTCCTCGTCGTATACACGGTATACCGTGTGCTTTCCGGCTGCCTCCGGCTTGTCCCAGAATATAACCGCAAAATCCTCTGCTGTACGAAATTCTATCATTTCTCCTCCTTTATGTTTGTATCGTTCGAAGCACGATTTGTGCTTTTTTCATCACCCTGCTCTTCCATTTTCCTGAGCTCCGGCCAGACGGTGAGAAGCATCGTCAGAAAGCACGCCAGACCTCCGACAAGATTGGAGACCGGCTCCGCCATGAACACGCCATCCGTTTGAAATCCCAGCCCAGGCAGCAGGATCGTCAGCGGAACCACCAGGATCACCTTGCGGAACAGACTGAAAAAAATCGCGTGCCGCTTCTTGTTCAGAGCCTTGAAGACCGTCTGCCCGCTGTACTGCAGCGCCTGAAAGACAAATGCGAGAAAGTACAGGTGAAGCGCGGGTGCCGCGACGGAAATCAGCTCCTCGTCCTGCGTGAAGATCCGGACGAACATCCCGGGGGCAAGCATAATCATCGCCCAGACGATGATGGTATAGGGAAGCGCCAGGCTCATCATGACCCGGACAGCTCTTTTGATGAGCTTCGGCCGACTCGCACCGTAGTTGTAGCTGATGGCCGGCGACGTTCCTTCCGTGATGGCCATGACCGGCGTGTCCAGAATCTGCCGCACGGAGCTGACCGTCGTCATCGCCGACACATAGACCATACCGCCCCAGCGCATGAGCATACCGTTGCAGCACAGGGTGACCAGCGAATTGGTCACTTGCATGATGAACGGCGTCAGGCCCAGGCTCGCGATCTTCCCTCCGTACGGAAACCATCTGCCATCTGCTGATTTTTTCCAGTGAATGCGGAATTCATTCTTCGGGCTCTTCAGAAACCACATGACAAATGCAGCCGAGAGGATCTGCGAGATGACGGTCGCGATCGCTGCCCCCTGTACGCCGAGGCCGAACGCAAAAATAAAGACAGGATCCAGTGCCAGATTCGCCAGTGCGCCGATCATGACGGTGACCATGCCAAACACAGAATACCCTTCCGCATTGATATACGGATTGATGCCGGTGCTGATCATAGAAAAAAAAGTTCCGGTCAGATAGATCTGAAGATACGGCTGCGCATAGAAAAGCTCCTCCCTCCCGGCGCCAAACAGGCGCAGAAGCGGCCCGGCAAACGCGATCCCCGAAAACGTGATGAGCAGGGCAGAGATCACCAGAAGCCGCAGCGACGTGTTCAGGATGACAGCAGCCTTCTCCGGATCCTTCCGGCCAAGCTCCATGGAAAAAAGCGGTGCGCCGCCCATGCCGAACATGTTCGTAAAGGCCGTCACGATGATGATGACCGGGAAACAGAACCCGACAGCTCCAAGTGCCTCAGTCCCGACATCCGGGATCCGGCCGATATAAATCCGGTCGACAATATTGTAGAGCAGGCTCAGCACCTGCGCGATGAGCATCGGAAACGCCGTCTGCAGGATGTTGCCTGTGATATTTCCGCTCTCAAAATTCACTTTCTGCATGACAACACCTCTTCCGCGATTCTCCTGATCTTTCCCTCCGCCATGTACACATGAACATCCGCGATTACCCCGGCAAAGTCCCGGTTATGCGTCGAGACGATGAGCAGATGGCCGCTGTCCTTCCGATTCTTCAGGAAGTCCGTTATCCAGCGCTGCCCTTTTTCGTCCAGCCCTGCCAACGGCTCGTCGATGACAATCACCTCCGGATCCATCGCAAAAACAGCCGCAAGCGCCACCCGCCGCTTCTGTCCTCCGGACAGCGTAAACGGCGCCCTGTCCCGCACGGACTCCAGATCAAACCGCTTCAGATAGTCTTCCGTTTTCTCCCGGATTTCCTCCTCCGGAAGATGCAGCTGATACAGTCCGAACGCGATCTCATCTTCCACCGACTGCGTAAAAAGCTGCACTTCACTGTCCTGAAATACAAATCCGATTCTCTTGTGAAAATCCCTTGCAAACCGGCTGTTCTTCATAGCGGCTTTCGTGACCGGTTTTCCGTCAAAGAGATACGTCCCTGCATCCGGGAAATTTAGTCCCAGCAGAATCCGGAACAGAGTTGACTTTCCGCAGCCGTTCGGCCCTTCGATCGTGTAGCATCTCCCGGGGAAAAAGAGGGCGCTGACGCCGTCAAGTGCCTTCTCCTCATATCCCGGATAGGAAAATTCAACCTTGTCAAGCTGTATCAGTGCTTTTGACTCTGCGTCCAACTTCATTTCCTTTCCGGCATCACACAGCGATTGCCTGAAGATACACAAATAATACGACAGCAAGGGCGTCCGCGGCAAGAAGTGCTGCGTCATGCCAGGTAAAGCTGTGACGCGCCAGCGTCCGGTACGTTCCGTCAAAGCAGCGGCAGGCCATTGCCTCGGCATTCCGGTCCGCCATGCGCTGCGCTTTCAGAAAGGTTGTGCCGATAATCCCGCCCGTGCCGGATGTTTTCCAATTTTTCTCCCCGACCTGCCGCAGTGAGACCGCCTCGCTGATACGGGCAGCGAAACGCCCCAGAAGGTGCAGATAGCGGACCGCCGTGTTAAGCGTCAGAAGGAAAAGATCCGGAAGATGCAGGGAGACGGCGGCAGATGTCATGCCTTTCCAGCCCAACTGTTCGGACACGATCGCCAGAAGCATAACCGATTCGGCCGTCTTCATCGTAACGGTGCCGAGGGTCCTCGGGCTGCCCGTGAAAACGGCCGGAAGCGTGATGAGCGCCGCAAGGGCAGCTCCCGCAAGGGTCGCTTTCATAACGCCTGCGATCTCTTCCGGCGGCATGAGAGCCAGACGAAGCAGCAGCGCCGTTAGAATGCAGCTCACAAACCACGGATTAGTCGACAGGGAGCAGAGGACGATACACAAAAAAGCGGATAGAAGCACGAGGCTTCCGGCCGCTTTCCCTTCCTTCTTTCTGTTCTGATACCGCAGGTCATCGGAAAAGAGCTTTCCGATCCGTTTCAATAATTTTGTACTCATGCCTGCCTTTTCCGTTTCGGAATCCGTGAGAAAAGCTTGAAAATAATGATGAGCAGCGCCACACCGATGGCCGCGGACAGGATGTACCCTAAAGCCGCAGGAATCCCCGGAACCTCATAGTCCGGCAGAATCGAGCGGAAGTCAAATCCGGACAGCATTCCGGATGGTGTATATCCGGCCCCGGTCTGTGCGATCTCTTCCGTTCCCCACTCGCCCCAGGCTGTTCCTTCTGCGAGCAGCCCGAGCGGCGTCGCCACAATCAGCACGGCAATCAGCACTTTCAGGCCGGCAGACGTTCCTGCGCCATCTGCTTCCCGCACCGACAGCGGGGAGACCTTCCGGACAAATGCGTACACCGCTGTCGTAAACACAACCTCGGCGAGTCCGAATACGGTCAGATGACCGGCCATCATCGCCGGAACAGAAATCTCAAGTCCATACGGACAGTACAGCGCATTGCCCGCTGCGTCTGTAAAGAGCATCGGCTGAATGCCGAACTCGATAGCCGCGCACAGCGCCGCCGCATTGATGCCCGCATACGAGCCGGCAGCCACTCCGATCAGCTCGCCGTTTCTGCCCCGTATCCTCTTCTGCAGAGCCACAGCCACCGCCCGGCCGACAAAAGGCAGGACAAATGCCATGTTAAAACAGTTCGCGCCAAACGCCAGAATGCCCCCGTCGCCAAACAGCAGCGCCTGAAGCAGCAGGGCAACCGACACGGAAATGCAGGCCGCGTACGGTCCGAGAAGCGAAGCGATGAGCGTCCCGCCGACCGCGTGTCCGGTCGTCCCGCCCGGCATCGGCACGTTAAACATCATGCCAAGAAACGAAAAAGCAGCCCCGACGCCGAGCATCGGCAGCTTTTCCTTCGGAAGCTCTTCCTTAACTTTTCTGACAGAAATAATCCAGGCCGGCACCATGGCCGCCGTCATGATCGCACAGGTCTGCGGGCTCAGATAATTGTCCGGAATATGCATAAACAAGTCCCCTTCTCTGCTTTTATCGCTTCCTGTATTGTAACGTCCGGTCCGGTCCGGCTAAAGCCCCTGCGGGGGATACGAAAGCGGCTTCCTGAACTCTCCGCCTTCACAAAAAACACCGGCCCCTTCCGGGTCCGGTGTCACGAAAAATACAACAAAAACTGATTCTGGCCGCGCGCTTTTCATCCAGCGGCTTTCAGGCTTCTCCGATCGTCTTTTGCAGAAACTGTCTGGCCCTTTCCTTCTGCGGATTGCGGAAGAATTCCTTTGCGGTGTTCTCCTCCACAATATTTCCGCCTTCCATGAAGACGACGCGGTTGGCGACATTTTCCGCGAATTTCATCTCGTGGGTGACGACGACCATGGTAGTCCCCTCCTCGGCGAGATTCCGCATGACAGCCAGCACTTCTCCGGTGAGCTCCGGGTCGAGTGCCGAGGTCGGCTCGTCAAACAGGACAACCCTCGGGCCGGACGCGATGGCGCGCGCGATAGCCACACGCTGCTGCTGACCGCCGGAGAGCTGGGCCGGGTAGTAATCCGCCCGGTCTTCCATGCCGACTTTCGTAAGCATCTCATGGGCACGCTTCTGCGCCTCCGCTTTCGGGACGTGCCGCGCCGTGACCAGCCCCTCCATCACATTGGCAAGTGCTGTCTTGTTTGCGAACAGGTTGAAGTTCTGGAAGACAAATCCCATCTGCATGCGGAGCGTGTGAATTTCCTTTTTGCTGATGTCCGCCATGTCGTAATGAAACTCGTCAAAATCGATGGTGCCGGAGTCCGCTCTCTCCAGAAAGCTTATGCAGCGAAGCAGCGTGGTCTTTCCGGATCCGGACGGCCCGAGAACCGCGACAACTTCTCCCTTATCAACCTTAAAATCGATGCCCTTCAAGACGTGATTGTTTCCGAAGCTTTTATAAACATTTTTCACTTCCAGCATCGTCACTTCTCCTCCCCGGCACCTTTGTTTTCTGACGCCGTCAGTTTACTCTCCGGCGTGCGGTAGACCATTTTCTTCTCAAGCCACTTCTGCAGCAGGGTCAGAACCGTGCAGAAAATCAGATAGATGGCAGCCGCCTCAAGATACAGGACAAAAGGCTCAAACGTCCTTGCTGCGATCTGCTGCGCCTTTGTGAACAGCTCAATGACCGTGATGGAGGAAGCAAGCGACGTGTCCTTCACCATTCCGATCAGGCTGTTGAACAGCGGCGGAAACGCGATCGGGAACGCCTGCGGCAGAATGATGCGGCGCATCGTCTGCCCGTACGTCAGGCCCACCAGCTCGGCCGCCTCTGTCTGCCCCTTCGGAACCGCCAGAATGGCGGAACGCAGGGTCTCGGCGTTATACGCGCCGCTGTTGAGTGCAAACGTGATCACAGCAGCCGGAAACGCGTCAAGCACCACGCCCAGAGACGGAAGTCCGAAGAACACAATAAACAGCTGAACGAGGAGCGGAGTTCCGCGGAAAAACCAGATGTACACAAGCGCAAACTGCTTTAATACCGGTACATTGGCGATCTGCACCAGCGCCAGGAACAGCGCGATGAGAAGCCCCAGCGCGAAACTTATGATTGTCAGGGGAATCGTCACCTGAATTCCCGGTATCAGGATCTGGAAAAATGACTGGGAAATGATCTCCACAACCCGTTCACTCATGACTCACTACCTCATTTCTTGATTCTATGCCGCTATTCTCTCACGATTCCTTCGGAGATGTATAGTCTGCGTTCAGATATTTTTCGCAGATCGCCGAAAGGGTGCCGTCCGCGCGCATCTCGTCAAGTGCCTGGTTCAGGGCATCCAGAAGTGCCGTCTGGCCCTTTTTCACCGGGATCGCGACACGGTCCATCGCGCCGTTTATATCACTGGGGATCTGAAGCGCGATCTTGAGGTCATACTGCGGGAAGTTTTCCTGATACGTCTTAAACAGGATGTCATCAGCTGCTACGAAATCCGCTCTTCCGCTTGCGAGTAAGCTCAGCGCCTGCTCGGATGTATCAACCGGAACGACCGTAGCGCCCCATGCCTCCCACTGCGGGTTGAAGGCATTGGTAAGAGAAGTCGCAACCTTCTTGCCGTTCAGATCCTCAATGCTGCTGATATCACTTGAGGAAAGTGTAACGACATACCGGTAGATATAGAGATACGGATCGGTGAAGTCATATTTTTCCTCGCGCTCGTCCGAGATCGACACATCGCTGATGACCTCATCGATGCGTCCGGTATCCATGGATGCCAGAAGGGAATCCCAGTCGGTTTCCGTGAATTCGACTTCCACTCCCATTCGCTTTCCGATTTCCTTCGCCACATCCACATCCAGACCGACAAGTTCACCGGAATCGTCGTGATAGTTGTACGGCTGATACGTGCCTTCCACGCCGACCTTCATGACGCCGGCCGCTTTGATCGCCGCGAGCTGACCGCCCCCGTCTGAGGTTCCGGTGCTGCCGGATTCTGCTGCAGCTGCCGTAGTGCCTGCCTTCGAACCTGCCGCGCCGGCAGACGACGCGGCGCTGCTGCCTGTCCCGGAAGTACTGCCGCATCCCGCGATGACTCCCGTCATCAGGATCGCTGCCGCTGCCCCGGCAAGAAATCTTTTCTTCATATCCTCTCCTCCTTCTTGTGATTCACTCGATGTCCATAACGGACTCGAATGTGTTGTCGGCTTCCGTTATAGAAGCCATTCCCACCAGCACGATGATCTGCTCATCAGTGAACTGTTCCTTCAGGCGTTTTTGAAGTTCTTTTCCGACGCTGTGAATATCCTCTGCGACGGCCGCGCCAAGGTCCCAGACCACTCTGTCCTTTTCGTCAAATTTTCTGGCGAAGTCCGGATCATTTTTGATATCGATGTCATAGCGGTCTTTCAGAAGCTTCGCGTAGGCGTTGGTACAGATGACCGAGTGATTGTTGAAAGATACGGACGCCTCAATGATATCCGCATACCGTCCTCCCACCTTTTTCTTGACTTCCTCATCCATATCCCACGCATTGAGCTCCACACACTTAAACACCGTCGGATTGTTCAGCTCCACAACGGTCTTGTGGGAACAATTGTTCAGATCAATCTTATACTTGTCAATGATTTCTTTTGCCTCTGTACCGGCTGTCTCTTCCGTGATCGGTTTAATCCATGTAGCCATCTGTCTTCTCCTTCCGGTTTATACATCGACCCTGAGCGCGTCGTTTACATAGTTGTTGGCAACCATCATGGCACCCATGGCGACGAGTACCACCATGATCTCGTCCGCCTTTTCCTCCGTGACCGGTTCTCCGTCTTTCCCGCCATCTCTCACGAAATCTTCTCTGAGTGCCCTGAACTCTTCATCCGTGATGCTCTTCGGGTCATGTCCCATCTTCTGCGCAAATTTCATCAGCATATCCTGCCGCTTTGTGAGGTGGTACGTTTTCGGATCCAGACCATACTTCTCCCGCAGCAGCTTCGAGAAATACGTCGTGCACACCACGCATTCATTGGACACGGAAATCGCGTATTCATACAGGTCTCCGTCCAGGCATCCGATCAGACGCTGCAGATCGTCATCAAGCCTGTATGACCCGGCTTCAACCGCGTTGAACGCATTGACATTGTGCAGCAGTGTCAGCTTCTCGTTTGTGAGCTTCCTCCCCTGCGCAATGTGCGCCCGGATCGCCGCCTTTACATCTTTCGGAGCATTCTCCGGATCAATCTTCGATACCCGTGCCATGAGTCTGCCTCCCCGTCTCCTGCTTTCCACCTGAGAGCGCCGGAACATCAGCGCTCATTGTTTTCCTACTAGTCCGGTATGATAACAGGTAATACGAGAGAAATCAAGCGATTTTCTTAATTCAGAGTGATTTAATAGGGTATACGTTGCATGATAGACTATCCGGGGCAGAAAGGAAAGTAATTTCTTCAGAAAATAAAAAAAGCCCCGGCAAAGCCGCACGCTTCACCGGGGATAAACAGTATATACTGTTATACCTGTATGTTTATTTTCCGAGCACAATGGTCACGAAGCTCGCCGGCTTGAGAAGTGCCGTCAGACATCCCTCATCAATGGCCGCGTCGGTGCGCTTCACCGGTTTTACCGTTTCAGCCCTTTCAGAGTTCACGGCCTTCAGGTCATCGCTCTCGAGGGCCTCAAAATCAAGTACCCGGTATCCTTCAAATCCGCGGATGTCCGCCGTGAATTCAACCGGCTCCTGTGTGTTGCGGTTTACGGCAAAAATAACAAGTTTCTCTTTTTCCCCGTTCATGACCGCAACCGCCTCAACATCGCTCACGTGGTCGTGATGGCTTGTCGGGTGATCATCCCCTTTAAGAACCGGAACAAGAGCCGTGCCGCGTCCGTAGCGGGACACGAGCCAGAACGGCCAGAAAATCGTCTGTCTCCAGGCTTTCCCGTCGTCCTCCGTCATGATCGGCGCGATGACGTTGACCAGCTGCGCGAGGCACGCGATCTTCACGCGGTCCGCGTGCTGCAGGAACTTGATCAGAGCCAGGCCATCCATGATGGCATCCTCAAACGTGTAGATGTCCTCGAGCAGATGCGGATGACGTCTCCACGGCTGATTCTCCATGGCTTCATTGTCCTTAGTGTTGGAGTGATACCAGACATTCCACTCGTCAAAGGACAGATTGACCGTCTTCTTCGAGCGCTTTTCCGCCTTCACGGCGTCGCAGATCGAGATGACAGAGTGCAGGAAATCCTCCAGGTCGTCACTGTTCGCGAAGAAGTCCGCCGTGTCGTCCGCCTGATTGCCCCAGTACTGGTGCAGGGAGACATAATCCACATAGTCATAGGTCTCGTTCAGTACCTGATATTCCCACTGCCCGAATGTAGGCATCGTCCGGCTGGCCGATCCGCAGACAACCGTCTCGATAGAGTGGTCCATCGTCTTCATGGCTTTGGACGTTTCCGCCGCGAGGCGGCCGTACTCCTTCGCCTCCTTGTGGCCCATCTGCCACGGGCCGTCCATCTCGTTGCCGAGGCACCACAGCTTGATTCCGTACGGCTTCTCATCGCCGTGTCTGCGCCTCAGATCAGCCCAGTAGCTCTCCGTGTCCATGTTGCAGTACTCAAGAAGCGCAAGCGCCTCCTCTGTTCCCCTCGTCCCCAGATTCACGGCCATCATGATATCTGTTCCGGCCTTCGCGGACCACTTGGAGAACTCGTTGATGCCGAATGTATTCGGCTCATATGTGCGCCAGGCGAGGTCAAGCATTGCTTTCCGGTTTTCCTTCGGCCCTACCGAATCCTCCCAGCGGAAATTCGATACAAAGTTGCCCCCCGGATACCGCACCTGCGTCACGCCGAGGTCCTTCACCAGATCGATGACGTCTCTGCGGAACCCCTGTTCATCCGCCGAGGGATGCCCCGGCTGATAGATGCCGTTGTAGACGGCTCTGCCGAGATGCTCAATAAACGAGCTGTACAGCCTTCTGTCGATCTCCCCCACCTGAAAATCCCGGTCGACGATCAGTTTTGTTTTTCTTGCCATGTATCTTTTTTCCTTTCCCGAAGCTTTAATGCCGCTTACTTTCAGGCGGTGCCCCGCCCCTCTCACGAAGACGCGTCAGAAACAGTCGAGGTCATTTCCGTTCACGACCGGCCCGTCATATCCCGCGTCCCGGATCTCCTGTAAGATGGTATCACACCGGCGGTTCATTTCACACACCAGATTTTTGGAATTATCCAATATGTTCATATGGTAGATGCGGTGATACGTCACAAGCAGCTTCGGCCTCGCTTTGGCGGCGACCTTCGCCAGGTCGGTACTGAGCGTGTGAACTTCCCTGTGATACTTCTGCCATTTAGGAGACCGCGAGGAAAGGCCGCCCGCGTACTCCACCTCGTGAAGCAGGACGTCCGCTCCCTTTGCCTTTTCGGCCACAATGTCAAGCGGGCAGGTGTCGCCCGTGATGACGATCGTCCTGTCCGGCGTGACAAATTTGTACCCGTAGCACACAAGTGTCCCGTGACTCACCGGAAACGCCTCGACGCTGACTCTGTCATCCCTGTAGATGATTCCGGGTGTCGTGATCTCGGTCACCTCTGTTTTGTACCCGGTCTCATTGGCTTTCTCAAACCCGTGGATGCGGAAATCAATATCCACGGAGTAGGCCTTCGTCACAAGCTCCGTCATAGCCGCAATTCCCTTCGGGCCGAAAAGTTTGAGGGGTTCGTTTCGCTCCAAAACCCACGGCGTGAAGATGAGGTCCGGCAGCCCGACGGTGTGATCCGTGTGCAGGTGCGTGCAGAACGCGATACGCAGAAGATCCGGCCGCAGCGCGTCGATCCCGTTAAAATAGGCCTTCGAGGCCTGGCGCACGACGCCGGGTCCGAAATCAACCAGATAGGCTCTGTCACCCACAACTACTGCCGACGCCGGGCCCGATGCATTCGGGCAGGCATTCGGCGTCCCGGTACCCAGGAGCACAAGCTTGGTCTGTGTCATTTGTCATTCTTCCTCTGTATTTTCTTTCAATTCTTCCTCATACTGCTGCGGCGACAGATGCCGGATGGAGATACCGGTGAAGCCGTAAAAGCAGCTGAAGATCGGCGTGAGATAGATCAGGAACAGATACGGCGCGAAGGCTGCCCAGGCAACGCCAAGTGTCCCGGCCATGTACACGCTATAGCCGTGCCACGGGATCATCGGTCCGATCAGGGTTCCGGAATCCTCCAGACAGCGCGAGAGGATTTCCGGCGCGACACCGCGCTCTTTGAACTTAGGCGCCATCATGCGGCCGGTGAGAACGTGCGCCATCGGCTGGGAGCAGCTGACCGCGGACGTTACATATCCGACGAGAAGCGTGGAGACGATCAGATGCCCGTCGCTTTTGATGTGCTTTGTGATGACCTTCAGCACGTTGTCCAGCACTCCCAGCTCGTCAAGCATTCCGCCCATGCCGACCGCGAAGCAGATGATCGCGACATACTGCAGCATGCTGCTCATGCCGCCGCGGTTTAGTATGGACCTTAGAACCGGCGCTTCGATACCCGTCGTGTAGCCGCTGTATGCGGTGCGGATAACAGAGGCAAGCGGTATTCCCTGATACAGACAGGACACCGCCCCGGCCGCCACCGATGAAAGGCCGAGCGCGGAAATAGCGTCGACTTTCAGAAGAAGCAGAACGATAATTACAGCCGCCGGAATGAGCGTGACAGGCCCGGGCCTGTACTCAGAGGCCAGCGCCGTGATATACCCGGAAACGTCCGCCGCCTGATAGCTGCCGCCCGTCACCTGCATTCCCAGAACGGCAAAGATGACAAGCGTGATGGCAAATGTCGGAAGCGTCGTCCAGAGCATCGAACGCACGTGCTTAGACACCTTCGTGCCGGCGACCGCTGCCGCCAGATTCGTGGTGTCCGAGAGCGGACTCAGCTTGTCGCCAAACATCGAGCCGCAGATCACAGCGCCGGCCACCATGCCGGGATTTATCCCCATGGCGTTTCCGATAGCCATCATGGCCACGCCGGCGCTGCCGACCGAACCATAGGAGGTCCCGGTGACGACACTGAGCAGCGCGCAGAAAAGAAGTGTGACGGGCAGCAGAAACCTGGGATTTACGGCCTGAAGCCCGAAGGAAATGATTTCGGCGATCGTGCCGCTCTGCAGCCAGGTGCCGATCATAACACCGATGGCCATCAGCAGACAGAGCACCGGCACGACGACGCGGATGGCGTCATACGCTTTCCTGACTATCCGGCTGTACGGAATCCGCATCAGCAGACAGAACAGCCAGATGATGATCCAGCTCATGAACAGGCCGATCATCGGCCCTCCGGTCTTCAGCCGGATGCAGAGCGCAACGGCAGCGATGATGCAGACAAGAAGGAGGACCGACTGGATCCCGTTCATCTTCCTGTCCGGCTTATTCGTTTGATTCTCTTTCATACCATTCCCTCATTTCATTCGTTGAAAGCGTCGCGCTTCAACGTGATAAATCCGATTATACCGGAAATGCGGGAAGATGCCAACGTCTGTTTTTTTTGAGATTTTCAGTCCCTGTGAACTTCTCCCCTCCAGGCGGAGCGCCTGCACTTTTGACGGCTTCTCTGACGGCGCTGCCAAAGCAAAAAGCACCGGCCCCTTTCCTGCTGCGGAAAAGAACCGGTGCGGCGAATCGTAACTTCCTGTGTTCTTTCGGCTTTCCTGTCAGTCCACGTACTTCTTCAGGGTCGCTCTGACGGCGCCCGGACCGGCGATCTCCTGACGGAAGAAGTCCACAACCTTGTCGGCAAGACCTGTCTCGTCAAGATCCACGCCGAAGATCTGCTTGTTTTTAAGAAGCGGAAGCAGAGCCTTCTTTGTGTCTTCTGCCGACGGAACCTCACCGAGCGTAAAGCCGCTGACGAACTTTTGAGCGTCCTCCAGAAGCGGATCCGGCGACGGCTCGAAAGCCTTACCCGCATCATCGACAGCCATAAGATACCGCAGCCATCCCGCGTGAACCAGCGGGATCATGGTCAGGGACTTCGGGTCTCTGCCCGGATCGGCGATGTAAGACTTGATGGTCTCGCCGTAACGGATCGCCAGCTTCTGAGATGTGTCGGTCGCGATTCTCTGCGGGGTATCCGGCATGAACGGATTCGGAACCCGGACTTTGAGCACGGTGTCGATGAATTCCTTCGGATTCAGAACGCCCGGATCCTTTACAACCGGAAGGCCTTCCTTGTAGCCGAGGATATCGACCAGGTTCACGAGCTCCGTGTCCTTCATCTCGTCGGAAATCTTGGTGAAACCGAGCAGGCAGCCGTACACAGCCAGCGCCGTGTGCAGCGGGTTCAGGCAGGTCGTCACCTTCATGCGCTCAACGTCGTTGACCGTCTCGCGGCTTGTGAAGATAACTCCGACATCCTGCAGAGCCGGACGGCCGTTCGGGAACTTGTCCTCGATGACCAGATACTGCGTCTCTTCCGCGTTGACAAATGGAGCCACCCACGTCTTCTTCGTGGTGACAACCGGATCCAGGTCTTCCAGACCGTCTTTGCGCAGGATCTCCTCAACGGACTTGTCCGGGCGCGGGGTGATCTTGTCGATCATGGACCACGGGAAGGATACCTTCGTCTCGTCGTTCAGATAGTCGAGGAATCCCGCCTCGGCCTTTCCGCCTTCAACCCAGGCCTTCGCGTAAGCCATCACGGAATTGTAAAGCTTCTCACCGTTGTGAGAACAGTTGTCGGTGGACACCATGGCGATCGGCTTTCTGCCGTCCAGATATCTCGTGTAGAGCAGGGAAACAACCTTGCCGATGTAGCTCGCCGGCTTTTCCGGGCCCGCCGCGAAATCCGCGGAAACGGCCGGAAGCTGCTCGCCGCGGCCGTTGACCAGACTGTAGCCCTTCTCGGTAACCGTGAACGTGCACAGCTGCAGCGTATCCGCGGAAAAGATCTCCTTCAGGCGGTCGAATTCCGCCTTGTTTTCGGAATCCAGGATCGTCGACTCGCCGATGGAGCCGATGACCGTCTTTTCCACATCGCCGGTGGACTTGAGCGTCACAAGGATGGACAGATTGTCGTGCGGGCGGTACTGCTTCTCCACGATCTCATAGTCAAAGCCCTCGCACACGGTGATGCCGGACTTCATCTCGCCCTTCTCGATCATCTGCTGCGCGAGATTGGCCTGGAACGCACGGAAGATGTTGCCGGCGCCGAAATGCACCCATACCGGATGCTTCTTTGTCTCCTCCGCGACCGCCTGAATGTTGAACTTAGGCAGCACATATCCCTTGTCAAGCCATTCCTGGCTGTTCTTAAGACCCTCTAAACTAAGCTTCATCTCATTCTCTCCTACTCACCTGTCATTTATGAAGATTCTTCTCTCTGAGCCCGGACGGAATGCCTCTTGTCTCCGCCTTGTCGATAGCCTCCCAGAGTCCGTTCAGATACGTCGCGCCCAGCGCTCTGTCGTACAGACCGTAGCCCGGGATGACGCCCGGCTTGTCGACCTCGTCCCAGATCATGCGGCCGTGGTCCGGTCTGATCGGGCCGTCAAAGCCGGTCTCGTACAGAGCTCTCATGATCTCGTACATGTCGAAGTTGCCGTCGGAGGACAGATGCTGCGCCTCCTCGAAGTCATAGTTTTCTCTGGATGTGTCGTTGAACTTCAGGTTGCGCACATGTGCGAAATGGATGCGATTGCCCAGCGCGCGGATCATGTGCGGCAGATCATTCTCAAGATTCGTGCCGTAGGATCCCGAGCAGAAGGTCACGCCGTTGTGCACGTTGTCGACCGCCTTCATCAGACGCAGAATTCCGGCCTCGGAGTTGATGATGCGGGTCAGGCCGAATACGGACCACGCCGGATCATCCGGATGAATCGCCATGTTGATGTCATACTTGTCGCAGACAGGCATGATCGCCTTCAGGAAATACACCAGGTTGTCAAAGAGCTTCTCGCCGTCGACATCCTTGTACATATCAAAGAGCTTCGTCACCTGCGCCATGCGCTCCGGCTCCCAGCCCGGCATAACCGTGCCGTTGCTCATCTTCTGAACGGACTCGGCCAGATGGTCCGGATCAATGGCGTCGATCGCCTTCTGGTTGTAGGCAAGACCGGTGGAGCCGTCCGGCTTTCTTCTTGCAAGCTCGGTTCTGGTCCAGTCAAAGACCGGCATGAAGTTGTAGCAGACCATATGGATGTCCGCTTCGCCGAGGTTTTTAAGCGTCTGAATGTAGTTGTCGATATACTTGTCGCGGTCGCCGTCTCCCACTTTGATCGAGTCGCATACATTGACCGACTCGATGCCGGAGATTTTAAGTCCTGCATCCTCAACGTCCTTCTTGAGCGCGGCAATCCGCTCCGGCTGCCACACTTCGCCCGGTGTCGTGTCATACAGCGTCGTGATGACGCCCTTCACGCCCGGGATCTGACGGATTTCCTTCAGGGTGACCGAGTCAAAGTTCTTGCCGTACCAGCGCAGTGTCATTTCCATATGCTCATTTTCTCCTTTTTACGTTTTCCGGGGACAAAAGTGGCCGTTTCACGTCCCATATCTGCCTGTATTGTAGCACCGAAAGGATGTCGCTCACAACCGTTTTCAATACCCACTACCGCATACTACAACGATATGAAAGCGTTTACAAGCAGAAGTTCATGTTCCGGATGGTTTCAAGGTCTTTTTTCGCCGTTATCCCCTTCACATTGAGCATATCACCGGTTATCGACACGTTCGCACCGGAGGAGAATGCCGAAAATCCGGAATCCGGCAGAAACGGTCTCCCGGCGGCAAGCCGCAGGAAGCCTAAAGCGTACCCCCGGACATAAAAAATTGTCAACCTGAATTCGTGCCTTCAGGTTGACAATTCATTTGTCATCCGATACAATCACTTCCGTTGTTTACGAAGAGGAGGAAAATCATGTCATCCATGTCTGCTCAGGCCGGGAAGCGCACGGGCGCGAAGCGGCTGGTTACCATGGCGCTTTTCGCCGCTGTTCTCTGCGTGTCCGCCTACATCAGCATTCCGCTGCCGCTGCCGGGTGCTCCCCACATCACGATGCTCAACTTCGTGATTCTGCTCATCGCACTGCTGTTTCCGCCGCTTGACGCATTCCTCATCATTCTGGTCTGGATGCTTCTGGGCATCATCGGGCTGCCGGTCTTCATCGGAGGCGGTTCGGGCTTCGGTTATCTCCTGATGCCCTACGGCGGCTACACGGCCGTCTTCCCGCTCGTGGGACTGCTGCTGCCGCTTCTGCGCGGCCGCTCCTACAGCCGTTTACGCTACACGCTTGCCGCCGTCGCCGGCGCCGTCTTCATTGACCTGTTCGGCACGTTCTGGCTCATGCACATGAACCAGCTCGGACTCACCGTGGGGCTGCTGGCAGGCTTCGTGCCCTTTATTCCGCTTGACCTCGTGAAATCCGTCGTCGCTGCACAGATTGTGCCCGCCTTCCGGCGCGTCATGGCCGGCTGACCTTTTATACGCCGCTGTACGCCTCAAATCCGCCGTCTACCGGCAGAACCACGCCCGTGACAAATGCACTGCCCTTCGGGCTGACAAGATACAGAAGCGCGCCGATCAGGTCCTCCGGCTGTCCGTAGCGCTCCATGGGCGTGGCGCGCAGGATTTTTCCGGAGCGCACTGTCGGCGTTCCGTCCGGATTGTACTGCAGCGAGTGATTCTGCGTCGTGTGGAAGAACCCCGGTGCGATCGCATTGACCCGCACGCCGGATTTCGCGAAATACGTCGCAGCCCACTGCGTGAAATTCGCCACGGCAGCCTTGGCCGCCGAATAACCGGCAAGTCTGGTGAGCGGCCTGTCCGAGCCCATGCTGGCGATGTTGATGATGTTTGCATTTTGTTGCCCGGGGAGGCACTCGCCGAAGATCTGCGTCGGGAGCATGGTCCCGTAGATGTTGAGGTCCAGTTCCCTGTGAATTTTTTCGATATCAGCCGTGAAAAAGGTCGTCTCGCCCGGAGCGGCTTCCGCCAGCCTGTCCTGCGGGATGGCAGCTCCCGGCACGGCGCCGCCCGCGCAGTTGACAAGGATGTTGATCCCGCCGGTGCCAGAGAGAATACTCTCTCTGGCCGCAAGCAGGCTGTCCCTGTCCAGCACGTCTGCCGCGATGCCGAAAGCCTTCCCGCCCTCTTTGCGGATTGCCTCAGCGGCCGCTTCCGATTTTTCGCTGCTGCGGCCTAGTACCGCGACCTGTGCCCCGCAGGCGGCAAGCGCCCGGCAGAACACTCCGCCGATGACGCCGCTGCCGCCCGTCACCACAGCGGTCTGACCTGTCAGATCAATCTGAAAAGGCAGTTCCATATGTTTCTCCTCTGTTTAATCCCGCACATTAGCGGGATTTTTTAAAATGTCTCTTTTCCCGGGTAAACGGCGCTCCCGCCGAGAAGCTCCTCAATCCGCAGAAGCTGATTGTACTTTGCAACTCTCTCGGAGCGGGAAGGCGCACCGGTCTTTATCTGTCCCGCGTTCAGCGCGACAGCCAGATCCGCGATCGTCGTATCCTCCGTCTCTCCGGACCGGTGGGACACAATGGCGTGGTATCCCGCCTTGTGCGCCATCCGGATGGCGCTCATGGTCTCGGAAACTGTCCCGATCTGATTGAGCTTGATGAGGATCGCATTGCCGGCTCCCAGCTGAATGCCTTTTGACAGTCTTTCCGTGTTGGTCACGAAGAGATCGTCGCCGACCAGCTGCACTTTGCCGCCGATGGCTGCAGTCATCTTCTGCCAGCCTTCCCAGTCTTCCTCGTCCAGCCCGTCCTCGATGGAGCGGATCGGATACTGGCTGATAAGGCTGCTCCAGTGTGCAATCAGCTCCTCATCCGTGTAGTCGCGGCCCGACTTCGGCTGATGATAGAAGCCCTTTCCTTTCTCACTCTTCCACTCCGAGGAGGCGGCGTCCATGGCGAGAACAAAATCCTCTCCGGGTCTGTACCCTGCCATCTCCACGGCCTTCAGGATATGCTCAATCGCGTCTTCATCCGACTTCAGATCCGGCGCAAAACCGCCCTCATCGCCGACCGCGGTCGTGCGGCCCTCCTTTTTCAGCAGGCTCTGCAGCGCGTGGAACACCTCGGCGCTCTGTCTGAGAGCCTGCGCGAAGCTTTCCGCTCCGACCGGCATGATCATGAACTCCTGCGTGTCTACGGAATTGGACGCGTGGGCGCCGCCGTTTAGAATGTTCATCATCGGGACCGGAAGGACGCGCGCATTCGCTCCGCCGAGATACCGGTACAGCGGGATCTGCTGCGATTCAGCCGCTGCCTTTGCCGCCGCGATGGAGACAGCGAGAATGGCATTGGCGCCGAGAACTGACTTTTCCTTCGTCCCGTCCAGACGGATCATCGTCTCGTCAACACCATACTGATCGGAGGCGTCAGCACCTTTGAGTGCCGGAGCGATTTTCCCGTTGATATTGGCGACCGCCTTCGTGACTCCCTTGCCGCCGTAGCGCTTCTTATCTCCGTCCCGAAGCTCCAGCGCCTCAAACTCACCGGTCGACGCGCCCGACGGACTGGCTCCTCTTCCGACGGTTCCGTCCGCAAGCGTCACCTCCGCCTCGACGGTCGGATTTCCTCTCGAATCCAGAATCTGCCTTCCGATAACCTTTTCAATTTCCAGACTTCTCATATCGTATAGCCTCCTATTCTTTCAAGAACCTTGATTTCCTCTTACAGGCAGACCATATCACAGCTTTCAGCCCTTTGTAAGTTGTGCAGGCAACATTTGGTTAGTTGTATCTAATTTTGTACAAAAAGAAAGGATACCACCGGCATGAAACCGGCGGATCTTCTCTTTACCGGATGATTGTAAAGTCGCAGACACCATACCCGGCCGCGTGCACAGCGCGGTGGATGGCCTGTTCGTCGACCGGATCTCTGGAAAAAATCCTCGTCTGCTTTCCGTCAATCGTGACGCGGGCGCGAACGCCCGGGAGACCGTTTAAGGCGTTCTGTACCTTCGCGGCGCAGTTCTCGCACATCATCCCGGAAATGCGCGCCACGGCCTCATGGCGGTAGTCCTTCCCGCCGCCGGACGGTTTTGTTTTCTTTACCTTCTCCGTCTTACCGCAGCACGCACTGCCGTTTCGGCTGCGCCGGAACACTGCGGACACCGCGGCCGCGATCCCGGCAGCCAGTGCGATATAAACCAGTACAGCGCCCATGTCTCCTCCCGGTATCTCCCGTTTCCTAATCTGCCCTTCCGCGGTCAGCCTTTCACTTACTTCAGAACAGCATCGCGATCATCCGGAAGGCAAATGCCGCAATCCACGCGACGAAGCACTGCCATACGACCACTAGAAGCGCCCAGCGCAAACCGAGTTCCCGGCGCACGGCGGCAATGGCCGCGACGCAGGGAGTGTACAGCAGGCTGAACACAAGAAGGCAGCCGGCCGAAAGCGGCGTAATCGCCGCGGCGATGCCTCCCTCGGCGCCAAACAGAACCTCCAGCGTCGAAACAACACTCTCCTTGGCCATGAAACCGCTGATGAGCGAAGTCACAATCCGCCAGTCACCCAGTCCCAGGGGCTCAAACAGCGGCACGAGCAGGCCGGCGATGGCCGCCATGATGCTCTGCGAGGAGTCACTCACGAGGTTCAGGCGGAAATCAAAGCTCTGCAGGAACCACACGATCACCGTCGCAATCATGATGACAGAAAACGCCTTCTGCAGAAAATCCTTCGCCTTCTCCCACATCAGCTGCACCGTGCTCTTCGGGCTTGGCAGGCGGTAGTTCGGCAGCTCCATGACAAATGGAATCGCATTGCCCTTGAAGATCGTGCGGCGGTCAAGAAGCGCGACCAGAATCCCCATGAGAATCCCGAGCACATACAGGCCGGTCATGATGAGACCGCCCCGCCCCGGGAAGAACGCATTCACGAAGAACGCATAGATCGGCAGCTTGGCCGTACAGCTCATGTACGGTGTCAGCAGGATCGTCATGCGCCGGTCACGCTCGGACGGAAGCGTTCTCGTGGACATGATGGCCGGGACCGAGCAGCCGAAGCCGATCAGAAGCGGTACGATGCTGCGGCCGGAAAGGCCGATCTTGCGCAGCAGCTTGTCCATGAAGAAGGCAACGCGGGCAATATACCCGCTGTCCTCCAGCAGAGACAGAAAGAAGAACATCACCACGACGATCGGCAGGAAGCTGAGCACCGATCCGACGCCGCTGAAGATCCCGTCCACGATCAGGCTGTGAATCACCTGACTGACGCCGGCTGCCGTAAGGGCCCTGTCGACTACAACGGTCAGGGCGTCTATCCCGCTGGCCAGCAGATCCTGCAGAAATGCGCCGATGACGTTGAATGTCAGATAAAATACCAGCGCCATGACACCAATAAAAATCGGGATGGCGGTGTACTTTCCGGTGAGAACCCGGTCGATTTTCGCGCTGCGCTTGTGCTCTTTTGTCTCCTGCGGTCTCACAACACAGGCGGAGCACACCTTTTCAATGAAGGTGAAGCGCATGTCGGCGATGGCAGCGCTTCTGTCAAGTCCACGCTCCTTTTCCATCTGCAGGGTGATGTGCTCAAGTGTCTCCCGCTCATTCTGATCAAGCTCCAGCCTGTCCAGAACATCCCGGTCGCCCTCAATCGCCTTGCTCGCGGCAAAGCGCACCGGAAGGCCGGCGCGCGCGGCGTGGTCGGAAATCAGATCGCCCACGGCGTGCAGGCAGCGGTGCACCGCGCCGCCGTTGTCATCTTCCGAGCAGAAATCCTGTCTGAGCGGCTTTTCCTGATACTGCGCGATGTGAAGAGCATGGGTGATGAGCTCGTCCACACCTTCATTTTTCGCGGCAGAGATCGGAACGACCGGGACGCCCAGCATCGCCTCCATTTTGTTGACGGCAATGCTGCCGCCGTTGCCGGTGACCTCGTCCATCATGTTGAGAGCCACAACCATCGGACGGTCCATCTCCAGAAGCTGCATCGTCAGGTACAGATTCCGCTCGACATTGGTCGCGTCGATTATGTTGATGATCGCGTCCGGCTTGTCCTGCAGGACGAAATTCCGGGAGACGATCTCCTCGTTTGAGTACGGAGACATCGAGTAAATGCCCGGAAGATCCGTTATCTTTGTGTTTTTGTGCCCACGGATCACGCCGTCCTTGCGGTCTACCGTCACACCCGGGAAGTTTCCGACGTGCTGGTTGGCACCGGTCAGCTGGTTGAACAGGGTCGTCTTTCCGCTGTTCTGGTTGCCCACCAGGGCAAATGTGAGGACATGTCCCTCCGGCAGCGGGCTGCCGCTGCCTTTCACGTGGTGGATACCGGGTTCGCCGAGAGCCGGATGATCAGCCGGTCTGGCAGAAGCGCGCTCCGTATCACGCCGCTCCTGTGCTACGTCAGCGCGGGCCGCCTGCTCGGCGCTGGCGCGCCTGATTCCTATCTGCGCCGCGTCGTCAAGCCGCAGTGTCAGCTCGTATCCGTGAATCCGCAGTTCCATCGGATCACCCATGGGCGCGTATTTCACGAGTGTTACGTCAGCGCCCGGAATGACGCCCATATCCAGAAAATGCTGCCTCAGGGCTCCCTCCCCGCCTACCGTCTCAATGACGGCAGACTGCCCGGGCTTTAAATCTTTAAGTGTCAAAACAGCCGCCCCCCTTTTCGCATTTGTATGCAGGCCGTCATTTGTCATGATTTTTGTATCTTTACATCCTGTGCCATCTTCACGATATCTCCAACGCCGTCCAGCACGACGGACGGGCCGTACGCGTATTCCTGAAGGGTCTTTCGCGTAGAGATTCCCGAAAGCACGAGCACGGTGGACATGCCGCTCTCAAGGCCTGAAATCACGTCCGTGTCCATGCGGTCGCCGACCATCACGGCCTCGGCGGAGTGGCATCCGAGGATGTTCAGGCCGGTCCGCATCATCAGCGGATTCGGCTTGCCGCAGTAATAGGCTTTCCGGCCGGTCGCAAGCTCGATCGGGGCCGTCAGCGCGCCGCATGCCGGGGCGATGCCGTTTTCGATCGGACCGGACACATCGGAATTGGCGCCGATGAGTCTGGCTCCTTTCAGGACGAGATTGGTTGCCGTCGTCAGTGTATCCAGCGAATAAGCTTTTGCCTCACCGACCACCACATAGTCCGGATCCACGTCGTTCATCGTGATCCCCGCGTCATACAGGGCGTTGAGAAGCCCCGCCTCGCCGATGACATACGCCGAACATCCCGGGGACTGCGCCTTCAGGAATGCCGCCGTCGCCAGCGCGCTCGTGTAGAAGTGCTCCGGCGGGACATCCATCCCCATCCTCAAAAGCTTCTGGTGCAGTTCCAGCGGCGTCAGCCCGCTGTTATTGGTCAGAAACAGGTATCCCTTGCCGTTGTCCTGCAGCCACTGGATGAATTCCCGGACACCGGGGAGAATCTGGTTCCCGTGGTAGATGACGCCGTCCATATCGCAGATAAATCCTTTTTTCGTGTTAAAGTCGAGCATGATCCGCCCTTTCTGCAAATGCATATGTGATGTATGTGCCGGTATTTAGGGGCACCTATAAGCCGGGAAAGCGTTTGTTGCCGCTAACCATAAACAAATGGTAATCGTTCCGGGCCTTTCTGTCAACCGGCCGTGTCCGCTTTCCTTACATTTTACAAAAAAAGAACGCTCCGTATGATACAATTGTGTCAGAATCAGAAAAAGAATAATCGGCAGTGTCAGACTGCCGGCGCATGGAGGATTTTATGATTGACAGACAGGCGATAAAACAGGCCGGACGGAGCGCCTTCCTGACTTCCTACTGGAAGTGCTTTCTGGCCGCTCTTCTTCTCGGGCTCGTCATGGGCAGCAACAGCGGACCATCCGGAACGTCTCTAACCTACGCCACAACTTCGTACGGCAGTCAGGCAGCAGGCGGTGCAGACATCCTCATCTCCCCGTCGCTTGCTGCTGCCATGCTGTCAGCGGCCATCATGGTCTTTCTCGTGGGCATATTCATCCAGATCTTTGTGCTGCAGCCAATCGAGGCAGGCGTCCGCCGCTTCTATCTTCTCAACCGCGACCACGGAAAAGATACAAACTTCGGAGAGGTGCTCTTTGCCTTTAACAACTCGTATCTGAACATCGTGAAGACCCTGTTCCTGCAGAATCTTTTTATCTTCCTCTGGAGTCTGCTGTTTGTGATCCCCGGCATCGTGAAGTTCTATTCCTACCGGATGGTTCCGTACATTCTCTCCGAAAAACCTGACCTTTCCTGGCAGGATGCTCTTTCCTACTCCGAGGAGATGATGGAAGGCCACAAGTGGGAGTGCTTTGTGTATGACCTCTCCTTCATCGGCTGGTACATCTTAAGCAGTGTGACCGTCGGTCTTGTCGGCATCTTCTACGTCGACCCGTACAAGGCCGCATGTGACGCCGAGCTCTATACGGTCATTCGCGACATGCATTTCAATCAGCCGCACAACTACGCAGGGGCATCCGGGTACGGCTCTGAGGATCAGGGAATCTGGAACGGGTAAATCATTCTTAACCGGGACCGCAATATTCAGCAAAAAGCAGACAGACATTCATTTTAGCTGAAGCCTTCCGCCTTCTACATGCCTTCCTCCGCGTACAGCGCGGCCCCTAAAGCGCCGGTCAGGTCGGGAATTTCGGAAATGATGAGTTTCGATCCGAGAAGCTTTTCCAGTTCCTTCACGACACCGGCGTTTCTGGCAACGCCGCCGGTCATCATGAAAGGCGCATGGCCGCGGACGCGGCGGACCATGGATACGGTGCGCGAGGCGACCGACTTGTTCAGCGCATGGATGATGTCGGCAGTCTGTGTGTTCTGCGCGATGAGGGACACAACCTCCGACTCCGCAAACACCGTGCAGGTGGACGTGATTGTCAGGTCCTTTTTCCACGTTAAGCCCAGCCGGCTCATCTCGTCCATGGAAAGCTCCAGTGTGCCGGCCATCATCTCCAGGAAGCGTCCGGTCCCGGCCGCACATTTGTCATTCATGACGAAGCCGGAGACATCACCGGACTCGTCCAGAGTGATGACTTTGCTGTCCTGCCCGCCGATGTCGATGATCGTGCGCGCCTCGGGGCTGCAGAAATGTGCGCCCTTTGCGTGACAGGAAATTTCCGTCACGGTGCTGTCCGCCGCGCGGATAAAATCACGGCCGTACCCGGTCGCCACCACGCGGGCGATGCTGCCGGCATCAGGCCCGAGCTTCTCACGGATTTCTTCAAGCGCCCTGTCCGCCGCGTCTGCCGCTTTCGCGCCGGTGCGCAGGATCACGGAGGCAAGAAGCCGGCCGTCCCGGTCAATAGCCGCCGCATTTGTTGTCGTCGAGCCGGAGTCAAGGCCGACATAAATACCGGCGTTGCCTCTGCTGGCAGACTCTGTCAGGATCCGTTCCTTTTTCTCCCGCATAGTTTCCGCGTCCTTCCCGCCGCTTTCCTTCGGTCTTTGCATCCTCTCGGCCAATGCCGCCAGCCGCGTCGAGAGCTGTCCCGATGCCTGCGACGTGTAATCCGACTCGATCTTTACAACCGGCAGTGCCGTCTCATCCGTCAGATCCGCGTACTCAAAGCTGAAATAGTCGCAGAATTTCACTGTATGGTAGACGATGCCCCGTATTCCGGCCGGTTTCAGAAGCTCTTTTCTTCTGCCGGAGTCTTCCATGCGCGGACAGGGTATCTGGGTGAGAAGCGCCTTCGCGTATGCCGTGAGGATCTCTTCATCCGTCTTTTTTTCAAGTCCCTCCGGCGGATGCGGAAGCGGCCGGAGGCCTCCGCACGTTAGGTCCGTTACCGGAAGCGGCATCGTCTCCCGGATGGTCTCAAGCAGCTCATCGGACACCCTCGCGCCAAGTACCGCGATGGTTTCCGCCTTGTTTTCCCGCTGGCTTTCCCACGCGTCCGCCGTCATCTTCCACAAGCCGATAAGTTTCTCGGCGCAGAACACTCTCCCCGTGCGCGCGGCCATTGCCTGCGCCAGGGACTGCAGCTGCCCCGCGTAGCGGAAAACCGCCGCGTCGGAAGCCGTGTGCGGGAGATCAAGCACCTTTCGGAAAGAAAAGCTGAGGTCCGGCATACAGCCGTTTACCCGCCGCACACTGTCGCAGCAGTTTGTGAACACAGCTGCGTACCGGTTCTCCGGATGCTTACGGTTCCAGTCGTTCCCGTCCAGAAGCAGACATTTTGCGTGCGTGCAGACCGAGCTGTGGATGTACGCGTCCGCCTCTGTAAAGTCCGGGACTTCCCAGTTGGGCATGCGGACCTGCTCCCCGAATGCCTCAAGCAGCTCGACGGGCGTATACTTGCAGAAATACGTTATCATGCTGTTCCTCGCGCTCCTTCCAGCTGTTCCGCAAAGGCGTCCGCGCGTGTCAGAATCTGCTCACTGCCTCCGTTTGTGCGGTCTGCGCCGTCTCCGTCAAGGATCAGCGTCGGAAAGCCGTTCTCCTCGAAAACACGCTTTGCCTCCATGACAAGTCCCTGCGTCTGTCTGCAGCCCCACTGCGCGAAGATCACTATCCCGTCTGCCTTCATCTGCCGGGCAGCATCAAGCGCGGCGCCGATCCGGCGGCTGCCCGGTCCGTTGAAGGAATCCTCCACAAGACGCCTTGCCATCGACTCATACGGTTTTTCCGGATCCATCTCCGTCAGGCCGCTAAGCGCCAGATCGGAAGCCACGATCTCCATTCTGCCGTTGTCCGCTCCCTGGAAGATGTGCATGAGAGAATCCTGCCAGTTCGGAAGCGTGTGCATCCAGACGATTTTTTTCTGTGTCGTGAGCTTCGGCGCTTTCCTCACATCCGAGAGCAGCCGCTTTGTGAACTCCACCGCCTCGCGGCTGCCCAGATACACGTGCTGATTGATGTCGCACAGCAGCTCCGGCGTAAACGTCTCCGGAAAGTGAACCGCAGGCCGCAGCCGCAGGTACTCCCGAAAATTCTTCTGCGCCTCACAGCTGCGGCAGACTGCCTCTTTGAGCCGCGCAGGGTCTGCTTTTCTCCCCGACACTTCTTCAAGCGTCTTCTCCATGTCCCGCAGCTGCTGTTCCACGTACAGTACCGCGTCTCTTCCGGTGTCATACGGCACATCGATCTGAAGCCGCGGCACCTTCCAGATCTGCGCGAGCCTGGCAAATGTGAGCTGGTTCGCATCGCATGCGAGCGTCGTGCTGGCGATGATCATCGGTTTTTTTAGAACGCCGCTTTCCGCGGCGCCAAGAAGCGGCTGCTCACAGGCCGTGCAGACAAGATATGCCGACAGTCCCTCCGGCACCATCGCCGGAATGCCCATCGCGTGAAAGATCTCACAGGGCATGAAAATATTTACGACCGCACTCCCCGACGGATCCTTAAGCAGGTCTGCCATGAGACCGGCTGTGACCCCCTGAAGATACTCGCGGGAAGCCGTTCTTTTCTTTGAAGGGTGATGATAAGCCTGCCGGCTGATCGCCCGGTAGGTATGCGAAAGAATAGAGGCGGCCAGACCCGGCCTTATGGCGGAGAGATTTCCGACGGCACCGCCGAAATGTTCAATGACGCTGTTCAACCTTCCAGAATCCTTTCTCCCGCGCTCTTTGGCTGCCCCGGACACTGCAGCCGCGAAATCCGGCGCGGTTTTTGGAAGCATTGTATCATACCGGCGCTTTCCCGTGAAACACTGACACCATCTGCCGTTTCACCGAGTCCGTCAGCGTCTGCGGGAGAAGATCCGTCCGCTCTCCCAGGAACGTCCCCTGCTCCCCGAAAATATACTGAAATATTCTGCGCGCCTCTTCGTCTCCTTTCAGGCCGATCTCAAGTGCCTGAATCTCCACGTGTTTTTTGCGAAGCGTTTCAACGGCAGCCCTGGCCGAACCGGGAAATGAGGAAGCGCCGTCCGTAACCTCGAAGATCAGGTGGATCCGCTTCCCGGAGGCCAGCTCCCGCGCCTGTCCCGGCGTTATCTCCTCTGCAATTTTCTCAAGGCAGTTTCCGTCGTCCGTCGTGCCATCATCCCCGGCGAGCCGTGAAATGGAAAGTACAGTTCCCGCCGTGCGTTTTCTCCCCGCATCCTCAAACGACAGAATCTTGCGGCACCCGGTTCCAAACAGCCAGACTTCCGTGCGCAGAGTGATCTTTGTGTGTGCGGCGGCCGCCTGGCGCTGCAGATATTCCTGAAAATCCTGCAGGGACAGCAGCACGATCGCGAGCGCCTTCCGGGCCGCCGGCAGCTTTCCGGAGCGCATCGACCCCGAGTTGTCGATCACAAACGAAATATCCAGCGTCTCCGGCAGCATCCGGAACCGTTTCTCAAGCTCCCACTCGTCAAAAATCCGCAGATCCCGGTAGTTTTGCTTTTGCTGCGCCTCGATAAAGTCCGGCCACTGCGCGATGAGAAGCGGTACATCCAGCTGCCCGTGCTGCGTGCCGTGCACTTTGACCCCTGTCTCCTTTGCCGCGCCGCCGATGAGCTGCCGCCAGAACCGCTTCATCTGTTCCCGCTGCACGCGGACCGCCGCCTCGTAGTGCGAAAAGACCGCCCGGTCTTTAGCCGTCACGCCGAACTCACTCAGATCGTCTTCCCGTTCCGCCTGCCGGAGCGCCTTCCCGCCCGCCTTTTTCTCCTCGTCCATCTGCGCGAGCATCTTTTTTTGATTCTCCCGGGTCTGGTCCGGCCGGTGCCTCGCGGTTTTCTGCTTTTTCTCTCCCTTATCCGTGTTCTTGCCGTTTTCCTCTGCGCGCTGCAGGTTACTCTTCGCGATCTCCTCTTTCCAGAGCTTCACAAACACCGGCATGACAAATGTGTGAACCAGCGCGTCTCTTTTGTCCACGTCCGCAAAGCCTGCGGCAAGTTCCGCCTCCTGCCCGTAAAAGAAGTCAAAAAGCGGACTGCCAAGCACCGGCGACTTCAGCGCAGTCCGAACAGGTCCCTCATCAAGCGAGTCCGTCGTAAAGAACAGACTCTGTATCAGAGCGCTGCCAAGACTTCGGTGCGGGGCCGTCCCGCTGCTTCCCTGCGCGCCGCTTCCAAAGCCGTCCTCCCAGAGCAGCATCTCCCCGATGCTCTTCTTTACTTCACGGTTCCGGTAGACCGGCGCTTTCGCTTCGACGATCAGACAGGACGCAAAACGGTCGAGATCCTGCAGAAAACCGCTGATCCCTTCCTGAATATATGCGTAGAGAATGTCCGGCTGATACGCCGCGTCGTCTGACACGCCGCAGATTTTCGCCCGGTTCAGGTACGCCTGCGTCAGATCTTCTGCCTCCGGCCGGAACACTTCCGGGCGCCTGATGTAGAGTCCGGCGTTCTCCTGCCAGTCCGGATACAGCGCCAGCGCCTCATACAGATGCCAGAGCAGCTTCGTCTCGTCAGCGTGAATCTCCTGAAAGAAGGCGAGAGGAATCCGCATCTCCTGGCGCTCCGGGAAAAAGGCAAACTGTTCGCCGGTGTCATCAAGCGTATACGTCAGCCGTGCATCACCGGAAAACAACAGCAGCATCTGCTCCTGCCTTTCCAGGATCTTCGCACACTGGTCATGAAAAATACTGCGCTCCATGGCTGCTCTCCTTTCCGCAGCGCACCGGCTTAAAACAGCGGCGCCTTCGCAAGTTTCCCGGCGCTGTCCATGCGGCTGTACGAGATCCGGTCCACCCCGCCGTCAAGATTCTTTATCAGGCATGCGCTGTCGCTCTCCATGACGGCGCCATCGGCAAAACAACTGGTCAGAACCGGCTGCTCACGGCACTGCCAGCGGTCCTGATTCTTCTCAAACAGCAGCACATCCCCTTCGTCCCCGAAGACAAATGCCGACACATCGCCTCTCACGCACCCGTAAAAGGTCTCGCCGTTATACCGCCCGGCATCAAACCCATCGGCGTCCGGGATGTCCGGCAGCTCCGGCCAGCCCTCTGCCAGGGCCAGCTCTCCGATGAGCTGCTTTTCGTGCGCGGGGAGATCAGATTCGGCGAGGTCCTTCAGATCCCGCAGAACAGGCGTCAGCACGGCAGGAAGCCCCGGATCGTCAAGATGCCGGCTCCGGTATACCGGAAGAGCCTGTACAAGAAGCCTGTTTAGCTGTGCGGAAAGCTGCACAGCCTTTTCCTTTATGCCTTCCGGCAGCACCCCTGTTTTCTTCGCGCGTTCAAACCTCTCCCGCAGGTCTCTTACTTCGGCGGCATACCGGGCCGCCTGCCCCGCCAGGTCTTCTCTCATGCTTTTCTTTCTTCCTCATCCGCTCCGATGTTCTCCAGCATCCTTGCCGACTGCTCGAGATCCCGGATCTGCCGGTCAGTCTCCAGAAAATCAGCTACCGAAGATCCGGCAGCCTCATCCATAAAGATCTGACTTTTCAGTTCATCCGGAAGATCGTTTCTTGCCGGGCCGCCGCCGTAAAGCAGATGTACGACATCTTCTCTGGACAACTTCACAAGCGGCAGCGTGTCATGCGTATACGGCGTTTTCCGGATGTCCTCGTAGGTCAGTGCTCCTTCGCCCGGTCTTCTTGCCGTCACATCCCAGCCGTCCTGATTCCGGAAAAAGCCGTACCGCGCGGCAAGAGACAGCAGGAGGCTGCGGTCGTCCGGATTGGTGACAGACGTGAGAAAGCCGTTCCACAGCGCCATCGAAAGATCCATCTCCTCGCCGCAGTTCCAGAGATCCAGTACGTGAAACAGGCCCCGGATGGACAGGACACTCTCATGCAGTACAGGCACACTTCCGTCTTCTCCCGTCTCCTCGCTGCGCCCTTCAAAGATGTTCTGGCTCATGCGGGCAAGCTGCGCCAGGCGGAAGAGAGCGTCAAGACTTACTTCCGGCTCCGGAAGCGCCAGTTCGCCGTCCCTGCCGCAAAGATGAACGATTATCATGTGAAAAAGTTCGTTTTCCTGCGGGTTCTTCTGCTCCTGGAGCTTTCCCTTCGTGTTCTGCGGCACATAGTTGTAGGCAAGTGTCGTGAAGCGCGACTGAAACGCCGGATTCAGGACATTGGTCCCCTCGTAGGAAACGGACGAGGTCGAAAGATTTCCGGTGCCGATAAGACAGAAACCGTCCTGAATCCGCACCTTTCCGACACCGGTGACGTAGACGTCCTGTCCCGCGTGATGCTGCAGAATATCGTTTAAGGCGATGAGGTTGGGCATAGCGATGGTGTTGATCTCGTCGATAATGACCGGCCGCCCTTCCTTCAACGCCTTCAGAACCTCCTTGTCAATCCGCTTCACGACCGTGCCGAAGGCCCCGTTTTCACGCGTCTCAAGGGAGAGCGTCTTTTCGCTGAACATCTCCTCCGCCGTCAGGTTATGCGAACCGGCGATGAACAAAGGCTGCACTTTTTCCTCATCAGCCGCCCGCAGGACGTCCGGGTAAACATCCTTAAAAAATGCCAGCTCCTGATCCCTGGAAGCGGACGGAACGTCTTCCCGGAACGCAGCAAGTTTCGCAAGCAGTGCATCTGTCAGGCGCTTTTCTCGGGAGAAATCTTCCGCCGCCTCCATGGCCAGCTGCGTCTTTCCGGACCCCAGATGACCCACCAGATAAACGGGAATACCCGACCCGAGCGAGGCGGCGATCTGCGCCCGGGTGCGCTTAAGATACGAAACGTCAATCAATCTTCCGCACCGCTCGTCCTCAGTGTCCTGCAGCAGCTCTTTTTCGCGCGCCATGTAGAAGATATCCGGATCCAGCTCCTCCAGGGCTTTTTTCTGCCGGGCAAGACCGGTGAGCTTCTGCACATGCCGGCGTGTTTCCTCCGTGCTGCGCCGCTCTCCGCCTACCGTCCCGCACGACGCCTCTCTTCTTGCCTCCTCCAGTTTTACCTTCTCGTACGCCGTCTCCCGTTCCAGATCCGAGAGTTTCCTGCCGGCTTCCTCCCGCTTTTCCCGGATATACGCGCTGTACTCTCCCGCAAGCCCTTCCGGGTCCGGCTCATGCGCCCGCAGGCGCGCAAGCCGCCCGGATTCAAGCTTTGACAGTCTTTCCATGCATCTTTCCTTTTGTCAGATGATATTGTACTCTTTCAGCAGAAGTTCAATGTCCGTCCCGGCGATCTTCTTTTCGATCTGATGACGCACGAGCGCCGGAAGTTTGATCTGCGGCTTCTGTCCGTCGAGCATCTCGCTCGCCGCGTTGAGAAGGTATCGCACGTCATACCGGCTGGCGAATACCTCCGGCACCGCGCGCTGTACACCGGCGAGGATGTACACGGCTTCCATCGCGGTCCGTCCGGAATACTCGATGGTAAATACCGTGTCCCGCCCCGGCTCATCCAGCGTCTCTGCGAACTGACCGAGGAACGCGAAGTTCACGGCGTTCTGCGGAACTACGTACGGGCGGTCGCCGAACGCTCTGGGCATGAACATGCTCGTGATAAAAGGCATCATGACCGGAACCGCGTGGCAGGTATTTACAAGCTCCCCGATCTTGTCCTTCGGAGCGCCGATGTGATACAGCCACTCTTCCGTGATCTCGTGTCCGGTGCACTCGCGCATCGGCTTTTTGATGAAATCGCCCGGCGCGTCAGCAAACAGACCGTAAACCCAGACCTCAAAGTCATCTTCCGGCTGTCCGTAATACTGTTCCTGCCGGTTGATCGTCCAGCTCATCAGCCATCCGGAATCCTTTGCCGTCACAATACCGCCGGTGCAGATATGGCCGCCGTACGGAGAGCGCTTTGTGATCGCCTCGACGAGCTTCACGATGCGCGGATCGCTGACGGTGATCGTGCAGGATTCCCACTTCGATTTCTCCGGCTGGGAGTAGAACTTCTCCGGATGTCCGAAATCCGGGGACTGCTTTGCGATGTTCTTCCACATCTCCCAGCATCCGCCCAGTGTCGGCGTCCACGGAGCCGGCTTGTCATCTGCGCCGTACCCGGAGCTCTCGGTCATGGATCCGTTTGTGATAAAGCACAGATCGTTGTCGGTGAGGTCGATGCTGATATCCTTACCGTCCTTGTCGTGGGCGACGATCTTTCTCGCGGCTTTTTTCTTGTCCGTGATCTCAAATTCGACGTTGGTCACGGTCACGCCGAAGCGGAAATTCGCGCCGTGCGCCTTCAGATAGTTGATCATCGGCGTGACGAAATCCGTGAACTGGTCCCGTCTGCAGAACTGCAGGGCAGAGAGATCGGCCAGACCGCCGACATGGTGGATGAAGCGGTTCATGTACAGCTTCATCTCCAGCGCGCTGTGCCAGTTCTGGAACGCGAACATCGTGCGCCAGTAGCACCAGAAATCAGAGTGCAGCAGCTCGTCCGAGAAGATGTCCTCGATGGACTTGTCCTGAAGAGACTCGTCGCTCATCATCAGGAAATTGGCGAGCTCCATCGCGCATTTCTGGCTGAGGTTGAACTTGCCGTTGTCATACCGTTTGCCGCATTTTTCGGTAATACGGCAGTTTGAAAAGTTCGGGTCGTCCTTATTGATGTAGTAGAGATGATCCAGAACCGATACCTCCGGGTCCTCCACGGACGGAAGGGAGCTGAACAGGTCCCAGAGAACCTCAAAATGGTGTCCCATCTCACGGCCGCCGCGGGCAACATATCCGACATTCTGAATCACCTTGCCGTCCAGACATCCGCCCGGGATGTCCAGCTGTTCAAGGTATGTAATCTTACTTCCGTCCATGTGCGCGTCGCGGATCAGGAAGCATCCGGCCGCCAGGGCGCCGATGCCGGTGCCGATCATATACGCCTTCTTGTCATCGATTCCGGCGGGTTTCCTCGCGTGCACCAGCGCATCGCAGTCGCCGGCATAAAACGTAAGTCTCGGGTCCTTTGATTTGATGTGATAATCCATATGATTTCCTCCTGTGCGCGGGATCTGATACATTGGCCATCAGATATATTTATTTTGTATATTTACTGTATCATCCGGCTGCGGAAGATTCTTCAGACAAAATAAAAGAAGGCTCTGAAAATCAGATACCTTCCCCTGTCTGTCTGAAATGGTCACGTTTTCCGGCCGAATCCTCTGCTGCGCTTCTTCTAAGCGCCTCTTCGATCGACCCGTCAAACAGAAAGCCGATCCGGCGGATCATATCCTCAGGCTTCTGCTTCATCCCGCCGGAAAGCCAGCGCATAAGGATCTCCGTCAGCGCGCAGCCGTAGAAATGCGCGATGAGCTCCCGGTCCTCCTGCTTTGCCGCCTCATCCGGGCAGATCCCCGCCACGAAACGCTTCATGATCTGACTCCCGATGCCAAAGATATACGTCTCGAGGTCTTCCTTGCGCATGGAATCGTAGATGTGATAGGTTGCCGTCTTGTTCTGCATGATCGGCTGAACCGCCCGGATGAACGCCTGCTCCCAGGAATCCGTCTTGCGGTACGTCAGTTCAACCTGCTTCAGATCCTCGGCGAATCCCTCCTGGATGACCGCGTAGATATCCGAATAGTAATAGTAAAAGGTGTTGTGATTGATCTCCAGTTCGTCGCAGATGCCGCGCACACTTATCCGGTTCAGCGGCTGCTCGTTCAGCTGGCGGATGACCTCCGCGCGGATCGCCTGTTTTGTAAGATTTTTCATATTCCTTTTCCGTTCAGACATTGCCGGGATACACGTATTTCAGATATTCGCCGGCCACACGCGCAAGGCGGTACACAGTCTGCACCGGCGTGGCCGGGATCTGGCAGCGGTACCGCGGAAAATAGCGGGTGATGTGCATCGGGATTTCAGAGCTGAGTCCTGCAAGCCACGCCGCCTCGCGCCGCATCCATTCGTCCGTGTCGTTCACCCCGGGGATCACCAGGGTCGTCACTTCCACGTGGCACGCGGCGGCGGCAAGCCGGATATTCTCCTTCACCGTCTCGAGGTCCCCGTTAAGTTTCTCCCGGTAAAATGCCGCGTCGCCCTTCAGGTCGATATTCATCGCGTCCGTATACGGCAGCACCGCTTCCATGACCTCCCGGGAGACACAGCCACTCGTCACGATGACAACTTTCTTAGGGCGCATAAGACGCGCGGTCCCGATGATGTATTCGTACGAGATCAGCGGCTCATTGTAGGTAAAGGCAATTCCGATGCTGTCATCTCTGGCAAGTACTATTTCAGCCAGTTCCCGCTCCGAAAACTTCCGGCATTCCGGAAGGATTTGTTCCCTGGGAACCTGGGAAATCGTGTAATTCTGACAGAACGGACACGTCAGGTTGCAGCCGAACGACCCGGCCGATAAAATCCGGCTGCCCGGAAAAAAGCGCCGCAGCGGCTTCTTCTCAACCGGGTCAAGGGCCAGTGCCGTCAGATACGGATAATTCGCACACACGTTCCGGCCGTTCTCACATTTCCGGGCCCGGCAGAAGCCGTACCCGCCTTCCTTTATCCGGCAGTGCCTCGGGCAGACCGTGCAGACGATCTCCTCCTTTTCCTCAAGCCTCATGGCGCACGACCTCAAACCGCTGCAGGCGGATTCCGCCCTCTTCCGGGGAAAGCCCCGCCTTGCGGCAGGCAATCCGGATCTGTTCCTCCACCGTGTCAACGCCCTCCAGCCGCGGGAGCAGCAGTCCCTGCTTTACGCCCTTGCTGCAGATCACACCGTAGCGCTGCGGATCCAGCGCAGACGCGTCCAAGACCTCCTCCGGCACGCCAAGCACATCGACCGAAATCTCCAGATACGCAAGTTCCTCCTCCTGTACCGCCTCAAACCGCGGGTCGCGGCTCGCCGCGGATATGGCGTTCTGAACAATCTCCTCTGCGATACTGTCCTGCACCGGACGGATGGTTCCGATACACCCCCGCAGCTGCCCGTCCTCATGAAGCGAAACAAAAACGCCGGCTTTTCGTTTTCTCATATCATCCGGAAGTCCTTCCGGAAGAGGTAGCACGCGCCTCTCCCGAACCCAGCACGCCGCCGATTTTCTGGCAAGCGCCACATACGCGTCCTCCCGCCTGCTCTCATTAAGAACCCTGGCCTTCTCGTCACTCTCAAACCGCTCCAGAAAATTTCTTTCCGGGTCCTCTCCGGCTGCCGTATAGGTCACAACGCCGTATCCGACACCAAACGGCGCCTCGTGCGAGAGCACCTCCGCCTTCACGGCTGTTTGGTCCAGAGCTCCTGCCATGATGACAAATGACCGGTGTCCGCACTCCATCGACTTTGAAAGAAGCCCCTCCGGGTATGCAAACAGGTTTCCGAAGTGCCCGCCGCCCAGATCCTCCATGATGCGCCGGTCATACTCCGGCCCTTCTTCCCGGTATCCGTACGGGCCGGAAGCCTTCTGACAGTGCGACAGGTCACCGGACGAAAGAAACAGAACGCGGCGGCCCGTGATTTGTGCCGTCTCCTGAATCAGCTGTCCGAGGCGGTAGTGTTCCCGCAGTGAAAGCCCCGAGAGCCCGATACGGACCAGTTTGAAATCCGGATATGCCTTCCGGATGAAATACAGCGGAACCATCGTCCCGTGGTCAAGTTCCGGTTCCCGGTCATAGTCGGTCCCGGCCGGGAAATGTTCCTTTTCACACAGCCCGGCAAGCGTCCCGACAAAATCCGTGTCATATTCCACATGAAATTTCACGCCGGGTGCCCGGAACTTCCCGAAATCCCCGTCAGCAGTACGCCCGCCGGATATGTTGAAATAGTCCCGGTAAGCAAGGGCATGGGGCGACGAAACGACAATCGTCTCCGGGGCTTTTGCCGCCGCAAAGCCGGCCGCTTTCCGGTACGCTTCTTCTGTCGCCTGCATGCATTCTGTATCGCGGTATCCGATTTCCGGAACGGCCGCCGGCGGATGCGGCAGGACAAGTGCTCCCACAATCATACAGATCACCTCAGAATGTATATTTCACCAGTTCACAGTTTTTAATTCCGAACGACGCATACTCATCATTGGTCATGTCATGGAAATAGCTGTTGACGACGCGCGCAATGCCGTTGTGCGCGACGAGCAGGACGGTCCTGTCATCCGGCTGTCCTTTAAGTTCGTCAAGCAGCGTGTAGACGCGCTGTGCGAGGCGCAGCATAGACTCGCCGCCGCCGTAGGAATCGGCGAAATGCCGCTTGGACTCTTTAAACGCCGCACCGTCCCTTGCCGTGCCTTCCCACCTGCCGAAGTTCTGCTCCGTGAGACGCGGCTCTTCCCGGGCAGGAATGCCGGTGACGTCCGAGATGATGCGCGCCGTGTCCGCCGCTCTTGAGAGAGGCGAATACAGGATCTCATCGATGCTAATGTCACTGTCCCGGATCCGCGCGGCAAGGTCTGATGCCTGCGCGCGTCCCTTATCAGTCAGCGGACTGTCCGTCGCGCCGCAGATCTTGTTCTCAACGTTCCATACTGTCTGCCCGTGGCGGGTAAAATAGATCTCCTTCATTCTCGTGTCCTCCGCGTATATTTTATCACGGCCGGGATTTTTTCAGCGCGAAATGGTAGAATTAACAAAAGTTTTAAATTTACAGGGGGATCAGGGAATGAAACGGGCCTTGCAGTTTGCTGCCGCCGCGCTGACAGCACTTTTCCTTTTGTCCGGATGCGGCAGCTCCGGACATTCTGCCGCTTCTGCGGCGGCCGGCACGTCTGTACCGGAAAGCTGGACCGGGGATGACCGGGACGGCGTAGCCGTATATCTTGAAAGCTACCGGTGCCTGCCGGGAAACTACATGACGAAAAAAGAGGCCCGGAAACACGGCTGGGAAGGCGGCGCACTGCACCTCACCGTGCCGGACATGTGCATCGGAGGCGATGACTTCGGAAACTACGAGGGGCTGCTGCCGGAGGACAAAGACTACAAAGAGTGCGACATCGACACCCTTACGTCCGATACCCGGGGCGCGAAACGCATCGTATATTCTGCTGCCTATGACGATCTGGACATCTGGTACACCGACGACCACTATGAGAGTTTCAGCCTGCTGTACGGAGACGGACAATGAACAATACGCGCGAAATCCCGCTTGACGCCGCGGCACTCACCTCCCGCAAAACGGCTCTCGAATGGTTCAGGGAAACCTTGCGGCTTCCGGCAGGAAACGCCGAAAACCTTGACGCCCTGTTTGACGCAATGACCGAAATAAAAGAAGACGTTGCACTTACGGCAGACAGACAGACGCTGGTACTCCTCGCCGCTTCTTCCTTTTCCTTTACGCTCCTGAAAATCATCACCCGCGCCGCAGACGAAAATCCGCACATCCATTTTCTATGCAGATAACACCGGAGTAAGCGTCGCCTGAAGAAAAAAAGGCTGACGCATCATCTTTTGACGCGTCAGCCTCTGAAGAATTGATTGAGTTTATCCGGATTATCTTGTTATAACTTCACACGGAATATTCAGGATCTCCGCCACTTTCTGAATCGTCCCGATATGGCGTCCGATGGCGGCGGCCATGTGATGGGTCGGGCCCGCCTCACTCCAGCGGTTCACGAACTCGCGCGCGCCGCAGGAGAATTTCGTTCTCATGTTGGTATCGCCGAATGTGAAGATCGGCCCCGGCTGGTTCACACCTTCCGCCGTGACGAACTTGAAGTGGCCGTCCGCATCCTGCGTGATGGCAAGATAGGTCACGTCGCCTGTCGGCGGATAGAACTGCGTAAGATACCCGCCGCCGGCCTTGCCGTGGAAGACCGGAACAATCTTCATTGTCGGCTTGTGCGCCGTCGAGATCGCCGCATCGCCGGATCCGGAGTGGCCGATGATGCAGATATCTTCATTAAAGTCGATGGAATACATCTCGGAGAGCTGGCCGGTGCCCGCGATCGTCTTTAAGATGCTCATCGCCATGGCAACCTTGATGTCGCCCTCAACCGCGCAGGCTGTCCCCTGCTTGATCAGCATGGAAAATGCCGGAATCAGCATCGAGTCGAGTTTCCCCGCGACTCCTTTTGCGAAGCCGTCGTAGTGGGAAGCCACCAGTCCGATCTTCTCGTCTTTCACCCACTGTTCAAAGGCGACGACATAGCGCGCCATGTCCCATACTTTCTCGACAGTCCCGCCGCCTTCGATGTCGAAGGTGTCCAGGATATCCTCTGCCTTTGCGCGGATGACCGCTTCATCCGTGACGTTATCGGCGATGCACCACATCTTCTCCCAGTCAAACTGCTTCGTGTACACGAACATGCGGTTATAGAGATTAGTCTCGTCGATGTACAGGTCCATCATGCCCGGATACGGTCTTCCGATCTGCGCCAGGTTGGTGTCGCGGAATCTCCGTCTGACCTGTGCTGCGCGGCACCAGTCGTCGATTTCGCTCTGAACCTGCGGGTCGCCTCCCTCGACGACGCCCGTTATCATGGCATGCCGCTTGCCGGCTCTCTCCAGATCCGCCACGGCCTCGCCCGTCGCTCCGCAGGCGTACAGGGTCCCGAGCCATGTCGGGATATCTGTGTTTGCGTAATCCGGAGCTTTCTTCTTCTGAACATTGACGATGACGACCGGAACGTCCAGGTCTCTCACGGCCGGAAGAACATTGTACGAAGTCGCATACGTGAGCATCTGCAGGAATACAAGGTCAACGTCAGCCGCGCGGAACTTGTCGCCCGCCGCCATGGCCTGCTCCTTTGTGGTAACCATTCCTCCGTCGATGAGCTCCACGCTGTTCGGGATCGTCTTCTTAAACGCCGCATACTGCCCCTCAAATTCCGGGACAAGCTGCGGGAACTGCGGAAGATACGCCCCCAGAGCGATGGAAAATACTCCCACCCTTGCCTTTGTGTCAACTAACATTCTGAAGCTCTCCTTTTACTGGCCCGCTTTTACGTAACGGGCCGACATTTTAAAAACCACCTGCCTGTAATTATACCGCAGGTGGTTTTCTCTGGCTACTGTAAATACTTACATGTATCTGTTCGTATTTCCGACCTTCTGCATGCCGCCCGGAAATCGGTACAGATAACCCGTAACTCATCAATCGTCTTTCTTTTTCATCTTCTCTTCTTTTTTCTCCGCCGCCGCGTTGTACGCAAGCTCAAAATCCTGCCGGTTCTTCCAGGCGATCGTCTGCAGGACAAGACCGCTGAAAAAGGAAATCACCGAAGTCAGAATAGAAAATCCGCACACAATCAGTGTCGGATAGCGTCTGACCAGTCCCGTCGCGATGTAATCCGCAAAAACCGGGATCACAAAGGCAATGCCCAGAATCAGAAACACCAGTCCCAGGATCCCGAAGAACCGCATCGGCTTGTACGTCCGCAGAAGCCGGAAGATTGTTCCGATCACCTTGCGGCCGTCCGAGAACGTATTCAGCTTCGAGACGCTGCCTTCCGGCCTGTCCCGGTAGGGGATGACGACATTTTCCACCTGGAGATTCTTGTCAGCCGCGTGAATGCTCATTTCCGTCTCGATCTCAAAGCCTTTTGAAATCACCGGAAACGTCTTCACCATCTCATAGCTGAACGCGCGGTATCCGGTCATGATGTCCTTGATATCCGTACGGAACAGATGGTCGATCATACTGCGCACGATGGAATTGCCGAAATTGTGAAACGGCCGCTTGTTCTCCTCAAAGTATGTGGAGGAAAGCCGGTCACCCACAACCATGTCCGCGTGGTGCTCCAGCACCGGCGCAACCAGCTGCGGCGCATATTCCGCAGGGTACGTGTCGTCGCCGTCGGTCATCACGTAAACGTCTGCGTCGATTTCCCGGAACATGCGGCGCACCACATTGCCCTTGCCCTGCATGTACTCATGCCGCACGATGGCGCCGGCATCCCGCGCAATCTGCGCCGTGCCGTCCGTCGAGTTGTTATCATATACATAAATCGACGCCTCCGGAATCGCCTTTCTGAAGTCCGTCACGACCTTCCGGATTGTCTTTGCCTCGTTGTAGCAGGGAATCAGTACGGCTATCCTATCCATAATCCTTCTTCTTTCATCTTTCATTACAATTTCGCAAGCGGTGTCTTTTCAGCCGGTGCCGGGAAAGCCTCATCCAGCATTTCAAGAACCTTTTCAGAGACCTTTGCCGCCCCGGCCAGATTCTCCCGGATGTGGCACTCGGAGCGGCTTGAGAAAAGCGTGCATATATCTCGGTTTCGCAGCGCAAAAGCAAGCATCAGCGCCGAAGGACTCACCTGCATCTCCCCGCAGATCCGCCTGACAACGGGACTGTCCGCCACCACCTGCCGCGTGTCAAGCTGGGAAGACCCGAGCGTGGAATACGACATCGGCAGCACGCCGTTTGTCTTTAGCCACGGCAGAAGGTCATACTCAATGCCCCGCGTCCCAAGATTGTACATGACCTGATCGGCCGCACATCCTCTTCCGCCCTCGCAGGCAAACAGATCCTCCATGTCCTTCACATCGAAATTTGAAACACCCCAATGCCGGATCAGGCCTTCCTTCACCGCCCGCTCCATGCTGTCGATGACAAATGGAAGATCCGCCTTTTCTCTCCAGTGGAGAAGATACAGGTCAAAGTGATCCGTCCCGACACGCTTCAGAGACTGTTTCAGGCTTTTCATGAACTGCCCCGGCACGGCGTTGTCCGGAAGGATCTTGTCGACCAGATACACGCGGTCTCTGCCGGTCCGTTTCAGAATCCTGCCGACCGCTTCCTCACACCGGCCATCTCCGTACATCTCCGCGCAGTCGATCATGTTCACCAGACCGTCGCTTATGACAGACGCGTACGCGTCCTCCGCCTCCGGGCAGCCGTTCCAGAAGACGGTGGTTCCAAGGCCGTACAAGGGATATTGCTTGTCCTGTATAGTTATGAAAGGATACTCCGCCATTGAATTCCTCCTCAGACCAGTTGCCAGTCATTATAAGCTATTATAAGCTGTTCCGGCAACACAGACTGGCCAGGGGTATATGAAATTCAGCAGCATCAGAGTATCCCCCACTCTTTGGTAAATTTGCATATCGCGCCATTTTTCAGTCTGGTATTTGATTGACAATGTAAATTATTATCGATAGAAGGAGATAATTATTTGGCTACAGTTCCTACTCAGATTTGTATTGATGCGAATATAAAAAACAGGCCAACGAACTCTTTGGAAAGCTTGGGAGGGACATGTCCGGAGCAGTTAATATATTTCTTCGTCGGTGCGTCCTGCGTGTCGGCCTACCGTATTACCGTAGAGGTGCCGCAGTATTCCCGCAAAGTGTTGGACGCCATGAAGGAAGTTAAGTCTATCTCCCGCACCCCTGACGTTCCGGGATATACGAACATGGACGATCTCAGGAACGCGCTCGACAAATAAATGCTGACCGTCAAATTCACCACTGCTTATAAGAAAAACGATAAGCTTATGAAAAAGCGGGAAAAAATCTTTCTCTTCTGGATGAAGTCATCGACACTTTACGTCAGGGTAAAACACTGGAAGAGAAATACCGCTTTACACAACGGTCATGTATACGAAATATGGTTTTCCTTCAGTTTTCTTCTTAAACAGGAGAAGCAAAGAAAACGAGCGATTCAGACAGCAAAGAAGACGATTGAACCGGATGCTGAACCAGAACAATTATATTTTTATATAGATAATGTAATTTATAAAAAATGATACTATAATAAATATTGTATAGTCCATTCTTATGTTGTTCCATGGCGAAAACTGAATATGTGAAAGGAGAATCGTATGGGGTGGAAAGCATATCTTGTATTTAATGATGGTGAACGGTTAGAGGTTGATGATGGTAGAGTTTTTGAGAATGAGGAGGATGCAAATGACGCAGCCCTTTATGACTTAAGCTGCTACCATGAAGGTGGCGAAATCATGGAAATGATGGGTGACCAGGAAGAGGAACTGTATGAGTCACAAAAGGCTGGTGAACCAGAAATTGAGATAGATGAGGTAAGCTGAATAACTACAGAAACGTATGAAATGTACAAAGAATAAGCATTCCGATCTGGTAAGAAAACCATCTGAAGAGCCGTCTTTATGAGAATCATCTATCAGAGATCACAGAAGACGTGTGGTTTATGACAACTTACAATATTGAAGGATGTACCGTGATTATCCGGGAATGGTGGTGCGGCGGTTTCACCTTTCCAAGGACTCGGCATTGCCCTCACTGTTTACTGCTTTGTCAGATACAAAGACAGATACCACTATATTCCGGCTGGTCCTGACGGCGTGCAGCACAGGATAAGCCGGAACTGATCTTACTGAGGATAATGCTTGGATTACATAAAAGGATAAGCGCTTACAGAAAGGGTATTCGTTTTCTCTGCCTGTAAGCACTTCTCTTTTCGGATCATGGACTGAACTGTTGAAGGCCGCCACGTGTCCTTCCCAGCTGGCGGCTTCACGCCCTTCTCCTCAAGTTTTCTGCAAATCGCGTCAAAGGAATAACCGGAAATGAAAAGCTGGAAAATTCCCCTTACGGTCTCTGCTTCCTTCTCGTTGATCACAAATTTTCCGTTTTCGCCTTTATCGTATCCGAGAAACCGGCTGTATGGTATGCTTGCTTTCCCGTCAGAAAATGATTTCCGTATCCCCAGGTCGTGTTTTCGGAAATGCTCCGAACCTCCTCCTGAGCATCGGAAACAGCCGGACATACTCAATCAGCATCTCGATAGGAACGCCGGCACCTCGCATACAGGCCGCATTTTCTACCCATTTAAGAGCAGACAAGATTGCTCATCCGTTCCCGCTCGGTACGGTACCGGGCATATTCCACGTTCTTTTCCTTTGTAAGACGATTGAACTCTTTTATTCATGCAAATTAAAAACCAGAAACAGGTAAGTCTATGTCATACACTTTAGCAGGTTCCAGATTACTGATAAAGTCACAGTACAACCAGATCTGTGACGTCACGAGGGAGAACATGAATCCAAATAATGCTGAAATTGCGCTGCTGACAAAAAAAAGCATCTGCACAGCTGCTGATCAGTAACAAAGACATCACCGTAACTTCTGTCTGTCGAAAAGCAGGCGTTTCCCGGAATGCCTTTTATCGGAACTTCGATCGTATGGATGATGTGTTTATTTACCACCTGATCGTCGGATGGGCAAAATACGCAGAACTGAACAAAGTTGCGGAAAGACCGCAGTCTGAAGTCACGAAGCACCTGGTCCGCTATTTCTATGCTGAGCAGGAATACATCCGTGCCCTCAGAAAACACAACCTTGTGCACCTCGTAGAGCAGCTCTTCGTGAAGGTCATTGTTCCGCAAAGCAGCACTGGTTCCGTCCGGTACACGCTCTATGACACAACCTACTTAACCTACGGAATCATTCGCGCAATGATTGATAATAATTTTGCTGATACCCCAGAGGAAATTGAGGAAATGTTTAAACAGAAAGCGCAATGAATATAACGAAAAAATCCGGAGACCACCCCACCTGAAGAAGCGGAACAGTCCCCAGACCACAATGATTTTTTATTGATGCGTTACGAGCGGATAAAAACTCCGATTACTTCCCTTGCCATCTCCAGCAGAACAATAACAACCGCCGCAACAAAGATGACAAGGAAACAGGCCACCGCCATTCCGGTCATGGTTTCTCTGCATCCTTTGATTTGTGCCTTTCCGGCCATGCATATGGATGTGATTTTTTTGTTTCTTTTCTCTGACAATGTAAAGACTTCCATCATCTCGTACGTCTGCACCGATCCCGTTCAATCAGGTCCAGAAAACAAAACAAGCAGCCAGATGCCTCAACAGTAACGTCTGACTGCAATGTATTCCGCATCCGATGATGCGGTATCGATATTGCCGGATGTCTTTCCGCGTCAGCAGGCAGGAAGATATCTGCGTAAATTGTTACACCATTCCTCATTATTAAAATTTCTCATTTCCCTTTTCGATCAATCATTCTACTTTTCGTCCAATATCGCACAAATTTGGACGGAAAACAAATGATTGGACGAAAAGAACAGTCCCCGGACCACAATGATTTTTTATTGATGCGTTACGCGCGGATAAATCCTCCGATTCCTTCTCTTGCCATCTCCAGCAGAACAATGACAACCGCCGACGCAAAGATGACAAGGAAACAGGCCACCCGTTTTCTGAGCAACTGAATTTCGGCAGTAGATTGAAATTACTGCCGAAATTCAGAAAAGTTATATAAGGTTATATACGGGTAGTTCCCTTGTGCTGCAAATTCAGGCTTAATTGCCTTTGCCATGCCCGCTCGTCTTTTTGTCCTTTTTATTGTTCTGTCCTTCAGGCGCCATGATGGAAATTGTATTCCTAGAAAGCTTTTTCTCCCCGGCGATATCCTGTGCGACCTCTTGCAGACCCTGCATAATACTTCGTACACTGCGCTCACCCAATCACCTTATATCCGGCCGTCATTCATCATCAACATTTGATATCTCATGTTCGGACACATGAATCCCGGCATCCATTTCAGCGATGCACTTTTTAGCTCCGTGATATTTGCGATTGATTGACATCCTCCCACGACTAAAGCCGTGGGATTCCTTAAGATAAAGCCAACATCACTTATCCGTATAGAATAAGATATAGATGACCGTTTTCAGGTTTTACCGCCTGTGCGGATTTCGATACAGGGTATCTAGTCTCCAAGACGGAAGGCTGACGTCTGCGCCTTTTGTATGATCTATGGATTGCTATCTTAAAAGCCAAAACACTGCTTCATGGATATATTGCTTTTCTTCATTTCCGATATAAGTTTGTCCTGCCGTCTGACAAAACTGTCAAAGGTACTGATGCATTTATCTCTGTCGGGATGTGTTAATGTATCGTCTGTATTAAGTATCAGGAACGCACTGTACAGGTCTCTCTGTACTGTACGTCCATCTATGGTCTTGGTTCTCTGCGATAGCGGAGCCTTAGTACAGGTATCCGTGCTATGGTCATACTGGCTCGCCTTATAGTCTTTCGTCGCTATCTTTGTTACTGATCCGCCATAAAGTGCAGCTTTCTGTTCCAGCAGATGTATAAATAATGCCGGAGCCCTGTTGTTTAAGGATCTTCCGAAACGTATTTTGCGCTTGTATTTATGTACCTGCTTTATGGAGCCGTCTTCAGCTTTTACTTCATAAATCCTGTCTGAGCGCTCAGTGTTCTTTGATCTCTTCGCCAGAGCCTTATAATCCATATCTTCGATATAAAAGTTTCTGGCATCTTTTAGCAGTTTATTGATCAGCCTGCTGTGTGACTGTTTTATATAATCCGACCGTACACGGTACAGATATTTCAGCCTGTTCCCGAGCCTGATATATGTCTTTGAGAATTCCCACCTGTCATGATTGCTTTTGTCTATCGTACCGTCAGGATTGTATTTATCCGGGTTCGAGGCTCTTTTGGAAAGATCCATGTGATACTGGGTATCTATAATCTCTTTGTTATACTTACCGATATCAGGAGCCAGCTCTTCAAGATATACGTCTTCATCTGATACTGCTGCCATGGTGGATACCCCCGGGTCTATACCGCAGGTGTTATCCCCTGCGGTCAGTTTCTTTGGAGCCGGTCCTTTCAGGACGACTACGATATAGTAGTGCCTGCCGTTCGGGAACATCCGGCGTTTAACATCGCAGTAGCTTATATCAGAAGAGAGTGCTTTATATACATAGTCCATTGATGACTTTTTAGGGCGTTTCACCTTATAAGTGCGACCCATCCATACGGCGGAGAAGGTCTCCTTATCAAACCTCATACCGTTTTTAGTGGATTTCCCGCCTATGGTATCAAAGTCCCTGTATTTTTTGAAGTGTACTGCCTTCCCGTCACCGAAAAGATACTTCTCTACCGACTGCCATACACGGGTGGCTTCTTTCTGCACCTGCTGTGACGACAGGAGCTTATTATACAGTTTTGCACATTTCTTTATATATGACTGGAAGCTGTATTCCGTAAGCCCCATATCCTGCCGGATGGTCTTCATTCTGTCTGACAGTTCTTTCTGATATGAAGCATCTGTCTTTGAAAGTTTTCCATCATTCTTGTGGTTTTTAAGAAATGCGGTATATTCTGTCCTCAGCTGCTGGTAGTCCTGATCATGCTCCAGCTGTATAAGGAGTTTCCGTGCATGTTTTACCAGTACGTTATGGATATGCGACAATGCATGGAAGCTTCGGTCTATGAGATAACCTTCGTATTCAGATGCATCAAGTCTTAAGCATACAGTATGCATAGGTTTTGGTGTTTTTGTTCCCGTCATAGACTATGACCTCGTTTTCTGTGTCTCCACATACCAGTTGATGGTTTCAGAACTTACATTGCCTGCCGTACTGACAAAGTACGATCTTGTCCACAGGGAAGACATCTTCCCAAGCTGGGGAAACTCATCCCTTAGTACATAGGAAGTCGCACCTTTTATGTATTTCAGGATATCCGGTATGGGCATCTGGGGATAGACACTTACAAACATGTGGACGTGATCAACATGACACTCCATAGCGATGATGTCGATATCCCTGCATTTGCACTCCTGTCGTGTGAGTTCTTTAAACCTGTCTTCGACACCTGGTATGTTAAATATCTTTCTGCGGTATCTGGGACAAAATACGATATGATAGTTGATGAATGATACTGTTGTAGCTGTTCTTTTATATTTATTTTCCATTGTATATATTATATATCTTTTTATACACAAAGGCAAAAAAAGGGCTATCATCCCACGGTTAAAAGCGTGGGCTTTCTCGCCCTAAATAGATTGTAAAAAATTTCAAATGTGCAGTGATCGACTTTAAAACTTGAGCGAAAAGGTGTATCAAGACACCGTTGCGAAAAAAAAATTAAAATTCCTCATTTCTTTTTCGTCCAATCGCTCTGCTTTTCGTCCAATATTGCACGAATTTGGACGCAAAACAAGCTGGTGGACGAAAAGACGGCCGGCAGCATAAAAATTAGAGAGCTGCGCAGACAACTGAATTTCGGCAGTAAATGCGATTTACTGCCAAATTTCAGAATCGGCCCTACGGCAGATCTGTCGTAATAACTGTATTGTAGACGGATCATATTAGTGCCTGGATAATACATACGCCACATCTTTTGGCAGTATATCTGTGCATGCATCTAAGTATGTACGCAAAGATGTCTCATCCAAGTCCTCGATGTATTGATAATGCTGCAAGATCTCAAGGGCTTCCGCAATCTTTACCCGCTCCGGCGTATACGCAGCATCCAACTTTTTAATGTTGACATTGCCTATTGTTGCCTGATCCTGCTGTAGTCGGTTAGATAATATCTCGATGTGTTTGGATATCTGCGTCGTTAGATTATACTTGTTGTACAGGTAGTACCCTATCTGTGCCATATTCCGTCCTTTGTAATAGCAAAAACTATTGATTCATCCCGACACAATCAAAATAACGACAAAACGGATCGGCAGCACAAGGCTACAAGCAACACATAGCCACTTGGAATTTCACTATGGTGTTATTACGAATCCAACGGGTTGTCATCCGCCGTCCTGCGGCATTTGGACAGTTGCTCATCCGTAAGCTCCGGGCAGTCCTCGTCGCACACAATCGGCATTTTTTCGGCCATTTGCAGCATTTTTACCTGCTCCGCCGTTAATGGCTGCGTAATATCGATATTGACACGGACCAATTGCTGCGCCCTGTCTGCCTTGGCGTCCTCGAGCGTCATGTCGTTTGGCAGCGCACCAAGCAGGGATTTGGCTATTTTTACTTTTTTATTCATTTCACTCATGTTTTTATGCTGTGATAGAATTTGCAATAAGGAGGGAATGCTATGTCAGGGAATAATGCCCCGTCACAAGGTCAGCAGATACAAGCTGCCAGCGACGATGATGTACTTGATGTTTCCAAGCGACTGCTTGCTCAAAACCGAGAGGCCTATACGGAGCTTGCCAACGGATCGGCGAATCAAAAGCCGGATGATAATCCTGCTGTCCGTGCGCTCAAGGAGTTCCAGTTGGCAATGGCCGGAGAGGCGGAGCGGGCAGGCATAATGTCGGAAGATGATGTTGTGGCGCTCGTTATGGCCGGACGCAAAAGCCATTAACACCATAATGGTATTTTCCCCATTATGGTGTTAATGGAATTTTGTTATGGTGTTATCACATGTCCAGCACTCTCCAAATAAACTCTTTCTCGCTGTCTACAATCTGGTACGGCTCGTACTCTCCGTATGCATCTGGGGGGGAGATTGTCATAATCTCGATACCTGTGTCCAATGTTCTAAGACCCAGATAGGTTGCCAAACCAGCAAGTGCCGGTCCGCCCTCCATTTTGACGGCCAGACAGCCCTCTTCTCCGGGCTTAGCAGCCACTAAAAAGCTCATTTTGTCGCCTCTCACTTATGAGTGCCTGGCATAGCAATTGCTGACCCGTCTTCCGTGGCAGCTTCCAGCCAGGCGCGCTTTGCATCCTCTGCGTTTTTGCGGACAGCTTCGATCGTCTCACCGGTTGTGATGCAGCCAGGGAGATCCGGATATCTTGCTGCATACCCGCCTTCGTACGGATCCGGGACAATCTCCAATCTGTACGGCAGGGCCATATACTCATCTACAGTCATGGAAGTCTCCTCTCTTTACCGATTAAAGACCCGTGTCCAGAAGCCACAGCCTTTTAACCGCTCATTTCCCTGTTTTGCTTCTTCGGCTTCCTGTTTTGCCGGACTTATCTCTCCTTGCAATTTATCGATCCGGCTCTTGAGTCCACTTATTATCATGATCTCGTTACTGAATCTATAATACTACTTATGTTACAGGCACGTCTGCGCCGAAGTCAAAATCTCTTTTTCCGTCCAACACTCTTTGATTTCGTCCAACTTTTTGCTATTTTGGACGATAAATCAATAGCATCTTCACAATCACCCCCCGGGAACCGCAGATCCGGTCTCTGCACGCCCCGACTTTGAAAAAAGAATAGGCCGTGCGCGCGAAATGTGGTATCCTTTATAAGTCGATTTCCGGAAATGAATATGTATAATTGGGGAATTTATACTGCATGAATAAACTGAAACAATCAAATGCCGCGAGGATTCTGCTTTCTATTGGTATCGTCGCTCTCCTCGTCTTTGCCACCTGGGAGCTTTTCGGGCCGCAGCTGCCGGAGCTGATCCGGATGCTCAGAGAAGACCGGGAAGACGAAATAGCCGATTATCTTTCCTCTCAGGAACAGTGGCGCGGGCTTCTCTCCATGTTCTTTCTTTCCATCATTCAGGTAATCAGTGTTGTGATCCCCGGCATCATCATCCAGTTCGTCGGCGGGATGCTCTACTCGTGGTGGAAAGCCTTTCTCATGTGCTATCTGGGATTCGTGTTCGCCAATGTCCTCGTATTCCGGTTTGCACGAACATTCCGCAGGACTGTCAAAGCTGACAAAAGAAAAACCGGCTGGATCATCTCCACTGTCAATAAGTACGATCCGGCCTTTGTATTCGCGCTGGCATGCCTGGTTCCCGGCATTCCAAACGGCGTAATCCCTTATTTTGCCGCCGCCGCAAAACTGCGCACCCGCGAATATGCCGCATCTGTGGCTATTTCAAGCTGGATTCAGATCCTTTCCAACTGCGTCGCCGGCCATTTTCTGATGCAGGGTCAGGTCGGATTTATGATCCTCTCGTTTGTTGCTCAGATTGCCATTATTATCTTCTGCGGCATGAACCGCAAAAAAATCCTCGACCGCTTCGGCCGTCCGGATCCGAAAGCGAATATAGAAAAAAAGACGGGGTCCGATGCGTAAAACGCATCAGGTCTCGTCTTTTTGTATGTCCTTTTGTCACGCTGCCATCTTCTTCTCCGCCGCTGCCCGCATGCTGCGCGTGATCTTCGGCTGGCGGTACAGGTAGTACCCTGCGACAAAGGCGGATATCAGACACCAGCTGATCGGATAGCAGGAAATCACCTGCTGCAGCATACCATCCGGCACGATCCACTTAATCCAGATAATCCGGAAGGCAAATACACCCAGCAGGTTGGCCACGGTGGAAACCATGACGTAATTTTCGGCGCGAAGGGTCGCCGAAAGAATCTCCGATATGGCGAATGTCCAGTAAAACGGCGCCATGTACAGAGAAATCTGAATGCCGAGGCTGATGACTTCATCGTTGCTCGTGAAAACTCCCAGCAGAACCGGTGCCTCGAGAATAAAAAGAGCCCCCATCGCGATACCCGAAGAGATCTCCATCACCAGAACCTCGCGAACCGCCTTGCGCACCCTGTCCGGCAGCATTGCGCCGTAGTTCTGCCCGACAAATGTCGTCACCGAAACCGAGAACGCCTGATTGATCATCCACCACAGCGCATCAATGCGGCCATAGGCAGTCCAGGCAGCCATGGTCGGAACGCCCATGTGGTTGATTGCCGTCTGCACGATCATGTTGGAAACAGAGAACATGCTCCCGGCAATGGCCGTCGGAAGGCCGATCTTCAGAATTTTCCAAAGCGTCGCGGTGCGGATGTGGAGCTTTGCAAAGGCCAGCTTCATGCCGTCGGTTTTCTTCATGAGGATCCAGGTCACGACCGCCGCCGAGGCAGCCTGAGAGATGTCCGTGGCGATGGCCGCGCCGAATACTCCGAGGTGCAGCGTCACGACAAAGAACAGATCCAGGACGATGTTCATACCGCAGCAGGCCATGAGAATGTACAGCGGCCGCTTTGAATCGCCGATTGCGCGCAGGATTCCGGATCCGATGTTGTAGATCAGCGTGAATACCAGTCCCGCCATAAGAACACGCACATAGACGGCAGAAGACGCCATAAGGGACTCCGGCGTGTCAAGAAGTTCCAGGAACGGACGGCAGAAAATCACACCCGCCACACTCAAAACCAGACCGCCGATGAGGGCGGCGGTGTAGGCGGTGTGCAGCGCGTCATCAAGAGATTTTACGTCCCCCGCGCCGAAGTACTGCGCGATGATGACGGTAGCGCCGGTCGCGAGTCCCATGAAGAAGCTGAACACGAAGTTCAGGATCTGGCCGGACGACCCTCCGACCGATGCAAGTGCCTCCTCGCCGGCAAATTTTCCGACAACCGACGCGTCGACCGTGTTGTAGAGTGTCTGGAAAAAAGCCCCCAGCAGAATCGGAAAAAAGAAAATCAGGATCTGCTTCCAGATCACGCCCGTAGTAATTTCGTTGGTTTTCTGATTGTTCATGACATCCCCCGGTACGACAAAAGGGCGCCTTTTCCAGAAAGGCGCCAACTGCTTCTGTAATCTATATTGAAGATTTCAGGCGGTAATGTCAAGGAAATTTTTCAGCATTACTTTGCCTTCCGGGGTCATGATCGACTCGGGATGAAACTGCAGACCGAATACCGGATACTGCCTGTGCGCGACAGCCATGATCTCCCCGTCATCCGCCCTCGCCGTGATTTTGAGCACTTCCGGAAGACTCTTTTCCTCCGCCGCCAGCGAATGATACCGCGCGACTTTTACCGTCTCCGGAAGGCCCTTGAAAACAGGACACGACAGATCCAGCTTCGTCTCGGACTGCTTGCCGTGCATCAGGTGCTTCGCGTATGTGATAACACCGCCGAAAGCCTCCACGATTGCCTGCTCACCGAGGCACACGCCGAGGATCGGTATGCCTGCTGACAGGGTCTTCACGACCTCCTCGCACATCCCCGCATCCGCAGGCCGCCCGGGTCCCGGAGAGAGGATGATGCCGGATGGAGACATCTCCCGGATCTGCTCCGGGCTGAGGCTGTCGTTGCGCACGACGCGGATGTCCGGGCACATCTCTCCGATCATCTGATACAGGTTATAGGAAAAGCTGTCATAGTTGTCAATCAGCAGAAGCATCGCCTGCCTCCTTCAGCGCCGTCACAACCGCCCGCGCCTTGTTCATGCACTCATTCCACTCGTTTTCCGGCACGCTGTCCGCCACGATTCCGGCACCGCTCCGGATGAACACCTTTCCGTTCTTCCGGTACGCCAGGCGGATCGCAATGCAGGTGTCCGCATTGCCCGAAAAATCGACGTACCCGATGGCCCCGCCGTAGATTCCGCGCTTGTTGTTTTCCAGGTCATTGATGAGCTGGCAGGCACGAAGCTTGGGCGCTCCGGAAAGCGTCCCCGCCGGCAGAACGGCATTTATCACATCAAGAGGCCCGAGTTCCGGCCTTATTATCCCCCGGACCGTAGACCCGATGTGCATCACATGCGAATACCGCTGGATCTCATGGTACCGCTCGACTTTAACCGTTCCGAACTGACTGACTCTGCCGATATCATTGCGTCCCAGGTCCACGAGCATATTGTGCTCCGCGAGCTCCTTCGGGTCGGCCAGAAGTTCCTTCTCCAGACGCTCGTCTTCCTCAGGCGTCTTTCCGCGCGGTCTGGTGCCAGCGAGCGGGAAGGTGTGAAGCACGCCGTCTTCCAGCTTCACGAGCGTCTCCGGCGATGCCCCGGCCGTCTCCACGTCCGTCCCCGAAAAATAGAACATGTACGGCGACGGATTGAGTGTGCGCAGCACCCGGTACGTGTCAAGCAGGCTGCCGGAGAATTCGGCCTCCAGGCGGTTTGAAAGCACAATCTGGAAAATATCGCCCTCGTGAATGTATTTTTTCGCCTTCTCAACCATGCGGCAGTACTCTTCCTTTGAGAAGAGCGGGCGGATTTCCGAGCGCAGCCTGCCCGGTTCGTCCTGCCCCACGGCTCCTTCCTTCAGCAGCCGCTCCATCTCGTCGATTGCCCTGACTGCGCGGTTGTATTCCGTCTCCGCTTCATTCAGCCGCACATTGGCGATGAGATAGATTTTCTGCCGGAAGTTATCAAAGCAGATGACCTTGTCAAACAGCATCAGGTCCACGTCGTTAAAATGTTCCGTGTCCTTCGCGTCAAGACGCAGTGTGGGCTCGGCGTACTGCATGTAATCATATGAGAAATATCCGACAAGACCGCCGGTAAACGGCGGGAGGCCGGGCACTTTCGGCGAGCGGTACCGCTCAAGGATCCGGTTTATGTATCCGCCCGGATCGCGGGTATCAAACGTGAGCTCTCCGACCTGCATATGGCCCGCCCGGCAGGAAATCTGCAGCTTCGGGTCATATCCAAGGAAGGTATAGCGGCCCCATTTTTCCTTGTGATACGCCGACTCCAGCAGATAGACATGCCGGGAAACGTGCTTCAGCTTCCGGAGCGCCGTGATCGGCGTGATAAAGTCCGAGAAAATCTCGCGGCACACCGGCATGCAGGTGTAAGCACCGTCATCACGGATCTTCAGCACTTCTTCAAGCGTGGGAGTGATCAAAACAAATCCCCTCTCTTTCTTTTCCAGCGCTCACAGCGCGTGAACCGCGTCCGCCATCGACTTCACATATTCCTTAACAGGGCCGGCCGCGTCCTTCCCGTACTTCGCGATGAGACGCATAATGGCAGAGCCGACGATGGCTCCACCGGACACCCCGGCCATGGCCGCGGCCTGCGCAGGAGTGGCGATACCGAATCCGACCGCGCAGGGGATATCCGATGCCTGGCGGACCAGAGCCGTCATCGCGCCGATATCGGTCGTGATGGAATCCCTCGTTCCGGTGACGCCCAGGGATGACACCAGGTACAGAAAGCCTTTTGCCTCCCGCGCGATCATGGCGATGCGCTGCTCGGAAGTCGGAGCGATCATGGAAATCAGGTCAATGCCGTATTTCGAAAACGGAACGTCAAACTCCTCTTTCTCCTCGTACGGAACGTCCGGCAGAATCACCCCCTGCACGCCTGCCTGTGCAGCTCTTTCGGCAAATTTTTCCGTCCCGTAGTGATAAATCACGTTCGCATACGTCATGTAGACAAATGGCACCCGGATGCCGTCATCCCGCAGTTTTTTCGTCAGATCAAACACCTTGTCCGTCGTGGTCCCGGCAGCCAGCGCCCGCAGGTCTGCCTCCATGATCACCGGTCCCTCGGCCGTCGGATCCGAGAACGGAATACCCAGCTCGATGAGGTCCGCACCGCCTTCCACGGCGGCACGCACGATCTTTTCCGTTGAAGCAGGATCGGGGTCTCCCACCGTGATAAATGCGATAAATGCCTTTTTGTTATCAAACGCGTCCGAAATCTTAATCATGGATGTCCTCCCCTCTGTACCGCGCGATGGCCGCACAGTCTTTGTCGCCTCTTCCGGAAATCGTAACGATGATGATCTGGTCTCTTCTCATGGTGGGGGCCAGCTTCATGGCGTACGCAACGGCGTGCGCGCTTTCGATGGCCGGAATGATCCCTTCTTCTCTGGAGAGGTACTCAAAGGCGTTCACCGCCTCGTCATCGGTGATCCCGACGTACTGCGCCCGGCCGATGTCGTGCAGATACGCGTGCTCAGGTCCGACACCCGGGTAGTCAAGGCCTGCGGAAATAGAGTACACCGGCGCGATCTGGCCGTACGAATCCTGACAGAAATAGGATTTCATCCCGTGGAAGATGCCAAGACTCCCGGTATTTATCGTCGCCGCCGTCCTGTCGGTGTCAATGCCTCTGCCGGCAGCCTCACAGCCGATGAGCTTTACACTCTTGTCCGGGATAAAGTGATAGAAAGAGCCGATCGCGTTGGAACCGCCGCCCACGCAGGCAAGTACCGCGTCCGGAAGCCGTCCCTCCTTCTCCAGGATCTGCTGTCTGGCCTCTCTGGAGATGACACTCTGGAAGTCGCGCACAATCGTCGGGAACGGGTGCGGGCCCATGCAGGAGCCGAGGCAGTAGTGTGTGTCATCGATCCGGCTCGTCCACTCCCGCATCGCCTGAGACACCGCGTCTTTGAGCGTCCCGGTTCCGGAGTCAACCTCCTGTACATCTGCGCCCAGGAGCCGCATTTTGTAGACATTGAGCGCCTGCCGCTCCATGTCGACCCTGCCCATGAAGACCACGCACTCCATTCCCATGAGCGCGGCAACTGTCGCCGTCGCGACACCGTGCTGTCCGGCTCCGGTCTCGGCGATGAGCCTGGTCTTGCCCATTTTTTTGGCGAGGAGTGCCTGTCCGAGGCAGTTGTTGATCTTGTGCGCACCGGTGTGATTCAGGTCCTCCCGCTTGAGATAGATCTTCGCGCCGCCAAGGTCACGGCTCAGCTTTTGTGCGTAGTACAGTCTTGACGGCCGGCCGGCGTAATTGTCGAGCAGTTCTTTTAACTCGGCGTTAAACTGCGGGTCATCCTTATAGCGGTTGTATGCGTCTTCCAGTTCAATGACCGCGTTCATCAGCGTCTCCGGTATGTACTGTCCGCCGTGTACGCCGAATCTCCCTCTGGAATTTGAATTCATGTCTCCTTCCTTTCCGGGCTCTCTTGCCGCCCTTACAAACTTCAGAATCTTCCCTCTGTCCTTGTGCCCGTCCGTCTCAAGCAGCGAGCTTGCATCCACCCCCGACGCCCCGGTCAGCCGGATGGCCTGTGCCACATTGTCCGGTCCGATGCCGCCGGCCAGTATGAATTTTCTCTTTATTCCCCTCAGGTTCTCCCAGCGAAACGTCTCGCCGGTCCCGCCGGCGCCGTTGTCAAGCAGAATCACATCCGCCGCACACTCTTCTGCCGCCCGGACGTCTCCTTCTGACTCGACCCGGAACGCTTTAATGATCTTCAGCCGCCCGCCGGATCTTCCCTTCAGTTCCCGTATGTAGGCATCCGTCTCCTGCCCGTGCAGCTGCACCGTGTCTATCCCGGCCGCTGCCGTCATCCGCAGAATGTCATCAATCGTCTCATTTACGAAGACCGCGACGGGGGTTATGGACGGTGCAAGGGCCCTGCGAAGCTCCGCCGCCGTCCCGGGACTTACAAAACGCTTCCTGCCGGGGACAAAGATGAAACCGGCATAGTCGGGCAGCGCTTCATTGACTGCCCGGACATCCTCCTGCGTGCGCAGTCCGCACACTTTGACTTTTACACACATAGGCTGCCCCGCAGTGTTTTAAGTGCCAGGCATTTGTCAGGGGCACGCATGAGCGTCTCGCCGATCAGGATGCCGTTTACGCCGCACTCGCGCAATACCTGTACATCCGCCGCCGTCTTAATGCCGCTCTCAGCTACAAACAGGGTGTCCTTCGGCGCGAAAGTGCGAAGACGTTCGCTGTTGCGGATGTCAACCGTGAAGTCCTTCAGGTTGCGGTTGTTGACGCCGATAACCCGGGCACCCGCTGCCGCCGCCCGCTTCACTTCCTGCTCATCGTGTGCCTCGACGAGCGCCGAGAGGCCGAGACTGTCACACAGGCGGATGTCGTCCGCAAGCTCTCTGTCAGAGAGAATGGCACAGATGAGGAGCACACAGGATGCCCCGAGAAGTTTTGCCTCATAAATCATGTAGGAGTCCACCGTGAAATCCTTGCGGATGCAGGGAAGACTGACAGCGGCGGCGATTTCCTTCAGATACCGGTCATCCCCCAGGAACCACTTCGGCTCCGTGAGCACAGAGACCGCCGAGGCACCCGCTCTTTCGTATTCCTTCGCGATGCTGACATACGGGAAGTCCGGGGCGATGAGTCCCCTGGACGGACTGGCTTTTTTGCACTCGCAGATAAAGTGAATGATGTCCCCCTCCGGCGTCCTGCCGGAGAGTGCCTTCTCAAATGGAAATCCCGTGTCGGTTTTCATCTGAAGGGCCAGTTCCCGGATCTCATTCCCGGGGACTTTTCTTTCCTTTTCCGCCACCCGTACTCTCGCGTATCCGGCAAGCTGATCCAGAATGTTCAACCCCTTTTGTCTCCTTTCTTCCGGAAACTTACCCGTTGGAAACCCGGATGACGTCTTCAAGCGTCTTCATAGCTTTCCCGGAGTCAAGTAAGTCGCTTGCGAGCGCAATGCCGTCAGCAATGCTGTCTGCCTTTCCGCCGATGTACAGAGCTGCGCCGGCATTCATCAGGACGATGTTTCTTCTCGTGCCCTGCTGCTTTCCGGAGAGGATCTCTCTGGTGATCTGCGCATTTTCCTGCGGCGTTCCGCCGACGATCTCGTCCTTGGTCCCGCGCGCCAGGCCGAAGTCCTCCGGGCTGATGACCGTCGTGCGGTAGAAGCCGTCGCGGATCTCGCAGACAGAAGTCGGTGCCGACGCCGAAATCTCGTCAAGCCTGTCCTGCCCGTACACGACAAATCCGCGCTTCACGCCCAGGGATGTGAGAACCTTTGCGACCGGCTCAACCAGATACTCGTCGTACACCCCGAGCAGGAACATCTCCGGCTTTGCAGGGTTGGTGAGCGGCCCGAGAATATTGAATACCGTGCGGAATCCGAGTTCCTTGCGGATCGGGCCGACATATTTCATCGCGGCGTGGTACTGCTGGGCAAACAGGAAGCAGAATCCTGTCTTTTCGAGCATCTCAAGTGCCTTGTCCGGTGTCTGGTGTATGTTCACGCCCAGCGCCTCGAGACAGTCTGCCGTACCGGAAAGAGAGGAAGCTGCGCGGTTGCCGTGCTTGGCAACTTTGATTCCGGCGGAGGCGATCACCATGGCCGCCGTCGTGGAGATGTTGAAGCTGTGCGCGTTGTCGCCGCCCGTCCCGACGATTTCGAGAACTTCCATGCCCGGATGCGGTACCGGTGTTGCGAGGCTGCGCATCGCCTCGGCGCAGCCGGATATCTCGTCAATTGTTTCGGCCCTCGCCGACTTCGTGGAGAGAGCCGCCAGAAACGCGGCATTCTGTGTCGGCGTGGTCCTGCCGTTCATGATCTCCAGCATCGTCTGCTTTGCTTCTTCGTACGTGAGGTCTTCCTTGTTTACGATTTTGATGATGGCTTCTTTAATCATTTTTCTCTCTCCTTTTTATGTTCTCTCTGTATTAAGCCAGCTGCTCCGCTGCCTCCGCAGCTTCCGCAGCTGCCACGTGTATTCGCATTCCCGCGCTGCTTCGCATCGCTTCATGCTCATACACGTTTGCGTCGTTCAGGCATATGGTTTTCCGTGCACGCATCCGCGTGCCCGAAAACCACCTGCCTGACGACGGCTTAATACAATAAAAAAGTCGTCCCTGGTGAAGGCTTGTTTAAAGCTTTCACCAGGGACGACTTGAAATTCAAATCGCGGTGCCACCCTGATTCCTGAAACACAAGTTCCGGGCTCTCTGTAGGATACAAACATATCCCTGACTCGTAACGGGAGTCATCCGTCATCAAATACTCACCCCAACCGGGTTTTCCTGATGCCCTCGGCAGTCCATTTGCAGGTACGCGTTCTGCCGGGCTCTCAGCTTTCCCGGCTCTCTGTAAGACCATTGCCTGTTTAATCTCTGCTTCAGCGGTTTGCTTTGTTAAATTGCCTGTATTTTAAACACACGGGTGCGGTCCTGTCAAGCATTTCCTTTTTCTTTTCTGCGCACGCTGTCCAGAATCTTCGGGAACCGGTTTATAAATATCAGAAAACAGCATGTCGCCGCCGACGCATCCGCAACCGACTCTGCCATGTAGATTCCCGTCACGCCGAAGAATTCCGGAAGGATGAGAGCCAGCGGAACGAGCAGGAACACCTTGCGCAGCAGCGCGATAAAAAGCGAGATTTTCGGCTGATTCATCGAAAGGAACATGCACTGACACGACCTCTGAAGTCCGAAAATCAGGAACCCGCTAAGGAATACAGCCGCATATTCTTTCACTTCCCCGATGAGCTGCGCGTCACTCGTGAAAATCCTGGCAAAGGCTGTCGGGAACAGGATGATGAGCACCGTGATGATGAAGTTGAAACCTGTCATCACGTTGAAGACGATCCGTCCGCCCTCTTTGATCCGGCTGATGTTTCCCTGTCCGTAATTATACGAAATAACCGGGCTCACGCCGGCCGTGAAGCCCTGCAGCGGCGTGGAGATGATCGACATACAGCTCTGCAGGATGGTCAGCGTGCTGACATATATGTCGCCGAATGCCGCGAGCCCCGCGTTCATCACAAACCCGATAAGACTCTCCGTAGAACCCATGACGAAGGGAGAAACGCCCAGCGCCAGGATCCGCCGGATGATCTGCCCGTCCGGCTTAAGCGTGCCGGAATTCACGGAAAGTTGTGCATTCTCAGACAGAAGCACCTTGAGAATCCAGACCGAGCTCACTCCCTGCGAGAGTGCCGTCGCGATCGCAGCTCCCTTCACACCCATTCCAAACGTGAAGATAAACAGCGGGTCCAGTATAATATTGATTCCGGCGCCGATCAGAACCGAAATCATCGCAGCTTTCGGATGTCCCTCCGTCGTAAGGAACGGATTGAGCCCGATGGTAATCATCACGAAGATCGTGCCGGTCATGTACCACGCGAGATAGCTGTGCGCGTAGGGAAGCGTGGCATCGGACGCGCCGATGAGCCGCAGCATCGGGTCCATGAGAGCATAGACAACAGCCATCAGAAGAACGCCGAAGATGAGCAGCAGCGTGATGCCGTTGCCCAGCATCTTCTCCGCCCGCTTTCTGTCTCCCTTTCCCAGTTCGATCGCCGCCAGAGGAGACGCTCCGCCGCCGGTGAACTGCGCAAAGGCAGACACGATCAGGATGATGGAGTTGCATACTCCCACCCCCGCCAGCGCCTGCGTGCCTGCCTCCGGAATGTGTCCGATGAAGATCCGGTCCACAATCCCGTACAGCAGGTTCACGAACTGCGCCGCAATGGTCGGCAGAGACATTTTCACGATCAGCGGCAGCATCTTCGCCGTTCCGAAATCAAGATCCTGTTTCACGCAAACTCCCCTGAGCACAAATGCTCCTGTTTCTTACATAACTGTACCATATTTTGCGCCGCCCTACAAAGCCGCGTCAGAAGTTTGCTGCACTTCCCGCACCTTCCCTCACCGTTTTTACGAAAAGATAATTTTGTCATCCATATACACAATGGTATACTGAGGGCTACGGATTATGAGGATAAACAGGAGTTTTTTCACCTATGCTGCAGCTTAAAAACATCTGCAAGGAATATAAAACGGGGACACTCGTCCAGAAGGCGCTGGATGACGTATCCCTGAACCTGCGCGACAACGAGTTTGTCGCCATTCTGGGGCCTTCCGGCTCCGGCAAGAGCACCATGCTCAACATCATTGGAGGCCTGGACAAGTACGACAGCGGCGACCTCATCATTAACGGCATCTCCACGAAACAGTATAAAGACCGCGACTGGGACAGCTACCGCAATCATACCATCGGCTTCATCTTCCAGTCCTACAACCTGATCCCGCACCAGTCCATTCTGGCCAATGTTGAACTTGCCCTGACTATCTCCGGAATCTCCCGGAGCGAGCGGCGGGAGCGCGCCCGCGAGGCGCTGACAAAAGTCGGGCTCGGAGAGCAGATTGAAAAGAAACCGGGGCAGCTTTCCGGCGGACAGATGCAGCGCGTGGCCATTGCCAGAGCGCTGGTGAACAACCCGGCCATCCTGCTTGCCGATGAACCGACCGGCGCTCTGGACACCGAAACCTCCATCCAGGTCATGGATCTTCTGAAGGAAGTGGCTAAAGACCGGCTCGTCGTGATGGTGACCCACAACCCGGAACTGGCCCGCAGCTACGCCACCAGAATCGTCACTCTGAAGGACGGTGTCATCACCTCGGATTCGGATCCATTTGTCATCGACGAGCTGGCTGTGGCGCCGCCGCAGCACAGGAACATGGGCAAAAGCTCGATGTCGTTTCTGACCGCGCTGTCTCTTTCCTTTAATAATCTGATGACCAAAAAGGCCCGGACGACTCTTGTCTCCTTCGCCGGGTCGATCGGCATCATCGGCATCGCGCTGATCCTCTCGCTCTCAAACGGCGTGAATATGTTCATCAAGAGCACCGAGGAGGAGACGCTCAGTGAGTATCCGCTCCAGATCCGGAAATCCTCGGTGGATCTTGCGTCCATGATGACAGGAGGCGACTCTGCTTCCGGAAGCAGCGTAAACAGCACGCAGGACGCGGCCGTCGAACGGGACACAATCGGGAAGATGGTCTCGCAGGTGTCCAAAAACGACCTGAAATCCCTGAAGGAATGGCTGGACACCGGGACGACCGGTATTGACGGACTCTCCCGCTCCATCGAATATTCCTATGACGTCACGCCGCAGATCTTCCGTCTGGACGGGGAAAGCGTCTATCAGGTGAACCCGAACCGGCTTTTAAACTCAACGGGGCTCGTGCCATCCTCTTCTCTGTACAGTTCTTCCTTTTCCACGAGCGTATTTTCCGTTCTGCCGTCTGATGCGGATCTGTACAGCAGCGCTTATGACGTGAAGGCCGGCCACTGGCCGCAGAATTACAACGAAGCGGTTGTCGTGCTCTCCGCTAACGGTTCCATCTCCGATATGACGCTCTACACGCTGGGCGTGAAGGACTACAGCGCGCTGCAGGCGATCGTCGACAGTTTAAGCGATGACACCGGGAGCACGGTGTCGGAGAGCACCGACGAAACGGCCTATTCATATGATGAGCTCATGGGCGCGCAGTTTAAGCTGGTGAACAACTCCGACCTGTACACCTGGGACGAGTCGCTTGGCGTGTGGGCCGATCGCAGCAACGATGAGGACTATGTCAGACAGCTCGCAGAAAACAGCGAACCTCTGACCGTCGTCGGCGTCGTACAGCCGGCGGCCGAATCGGCCGTCAGCATGCTTAGCGCGGGAATTGCCTATACACCGGACCTCATCCGGCATGTAATGGAGAGCAGCGCTCAGAGTGCGCCGGTGCTCGCGCAGCTCTCCTCGCCGGACACGAATATCTTCACCGGGGAGGCGTTCGGTGTGAGCAGTGAGAGCCTGGATCCTTCCGCCCTCTTTTCGGTTGACACGGACAAGCTTTCCCAGGCGTTTCAGTTTGATGCCGGAAAGCTGACCTTTGACGCGGGACAGCTGGATCTTTCTTCCCTGTCCTCTCAGATCAGCATGCCGGACTTTAACGGGGCAGATCTTGAATCGGCTCTGTCGCAGATCCATATCGACACATCCGGCATTGATCTGAAGAAAATTTTCACGGATGTTGCATCCGGGTATCTGGACAGTTCGACACTGGACAACGGGATACAAGCGTTTTTGCAGTCCGGCGAGGTACAGCAGATCATCAGCCGCGACCTGTCGGATTTTGCCGGAAAGAACGCCGGAAGCTCTGAAGCCGCAGGTCTGGTAAACAGCATGTATCAGGAACTGATGGACGGATACGTGAAGCAGCTTGCCTCTGAAAACAAATCCCTTCCGACAAACCGCGACGAGCTGACCAATGGATTTTCACAGTATGTTTCCGGTGCGGACGGACAGGAAATCATCCGCCGATACATGTCACAGATCGCACAGAATCTCACACTGACATCTGATCAGCAGAAGCAGCTTCTTTCCGATGTGGCCGCAGCGTACCAGAACTACGCGAAATCCGGCGGATTTGCCGACTCTTTCTCCGCGGATTTTCAGGCGTTTCTGCTCGGGGAGCAGGGACAGAAAATCCTCACGGACGATCTGAAGCAGATGGTCAGTTTCACGGACATCGAAAACCAGTTGGCACAGGTCCTGGGCGCGCAGCTCGGTTCGTACATGCAGACGGTGACGCAGCAGATCGGGACGGTTGTTTCCGCTTCGGTAAGCCAGGCAATGGAGTCTATGGCGCAGCAGATTCCGAACGCCTTCTCCTTTGATATGGATGCGTTTCAGTCGGCGATTTCGCTGAACATGGGGATGCAGGAGATGCAGCAGATCTTCAGTTCGATGCTCTCAGGTAACTCCTCATCGTATGAGGCGAATCTGGCGTCACTGGGGTACGCGGCAGAAGACAGCCCGTCGGAGATAACGATCTATCCGGACGACTTTGACGCGAAGGCGCAGATCGAAACGATTCTTGATGGCTACAACCAGCAGATGAAAGACGCCGGTCAGGAAGACAAGACCGTCACCTACACCGACATCGTCGGAACGATGATGACCTCTGTCACGAGAATCATCAACGTGATCAGCTGGGTTCTCATCGCGTTCGTCGCCATATCGCTTGTCGTGAGCTCGATCATGATCGGCGTCATCACACACATCAGCGTGCTTGAGCGCAGGAAGGAAATCGGCATTCTGCGCGCCATCGGCGCCTCCAAACGCAACGTCGGACAGATCTTCAACGCGGAGACATTTATCACCGGACTCCTTGCCGGGCTGATGGGTATCGGAATTGCGCTGCTGCTTCTCATACCGACCAACGCCGTCATCCTGCGCATCGCCGGGAGACAGGACATAACCGCGTCGATGCCGCCAATGGCTGCCCTGGCGCTCATAGCTTTAAGTGTCGCTCTGACTCTCATAAGCGGCCTCTTCCCGGCACGCAAGGCTTCCCGTTCCGATCCGGTCGAGGCACTGAGAACAGAGTAAGAAAAACCCCGGGGCAAAAGAAAGCCTCGGGGTTTATTTGATTTTCAAACTTTATTTTCTGCTTTCAGAGCTTCGCAGATCCTTTTGTAGTGCAGAAAGCCGTCGCTTTCCGCCAGTCTGCGCATTTCCGTCAGGGTCGCCAGTTTCCAGCCGGAAACCTCGTCCTCTTCGACTTTTACCTGTTCCGGGGTAAAGTCCAGACGGAAATGATAGATGTCGCAGAAATAGTTGTCGCCGCCCTCCGCGTCATCGTTGCGGTAGGTATAGACCGAGACCGGTTCTGCTCCTGTCACGGAGATCCCCGTCTCTTCATATGCCTCGCGGTCCGCCGCCTTCCGGCTCGTCTCCCCCTGGCTCACGCCGCCGCCCGGGATCTCCCACGCACCGGCGGCCCACTTCTTGTCCATGGTCCGCCGCGTGATGAGGAATTCTCCCGCTTCATTTTCAATCAGCGTCAGTGCATAGAGCATGTATTCGTCCGGCGCGAGGCGCGATCCTTCGCCGTGCCGGGGTTTAGTGCGCCCGGTCGGACGCCGGTCACAGTCATAGATATCGATCCGCTCCTGCGTATATTCGTATTCAGCCGACATGCCGTTCTCTCCTTCCTGTGAAAATGTTAAAAGTCCTCAGCAGTCAAAGAGATGTACGGCCGCCTCCTGTGCCTTCACGACCTTGTCACACCACACGTCAAAGTCCGGATCCGGCCTGCGGCACTCCGGGTGCTCCTGTATGTAGGAAAGCGCGATGCGCACACCCTCATGAAACGGCACATTTGTGCGCATCTGCGGGACAAGTCTCTTGAGCTTCCGGTTGTCAAACCGCACCGAAACCGCCTTGTCACCCAGCAGCGCGCCTCTGAAATCATACCCTGCCGGCTTTCCCGCAGCCGCGAGAAAATCCGAGGAGACATGGAACAGATGCGGCGTGACGCCCAGTGCCCCGCCGATCGTGCGGTAGATCTGATCCCAGGTGAGCGTCTCGTCTCCGGTGATCTGAAATGCCTCGCCGATGGCGGCTTCATTGCCCATCAGACCGGTATAGCCGACCGCGAAATCGGTGCTGAAGGTGAGCGTCCACAGCGAGCTGCCGTCGCCGTGCACAATAACCGGTTTGCCTTCCATCATACGCGAGATAACCTGCCAGGAACCCTTCGCGCCGTGAAGCGCAGTCGGGATCGACCGCTCGCAGTAGGTGTGGCTCGGGCGTACGATCGTGACAGGAAACTGTTCCTCACGGTACTTGCGCATCAGAAAATCCTCGCACGCAATCTTCCCGCGGGAGTACTCCCAGTACGGGTTGGAAAGCGACGTGCCCTCGCTCACGATGTACGAGGCCGCCGGCTTGTGATAGGCCGATGCGGAGCTCGTGAAGATGTACTGTCCCGTTCTGCCCTTGAACAGCTCATAGTCGCGCCGTACATCCTCCTCCTGAAAGCCGACAAATTCACATACGCAGTCAAAATCCATTCCTGCAAGCGCCGCTTTTGCCGCCCCAGGGTCGTGAATGTCGGCGCGTATCTCGTGAACCGGGCCGTCAAACAGGCCGCTCCTGCTTCCCCGGTTGAGAAGCCATACTTCCCAGATGCCGGACGCGAGCAGCCTTCTCACGATGGCCGTGCTGATCGTGCCCGTACCGCCGATAAACAGTGCTCTTCTCATCGCATCAGTCCTTGACGGCGATCGCCTCGATTTCGCAGAGGACGCCGAGCGGAAGGTCCTTCACCGCCACACAGCTGCGCGCCGGCTTGGACGTGAAGTACTTCGCGTACACACCGTTGAACGCCTTGAAATCCGCGATATCCGCGAGGAAGCAGGTCGTCTTCACGACCTTGTCAAATCCGCTGCCGCCGGCCGCAAGAATCTCACCGACATTTTTGCAGGCCTGCTCGGCCTGTTCCTCAATGCCGCCTTCAAACTTTCCGGTCTCCGGACTTACTGGTGTCTGCCCGGAAGCGAAGATGAAACCATTTGCCGAAACTGCCTGGGAATACGGGCCGATGGCGGCCGGTGCCTTGTCTGTGCTGATCTTAACCATATGCTTCTCCTCTGCCTGTTCTGCCGTTATTTTCGTTAACACTTCTACTTTAGCACAAACCACTGCGCCATGTCACGCGCGCCTCACACCGGGCGGTTGTGCTTTGACTCCCGGCGCAGCAGCAGGATGATCACGACATACATAATCACGACAAATGCGATGAACAGCGCCATAGACTGACTGGTATTCATCATCGCGCAGAAATCGTAGAACCCGTGCAGAAATACAGCAAGCGCGTAGCCGACGGCGATGTCCACGGCGCTAAGAGCTTTTGCGCCTCTGTCCCCTGCCAGCTTCGCGCGACCGTAAAAATACCCGAAGACCACCGAGAAACCCAGATGCCCCGGAACGGCGAGAACCGCCCGCGTGAGGGCCACGCCAAGGCCGTAGGAGAACACATACTTCACGTTTTCAAAAGCCGCGAAGCCAAGTGAGGTGAATGCCGAGTAAACGATGGCATCAAACAGATAGTTGAAGTTGGGATCATGCCAGGTAAGGCGCCCCATGAAGAAATACTTCGTGCCCTCCTCGACTACCGCGACGACAAAAAATGCCAGCAGCGCCGTGTATGTGACCGAATTCTTGTCGACCGGGCTGATCCCCAAAAGATTTTCCCCGATCATCTCCAGGATGATGGACACGAGCGCCGCGAGAACGCCGCGCAGGATACAGCCCCAGAGAAGATACGCCGGCTCCTTCTCATACGTGTCCATCTTGTAGATGTAGCGCATGAGAAAAATCGCCGGGAGAAGTGCCGCCAGCACGTAGATGGCGATCATCCAGTCAAGTGCTTCCAGAATAAACATTTGTGCCTCCCGCTGATATTCCTGTTATTCTTTACTCTTTCTGCCTCTTTTCTTCACCGCATTAAGAAACATATACACACACGGGTCCTTCATGAGCATCAGGATCCCGCCGTAAAGAAGTGCACTGACGACAACCTGTCCGATGACAGAGCTCCATCCCGCCGGGATAAAATGCCGAAATGCAAGGCACCCCGCAAACATCGCAAGTGCTGCGAGCAGGTACGGTCCCATCGACCGGATGATCCGCAGCCACTGAAAGTCATGGCGCGTAAAGAAAATCTGGACACCGGTCACGGCCGTCTCGGCGATGACCGTGCCGATGGAGGCGCCGAGTGCGCCGAAATGCGGAATGAGCAGTGCGTTCATGCAGAAATTCACACCCGACCCGGCCAGCACCGAGATCGTGTACTCCTTCTGCCGCATGGTCGGGAGCAGATACTGCGTCCCCGTGACATTGCTCATTCCGATGAGGAACATAATCGGACTGATGACAGGCATCAGAATCCTGACCTTGTCGTAGCCCGCACCGAAGAACGCGGGGACAAACGCATCCGATACGGATATAATTCCGAAGATGAGCGGAAAAGCCAGAAAGAAAACAGCCCGGAAGGACTTGCGCATGTACCCGTGCACCTTCTCCATGTCCCCGGACGCATACGTGTGGGCGATGCGGGGCATCAGAACGGTGCCGATTGACGTCACGACCGTCAGAAGCATCTTGACGATCTTCTGCGCCTGATCGTAGTACCCGACCTCGCTCTTGTCGGCGATGATCGCACCGATCATGGTCCGGTCCAGAATCGTATAGACCTGAACGGCGATCTGCGGGATGAAGAGCGCGAGCGTCGGCCTCAGGTGCCGGAAAACATGAAGTTTCCCGCGCCTCGGCCCGTATATGAGCTTCGGAAGATACAGCCAGAGAGAAAGATTCCCCAGCAGAATTGAAAACACATAGATCAGGAAATAGACGGGAAGATCGTCCTCGCTTCGCACAAACAAAAAAATACAGGTCACGCTCGCCAGCTTGACGGCCATGTTCCGCGTAACCGTCTTCCGGAAATCCTCCAGCCCCTGAAAGAACCAGCTGATGTCGGCGACGTTGCCGATCATTTCCAGCAGCAGGATCCGGTAGTACATCCGGTAATCATTGTTCCCGTTTACAAACGCGATGTAAAAGATGACGATCGAAAAAAGCATCGTGATGGCTCTGAGCGTCACAATCTCCCAGAACGTACTGCTGCGCTTCTCCCGGCTGTCCCTGACAAATGCGATCTCCCGCTGCCCGTACATTGCAATGCCGAGCGACCCGAACAGAATAAAAAACGCGCTGATCGAGAGCGTGTAGCTGTAGATACCCAGATTCTGCGCACCGAGTACCCGGGACACATACGGTGTGGTGACGAGCGGCAGAATCAGGGTCAGCATCTGATAGGTCAGATTGTACAGGTAATTTTTCTTTACGCTCTGGCTCATAAGAATCCCCTTTGCTTAAGACAAAAAGATTCTAACATTTTTGCCGTTGGAATAAAAGATGCCCGGCGCGCGCGTCTGCGGCGCCGGACATATTCCGTCCTTCCCGTTTCTTAAGTTTGTTCTTTCCATCTTTCCCGGTAAGCCCGCCACTGGTTCTCGAAGAAATAGTCGGTATCCGGAATCGGCCTCACAGGCCGCCGCGTGCAGCAGGCGTCAAGCGTAACCGGATCCAGATGTGCCTCCTGAATCTGTCCGCCGGACGTCCCCGCATCCGTTCTGTATCGGAGCTGCTCCGGAAACCGGTCACAGCCGCGCCTGACGGAAGAGTCCACGTACAGGGCCGAGCCGCGGGACGCGCCGCCCCCGCGGCAGTAATCCAGCATTGCGGACAGATAGACGATCTGGGAAAGGAGCATGTCCCGCAGCCGGTACCACGCGCAGAGCTCTTTGCCGGAAGGCTTCTTTGTCCGCTTTTCAAGAGTCTTTACGGTCTCTTTCGTTTCCCGAAGCGCGTCTTCAAGCTGTCCCGCTTCCCGGATGATGCCGCCGCAGCGGCTCATGCGCTCTGACGCACCCTTCCAGACTTCGGCCACGCTCTGTGTGCCGCGGCACCCGTCTGCCAGCGCCAGAAATCCGGATGCCTGCCTGCGCATTTCCAGCCGCATTTCCTCACCCGGAACCGAAAGTGTTTCATGCAGATGCCGCAGCCGGATGCATCCGGCTGCGCGGAGTGCCCCGCACTGGCCGGCATTGAGCGCCGTTCCGCCGGGGCGCGTGACGCCGTGCGTCCCGTTGACCTCCCCGACCGCAAACAGATGCCCTACCCCCGTCTCCCAGTCTGCATTTCCGGCAAGACCGCCGTTGTTGTGCTGCGCGCAGAGCGCGATCTCAAGCCGCTGCCGGTGAAGATCCACACCGTGTTCCCGGTAAAAGTCAGCCGCCGGGTGATTCATCTTCTCAAGCCTGTCAACCGGTTTCCCGAATGCAGCACCGGCTTTCACGAGGTACTGCGCAGCCTCTTCCGGAAGTTTATTGAAGTCAATGTCCCTTTTCCCGGGATTTTCCGTGAAGTCAAGAAATACCCGACGCTTCCTCACCACTGTCTCCTGATACACCAGCAGGTCGATCACCGATGAGCCGCCGGACGCCTTCAGGGCGTCAAACGGCCACTGATACCCTTTCAGGAAGATATTCTGCAGCATCTCATAGCGGTCTTTGTAAAATTCCATCAGAAACTCCCGCTCATCGCCTCCGGTCTCATTCGTTGAGACAAAGCGCGGCAGCACCTGCATATATGTCCCCGAGACGTTCCAGCGGGGATTTTTTGACGCGAGTCCGAACTGCCACTCCGTCAGATTTTTTCCGGCCGCCCCCGCCTCAAAGGCCGCTCCGGACCCGCCTGTCTGGCTGGCCGGATAGACACTGTCCTTATACATTCCGGCCGGCGCCCCCGTGGCAAGAACCACATTGTCCGCCCAGATAATCTGTGCTTCAGGAGTACGGCCGCCTTCCGATACGAGAAACAAAGCTCCGTAAGCGCGCCCGTCAGATGTCAGGATTTTCAGCAGCTGCCGCCCGTCAAGGACCTCCAGCTTCTCCTCTCCGGCTCTTCTTTCCAGTGCTTCCGTCATCATACGGGATGTGTACGGGCCGGCACTCGTGGCGCGGCAGCTGGCGTCGTGATCCGTCCGGTAGCCCATATACTCGCCGTACTCTGTTGCAGGAAACGGAACCCCCATCTCCACAAGCCAGTAAAAGCAGCGCGCCGAGAGCGCGGCCTCAACAAGAGCCGTATCGCCGTCCACACACTGACAGCTGAAGAGATCGCGGGCCATCTGCCGCACCGAATCCGGCGAAGCTCCTGCCATGGAGAGCTTGTAGTATGTCTGCTTGTCCGACCCCGTGTTGCGCGATGTACCGGCGTTCACATGGTCTGTCGCCAGCAGTGTGTCCGTCTCACCGAGCTGCAGCAGGCGCAATGCCGCCGCATAGCCTGCTGCTCCCGACCCGATCACAAGATTCAGGCACCTCTTCTCCCGGATATCCATGGCACACCGCCTCACAGCCTGCGGATATGGAAACCGCCGTCCACATCCAGATAATTTCCCGTCGTGTACGTCACGGCATCCGAGCAGAAGAACGCGATCGCCTCGGCCACCTCCTCCGGACGCCCCCAGCGGGCAATCGGGAACTGATCCCCGGCAAACATCCGGTCATACTTCTCCTTCACCTTCGCCGTCATATCTGTGGCGATGACCCCCGGACGAACCTCGTTGACAACAATTCCCTCCGGGGCCAGCCGGTCGGCAAAAAGCGTCGTGATCATCGACACACCCGCCTTGGAAATGCAGTATTCGCCCCGGTTAACCGATGACACCGCCGCCGAGCAGGAGCCCACGTTGACAATATGCCCTTTAAGGGTAAATATCTTCTCCTGCGCGATCATCTGCTTTGCAACGAGCTGCGTCAGGAACATCGTGCCCTTCAGATTTATCCCCATGACGCGGTCAAAACTTTCCTCGCTCATCTCCAGAAGGTCCCGGCGTTCCTTCGGCGCCACGCCGGCATCGTTAACCAGAATATCAATCCGGCCATAACGCTTCACGGCTTCTTCAACCAGACGCTTCCTGTCATCGCTGTCATCCAGTGACCCGCGCACATAGATCCAGTCGATCCCCATGCCGGTGAGCACATCAAAGGTCTGCTGATATTTCTCCTGCGCGCCGCTTGCAAAAATCACAATGCTGCAGCCGAGACTCCCAAGTTTCCTGGCCGCCGCCAGCCCGATGCCCCGGGTTCCGCCGGTAATCACCGCTGTCTTTTTCATCGCAACCTCCATCATCTGTCAACAGTCAACCTGTCATGCACTTCCTGTTCATCCCCTGAAATTCTTCGGAAGACTGCTTTTTTCTTTTAAAAATTCCCGGTAATACGGTAGATATATCCCGCCGTCTCTCACCACGCATCCGGCCGGCTTGTGCGAGCGGATCAGGTCGCCGCAGGCCCCGCAGGTCATGCAGACCTTCGACGCGTCAATCCGGCCGTCCCGGATGATCTGATTTGCAAACCCCGGGTTGGCAAATGCCATCCGCCCGAACAGCATACCGTCGCAGTATCCCTGCTCTATGGCGCCCGCCGTGTACAAATCCGAAAACTGCCGCAGATACGTCGGCGCGGACGCCAGGACCGTCATGCCCGGCACCCATTTCTTGATTTCCCGCGTGCCGTCCAGCATCCGGCCCACACCGGTTAGCGGATGCTCCGCCGGCTCGTACTTTCCCTTGTCAAAGGGTCTTGTCACATGCGTCGTGACATACGGATTGCCCATCGTGACGCAGATCATGCGCAGCCCCAGATCCCCGTAAAGTTCCTGCACCAGACGTTCCGGCTCAGTGTAATCCGGCAGAAGAGACTTGTCATCTCTCATTCCGAAACCGTACGGATACGGATATCCGTCATAGATTCCTACGCGTGAGACAATCTGAAAGGTATCACTCTCATAAACCTTCGCCGCCCGGATGCTGTTTTTAAGCAGTCTCGTGCGGTTTTCGTAGCTCCCGCCGTACCGGCCCGGTCTGGTGAATCCGGCCGCTACCTCCGCGAAGAGATACCCGTGACACGACTTAATGTCCACTGCATCAAACCCGGCTTCCTTCGCCAGCCTGGCTCCCTCGCCGAACCGCTCCTCCAGCGATGCCAGATAGTCATCTGATACGATGCAGGAATCGTCCGCTTTCCTGAACTGTTCCAGATACGGTGAGCGAAACGCGATGATCGGCGCCGGCCTGTTGTCCGGATTGCTGTAGCGGCCCGAGTGGTTCGCCTGACAGATGAGATACGGCGCGAAGCCATTGGCCATGATGCCGGCTCTTTTTACCGCATCGGTCATGCGCTTAAACGCGTCCAGATTTTCTTTTGTGAGAAGAAGCTGCGTCTTTGAAGAACGGCCTTCTGGAACGACACTGATCGCCTCGAACCAGATCACAGCCGCGCCGCCCTGTGCCTCCCGCACGTACCGTCGGAGAGTCAGCTCCGAGGGAGAGCCGTCCGGGAGCGAATCCGCCCCCTCCATCGGCGCGATCCCAAGCCGGTTGTGCAGCGTGAGTTTCCCCACCGTAAGCGGCGTCCCGCAGACGCGCGTGTCGGAAGCCATCGGCAGATTCACGCCAAGCGCCCTTCCGCGCCGGCGCAGTTCCTTTGGCGTGCGCCAGGAAAATTTTTTACTCATCTATAATTTCTCCCGTTCATACAGCGGACGCCTCCGGGCTTACAGACCCCGGAGGCGCCCTGTCTGATTACAAGAATACAGCAAAGAATATAGTCGTCAAGATGACATTTGTTAGAATGGCGAATGGCTGTGCCGCTCCGAACCCGGTAGACGGCTCGTCATCCTTTACCACAGAGATTGCGGCTCCCAGTCCCGGCGCTGATGTGCAGCCACCTGCGATCGCTCCGGAAAGAATCGTCCAGTTGAGATGGAAGACCTTCCTCCCGATGAAAAATGCCACCAGCACGGCGACTGCTTCGATAACAGCCGAGGCAGCTGCCAGTTTCAGACCGGAACCGGTAAGCGCGTTCACAACATCATATCCGTACCGCAGCCCGACGATCGCCATGAAGAATGTAAGCCCCATCCGCGAAAGAATTCCGAGCGCTTTTGCGTCCATGCAGAAGTTGAGCGGTCCGATCTTTCCGATATGAGACAGGATCAGCGCCGAGAGCAGAATTCCGCCCGCTGCGCCAAGCGAGAAGCTTCCGAGCGGACCGAGCGGAATCGTGATGCTGCCGATTGCAATTCCGATCATGATGACGAGACCAAATGCGATAAAATCGAGCGGTCCGTCCTTGTGTTCCTTTGCAGGCTGCGGTGCTGTTTCCAGCTCCGCCTTGTATTTTTTCTTCTCTTCCTCCACATCAATCCGGAAAATGAGCGGAAGGAACTGCATCATCAGCACAATGACCAGCACTCCGACCGGAAATCCCACCGTATAGCCGAGTGAAACGGAAGAAGCTGTGGATTCCTTGTAGGCTGCAATCTGCTCCTCTGTGAGCACCGTCACCTCATCAGGAACAAGGCTGTCCGTATTGTCAATCCGGTGCAGGATTTCCGCTTTTCCTTCCGCATCCGAGCGGTCATACAGTGCCTGAACATCCATCCCCGACGCGGCATCAAGAGCCGTACCGTATGCCGGTGTGGACGTCATGGATCCGGAAAACACGCCGATCGTTTCGTACGAGGAAAGATTCCTGTCATTTTTAAAAACTGTCCCGTGCGCAATACAGGCAACGATCATGGACACAAGCGGTATCATGGCGCCCAGTACCACGAACCGCACACCGTATTTTTTAAAGATCACGCCGATATTTTTCCCCACTTTCAGGCCGATCGAGGCAAGAAAGAGAAAAAGGAAAAAGGTGAAAAACGGCTGGGACACAACGCCCTGCGAGAGTATTCTTTTGGCATTGCTGTAGCCGACCGCTCCCTCCGTCACACTGTGCGCCCACGCCGTTGCAAAATATCCAATGATGATGCCGGTGAATATTCCTCCGGAGATTCCAAGAGAGAAATTTTTGATCTTGATCTTTCCAAGCAGAAGTCCCGTGGATATCGCCAGAAACATCAGAAAGAACTGATTGGTCAGAATTGAATTGATTATTTTCATCGCTTTCATACCCCGTCTCAGACTTTGAAAAGCCGTCTGGCATTCCCGTTCAGAATTTTGTTTTTCGTCTTCTCCGGCAGATTCAGAGAATCAATCGCACTAAGTGTGCGGCTGATGTATCCGGAACCCTGCTCCGGATCAAACGGCATATCTGTCGCAAAGACGATTTGATCCTCTCCAAAGAAGTCCAGTCCGCAGCGGATTGCCGATGCAGATCCGAAGGATGCCGTATCCGCATAAAATTTGCGGAAATGTTCCAGGAACTCCCCCTCAGGGACTCTGGTTCTTGTGAGTTCATCTTTCAGCTCCGGCGCTGTGCGGCTCCCGTACTGCTTCAGTCCGTTCTCTATCCGCCCCTCGAGCATCGGGATCATCGCGCCGCAGTGATGGGTGATCAGCTTCAGATTCGGAAAATCCACAAAAATACCGGAAAAAACGAGTCTGGAGATAGCGACGGTCGTCTGATATGGCCAGCCGATGGTAAACCACAGTTCATATTTCGAACGTGTTTCCGTCGGAAATTCCGGAACCATCTGTCCCCCGACCGGATGAATCAGGATCGGGAGGCCCAGCTCACTGCAGATCTCATAGATCGGCCAGAATTTTTCCTGATCAATGGCCTCCCCGTTCATATGGGTATAAATCTGAACCCCTTTCGCGCCAAGCTTCACGCAGCGTTTAATCTCTTCGACCGACGCCGGCACATTATTGAAAGGGATCTGGGCGATCCAGCCGCAGTAATACTGCGGCCGCGCCATAACGATTTCCCGAAGCTCGTCATTGCCCAGAGCTGCCAGTTCCGGTGACTTATCCGGCCCGGCAAAAGCTTCCACCGGCGGTGACACGATGTTCACAATCTGCTTGTATCCCGGGAAACCGGCAAGCACTTTGTCGCGATAGTCCATATCCGCCATCGATTTGATCTTTAAGGCTCTTTTGAACATATGGGACTTGTTCGGTGCTTCTTTCATGCACGCCTGTGCGTAACGAGGCGGCATCATGTGGCAGAACACATCAATGGATTTCATTTTTTCTCCTCTCCGCAAGAGACTTCTTCACGTCTGCTTCTTGAAATACGATATCATCCGAAATTTTTTATTTCTCTTTTTATTCTGCCTGAAATTAGTATTATTGTGCTGCAAAAAAAAGGAAGCCGGAAACGGCTTCCCCTTTCGGTCAGACTGTTCTGTTATTTTCTCAGGATTCATGCATGGCAGCGCGGAAGTGGCTCGGCGTCTGACCAACAATGCTGTGGAACTGCCTCGAAAACCAGGTGAAATCTGTATACCCGCATTCCTGTGCGATCTTACCGACGGGCATATCGCTCTCTGAAAGAAGCGTCTGGGCGTGATTGATCCGACGGGAAATCACGTATTCCATGATGCCGCTGCCCGTAGTTTTCTTGAAAACATGAGAGATATAGTGCCGGCTCAGGTAAAAATGATCCGCAACTTGTCCCACCGTAATATCTTCTGCATAATGGTGGTCCAGATAATTCAGGACTTTATACGAAAGTACCGTTCCGGCATCCGCAGCCGGCACCGCCTTGTTCTGCCTTTCCAGTACACGCAGAATCGTCACGAAAAAGCGGTTCAGATCTGCCATGATCATCCGTTCACAGTGACTGCCGCGCTGCTCTGATTCATCAAGCATTTCGGTGCAAATCTGACACAGTCTGTCAAAATCCCTCTCTTCCAGATGTACAACAGGATGACGATTTTCCGGGCTGCACACAAAAAGCGAAAGGATATCCGGGCTCTGAATTCTCCCGTGCATATAGGAAGGACTCACCTGAAATATATAGCGGCTGTACGGATACCTCTTCACCTTAAGAGTGTGATCCTCAAGCGTGTTGAGCAGAACCACATCGCCCCGCTGCAGGCTGAAGCTCTTCTCTCCGATCTGGTAAACGGTTGCTCCGCCTGTCATCACAAGAACCTGAAAGCGGTACTCGTAGTGCCTCTGCAGATAATATTTTTCTGTCGTCTGCCGGTACGAAATCCAGAAATTATCCATTCAATTCCCACCTTCATGAGACCGGTCAGCAGATCTGGTTTCTGCGCCGCTCTCCTTTTTCAGCCGCCAGCATCGCCTCCGTCGATGTGAACACCATATCGCGCACAGCCGCGTCGGTATAAAAAGCCATGTGCTGTGTGTGCACGACATTCGGGAACTGCCGCAGGTACGCCATCTGCCGGTTGGAGATGATGTCGAGCTTCCGATCTCTGTGTACGATCCCCTCCTCATGTTCCATCACGTCCAGCCCCAGCGCACCGATATGACGCTGCTCTATTCCTTCGATGAGATCCTCGATATTCATCAGCGCGCCTCTGGCGCAGTTGATAAGGACGACCGTATCTTTCATCTTCGCGATGCTCTCTTTATTGATGATGTGATATGTCGACGGTGAAAGAGGCATGTGCAGCGTGATAATATCACACTCCCGGTACAGCGTGTCCAGGTCGACATACTTCGCGTATGCTTTCACCTCGTCTGACTGATACACGTCATATGCCAGGATGCGGCAGTCAAATCCGGAGAGTTCCCGTATCACCGTCGCTCCGATGTGCCCTGTCCCCATGACGCCGACAGTCAGGTCTTTCATCTGCCGTCCCTGCAGTCCGTCAAGCGAATAGTCGTTGACATTGGTTCTCCAGAGCGACTCCTTATAGTGCCGCAGACACATGAGCATCATCATGATCGTGTAGTCCGCAACGCCGTTCGGCTCGTACGACGCATGAAACACGTGCAGCCCGAGAGAGCGTGCATAGTCCACATCGATGTGATTGTACCCGATCGTGCGCGTCGCGATATACCGCACTCCCGCCTCCTTCAGCGCGGTAAGCACCGGCGCGTCGATTTTCTGCATGCCCAGGATGGAAACAGCGTCATATCCCTTAACCTGCGTAAACGCCGCATCCGTCAGCCCGGCGTCTGATTCCGTGAGGGAAATCCCGAAACGTTCCGGCAGCGCGGCAAAATACGGCTTCTCATCCTCTCTCACACTGAATGCGTACAGCTTCATACTCCTCTTCTCCTTCTCCCATGGCAAATGAAAACAGAGGGCTCCGTGACGTGCCTTACGGTTCCCTCTGTCTGAAAAATATCAGATCTCATAATCCATGCATACTCTGGTCTTCGTGTACGGGCGGACCTTCGAGTCCGCCACGGCCACATGGGCCGGATGAACGGCGTACCCTTTCAGGGCTTCAGCGTCCTGAAGCGTCGTGTCCAGCATCACATCCGCGTTGGACGACGGCAGGAACTCCGTTCTCACGGAGACCTCCAGGAGGCCCGGGACCTTTCCCTTCAGCCCCTCAAGGCCTTCTTTAATCCCGGCCCGGATTTCTTTTTTCTGTTCCTCCGTGTATTCATCCTTCAGCTGTCACAGAATAATATGCTTAACCATAGGAACCTCCCGTTTTTCTTCTCCGTATCCTGTCCGGCAGGACGCGCAGTGCCGCCGCACCTGCTGCTACGTACGCATTATATTTTCCGGAAAGAGCGCCTGTCAAGAGATTCAAACCTGACCACCGGTGCCCTTTCGCCTGTCCGGGAAGCCGGGTAAAGAGGCAAAAAAAATTCCCCGGTGCTTAAAAGCATGCACTTTAAACACCGGGGAAGAGAGAGATTCGCAGCAGATTATTTGCCGAGCTGCTGGTCGTTGTTGCCGGATGTGGATGTGAACAGACTCAGCATCGTGATCGGATCATCATAGTCACCGAGCCAGCCGCCGCGGGCAACGTCGAAGTTGCCGCTCTTGCGGTCGTTGACGAATGTCTGCCAGTCTTCGGTGGAGATGTTGACAGTCACACCGATTGCCCCCAGATCCTGCTGGATAGCCTGTGCGATCGCCTCATGGCCTGTACCCTTGTTGGTGATGTAGTTGATGGTGATCGGAGTATCCGCTGAAAGCTTGCCGCTCTCATCAAACTTGTAGCCGGCAGACTCCAGAAGAGCCTTCGCCTGATCGACATTGGCCTGTCCGGCCACGGACAGATCCTGGTAGTAGCCGGTGTCGACCGGATACTTGTAGGAATCGGAGTTGGTCTTGAACTTGCCGCCGTTGCCGTCGCTCACGCCTGTCGGAACGAAGGATGTCGCAACTTCCTGATCGGTCTGACCGATGGTATCTACAATGTACTGGCGGTCGATAAGAAGTCCCAGAGCACGGCGCATGTCAGCTGCCTGCTGCGGTGTCTTGCCATCAAATATCTTGGAGTTTACGTTGAAGCCAACATAGTAGGTTCCCAGATTCGGAACAACATGGAAATCCGCACCGCTCTTCAGGTTTTTGATCTCGTCATTCGGAACCGTGTCGGCATAGTCGATGTCGCCGGCCTGATAAGCACCCAGGATCGCCGTGTCATCCGCGGAAAGCATGAAATCAAGCTCGTTCACGCTGACATTGTCGGCATCATAGTAGTTCGGGTTCTTCACATAAACCATGGACTCGTTGTGTTTCCACTCTTTCAGCGTGAATGCACCGTTGGAGACAAAGCCGGCCTCAAGCGCCCATGCGCCCGGGTTCGTCCCGTCCGGATCGGCCGCCTCAACCGCCGCCTTCGGAACCGGCATGAATACCGGGAATGCCAGAAGGTTCATCATGTACGGGCACGGTGCCGCCAGCTTGAAGGTGACGGTGTTGTCATCCGGAGCGGACACGTTGATCTCAGAAGATCCGTCCTCGGAATATCCGTCAAATACAGCGAACAGATAGGAGTAGTCCGAAGCCGTCTTCGGATCCGCCGCGCGCTTCCAGGAATACACAATGTCGTTAGCGTTAAGCGGTGTGCCGTCGGACCACTTCAGATCCTGCTTCATGTGGATGGTGTAGGTCAGCTCGTCATCGGAAACCTCCGGCTGGCCGTCTGCAAGTGCCGGCTGATAATTGCCGTCCTTGTCGATAATGTACAGACCGACAAAACTGTTGGACGCAAGTGCTGCGCCGTCGACAGTGCTGTTGAGCGCCGGGTCAAGCTTATCCGGCTCGGAAGCCAGGTTGATCTTCATCACGTCGGTCGGCTGACCGTCCTTCTTCGCGTACATAAAGTACTTTGTGCCGAAAATGGATGCGTAGTCGCCGGAGAAGGCCGGGTTCTCCAGATACAGATCGTTGTAGTAATAGATCGGGATCACGGCGCCGGTTGCCATCAGCATATCCTCTGCCTTGTGCAGCTTTACGGCGCGGTCCGCAAAATCAGCGTCATTATTGACTTCATCGATCAGCTTGTCATACTCTGTCCAGTCCGGCGCTGCCGGGTTCTTTGCCGAAGCCGTGAACTGAATTTTGGACGCCCAGTCCTCTGTGGACGCTGAAGCGGCAGCAGCAGTTGTAGCAGCCTGACCGGAAGCGGCACCGGAAGCTGCTTCCTTCGGGGCGCTTGCCGCGCTTCCGCATCCTGCGATGCTTCCCGCGGCAAGCACGGTACTCATCGCAACTGCGAATGTTTTCTTCCTCATAATACCCTCCTGAAAAAATTTATACCGTTCCGGTCTTTTCGGTTCCGGAGCGGATGGAAACGGAAGCGGTAAAACAGCCTTCCGTTCTCATCAGAATACATACCGGATTTTCACCGGTTCCAGCACGCAACGCTGTGACCGTTCCCCCGGTCCGTAAGCGGCGGCATCTCCTTTGCGCACTGCTCCGTCGCGTACCGGCAGCGGGTCCGGAACGGACAGCCGCTCGGCATGTGCATCGGAGAAGGCACATCTCCCTCCAGCACAATCCGCTTTGACGCCCGGGCTGTCTTCGGATCCGGGATCGGTATAGCGGAAAGCAGTGACAGGGTGTACGGATGGATCGGGTTGTCGTTCAGGTCATCCGCGTCGGCGATCTCCACCAGTTTTCCGAGATACATGACCGCGATGCGCTTCGAGATGTGATGGACGACCAGCAGATCGTGGGCGATGAACAGATACGCGACGCCCAGCTTCTTCTGCAGGTCCTCGAACATGTTAATGACCTGCGCCTGGATGGAGACATCCAGAGCGGACACCGGCTCGTCGCAGACAATGAACTTCGGGTTGACCGCGAGCGCTCTGGCAATGCCGATTCGCTGCCTCTGACCGCCGGAGAACTCATGTGCATACCGCGTGGCATGCTCCGCGTTGAGTCCCACCAGTTCCATCAGCTCCATAATGCGCTCATGGCGCTGCGCTTTACTGCTGTACAGATGATAGATGTCAAGCGGCTCGCCGATGATGTCCTCGACCGTCATTCTGGGGTCCAGAGAAGAATACGGATCCTGAAATACCATCTGCATCTGCTTGCGCAGTCTGTGTATATTTTTGTCGGTGACCAGCTCACCGTCAAAATAAAACTCGCCGCCGGTCGGCTTATACAGCCGCAGCATCGTCCGGCCAACCGTCGTCTTGCCGCAGCCGGACTCTCCCACCAGGCCGAGCGTCTCGCCCGCCCGGATGTTAAAGGACACCCCGTCGACCGCCTTCAGCGGAACCGTGGAAAATGCACCCGTCCTCACCGGAAAATACTCTTTAAGATTATGCAGTTCGACAAGATTCTCGGTGTCGATTTTTTCCGGAACTCCCATTTATGCACCTGCCTTCCCGTTATGTTCTTCCTCGTATGCCTCTTTGACGTTCATCCAGCAGGACGCGAAATGCCCGTCCGGCATCTCCAATTCCTCCGGCTGCTGTGTCAGGCAGATCTTCATGGCATTCGCGCATCTCGGACAGAACGCGCAGCCTTCCGGAAGAGCCAGCATATTGATCGGTGTGCCGCCGATCGGGATCAGCTTCTTTTTCATGTTTCCGGCACTCGGAATGGACCGGAGAAGTCCCTTTGTGTACTCATGACATGGCCGGTAAAAGATGTCATCGGCCGTACCGCGCTCGCAGACGCGGCCGCCGTACATAACAATGACCTCATCGCACATCGAGGCGATCACACCCAGATCGTGCGTCACCAGAATAATAGCCATGCCCAGCTTCTTCTGAAGGTCCTTCATCAGCTCCAGAATCTGTGCCTGAATGGTCACATCCAGCGCCGTCGTCGGTTCGTCCGCGATCAGGATATCCGGCTCGCAGGCAAGCGCCATGGCGATCATGACTCTCTGGCGCATACCGCCGGAAAGCTCGAACGGATACTGCTTTATACGGCTCTCCGGTTCATTGACGCCGACCATCTTAAGAAGCTCGATGGCGCGTGCATTGGCCGCCTGGCGGGTCTTGTACCCTGTGTGCAGCTGCAGGGCCTCCCTCAGCTGCCAGCCCACCGTGAACGTCGGGTTCAGCGACGTCATCGGATCCTGGAAGATAATGGAACATTTCTCCCCGCGGAAGGAATCCATCTGTTTCTTGTTGTACTTCAGGATATCCTCACCCTTGTAGAGAATCTGGCCGCCGGTCACGCGGCCATTTTCCGCGAGGATCTGCATGATGGAATATGCCGTCACCGATTTTCCGGAACCGGACTCTCCGACTACACCGAGGATCTTGCCGCGGGTCAGATTAAACGACACGCCGTTCACGACATGTACTTCACCGGAGTCCGTGTGAAAGGTAGTGTGAAGGTCACGGACGGAGAGAATCGCGTTTTCCTCATTTTCCAGGACTTTTTCGTCCACCGCCCGGCTGCCGGCTCCTGCCGCGGTATCTTTATACATATTTTCAGTTTTAGAGCTCATTTGTCCGGCACCTCACTTTCTAAGCTTCGGGTCAAATGCATCCCGCATGGCATCGCCGATCAGGTTGAAGGCGAGTACGATCAGAACGATCGCCGCCGCCGGGAACACAAGTTTCCAAGGATACGACTGCATACCGGAACGGGCCGCATTGGCCAGGGACCCTAGCGACGGGCGCGGAAGCGATACGCCCAGACCGATGAAGGAGAGATACGACTCCGTGAAAATCGCGGTCGGGATCTGCTGTGCCGTGGTGATGATGATGACGGACAGGCAGTTCGGCAGGATGTGCTTGCGGATAATCCGCCCGGACGAAGCGCCCATCGATTTCGCCGCAAGGACGTATTCATTTTCCTTGGTCTGCAGCACCTGGCCGCGGACCAGTCTGGCCATGCCGACCCAGTAGAGCAGGCCGAACACGATGAACATGGAGATCATGTTGGAACCGAGGCCGCCCAGGAGCGGAACCTTGGAGACATCCAGCGTCTCGCGCAGCACGACCGAAAGAAGAATAATAATCAGAATGTCAGGCAGGGAGTATATGATATCGACGATCCGCATCATGATCAGATCGGTCTTTCCTCCGGCGTACCCGGCAATCGCTCCGTATATCGTGCCGATGACAAGCACCATCAGACTCGCAAAGATGCCGACGAAGAACGAAACCCGCGTGCCGTACACGACACGAATGAAGTAGTCGCGGCACAGCTCGTCCGTCCCCATGATGTGCGGGAAGACCTGCACGTTGTACTTCTCCATGTACGCCTGTTCCTTCGGCGAATACTCAAACGGTTTTAAGTTGGCCGCCTCTTTGTCGCGCACACCCTCGACCGTGATGATCTCATCATAGCCGTAGGGAACGACAGAAGGCGCGATTGCCATCACTAAGATGACAAAGATCAGAATGATCATGGAAATGACCGCCAGCGGATTCTTCATAAGCCGGCGCATGCCGTCCCGGAAGAACGTCGTGGACTGCGCCATGACATCCTGCTGCTTCTTTTCCTCGTCGGTGGCCTTTTCAAAAAGCTTCGGGTTAATCTGAAGACTCAGAAGCCGTTTCTTCGGAGTGGGTATATCGTAATTTGCTGCCATAAGTCGGTCTCCTTGTCAGTCTAACTTGATACGCGGGTCAACAAGCTTGTAAACCAGGTCGCTGATCAGGTTCACAAGCACCATGATGGTAGCCAGGAAAATCGTGACGCCCATGATCATGGTATAGTCGCGGTTGGTGATGGAATCCACAAAGGCGGACCCCAGTCCTCCGATCGTGAAGATACTCTCAACAACCAGGGAGCCGGTCAGAATCGACGCCGTCAGCGGCCCGACATAGGTGATGACCGGAATCAGGGCATTGCGCAGCGTATGGACAAAAATCACCTTCAGCGGGTGAACACCCTTGGCCTTGGCCGTCCGGACATAGTCCTGCCCGAGAGCATCCAGCATGGACGTCTTGGTAAGACGCGTGATATTGGCCATCGGAGAAAGAGAGAGCGCAATGACCGGCAGGATATAGTTCGGATTTTCCGTACTCCAGACCGGAACGATCTTAAGCTGAATACAGAAAATCAGAAGCAGAAACGACGCCATGACAAATGACGGCATCGCCGTGAACAGCGTCACGAAAAAGATGATCACATGATCCTGCCACTTGTTCCGCTTCAGGGCTGCGATCGCCCCGAGAACAATCCCGAACACCAGCGCCAGCAGAATCGCCATAAGACCGAGCTTTGCGGAAACCGCAAACCGGGTGCTGATGATACTGGAGATATCACGCCCGTTTTTGAGTGATACGCCGAAATCCCCGTGCAGGATTCTCTTCATGTAGTTTACGAACTGCACACCGACCGGCTGGTCAAGACCGTAGCGCTCGTTCAGGACCTGCAGAACCGCTTCCGATTTTGCTTTCTCACCGTTAAATGGACCGCCCGGAATGGCGTTCATCGCAAAGAAGGTTATGAAGCAGATCAGGAACATCGTGACCAGCGCAAGCAGAATTCGTTTGATTATGTACTTTGCCACTTGTTTGTTACCCCCGCCTGAGATAATGTAAGCCGTCACCGGTGTGCGGCCGCCTTTTTAGGAGTGAACCGGCATTTCATCAATGTACCATATTAAAGCAGTACAATTAAAAAGTGCAATGGCGATCAGATCACCATTGCATAAAATGTCCATCACCCTGTCAGTCTATACCGATAACGCCAAACTGCGTTGCTTTGCTTTACACAACGTTTACGATTTTACCGGCTATTTACAATCCCGTCAACCCGATAACTCTTTTGTTATATTCTATATATTGCAAAATGTTGCAAAATTCCGGGAAACAGCATGACACGCCGGCTTCCGGAAACAGAAGTCCATAGCAGCCGGAAACCCGCCTGTACACTTTATTTTCCATCCGTTTTCCGAAACGTCCGTCTCCCGGATACAGATGATGCCGTCATGCGAACAGCCGGACCTGAAGTATACAAATCCGAAATAATGGGAAACAAAAAACTCCGGAATGCCGCCTTTCATCCGCTGCCATTCCGGGGTTTCCATTTCTTTTTACAGGCGCGTTATGCTTCGTCCTTCCGGATCTTGTACGGCTCGCCTTCCATCGTGAACACAATCTTGCGGATCGACGGATCGTGCGTGTCGTTGAAGTCAAAGCCGCTCTGCGCCTCGCGGAAATCACACACGTGCGAAATCTTGTGGTCCAGATCCACCTTGCCTTCGTTGACGAGGTCGATGACCTCCTGGAACTTGCGGTTCTGAAGTCTGGATCCGCGGATGTCCAGTTCCTTTGCCGTGATGCCAAAGTTGGTCACTTCGGTCGGTGTCGTCGTGAATCCCATCGTGATGATGCGTCCGGCATTGCCGCTGCCCTGAATCAGGGTTCCGAGAGAATCCTTCGTGCAGGCGCAGTCGATGGAAACCGTCGGGCCATACCCGTCCGTCGTCACGTCCTTCAGCTTCTCGAAGAAGTTTTCCTTCTTCGGGTTGATGGCGACATCCGCGCCGTTCTTCAGCGCCTCTTCCAGCTTCTCGTCAAAGATATCGGATACGATAATCTTCTTCGGGTGATACAGCTTTACGATCGAGAGCATTCTCGTGCCGAGCGCGCCCTGTCCGTTGATGAGCACTTCGTCGTCCTCCGCCAGCTGCGCGCGGCTGCAGGCCTGGCACGCGATGGTCGTCGGCTCGATGAGCACGGCGTCCTCATAGCGCAGGAAATCCGGCAGAATATAGCAGTCCTTGTCCGGAACCGCCATGTACTCCCTGTATCCGCCGTCGATGTGCACGCCGCGCACCTGCAGGTGCTGGCATACATTCGGGCGCCCGTGCCGGCAGGCATAGCAGTGGCCGCAGGCCGTCACCTGATCGATGATGACTCTGTCGCCGACCTTTACTTTCTTTGCCGATGGTCCGGTCTCCACAACCTCACCAACGATCTCATGACCGATAACGCGCGGGTACGTCGCCGCCGCGTTCGTCCCGTGATAGATGCCGGCATCCGATCCGCACAGGCCCGAAGCCTTGATCTTAACGAGGACATTGTTGGTCTCGTCGATGTGAGGCATATCCATCTCGATGATCTTCAGTTCGCCCGGTTTTATAATCTGTACTGCTTTGATCTTTTCCACGGTAATCTCCATTTCCAGTCAATCCGCTGAAAACCTCAGCCTTCTGACAGCCTCAGTCCTTCGGTCTTCCCTCGAGCGCGTGAATCGTATTCACGGCAAATTCCGAAACCGGAACCGCCACACCTGCCTTTTTGGCCGCCCTGACAACAGAGCCGCTTATCGTGTCGACCTCTGTCTTTCTTCCGGCCCGGATATCCGCGCAGATGGATGTCACGCCGTTCGGGGACATCTCCGAGGTCTTGTGGATCTTGTCTGCGAGTTCTTCCTCATCTGCCGTGAGGCCAAGCGCGTGTGCCACCTCTACCGCCTCGTGAAGGAGTGCTCTCGTGAGCTTCCAGGCATATTCATCCGCCGCGATATAGCCCATATTGCACTGCAGAATGGCTGTAACAGCGCTGAGCGACACATTGGTGAAAAGCTTGTCCCAGATCAGCTGCTGGATCTTCGGCTGAATGTGCGTGTTGAACCCGCAGCTGTCAAACGATTCCTTCAGCTTCGGAAGAAAACCTTCCTTATCTTCCACCAGCATGCCGACGTTGGTGTTGCCCACACCGCCGTGGCGGATGTAGCCGTAGTCCAGGACCGCCCCGTTGTCCTCGGTCGTACCGATGATAATGTGATCCTCCGGGACAAATTCCGAGAGAATGTCTTCATGGCCGGATCCGTTCTGGAGCGTCAGGACAAAGGTGTTTTTGCCGATGAGATTCTTATTGCCCGAGAGAGCCGCTCTTGAATACAGAGCCTTGACAAAGAGAATGATCAGATCCACACTGTCGATCCCCTCCGACGACGTCAGGGCCTTCGGGTGATAGAGATTGTCCGTACCGTTCTCCTGGAGTTTCAGTCCCTTTTCGTTGACGGTTTCAACGACCTTCGGATTGGTGTCGATCAGGTATACGTCATTGTGCAGAGAAAGATGGCCGCCGTAGATGGAGCCCATCGCTCCTGCGCCGATTACCGCGATTTTCATTTCAGTTTCCTTTCTTTATCTTCTGGCGCGCAAGAAATTCCCGGAAGCGTCAGCTTCCGGGAACACACAGGATTCTTTATTCAGAGAATTCCTTGATTCCTTCGATCGCATATGCGTGAACCGGGCTGGAATCCAGACCCTTGATCGGCAGCGGAGCAAAGGACATGAAGAATACATCCTGCTTCAGCTCCTCGAGGTTCTTCAGCACTTCGATGAAGATGATGTTCTCGGCAAGAAGAATATCGTGGAACGGCTTTACGTCTTCATTGCAGTTCTCGATGGAAACGCCGTCGCCGAAGCCCACGGCCTTGACCTTCTTGTTCTTGAACCACTCGGCAGTCTCTGCGTTCACACAGAGTCTGTGATCCTTCTCGGTGTTGGTGTCCGGTGTGAACGGATTCAGCTTGTAGTCAGAATCAATGATGACGATATCGCCTTCCTTAACCTTTTTAGCCTCGCGGTCAAGATCCGCCGCCGTGATGTGGCCGTTTTGCTTTACGGTGTCGTGGAAGTTCACATATACGGCACGGCCCATGAAGGTTGTGAGCGGAACTCCGGTTACATCCGGCCAGTCATCATTGTGATGATACGGGCACTCGGCATGGGTTCCGAGATGGGTCATGATGTCCACATTAGTATGGAAGTCCGGAATCGGGCCGCCGGTATTGAAACGATACAGCTTGCATCTTCTTGTCTCGGTTGCCGGATCAACCAGCTTGGAAAGGTCGATGAGCCTCATGCCGTTTCCGAAATCATAAACTGTCTGCATATTGTACTTCCTCCCTGAAGTATCAGAACCTTACTAATGAATCGGCTGTACGCCTTGGCGTTCAGTCGACAGCTACCTTGACTACCACTTTCTTGACGGCCATCGGGTGTCCCGCCGCACATCTGGGCTTATGGGCATCCTCCGGAGCGACGACGATCATGTCGCCTTCCTGAAGATATACCTCACCGCTGGCTTCCGGCTCCTCGTAGAAGTACAGGTCATTTTCCTCGTGACTCTCTTTGAGCTTCAGGCCATCCGCCTTGCACACGCCGAACATCTCTTCTCCGCTCACCATGTACTGGATGTCGAAGTATTTCCTGTGGTTCTCAAAAAGATGATTTTCCTTCGCGTCTGTCGAGTACTCCTGCACATTGGCAATAACCTTGTCGCCAAGGATCGGGTAAGAGCCTTCCGGAAGTGCCTTTATATCGGTCTCCCCGAGCCATTTGTACGCCGCTTTGAATTTTTCGTCAAGATAATTGTACTTTTCTGCGATTGAAATATTGGAAAAGAACATATAACCTGAGCCTCCCCTCTCATCAGTTTTTCTTCTGGATCACAACGCCGGAGATGTCTTCCACATCCATCCTGCCGGCAGCGAGATTGCAAATCTGTGCCCAGACATTCTCATCGACATTCACACCGTCCTTCATGGACTTCTCTCTGCGGGCAACTGTGCTCTCACCCGGACAGCGAACCGGATGCTTCGGATCGATCGGATGCGTCGCGTCAGCCGCCGCAACCCGCTTGTCAAGCATCGCCTGCAGTTCTTCCTTTCCGCCGAACATATACGGATCGATGGCGATGAAGATCTGACAGCATCCCGAGCAGCTTCCCTTCGCCCGGATGTCCATATCCGTCCCGCAGAAGCCGTTGGCGATCATGGCAGCCGCAAGATCCAGTGCGATGGCAAGGCTCGTCCCCTTCCAGTATCCGGTCGGAAGAATCCGGCCAGTCTTCTCGATGGCGCCCGGATCGGACGTCAGATTTCCGTTCTCATCAAAGCCGCCCGGATACGGAAGCTGCTTTCCGGCAAGGCGGTAAACGCCCAGCTTTCCATAAGCATACTGGCTCATTGCCATATCCACAACGATCGGTCCTTTTTCTCTCGGAATGGCCACGCAGAACGGGTTGTTGCCGACACCCGGTTCATCTGATCCCCACATCGGCATGCAGCTCTCCGTGTTGATCCAGCTGAGTCCGAGGAATCCTTTCTCAGCCATTCTCCAGGCATATGCACCGCCGCGCATCCAGTGAGTGGAATTGCGCAGTGCCACCAGTCCGATGCCATGCTCTTTTGCGAGTTCCATCGCCCTGTCCGCACAGATCACCGCGTTTTTAACACCGATGCCTCTGTGGCCGTCATAGTTTTCCGCAGCACCCTTACTGCCGACGAGCTCCGGCTCAGCCTTGATATCGACCCAGCCCTTCTGTACATAATCGGCAAATCTCGGGATCCTGTTCAGTCCGTGGCTCTCCACTCCGTCAGCACTCGACTGCGTGTGAATTGTCGCACAGAGCTCCGCGTCCTTCTCGCAAAGCCCCAGATTCAGAAGTGCTTTTTTAACGGTCGCTTTAACCTCGTCAAATGGTATTCTCGTGCTCACGTCTGTTCTTTCTCCTGCCTGATTCTCTTTTCCATTGTCTCTGCCGGGACAGCTTCACCGCCATCCGGCTTTCTTCCGGCGTCTTCCATCATCTCCTCGTACAGGCCGCTTGCTTCTTCCGGTGAGTACCCGTAGACAAGAAACATATCCAGTACATACGTGGAATACGGAAGCTGATTGAGTTCCTGCGAATACGCCATCGCCGCGATCTCACTCAGCGCGATGATCGAGGAATCATTGTGAACTTTTCCGACGGACCACAGGCGGAATTTTTCCGTCCTCGTAAAAATGGTATCTTTGTTCTCTTCCTCGATATTGTGAAACAGCTCATGCGCCAGAAGCGTCTTTGGGATATTTAACTTTTCCGTCAGAATTGCCGCCGTCTTCGGATCCTGCATCAGTCTGTCCGCTTTGCGGACCGCATCCATGAATATCTTTATATTGTTCGGTTCCGTATACTGCGCAAACATCACGCGGTCTGTCTTGTCCGGAAAATCCGGATACGTGATGTTCATGCCCATCTTTTCGGCAATCCGGATGCTGTTCCGTGTTCCGTACTTTTCGGCGGTTTTCCTGGCGTATTCCTTTCCGCAGAGAATCGCCTTCCTGGTCCAGTCAATTCTCTGCGCGTCCGTAAACTTTCCGTTTATCGGCTCTCTGGAAAATGCGTACCGGAACCACTCCTCCGGCTGTATCTGAACCAGATCTTCCAGCATCTGGTTCAGATCCCGGATTTTGAAATGCGGTCTCTCATAGGTCGGCCTGCGCTGCCTGCCGAAAAGGCCGTCCGCGATCGGCTTTAAATATCGTTTTACATCTTCCTTCGTCATCACAGAAGGCCATTACCCTACGTCATTGAGCGCGCCGACAACCAGAACTTCCTCGTTCGGATCGCGGTCGCCCAGATCCAGATCCATCAGGAGCTCTACCTGCTCCAGATCCACGGCGCTGTAGTCGGCTACTCTCGGACCGAAGCAGACGAAGTAGTCCGGACGGATGATGGAGTCGGTCTTGAAGATCGCACCTTCCTCCCACATCCTGCTCACAACATCGACATACTCGGAAACCTTGCACTTCTGCACCATGGCATCCGACGCCTGGACCTTGATAAAGCCTTTCTTGTCGACGATGCGGACAGGCTTCTTGTCGTCTCTCCTGCCCTGGAACACATAGAACTTGTCGGTCTTCGCAACCATCTGGATGTCGCTCACCTTCGGACCGAAGTCTTCCTTCGCGAGCTGCTCCGCCTCTTCGTCCGTGCACTCCTTCAGAAGGTCTGTCGTCTTGACCTCGGTGGATCCGGTGGCGATCGCAGTCACCTTGCTGGTCTGCGCATCGATCTCTACGTGAACCTCGACCGTGTCAGGAGCAGCACCGGAGCTGATGGCAGCATCGGTCGCTTCCTTCTTCAGTTCGCGGATATCGTCCTGTGTCGGATTCGGGATTACACGCTCGACAACGTCGCGGACCATAGAGAGCGCAACGCCGATGGAGGAGATGACCTCGGCATTCTCCGGAATGCTGTACTGAAGATTCATCTTCTTTGCGCAGTACGGAACGAGCGAAGCGGCACCGCCGCCGCAGCCGACCAGACGCATCGCGTCATGATCAAGCTGATACTTCTCGGCGAGGGAATTGATGCACTCGCTGACCTTCTCATAGTCCTTCTCGAGGATCTGGGTTGCCAGATCTTCCACCGTGATGCCGAGCTTGTCGGCAACCGGCTGCATCGCCTTGCGGGCGGCATTTGCATTGCCGTGGGCGAAATACTTCTCGTCTACCAGGCCGAGTACGTTTGCGGCATCCGTGTTCGTGAAGCAGATCTTCTTGCCGCTCTTCAGACGGATTACCACGTAATCGTCCGGATCGCCCGGCTTCGGGCTCACGAGCTCGATCTGCGGATCAACGATCTCCTCTTCCGGCGTGAAGCAGGCGTACTCGCATCCTGCGATATGTGCGGAACGCGGGCCCACATCGACAACCTCGTGGTCGTTGATGCGCACCATGGAACCGCCGGCGCAGCCCAGAATCCGCACATCCAGAGAGCTGATGAACGTGTCGTGGCCGCCGATTCTGGCGTAGTCAACTCCCGGACGGCCGTTCTTGATGACACCGATGTTGGTCGTCGTACCGCCAACCTCGAAGTAAATCGCGTTGGACGCACGAAGATACATAAGAGACCCCATTACGGAAGCGGCCGGACCGGAGAGAGCCGTCAGGATCGGGCGCTTTCTCATCTCATTGATCTCCATGACACCGCCGTCACCTCTCATGATCATAAGCGGAACGGTTACGCCCGCGTCACGCACGGACTTCTCCGTGGCGTTGGCGGTCTGAATCATCTTCGGCAGGATGGAGGCGTTGATGGCAGCTGTGCGTGTACGTCTGGTGAGACCGTAGAGCTTCGTGATATCGGAAGCCATCGTCACCGGCAGGCCTTTCTTGACCGCAACGTCGTGGATCATCTGCTCTTCTTTCATCGAGTCAACACCGAACGCCATGGATGCCACAAGAACCTTCGCGCCGTCTTTGATGAGTTCGTCGACCGACTGATTGATCTTGTCCTCGTTCAGTTCCTTCTTCTTGATATAGGCGTTGTAGATCCTGATGACCTTATCCGTCTTCGGATCCAGGACGATGTCCTTGAGGGCCAGCTGTCTCTTGGCAAGAAGCCCCTCGAGGCCGCCGCCCGCAACACCGATTACGCCGACCGGAGCCACATCGCCCTCGATAAATGCGTTGGTCGCCTGTGTCGTGGAGTGAGCTACGAACACGACGTCCTCCGGGCGGATGTGGTTTTCCTTCATGCAGTTCTTGAAGCTCTGGACAACGCCGGCCGCAACGCCGTCTTTGTCATCGTGTGTCGTCTTGACCTCGTTCTTGCCGATGATCTCGTGCGTGAGGTTGTCCATCGCCACGCACTTCGTGTAGGTACCGCCTACGTCGATACCCATCCGGACTGCTCTGTGTTCCTGCTCAGCCATAGCCATACTTTTTCCTTTCCTGTCGGAGATATTGAAAAAAACATTCTTAGAGAGAGAGTTAAAACCGGCCGGCGTACCGGGCGCCTCAGCGCCCGGTGCCAGTCCCGAAATGAATTACAAGAACCATTCTGCGCCAAGTCCGCCAAGCAGAATGAATGTTGCGACGTACTGAATAACACCCGCAAAGTATGCGTTCGGAATCGAAAGCTTGAGGAAGTCTCTGGACTCAACCTTGGAGTACGCAAGCCCCCAGGCAACCCAGGACTGCGTGATGCAGGAGCCGATGTTTACTGTGATCGTCGGGATAGCGAAAACAGCGTACAGGAACGGGATCGAGAAGCTGCCTACGTTCTGAAGAACGCCAAGGGTAGCCGCGCCGCATCCTACGAGAGTCATCGGTCCGCGGAACAGTCCCATGAACAGAAGCACTGCAAATACGATGCAGACAACCAGCTCCGACTTCGGCATGATGCCGCCGATTACGCTCTTGAAGTACGGAGAAGCATACTTTGCAACGCTGTTGAACATCGGCAGGGTGAGAAGGAAGCCGACCAGCGGAGCCGTATCCACAACACCGTCATAATAGAGCTTGTTGACGAGCTGGCAGTTTTCCTTGAACGTGCCGTGCATCCTTCCGCAGAGGAAGAGTGCGGCAAAGCCTGCAATAACGAAACCGCCGATTACGGAGAAGTTGAACGCGATGTTCAGAACAACCGGAACGATCGGCAGGAACAGTGTGTACAGCGGTGCATCCTTCTGCGTCGCCTGCGGATTTCTGGTCTGAGCCGCCCACGCGTGGCTCGCCTTGGACTTCTTCAGGTAGATTCCGGTGAGAATCGTCGTCGTCACGAGCAGAATGATCATGGCTGCGTAGCCCCAGTGTGCCGCATACCAGCCGAGTGTGAATTCCGGCATTTCTTCAGTCTTCAGATAGAATGCACGGTACTGGGCGAAGTTGACCGGGTTCAGATAGATACCGGCCGCAACCGATCCCATGAACGAGAACAGCGCGATCGGCTTCGGAACTCCCAGCGAGAACAGGATCGGGAGAACGATAACGCCGATGGCGATAACCGGGCCTGCGCCTGTCATGGATGTGAAGATCAGAGCCGTTACGATGTTCAGAAGCGTGATCGTGATGATCGGCTTGTCACCGCCGAGCTCCACGGTCTTGCGGATCAGGGTGGAAGCGATTCCCGTGTCCATCAGAACACGGCCAAACCACGCACCCCAGCATACGTTTACAAGGGTTGTGCCCCAGCCTTCCGGTGCGCTCTGATAGATTCCGTTCAGAATCTTTACAAGATCTTTATTAGAACTGAACTGCAAAACTGAGTTGGCAGCCAAAAACTCGTCACTCACAAAAAGCGTTCCCAGAAGCGGGAGCACCGTCCAGACGATCGTGATGATAAGGAATCCGATCATCAGGTTGTAGCCCTTGATACAGTACCATGCAAGGGCAAAGAATGATACCAGCAAAATAATGCCGATTACTATGTCCATACAATCCTCCAAAATATACCCGAATGCAATTCGGCTTGTTTGACTTATTCCTAAGTCTGGTTCTAATCTCTCTCTTTAAGAATGTCTTTTTCTTCTCTCCTTTCCCGTCTATTCTTTATAATAGTATTTTAAATCCGGCGTTCAGGCCGAAAAATACTCCTGATACATCTCCTTCAGTCTCTCCGTCTGAAACATGACGGAATTGTAGTGATTCTGAATGAGCATCTGCGCCGCCACAGCGTCGCGCTTGCGGATGTAGTCAAGCAGCATCCGGTTGATGACGTTCATGCTTTCCACCGCCGTGGACGTGTACATGAAACTGTTGATGGCAAATGTGTCGTACGACAGCCGCATGACCCGCAGAAGGTCAAAGTTCATGCCATTCAGGAAACCGGTGACATATTCCCTGTGACACATCCCGGCGAGCAGTTCGAGGATCATCCTGTCGCGCCGCATCCTCTCTTCCGTGTCCCGCGAAAGACTCTGCAGCTGTACTTCCGTCTCCCGGATTTCCCTGTTCTCTTCTTTTGAGAGCGGATGGGAACAGAGCTCATCCAGCAGCCTCGCGAGGATCGTGTTGTACGCGTAGATGGTCTGCTGAACCTTTTTCATGCTGATGCAGTTGACAAATGTCCCGCTCTGCGGCAGGACGGTGATCAGCCCCTCGTCCGTGAGTCTGGAAAGTGCTCCTCTCACAATCGTCCGGCTCACATGCATCTGTCTTGCGATTGCATTCTCACTCAGCTTCTCGTGCGGAACAGCCTTCAGCGTCAGGATTTGTTCCTTGAGATCCTTGTATATTTCTTCTTTACTCTGCTGACCGGCCTGCATACAAGTTTATCAATTTCCTCCTGCCGCAATTGTGTAAAACCATGCGAACAAGATTCGGCCGGCCGGGTCAGCCTGCCGCCAACTTGTATGCACTTCGGTTTTCTATTTGGAAAATTAGCACAAATTATCCCGAAATGCAACCACATTTCAATCGTATTTTCACAGGTTTCCGGACGTCTGCTCTTGCGTTTTCCGGAAATTCAGAATAAAATTGAACAAAACACATAGAAAAAACCTGTATACAAGTTTCCTGTCCGCAGCGGAAATCAGCGTGCATACAAGTTTGACATATCTATCGGGAGAATCGGCTTATTTGAGCCTTCAGGACAACGGTCAGGAATTTCTGCATGGATGCATCACAGACAATCAACTTCAGCAAGAGACGTCCCTCGGAGGACAGCCGGCAGTACGCGTACCGCACGATACGGGAAGCGATACTGCTCTTTGTGCTGGAACCGGGTGTCCGCCTGAGCGAGCCGGAGCTGGCATCCTGGCTTTCCGTGAGCCGCACTCCCGTGCACGACGCACTGGAGCGTCTGGAGCGCGAAAAGCTGACTGTCTCCGGCAGCGCGCCGGGGTTTTACGTCAGAAGGATAAGCGCAGATCAGATCCACGACGCGATCTGGCTCATGGATCTTTTCACCACGGAAGTCATCCACGCATTTTTCACGGAGCGGGTCGCGACGCAGAAGATCGAGATCCTGCAGTTCATGCTCAAGGAGACGGAGCGCGCCGTGCGGACCAGAAACGCTCGCAGCGAACTTCGAATCACCAGCAATTTCTTCACGCAGATGTACACGTTCGGCGGGAGCTTTGACTATCTGTGGAACGCCCTGCAGAAGGAAAATTATGACCTCATCCGCCTTCTGTATCTGACCTTTCAGGAAGAAGAGCCGTCCGTGAAACTGCTGCAAAGCATGAGCGATATGACAGGCGCACTGATACGGCGTGACGATGACGCCGCCTGTCAGGCGGAGCGCGCGGCTTTCAGCGTGCTGACAGAAGAAATTGCTGTTCTGCAGAAAAAATATCCGGATTACTTTGACGGCGGCACGGACTTCGGAAAGAAAGCACAGCAGGCGTGAAATGTGAGCCTGAAAACGCATTTTGCCATCATAAAAAGGGAGGCTACTATGCTTTATGGAAATGTGAACAATGAATTTTTTGATCAGCAGCTGAAAATGGTGCCGAAAGCGCTGGCGGAGGCGCTGAAGTTCTTAAAGACCGGGAACCTGGCAGCTCACGCACCGGGAAAGTTTGATATCGCTCCGGGCGGCATCCCGATGATTCTTCAGGTGATCGATCAGAGCACGGCGCCGCGTGAGACGCTGCGGCCGGAAATCCACAGAAAAAATATCGACGTACAGTTCCTTGCGGCGGGCGGGCCGGAGGAAGCAGGCTTTTACAGCGACGACGGAAGCGGCGCGGTTGACGAGGACCTGCTCGCGACGCCGCGGGATATTCTCTTTTATAAGAATGATTTTTCAAAGCCGGAAGGACGCATTGCTCTCACGGTGGGAACATTTGCCGTGTATTTTCCGTGGGATGTGCACATCCCGGCCATTCAGGCGGGTGACACTCCGGAAAAGATCCGTAAGATCGTCGTGAAGGTCCCGATGGACGCCTGCCTGTGAGGAGGGGACATGGAGACTCGTTACCTGCGGGAACTCTCTCTGAAGGATCCCGATGCCAGGCGCGCGGCGGCAGAAAACATCCTCGCGTGCGAGGGGATTGATTTTACGCTGCAGAAGGAAGACCCTTCTGAAAAGTATCCGCGCGGCATCCGGAACTACCTCTTCACGTCTGAACCTGCTTCCGGTACGGCTTCAGCTCCTTCAGAAGCCTCTTCTCTTCTGCTCTTCTGTGCGCATTATGACGCGGTCCCGGGGTCCTTCGGGGCCAACGACAACGCCGCTGCGGTGTGCATTCTTCTGGAACTGTACCGGACGCTTCGCTCTGAGGGCAAAGCGGCGGACTTCGTTCTGTTTGACGGCGAGGAGAGCGGTCACTCCGGATCGAAACTATACATGGATCTCGTGGACGAAAAAAAACAGCGCCGCCCGGACGGCGCCGTCAACCTGGACGTGTGCGGGTACGGCGACAGGATCGTGCTGTACGGCAAAGGCAGTGAAAAAAAGAAGATTTTCGCGCCGTTTGTGAACCGGGACGTCCTGAGCAGGCACGGCGCCCAGCTCACCGGATATCTACCGGAGAGCGACGACGCCGTGCTGCGCAAGGGCAAAATCCCGTCCCTCTCTCTGGCTGTGGTCCCGCGCTGGGACGTTCAGTACCTGAAAGCGATGGCTGCCACCGGCGACGGACTTCTCGGCCGCTCGCCGGAGTTTAAGATGATGGAGTCAGACATGGAGGTCTCCTCGACCATGCACGGCGGCTGCCGGGACACACCGGACTGGGTCCAGCCGGAGGCCATGGAAAACGTGCTGAAGTACCTGACCGACGTGTGCCTGCACCCGGCAGCACCCGGGAAGTTTCTCTCCTTCTTTCGTCACTGACCGTCAAACCCTGAAAAGCCCGAAAGATTCAGCGGGTGATTCCGGTCAAAAAACTGCACATATCCTTTGAGCGAAGCGGCCTTCTCCCGCAGAGCCGCACAGCGGCTCCAGATGCAGATGGCCGCTTTTCCCTTGCCGTTTTTTGCCTCCTGCATCAGGTTCGCGCCGGCCGAATTTCCGTCAAGCCCGATGACAACCGACGGCCTGCGCTCGAAGATCTCGTAGTTAAAGCTCTTGTACAGTCCCATGCTCTCGCTCTCTGTCGAGACGCGGATGAACACGCCGGCACTTTTAAGCTTTTTTTCCTGTGCCCGCGTGATGAGCGCCGGGACGAACGCGAAGATGCGGAAATTCCGCGTGTTGTGCTCGATAAGATATTTCTCATATCCGCTCACCCGGTCTCCCACCGCAAAGAATACCTCGTCCGGATTCAGCTGCGACAGAAGTCTGTCGATGAATTCCGTCCCCTCGTGCGTGATGTGCGTCGTGCGCTTCTCGGTGTTGAAACTGCCGCCCATGAGCACGATGGGCGTGCGGTCCCACGGAAGCTCCCGGATCTGCTCCCGGAGCTCCGTCGTCGCGTCGAGCCGGTGATTCCGCTTCAAGGTGATTCCTTCCGATTCCTCCGCCTGCTCCATGCGCGCCAGGAGCACCTCTTCCATGTCGCGCCCGCCGAGCATCTCCTCAAATTTCCGCTTCTTCGCGGAGTACGCCTCGCGGCTCTCCCGGATCACCTTCGTCTCCGCTTCCTTCATCTGCTGCTCTTCCGCGCGCGTCAGCCCGAGCAGCTTTTCCAGCGCCAGCTGTTCGTCGATCGGGTTCGTCCCGTAGAGCGCCGCGCCGTCCGTGCCCTGAACGCACGCAATTCCCTCGCGCAGATACTGCCGCAGCGGGTGATTGTCCAGCGAATTCAGATTGTTCAGCCGTACATTCGACGACAACTGAAACTCCAGAACAATGCCGTACCTGCGCAGCTGCTCCAGGACCTCCCGTCCCTTCCCGGACTTCAGGCTGTGCATGTACAGCCCGTGCCCCAGCCGCATCCGCGGCATCTTCTGCCCCGGCGCCAGATTGTCCCGCACGCAGGCGATGCTGTGCGCGATGTTCTCCTTCTGCGAATCGTTCTCCCCCGCGTGCACCCGGATGACAAATGTCGGGTCCTTCTGCGTGATCTTCACAATTTCCTTAAATACCGGCTTGAGCGTGATGATGTCGTTGATCTCCTCGCCGACAAAGTCGCACCCGGCCACGTACGGATCAGGCGCCACGGCAGAAAGAGCGATCAGGTTGCGGGTCAGGTAGTCCTCCGGCGTCACCCGGTCCTTCACAATTGTCAGCGGGATCCGGCGCAGCGCCGCAAGAAAGCGGATCATAACCCCTGTCTCGCGGTAGATCTTCGGCATCACCTCGTGCACTGCCTTCAGCATCTCAATGGACTCGTATTTCTTGACAAGCGTCGTATCGCTTATCTCCGCATATTCGATTCCCTGCCGGCGGTAGCTTCTGGCAATCCACAGCAGATCGTCCTGAAATATCGTGTTGCGGCAGTAGTCCGGATTCTCCGCGTCCACCAGCATCTGCCGCAGAAACTTCCGCACATCCGCGTCAGGAACCGGGTCGGTGCCATCCAGCCTGATCTTCTCCTCGCTCTCCTGTCCCTTCGTGAAGACGTAGCGGTAGAGGTACACCTTCTCGAGATTGGTGAATACCGCCTGGCCGTCCTTTAAGATCGCAAGCGACGTGCGGATCTTCACGATGTTGTCCGCGGCGTTGTTGAGATTGTTCAGGATCAGATCCGCGAAGTTGATGAAAGTATTGTCATTAATCCTGCGGTCCAGATATTTCCCCGTGAGTCCGGAGCTGACGAACTGCTTTGCAACCTTCTCTCTCTGGACCATCAGACGGTTCTCCTGCGCCTGCGTGAGCGACAGATTCAGCTTGCGCACATAGTAGAGCGGATAACGGATCTGATGGCGGATGCCGAGTGCTATCAGGATGTCCGGTGAAAGATTGCCGTTCATGTGCGTGTGCAGATCGCTTCGGAACTTGCAGTCCTTTTCGATGTACGTCTTGAAGATGGTCTTCCCGATATCCAGCCGGTAGTCCCGCGTCTGACTCATGAGCGTCTTGGCGATGGCGGGAATGGCCGCCTTCATCTCCACGCGTCCGTCCGGATAGATGTTGGCCACTTTCGTACCGCCCAGCCGGAACACATACACTTCCTCGTTGTTTCCGTCGATGTAGCACGGAACCTCTCCGCGAATCACCAGAAGCCCCTTCTCGTTTTTTGAGAGCGGCAGGCCGCAGAGCTTCGCGAGATTGCGGATCAGATTTCCGCTGTTGTGATTCGGCGTCTCCAGCTCGTAATACAGAGCTCCGAGATCCCGGTAGAGACTCACTATGATGTCTTTTTCATTGTCCAGAAAAAAGCAGGTAAAATATGTCATACAGGCCCTTTTGTAAAATCATTTGATCGAGTCGCCTTCACAAAAAACCTCCCGGAAAATCACTCTTCCGGGAGGTTTTATTCCGTCTGGTACCGTTCCGGTTCCCGTCAGACAGAAGTCAGACTCACTTTATGATCGGCTCAAGCCACTGCTCCGGCCAGTCGGTGAATCCGAGAATCTTGCAGACAGTTGCCGCCACATTGGCGAGACCGAAGTCGCCGTCTTTGATCTCAGTGCCCTCCGGACCGTTGTACACCGCAAACGGAACGCGGGCCAGCGAGTGGGAAGTCTTCGGCTTGCCCTTCTTGTCCACCATCTCGTCGGAGTTGCCGTGATCGGCCATGACAAGCAGCGTGTAGCCGTACTTCGTGCAGGCATCCATAATGCGGCGCAGATTCAGGTCAACCGACTCCACGCCGATGATCGTCGCCTCGTAGTTGCCGGTGTGGCCGACCATATCGCCGTTCGGATAGTTGCAGCGAAGGAACTGGTATTTCCCGGACGCAATCGCCGCCTCCATCTTCTCGGTGACCTCTGTCGCCTTCATCCACGGCTTCTGGTCAAACGGAATGATGTCGGACGGAACTTCTTCCCAGTCCTCCAGCTCTTCCGAGAACTTGTTGGAGCGGTTGCCATTCCAGAAATAGGTCATATGGCCGAACTTCTGGGTCTCGGAGCAGGCATAGCTCTTCACGCCCTTCTTCACGAGATACTCGCTCATCGTGTGCTCGATGTGCGGCGGAGCTACCAGGAAATGATCCGGCAGCTTCAGGTCGCCGTCGTACTGCAGCATTCCGCAGTAATAAACCTGCGGCTTCTTGGGCATCGGGAATGCGTCAAAGCCCTTGTTCATGTAGTCGAAAGCCTTGGAGATCTCCACCGCGCGGTCGCCGCGGAAGTTGAAGAACACAACGCTGTCGCCGTCGTCGATCGGGCCGACCGGCTTCCCGTCCTTCGCGATGACAAATCCCGGAAGATACTGATCTGTATATCCGCCTTCCCTGCGGTATGTCTCGATGGCCTCCGTCGCGGAAGAAAACATCCGGCCGTCGCCCATCACATGGATGTGCCAGCCTCTCTCAACCATGGACCAGTCCGCCTCATAGCGGTCCATCGTGATTGTCATGCGGCCGCCGCCGGAAGCGAGGCACGCGTGGAAATTGTCATCGTTAAGCTCCGCAAATACCTTCTCGATCTGGTCGATGTATGTGAGGGCAGATGTCTCCGGAACGTCGCGGCCGTCAAGCAGCGCGTGGACTCTCGCCTCCTTTACTCCCTCCTTCTTCGCTTCGCGAAGCATCGCGATCAGGTGGCTGATATTGGAGTGAACGTTTCCGTCGGAGAGCAGTCCGATGAAATGCATCTTGCCATTATGCTCTTTGCAGTAGGAAACCGCGTCTTTCCAGGTCTGGCTCTCGTAGATCTTCCCGGACTCGATGCTCTCGTTCACAAGCTTTGCACCCTGTGAATAGATCTGGCCGCATCCGAGTGCGTTGTGGCCGACTTCGGAGTTGCCCATGTCCTTGTCGGATGGCAGGCCGACTGCCGTGCCGCTTGCCTTGATTGTGGTGTGCGGCCACTTCGTCATCAGCTCTTCAATCTGCGGCTTATAGGAATGCATGACTGCATTGCCGTTATCCTTGTCGGTCCAGCCGACGCCGTCCATGACTACAAGTACTACAGGTTTTCCCATGGTAAAACACTCCTTTGAACATTTGAACGTACGATGTGCCCGGCAGGCAGACGGTCCGTAAGCGCACGTGCATGCCTTAAGCACTGTAATCATAATAAGTATTTTCTGAGCGCTTGGCAACCCAAAAAGAGGATTCTCCCGTTTACATTTGCCGTGGGTATGCCTATAATTCAGGGTATTAAAGCGCAAAAGCGCAGGCAGGAGGACACACATTGGACAAGAATCGTCTGTATGAGCTGATCGACGCGAAAAGCAGCGAATTCGAGAAGATCAGCGATTTTGTCTGGGAGCACCCGGAGACCTGTTTCATGGAAAAGGAATCGACCAGGTGCCAGCTTGAACAGATGAAGAAGGAGGGATTTGAGATCACGACGCCGGTGGCCGGAATGGACACGGCCTTTATTGCCGAGTACGGGTCCGGGCGGCCCGTCATCGGAATCCTCGGCGAAAATGACGCGCTTCCGGGGCAGAGCCAGGAAGCGGATGCCGTCTGCCAGAGGGCTGTCACACGCGGCGGGAATGGCCACGCCTGCGGCCACAACCTGCTCGGGACCGGGGCCATGCAGGCAGCCTGCGGTCTGAAAGACTTCATGCAGGAAAACAAAATCGGCGGCACGATCCGTTACATCCTCACACCGGCCGAGGAGGGCGGAGGCGGCAAGTGTTTCATGGCCAAAGCGCACGTGTTCGATGACCTGGACGCGATCCTGGCGTGGCACCCGAATTCCAGCAACTGCATCGGAAATCACTCAAAGGCCTGTGTGACATTTAACATTGTGTACCACGGAAAAGCGGCGCACGCTTCCGCCGCTCCCTGGGACGGCATCGGCGCTCTTGACGCGGCGGAGCTGGCCAACACCGGACTCCAGTATCTGCGCGCCCACGTGACGCCGGACGTCCGCTTAAACAGCGCGTACGTGGATGCCGGCGGTCAGGCGCCCAACGTCATTCAGGCCTACACCAAGGTCACCTACTGTCTGCGCGCCGACCGGCAGAGCACCGTCGAGGAACTTTACAAAAAAGTTCTGAACATCGCAAAGGGCGCCTGCCTCATGACCGGCGCCACGATGGACGAGCCGTTCACGTTCAACAACTATCTCGATCAGGTCGACAACCCGACGCTGGACCGCGTGATGCTTGCCAATATGCACGAGGTGTATCCTCTCTCCTTCACTGATGAGGAAAAACGCTATGCCGCGCAGTTTGTTCCCTTCGGCAGCACGCCGGACGCGAAGGAACCGATCGACACCTCGGTATGCGATGACCTGGATCTCCCGGCAGCCGGTTCGTCAGATGTCGGCGACGCGAGCTACTGTGCCCCGACGGTGCAGGCGATGCTTGTAACCGAGGCTGCCGGAACGGTCGCCCACAGCTGGTGCCGCACCGCGCAGGGCAAGTCTTCCGTTGCAAAGAAGGGCATGCACGCCGCCGCGAAAGTTCTGGCCGGCACGGCACTCGATCTGCTTCTTGACCCGCAGCTGATCAAAAACGCGAGAGCCGACTTTAACAAAAACATGGAAGGCAGGACCTATTCCACGCTTCTCCCGGATTCCCTGAAGCCCGGCGATCACAAGTACTGAGTTTCTGGTTTCCGCTTTCGGTTTCCGGAATCCGGCGCTTGACACCGCCGCAGTGTAAGGTGTAGGATGGACAAAACTTAAAAAACCGTTGAAAAAGGGTAAGTACGGTGCACACAGAAGCTCACAGAGAGCCGCGGACAGCTGAGAGAGCGGCAGGGGACGGGCGCCGGAATGGCCTTTGGAGGGCGTCATGAACCGGCAGGACTGCCGCGATGTGACGACGAAGCTGCATCGTACAGGGCAGCGTGCTTACGGAAACTTTTGAAGGCTTCATGGCTTTCGTGCTTTCAGGTCTGAGGTTCTGTGTGCATGGAGAAAAGCGGATTCCGGCAAGGGATACGCGGCTGGTATTGTTTCTCGTGACAGCCGCTGCACCGGCGTCGGATTCAAGGCGGGTGGTACCGCGGAACGCATACCTGATCGTTTCGTCCCGGACAAAGATTTCGTCTTTGTCCGGGACTTTTTTGTGTCCCGGACAGGCGAATCCAGAATACCTGCCATATTCCAGCGGCAGACAAAGAGGGAGGAAAGTTACCATGCAGGCAATTTACGCACTGACTATCGTACTCGCGATTTACGCGGCCGGAGATCTGATCTCCTACTTCTCAAAGGCACGCGTCCCGGCCGCCGTCGCCTGGGCCATCATCATTCTGGCAGGGCTCTGGACCGGCATCATACCGACAGACACATTCGAGAATTCCACCATCAGCGGATTCGGCATGATGGCCGTCACGCTCATGATCGTCATGCTGGGAACAACGATCGACACACCGGAGCTTAGGCGTCAGATAAAGACCATCATCGTCTGCGTGATCGGCGTGCTGTTCTCAACGGTGCTGATCCTTGTCATCGGACCGCATCTCATCAATCCGCAGTACGCATATGTCGGATCGGCCGTTTACGCCGGCGGCAACGCCGTCGTTCTCATGATGACTTCCGTACTCAAACCGGAAGGTCTGACCGATGTGGTCGGCTTCTTTACCATTCTCTGCACGGCGCAGGGGTTCTTCGGCCAGCCGCTCTGCTCCTATTTTCTGCGCCGCTATGCTTCAAAATTCCTCTCCGACCCGGACAACATCGCGCGCTATGCTTCGAATGAAAACGGAAAAGACGCCGCCAGGCAGAGCCGGCGCCGCCTTCTGCAGCTTCCCAAGGAAATTGACCGCATCCCGGTTGTCCTTCTGAAAGTCGCACTCGTCGCGTCTCTTGCGGCTTTTCTGTCCGGCCTGACAGGAGGGAAGGTTCACGCATTTGTCATCTCGATCATCCTCGGATGGATCTGCGTGGAGACGGGATTCCTGAAGAAAGGAACCATGAACACGATCGAGTCCGCCGGAATCATCACGTTTCTTGCCGCGTGCGTGCTCTTCGGCAACTACGTCGGGATCACGCCGCAGATGTTCCTCGGCTATCTCCTCCCGATTGTCGTCGTGATGCTGCTGGGCATTGCCGGCACTATAGTCACCGGCATTGTCATCGGAAAGCTGATAAAAATGCCGGTCGATCTCGCCATCGCGCTCGGTCTCACCTGCACGTTCGGCTTCCCGCTGACCATGATCATGACCGACAACGTCTGCGACGCCATGGCGAAGACAAAAGAAGAGCACACTGCGCTCTACAACGTCCTGCTCCCGAAGATGCTTGTCGCCGGCTTCGTGACCGTCACCATCATCTCCGTGTTCGTCGGAAGCTTCGTGCTGGCGAGATTCTTTTGACAGTTTTGACAGGCACTGATTTGGCGGGAAGTGCAACGAAATCAGGCAAATGCCCTTTTTCCGTTGCACCTTTCGTCAAATTCCGGAAAAAAGTGCAACGGAAAAGAAAGAAAACAGGATTCCCGTTGCACCAAACTCAAAATCAGAACAAAAAGTGCAACGGAAAAGAAAATAAACACGATTTCCGTTGCGCAGCGCCGGAATCCGGAACAGATCCGGCACCGGCTTCAGTATATCCGCTTTCAGCAGCCCTTCTTTCCGCTCTTGTGGTCGCCGATGGAGCAGGCGGCTTCGCTGCCGTACTCGATGAGGCCGGCATCGGCCGGGTCAAGCGAGATGCGGCCGTCCGGGAAGACGAACGCCGGGATGCCGACATCGCCGATTTCCTTGCTGTGGGCAAATGCCGGACTCGTGTCGCGCAGACGGATGAACTGGCTCATGTTGCGGATGTGCGCGCCGATATTGATGTACTCGAACTCGTCTTTTCTGTCCTTGATCTGCTCATACACATAGTCGCAGTACGGGCAGGTCGGAAGACCGTAAACTCTGATCATAGTTTTTCTCCTTTTCATGTCTTACGCGCCGGTTCTGTCCGCTCTTCGCGGGCAGAGCCGGTCATTTTACTGACTTCACATCTGCAGTATACCACGAACGTCCTGCGTGCAGACAGCTTCCCGTTTTTCTCCGGTGCGCGGCCAGACAGCAAATCCGCTGATTCTCACATCTTCCGCGTGACGCACAAACAGGGCCGAGGCCGGAACATCGCCGAGTGCATTGCTCTCCGGATATTGGTCGACATTTTCCGCCGTGTGAGGCTGCAGGTTTATATCCGCGATATTGTCCCGGTACCGGACCTTAAATCCGGAAAGCGTGATGTCTTCCACCCGGCGCGTCACGCCCTGCCCGTCTGTAAATCCTGTGATGACAGACGGAAGCTCCGCGTCAACGCTGTCAAGTCCTTCGATCCGGATATGGCGGATGCTGCCGCCCTGTTCCCGCTCCCGGCGGTCTTCTTCCGACGCGAACCCGAACTTGTTCCGGCGGTTGAGCTGAATGAACAGAGGACATACGACCTGTTCGAGCCGGATGTTGCTGACTGTCACGTTTTTAATGTGCGAACCGTCGCAGGACTCGATGCTGATGCCGGAAACCATCCCCGGCGCGATGTCCGGGAGAAGGAAACGGCAGTTTTTTACCGAGATGTCGGAAATATCGTAGTACGTCTCGGTTCCGATCTTGAATCCGTTCATCACGGACGAGACCGTGCAGTCCGAAACCAGGACGCGGCGGGTCGGGCGCATAGGAGCCCCGGCATCCTGTATGTCCTCGCCGTCGTGCTCGTGAATCCGCGGCGCCTTCACGCAGATCCCGTCGTCCGCCGAGGAGATGAAGCAGTGGCGCACGGCAATGTCCTCACTTGCCATGATGTCAATGCCGTCTGTGTTGGCAACATGCCGGTTGTCATCGATGACCGTGTCCGAAATTTCCGCTTTCTGACAGCCGTCCAGGACCAGTGACCAGTCACAGGCGTCCCGCAGGATAATGTTGTGAACCCGGACATTCCTGCAGTTCCGGAACCATACAAAATACATCGGGCGGGAGAATGTCCCTTCTCCGTTTCCATACGGGTCCGAGACATAGCGGATCCGGCTGCGGTAGGCGTAGCGGATCGTGTCAACCGGGTATCCCATGTTGTCGTACAGAACCGGCGGAACCTTCGTCTTCTCAAGCGGAGAAAGCAGCGGCCGGCGAAGCGGCAGATGCACGAAATACTCGCCGCTCCCGTCTATGACCCCGCCTCCGGTCACGGTCACGTTTTCAGCGTCCCGCGCGATGATGAGCGCGTCCAAAAGCCTGGCGCGCGTGCGCGACGCGACAAGCTGTGCGTCCCGGTCCACAAAAAGCGTCACGCCGCTTTTCAGGAAGAGCGTCCCCGTCATAAATCTTCCGCCCCGTATCAGGACCGTTCCGGCGACGCGCGCGGCCGCGTCGATCGCCGCCTGAATCACTTCCGTACACAGAAACGGCCTGTCCGGCACCGCCCCGAAGTCCCGGATGTCAAATGTCCTTTTCCCCAAGTCCTCAGAAATTTCCTCCGGTTTCTGCGGATGAATATATTCCCCGTACGGCAGCGCCGGAAAATAGTCCCCCTCATACACGGTCCCGCACTCCGGGTGATCCGCCCGGTCCCGCTCAAAGTCCATCCACGAGAGGCCGTCACATGAGACAGACAGAAAGACGCTTCCCTCCCGCTCCCGCACGCGCAGGAAGAAGCCGTGACGGTCGTCTCTCACCTCTTCTTTCCAGACGGCATCAGAGAGCGCATCCGGCTTTTTTTCAACCTCTGAAAGACAGGAAAAATCTTCTGTATAAAAATAGCGGGCAGTCCCGCCCGTCTGCACGCGAAGATACCAGGCTCCCAGGCTTTCTGTGAGCTGCGGCTGCACAAACGGGCCGGCGGACGCCGGAAGCAGGACCGGCGCTTTAAGCGATGAAAGCCAGCGAAATGTCTCATTTGTCATGAAGTGTCCCTCCGTCAGATTGTTTTATTCATTGTACATTCCCGGGGCACATCCTGGCCGGACTCTATCTACTGGAAATGTGGCATATTCCCCGGCCGCCGGATTGTGATACACTAAAAAAGCGCCCGCCACGGGCGCCTGTGAACTACATTAAAATTATGAAAGGCACTGTCATGCCAGAAGAAAAATCAGAATTCCTGTCCCGCGCGAAGGAACTGCGCGCGGACACAACCCGCCACTACAACTGCGCACAGTCGGTCTTCATCCCGTTTGCAGAAGCCAAAGGGATGGACACGGAGACGGCTTTTGCCGTCGCGGACAATTTCGGGGCCGGCATGCGGGTCGCAGATTGCTGCGGCGGCATCACCGGCGCGCTCATGGCGCTCGGGATTTACGGAATGAATGACCCGAAGATGGTCACAGACTATTTCCGCACCATGAAGAGGTGCCACGGCGGCCACGCCGACTGCGCCTCTCTGCTCGCCGCCAACGCGGCAAAGGGGCTCCCGAAGAAGCCGCACTGCGACGCCATGGTTTTTGAAAATGTAAAAATGGTCGAAGAAATTCTGAAAAGCGCAGGGAAGATCTGATCTTACCTCCGGGTCCGGTACACCGGCTGTAATCTCTTATCTTCGCAGATCGCGGCGCTTCATTTCTGCAGCGCCGCAATCTGTTCGTCCGTGATGATCTGTCCCGCCGCAAGGTGCGCGCCGCAAGCCTTTTCATCCGGCACTTCCCGCACCGTCTCCCTGCCGTCTTCCGTCTCAAGGACGAGGCGGCACATCACCTGTGCCCCGTCCGGCAGCTCTTCACAGCCGTAGTCGGCCTCGGTGATGTCTTTAATCGTGTATTTCATCGATTCGCCTGCTTTCTGCACTGTCAGTACCGCAGACTTCAGAACCGGAATGTCTCTTTGATGCCGAGCCACTTCTGGTCCTTGTCCGAGAGAATGAGCGGCACGTCATCGACGGCGTACCCTTCTGCGGACGCGCTGCCCTTATACGTTCCGGTCAGCAGCGGCCAGGCGATCCCGATGTCCGGGTCGTTCCAGGCCATCCCGCCTTCATCGTTCGGGTGCCAGAAATCATTCACTTTGTAGCAGAACTCCGCCTCGTCCGAGAGAACGAGGAAGCCGTGCGCAAAGCCTTCCGGAATCAGAAACTGCTTCTTGTTGTCGGCCGTGAGCGTGACTCCGTACCATCTGCCATAGGTTTTCGAATCGCCGCGCAGGTCGACGGCTACGTCAAAGACGCTGCCGCGGACAGCGCGCACGAGCTTGCACTGCGGGTAGTGCTTCTGGAAATGAAGGCCGCGCAGCACGCCCTTGACGGACATCGACTGGTTGTCCTGCACGAAATGGATGTCCAGCCCGGCCTCCTTCATATCTTTCTCGTTATATGTCTCCATGAAGAAGCCGCGCTCGTCGCCGTGAACGGTGGGCGTGATCACGCACAGTCCCTCGATTCCTCCGACATTTCTCTCGACTTTTATCTGTCCCATATTCAGCTCTCCTCCTCAAATCCCGGATGCGCAAACTGCCCGCAGAAAGTCAGTACATGACTTTCCCGTCCGCAACCGCCTGCAGATGCTGGCCGTACGGACTCTTCCCATACAGTTTAGCCGACTCGCGCAGTGTGTCAATATTGATCCAGTGGTTGATATAGGCGATCTCCTCCGGCGCACTGATCGTGATCCCCTGCAGATCCTCGATTGTCTGAACAAATTCCGCCGCGCGCACCAGCGAGTCCATCGTCCCCGTGTCAAGCCACGCGAACCCGCGGCCGAGCAGCTGAACGTCAAGTATCCCGTCCTGAAGATACATGTCGTTAAGCGTCGTGATTTCCAGTTCGCCTCTGGCCGACGGTTTTACGTTCTTCGCGCGCCCCGCCACGCCGGCCGGGTAAAAATACAGCCCCGTCACCGCGTAATTGGACTTCGGAACAGCCGGCTTCTCCTCGATCGAGACCGCCTTTCCCTTCGCATCAAATTCCACTATGCCGAATCTTTCCGGGTCATTCACATAATACCCGAACACCGTCGCCCGGCCGTCCTGCGCGTCTGCTTTCGCCTGCCGCAGCAGCGTCCCGAACCCGTTGCCGTAAAAAATATTGTCCCCGAGCACCATCGCGCAGGAATCATCGCCTATGAACTCTTCCCCGATGACAAATGCCTGTGCCAGCCCGTCCGGCGACGGCTGCACCTTGTAGCTCAGGTGAATGCCGAACTGATGGCCGTCCCCGAGCAGCTGTTCAAACCGCGGCGTGTCCGAGGGCGTTGAGATCACGAGAATGTCACGGATTCCGGCCAGCATCAGAGTCGAAAGCGGATAATAGATCATCGGCTTGTCGTAGACCGGCAGGAGCTGTTTGCTCGTCACCATGGTGAGCGGATACAGTCTCGTGCCGGATCCGCCCGCAAGAATAATTCCCTTCATCAGAACATGCCTTTCTCTTTTAAAATGTCAAGATAGCGTCTCACCGCGTCCGGCCACACCGGAAGCGGCTGAAAGCCTTCTTTTGTGAGCTTCTTTTTGTCAAGACGCGAATTGAACGGGCGCGCCGCCTTCGACAGCCCGTACTCCTGCGTTGTGACCGGGACAACCTTTGTGCTGTATCCCGCCTGCCGATAGATTTCCTTTGTGAAGTCATACCAGCTGATGTATCCGGTTTTTGTGCCGTTTGCGTCCACTCCCGATTCGGTGCGGGGAAGTTCGGCATTGGTCGCGTGGTAATACCCGTACTTGTCGGTGCCGATCATGTCGACCAGCAGCCGCGCCAGGTCAAATGTGTAGGTAGGCGTGCCGATCTGGTCGTTCACGACGCGCACCGTGTCGTGCGTCTTTCCGACTTTCAGCATGGTTTTTATGAAGTTGTTTCCGTTTACGCCAAAGACCCACGCGATACGGACGATGAAATATCTGTCAAGAAGACTGCTGACCGCCTGTTCGCCGCCCAGTTTCGTGCGTCCGTACACATTGAGCGGCCGGAAATCCCGACAGTCGGGGTCCCATGGAGTTGTACCCTGTCCGTCGAACACATAGTCGGTGCTGATATAGACCATCTTCGCATCGATTTCCTTCACCGCCTGTGCGATGTTGCGCGTGCCGCCCTCGTTGACGGCGCGCACCTTACCAACCTTGTCATCGTCTTCCGCCATGTCGACGGCCGTCCAGGCTGCGCAGTGCACGACCACATCCGGCTTTGCCTCTCTGATCACGCGCCGCACGGCATCCGCGTCCGTGATGTCAAGACTCACGTACGGCATCCGCGTCACCGCGCTGCCGTCCTGAACGCCGCCGTAAAGCGGCTGGATGTCCGATCCGACACCCTCAAGTCCGCGCCGCGACAGTTCATTCATGACATCATGTCCGAGCTGCCCGCTGACTCCCGTCACCAGCACCTTCATGCCTGCGGCTCCTTTCTGTCCAGAACCTCCCGGTTTCCGTACATTTTCTTATAGTAGTTCTGATATTCCCCGGAGACGATGTTCTCCCACCACTCCTTGTTGTCCAGATACCACTGGATGGTCTTCCGGATGCCGTCCGCGAATTTTGTCTCCGGCAGCCACCCCAGTTCGGTGTGAATTTTGGTCGGATCGATGGCATAACGCTGGTCATGACCTTTGCGGTCAGTCACATGCTCGATCAGGCTGTACGGCTTGTCCAGATAATCGCAGATCAGCTTCACGATGTCGATGTTGCGCATTTCATTGTGCCCGCCGATATTGTAGATCTCGCCGACGCTCCCGTTGCGGATGATGAGATCAATGGCCTTGCAGTGATCTTCCACGTAGAGCCAGTCCCGGACATTCAGCCCCTCCCCGTATACCGGCAGCGGCTTGTCCGCCAGCGCATTGGCAATCATGAGCGGAATCAGTTTCTCCGGGAACTGGTACGGGCCGTAATTGTTCGAGCAGCGGCTGATGGTTGCCGGCAGTCCGTATGTTCTGTGATACGCGCCGACCAGCAGATCTGCCGATGCCTTGGAGGTCGAATACGGGCTTGATGTGTGAATCGGCGTATCCTCGTGGAAGAACAGATCCGGCCGGTCAAGCGGCAGGTCACCGTACACCTCGTCGGTCGAAACCTGGTGATATCTTCCGATTCCGTACTTGCGGCAGGCGTCCATCAGCACGGACGTGCCGATGATGTTGGTCTCAAGGAAGATCGTCGGGTTCTCAATGGAGCGGTCCACATGCGACTCCGCCGCAAAGTTCACGACGATGTCCGGCTTTTCCTCTTCAAACAGCCGGTAAACGCCGTCCCTGTCCCTTATGTCGAGCTTCACAAACCGGAATCCCGGGTCATCCAGCACACTCTTCAGTGTCTCCAGGTTGCCGGCATATGTCAGCGAGTCCACACAGATGATCCGGTCCTCCGGATGCGTCTTTCTCTCATAAAACACAAAATTGCTGCCGATAAACCCGGCGCCGCCCGTCACAATAATCTTCATGCACAACCTCCAGATGTGATTTATTTTATCTTTTTCATGTTCATAGAACCGCAAATCCGGTTCATTCTGGAATTCCAGTGTAGGGTTTGCTTCGGCGCATGGGAACATTGCTTACAGCTGCTGGTGCCGCTGCACTTGGGCGCAGCTGGCAACGGAAAATGAAGTTTTTCTGTTTTCCGTTGCACTTTTTGCCGCTTTGAACCGACAGGTGCAACGAAAACTGCTCCTACACATCATTTTCGTTGCACTTTTCTGCTGATTTTGCCAAAACCTGCAACGAAAACAGGCTGTTTTTTCATTTCCGTTGCAGAATTCGCAAAAATGCGCCCTAAAGTGCAACGAAATCAAGCTTGTTCTTCATTTCCGTTGCACCCTTCCGCAAACTGCACCCGGAAGTGCAACGGAATCAAGCTTGTTCTTCATTTCCGTTGCACCCTTCCGCAAACTGCGTCCTAAAGTGCAACGAAATCAAGCTTGTTCCTCATTTCCGTTGCACCCTTCCGCAAACTGCGCCCGGAAGTGCAACGAAATCAAGCTTGTTCCTCATTTTCGTTGCCCCCTTCCGCAAACTGCAGCCTTCCGCCTCCGGCGGATACACCTTTTTACCATGGAATCCCTGAACAAACATTCACTTCCTTCGCATTGTATAAGGTGACGTAACGTCACTGTCAAGAGGAATTTTTCAGACCGTTTGGAAAAGAAATTTTTGACCCGTTTGGAGAAGAATTTTACGGACAATTTGAAAAAGAGAAAAAAAGGAAAGAAAAAGAAAAGTAAGCACACAGACGTTCACATCAGATATTCCCGGATCACCGCACATATTTCGCCGGTTCCCAGGGGCTGCGCCAGAGTTTCCATCGTCAGGATCAGGGTATCGCCCGGGAATATCCGGTTCCTCTGATACTCCTTGATTCTAGCAACCGCCTGCTTTGCATAACCCCTGTCATCCATCATGCCGAGGTGTTCCCAGTACATGATTTTTCTCTGCTTAACGTTAAAAATCGTGAAGTCCGGGTGAATGACATTGCCGCCGGCCAGAGTCAGCGGGCACTCATATTTATACGGAATGCCGCAGGTATACAGCGCATTGGCGATGTTCAGTTCCGATTTCGACCGGACGCGCTCGTTTCGCATCGTGAGAAAATCCGAAACAGATGCGTCTGCCGGCTTTGCTTCAAATGGTATTGTAAGCCATCTCCCGGCCGCTTCCCTGTCCGGAATATCCGCCGGTTTCAGATAATCCCGCGCCTTTTCCGGAAATTCCATATACAGGTTCTGAATCCGCTCCGGCATCTCCCTGTTTTTTCCAAGCAGGACTTCCAGATTCCGGATTTCATGCTGCACAAGCCCAAGAAGCTTCCCGTCATAAGCTTTCTGGACGTATATCCTGATTTTCTGACCGTCTGAAGCAGCCAGATATTTCCCTGTCTTTTGCGCCGGATCCAGCCGCAGATAAAACATCACTCTGTTCTTCCGGGTCACCGCGATATGCAGCTTTCCCTCCGGGTACTTTGCAAGCCGGGCAGTCAGGCTCTTTTCCAGCCGTTTCAGCCCGGCCAGCCTTTTTTCCGCTTCCCCGTAAACCCTTGCCGCATCCAGAAATTCATGTTCCACAAACACCTCCGTTCTGCCGGCATGGCAGATGTCAAAAGTTTCATACAGTTAATTTACTATTTTTATAATATCATTGTGCTTATCAATACACAGCATTTCCTTCATAAAACTGTTTCTGCCTACGGTTTAAGCCGCAATCCTACTGATTTTACCTTGAACAACGTGGTAGAATAAATGCGGTTTACCCGCACACGGAGCCCAGAATGGAGGAATTCTATGGCAAATGCAAATGAACTTGCTCACTCTGTAAACGATTATGTGATTCAGTACCGCCGCACCGTGCACCAGCACCCGGAACTTTCCATGAAGGAATTCAAGACGACGGACCGGATCTGCGAAGAGCTGGACAAAATGGGCGTCTCCTACAGACGCATGGAGCCGACCGGCGTTCTTGCAGAGATTAAAGGCGGAAAGGGCCCCGGAAAGACGGTTCTTCTGCGCGGCGATATCGACGGCCTGCCGATTCAGGAGGATACAGGGCTTCCATTTGCCAGTGAGAATGCCGGCTGCATGCACGCCTGCGGTCATGATACGCACAACGCCATGCTCATGGGAGCGGTGAAGTGCATCAATGAGATAAAAGATTCCTTCGCGGGAACCGTAAAGTTCATCTTCCAGCCGGCGGAGGAAACCGGAGAAGGCGCCAAAGCGATGATCAGGCAGGGCGTTCTGGATGGGGTCGACTATATGTTCGGAACCCATATTTCTTCCGCTCTCAAGAGCGGTCAGATCGCCACGATCGACGGCGCCATGCACGCCTCCGCCTTCTGGTTCAAGATCAAAGTTACCGGCCACCAGGCACACGGCGCTGACCCTGTGCACGGCATCGACGCGGCTGTCGCCGGTTCTGCCGTCGTCATGGCGCTGCAGGACATGGTAGCCCGTGAATACGATCCGTTCGCACCGATGGTTGTCACGGTCGGCGACATCCAGTGCCCGGGGCGCTTCAACATCATTCCCGGTGAATACCGCATGGAAGGTACCATCCGCACATTCTCGCGCGAGATTAATAAAACTCTGGAAGCGACTTTAAACCGCATCGCCGGAAGCGTGGCGAAAGCCTACCGCTGTACGGCCGAAGTGGAGATTCATGAAGTCGCGGAAGTCAACATTAACGATCATGATGCTTTCACGATCGGCTGGGCGGCAGCCAAGAAGGTAGCTCCGGGCCATGTGGAGACCGCCATCCCGACGATGGGCGGCGAAGATTTCGCGTACTTCACCCCGTATGTCAAGACCTGCTTCTTCACGCTGGGCGCAGAACTTCCGGACAAGGAAGGAAATGTCTACTCTCATCACACGCCGAAGGTTCTGTTTGATGAGAAGGCACTTGAAACCGGCGTTGCCCTCTACGTCCAGTGCGCTCTGGACGGACTTGACGCCTGAACCCGCACGCGGATACACAGGCACACATGGCGGCTGTGCCCGTCAGAGGCTGCTGTCGTTCCATCTTCACATCGGAACGGCAGCAGCCTGGTTTTACTTTTTCCCGATGAATATCCCGGCATCCTTTGTAATGTGGAATCCGTCCTTCACCTTCCCCATGACAAATTCCCGGAACTCCCGGTACCTGTCAAGCAGAAGCCGGTTCTGGTTTCCGTGGCAGGACAGAATGTACGCGATGAGCGGCTCCGCCTCCGAAATTTCAATCGCGTCCTCGTAGCGCCGGCAGGTGACGTCCGAAAAGAACGGCGCCATGAGAGCGGCACCATTTTCCAGGCCGAATTTTTCGTACAGGTGGTCGGCCGAAAGGACGATTGCGGGATCAAATTCCTGAACGAGGCCGGTCACCTCGCGCATGTGCGCCTTCCCGTAGGTTGCGGCAATCAGACGTCCGCCCGGTGCGAGTACGCGGGCCGTCTCTTGCAGGGCGCGTGACACATCTTCGCAGTAAAACAGCACATGATTCGCGATGATAAGGTCAAAACTCCCGTCCGCCTCCGGGATGTCCTGCGCGTCAACGACGTCAAAGGAAAAGCGCGGATCATGCCCGAGATCTCTTTGTACCGCACGGACCATGCCCTCGGATGTATCTGTGAGCTCAATCTTCACGCCCTGCGGGATCCGGCCGGCATTTTCCGTCCAGAGCGCGCCGTTGCCGCAGCCTGTCTCCAGCACGCGCATTCCCTCTTTAAGGCCGCACTGGCGGAAGACCCACGGGAACCACCCTTCGCGGTTGACGGAAAACTCACGGTGCAGCCGGATTCTCGCCGCGATGTTGCTCGTGTTCACGTACTGCGCCTTGAGCGACTCCTCCATCGACGTGAGATGGATGAGATCCAGCATGCTGCTCCACTCGATCCGGCTGCCCTCCTCCATCATCCGGATCGTCTCGTCCATTGCCGCCTGCATCTCCCGGATCTCCTCCGCGCGCTCCGCAAGAAGCTTCTGCTGGATCCGCATCGACTGCAGCAGAACGGAATCATCCGCTGCCGCCAGGGATAGCTCCCGGATCTCCGCGAGCGAAAATCCGAAATACTTAAATAAGAGGATCTGCTGCAGTCTGACCAGATCCCCATCCGTGTAAAGCCGCGCGCCGGACGCCGTTCTTGCCGACGGATGCAGCAGATTCACTTTGTCATAGTACCGGAGCGTGCGAAGCGTCACGTGCGCCTTCGCGGCGAATTCCCCCGACGTGTAATAATTTCCCGGCATCAGCGCTCCTCTTCCGGTATGAACCCGTGTCAAATGTAAATCTTTGTATGCCGCATGTATCATAAGCATGCGGACAATGAAGCTTAACAAACCATTGTCGGCGCCGCCGGACTGCGTTTATAATACATTCCGGCGGTTTTCCTTCAGGCCGCCGGAAAGGATACCGGAAAGAATCATGATTGCCGTAACTCTCGCCAGACAGCTGGCCGAACTTTTCTTTATGATGATGCTGGGCACACTGCTGGTCCGCACGCACCTGTGTGAGGCGGACGCAGCAAAAGGGCTTTCTGTCATCTGCATCTACATCGTCCTTCCCTGCGTCATCCTCGAGGCCTTCCAGATATCCTACACCGACGAGATCCGGGACGGTTTTCTTCTGGCACTCCTGGCTGCCTTTCTGATCCACGGTATTCTCTTTGCCCTGACCGCGCTTCTGGGAAAAATCTTTTCACTGGACCGGATTGAAAAAGCCTCGCTGATATACTCCAACGCCGGCAATCTCATCATCCCGCTCGTCACATCCGTGCTTGGAAAAGAGTGGGTGATCTACGCCAGCGCCTTTATCACCGTGCAGAATCTCTTTATCTGGACCCACGGCATCTCCCTCATCAGCGGGCGCACGAAACTTTCCGTAAGAAAAATCCTGACCAACGTCAACATGCTCGCCGTCGCTGCCGGCATCCTTATCTTCTTCCTGAAGATCCAGCTGCCCGGCGCCCTGACCGACGTCATGAGCAGCATATCCGCGACCATCGGGCCGCTCAGCATGATCATGATCGGCATGATCCTCGGCGGTGCCTCCTGGCGCCGCGTGTTCGGAAACCGGCGCATCTATCTCATCTGCCTGCTCAAGATGATCCTCATTCCTGTCGTCATTCTGCTGTTTCTGAAGTATTCCGGGCTTGCCGGGCTGGTTCCGGACGGGAACACGATTCTTCTCATCAGCCTGTTCGCCGTCATCACGCCGTCTGCCTCCACCGTCTCCCAGCTTGCCCAGCTGTATGATGAGGAACCTGCGTACGCCGGCGCCATCAACGCCCTTACGACCATCCTCTGCGTTCTGACCATGCCGGCGATGGTATATCTGTACAGCCTGTAAAAAAGCCCCGGGCCTTTTGCTCCCCGGGGTTTTTCCCCCGGGATCCGGCCGTCTTCAGGCTGCCTTTCCCGTCTCTTCAATTCTCTTCACGAGGTCTTCCTGTCCGGCGCAGTATCTGTCATAGAGCGGCTGGCAGGCCTCGCGGAACTCTGCTTTCTGCGCGTCGGTAAGCGTGATCTCCTGACAGCCGGCGTCAAGCGCCTCCTGCCTGGACTTCTTCTCCCACTCGCTCCACAACTCCCGCTCGTACACGGCGGACTCCTTTGCGCAGCTGCGGATCAGATCCCGGTCGGCAGGAGACAGCTTGTCCATGGTGGACTGGGAGATGATCTGCATCTCCGGGATCCGGTTGTGCTCATCCTCCAGGAAATACGGCGCCACCTGATCATGCTTCATGGAGGTGTAGCTGGACCAGTTGTTCTCGGCGATGTCGACTGTCCCCTGCTGCAGCGCTGCATACACGCTGCCGTAGCTCATCGGGACCGGTGTTGCACCAAGTGCGCTGACCATGTCCTTCATCACGTCCGAATACTGGACCCGGACCGTCTTACCGGAAAAGTCACTGAGCGAGCGGATCTCCCGGGAGGAATAGAAGCTGCGCACACCCGCGTCGTACCAGGATAGTGCCTGCAGACCGGATCCGTTAAAGGAATCCATGATTTCATACCCGATGCTCCCGTCCAGGACCTCCCACATATGTCTGGAGTCGCGGTACAGATAGGGCATCATGAGCACCATGGCGACGGCACTGTACCCGGTTATGGTCGCCAGAGACACCCTTGCCATGTCGATGCCGCCGAAGCGGATCTGAGACACGACCGAATTCTCATCTCCCAGCGCTCCGCCGGAATAGATCTGAATACGGATTCTGCCGCCGCTCTCTTCTTCCACCCGTCTGGCAAAGTACCTTGCCCCCTGGGTGGTCGGATAATCCTCCGGCTGATTCTCCGCATACGTCAGGACAAATTCCGGCGTCTTCCCGCTCACCGGCTGACAGAACCGGGAGGCTGAGAAGATGACCGCAACGGCAACAACCGCGGCGCATCCTGGCTCCGTGAAAATCCGGCCAGCGGACGAACTGGCGGTGTTCCTTCACCTGAATCCCCATGCCTTTTTCGTCAAATGTGAGCTCCGTCTCATACGGAATCTTCCGGGCCTCCAGCCAGGAAGCGATATACACGGCAGCCGGCTGAATAACCGGAAACATCAGAACGCCGATGACCATCAGAATGTGTCCCAGCCAGTTCGTGTCTGCCCACCTTGCATAGATAAGCGCTGCAAAGGCAGCCGTAAATACTACATTCACAACCACCGTCCACTGGCGGTACAGATTTGAAAACCGGAACCGGAAAAAATCTCCCGGCGTGTTGCGCCAGGTAAACCGATACTCCATATTCCCTCCCCCTGTCACAAAGCGGACGGCTGCCCTGCGATCGCAGCTGCTGCCGTCCTGATAGTTTTTATTATACCGCAGGTTTTCCGTCAGGGAAAGACGGACGGCATCTGAATACACACAGGGAATAAAGAAACCCGCTGTTCCCTGCAGAATGCAGAAAAAACAGCGGGTTTCTTTTCAGGAGGTTTACTGTTTACTTTCCGTAGCCGAAAGCCCACGGCAGGCAGAGGCTGATCTCCGGAATGAAGGTGATCAGCAGCAGAGCGATGACCATGAAGACATAGAACGGAAGCATGGCCTTTACGACCTTCTCCATCGGTCTCTTGGCGATAGCCGAGCCGATGAAAAGAACCGAGCCGACCGGCGGAGTCAGAAGGCCGATGCCGCAGTTGAGCACCAGGATGATGCCGTACTGAACCGGATCGATGCCAATGCTAGTCGCGATCGGGAGCAGGATCGGCGTGGAGATCAGGATGATCGGCGCCATATCCATGATCATGCCCAGAACCAGGAGAATCAGGTTGATGAGCAGTGCAATCACATACGGGTTGCTGGAGACACCGGTGATAGCCTTTGCGGCCAGTTCCGGAACGTGCAGCGTCGTCAGGCAGTAGCCGAACACGCTGGAGGTGGAGATCAGGATCAGCACGATGGACAGCGTGTCAATGCAGGTATCCAGCACCTTCCACACGCCCTTCCAGGTAAGTCCCTTGTAGACGTAGATGGAAATGATGAGCGAGTAGAAAACGGCGATCGCCGCGGACTCGGTGGCAGTGAAAACACCGGCCACGACACCGATTACAACGATGAGCAGCGCAGACAGAGCCCAGATGGACTTCACCAGATCTTTTCCGAGCCGCTTGATGCTGAACGGATCGCCCTTCGGGTAATTGCGCTGCCGGGAGATGATATAGGAGATCACCATCAGGGAAGCGGCCAGAACGGCACCCGGAAGATATCCGGCGATGAACAGCGAACCTACGGAAATGCCGCCGGCCGTCGTTGCGTAAATGACCATGTTGTGAGACGGCGGAACCAGCATTCCTTCAACGGAGGAAGAAATGGTGACGGCTGTGGAGAAGCCCACATCGTATCCGCGGTCTACCATCATCGGAATCTCAAGAGATCCGAGGGATGCGGTATCCGCAGAAGCTGATCCGGAAATCCCTCCGAAGAAATAGGACGCGAGAATGTTCACCATGGCGAGACCGCCGCGCATCCAGCCGACACACGCGTCTGCCAGATCCAGCAGCTTTTCGGAGATACCGCCGCAGCCCATCAGAACGCCCATCGTGATAAAGAACGGAACCGCCATCAGCGAGAAGGAGCTGATGCCTTTTACCATCTGCTGAACCAGCGTCGAAAGCGGAAGCCCCTGATACGCCAGACAGAGGATGGATGAAATTGCTACTGAATATGCGATCGGGAAGCGCAGGAACACCATGACCAGAAAGCTGATCAGCAGGATCGCGATCGCCGTGCCATTTGCCGCCATTACTTTGCCTCCTTTTCTGCCGCTTCTTTTTCAAGCTTCATCTGCTCGGCTTCCGTGTCAACACCCAGCTGACCGTAGACGCCCAGGAAGTGTTCGATATCGATCATGATCCGCTCCAGCTCGAAGAAGATCATGGCGATGCCGGCCAGCGGCACCGGGAAGTACATCCAGAACTTGGAGAGCCAGGTCATGGAGATATAGGTCCCTCTCGCGCCGACCTGAATCGAGTACTGCATTCCGACAACAAGCATGATGACGGCCAGGATCATCACACAGATATCCGCTGCCAGGTCAAGCACGTTTACGACCTTGCGGCCCAGCTTGCGGTCAAAGGCCGTCATGCGGATGTGCGCGTTGCGGCGGATCGCCAGCGCGGCGGAAAGCACCGCCATGTAGGCCATCAGGGAAAGGATGATCTCCTCGCCCCAGTTCGGCGCCGGCACGAACGGGCAGTACCGGGCAACAACGATGTAGCCGGTGATGCAGATATCCGCAATAAGCAGGAATTTGCAGATTCCCAGGAAAAGCTTATATACGAAATCGTACATCGGCTCCAGTTTTTTCATTTTCTCGACAAATTTCGGCATGAATACGCCTCCTAACGTATCTTTCTGTCTTTCCCCTTCCGGCTCTCTCCGGAAAAAAGGCTCCGGCTCATATTTAAGCCGGAGCACATCCCCACACTTTCCGCTCCCCCTGCGGAAGTTACCAAGCGCCAATCCGGAAAGAACAGGCTGTTTTACAATTCCGGCGCGATCACTTTGCCATATCCAGGATCTGCTGATAGATGTCCTTCAGGTCACCTGTCGCGTACTCATCGGCGATCGGCTTGCAGGCCTCCTGCCATGCGGTCTTGTCGGAAACTTCGACGATGTTGATGCCCTTGCTCTTCAGCGTGTCCAGAGCCTGCTTCTCGATCTCCTCGGACTTCGAACGGCAATAGTCAGATGCGATCTTGCCGGCATCCTCGATAACCTGCTGCTGGTTAGCAGTGAGCTTGTCCCAGGACTTTGTGGAGATGATGGTCTCCATCGCACCCAGCGTGTGCTCATCCAGCGTCATGTTCGGTCCTACTTCCTGGAAGCTGTTGGACAGATAGTTGGCAACCGGCTGCTCCGCGCCGTCGATTGTGCCGTTCTGCATGGAAGAATAAATCTCAGACATGGAAACCGGGGACGGCGTAGCGCCCAGATCCTGAACCATGGCCGTCATGATCGGGTCATTGGATACACGGATCTTCATGTTCTTCATGTCATCCGGCGTCTTGACAACCTTGTCCTTGATCGTGAAGAAGCTGCGGAAGCCCTCTTCGCCGTAGTACAGCCCCTTCACGCCAATGCCCAGCTCCTGCGGCTCGTCAAGGAACGTCTTGCCCAGGTCGCTGTTGGCAAATGCCCAGAAATGATCCCGGTTCTTGAATGTGTACGGCAGAGACAGAAGAACGGACTTCTTGGCGCCGTATGTCGTCAGGGCAAATGCGGAAATACGGGAAATATCAACGGTGCTCGTGCCGCCGGTCATACCGTCAAGCACGTCGGCTTCTGACCCCAGAACGCCGGAGCCCTGCAGATCGATGGTGATCGAGCCGCCGCTCATCGCCTCAACCGCTTCCTTGAACTTCGTGTCCATGGCTCCGCAGATCGTGTTGTCAAGCGGGTTGACCTCTGCCATCGTCAGCTTTACGGCCGGATCCTTGGACGCCGCCTCATTGACCTTGTAGTCCGAGCTTCCGGACGCCGCCTTTGTGGCAGCGCCAGCCGCAGCCGTCGTGGTGGTGGAACCGGAAGCCGCCTTCGTTGTGGCTCCCGCAGCCGCGCTTTTCGTGCCGCTTCCGGAAAGTCCGCAGCCCGTCATCATAACCGCAGCCATCGCAGCCGCCATGAAGCCTGATACCACTCTTCTTGTTCTCATGTTTTCCTCCTGTTACGTGAATCTTGTATGAAATGTCTCTATTTTTTCACGAACAGAGACACTTTTTGTTCATGTTTTTATTATAGGAGGGTGCGGCTGATTTCAAAATGGTGCGATTTTAATATTTGCTGTAGATTTTTAACCTTTATTTTATACTTTCCGCCGTACAGTCACCCCTGGCTGTCTGCTGATAAATATCAGTAACCGCGGTACTCCGACGGACTCTTGCCCGTCACCCGCTTGAACACTTTCGCGAAATAGTTGGAATCCGGGTAGCCGACCTGCTGCCCGATCTCGCGGATCGTCAGATTGTCATGGCGCATCAGTTCCTTTGCCTTGTCAATGCGCATGCCCGTGAGATAACTGATGAAACTTCTGCCGAAGTACTGGCGGAACAGTTTGCAGAAGTAAGCGTCCGCATAGCCGAAATGTTCGGCCGCGGTCTGCAGGGAGATATTCTTTCCGTAATTCCGCTCCAGGTACTCCCGGATGCGGTCCTGGCGCGTGTCCGGATCCGGCATCTGTGCAGCCATCTTCCGTTCCGGCGCCGGCGGCATCTCCTCGTGATCCTGCGTCAGCCGGACCGCCTCCTCGACGGCCGACTCCAGCTCCTGATCCTCACAGGGTTTCAGCAGATACTCCAGAGCCCGGACGCTTATTGCCTTGCGGGCGAAATCAAATTCATTGTACGCGGTCAGGAAAATAATCTGCGAGTACCGGTCTTTGCGCCGGATCTCCTCCGCCGCCTCCAGTCCTGAGACAACCGGCATGCAGATGTCAAGAACCAGAATCTGCGGCCTGTACTTCTCGTACTGCGCGAGCGCTTCCCGGCCGTTTCCGGCCGTCAGAATCGTCCAGTTCTCCCCCAGAAAGCGCTCCAGTCTGCGTTTCAGTGATTTAAGCTCGATGACCTCATCATCCGCGATCAGTATGCTGTTCATAACGTCCCTCTTCTCTCATGGGCATCCGGATACGTACCGTTGTGCCCTTCCCCTCTTTACTCTCAATCTCAAGATCGCCGCCCGGGTACAGCCGCCGGATCCGGCGCGCCGTATTCCCAAGTCCGATGTGCACATCCCGTTTTTTTGTATCATTCTGAAGCTCCCGCCGGATTTCGGCAAGTTTTTCGTCCGGAATGCCGGCTCCGTCGTCTTCCACCCGGATCTCCAGGACATCTCCCTTCCTGTCCGCGCCAAGGCTCACCGTTCCGCCCCGCTCCGTCTTCGTGACGCCGTGGACGACCGCATTTTCCACAAGGGGCTGCAGCAGGTGAACCGGCACCTGGCAGGCGTCCATGTCCACCGTAATCTTCTCCTGATACTGCACGCGGCTGCCGAAGCGCATCTGCTGCAGATACATGTAGTCGCGCACCATCTGGACCTCGTTGGACAGGGCGCAGAACTGCTCCGACGTCTGCAGATTGTAGCGGAACAGATTGGACAGCGCGACGATCATCCGGCGCGTCTGCGGCGCATCCTCAAGGTCTGCCGCCCCCGCGATTGTATTCAGCGTGTTGAACAGAAAATGCGGCTGAATCTGACTCTGCAGCAGGTCTAGCCGCGTCGTCTCCAGCTGGCTCTGCAGCTCCATCCGCTCCATGCTGTCCTGGTGAACCTTCTCCTGCAGCTTCTGATTCTCCTGAAGCGTTTCGATATTCTCCCGCGTCGCCCTGCGCATCTTGTTGAACGACGAGGCCAGCTCCCCCAGCTCGTCCCGGTTCGCCGCCTGAATCTTCTCCCCGCCGTAATCCCCCTTCTCCATGCGCCTTGACGCCGCAACCATACTCTGGATCGGCGAGAGGAACGCCTTCGTCATCGTGTGGTTCATGGCAAAGGCGAGAATCAGAAGCAGAGCAGAGAGAAGCAGCAGAAACAGCGGGAGCCGTGACATCAGAAACGAACGGCTCTCATACACAGCCATGCTGTCCTTCACCGTGAGCTGCAGAAGATTTTCCAGATATCCTTTCAGATACGTCTGCTGATCATACACCTCATACAGGCGGGTCAGATACCCTTCCTCTTCCGTGTCCATCGCCGCCGTCTCATCCCGCAGCGTGACGTAGTTTTCGTAGCTGCTGCGGATGTTCCATGTCCTCGCGAACCGCTCCTGTCCGATCTTTTCAAACGAGTCCGGGAGCGCCGCAACCGCTGCGGCCGTCTGCTCACAGGCGGCCAGATATTGCGCACGCGTATCATCCGTACGCTCCTGCATGTATGTCCTGAACAGATCTGCCTCTCTTGACATCGCCTCCTGCGCTGTCTCACAGCAGGCCGTGTCGCTTAAGCTGCCTCCGATATCACCGTTATAAAGCCGCAGCACGAGCAGATCAAAAACAGCTGTCACCAGAACAACCAGCAGAAACAGCATCACCGGAATATGCAGTTTTTTTCGGATCGACAGCCGCGACCATTTTTCTCTGAACCGACGCATTTCTTTACTCTACGCTTCCCAGACTTTCACGGCCGGCTTCACCCGCCGCCCGCCGCTTTCCTTTAACAGATGTATTGTACCATTATAATATCGGGCGGTAGGAAATGCGACTGGCATCCCGGAGGTAAGTGAATACTCAGAACAGTATTGCCTGCATATGCTTGCGTTTATTCGCATATGTCATTATGCTAAAAAGGAGTGCGATAATCATGGCAGATACAACTGCAGTATATGCAAGAATTGATACCAGTCTCAAGAACCACACTGAGGGAATTTTACGTCAGTCAGGCATCACGCCTTCGAGTGCAATTCAAATGCTGTACAGCCAGATTGTTCTGACAAAACGGCGCCCTTCAGCCATTCGTACCGGGTATAAACCCGTAAGGCTTAAAGGACGCCGCCCGGCAAAAGAAGGAGGAAACTCAAAATGCCGTCATTATTTAATGTTCTTGTGTGTATCCTGGCGCTTCTTGTCGGAGTTCTCATCGGCAAGACCTGGAAAAACCGCAAAAAGTGATTCGTTTTTCTTCACGCCCGTCTCATTCTTTCGGTTTTATTCATACCTCAGCGCATCGATCGGATTGAGGTTCGCCGCCCGGGCTGATGGCATCAGCCCGAAAAGGATTCCGACCGCCATGGAGAAAAGTACTGACACGATGATCGCCGGAACGCTGACCGCCACCGGTATTCTTGCCACATAGGCGATCAGCTGCGCCAGTATGATCCCGACAATCACCCCCAGCGCCCCGCCGATCATCGAAAGCAGCGCCGCTTCCGTGAGAAACTGCGTGCGGATCGTGCGCTTCTTCGCGCCCAGCGCCTTCTTGAGGCCGATCTCCCTGGTCCGCTCCGTCACCGAAACCAGCATGATATTCATGACGCCGATGCCGCCGACCAGAAGCGAGATGGATGCGATACCGATGAGCATCATGCTGCCGGAAGCACTCAGCTGCTGCAGCTGGGCCGCCGCCTGACTGAGGTCCTGACTCGCCCAGGAGAGGCTTCCGTCCCCTGTCATCTGCGCGTTGAGAAGCTCCACCGCCTGTGTGCCAAGCGTCGTCATCGAATCGGTCGAGTCCGCTTTTAACAGCACACCCGCCGGCTCATCATACTGAAAGACTACCGGCCACATGCAGTCCGGAATGTAGATCGTTCCGGTCCTGGATCCGGACTCCATGTACATATAGTAATCCGACTCCGAATTGATGACCGGCTGATAGGAAGAAGCCGGCGTCACAACGCCGATCACTGTGAACGGCTCTCCCGCGATGTCAATCACCTTTCCGACCGGGTCCTCCCCGCCAAACGCGGAGTCCGCCACCACGTCACTCACAAGTGCCACGCGTCTTCCCGCCGCAAGATCCCTTTCACCAAGCCCGCGGCCTTTTTTCACCTGCAGTCCCGCCGTATTCAGGTAATTTCCGTCAATGCCGCAGACCGTATCCCCTTCCAGAGAGTTGTTTTTATAATACACATCGCTCCCCCAGGTCCGGCTGTGGTAGATGGCAGCCCCCGCCGCGCCGTCAAGCGCGAGCAGCTGCTGCCTGGTGTCTTCTGAAAGCACCGGAACCTGGTCCGCGCTCATGCTGATCCCCGACCCGGCAAGCGGCCATCCGTCCTTCATGAGCTGCACCGTCACGGTATTGGTCCCGGAGCCGACCAGGTTCTGCTTGATCTGCTCATTCGTGCCCTGTATCATCGAGACGATCGCGATGATCGCGGCGATGCCGATGATGATTCCCAGCATCGTCAGGAAACTGCGCATCTTGTGGGACCAGATCCCCCGCAGCGAAATCCGAATGTTTTCACCCATCAGTAGATTCCTCCGTACAGATCTGACATGTCCATCCGCTCCGCTTTCGCGCCCTCCGTCACATTCGAACCGTACGGAAACGCAATGTAATCCTCCGCGGAAAGCCCGTCCAGAATTTCAACCTGATAGTTGTAGATCGTCCTTCCGGTCTTCACGTACCGCTTTTCAAGCCGCCCGTCTTCTCCCGCAAGCATCACATATTTTCCGCCGCCATCGGAGCGCACATACATCGACTCGATCACAAGCGCCGGACTCTCCTGCATGGCAAATGCAACCCCGCACCGCGACGCTTTGTCAAGCGCCTCTTTCGTGTCCTCCGCCGCGATCGTCACCGGATAATACGAACTGTTCGGATTGACGCCGTACACTTCATAGCCCATGTTTTCATCCGCCGGCCGGTCGGAAATGGACAGAATGCTTCCGCTCATTGTACTGCCGGTGGAATAGTCGGTGATCTGCGCCGCGTCCCCCGCAGAAAGCCCCGTCACCGAAAGCTCGTCCACATACGCCGTTATCTCATATCCGGAATCTCCCGCCACCGTGATAACCGTATCTCCGGGAGACACTGCCCGGTAATCCTTCACTTCCTTTACGACACCGTCCGACTGTGCTTTAACCAGACCGTCTTTTTTTGTCTCTCTGTCCTGCTCCAGCGTGATCCTGGCCTGCCGAAGCTGCAGATCCGTGTCCTGAATCGTTTTCTGGCTCTGCTTGATCAGCGAAGCCAGCTCTGCCTGCGTGTAAACATAATTCTCATCAGACGTGTCCGCCGGTCCTGCATCTTCTGTCCCGGTCACGGGAAGAGCGTCTGCCGCTTCTGTCTCATACCCGCCGTCTGCGGCCGCATACTCCTCATACGGAATCGGCGCCGACGCCTGAAATACGCCGTACCCGCTGCCGGAGCGGATCACCGCCCCCTGCTCCGTGATCTGCATGCTGTCCGCCAGTTTCCAGTCCTGAAACGCAGTCTCACTGCTCACTGGGGCCTGCACAATTCCCAGACCGCTGCTCTCCAGGATCTGACGGATCCTGCCGCTCAAAGCCTTCACGTCTGCCGCCGTCGCCACTGCAACGGCAGGCTGCGAAGTCTGCGATGACGGAGAGGTTTGATCCGGCTGCGTCTGTGACGACTGCGGCGTCGAAGAGACCTGTGACGGCTGTGATGACGGAGCGACCGGGGACGGCTGTGATGGCTGGGACGACTGTGCCGGCTGCGAGGAAGGTTCCGGAGGCGCTGTCTGCCCCGGCGTCTGGTCTCCCGCCGCGCCGGAAAGAATATCCCGGGCTATTTCGTCCGCAAGCGCATCCTTTTCCTGCCCGGAAAGCGGCCGGTACGATCCGCCGTTTATCCCCGCAGTCCCCGCAAGCGCAGCGCCGTCCAGGATCCACGTCCCGTAATACACATTCCCCTCAAACACGTCCAGTCTGGCGCAGGTGGCTGTCTGCTGCAATTTCTGCAGGAATCCGGCGCTCACGACCGTCTGTGTCGTCACCTGAAAAACCTCGCGGCTCCCGGCTTTTTTCTCGTCCAGTCTGCTTTCCGTCACAAGCGGCGGCATGTCCTTCTTCTGGTCATTTCCCCCTTCTTCCGTGGAGGACGGGGCCGGATCTGCCTGAAGGGGAGCGCTTTCTGACGGTTTAAGTCCCCGCACCTGCTCAAGGCGGCGCTTCTGTCTGCCCAGATCCGCCTCCAGCACCGCGATCTTCGCCTCGTCTGCCTGTACCGTCAGGGCAAAGGATGTCGTGTCGTACTCCATCAGCACGTCGCCCTTTTTCACCGTGTCACCGGCCGTCACATTGACCGAGCGCACCATCGCGTCTTTCAGCTTCACATTCTGTGAGGGACTTGCATTCACCACGCCGGTGAACATCAGCGTCTCCGCCGGCCCTGACATCATCGAAACCGGAAGCACCTGCACGGCGCCGCCCGTCCGGACGCGCAGGCGTGTCAGGACGCCTGCCGCCACAGCGGCGCACGCCGCGGCAATCCCGATGCGCTTAATATATTTTTTAACGCGTCTGTTCACGTTCCTGCGGCCTCCTTCCCGTGAAGCCTTCCGTCGAGGATCACCATCTGTCTGCCGGCGAAGTCCGCAACCTCCTGCTCGTGCGTGATCATCAGGATCGTCGTCCCCTCATCGTTCAGCTGCCCGAACAGCTCCATCACCTGCCGCCCGGAAACGCTGTCAAGCGCGCCGGTCGGCTCATCCGCCAGCAGCAGCGCCGGTTTCATGATCATCGCCCGCGCAATGGCGACCCTCTGCCTCTGTCCGCCCGAAAGCTGCGTAGGAAAAAATGACATCCTGTCGTCAAGCCCGACCCGCATCAGAGCCTCTTCAGCCCTGCGCTGCCGCTCCTTTTTTTCAATTCCCGCATACACCATCGGAAGCGCTACATTCTCCAGGGCTGTCTCCCGCGGCAGCAGGTTGAAATTCTGAAACACAAATCCGATCGTCCGGTTGCGCAGCACGGCCAGTTCGTTGTCACTTTTTCCGGCCATGTCCTCGCCGTCCAGCATATACCGGCCGGCCGTCGGCACGTCCAGCAGTCCGATGATGTTCATGAGAGTCGATTTGCCCGATCCGGAAGGTCCCATGACTGCCACATATTCTCCCTTTTCCATCTGCAGGCAGATGTCGTGCAGAACCGGGACGGCCATGTCACCCTCTCCGTAACTTTTGTCAATATGTTGGAGATCCAGCAGCATCTTTTCCCTCCTCACACCTCACCCGCGGATGTCGGGGCACCTTCGCGGCAGCTCTCATCCGGCCAGGCGATGTAGTCGGTATCCGACAGTCCGGACACAATCTCATACAGGCTCAGCTGTTCATCAAACGCGCCGGTTTCAACCGGGATCTGCGTCAGCTTTCCGCCGGCTTCCCTCGTCCCCCAGACAAATGCGGGCGTTCCGCCATCCGGCTGAACCAGGAATCCCGCGTCCAGCCAGATGCCGCTCCTTTCCCCTTCCTGCCCGAAATCCGGCTCCACCGTCACATGCTGGCCGAGCAGAAGCCCTTCCGCCGAGTCAAGCGTCACGAAAAAGCTGTATTTTGATGCACTCTGCGTCTGGTCACTTCCAGCTCCCATGTAGTAGGAAGTTCCGCCGGCATTTTCCTCCGGCTTGCTCTCAATAGAGTCAATCGTTCCTGCCCACGTCCTGCTTTCATCCACCCGGGAGCGCACAATCACCGGCTGTCCCTCGGAGAGCGTGTACACGTTCAGTTCGCTCACGGTTCCCTGAATCCTCAGATCCCCCGTTCCGACAATGCTCATCAGCGTCGTCCCGCCGCCAGCAGACGCACCGTCCGCCCCGCCGGTGCCGGAAATCCCACCCTCTCCGGAATCCCCGCTTTCACCAGCCTGCGCCGCCTGCCCGTAGTCACCGGAAGGATCCGCCACGGACTCCACCGTCCCGGAAAGCTTCGCCGTGACCGTGGCGCCGTCGATCTGCGCCTGGTACCGCTCAATCTCCATCTTCGTCGTCTCAATGTCATACGAACACTGCGCGCTGTCCGCCTGCAGAAGCTGAATCTGCGCCGAAATCCCCGGTTTGTCCGACGCGGCCGCCGCGGCAAGATCCTTCTGCAGCTGCCCGATCTGCTCCTCGTCACTTTGCACCGTGCCGCTAAGCTGCTCGATCTTTAGCTGCGCCTGCTGAATCTTCAACTCCGTCCCCTTCGTGTCATACAGAAAAAGCGGATCGCCCTCGCTCACCACGTCCCCGGCCTTCACATAAATCTCCTGTACGCTTCTTGTCTGGTCCAGCGTGATCTTCTGCGTCTTCTGATTCTTCACGACACCGCTGTATCGGTTCACCGCCGTCTGCGCCGCATCTGTGCCCGCCGAATTCACCGCCGCTACCTTTGACACATACACCCGGCCGGCACCCGCCTCGCCTGTCTGCCGCTTCATGGCCCATGCACTCCCCGCCACAACGGCCGCAGTCACAGCCATTGCCGCCCCGGCCAAGATCTTTTTATGCACTTTTTTCACGGTCCGATCCTTTCGTAATACAGAGCTCAATAGTTTTAACTGTATTATTGTTCTTAGTACACTAAGCATACAAAATAACCGTGCGGACGTCAAGAGCCTTCGTAAGCAGCATTGCTGTCCCTTTCAGAAATCTCCAGCAATTCTGCTGCTGCCTGAACATTTCTGACCCGGATCAGATTGTCCCACGCATCATCTCGGCCCAGCAGATTCATCCCGCCATGCCACACCAGCTGCCGGTCAATCACGGCATAATGCTGGCTCTCATCCTCTGTACAGCGAACCGAAACACCGGCTTTCCGCATATCCTGAATAATTTCTGCCGCGGTACTGCTGTCACCGTACAGGATTTCATCCGGATTTCTCGTGACGACTGTCACCTGAACGCCAGCTTCCTGACGCGGGCGGATAATTTTCAAAAATCGTCCGGTTTTTCCTGGCCTCAGATCCGGGCTTGCAACGATGATTTCCTGATCTGCCTCAATGAGATCCCTTTCAAACACAGGCAGATAGTCCCCGGAATCATAAACAGCCTTCGCAGTCTGCCTTCCTGTGTCTGAGGAGCATACAGAAAACCCCAGTTTGCGATACACAACAAGTCTTCTATGATACTGACTGGCAAATATCCGGATATGTGAATCAATATAGTCATAAACGTAAATATTTTTCTTCCCCGGATATTCTCTGCTGATCCGTCCGACATATTGCGTCAGTCTTCCGCCATACGCTACCGGCGCTGCCAGCATCAGAGTGTCCAGTCTCGGAAAATCGAATCCTTCTCCGATTTTCTGTCCCGTCGCGACAAGCACGAGAGACTCAGAATCAGGAACCCGTTTCATGTCAGCCCGGATTGCTTCATTTTCTTTCGCAGTATTGTCACCGTAAAGAAGAAAAATATGATCCGCACAACCTTTTAAATTTTCGTACAGATACTTTGCATGTTTTTTCTGCCGCGTCAGAATCACAGGTGTGTGATGCTCCTGTACACTGTTTCTCACATCCTTCAGGATCATGGTATTGCGATCAACATCTCCGCATATTGCATCATACGCTCCGTGAATATCCGGTTCTTCATCTGCGAGATTAACAAGACGGGTAAATCGAGGAACGACAATACGACCCATCCCCTGATCATCGGCTCGCTCTCTGGCCGTATATGTGTGGCGTATCGGCCCCAGCAGCATGTAATTTATTTTTTCAAGGTTGTCACTTCGCATCGGTGTAGCTGAAACGCCATACAGATAGCGCGCGTTCACATGCTGCAAAATCTTCTGTGCCTGCATGGATGCGGCATGATGGCACTCATTCATAATCACCATGCCGTACGAATTCAGCCTGTCAAACAAGGTGCCTTTTCTGAAGACCGATCCCGTCATCGCGACGTCTACAATCCCGGTCGTTTTATCCTGACCGGACTTCAATGAACCAATTACGCTTTCCCGCCGCCTGATCTTTCCGGTTTTCGTCCTGTACATGGGCGGTTCTTCATCAATATCCAGAAACTTTTTCAGTTCATCCGTCCACTGTGTAATAAGATCCGTGCTCTCCAGAAGAATCAGTGTATTTACCCTGCGTTCCGCTATCAGATAACTGCACACGACTGTTTTGCCAAATGCCGTAGCCGCGCTGAGTATCCCATCATCATGGTTCAAAATATCCTGCGCGGCCAGGGCCTGCCTCATACGCAGTTCTCCCTTGAATCGCACCCGGATCGGACGTCCGGGTTCGCGCTGATTAGATATATCGACCGGGATACCGGATTTCCCGCATCTTTCAACCAATTCCTCGAGCAGCCCCCTCGGAATCCGGATATATCCTTCTGTATCCCGTCCCAGGTAAATCGTACTGGACGTATTATAATTGGATCATCCGATATGTTTATTCTTATAGTAATAAGCAGGGTTATCCAGCGTCGCCATGCAGCGGATCTGATTCTGAATTCTTGTCCTCAGATTTAAAGCATCGACATAAATACCGTCCGCCAGCGTGATATGCAGAATGCCGGTAACATCTGCCCTGTGCAGGAAATCCTGCCTCCGCCATGGCTTCCATCTTTCTTCCCCTATGACAAGAGGCATAAAAGTCTGACCGGTAATCTCTGCCGACCAGTTGGCCACATATTCCTGTACCTGCGGCAACGTTAATTTGCGGGTGGAAAGAAGTGTCTTCCACTGATCCGGATATGCGTTCCATTCTTCATCAATAAATGCACTGTTTCCGTTTTGCAATGCCCGTCCCTGCAGCGGTAGCGCAATCAGATTTCCAATACCGGCCGATGCGTCCTGCGACGGGTACATGCGGTCATAGTATTGAAATGACTTCAGATTAACAGAAGAAGCTCCTTTTTCCAGCAGCAGAAATCCAAATGTTCTGGCCAGCTTTGCGTCTACCGGTTGCTGGAAAAATATCCAGACATGCGCCCCTCTGCCGGAACGCGACCGCTCCGTCAGCATATCAACTCCGCACTTCGCTCCGATTCGTCTCAGCGCGTCGACCTCATCTTTCCACGCATCATCTGTATTCGCATAATCGGTCCGTTCTGCATCTTTTTCATGATTATCAAAGTCAAAGACCAGAAACCTGCAGGTATTATCCGGAAACAGAGGATAAACGCCTATTACATCCGTTCCATCATCTTTATATCCAAGCAGATGATTCTTTATCCTCCACAATTCGAGTTTTTTCCATACATGCTGCGAGCAGCTACCGCAGAACTGTTTTTCGCCCCGGGTTCGGGGACACGCAGGCGTCCAACTGTTTTCACACTGCGGAAAGTATCCTCCATTCCTGCCCCGCTTCGCGAATACGTCCATGCGCCCCCAGAACATCGAGAAGAATTGATTTGCCTTCCGGTCATCGATGTATGCGCTCTGAATCCGCCCGCCCTGATCCGCGTCATAATCTTCCGGATGCCTTCCTGCCTTTTCAAACGCCTCGCCCAGAGGCTGCGGCAGATGATTTCTTCTCAATTCTTCCCGCAGAGCCCGATTTTCTTCCTGAAGATTCCGCACCAGTTCACGGAGTGAGTCCAGGTTGTATTCCTCGATGTTCATGGCACATCTCCCAAAGCAGGCAGCCATCAATCAAATTTCGTTTTCATTTCACGCATCCGCTTCAATCTCCTGCTGCTTTTTCACAAGGAATCTCTCCAGATCGCAAAAAGCCGGAATAAAACTGTCCCGTATCAGAATGAGAAGTTCATCCGCATCCTCTTCATTATAGATATGCGTCGACTGATTCCGCTTCTTCAGTATTAGCAGCCATATATTCTCATCCTGCAGGAATCCGGTTCTGACTGCAAGTTTCAAAATATCTCTTGCCGATCCGGTTTCTGCTCCGCCCACGCCGTCCTGCTCCAGAACAAATTTCAACGCTTTCCATGCAAGCTCAAATGTCAGTTGGAATTGACCAATCATCCCCATGCGGTAAATTTCATCATCTTCCGCATTTTGAAAGTCTCCTTTTTCCAGCACTTTCAGACATCTGCAAAAATTGTCAATTTTTCTCATAAATCGTCACTCCGTCCCTTTGGATTTCTTTCTCCAGTTCAGAAGAAATCCTTCCATCCATATCAATAAGGTCGAATGAAAGCAGGCTCCATGTCTTCTCTTGCACATCATCATAAAATCTGTCAAAATCACCGCCGAACACTGCAAGATCAATATCACTCTGTTCTGCATTGGTCCCTCTCGCTCTTGAGCCGAACAAAACCAGCTTATCAACAGATGCTTCCTGTGCAAAACGGAGAATATCCCGCAGTACTCTTGGGGGAATATGTATTTCTGAGCAATTCCTTTTCACAAGCCACTCCCCGAAAATCCGTGCAGACAACGAAATTCTCGCAACAATTTATCCATTACGTCCGCTTTCTGCTGTCACACCTCGTATTTTATCATCATATCTGTTACATACGGCAGGCATGACAATGTCTGCATTCCTTTGACAAACCTGATAATACAATTATACCAAACAAATTATGCTGCATTCACAATTACCTGGTTTTTCTTCCCGCAGGCAGGGTACAATACAGTTAAATCAGATTATCAAACCGTTTAAAACAGCACTGTAAAATCGGAACTGTTTCCGTCCAGGCGAAAAGCCTGTACATCGCGCACATACATGAGGCTTACCTATGATACAAATCATCCCAACAAAGCACCTTACCGGCGTGAAACTTCAGGGGGATTATCAGGATCTGAATGCTTTATATGACGCGCTCATGCGCTGGCTGTCGTACTACAACGAATATACAGATATTTTGTCCGACTCCTCTTATGAATATCTGCTGGCGCTGAATTATGACATCCGTCACGCCTTTCAGGGAACGCGTGAGATACTGGCGGTCGGCAACAATCTGGAAAATTATGATCTGATCTCTGCGTCTACACCCTCAGGTGAAACGCTGACGGCTGAACAGAAAAAAGCAGCCCGCAATCTGAAAAAGCAGTTCACCCGTTCGAATGTTTATTACAGCGTGGACATCGCCGTCCCGCTGATTTTCCACTACCTCGCAGAGTTTCAGCATATATTTGCATTTGGATATTCCGCGTCGGATTTCCGCAACACGTCTGGCAGATACAGTCCGCTTGCAATGGGTTCTGACCTGGCTCAGATCCACCTTCTTACTGCCGCTGTCTGGAATTATCTGGGTCAGCTGCTCGGTGAGGCAGAAGCTTCCGTGCTGTACGACTATGAAACACGCATGAATTACAGAATGCCGAATTCCCCGTTGTTTGTTGACGCTATCCTGCAGTATTTTCTTCACACCATCGGTTCTCTTGACACCAATGCCGCGAAAGACCTGATCATCTTCGCCGCCTATATGATGTTTAATCCGACCGACACCACCAGGCAAACAAGTGACATGCGGCCAAGCCACAATCAGTTTCAGCGTGTCAAAAAAAGCCTGCGGGAAAAGCTTGGCGCTCCGCTCCCCACCATCAACCGTTTCGAAAAACAGATCCAAAAAGAATTGAGAACTCAGACGGCCATTAATAACGATGACTACTATACATTCCTGGATACATATTACGGCACAGTCGACTGGGACGCGGAATGGTAAATGTTATGTACGTTCCGGCCGGCGGCCTTGCGCCTTAAACCACCAACCGATTGTTAAAATGTGAGTAATTTTGTGAAGTGCCTATTTTTTATGAAAAAGAAAAAAGCCGAAAGTCCATGCCGTTTTCGCCTCGATCGGCTGCTTGAAAAAAATCCAGACGTTCGCCCTCTCCCGGAGCGCGACCTCTCCGTCAGCATAGCAATGCCGCATTTCCTGCCGATCCGCCTCAGCGCATCGACTTCATCCTTCCACTCATCATCTGTATTGGCAAAATCAGTCTGCTCGGCCTCCTTTCCATGATTGTCAAAATTAAAGACTAAAAACCGGCACGTATTATCCGGCAGTAACGGATAGATGCCGATTACGTCCGTTCCATCATCATTCGCCCCAATCAGATGGTTCTTGATCCTCCAGAGTTCCAGCTTTTTCCACACATGATGCGGGCAGTCATTGCATATCTGCTTCTCACCTTGCATCCGTGAGCACACCGGCGTCCAGCTGTTCTCACACTGTGAAAAGTATTCATCCCTCATGGCAAATACACTCATCTGTCCCCAGAACATCGAAAAAAACAAATTCGCTTTCCGGTCATCAATATACGCAGGATGTATCCTTCCACCTTAGTCCGACTCAAACTCATCCGGATGCCGGCCCTCATTTTCAAGCACATCGCCAGGCACCTGCGGCAGATGATTCCTTTTCAGCTCCTCCTGAAGGCCACGAACAAGCTCTAATAAGTGCCAAGATTGCATCCTTCAATATTCATTTATTCTTTTTTCCAATAGTGATTTTCAAATTTTAAATGATATAATTCAATATAAGCAGTTAAAAAGAAAATTCATCAAACTTCTTTTAACATGAATTAGTATTGAGAGAAATATGCAACTTTTTTCAGATCGATAAATGTTGTTATACAACTATTTAGGATAGGGGGATTTTTTATCAGGGGGCTATTATGATAAAGTTGAGCAAGAAACTTCTATCAATAGTGTGTATTGTAGCCTTGGTCTTTTCATTTATACCAGCACTCAATGTAACGCCAGTACTAGCTCAAGATACTCCAGAAATAGTTACTGTAAACAATATTTCGGAAGAAGTGAGAGTACCAGATATTATTTATCATGTTCATGTACAGAATGATGGTGATCAAGAAGAAATCAAAAATGGAGAAACAGCCGGAACCACCAGTATGTCAAAACGCTTAGAGGCAATATGGATAAATCTAAGCAATTCACCATATAGTGGTTCTGTAATTTATCGTACTCATATACAAAACGTTGGATAGGAAAATGGATGGCAATCAGATGGGCAAATTTCTGGCACTACCGGTAAATCCCTGCGGCTGGAGGCGATCCAGATAAAGTTGGCTGGGGAAATAGCCGCTCAATATGACATCTATTACCGAGTTCATTCGCAAAATTTTGGCTGGCTCGGCTGGGCAAAAAACGGCGAATCCGCTGGAACAGTAGGATTTTCTTGCCGTCTCGAAGCCATTCAAATTCAACTAGTAGCAAAAGGCAGCACTGCTCCAGGAAATACAAATGATTCATTCCGACATCCTAGAATTTCTTACGCCACTCATATTCAAAATGTAGGTTGGTAGAATAATGTTTGTGATGGTAATATTGCTGGCACAACCGGCCAGAGACTGCGTATGGAGGCGATCCAAATCTCTCTTCCATTCCAGGATTATTCTGGAAGTGTACAATATCGCACGCACATCCAAAACACAGGCTGGGAAGATACCTGGAAGACTGACGGACAGGTATCTGGCATGACCGGAGCAAGAGCAAAAAATAGGAGGAGGTTGAAAAAGTAAGTACTGATATAATCATTACATTGTTATTTGCCACTAAATAATATTTTATAAGGAAAAAAGGGGCTAATATGGGAAAACTGAGCAAAAAACTACTATCAATATTATGTATTCTGGCTTTGACGATAACCATCTTACCAATGCTACACGTCGAGTCTGTACAAGCAGAAGAAACTCCAAATGTTGTCTATCATGTTCACGTACAGAATGATGGTGATCAACGGGCAGTGAAAAACGGTGAGCCTGCTGGTACTACGGGACAATCCAAGCGGCTGGAAGGAATTTGGATCAGTCTAAAAGGCACACCTTATGAGGGCCATATTGTCTACAGTACACACATTCAAAACATCGGTTGGCAGGAATCAAGGATGGATGGGCAGATGGCCGGTACAACTGGACAGAGTCTAAGGCTCGAAGCCATTCAAATTAGCCTGACAGGAGAAATTGCAAACCACTATGATGTTTACTACCGCGTTCATGCACAAAACTTCGGCTGGCTTGGATGGGCTAAAAATGGTGAAAAAGCAGGAACGGCAGGATATGCATATCGTCTCGAATCCATCCAGATTCAGCTTGTAGAAAAAGGCAATGCAGCACCTGGAAGCACAGAAGGGGCATTTAAATATCCCAAGATATCTTACACAACTCATGTGCAGAACATCGGGTGGCAGAAAAAGAGTTACGATGGTGCATTAGCCGGAACAACCGGACAAAGTCTTCGTCTCGAAGCGATTAAGATTTCTCTTCCATATCAGGAATACTCTGGTAATGTGCAATATCGCACACACATACAAAACATTGGATGGGAAAAGAATTTCAAAACCAACGGACAAATATCTGGCACTTCAGGCCAAGGATTGAGACTCGAAGCAATACAAATTCAATTAACAGGAGAAATGGCCGAACATTACGATATTTATTATCGTGTGCACGCACAAAATTTTGGTTGGCTTGGATGGGCCAAAAACGGTGAATCTGCTGGAACAGCAGGATATGCGTATCGCCTTGAATCAATTCAGGTTCAATTGGTTGCGAAAGGTGCAACTGCACCAGAAACATCGGACTACGCATTTATAAGTACAATTGTAGGAAATAAGAACACTTATAAATTTCATAAACCAACCTGCCGCTACGCGAAGCAACTTACAAACATTATATATTTTTCCTCCAAGGAAGAAGCTATCAGCAACGGTTATACCCCTTGTGAGATTTGCAAGCCATAATTCTATAAGTCTTATTCCAGAATTTTAGATAAATTTCGTAGTGCCTACTAAACAGTAAAAATCCAACACCGACTCACTCATTGGTATGCCGTTCCAAGTTAAAATGAATCATTAGCTATGAGGCCGCAAAGAATATTTCCTTGCGGCCAAAATTTTTATTATGGCTCATTTTTAAACGCCCAGAACTTGTTGATCAGGAAATTCAGCGGAACGCTGACGCACAGATTGATAATCGGCGCGATGAATTCCGAGATATGCAGCACCTGTACCCAGAAAATCAGCAGGATGCTGGACAGGAACAGTCCGGTGAACGCATAGGACACATACGTCTTCAGCAGAGCCTTTAGAAGCGATCGGTGCTCCCCTTCCCCGAGTCTGAAGACCATCCGGTTGTTCCAGTAGAACGACCAGAGCACCGAGAGGAAGAACTGGATCACCTGCGCAACGATGTAATCGATACCTTCCAGCATCCCAAAATGCTGAAAAAGCAGCAGAAACACCGCATACAGCACATACGATATGACCGTATTGGAGAGCCCGACAATACCGAACCGCACAAACTGCATAAAGGCCTCAAAGGTACTGTCGGAAAGTTCCCGGTGAAAGAGGTGAAAGCAGCCGCTCAAAACGACGCGGATCAGATGCTCAAACCGTTTCCAGAATGTATTTTCATTTGCTGTAGGTGTCATAGGCTTTTACATAAAAATGCATTATTACATTGACCATCCACGCCGGCCAGAATTTCGCAAACATCAGGCGGTCTTCCTTTTCCCGGGTGTGATTCCTGATCCACGCAGCACTTGTCGCCTCATCCGAAATCCGGTAAAACGTCAGGGGCTTGTCTGCGTAAGCGATGGCGCCCGGTATATCCGCAAATTTCAGAAAAGTGTCCCAGTCAATGTTGAACTTCAGGTCCGTCGTGAAAAAGTCCGGCCCCAGCTTCGCCTTGTTGTACGTCACCGACGGACAGCAGATCGAATTTCCCAAGCTTAAAATCCGGCGTTTCCAGAAAGGCGAGCGCGCCATCGCCGCATATTTAAGCGGTGAGCGCAACAGACGGCGGATCCGGCTGTTGGCGTCCCGCGCCCCCACCGTTCCGTGGTGAATCGGAAGGTAATCCGTCAGAAACGCAAACGCATCCGGCCGCGCCTTGATGCATTTCTCAAACTCCCACACATAATCCGGGTCATACCGGTCGTCCTGGTGCGCTAGCGTCACCCAGGGAGTTGCCGCACTGTCATAGGCAAAATTCCAGTCATCCCGAATGTCCGGCGCACCGTCCCGCACCTTAAGCGGGATGCCGTACTTGTCCGCCATCCCGCGGATATAGTCATTCGGTGTACTCGTCGTCATCAGAACCCGGGATTTCACCGTCTGCGCCGCAATCGACCGGATCATCTCCTCCAGATACGGCGACTCCTTGTACGCACAGATGACAAATGTGTGCTCCGCTAAACTCATCCCTTGTACTCTCTTTCCTGACACACCCACGTGCGCTCACTGATGATAAACCGCGGCCGGTGCTTGCACTCCATGTAAATCTTTCCGATATACTCGCCGATGACACCCAGACTGATCAGCTGGATGCCGCCGAGGAACAAAATCAGACAGACCGTCGATGACCAGCCCAGAACTGAAAGATGTCCTGTAACCTTGCGCACCAGGACCCAGATAATTCCCGCAACGCCAAGCAGTGAGCAGAAGACGCCCAGATTGGTGATAAACCGGATCGGCCGCACGGAAAGCGACGTGATTCCGTCCACCGCCAGCGAGATCATCTTCATCAGCGGATAATGGCTCTGCCCCGCTAGTCTCTCTTCTCTGGCATAGCTCACCGTGGAGCTCTTGTATCCGATGAGCGGGAACAGGCCCCGCAGAAAGAGATTGACCTCATGGAAGTTTGCAAAGCTGTCCAGCACCGCGCTGCTCACCAGCCGGTAATCCGCATGATTGTACACGATATCACCGCCGAAGTGTTCCAGAAGCCGGTAGTACATCTGGGCGGTCGTGCGCTTGAACCAGGTGTCTGTTGTGCGCGACGAGCGCACACCGTAGACAACCTCACTTCCGTTCCGGTATTCGTCAATCATCGCATCCATGGCGCGGATATCATCCTGCCCATCCGCGTCAATGGAAATAATACAGTCCACATGCCCACGGGCTTCCATCATGCCGGCCGTCAGTGCATTCTGATGTCCTCTGTTGCGCGAAAGACAGATGCCGATGTAATGCGGGTCAGACACCGCCAGTTTTTCGATAATCTCCCAAGTATTGTCCCGGGAGCCATCGTTTACAAACAGGACGCGGGACTTGTCCGAAATTTTGCCTGCGTCCCGCATCCTGGTCAGCTGTGCCAGAAACATCGGTGCCGTGATCGGCAGCACTTCGGATTCATTGTAACACGGAATAACAATCCATAAAATCGGTTTTCCTGTCATCATCGCTCTTTTCTATATCTTATTCTTGAAAGTGAAGTATATACTTTCTGCCCAAGCATCGATATTTAAATTTAATGGCATTTACTCTTAAGCTGCAAATATATAAGCATATTAATGCCATTCTTTGCAAACATATATGTCAATAATTCACATGAGTGATTTTTTCTTAATTCGCAAATACCAAACCATTAATCCACAGCAACCAATTATTGTAAGCACAATGCCAATTTGCATTCCAGGCTGCTTATATTTCAATTCAATATGATGTTGACCAGTTTCCAATTTAAATCCTATAAGGCAGTTTTCATACAAATTCGGCTCTATCTTTTTTCCATTGTCAGTTATCACCCAGCCTTTATCATATGCAATTGATGTAAATATTGCCTCATCATCACCTAGTGTCACATCCATTGTGATATGTTTACCATTAATATTTAATGAATTTACTTCATTCTTTTGCAATGCCTCTGATACACTTTTCATCATGTTCAAATCCAGCGCGTAAAATTGAGGTGAAACACTTGAAACCGGATTACCAGATTTGGAAATCACTTCAATACTTGTACTGTCTTTACCATTTTCTGATGGAATATAAAAAACAGACGGCGCTCCCCACATAGCGTAATTTGTCAATTGAACATCTCCAGATTTTATTATGCCCTTATATTCATATGAATATGGAAGATTTCCATATAGCGCATAATTTCCGTTAGGTATACTGATAGAGAACAATAGGTCAGTGCTTTCGTCATTACTATTCACTGAATAATCAACCGGAATAAACAAATTAACACTTTTTCCGTATAATTCACTGTAAATTTCATTTATTGTCGAGAAAGGATTCGAAGTATTTGTTTCATCGTATTGATATGCCTCATCATTGTATGTAAAAGCGAGCGGTAAAGCATATGGGTTTTTATAAACCGTTTTTTCATTATATGTCTGCATGCCTTCAACTGCTTCATAACCATTAATAGCATAGTAAGAAAGAAAATACTTTACACCTAGCAATGAATCCGTCGGAATAATTGACGTATTTACGATGTAATAATTCTCACCGTTTGTTCTGTAGCCAAGTTCATTCAATAAATTTCTTTGCGTGTCATTTGGACTATTAGTATATGATGAAAGGCCCATATAATTGTACCCAAAAGGTTCATTATAATTAGCTGTTACAGATCCTTTCCCTTGTCCTCGACATAATGACTTCGAAATGCGATACTTTCCACTATCACTATCAGAAATTTGTTCAATCAGTTTGTTTTCATTATTAACATAGTCTTGATATTCATGAACACCATTTAATCCATATTGATTCATAATCGTTTTTGCATCATAGCCAAGTTCAAACATAACGCAAAACACGAGTGCTGTCATCAACATATACTGCATCACTTTCTTGTTTGAAAGTTTCTTCTTGGTTAGTATTACAAGCATGGTTCCAGTTATGATAGTTGCCAAACAAGTAAAAATTATTTTATGATAATTCTCCTCAAGCGCATAGATATTCGTCAATTCTATCAGAAACACCCATAACACTTCGGACGAAATTATTATTTGCTTTCTATCTTTTTCCTGGTCCCATTTACTGAAAAATTGAGCTGCGAAAAAAACGATAGTAAAAATCCCAATATAACTAAAGCGGCACCAAAAACTACTAACCTTTTTCATCATTGAAAAAAGTAAAAACAAAGGTTGCCAGTAAAATGCAAAGATCACAAATAGTAGAAAAATACCTGTCGTGAATTTCCATCGTTTATTATATAATTTGCTCATGAACAGTCCAATGCAGCCAATAATTGCAACGCTCCCACAAAAAAGGCACACCTTGCTTGCATCACTCAGTCCTCCAATGATATCATTTGATATCACTGTCAAGGGATTTCCATTCAACTTTAAATTAAAGGATTCCCAATTTAAACTTCCCCTGTTGCCGGCACGAATTGATGCCAATGCTGGTAAAAAGAAAAATCCACTTAAAAGTACGCCATTAATACCAGCTAAAACAAATTTAATAAATTTTCTAAAAAAATCATTTACTTTTAATTCACCATTTCTCTCAATCTGATAATAAGAGTATTCAAGAACAAACCAAAATATTGAAAACAAGCAGTCCGTAATTCCTGTATACCATCCAAAAAGTATTGAACATAATACAGCAATAACTAACATGAAAGGCCGTTCTTCCCTAACCACTTCATATACGCCAAGCAAAATGAAGGGTAATAAGGCAACCCCATCCAGCCAGAAAACATTTACTATTTGTGCAATACAATACTGAGATAGTGCAAAGCTTAAAGAAAGAATAATAATAAATAGATGTTTCAGATTTCCATTAAATCTCTTTTGGAGATAAAAAGATATACAAAATCCAATTGCGGCAATTTTTATAACAACCAAAATATCGAAATATGTGTGAAAATTTTCCTGATTAAAAAAGAGAATCAGCAAATTAAAAGGCGATGACATTCCATAAGCAACCACATTGGCAGTATCTCCTCCTAATCCCATTGAAAACGAATATCCGAATGTGTCCTTTCCTGTCAAACAATTTTTCAGATATGAATATAAGTCTAATTGAGAATAATTGATATCCCCACTCGCCATCGAGCGATCACCAAATGGCGCCATCTGTAATAAATAAAAGATGCTTAGTACCATTGTTGCGCAAATCAGCGCAATAAAAAAGCATAATTTAATGTTAAGTTTATTATTTCTTGTGTTCATCAGAGTATTTCTCCATTATAACATAGTTATTATAGCTATATTCAATTAAGAATAATCATTTGCTATTCATCAAAGTAACAGCATCAAACTCCATTTTAAATGTCGCCATTCCAAATGTTACCACAAAAAAGTTAAGTGATTCAGTAAAATCTAAAATAGTCTTACCAACTAAATACAGGAATTAACTTGTTAAATTTAGCCAAAAGAATATTCAAATAAATTTCAAATGTATGTCTACGACATCAACCCATTCATGTAAGTATTATCCTACTATTCTTCATCGCATTGATTTCAGATAAACATTCAACTTGATGGAGATATTCTTAACTATTTGAACCAAAAACAAAATAACAATTAGTACAGTCAAATCAAAACTAAAACGCATAATAAATTGTAGCATCCAATAATATGAGTCATCCTTAAACGAAGAAATTAAAACGTGAGAGATTTTAGAATAGATTCCAAAAGGAAGACGCCAATCTAGATCGTGAATGCATAATAATAGCAATGTATGCTGCCCGAGTTTTGATAAAAGCTTGGTAATTAAACGATTTTTTTCAATTACTTTGCTAAATAACATCAGTAATATACTACCTGCAGCACCTCCGGGAATAGTAATATAAAATAAGTAAGCGCCTTTTAATGAGGTGTACGGCTTCCAGCTCTTTGAAAACTTCATAATC